>JBBSNY010000028.1:0-53551 GCA_038260305.1 Solirubrobacterales bacterium
CACGCCAACCGCTGGCTACCAGCCCCCCGTATCAAACATCCCTGGCCCGAAAAGCGCTTCGACGCCATCACCCAAGGCAGGAGCCCAGTGCGTTAGACGCGCACGCTGGGATCTGCGCGGGGGGCCGCCCGAGAGGGCGGTTCCTACCGCGATCCTGCGGAGCCTCCTCGAGCTTTGCGGTCGGCCCCGCTCGGGGCCACGGTCGGCGTCCGCGCGGTGTGGGCTGCCCTGAAACACGTGCCTCGGCGAGCCGGCTGAAGTGCGGGTCGCGGTGTAGGACCGCGAGGCCGACGTGCTCGGCGGCCGCGGCCGGGATCACCGACGTGGTCGAGGTCGACGGTATCCCACGCCGGTGTCGCACTTGGCGTAGTTGGCCTACCATTGAGTGTCGTGAGCACGGACCCCACCGAACTCTCCGTCAGCCAAGCCCGCAACCGCTTCTCCGACGCGGTCAATCGCGCCGCGTTCGGCGGCGAGATCACGTACATCACGCGCGGCCGCGGACGTCGACGCGCGGCCGCGATCGTGCCCGCCGAACTGGTCGAGCACTACGAGCTGATCCTTGACCGCGAAGACGGCGAGATCGCCGCCCGGCGACTCGCCGACCTGGACGCCGGCCGCGTCGCGGCGATGCCCGCAGAAGAGGTGGCTCGGACCCTCGGACTGTGAGTCCTGCCGGGCCATATGCCGTCAGGTACGACCCACGCGCCGCAAAGGAGCTCTCCAAGCTCGACAAGCCGGTCGTCCGACGGCTCGTCAACGCCGTTGACGCGCTCGCGCTCGAGCCGCGCCCACAAGGCGCGCGGGCGCTCGTCGGCTACCCGGGCCTGTGGCGCATCCGCGTCGGCGACTACCGCGTCGTGTACACGATCGAGGACGACCAGCTCGTCGTGATCGCGCTCCGCGTCGCCCACCGAAGCCGCGTGTACCGCGACCTCTGACCCACATCGTGGGTAGGGGCCGGCTGACGTGGATCACGATCGGATCGTTCCACACCGTCCCGACGTTGCCAGGGACTCGAGCTAAACGGCGCCGCGGTCGAGCGTGGTCACGCCGTGATCGCGCCCCTGGGCCAGGTTGCGGCGAAACTGCGCATAGGCTCTTCGAGATGAGCGCCAAGGCCCTGCGCGACCTCGAGGACGAGCTCGGCGGTCGCCCCCCCGCCGGACTCGATGCGCTGACCGACGTCCAGCTGCGCGCCTTCACCGACCTCCTGCACGACTGCAAGCGCCGCCAGTCCGAGGGTCTGCAGGCCGCCGTCGAGCAGGCGCTCGAGATCGTGCCGCGGATGTGTCGCGGCCCTGTGCGGAAGATCCTCTTCGGGTGACGCGGTCGCACCCTGGCGCTCGATGAGCTCGCTGCTGAACGTCGACGTCGAGATCCTCAAGCTTGCGCGCCTGCTGTCGTGCGAGCCGAAGGACCTCGCCCACCTGCGCAACATCGATCCGCAGGACATCCGCGACCTGCGCGAGCAGGTGACGGTCGTCATGTTCGACGCCGACCGCCAGCAGCTGCAGCGCGTCGCGTCCGCCGCGCGGCTGATCCCGACGAAGCTCGCCGCGGTCGTCGGCGAGCGTGCGTTCGGGCCGCTCTTGTGTGCGCGCCTGACCGGCCTGCTCGAGCCCTCGCGCGCCGTCGATGTCGCGGCCAAGTTGCCGACGCCGTTTCTCACCGACCTCGCCGTCGAGCTCGACCCGCGCCGCGCGAGCCGCGTCATCGCCGAGATCCCGCCGAAGCAGATCGCCGAGATCACGAGGCTGCTCGCCGAGCGCGAGGAGTTCATCGCGATGGGCGGCTTCGTCGGGCACCTGTCCGAGGCCGCGCTGCGCGCAGCGATCGCGGTCGTCAGCGACGAGACGCTGCTGCGCACGGCTTACGTCATCGAGTCCAAGGGCTCGATCGGCGCGCTCGTCGCGACGCTCGAGACCAAGCGCCTGGAGTCGATCATCGCGACGGCGAACGCGGCCGACCTGTGGGTGCAGGCGCTCGACGTCCTGCATCACGTCTCCGAGGAGCAGCGCGGCGAGCTCGGCGACATCGCCGCCGGCCAGGCCGACGAGGTGCTCGACGGGATGGTCCGCGCCGCCCAGCGCGAGCTGCTGTGGGAGGACGTGCTGCCCGTGACCCGCGCGATGAGCCCCGACAGTCGCGCGCGTTTCGCCGCGCTGAAGTCGATCCACACGCGGCCGGTGCTGGCGTCGATCGTCGACGCCGCCTCGCGCCACGCGCTGTGGCCCGAGCTGCTGCAGCTGCTGCCGCTGCTGCCCGCCGCCGCACGCCGCCGCGTCGCGGCGCTCGGGACCGGCTTCGGGCGCCCGGTGCTCGCGCAGATCGTCGGCGCCGCGCACGAGCGCGGGCTGTGGGGGCCGCTGATGCAGTTCGCGACCGAGCTCGAGACGCGCACGCAGCTCCTCATCGCCAAGCTCGTCGCGGCGAGCGCGGACGAGTTACTCGACGCGATGTTCGACGCGGTCTGGGAGGAGCGCCTGGAGCCCGAGCTCGCACGCCTGACGGCACGGCTGCCGAAGAAGGAGCTGGAGGCGTTCTCCGAGCGGCTCGTGACCCGCGGCGGCGAGGAGTTCATCGCCGGACTGCGCGAGGCGGCCGAGCTGCACGAGCTGCCGGCGCTCGTGCAGGCGCTGGCCGCGGCTTGAGCGGATTGGCGCATACCCGCGCGACCCGCGGGTATGCTCGGATCGTGGCCAAGCCCTCCTCGCAGCAGTCTGCGCTCGATGCCTACGGCCCCGTCGGACGCTCGGAGTGGATGGACATCGACTGGCAGCAGCACATGCGCTGGGTGCGCGTGCAGGATCGCTGGATGAACCTCGTCGACATCGGCGAGGGCCCGATCGCGCTGTTCGTGCACGGGCTCTCGGGCTCGTGGCAGAACTGGCTCGAGAACATCCCGTTCTTCGCCCGCGACCATCGCGTCATCGCGGTCGATCTGCCCGGCTTCGGCGAGTCCGAGATGCCGGTGCAGAAGATCTCGATCTCCAGCTACGCCGACACGATCGACGCCCTCCTCGACGTGCTCGAGATCGATCAGCCGGTGCGGCTGATCGGCAACTCGATGGGCGGCTTCGTCGGCGCCGAGCTCGCGATCCGCTACCCCGCCCGCATCGAGCGGCTCGTGCTCGTCGCGGCCGCGGGCTTGAGCGTCGAGACGATCCGGACGGAGCGCCAGGAGGGGCTGCGCCACCGCGCCGAGAACATCGCCTTCTTCAACATCGGCTGGTTCGCGTCGCGCTCGCCGATGATCACGCGCCGCCCGCGGCTGCGCTCGGTGGTCCTGCTGATCGTCACTGCGCACCCCGATCGGCTGCCGTCACCGCTGACGTTCGAGCAGGTCAAGGGCTCGGGCAAGCCGGGCTTCTCCGACGCGCTCGAGGCGCTCTGCAACTACCCGATCCGCAAGCGCCTGACGAGCATCGAGTGCCCGACGTTCATCGTCTGGGGCGACAAGGATCGGCTCGTGCCGCTCAAGGACGCGTCGGTCTTCGAGGAGCTCATCCAGGATGCCCGCAAGGTCATCTACGAGGACACCGGCCATCTGACGATGCTCGAGCGCCCGGCGCGTTTCAACGCCGACGTTCACGAGTTCCTGCAGGAGCAGCCGGGCGAGAGCAAGCCCGAGGCGGGCGCCCGCAGCTTCGCGACGTGACGACGGCGCCGCCGGTCGGACGCTCGCCGTGGATGGACGTCGACTGGCG
This sequence comes from Solirubrobacterales bacterium, assembly GCA_038260305.1. Lineage (GTDB taxonomy): Bacteria > Actinomycetota > Thermoleophilia > Solirubrobacterales > Solirubrobacteraceae > CADCVQ01. The sequence continues at coordinate 3,711 of JBBSNY010000028.1, forward strand.
TGAGCACCTGCGTTGGGTGCGCGTCGACGGGCGCTGGGTCAACGTCGTCGACATCGGATCGGGCCCGGTCGTCGTCTTCCTGCATGGTCTCGCCGGCTGCTGGCAGAACTGGCTCGAGACGATCCCCGAGTTCGCGCGCGATCATCGCGTCATCGCGCTCGACCTACCGGGCTTCGGCGCGTCGCCGATGCCCGCGCAGCCGATCTCGATGCCCGGCTACGCGCGCATGCTCGACGAGCTCTTCGTCACGCTCGCGGTCGACTCCGCGACGCTCGTCGGCAGCTCGATGGGCGGCTTCGTGGCGTGCGAGTTCGCGATCCGCTACGCGGCGCAGGTGCAGCGGCTGTGCCTCGCTTCGCCGGCCGGCCTGAGCATGGAGCACATGCGCAACGAGCGAAACCAGGGGTTCAAGGCGCGACTGGAGAACTACCTCTTCTTCGGCACCGGCTGGCTGGCCTCGAAGTCCGATCGCGTCGTACGCAGCGAGCGGCTGCGGCGCGCGCTGCTGATGCTCGTCGCCGCCTATCCCGAGCGACTGTCGCCGCAGCTCGTCCGCGAGCAGGTGCGCGGCGCGGGCAAGCCCGGCTTCGGCGACGCGCTCGAGGCGATGACCGGCTATCCGCTGCGCGACCGCCTCGGCGAGATCGGCTGCTCGGCGCTAGTCGTCTGGGGCGAGCTCGACCGGCTCGTCCCGGTCGCCGACGCCGGCGAGTTCGAGTGGCTGATCCCGAACGCGCGCAAGATCGTCTACGAGGACACCGGGCATCTCGTCATGCTCGAGCGTCCCGCTCGCTTCAACGCCGACCTGCGGACGTTCCTCGGCGAGCAGGCCGGGCTGCGCACGCCGTGGTCGGGCCGGCGCACGCTGTCGAAGTGAGCCGCCGAACACCGCTCCTGGCGCTTGCGCTGCTCGTCGCCTTGGCCCTGCCCGCCGCGGCCTCTGCGCGCATCGTGCTTGTCGCGACGGGGACCCCGGACCTCGCGTTCCTCGACGTCACCTCGAACGAGGTCACTGCGCACATGGCGCTGCCGGGACCCAGCCGCGCGGTCGCGATCACCCGTGACGGCCGGCGCGGCTTCGTCAGCGCGGGCGTCGAGGTCGTCGCCGTCGACGTCAACGCGCGGACCGAGCTCGCGCGCTCGACGCTCGCGGCCGCCGTGCCCGTGGCGCCCGCCGTGGCGCCGTCCGTGTCCGCGCCCGCACTTGCGGAGGTCTCCGACATGGCGCTGTCGCCCGACGAGACGGCGCTCTACGTCGTCCAGGGCCGGCGTCTGGCGACGCTCGACCCGACGACGCTCGCGCTGCGTTCGCAGGTCGGGCTGAACGGCGACGGCACGCGCTTCGCGCTCGACGAGAGCGGGCGCACGGCCGCGGTCGTGCTCGCCAACGGGCGCGTCGCGATCGTCTCGCTCGCACGCAACGTGCTGCTGCGCCACGTCAAGCTGCCGGGCGCCGTCGACGTTGCGATCGACCGTGGCGGGCGCACGCTCGTCAGCGCGCGCGGGCGGCTGCGCACGATCGCCCCGGGCCAGCACCGCGCGCGCAGGCACGGGTTGAAGCTGCCCGATGGCGCGGGCGGCGGGCTCGCGTTGTCGGCGGGCGGCTCGAAGCTCGCGATCGGCGCCGCGCCGGGCGGCGTCACGGGCGCGCTCGTCGACCTGCGCAGGGGGACCGCGCAGCGGACCGTGGCCGGTCGCGGACCGGGCTGGCCGGCGTGGAACCTCGACTCGAGCCGGATCCTCGTCGCCGACTCGGGCGCGGCCACGATCACGCTCGTCAGCCCGTTCTCGCGCGCCCGTGTCGCGACGGTCGGCCTGCCGGGCACGGTCCCGCTGGACCTCGTCGTGCAGCCGGGGGTCTCGACCTTCATCGGCACCGACGGACCCGACCGGCTGACCGGCACCCGCGGCGCGGACACGATCGAGGGGCTCGGCGGCAACGACTTCCTCAGCGGCGGGCGCGATCGCGACATCCTCGACGGCGGCGACGGCGACGACGTCCTGTCGGGCGGGTCGTCGAGCGACATGCTGACCGGCGGCAACGGCAACGACACGCTCGCCGGCGGGTCCGGCAACGACACGATCTACGGCTCGGGCGGCAACGACAGCGCCAACGGCGGCACCGGCGACGACATCATCTACGGCGAGCTTGGCGACGACACGCTCGACGGCGGCGACGGCGACGACACGATCTACGGCGGGGACGGCAACGACACGATCGTCGAGAAGGGCTTCGGCGACGACAAGATCCTCGACGGCGGCCCGGGCGACGACCTCATCCGCGGCGGCCGCGGCTCGGACAAACGGATCTACGGCGGTCCCGGCAACGACATGCTCTACGGCGAGTCCGGCCAGGAGCGGATCATGGGCGGCGACGGCAACGACTACATCGACGGCGGCCGCGCCGGCGACCGCTTGGAGGGCGAGGCCGGCGACGACCGGATCATCGGCGACGCCGGACCGGACGGGCTCTACGGCGGGCCGGGCAACGACGACCTCGACGGCGGCGCGAGCGCCGACCGTGTCGAGGGCAACGACGGCAACGACGTGCTCGTCGGCGGCTCGGCGCCGGACATCCTCGACGGCGGCCCCGGCGACGACACGATTCGCGCGGCGGACGACAGCGCGGACACCGTCTACTGCGGTCCGGGCAACGACACGGTCTACGTCGAGAACACCGCGCCCACCGAGGACATCCTGTTCGACTGCGAGACGGTCATCCAGATCGCGCCCGAGCCGGACACCGGCGGGGTCATCCCGCACACGGTCCGCGGCACCCCGGGGCCGGACGTCCTGTACGGATCAAACGGCGTCGACTCGATCTTCGGCCAGGGCGGCGACGACAAGCTGATCGCCAAGGGCGGCGACGACTACGTCGACGGCGAGGACGGTAACGACGTCCTGTTCGGCGGCTCGGGCGACGACGTCATGGCGGGCCGGCGCGGCAACGACGTCATCCACGGTGGAGCCGGCGATGACCGCATCACCGGCGACCGTGGCCGCGACAGGATCTTCGGCGACGCCGGCAACGACACGATCAACGGCAACTTCGACGCCGACGTCATCGACGGCGGCACGGGCGACGACCGCATCAACGTCGTCCACGGCGGGCACGATGTCGTGCGCTGCGGCCCGGGCGAGGACACGGTGTTCGCGGACGCCGCCGACGCGGTGTCCAAGGACTGCGAGCACGTGCGGCGCTGAGCGGCTCCGGGTGGGTGGCGATCGTACGGAGCGATGAGACCACGTTCGCGCTCGGGTCGCCCGGCCGGTCGTCGAGGAGCTGAGGCGGGGCTATGCGTCCGGAGGACGCCGCTGCGATGCCCGCGCCGCGTGGACCGCGCCTGCGATCAGCATGATCGGCATCACGCCGACCCAGAAGGAGTCGTCGACACGCCCGAAGCCGACCGCCCAGAGCACGATCCAGAGCATGAGCGATGCGGTGAAGGCGAGGACGAGTCCCACGCCGCGAAGCTTAGGGCGTACGGCCGGCGCGTGCAGCGCAGCTCGGCACGACGGCCGATCGTCATGCGGTCGGGGCCACCGCGACAGGACACCGGCGCCGTCGACGGCCGGCGACGTGGTGGCCAGTAGGGTGGGTCCTATGGAGCCGACAAGTGCAGGTGACCTCGTGCGGGTCGCCGTCGAGCGCGGCCCAGCGCTCGACGGCATCGTGTTCGACACGCCGAGCCGGACGAAGGTCGTCGTCGCGGTCGTCGCGGCGGGCCGCGGGCCGGCGATGCGCACGGTGCATCCCGACGCGCTCAGCGAGCGCGCCGAGGCCGGACCCGACGACCCCGCGCTGCGGCTGCTCGTGCGCCGCACCCCGCCGCCGTCGCGCGGGGGTGGGCGCGCCGGGCCGGGCGCCGGTCACGGCCGTGCCGGTCACACGCGCGGCGCCGTGCACCGCACGACCGGCAGGTAGCCGCCGGGCGTGGTCCGCACGGCCACGACGGACCGTGCGACGGGGTAGCTCCCCGATCGCTCGGGGACGCTGATCGGACCCCACCTTCCGGCGCGCGGCCTCCGGCCTCGCCGGCGACGCCTCCAATGCTCGCGCAGCGCGCCACTGAACTGCGCGGCGATGACGGCGCCCAGCGCGGCGACGCCGAGCAGGCCGCCGGCGCGGGCGATCGCGTTGTTGACGCCCGACGCGATGCCGGCATGCTCCTCGTCGGCATCCGACAGGACGGTCGCCGTCAGCGGCGCGACGGTCGCCGACAGGCCGAGCGAGAAGACGACGAGCGCGGGCAACAGCTCGGTCACGTAGTCGACGTCGGCGCGGCGGCGACGATGACGAGCGTCGCGATCACGAACGGGACGTTGATCGCGAAGATCCAGCGCCACGACGCGCTGTCGATGAGCTGGCCGCCGACGAGCGGGCCGACGACCGTCGCGATGCCCGACCACGCCGTCCACGAGCCGACGGCACCGCCGCGCTGCGCCGGCCCGAAGGCGGCGACGATGACCGCCAGCGCGCTCGGTGCGAGCAGCGCGCCGAACACGCCCTGCATGACGCGGCCGGCGACGAGCACCTCGATGCTCGGCGCGAGCGCGCAGACGAGCGACGTCGCCCCGAAGCCGAGGACGCCGAGGTTGAAGACCCGCCGTTCGCCGAAGATGTCGCCGAGCGATCCTCCGACGAGGATCAGCGCGGCGAGCGCGAGCAGGTAGCCGTCGGAGGTCCACTGCTGCCCCGCCAGGCCGCCGCCGAGGTCCTGCTCGATCGCCGGCAGCGCGACGTTGACGACCGTCGCGTCGAGGCCGACGACGAACGACCCCATGATCGCGGCCAGCAGGCTGAGCCGCTGGGTGCGGGTCATCGGCGTGCGGGCGGAGGCCGGGCGTCGCGCCATCTGCACGGAACCTTTACGGGCGAGCTGAGCGGCCACGACTACCGTTGCACCCATCGACGAGATCGCTGAAACCAACCCGGAGGCCGACGAGCAGGTCAGCGACCAGCTCGAGCGCTGGCTGCGCGGCGACGACCCGAAGACGCTCGGCACGCTGATCGAGGTCTTCGGCGAGCGCAGCTTCGCGATCGTCTTCGCGCTGCTCATGGCCGTGCCCGCTTTGCCGCTGCCGACCGGCGGCGCGACGCACGTGCTGGAGGTCGTCACGATGCTGCTTGCGCTCGAGCTCATCGCCGGTCGGCGCACGATCTGGCTGCCCGAGCGCTTCCGGCGCATGGAGCTCGGCGGCGGCTCGAAGGAGAAGTTCGTGAGCATGGTGTTGCGGCGCATCCGCTGGCTCGAGCGCTACTCGCGTCCACGCGGCGAGTGGCTGTTTCACTTTCGCCTCAGCGGCATCGTCTTCGGCCTCGCGGTCCTGGCGCTGACGGTCGCGGCGTTCTTCTCGCCCCCGTTCTCGGGACTCGACACGCTGCCGTCGCTTGGCGTCGTCCTGCTGGCGCTCGGCGTGCTGCTCACCGACGTCGTCCTCGCCGCCGTCGGCGCGGCCATCGGAGCGGCCGGCGTCGTTCTCATCATCGGCTTCAGCAGCCTTGTGGTGAAGGCCGTCAAGAACCTCTTCTGAACGTCTGCGTGCGTTCGCGCCGCGCTCGAACCGGCTCGCGGCGGCAGGCAACGCGGCTATCGTCGGGGTGGTGGTACGCGGTCGGCCGGCGAAGTGAGAAGCAGGATTCCGGCACCGTTGCGCCTCGGCACGCTCCTCGCTGTCGTGTTCCTCGCCGTCACGACGCCGGCCTCGGCGCGCGTGACGCTCGTCGCGACCGGTACGCCGGAGCTGGCGTTCCTCGACGTCTCCTCCAACGCGGTCGTCGCGCGGCTCGCGCTGCCGGGCCCGTCGCGGGCGGTCGCGGTCTCGCGTGACGGCCAGCGCGGGTTCGTCGCCGCCGGCAACACGATCGTTGTCTTCGACGTCAACACGCACCTCGAGCTGCTGCGCATGGCGCTCGGCCCGCTGGAAGTCACCGACATCGAGCTGTCGCCCGCGGGGACGGCGTTGTACGCCGTGCAGGGCCGGCGGCTGGCGATCCTCGACCCGGTGACGCTCGCGCTGAAGTCGTCGATCGCGCTCGACGGCGAGGGCACCCGGATGGCAATCGACGCGGGCGGCCGCATCGTGGCCGTCGTGCTGACGAACGGGCGTGTCGGGATCGTCTCGCTGCCGCGCAAGAAGATCCTGCGGCAGGTCCGGGTCAAGGGCGCCGTCGATGTCGCGATCGAGTCGACCGGCAATGTGCTGGTGACCGCGCGCGGCATGCTGCGGACGATCCTGAAGGGTCACCACCGCGCGAACAAGAAGGCGACGAAGCTACCGCCCGGTGCCGGCGGCGGGCTGGCGCTGACCGAGGGGCGAACGAAGCTGCTCGTCGGAGCGCAGCGGGGCGGCGCCTCGGGTGCGCTGCTCGACCTGCGCCGCGGCACGCTGCTGCGCCTGCCGGCCGGCAAGGGCCCGGGCTGGCCGGCATGGAACGCGGACGCAAGCCGGATCCTGATCGCGAGCGCCGGCGCCGCTGATGTCTCGCTCGTCAGCCCGTTCTCGCGCGGGCGCGTTGCCACGATCGAGCTGCCCGGGACGGCACCGAGCGACGTCCTCGTGCAGCCCGGGCTCGCGCCGATCATCGGGACGGACGGCAACGACACGATCACCGGCACGCGCGGGCCCGACCGCATCGAGGGGCTCGGTGGCGACGACATCCTGCGCGGCGGTCGCGATCGCGACAGCATCGACGGCGGCCCCGGCAACGACACGATCTCGGGCGGGGCGCGCAGCGACGAGCTCACGGGTGGGGACGGCAACGACTTCCTGCTCGGCGGCAGCGGCAACGACACGATCCGCGGAGGGGCCGGTGACGACGGCGTCAACGGCGGCACCGGCAACGACGAGATCTTCGGCGGCGACGGCAACGACACGCTCGACGGTGGCGACGGCGACGACACGATCTACGGCGGGCCCGGCAACGACACGATCGTCGAGAAGGGCTTCGGGGACGACAAGCTGCTCGACGGCGGCCCCGGCGACGACCTCATCAAGGGCGGCCGCGGCTCCGATCAGTCGATCCTCGGTGGCGACGGCAACGATCGGCTCTACGGCGAGTCGGGGTCCGAGCGCATCCAGGGCGGCAATGGCGATGACTACATCGACGGCGGCGCGGCGGGCGATCGGCTCGAGGGCGACGCGGGCGACGACACGATCGTCGGTGGCCTCGGCAACGACCACCTCTACGGCGGCGACGGCAACGACAAGCTCGACGGCGGCGCCGGCGCCGACACGCTCGACGGCGGCCTCGGCAACGACGTGCTCGTCGGCGGGTCGGGACCGGACGTCATCGACGGCGGCTACGGCAACGACACGATCCGCGTCGCGGACGACAGCCCCGACGTCGTCGACTGCGGCCCCGACGACGACACGGTCTACGTCAACGAGGCGGCGCCCACGATCGACACGCTCGTCAACTGCGAGCACGTCATCGCGGTGCCCGCCGAGCCCGACAGCGGTCCGCCGGCGCCGATCGCGATTCGCGGTACGACGCGCAACGACACGCTCTACGGGTCCAGCGGCCCCGACTCGATCTTCGGCCGCCGCGGGAACGACAAGCTGTTCGGCAAGGGCGGCGACGATTACGTCGACGGCGACGCCGGCAACGACGAGCTGCACGGCGGCCCCGGCAACGACACGCTCGCCGGCCGCGGCGGCAACGACACGATCTACGGCGACGCCGGCGACGACCGCATCACCGGCGACCGCGGCAACGACCGGATCTTCGGCGGCGCCGGCAACGACACGATCTTCGGCAACTACGGCTCCGACACGATCGACGGCGGGCCGGGCAACGACCGCATCAACGTCGTCCATGGCGGCCACGACGTCGTCACCTGCGGCGCCGGTCGCGACGTCGTCTTCGCCGATCCGGGCGACACGGTGGCCAAGGACTGCGAGGACGTGCGACGCTAGGCCGCGCATGGGATAACCGGCCGGTACGCCTCGAGAGGGGTGTGCGTCGCTTGGAGCGGTAAATAGCCGTCGTTAGTGATGCTAAAGTCGGCTATATGGCACGCAATGCACCGTCAGGTCGTCCCGCGACTCCGTTGCCGGTCCGCCGTGCCCTCAACGAGATCACCGGTAGCCTCGCTGCTTGGCGAAAGCTCCGCGGGCTGACACAGGCACAGCTCGCCGACCGGGCCGGAGTGAGCCGCGACACGGTCGTGCGGCTCGAGGGAGGCGACGGCGGCGTCTCCACGGAGACGCTGCTGCGCGTGCTGCGCGGACTCGGCATCCTCGCTGTCCTGCCGCGCGCGCTGGACCCCTACGAAACCGACCTCGGGCGATTGCGCGCCGACGAACAGCTTCCGACACGCGTGCGGCCCCGGAAGCTGAGCAGCGATGGTTGATGCCCCCGTCGAGGTCGTCGTCGAGGTCGGCGGCAGGCAGTTGGTCGCCGGTCAGCTGTGGTGGCACCGCAGACGGGGGGCGCAATCAGCCACGTTTCGCTATGAGCCCGGCTACATGGCGAACCGGTCGGCGTACGACCTGGAACCCGGGCTGCCGTTGGTGGAGGGACCGCAACAGACGCCGCTCGGCCGGACGATGTTCGGCGCGTTCTCCGACTGCGCACCCGATCGATGGGGTCGGCGGCTCATCGATCGTGATGAGGAGCACCGTGTCGAAGAGGTCGGATCGGGTGCCGAGCGAAGCTTCGGCGAGGCCGACTACCTCCTGCGTGTCCGCGATGACCTGCGCCAGGGGGCGCTGCGCTTTCGTGTCCCGGGCAGCGATCGCTGGCTGGCTTGCGACCGCGACGGCGTCCCGCAGCTGGTCGATCTTCCAACCCTGCTGAGCGCCAGCGAGCGGATGGAGCGCGACGAGGCGACGGCCGCCGAGCTCAAGACACTGCTCCGCGGAGGCAGTTCCCTCGGCGGCGCGCGTCCCAAGGCTCACGTTCGCGACCGCGATGGACGCGTCGCGATTGCCAAGTTCCCCAATCCCGCATCCGACAAATGGGACGTCACACGCTGGGAGGCCGTCGCGCTGCGCCTCGCCGCCGACGCCGGCATCGAGGCGGCGCATGGCCGGTTGCACGTGGTCGACGGCAAGCCCGTCCTCATCGTCGACCGCTTCGACCGTGACGGTGGACGTCGCATCGGCTACGTCAGCGCGATGACGATGCTCGAGGCTACAGACGGCGACCAGGCGAGCTACGTCGACATCGCCGAGGTCATCGAGGAGCGCTCCCCGACGGCAACCAAAGATCTGCGCGAGCTGTGGCGCCGGATGGTCTTCGGGATCCTCATCCGCAACACCGACGACCATCTGCGCAATCACGGATTCGTACGCACGGATAGCGCGGGTTGGTCGTTGTCGCCCGCCTTCGACCTCAACCCCGACCCCGAGCCCGGCCTCACCCGGCTCGCCACGTCGATCGACGGCCGCACCGACGAGGCTCGCCTCGACGTCGCGCTCGAGGTCGCCGAGCTGTTCAGGCTCGCCGACGCGGATGCCCGCGCGGTCGTGCGCGATGTCGCAGCGGCGACCGCCCGCTGGCGCGCGGTCGCCGCCGAGATGTCGCTGCCCGCCAGCGCCATCAATCGCATGGCCCGCGCCTTCGAGCACGACCAGCTCGCGTACGCTCAGACCCTCTGACGCTCGCCTTCCGTCGACTGGTCGCCTTACGCGGCCGTTGGTGCGCGTGAACACGCGCTTGCCCGTCTCGCTCACGGCGCGGCCCCGGGCTTGGTGACTACGCGCGCCGCGCGAGCCGACCCTCGGCGACGGCGCCGAGGTCGACGTCGTCGAGCGAGCTGACGACGATGTCGGCGTCGGCCTCTGCGAGCAGCGCCTCGTCGTCGTGGCGCGCGAGCCCGAGCGCGGCGAACGCGCCGGCCTTCGCGGCCTGCACGCCGGAGACGGCGTCCTCGACGACGAACGCCGCGGACGGGTCGACGCCGAGCTCGGCCGCGGCCGTCAGGAAGATCTCCGGGTGCGGCTTGCCGCGCTCGAAGTGCCGGCCGGAGATGTCGACGTCGAACGCCGCCAGCAGCGTCAGCCCGGGCTCGATCCAGTCGTATGCCAACCCCTCGGCGGCGGCGAACTCGTCGAGGCGGATCTGGCGCAGGAAGAGCCCGGCGTTGCGCGACGACGACGCCGCGGCGACGAGCACGCCGGCGTCCTTCATCGCGAGCAGGAAGCGCAGTGCGTCGTCATAGGCCGAGAACTTGCCGGCCTCGATGAGCTCGACGACGACGTCCTGCTTGCGCTCGGCGTAGGCGTTGACCCGCGCGCCGTCGGGGTCCGGCACGCCGAAGTGCTCAAGCGCGGCGGTCGCGCCCTCCATCCGCGGCTTGCCCGACAGGACCTGCTGGTAGACCTGCGGAGTGAACGCGTCCGGCGTCCACGTCGTCTCGTCGCGGATGTTGGCCCAGTCGCCCTGCATGAGCGCGTTGAACGTGTCGCGCCATGCGGCCTCGTGGGGGGAGTCGACGAGCACGCCGTCGACGTCGAAGATCGCTCCGCTGAAGCCTGCCGACATGCTCATTGCTCTCCCTCGGTGTGGCCGACGGTCTCGCGCTCGGCGAGCGTGAACGTACAGCGCTCGCCCGCCCCGAGCTCGCGCACGTCGTCGCCGATGCCGACCTTCACCGGCCGCGAGAAGCCGCCGGTGATGACGACCGTCAGCTCGCCGCCGCCGATCGTGACGCGGATCGGCGTGCCGCGCACCTGCATCGGGAACGACAGCCCGTCGAGCTTGTCGGTCAGCGTCGGCGCGAAGTACAGGACGCCGTCGCGGATCTCCGCGCCGGTGTAGGCGCGCTGGACGAGATCGACCGTCCCGGCCATGACACCGAGGTGGATGCCCTCCTTCGTCGTGCCGCCCTGGACGTCGCCGACGTCGGACTCGAGCGCGACGAGGAAGCGCTCCCACGAGTGCTCCGGATCGATCGGCGCGAGCACGCCGGCGTGCGCGATGTAGCTCAGCGTCGAGCCATGCGACGTGCGCTTGTCGTAGTAGTCGATGTTGCGCCGCGCGCTGTCGGCGTCCCACGGATAGCCGAGGCGCTCGAACAGGCGGCGGATCTCCACGGGTGAGAAGAGGAAGAACAGCAGCACGGTGTCGGCCTGCTTGGCGAGCTTGTAGCGGTCGGGGTCGTCGCCCTCCGCGCGCAGGATCCGGTCGAGGCGCTGGATGTTGCCGTGCTTCGCACGGTAGGCGTCCCAGTCGAGCTCCTCGAGGTCGTCGTAGCCCTCGAACTGGCTGATGATCCCGTCGCCGTGGAACGGGACGTACATCTTCCGGCTCATCTCGCCCCACTTCTCGATCTCCTCGTCGGTGAGGCCGATCTTCGCGCGCAGCGTGTCGCGGCGGCGCTCGGTCAGCAGGCCGAGGACCTGGCCGGCCTTCTCGCAGATCCACGCGACCATGACGTTCGTGTAGGCGTTGTTGCGCAGCCCCATCCCGTCGGCGTCCGGGTACTTCTCGTGGAACTCGTCGGGACCCATGACGCCGTGGATCTCATAGCGGTCGCGGTCGACGTCGTGGTGCGCGATCGAGGCCCAAAAGCGCGCGATCTCGAGCATCATCTCGCCGCCATAGTCGCGCAGGAAGTCGAGGTCCTCGGTCGCCTGGTGGTAGTGCCAGACGTTGTAGAAGATCGCAGCATTGACGTGTCGCTGGCGATGGCTGAGGTCCGGATCCCACTGCCCGGAGAGCGGATTGAGGTGGACGATCTGTGTCTCCTCGCTGCCGTCGCTGCCGCTCTGCCAGGGGAACATCGCGCCCGTGTAGCCCGCGTCGCGCGCAGCAGAGCGCGCCTCGCCGAGGCGCCGGTAGCGGTACATGAGCAGCTCGCGCGTGATGTCCGGCAGGCGCGTCGTGAGGTAACGAAAGACGTACAGCTCGTCCCAGAAGACGTGGCCGCGGTAGGCCTCGCCGTTGAGGCCGCGCGCCGGGACGCCCGCGTCGTGGTTGGTCGTGTGCATCGAGCAGACCTGCAGGATGTGCGAGATGTGCAGGCGCAGGAGCTGTTGCACGTGCTCGTCGCCGGGCAGGTAGACGTCGCTCGAGCGCCACAGCTCGTTCCATGCGCCCGTGTGGCGCTGCAGCGCCTCGTCGAAGTTCGGGTAGCGGCGCACGGACTTGCCGGCGTTCGTCAGCGGCTCGTTGATCGCGCGGTCGCGCGAGCTGTAGAACGCGACGAGCTTCTCGATGCGCACGGTCTCGCCCTCCGCCACGTCGAACCCGAGCACCTGCTGGATGTAGTCCTCCATCTGGTAAAGGACGGGCTTGACCTCGGCGAGCTGCGAGCCACGGAAGACGCGCGTGCGGGCGGCCTGCGCGACGTAGATGTTCGATTGGCGCGTCTCGACGTGCAGCGCGATGACCTCAGGGCCGAACGTGCGCGGCGAGACCGGGTCGAGGTGACGGCCCACGAGTTGGCGGTAGCGCGCGACGCCGCCATTGGTCACGCGGCCGTCGAGCGCCGACACGATCTCGACCGCGCCCGACCAGTTCTCGGCCGTCAGCGTCCACTCGATCGCGGCCTGATGGGAGTGCGCCATGCTCACGAAGCGCCGGCTGCGCAGCGCCGTCTCGCGTCCAGAGCGATCACGGAAGCGCAGCTCGCGTATCACCATCGCGGTGGCGATGTCGTAGACGTGGCGGTAGTCCAGCAGCTCGACGTTGCCGAGCCGGATCGCGTCCTCGTCCTCGATCTTCAGCATCAGGACGAGCCAGTTGGGGAGGTTGACGAGATCCTCGTTGAGGACGGGGCGCCCGCCCATGATCGTCGTCTCGCGGTTGTACAGGCCGTGGGCGTACGTGCCGGGGTAGTGGACGTCGTCGGCTTCCTCCCACTCGGCCGTCCCGCGGGTGCAGAAGTAGCCGTTGCCGGTCGACGTCAGCGCCTCGCGCAGACCCTCCTCGGAGCGCTCGAACCCGTCGTATGCCAGCGGCTGCTCATCCATGGGGCGTGACGCTAGCGCACGGTCGTTGCAGGGAGGTTGCCGCGCCGTTCATCACAGCGCGGGTACCCGCCGGGGGCCGCGTTGAAGACCCCTTCGTGCGTCTGCGGGCGCGACCGGCCGCCGCGGCCGCCGCGACCGCTGGGCAGTCGTGACGGCCGCTGGCAACCCGCGGATCGCGCCTGATTGGTCGCCCTACGCGGCGGCCGGCGCGGGCTTGGCGGGGCGGTTGGCCTCGAACGCCGCCCTGACGGCGTCCGTCGAGAGGCCGAGCTGCTTCGCGATCGCCGCGGTCATCGCGTCCCCGCGCGACGGGTGGTCGGCCTTGTGCGCCGCGTCGATCTTGTCGAGGGCGGCCTTGACCGTCGCCTCGTTGAGGTTCAGGCCCGTCGCCAGCGCAGCGACGAGCTTCGTGTTGCTCCGACGCGCGCCCGGCTTCGGCCTGGACCCGGCCGTCGGCTTCGAGCCGGCCGCGGGCTTCGCGGGACGGTTGGCGTCGAGGATCGTCTGGACGGCGGCGGCGTCGACGCCGAGCGCGGTCGCGAGCTCGGCCGCCATCCCGGACCCGTCGGGCTTGGTGCCCTTCGCAGGCTTGGATGCGTCGAGCGCGGCCTTGAGCTGCGCGCTCGTGACGCCGAGCGTCTTGGCGATCGCGGCGATGCTCGCGCTCGACATCGGGCCGCCGTGGCGCTTGGCGCCGGGACGATCCGAACGCGCGGTCTTGGCGGCCGTGCCCGAGGTCGAGGCGGCCTGCGCGACGCCGATCCCGCCGGCGCCGACGAGCGCGGCGACGGAGACGGCGGCGGTGACCGTGCGAATGCGGGACATGTTGACTCTCCTTGGAGTTCTGGGCGGGCCATCTGCTCGCCGTTGACAGCAAGATCGGTCACGCGCCTGAGCGGATCCTGGGAGGCGGATGAGTCTTTGTGAGCGCGCGCCGCAATGCGTGAGCGCAATCACACCCGCGTGCGTACGAGTCGGTCACAGTGAGACGCATGAACCCATCGCTCGCCACCTACGCCCCGGAGATCGCCGAGCGGCTGCGGCTGCTGTACGTCGAGCGGGCGCTGGCCGAAAGCGCCGGGCTGATCGCCAACCGCAGCTACATGGACGACCTCGATGACGAGATCAGCGGCTGTCGCGACGCCTATGTCGGCGCCGCCGTGACGGAGATCGCCGTTCTGCGCGGCGTGCTCGGCGCGCGGCTGAACGGCTGAGCGGCCTCGCGCCGCGGCCCGGCGGTCGCTAGCGCGTCAGCATCCGCTCGAGCAGCACGTCGGGGTGCAGGCCCTCGAAGCGGTTGAGCATGAAGTCGCTCGTGAACAGCGCGTAGAACGCGCCGTCCGAGCGGTACAGGACGTCGGCGTGGCGGCTTGAGCGCAGGGTCTCGGCGCCCTCCTTGTCCGTGCGCCGGGCGAGGACCCAGTTCGTCGGGTCGAGGCCGACCTCGACGCCGAATTCGTGCGCCATCCGCGCGACGACGACCTCGAACTGCAGCGGGCCGACGGCGCCGAGCACCGGCGCGGGATCGGCACCTGGGTCGCGCCGCAGGAGGTGCACGACGCCCTCCTCGGCGAGCTGCTCGAGACCGCGGTGAAACTGCTTGTGGCGCGTCGCGTCGCGGTTTCTGACCGTGACGAAGTGTTCGGGCGCGAGCGTCGGGATCGGGGGGAAGACGACCGGGGGGTCGAGGTACAACGTGTCGCCGACGTTGAGGTCGGCGGCGTTGATGACGCCGACGACGTCGCCGGGGAACGCCTCGTCGAGGACGACGCGCTCGTCGCCGAAGACCTCGTGCGCGTGGGCGAGCGTGAACGGCTTGCCGCTGCGCGCGTTGGTGACCTTCATCCCGCGCTCGAAGCGTCCGGATGCGATGCGCAGGAACGCGACGCGGTCGCGGTGGCGCGGGTCCATGTTCGCCTGGACCTTGAAGACGAGCCCGGAGAACGGCGCCTCGACCGCGCGCGGGTTGCCGTCGACGTCCTCGCGGGCCTTCGGCGACGGCGCGATCGCGAGCAGCGCATCGAGCAGCAGGCCGACGCCGAAGTTCGATACCGCCGAACCGAAGAAGACCGGCGTCGCCCGACCGCTCGCGAAGTCGCCGTCGTCGAGCGTCCCGCCCGCGCCGTCGAGCAGCTCGAGCTCGTCGGCGGCGACCGTCCAGGCATCGCCCTCGCGCTCGGCGGCCTTTGCAGGCGTCATGAGCTCCTCGGGCGCGCGCTTCGCGCCGCCGGCCGTGCGCGTGTAGCGATGAAACGTGCCGGTCGCGCGATCGACGACGCCGCGGAAGTCGCCGGGAATCCCGACCGGCCACGTCGCGGCGACGGGCGTCAGCCCGAGCACGGACTCGATGTGGTCGATCATCTCGAGCGGGTCGAGGCCCGGCCGATCGTACTTGTTGACGAACGTGATGAGCGGGATGTGGCGGGCGCGCGCGACCTCGAACAGGCGCAGCGTCTGAGGCTCGACGCCCTTCGCCGCGTCGAGCAGCATGACCGCGCAGTCGGCGGCGGCGAGCACGCGCAGCGTGTCCTCGGAGAAGTCCTTGTGGCCGGGCGTGTCGAGCAGGTTGAAGACCGCGCCCGCGTACTCGAAGCGCAGCACGGTGCTCGTCACGGAGATCCCGCGGCGGCGCTCGATGTCCATCCAGTCCGACGTCGTGCTGCGGCGGCTGCGGCGGCCCTGGACGGCGCCGGCCTCGCCGATCGCGTCCGAGTACAGCAGCAGCTTCTCGGTCAGCGTCGTCTTGCCGGCGTCCGGATGCGAGATGATCGCGAACGTCCTGCGGCGCGCTGCCTCGGTCGTGACGGCGCCGCCCGTCGCGGGGGCGCTCGGTGGGGCTGTCGTCGTGCTCATCGCGGCGTGCTCGAGCGCTGGCCGGTGCCTGGGTGCTGCGTGCTGTCGGCGGCGCGGACCATGTCCCGTCGAGGGTAGCGCCGGCCGACGTGTTCTCCACTGCGGCGGCGGCGCCGTCAGGTAGGGGCCGGACCCATGGGGGGACGTCCCGCAGGCATCACGGCGTTCGACCTGTGGGCCCCGCGGATCCTCGGTGCCGTCGCCGCGGTCAGCTTTATCCTGCGGCTCGTGATGGTGCTGGAGGCGCTCTTCGCCTTCTCGTCTCAGGGCGAAGCGAACGCAAGCAGCGTCAGGCAGACGGCGACCTCGGCGAGCGCGACGCTCGCGCCGAGCGTGTCGCCGGTGCGCCCGCCGAGCGCACGCCGCGCCCAGGCCGCCATGGCGAGCGCGACGAGCAGCCCCGCCGCCGCGGCGCCGACGCCATACAGCGGCCCGTCGATGGCGACGGCGCCCGCAATCGTGAGCGCGGTCGCGAGCGCGAGTGCGGGTCGCGAGACGGCGAACGTCGCGCCTAGTCCGTCGCGGCGAGCGGGCGGAGTCGCGGCGGCGTGGATCAGCGCGGCCCAGCGCCCGACGATCGCCGCGCTCGCCAGCGCGCGCAGGGCCTCGCCGCCGGACAGCGTCGCGAGCGCCGTCGTCAGCGCCAGCGCCCAGCCGACGAGCGCGAGCGTGCCGAACGCGCCGATCGCCGAGTCGCGCATGACGACCAGCCGGCGCTCGCGGTCACCGCGCACGCCGAGCCCGTCGGCGCAGTCGGCGAGGCCGTCCTCGTGCAGCGCACCCGTGACGGCGACGAACACGACGAGCGCGAGGACGGAGGCGACCGCCGCGCCGAACAGCGGCTCGGCGAAGTATCGCGTCGCGCCGGCGATGCCCCCGACGAGCGCGCCGACGAGGGGAAACCAGGCCGCCGCCGCGCCAAGGCCGGTGTGCTGCCCCCGCGCACGGACGGGGATGACGGTAAGGAACGTGAGCGCGAGGACAGCGCCGTCGAGCGCGTGGGGGTGTTCGTCAAAGCGTCCAGCATGTGGACGCTTTGACGACGACCCCCCCGCGGCGCTGGGCGCTTCGCAGGCCGGCGGGGCGCTCCCCGCCGCGGTCTCGGGCTCGGCTCCCGGCGCGCTCACCGCCGCTGCACGCCGGCTTCGGCGAATGTCGCCATCTCGCGATGCAGCGCGCCGGCGGCCTCGATGATCGGCAATGCGAGCAGCGCGCCCGACGCCTCGCCGAGGCGTAGGCGCAGGTCGAGCAGCGGCTCGAGGCCGAGCTCGGCGAGCACCAGCGCGTGGCCGGGCTCGCTGGAACGATGCGCCGCGACGAGGATCTCGCCGGCGGTGGGAGCGAGGCCGACGGCGGCGAGCGCCGCGGTCCCGACGGCGTAGCCGTCGAGGATGACCGGCAGCCGCCGGGCGAGCGCCTCGAGGATCGCCCCGGCGAGCGCGGCCAGCTCGAGCCCGCCGACGGCGAGCAGGGCGTCGCGCGCGGCGAGTGGTGCGCCGTGGCGCTCGATCGCTGCGGCGACGACGGCGCGCTTGCGGTCGAGGCCAGCGGCGTCCAGGCCCGTGCCGCGACCGACCGTCAGCCGTGGCGCGGCGCCCGTCAGCGCGCAGGCCAGCGCGGCCGTCGTCGCCGTGTTGCCGATGCCGATCTCTCCGAGCACGAGGCAGTCGATGCCGCCTGCGGCGAGCCGGCCGCAGAGCGCGGCGCCAGCAGCAAGTGCGGCGTCGAGCTGCTCGGGCGTCAGGGACGGCCCGGCGAGCATGTCGGCGCTCGCGCTCGCGACCTTCGCATCGACGACACCGGGCGGCGTCGGGCCGCGCAGACCGAGATCGGCGACGAGCAGCTCGTGGCCGCCGCGGCGAGCGAGCACGCCGACGGCCGTCTCGCCGCGCGCGGCGGCGGCGGTCACCTGCGCCGAGACATCGCCGTCGAAGAGGCTCGTGCCGTGCGTGACGTGCCCGTGATCGGCCGCGCAGACGAGCACGCCGGCGTGGATTGCGGGCGGCGGCGGTGCCCCCGTGATCGTCGCCCAGCGCTCGATCAGCGCCTCGAGCGCGCCGAGGCTTCCGGCCGGCTTCACGAGCGCGTCGAGGCGATCGCGCGAGCAGATCGCGGCGGCGCGATCGGGGGCGGCGGGCCGTGCGGGCGCGGGGTCGGCGGGGCGCGCGGCGGCGGGATGGTCGGCGGAGGGCGCGGGGTCGGCGGGGCCGCCGCGCCAGCGGCCCTCCATGACGACCCCGTCAAGCGCCATCCGCGCCGACCAGCCCGCCGCCTCGAGCCCCGGGCGCTGCGGGCGCTCGTCGGGCCAGCCGAGGCACAGGTAGGCGATCGGGTCCACTCGCGCGGGGATCCCGAGCAGGGCGCGCAGGTCGTCGGGGCGGTAGTAGCTCACCCAGCCGACGCCGAGGCCCTCCGCGCGCGCGGCGAGCCACAGATTCTCGATCGCGCAGGCCGTGCTGTAGACGTCGGTCTCGGGGATCGTGCCGCGGCCGAGGACCTCGGTGTCGGGGTCGCCGTGGTCGCAGCAGACGCAGATGCCGAGCGGCGCCTCGACGACGCCCTCGATCTTCTGGTCGAGGAACTGCCGCGCGCGCTCGTCGAAGCGATCCGCCTGGCGCAGGCGCTCGCGCTGGGCGAGCCGGCGGACCTCGACGCGGGTCTCGAGGGCGGACACGACGATCAGGCGCCAGGGCTGCATGAGCCCGACCGACGGCGCGCGGTGCGCGGCCTCGAGCACGCGCCGCAGGACATCGGTCGCGACCTCGTCCGGGCGGAAGCGGCGGATGTCGCGTCGCTCGGCGATGACCCGGTACACGGCGGCGCGGTCGTCGTCGCGGTAGCGCCAGCCGCGCGGGTCGGCGGCGCGCTCGGCGGCGCGCGAGGCGTCGAAGCCCGCGGGGGTGGGCGGTCGGACGAGGCGATCCGGGACGGGCACATGCTCAGCCTAGATGAGTAGTTCCACGACCCCGCGCCCGCAGGAAACCGTCTCGCGGCGATCGCCGCCACGCTCGATCGGCCGCAATACAACCCGGTATGGCCACCGATCGGGCGCGACGGCGCTCATCCACGATCCGGCTGCCTGCGAACACGCGGCCGTGGAACTACTCATCTAGTAGCGGCCGATAGAGTGGCGCCGGTCAGCGTGGCGGTGCGAGGAACCCGGTGGGAATCCGGGACGGTCGCGCCACTGTGACCGGAGTGCGGATCAGCCGGCAGTCAGGAACTCGTCCGCCGCGAGCCCTTCAAGTCCGGGACGCCAGATCCCGTGGAGGTTTCGAGATGGTCGCAGCGGTCCGGACCCTGAGGCGGCTCCGCCACCAGTGAGACGCCTGCTGCTCGTGCGCCACGCGCCCACCAGCGCGACGCGCGCCGCGTCGTTCCCCGGCGACGAGCCGCTCGACCGACGGGGCCGCGCGGAGGCCGCCGGCCTGCTCGCGCGCCTGCCGACCCACGACGAGCTGCTCTGCAGCCCGGCCGCGCGCTGCAGCGAGACGGCGCGGGCCGCGGGCCTCGCCGATCCGCTCGTGCAGCCGGAGCTCGCGGAGTGCGACTTCGGATCGTGGGCGGGCCGCTCGCTGGCCGACCTGGACTCGGCCGATCCAGCGGCCACGGCAGCCTGGATGTCCGATGCCGATGCCTGCCCACACGGCGGGGAGTCGCTGTCGGCGTTCGCGATGCGCGTCGGGCTGTGGCTCGACGGGCAGGCGGCGCTCGACGGCAGCGCGGTCGCGATCACCCACGGCGGCGTCGTGAAGGCCGCGCTCGTGCACGCGCTCTGCGCCCCGATCGCCGCGTTCTGGCGCATCGACGTGAGCCCGCTGTCGATCACGGAGCTGCACGCGAATGATGGGCAATGGACGGTCACGCGAATGAACGTCGTGGCGAAGACTCCCCGTCATGCGGGGAAGATCCGCCACGATCCGCCCGCTGGACCGGCCGCCGGGCACTCCGATGGACGCGCATGAGCGGCCCGGCGCTCGTCGGCGGCTACGCGGCCGACGTCCTCTTCGGCGATCCCCGGCGCTGGCATCCCGTCGCCGGGTTCGGCAACGTCGCGCTCGCCGTCGAGCGCGTGACATACAAGCCGACGCGGCTGCGCGGGGCGCTCTATGCGGGCGCGCTCGTGACCGCCGCGGCCGCCGCCGGCGAGCTGCTCGCCCGCGGTGCGGCGCGGGCCGGCGCGGGCCGCGGCATCGCGCTCGCAGCGATCACGTGGGCCGCGCTCGGCGGGCGCTCGCTCACGGGCGAGGCGCGCCGCCTCGCGACGTGCGTCGAGCTCGACGACCTCGCCGCCGCACGGGCCGCGCTGCCGTCGCTGTGCGGACGCGACCCGGCCGGCCTCGACGCGCCCCAGCTCTGCCGCGCCGCCGTCGAGTCCGTCGCCGAGAACACCGGCGACGCGGTCGTCGGCGCGCTCGTGTGGGGAGCGATCGCGGGACCGGCGGGCGTCGCCGCCTATCGCGCGTCGAACACGCTCGATGCGATGGTCGGTCACCGCAGCGAGCGCTACGAGTCCTTCGGCTGGGCTGCGGCGCGCCTGGATGACGTCATGAGCTGGCCCGGCGCGCGCGCGGCGGCGGGGCTGACGGCGCTCTGCGCACCGGTCGTCGGCGGCTCGCCGCACATGAGTTGGCGCACGGCGCGCACCGACGGCGCCGCGCACCCGAGCCCGAACGCCGGCGCGATCGAGGCCGCGTTCGCAGGCGCGCTCGGCGTGCGCCTCGGCGGCCTGCTGACGTACGGCGGTATCGCGGAGCTGCGCCCGGTCCTGGGTGCGGCCGGACGCGACCCCGACAGCGCCGACATCCATCGCGCCGCGCGGCTGTCGTGGGCGGTCGGGGCGTCGGCCGCGGCCGCATGCGCCGCAGCGCGGGCGCTGCGCCCCCGCCGCGCGAGGGCCGGCACGTGAAGGGCGCGATCCTCGTCTGCGGGACGCATTCGGATGCCGGCAAGTCGGTCGTCACGGCCGGCATCTGCCGCTGGCTCGCGCGTCAGGGCGTCAGCGTCGCACCGTTCAAGGCGCAGAACATGGCGCTGAACTCGGTCGTCGCGCGCGACGGTTCAGAGATCGGGCGCTCGCAGGCGATGCAGGCGCAGGCCGCCGGGATCGAGCCCGAGGCGGCGATGAACCCGATCCTCATCAAGCCCTCGGGCGAGCGCCACAGCCAGGTCATCGTCATGGGCAAGCCGTACGCGGACGCCGACGCGCGCTCCTACCAGGAGCTCAAGCACGAGCTGCGCCCGATCGTCGCGAGCGCGCTCGCGGGGCTGCGCGAGCGCTTTGACGTCGTCGTCTGCGAGGGCGCCGGCAGCCCCGCCGAGATCAACCTGCGCCACGCCGACCTGACGAACCTCGGGCTCGCCCGCGCGGCCGGCCTGCCGGTGCTCGTCGTCGGTGACATCGACCGCGGCGGCGTCTTCGCGTCGTTGTTCGGCACGCTTGCGCTGCTGTCGCCCGAAGACCAGGCGCACGTCGCCGGCTTCGTCATCAACAAGTTCCGCGGCGACGCGTCTATCCTCGCGCCGGGCCTGACGCAGATCGAGCAGCTCACCGGCCGCTCGACGCTTGGCGTCCTGCCGCACGTCGAGGACCTCTGGATGGACGTCGAGGACTCGCTCGCACTCGAGGCGCCGCGACCCGAGTCAGACGCGGCCGGCGCCGACACGCTCGACGTCGTCGTCATCCGATTGCGCTGGATGAGCAACTTCACCGACCTCGACGCGCTCGCAGCCGAGCCCGGCGTGCGCGTGCGCTTCAGCCGCTCGGTCGCGGATGTCGAGCGAGCGGACCTCGTCGTCGTGCCGGGGACGAAGGCGACCGTCGAGGATCTCGCGCGGCTGCGCGCCGCGGGCCTCGATCGCGCGCTCGTGCGGCGCGCCGCGGCCGGCGACCCGATCCTCGGCATCTGCGGGGGCTATCAGCTGCTCGGCGCGCGGATCGTCGACGAGGTCGAGTCCGGCCAGGGCAGCGTCGAGGGCCTCGAGCTGCTGCCGGTCGTCACGACGTTCGCCGTCGACAAGGTCCTGCGCCGGCGCGCCGGCTACTGCGCGTGGCTGCGCTCGCCGGTCGGCGGCTACGAGATCCGCCACGGGCGCGTCGCCCGTCAGGGTGGCGCCGCGCTGCTGAGCGCCGACGACGACGAGCCCGACGGCTGCCGCATTGGGGCGACGATCGGCACGTCGTGGCACGGCGCGCTCGAGCACGACGCCTTCCGGCGCGCGTTCCTGCTCGACGTGGCGCGGCGCCGGGGGCGGCGCTTCACACCCGGCAGCGGCTCGTTCGCGGCGGCCCGCGAGCGGCGCCTCGACGTCGTTGGCGACCTCGTCGCCGATCACCTCGACACGCACTGCCTCACGAGCCTGATCGAGGGCGGCGTCCCCGCCGGCCTTCCCACCATCCAGACCGAGGTAACCCCGTGCTGCGCTTCGTGACGACCGCCGACACCGAGATCCTCGCGACGGCCGCGGCGGTCGGGCAGCTTCCCGACGAATTCCCCGAGGTGCGCTGCGCGAACCCCGGCGCGGTGCTCGCCTCCGATCACGACGCGTTCGTCGAGGACGTCCTGGCCGGCGCGCGCGTCGTGCTATGCCGGATCCTCGGCGGGCGCCGTGGCTGGGTCGGCGGCTTCGATCTGCTGCGCGAGCGCTGCGCCGCCCGCGGGATCGCGTTGCTCGCGCTCGGCGGCGAGGCGGCCCCCGACGCCGAGATGACCGGCCTCTCGCTGGCGCCGGCCGGCGCCGTCGGCCAGGCCGGCGAGTACCTGCGCCACGGCGACGTCGACAACGTCGAGCAGCTCCTGCGCTTCCTCGCCGACACGTTCCTGCTGGAGGGGTTCGGCTTCGACGCACCACGCGAGGTCGCCGATCTCGGCGTCTACCTCCCGGGCGTCGGCGACGTGCCACTCGCGCGCGCCCTACTGGGCCACGACCCGACGCGCCCGACGGTCGGGATCTGCTTCTACCGCTCGCACCGGCTGACCGGAAACACCGCGTTCGTCGATGCGTTGTGCGGGGCGCTGCACGACGCCGGCGCGAACAGCATCGCCGTCTGGTCGTACACGCTGCGCCGCGATCGCGACGGCCACGTGCCGGCGCTCGCGCTGCTGGACGGCCACGTCGACGCGCTCGTCACGACGATGCTCGCGACGGGCGGCAGCGGCGCCGCCGACACGGCCGCGGCTGCCGGCGAGGGCGTCGGCGAGCAGTGGCAGGAGTGGGACGCGACGGCGCTCGCCGCGCTCGACGTGCCGGTCATCCAGGCGGTCTGCGCGACCGGCTCGCGCGCGACGTGGCTCGAGTCGGACTCCGGCCTGTCGCCACTGGACGCCGCGACGCAGGTCGCGATCCCGGAGTTCGACGGGCGCATCCTCGGCGGCGTCATCTCGTTCAAGGAGCGCTCGGCGGAGGACTCCCCGGTGGGCGTGCCGGTGCCGAGCTACGTCCCTGATCCGGAGCGCTGTGCGCGGGTGGCCGGCCTGGCCGTGCAATGCGCGCGGCTGCGGGCGCTGCCCGCGTCGCAGCGCCGTGTCGCGCTGCTGCTGACGAGCTTTCCGACGAAGCACGCGAAGGTCGGGATGGCCGTCGGGCTCGACACGCCGGCGAGCGCGCTGCGCCTGCTGGACGCGCTGCACGACGACGGGATGCGCGTCGAGCGGCCGTTCGAACACGGCGACGAACTCATGCACGCGTTGATCGCCAGCGGGGGGCACGACCCGGAGTTCCTCACCGACGACCAGATGGCGGCGTCGACGCTGCGGCTGCCGGTCGCCCTGTACCTCGACTGGTACGCGACGCTGCCGGCGTCGATGCGCGAGGCGATCGAGGAGCGCTGGGGGCCGCCGCCCGGCGATCGCTACCTCGACGGCGAGGATTTCGTGATCGCGGGGATCGAGCTCGGCAACGTCCTCGTCATGATCCAACCGCCGCGCGGCTACGGCGAGGATCCGGTCGGCATCTACCACGACCCCGAGCTGCCGCCGACGCACCACTACCTCGCCTGCTACCGCTGGCTGCGGGGCTCGTGGGGCGCCGACGCGATCGTCCATCTCGGCAAGCACGGGACGCTCGAATGGCTGCCCGGCAAGATGCTCGCTCTGTCGGCCGAGTGCGCGCCCGACGCGGCCCTGGGCGACACGCCGCTGATCTACCCGTTCGTCGTCAACGACCCGGG
This sequence comes from Solirubrobacterales bacterium, assembly GCA_038260305.1. Lineage (GTDB taxonomy): Bacteria > Actinomycetota > Thermoleophilia > Solirubrobacterales > Solirubrobacteraceae > CADCVQ01. The sequence goes on from JBBSNY010000028.1 coordinate 27,658, forward strand.
CGAGGGCGTGCAGGCCAAGCGCCGCGCCCATGCCGTGATCGTCGACCACATGGTCCCGCCGATGATGCGCGCCGACTCCTACGACGAGATCGCCGAGCTCGAGGCGATGCTCGACGAGTACGCCAGGTTGGAGATCCTCGACCCGCCGAAGCTGCCGGCGTTGGCGGCGCGGATCTGGGCGGGGATCGAGAAGGCGAACCTGCAGTCCGATCTCGGTGTCTCAGAGCGCCCAGACGACCTCGGCGCGCTCGTCGAGCACATCGACGGCTACCTCTGCGAGGTCAAGGACATCCAGATCAAGGACGGCCTGCACGTGCTCGGCCTCGCACCGACCGGCGACCAGCTTCGCGGCCTGACGGCGGCGATGCTGCGCCTCGGCTCCGGCGACGTCCCCGGCCTGCGGCGCGCGGTTGGCGCGGCGTTCGGCCTCGACGAGGAGGCGCTCGTCGCCGCGCCGGGCGGGCCCGCCCCGGCGCCGGCCGCCCCCACGACCTCAGCGGCGGTCGTGCGTTCCACCACGCCCTCCGCCGCCCCCGGTCCCTCCGCCGCCGGCACGCCCTCCGCCGCCGGGGGGTTACGGTCAAAACGTCCGCATACGGGACGTTTTGGCCCGGACCCCCTCGCGCTCGTCGAGCGCTTCCCCGGCCCGGCGGCCAGCGCGGGGGATCTCGTCGACCGGCTCGAGGCCGCGCAGATGGCGCTGCTCGACGCGCTCGCCGTGGCCGAGTGGGACGCCGACGCCGTCGAGGCGATCTGCCTCGACGTCCTCGGCCGCAACGACGCCGGTGTGCAGCGCGCGCTGCGCTTCGCGGCGACCGAGGTCGTGCCGCGCATTCGCCAGACGCCCGACGAGCTACTCCACATCGTCGCGGCGCTGCACGGCCGCCACGTACCCGCGGGACCGTCGGGCGCGCCGACACGGGGCCGGCTCGACGTCCTGCCGACCGGGCGGAACTTCTACTCCGTCGATCCACGGGCGCTGCCGTCCGAGCTGTCCTACGAGGTCGGCTGCAAGCTCGCCGACGCGCTGCTCGAACGCCATCGCGAGGACACCGGCGAGCTGCCGAAGATGGTCGGCCTCGTCGCGTGGGGCACGGCGGCGATGCGCACCCAGGGCGACGACGTCGCCGAGATCCTCGCGTTGCTCGGCGTGCGACCGACCTGGCATCCCGAGTCGCAGCGCGTCACCGGGATCGAGGTCGTGTCGCTGGCCGAGCTCGGCCGTCCGCGGATCGACGTCACAGTCCGCATCTCTGGCTTCTTTCGCGACGCCTTCCCGCACCTCGTCGCGCTGCTCGACGACGCGGTCTGCAGCGTCGCCGCGCTCGACGAGCCCGACGAGCAGAACTTCGTCGCCGCGCACGCGCGCGCCGACGCCGAGCGGCTCGCCACCGAGCTTGGCGTGCAGCCGGCCTGGCGCCGCGCGACGACGCGCATCTTCGGCTCCAAGCCGGGCGCCTACGGGGCCGGGCTGCTGCAGCTGCTCGACGCGCGCGACTGGCGTGACGACGCCGATCTCGCCGCGGTCTACGAGGCGTGGGGCGGCTTTGCGTACGGGCGCGGCCTCGACGGCGCGGCGGCGGCCGAGCCGATGCGCGACTGCTACGCGCGAATCGAGGTCGCCGTCAAGAACGTCGACTCGCGCGAGCACGACATCCTCGACTCCGACGACTACTACCAGTACCACGGCGGCATGATCGCGACCGTCCGGGCGCTGACCGGTCGCGATCCCGCCGCGTACCTGGGCGACAGCAGCGACCCGTCGCGCGTCGTCGCGCGCACGCTCTCCGAGGAGACGCGGCGGGTGTTCCGCGCCCGCGTCGCGAACCCGCGCTGGATCGCCTCGATGATCCGCCACGGCTATAAGGGCGCGGCCGAGCTGTCGGCGACCGTCGACTACCTCTTCGGCTACGACGCGACGGCCGGCGTCGCGGAGGACTGGATGTACGAGCAGGTCGCGGCGAAGTACCTGCTCGACGACGACGTCGCCGCATTCATGGCGCGGTCGAACCCGTGGGCGGCGCGCGGCATCGCCGAGCGCCTGCTCGAGGCGGCCGAGCGCGGCATGTGGGCGGCGCCCGAGGACGTGACGCTGGCGGGCATCCGCGAGCGCTTCCTCGCGCTCGAGGGCGAGCTCGAGGAGGCCGCGACGTGAGCCCCTTCCCCCTCAGCGCGATCGTCGGCCAGGAGGCGCTCGTCGAGGCGCTGCTCGTCAACGCGGTCGCGCCGTCGATCGGCGGGGTGCTCGTGCGCGGCGAGCGCGGGACGGCGAAGTCGACGGCCGTGCGTGCGCTTGCGCCGCTGCTGCCGCCCGTGCGCGCCGCGTGCCGGGAGAGCTTCGCGTTCGCGCCCGGTGAGCTCGCGCCGGGCGGGCTCGTCGACGCCGCCGCGCCGACCGCCGCGCGCGCCGCGACGCTCGTCGAGCTGCCACTCGGCACGACGCTCGACCGCCTCGTCGGGTCGCTCGACCTCGGCCGCCTGCTCGCCGGCGAGCAGGCGTTCGAGGCCGGCCTGCTGGCCCGCGCGCACCAGGGGATCCTCTACGTCGACGAGGTCAACCTACTTCCCGACCACCTTGTCGACGCGCTGCTCGACGCCGCCGCGACCGGCGTTGCCCGTGTCGAGCGCGAGGCCGTGTCGGTCGTGCACGCGGCGCGCTTCCTGCTCGTCGGCACGATGAACGTCGAGGAGGGCGAGCTGCGCCCGCAGCTACTCGATCGCTTCGGGCTTGGCGTCGAGGTGTGCACGCCGCTTGAGCCCGACGTGCGGGCTCAGATCGTCCGCCGCCGCCTCGCCTTCGATCGCGATCCGGATGCCTTCGTCGCCGACTGGGCCGACGACGAGCGTGCGCTGGCGAGCCGCATCGCGGCCGCTCGCGAGCTGATCGGTCGCGTGCGGCTGCCCGAGCGCGAGCTGCTGCGGATCACGGGCGCGTGCGCGGCGCTCCGCATCGACGGCGTGCGCGGCGACATCGTCTGCGCGCAGGCCGCCCGCGCGCTCGCCGCGCTCGACGGGATCGACGAGGTCGACGAACGCCGTGTGCGGCGGGGGGCGGGGGGCGCCCCCCCCCCGCGCCCCCCCCCCCCCCCGCGCCCCGCTCGCCGGGCGCGCGCCCCGACCGGAGGTGCTCGCGCGCGCGCCCGACGAGTCCGGTTGCGAGCCCGATGACGAGCCGCCGCCCCGCGGTGGCGCCGCCGCGAGCGGCGCCGGCAACGGCCGCGCCCCGGATGCTCGCGGCTCGGCAAGCCCCGGTTCCGGAGTCCCGGCGGGCGCGGGCGCGTCCTGCCCCGGCGGGCCGGCCGAGGACGGTCCGACCGGCGCGTCCGGCAACGGCGTGCCCGTCCCTCCGCCCGACGGCCAGCGGAATGGCGCGTCGCGAGCGGATCGCTCGCCACGACCGCGCGGCGCGGGCGACGAGCCGCCGAGTCCGCTGATCGCGGCCGGCGAGCGGCGCGACGCTCCGTCGCCCGCGCGCCTGACCGCCGGTGCGCTCGTCCTCGCCGGCACCGGCACGGGCCCACGCGGGCGCCGCGCGCGCACCCGCGGGCCCGGCGCCGGCTCGATCGACAGCCGCCCTGCGGCCCCCGACTCGCAGGACCTCGCGTTCGTCGCCAGCCTCCGCGACATGCTGGTCGACGGCGGGCCCGCGGTTCGCGGCACGACCACCCCCACGCTGCGCGAGCATGTCCGCGCGGGGCGCGAGGCGACGCTCGTCTGCCTCGTCGTCGACGCGAGCGGCTCGATGGGCGCGCGACGACGCCTGGCGCGCGTGAAGGGCGCGCTGATCGAGCTGCTGCGCGACGCCTACGCGCGCCGCGACCGGGTCGCGGTCATCGCCTTTCGCGACGATGCCGCCCAGCTCCTGATTGCCCCGGGCGCGCCGCTCGCGCTCGCCGCCGCTGCGCTGCGCGGGCTGGCGACCGGCGGACGCACGCCGCTCGCGGCCGGCCTCGACGCCGCCGAGCGGCTCATCCGTCGCGAGGCGCTGCGCGAGCCTGACCGCCGCGCGATCGCCGTCGTTCTGACCGACGGGCGCGTCGCGGATCCCGCCGCCGCGATCCCGCGCGCCGCCGCGCGACTCGGCCGCGCCGCCGCTGCCGTGCACGTCGTCGACACCGAGGACGGACCGGTGCGGCTCGGCCTCGCGAGCGCCCTCGCCCGCGCCGCCGGCGGCGAGGTCCACCGACTCGCCACCCCGCGAGCGTCCACCGGGAGAGCCGCATGACCGAGCCCGTCGCCGCCTCGCCGTCCGCCACCCCGCTTGAGCGCCACTCCGCCGACGGGGTCGACGTGCCGCACCGTCCCGGCGATCTCGGGAGCGCCGAGCCCAAGCGCCGCAAGCGCCGCGACAAGCCGCTCGTGATCGTCATCACGGGCCTCGGCAAGGGTAAGAGCACGTCGGCGTTCGGGATGCTGCTGCGGTCGTGGGCGCGCGGCTACCAATGCGGCGTCTTTCAATTCGTGAAGTCCGGCAAGTGGAAGGTCGGTGAGGCGAAGGCGGCGGCGGCGCTCACTGCGGCCGCCGACCCCAGCACAGGCGGTCGCATCGACTGGGAGAAGATGGGCGACGGCTGGTCGTGGCTGTCGCGCGACCTCGACGAGTCCGCCGATCTCGCACGCGAGGGCTGGGCCGAGGTCAAGCGCGCGATTGCCGCCGAGCGCTACGAGTTCCTGCTGCTCGACGAGATCACGTACCCGATGAAGTGGGGCTGGATCGACGTCGATGACGTCGTCACCACGCTGCGCGAGCGACCGGGCTTCCAGCACGTCGTCATCACCGGCCGCGACGCCGCGCCCGAGCTGCTCGAGCTCGCCGACCTCGTCTCGGAGGTCGTCAAGGTCAAGCACCCGATGGACGACGGCATCCGCGCCCAGCAGGGGATCGAGTGGTAGACGTCCTCGTCGTCCTGGACGGCGCGAGCGAGCCGCGGCGCGACGGCGCGCCGACGAGCCTCGAGCGCGCCCGCACGCCGGTGCTCGACCGGCTGGTGTCGGAGGGCGCGCTCACGCGGCTGCGAACGGTGGCGCCCTGGCTGTGCGCCGGCTCGGAGGCTGCGATCCCGGCGCTGCTCGGGTGGACACCTCCGCAGGCGGTCGACCGTGGCGCCGTCGAGGCCGCCGCGCACGGGATCGTGGTGCGCGCGGGCGAGCGAGCGTGGCGGATCGATGTTCTGGAGGAGGGGTGTGTCGACGTAGGGTCGTCGGGCGACCCAAACCCGACACACCCCCGCGGCCTCGAACGTCCCGGCGCCGCGGGCGGCCGCGCCGGAGAGTCGGCCGCCGCGGCCAGAGGCTGCTGTCCCGGCGAGGCTGAGGTGGCGGCCGTGGGCGGCCGCGCGGGCGAGCTCGAGGTGGCGGCCGTGGGCGGCCGCGCGGGCGAGCTCGGGGTGGCGGCCGTGGGCGGCCGCGCGGGCGAGCTCGGGGTGGCGGCCGTGGGCGGCCGCGCGGGCGAGCTCGAGGTGGCGCGCGCGGCGGCGACGCTCGCCGCCGCGGCGCCGGGGCACGCCGTCCACCGCCTCGCGGGCCACCGCCTGCTGCTCGTCGGCCCCGCGCCGCTGCCCGACGCGGCGCTCGCACCTGACCTGCGGGTCTGGCCGGAGGGGATCGCGCCGCCGTCGATCCTCGATGCCGAGACGGTCGTCGTCGGTGCGCGCGGTGCGGCGATCGGGATCGCCCGGCTCATGGGTGCCGCTACGCTCGTCCCGGACGGTGCGACGGGCCTGCCCGGCAGCGACCTGCGCGCGAAGGCGGCGGCCGCGATCGCGGCGATCGGCGCGGGAGCGGTGCGCGTCGTCGCCCACGTCGGCGGCCCCGACGAGGCGGCCCATCTGCGCGACCGCGGCCTGAAGGTCGCCGCGCTCGAGCACGCCGACCGCGATCTGCTCGCCCCGCTCGTGGCGGCGATCCGCTCGGCCGGCGGCACGCTACGCGTCTGCCCCGACCACGGCTGCGACCCGGGCACCGGCGAGCACGATGCGGCGCCCGTACCGTGTGTCCGATGGTCGCCCGCCGAAGCCGACGCCGACCCCGATGCCGGCGCCGATGCCGGCGTGGCACCGGTGCCGTGCGGGGCGTGGTCGCCCGCTGACGCCGACGCGTCACCGACAGCCCGCCGGCTCACCGAGCGCGCCGTCGCGCACCTGCCGATCGTCGAGCTCGCGAGCGCCGGGACGCTCGTCGCCGCGTGATCGCACGCATCGTCATCGCCGGGACGAGCTCCGGCGCCGGCAAGACAACCGTCGCGTCCGGGCTCATCGGCGCGCTGCGAGCAAGCGGGCTGCGCGTGCAGGGCTTCAAGGTCGGCCCGGACTACATCGATCCGAGCTACCACGCGCTCGCGTCCGGGCGGCCGGGGCGCAACCTCGACGCCTTCCTGAGCGGCCCCGAGCTCATCGCGCCGCTCGTGCGCCACGGCGCGGCCGGTGCCGACATCGCCGTCGTCGAGGGCGTCATGGGGCTCTTCGACGGGGCCTCCGGTCGTGGCGAGCTCGCCTCGACCGCGCACGTCGCCAAGCTGCTGCGCGCGCCCGTCGTGCTCGTCGTCGACGGTTCGGCGATGGCCCGCTCGGCCGCCGCGCTCGTGCACGGCTTCGCGACGTTCGATCCCGATCTGCCGATTGCCGGCGTCGTCTTCAACCGCGTCGGCTCCGATCATCACGGGGCGCTGCTGCGCGAGGCGATCGCGCCGCTGGGCATCCCCGTACTGGGCGCTCTACGCCGCGACGAGCGCGTCGTCGCGCCCGAGCGCCACCTCGGCCTCGTGCCTGCGGGCGAGCGCGAGGCGCGCACGCGGGTCGCGCTCGACACGCTCGCCGGCGCCGTCGAGCGCCAGCTCGACGTCGCTGCGATCGAGCGGCTGGCGCGCGCAGCTCCCGCGCCGCCCGCTGGTCCGGCGTGGAGCCCGCAGCCTGGGTCCGGGGGGGCAAACGGCGGGCGCGCAGCGGGGTGGTCGCAGGCCGCGACGCGGGCGCAGCGGCGGGCCGGCGCAGGAGAGGCGGCCGAGGTCGGAGCGCGCGGGGCGCGGATCGCGATCGCCCGCGGGCCAGCGTTCTCGTTTCACTATGAGGAGAACCTCGAGCTCCTGACCGCGGCCGGAGCCGAGCTCGCCGCCTTCGACCCGCTGCGCGACGAGGCGCTGCCGCCCGGCTGCGGCGCGCTGATCCTCGCCGGCGGCTTCCCCGAGGTCTTCGGCGCCGAGCTCGCGGCGAACGCCCCGCTGCGAGCGGAGGTGGCGTCGTTCGTCGCCGCCGGCAGGCCGGTGCTCGCCGAGTGCGGCGGGCTGCTGTACCTCTGCCGCGACCTCGACGGCCACGAGATGTGCGGCGCGATTCCGGCGACCGCGACGATGTCCAGGCGCCTCACGCTTGGCTACCGCGAGGCCGTCGCCGCGACCGCGACGCCGTGGCTTGAGGCGGGGGAGGCGGTGCGCGGCCACGAGTTCCACTACTCGCAGCTACAGCCGCCCGTGCCGTCGGCCGAGCGCCCGGCCTGGACGCTGTCGGCGCGCGGAACGGCGCGCGACGAGGGCGTCGTCGCGGGCGCCCTGCAGGCGAGCTGGCTGCACGTCCACTGGGCCGCCCACCCGCGGCTGGCGTGGCGCTTCGCGCGCGCCGCGCAGGCGGCCCAGCTCGCGACGGCGTGAGCGCGCCGCCCGTCTTCGAGATCGTGTCGGTGAGATGGCCCTGACCCTCATCATCGGCGGCACGCGTTCGGGCAAGAGCGCGCGCGCCGAGTGCCTTGCACTGGCGAGCGGGTTGCCGGTCCGATACGTCGCGACCGCGGACGGCGGGGATCCGGCGATGGCTGCGCGGATCGAGTCGCACGTCGCGCGCCGGCCCGATTCGTGGACGACGGTCGATGCGGGGACGGCGCTCAGCGCGGCCCTCGAAGACGCGGCCGGGACGTGTGTCCTACTCGACGCGCTCGGACCGTGGATCGCGACCGCGCTGCACAGAGCGGGCGCCTTCGAGGACGCGATGCGACTGCCCGGCGTGCGCGACGCCGTACTGCTCGAGGTCGAGCTCGCCGTCGACGCCGCGACGCGCGCCGGCGCCGCGATCGTCGTCGCCGAGCAGGCCGGCGCTGGACTGCTGCCGCCCGACGCGGCCTCGCGTGCGTGGCTCGACCTGCTCGGCGAGGCCACCCAGCGCTTCGCAGCCGCGGCGGCGCGCGTCGAGCTCGTCGTCGCGGGGCGGGCGCTCGCGCTCGGCGCCGCGGGGGCGGCTGCCGTGATGCCCAGGCCTGCCGCCGCGCGCAGCCCGGCCGCGATCGGCCCCGTGGTCGGTCCTGCCGTGGTCGGTCCTGCCGCGGTCGGCCCCGCCGCGATCAGGCCGCCTGCGGCGAGCGACCTCGCCGGCCTGCGCCGCCACGGCGACCGCGACGTGCGCCCCGGCGACGCCGACCACGCCGTCAACGTCGTTGCCGGCGGGCCGCCGGCGTGGCTGCGCGAGGCCCTGCGCCAAGCGCTGGCCGGCGACATCACGAGCTACCCCGACGACCGCGACGCGACGACCGCGCTCGCGGCGCTCCACGGCCGCGACCAGGACGAGATCGTGGCTACGAACGGAGCCGCGGAGGCGCTGTGGCTGCTGCCCGCCGCGCTGCGCCCGCGGCTCGCCGCCTGCGTGCACCCGGCGTTCACGGAGTCCGAGGCGGCGTTGCGCGCGCACGGCGTCCCGGTCGTGCGCGTCCTGCACGACCCCGAGCGCGGCTTCGCGCTCAATCCGACGGCCGTCCCCGACGCGGCCGACCTCGTGATCGTCGGCAACCCAGCCTCGCCGAGCGGCACGCTCGACCCCGCGCATGCCATCCGAGCGCTTCGACGACCGGGACGCGTCGTCGTCGTCGACGAGGCGTTCATGGATCTCGTCCCGGGCGAGGCCGGCTCGCTCGTGCGCGAGCGCCTCGACGACGTCATCGTCGTGCGCAGCATCACGAAGGCGCTCGCGATTCCCGGCCTGCGCGCGGGCTACGCGGTCGCGCCCGCGGCGCTGGCCGAGCGCCTGCGCGCGGTGCGCCCGCCGTGGTCGGCGAACACCCTTGCGCTCGCCGCGCTGGCCGCGACCGCGCGCCATCCCGACGCGCTCGCGGAGATCGCCGAGCGTGTGACGGCGGAGCGTGACGACCTCGCGGCGCGGCTCGCGCCGTTGAGCGGCCTACGCAGCTGGTCGAGCGCGACGAACTTCGTCCTCGTCGAGGTCGCCGACGGCCCCGCGCTCGTCGCCGCCCTGCGCGCGTGCGACATCGCGGTACGCCCGGCCGCCTCCTTCCCGGGCCTCGGCGCGAACCACATCCGCCTCACCGCGCGCGACCCCGAGCGCAACGCGCGCCTCGTCGCGGCGATCGAGCACGTGCTCGCCGCCGCCGCAAACGCATACGGTTGATGACGTGAGCACAGCGCGCAACGTCGCCGTCGTCGGCATCGGTGCCGACGGCTGGGCCGGTCTCGGCGAGGCGGCGCGGGCGGCGATCCGCGCCGCCGACGAGGTGATCGGGTCCAAGCGCCAGCTTGCGCTGCTGCCGCCCGGCACGGTCGCGAAGACGCGCGCGCTGCCGTCGCCCATCGAACCTCTGCTCGTCGAGCTCGCCGAACCCGCATCGCCGAACCGCAGCGTCTGCGTCCTCGCCAGCGGCGACCCGATGTTGCACGGCATCGGCGCGACGCTCGCCCGCCGCCTCGGGCCCGAGCGCCTGGACGTCCACCCGCATGCCTCCGCCTTCGCGCTTGCCTGCGCCCGGCTCGGCTGGGCCGCCGCCGAGGTCGAGCTCGTGAGCACCGTCGCGCGAGCGCCGGAGGTCTTGGCCCGCGTGCTCGCCCCCGGGCAGCGGGTCGTCGTCTACGTCAGCGGCCAGGACGGCGCCGCGACCGTCGCGCGCGTGCTGTGCGCACGTGGCTACGGCCCGAGCCGCTTCGTCGTCATGGAGCAGCTCGCCGCGGCGCGCGAGAAGATCGTCGACTCGACGGCCGCAGCGTGGGGGGCGCGCTGGGCCGACGCGCTGCACGTCGTCGCGATCGAGTGCCGCGCCGCGCCCCGGACACCGCTGCTGCAGCGCTCGCCCGGCCTTCCCGACGACGCTTACGCCGGCGACGGCCAGCTCACGAAGCGCCACGTCCGTGCGATGACGCTCGCCGCGCTCCAGCCGCTGCCCGGTGGGCTGCTGTGGGACGTCGGCGCGGCAAGCGGCTCGATCGGGATCGAGTGGCTGCGCGCGGAGCCGTCGGCGCGGGCGATCGGCATCGAGGCGCGGCCCGACCGCGCGCGCCAGGCGCGGCTGAACGCGAAGGCGCTCGGCGTCCCCGAGCTCGATGTGCGGACGGGTCACGCGCCCGCCGCGCTCGCCGACCTGCCGGCGCCGGACGCCGTCTTCGTGGGCGGTGGCCTGACGACGCCTGAGCTCCTGCGGACGTGCTGGGACGCGCTGAATCCCGGCGGACGGATCGTCGCCAATGCCGTCACGCTGGAGGGCGAGCAGGCGCTCGTCGCGGCGCGGACGACGTTCGGCGGCGAGCTCACGCGGATCGCGATCTCACATGCCGAGCCGCTCGGCTCGTTCACGGGCTGGCGCGCGCAGATGCCGGTCGTGCAGTGGGCGGCGCAGAAGCCGTGACCGTCCACTTCATCGGCGCCGGCCCGGGCGCCCCCGACCTGCTCACGATGCGCGCGCAGCGGCTCATCGCGAGCAGCCCGGTGTGCCTCTATGCGGGCGCGCTCGTGCCGCCGGAGATCCTCGCCCACGCGCCGCCGGGCGCGCGCATCGTCGACACGCAGGATCTGACGCTCGACGAGATCGTCGCCGAGTTCGCGGCCGCCGCCGAACGGGGCCACGACGTCGCGCGCCTGCACTCCGGCGACCTGTCGATCTACAGTGCCGTCGCCGAGCAGACGCGCCGCCTCGACGCGCTCGCCATCGCGTGGGACCTCACGCCCGGCGTGCCCGCCTTCGCCGCGGCGGCGGCGGCGCTGCGCAGCGAGCTGACCGTTCCCGGTGTCGCGCAGACGGTCATCCTCACGCGCTTCGGGCGTCGAGCCTCGGCGATGCCGACGGGCGAGGATCTCGCGGGCCTCGCCGCGCACGGCGCGACGCTCGTCGTGCACCTCGGCGCGCAGGCGATCGAGGAGATCGCCGCGACGCTCGCACCGCACTACGGCGAGCACTGCGCCGCGGCCGTCGTCGCGCGCGCGAGCTGGCCCGACGAGCTCGTCGTGACCGGCACGCTGGCGACGATCGCCGCCGCGGTCCACGACGCCGGCGTCAAGCGCACGGCGACGATTCTCGTCGGCCCCGCGCTCGCCGCCGCCGGCTTCCGCGACAGCCACCTCTACTCCGGCGACCGCGACCGCCGAGCACGCGAGCTCGACGCTCCAGCCTGACCGTCCGGGCGTGCCGCGTCAGCCCCGCGCTCGCGCGATGTCCGCCGCCCGCGTCACCACTCGAACTTCTCCTCGCTGCGACGCGGATGGTGGCGCTGTTGCTTGCACAGCGCGCAGACGACGTCGGCCTCGTTGTTGATCGAGTCCTGACCGCGCTCGTCGACGTAGTGGTGGCGGCGCTCGCCCTCGAACCAGACGTGCCCGCAGTCGTCGCAGGACCGCAGGTTGGGGTGCGGGCGCTGGCCGAGGTCGTCGTCGGGGCTCATCGGCTCGACGCCGCGCGCGCGGCGCCCTGGCGCGGCGACAGGTGGCCCATCGCGACCTTGTAGGCGATCGTCTCGATGTAGCTGTCGCCGGCCCCGTCGCGCGTGCGCTTGGACGCCTGCTCGGGCGACACGCCGAGGTCGGCGAGGTCGCGGGCCTTCTCCGGATCGAAGCAGCGCGCCTCCAGCCAGCGCGCCGTCATCGCGTCGTCGAACTCCTGTGCCGACCACGCGTCCGCGGCGACGGACGCGTCCTCGCCGCGGTCCGCGAGCTCTCCGTAGCGCCGGATCGTGTCGACGCTGGTCCTGGCTGCTCCCCAATGCGGCATGGCGCTCACCTCCTGAAGATCGTGCGAGCGGTTGTACACGATCCGGGCATCGCGTCGCAGAACGACGTGCGCGAGGCCCGGGTGTGAGCCGGGCCCTCGCGCGTCGATCTGCTGTCGCTGGTCGCGTTCAGGTCAGGCGCAGTGCTCGAAGAGGCTGCAGTAGGCCGCCGACCGCTTGCCGACCTTGATCCCGCCGCCCCAGCGCGCGCACGTGTGCTTCGCGGTGACCTTCTTCGGACCGGCGTAGAACCCGAAGTGCCGGTATCACGGGGCTCAGGCCGTGTGAGGGAACGCTGAGAGAGCGCTCGGCTGGTGCGTGAGCCACACCCGGCCAGCCTTGTCGACGGCCTCCCCGGCGGCGTCTGGCTCGTCGAGCTCGCCCCGCTGAGCGACGGCGACGACCTCGTCCCCGCGCTGCTCACGGTCTTCGGCGCGCGCGAGGCGAAGCTGCTCGAGCAGGTCCCATCCGGCCCGCGCGATGGCTTCGAGCGACTCACCGAGGCGCTTGAGCTGCGCGAGACGCTCGTCGTGATGGACAACTGCGAGCCGCTCGGCATCGACGGCGAGCATCTCGCGATCGTCGAGCCCTCGGCGACGAGGCTGCGGATGACCGCCGGCATGTCCTCGCGCTTGCTCGGGTCGAGGCCGGTCGTCGGCTCGTCGAGGAAGATCACCTCGGGCCGCCCGACGAGCGACGCCGCGAGATCCAGCCGTCGGCGCATGCCCCCGGAGTACGTCTTCGCGGTGCGCTCCGCGGCGTCGCCGAGATCGAACCACGCCAGCCGCACGCGGGCGCGGGCCTTCGCGTCGCGCGCGCTCACGTCGAGCAGGCGGCCGATCATGACGAGGTTCTGGGTGCCGGTCAGCGTCTCGTCGACGGAGGCGAACTGCCCCGTCAGGCCGATCCGCTCACGCACCTTCGCCGGCTCGCGCAGGACGTCGTAGCCGCCGACGCGGGCGCTGCCCTCGTCGGGCGCGACGAGCGTCGCGAGGACACGCACCGCGGTCGTCTTGCAGGCGCCGTTGGGTCCGAGGACCCCGAGCACCGATCCGCGCCGGACGCGCAGATCGACGCCGTCCAGCGCCTGCGTCGCGCCGTAGCGCTTGCGAAGTCCCGACGCTTCGATCGCGTATTGCATGTCTGACTGCCTGGAGGTCGAGTTCATGGCGCCAGCCTGCGGCTCCAAGACGAGGTTCGTGGCGGACCTCCGAGCGGAAGGGGCGATCGTGGGCCCCCCCGGTGGGTATGTACGACCCATGACCACCAACTACGCAACGACCAACCTCGATGACGTCAAGGACCTCGCCCCCGACTTCGGGATGAGCGACTTCGGCGAGGCGCGCTTCGCCCGCAAGGCCCTCGGCGCCGAGACGATCGGCCTCGCGAACTACCGCATCAAGCCCGGCCAGCGCCTCGGCTTCGGCCACCGCCACGGCGAGGTCGAGGAGATCTACGTCGTCCTCTCGGGCTCCGGGCGCTTCAAGATCGAGGACGAGATCGTCGATGTCGGCGCCCGCGACGTCGTCTACTGCGCGCCGTCGGCGATGCGCGGGTGGGAGGCCGGGCCCGACGGCATGGAGCTGCTGGCCTTCGGCGGCCACGCCGAGAACGAGGCCGAGATGGAGCAGGGTTGGTGGAAGGACTGACCCGCATCCGGGGCGCAGTCGCCGCGGCGGCGCAAGCGGTCGGCTCAAGGGGCCGACCCACGGTGTCGATTGGCGTAGGGAGATGCCGAGCCCCGCTCCCACCGTCGTCGTCGCCGCCCGGGCCGAGCCCGCGGCGACACCGCGCGCTGCTCCGGTCGGAGACCGGTGCTGAGCTCCTACCGGGAGCGCGTCGCTGCGCGTCCCTATCGCTGGGCGACGCTCGTGCTCGTCTTGCTGCTCGCCGCCACCGCGGCGGCGACCACGAACGCCGCGCGGGTCACGGATCAGGATGGCCGGGATCTCGCCGAGCACGACGCGAACGCCGCGGTGCAGACCCTCGACCGCCGGGTGCGCGCCTACGGTGATCTGCTGACCGGCGTCCGCGCGCTGTTCGTCGTCGATCCCGACGTGTCGCGGGCGATGTTCGGGCGCTACGTGCGCGGCCTGCGGATCGACGCGCGCTACCCGGGCGTCCGTGCGATCGGCTACGCACGTGCGCTCGACTCGGCGCAGCTACGGACCTTCGATCGCCGGCGCCTTGCCCGCTCACGCACGCCGGGCGGCCGTTACCCGCCGTTCACGGCGCATAGACCGGGAACGGGCTCGCGGCACGCCGTCGTGGACTACGTCGAGCCGCTGAAGGGCAACGAGCCCGCCGTCGGCTTTGATCTCTTCAGCGACCCTGTGCGGGCAAGCGCGGTGCTGAGGACGCAGCGCCGGGACCTGCCGGCCGCCACGGCGCCGGTTGCGCTCGTGCAGGACCCCACGGCATCGCCCGGTTTCATCCTCATGCTCGCCGTTCGCGGACCCGACCCGTCGACGCCCGGCAGGACGCGCCTGCTGGGCGTCGTGACCGCGGGCTTCGAGACGCAGGTGCTGCTCGACGCGACGTTCACGGCGCGTTCCCGCGACCTCGTCGGGGCCGGCCTCGCCGTCTACGACGTCGGCGCGTCCGCGACGCGGCACCACGACGCGCCGTCGCGAGGCAACCGCATCTTCTCCGCCGGCCAGGCGTCGGTCGCGACCCGCGCCGGCACGACGTTGTACGTCACGCGATCGCTCGACGTGGGCGGGCGACGCTGGGTCCTGCGCTACGGCGTCCGCGCCGCGCCCGGCAGCAGCCTGCCGTGGGTCGTGGGGATCGCCGGGGCGCTGGCGAGCCTGCTGGCGACCTGGCTGCTGCTCGCGCTCGCGCGCGGCCGCTCGCTTGCGGTCGCGATCGCCGAGCGCATGACCGGCGACCTCGCGCGCCAGCAGTCCCAGCTCGCGAAGGCCCAGTCGCTCGCGCGGCTCGGAAGCTGGGAATGGGACGTGACCACAAACGCCCTCGAGTGGTCCGACGAGCTCTGTCGCATCTACGGCATCGCGTCGGGAAGCGCGCCGACGACGTTTCAGGGATACCTCGCTCTGCTGCACCCCGACGACCGCGGGGCGGCGGAGGCGGCGGTCGCCGGCGCGCACGCCACCGGCGAGCCATTCGCGTTTCGCCACCGGATCGTGCGACCCGACGGCACGGTGCGGGTCCTGCAGGGCGATGGCGAGCTCGTCACCGACGAGGCCGGCGAGCTCGTCGGGATGCGCGGCACGGGACAGGACATCACCGAGCGCGAGACGATGGAGGCCGAGCTCAGACGTACGAGTCGGCACTTCGAGCTGGCTCGCGACCTCGCCGTCACGACTGGATTCGACGGCTACTTCACGAGCGTCAACCCCGCGCTCGAGCACATGCTCGGCTGGAGCCGCGAGGAGTTCCTTTCGCGTCCGTTCATCGACATGGTCCACCCGGACGATCGCGCGGCGACGCTGCGCGAGGTCGAGGGTCTCGCCGACGGCAAGGTCACGTTCAGCTTCGTCAACCGCTACGAGGCAAAGGACGGCAGCTACCGCTGGCTGGACTGGAACGCGGTCGTGCCGCCGGACGAGCAGCTCATCTACGCTTCGGCGCGCGACGTCACGGAGCGCAAGCAGGCGGCGCTCGCGCTGGCGGCAAGCGAGCGCGCGACGCGGCAGATCATCGAGACGGCCCACGACGCGTTCGTCGCGATCGACGCGACGGGCATCATCATCGACTGGAACCCGCAGGCCGAGGCGACCTTCGGTTGGTCGCGCGCCGAGGCGATGGGCCGCGAGCTCGCCGAGACGGTCGTGCCGGCGCAGCAGCGGATCGCGTACCGCCGCGCCCTCGGGCGCCTCGCCGACGGTGACGACAGCGCCATCCTCGGCAGGCTGCTCGAGCTGCTCGTGCTGCATCGCGACGGCCACGAGTTCCCGATCGAGCTGACGATCTCGTCGGTGGCGACATCGGATGGCGACTCGTTCAACGCCTTCGTGCGCGACATCAGCCAGCGCCGCACGGCGGAGGACGAGGTCCAGCGTAGCCGGCGGCTGCTCGCCGACCTGCTCGAGTCCGCGCCCGATGCGGTCGTGATCGCCGACGAGCACGGCCGGATCACGCTCGTCAACGAGCAGACCGAGCGCGTCTTCGGCTATCCCCGCGCGGAGCTCGTCGGCGCACCGATCGATTCGCTGCTGCCCCACCACGGCCGGGACACGCAGATCGCGCCCGACTCGGAGCCCGCCGACGGCGCCCCGAAGAGCCCGATCATCGTCGGTGCGGAGCTCATCGGCGTGCGTCGTGACGGCTCGCTGTTCCCCGTCGCCGTCAGCACGAGCGCGATCGCGACGCGGGAGGGACGGCTCGACACGGCGTTCGTGCGCGACATCACGGCGCGCAAGCACATCGCACACGAGCTGGCGGCCGCCCACGTACGTGCCGTCGAGGGCTCGCGCATGAAGTCGGAGTTCGTCGCGAACATGAGCCACGAGATCCGCACGCCGCTCAACGGGGTCATCGGGATGAGCGGCCTGCTGCTGGACACCGAGCTCAGCAGGGAGCAGCGCGAGTACGCCGAGGCGGTCCGCGCCTCCGGCGACGCGCTCATGGCCGTGATCGAGGACATCCTCGACTTCTCGAAGATCGAGGCGGGCAAGCTCGAGCTCGAGCGCCGCACGTTCCACCTGCGCGAGCTCGTCGAGGACGCCGTCGCGATCGTCGCGACGAGCGCGGATCGCAAGGGCCTGGAGCTCATGACCTGGGTCGACGACGACGTCCCCAATGCCGTCTGGGGCGACGGCCCGCGCCTGCGCCAGGTCCTGCTGAACCTGCTCACGAACGCCGTCAAGTTCACGGCGGCGGGCGAGGTCGTCGTGCACGTCCGCGAGCAGCGACGCGACGGCGGGCGCCTGACCCTGCGCGTCGAGGTCTCAGACACCGGGATCGGCATCGATCCGGTCGTGCAGGCGCAGATCTTCGAGTCCTTCTCGCAGGCCGACAGCTCGACGACGCGCCGCTACGGCGGAACGGGCCTCGGGCTCGCGATCTCCAAGCGGATCGTCCGGCTCATGGGCGGCGAGATCGGCGTCCGCAGCATGCCGGGGGCGGGCAGCACGTTCTGGTTCACGGTCGCCTTAGACATGGAGCGATCCGCCGCTGCCGCGCCGGTGCCGGCGCCCCTCGCGGGCGTCCGCGCGCTGATCGTTGACGACAACCAGACCAACCGGATGATCCTGACCCGGCAACTGACGTCGTGGGGCATGGTCTGCGAAGCCGAGGAGGACGGCCGGACGGCGCTGACCATCCTCGGCAACGCCGCCGAGGCCGGCGACGACTTCGACCTCGTCGTCGTCGACGCCAAGATGCCGCACATGACCGGCCTCGAGCTAGCGACCGCGATCAAGACCGATCCGAGGCTGTGCGCGCTGCGCCTGCTCATGCTCACCTCGTCCGGCGACGGTCGCGGGACGGCGGCCGCCGCGGGGCTCGACGGCTTCGTCATCAAGCCGGTGCGCGAAGTGCGGCTGCGTCGCGAGATCAGCCGCGTCCTGGGGGGCGCGGACTCCCAGTCGCCGGGGGCCGCGGACTTCCACTCGCCCGCCGCCTGGGAGGCGGTTCCCGAGGCACCCGCGAGGCCCGACATCGTGCCGCTCCGGCAGGTGCTTGTGGCCGACGACAAGAGCGTCAACCAGCTCGTGGCTCAGCGCCTGTTGCAGAAGCGGGGCTTTCAGGTGGACATCGCCGCCAACGGCCGGGAGGCGGTCGAGATGCACCGTCGCGGCCACTACGAGGCGATCTTCATGGACTGCCAGATGCCCGAGCTCGACGGCTACGAGGCGACCGTCGAGATTCGCCGTCACGAGGGCGGCGAGCGTCACACGCCGATCATCGCGATGACCGCGAGCACGGTCATGGGCGAGCAGGAGCGCTGCATGGAGTCCGGGATGGACGGCTACCTCGGCAAGCCCCTGGACCCGGCGGTGCTCGACGAGATGCTCGCCCGCGAGCTGCGGCCGCGCGCCCTGGCGCGGGTCACCATGGCGCCGGCGGACGCACGCGAGGGTGACACCGGCGGGCGCCCGGAAGTGCTCGACCCGGACACGCTCGCCGAGATCTGCGACGACGACGCGTCGCTGCGCGCGGAGCTCGTCGCGATGTTCACCGCGGAGTCGAGCGCGAGCATCGAGCAGCTCGCACGCGCGCTGGCCGCGGGCGACGACGGCGCCGCCCGGCAGACGGCCCACGCGCTCGGCGGCAGCGCGGCGATGCTCGGTGCAACCCGCGTCGCGGCGATCGCCGCGGAGCTGGAGGCTGGCGTCGTCGGAGGGCCGGCTGAGCTGCTGCGCCTGCAGGGCGAGCTGGAACGCGCCCATGAGGCGACCCTCGCCGCGCTCCGTGCGCCGCGCCCGGCGGTCGGAGCGAACGGTTCGGCGGTCGGCGCGACGGGCTCGGCGCTCGGCTCGACCGGCTCAGCGGTCGTCTCGCACGAGCGCCGCCGGCACCCGCGCTCCTAGAGCTTCGCGAGGATTGCCAGGTCGGCGTGCCGCGGCACACGCTCGATAGCGGTCCACGAACCGGTTCGAGACTGGCTCAGCCCGAGCCGCCTTCGAGGCGGGCCAGCAGCCGCGTCGCCGTGCGCTCGGCGCGGGCGGGCAGCTCGGCGAGCGCGGCCTGGACGCCCGCGACATCCCCGGCGCGGCCCGCTCGCTCGACGCCGCCGCATATCGTCGACACAGCGCGCGCGCCGACGACCGCGCATGTGCTGTGCAGGCGGTGCGCCGCGTCGGCGATGCGCTCCAGCGCCTCCTGGCCGCCGCTCGTCTGCATGGCGGCGAGCTCGCGCGCCTGAGACCGCAGGACGGCGACGATCTCCCGCACCTCGCCGCGATCGAAGTCGACGAGCAGCGAGCGCAGGGCGGCCTCGTCGACCAGGGCGTCGGAGTCGCCGGCCACGCGCTCAGCGCCGGCGGTGGCGACGGCCCATCGTGAGGCTGACAGCGACTAGCGTCAGCAGCAGGGCACCGAGCAGCGCCAGGTCGCGCGCCGACATCGAGGCGGGGACGCTGCGCAGCCGGGAGGTGTCGGCGCCGTCGACCGACACGGCCGCGACGCACGTGGCCTGCTGCCCGGAGCATGCCAGGGCCAGAAGCCCGGATCGTGCGTTGATCGCGTCGAAGCGCGCGCGGCTGCGGCTGCGGACGAGCCGCAGGTCGCTGCGCCGGACCCCCACCCCGCCCGCGCCGGCGCCCGCGGCCGCCGACCCGTCCGCGCCGTCGGCGCCCGCCGAGCCGTCGGCGCCGAGGATCCCGGTGGCGCCGGTCTCGCCGTACCCCTGGCGCGTCGGTCCGGCCACCGCGAGTGCGGCGGGCGCGAGGCGCACGTCCGCGACGTGGCCGTCCGCGACGGACGCCGCGCAGTCGGATACCGCGTCCAGTACCTCGACCCTGCATCGCCGGGCGGTGAACCGGGCCACGGAGACGCCGCGGTCGCGCAGCTCGTCGAGCGTGCCGCCGATCGCCGTCCTGCGGTCCCGCAGGCGCGCCGCGTCGGCGCCGCGCGAGCGCGACGGCTGCGTGCCGCCGCGCTCGACGAGGACGCCGTCGACGCAGTCGCCGACGGTCGACAGGGCCACCTCGAGCCCCGCCGTGCCGCCGTTCCCCGTCCGCGTCGAGCTGTCTCTCAGCGTGACCACCAGGGCCGCGATCGCGCATAGCAGCGCCGCGAACGCGACGAGCCATGGGCCATATCCCGGCCGGGGGCGCCGCGTGTACCTGGGGGTCATGCAGGCCATCATCACGCAGGGGCGGCCCGCCGGCCATCGGGCGGTCGAAGGTCGTGCCGGTGACGCCCGCGTCCACCGGCCGTGTCCATCCCGGGCGGCGATCGAGGGGCCGCGCTCATCCGGTCGGGCCAGGTCGGGCGTCCCCTCGCCGCGACCACCGCGTCGTACGATCGTCCGCATCCTGGGGTATCCGTGCCGCAGTCCAGGCGGCGGGCCGATACCGGTCGGAGGGCCAGATCGCTCCCCCAGCGGGCGGCCCTGCCAATCGAGGGGTCGCAGTGCCATACCGGCCGTATAAACGGATCGCGGCAACCGCAGCCGTCGCAGCCATCGCCGCGTCGGCCTTCGCGGGACCCACCGCCACGTCGAGCGTCGCGGCCGAGGTCTGCGCGCCGGCGTTCGGGACGTTCGGGGGACCTGTGCGTCCGCCCGCGTGCTGGCGCCCCTACAGCGCGACGAGCCCATTCAACCAGCGGCTGCCCGCCGGCCCGCGTGTCGACGCGGCGTCGGCCGCGGTCGTGAAGCGGCTCGTGGGGTTCGGGACGTTGCAGAACCTGCACGCGGGCGATGCGGGGACGGCGCTCGACGCCGGGCGCCCGATGTACTTCTCGGCGCCGACGGATCCGCGGTTCACGGTGCATTGCACGCGGCCGTGGGGGACCTGCTCGATCGAGGGTCACGTCGTGCGGATCCCCGATGCGGCACGCGCGCCGGGCGGCGAGGACGCCCACCTGACCGTCGTCGATCAGGCGACGCGCTCGGAATATGACTTCTGGGCGGTGTCCTCCAAGCCCCGCGGCGGCGGTCGCATCGACATCGGCTGGGGTGGGCGCACGCAGATCGACGGCAGCGGGATGGGCTCGGATGCGGTCGCGGCGCAGACGGCGACGATGGCCGGCGTGGTGCGGGCCGAGGAGATGGCGGGCGCGCGCATCGATCACGCGCTGGCGATCTTCGTGCACTGCGATGCCGGCAGGTTCGTCTTCCCGGCGACCAAGAGCGGGCTGTCGTGCGCGCAACTCGGCGAGGCGACCAAGAACGCGCCGGCGATGGGCACGCGCTTTGCGTTGAACATGACCGACGCGCAGATCGCGTCCTCGGGCGTCGCGGCGTGGCGCAAGCCGCTGCTGCTCGCGATGGCGCACTACGGGATGTACGTCATCGACACCGGCGGGACCTGGGGCGTCGTGCAGGAGTCGGGGCTGGCGAGCACGAGCTTCGGCGCCGCGGATCCGTGGGTGACATTCGCCAAGGCCAACGGCGCGACGTGGTGGGCGCCGGACGCGCGCTGGGTGATGAACATCCGCGACGGCATCGACTGGGCCTCCAAGCTGCGCGTCATCGACCCCTGCGTCACGCGCGGCACCTGCTGAGCGAGCGCGCCGGCGCGGCGCGGCTAGCATCGTCGCGCATGAGCGCCAGACGCCTACGCGTCCACGCGCTCATCGACACGCTGAGCATCGGCGGTGCCGAGGTCCTGCTCGCCGAGTACGCGGCCGTCGCGGCAGCCAGCGGCGTCGACCTCACCGTCGGCTACCTCAAGGCGACGCCCGGCGACGTCGCGGGCGAGCGCCTGCGGGCGGCCGGCATCGAGCCCGAGCTCGTCGGCATCCCGGCCCGCCTCGGCCCCGTCGCCTTCGCGCGCGTGCGCCGCCACCTGCGGTCCGTGCAGCCGCAGATCGTCCATACGCACCTTGGCTACGCCGACCTGCTCGGCGCGCCCGCCGGGCGCTCGCTCGGCATCCCGGTCGTCTCGACGGTCCACTCCCATGCCTGGGAGCTCCACGGTGCCGAGGGCGTCAAGACCCGTCTCATGGCGCTCGCCCGGCGCCGCTGCGCGCGCCGCATCGTCGCGGTCTCCGACAGCGCGCGGGCGGCCTACCTCGCGGCCGGCTGGGACGTGCCGGGGCGCGTCGTGACCGTGCGCAACGGCATCGCGGGTCGCGCGCTCCCCGGATCCGGCCGCGCGCTGCGTGACGAGCTCGGCCTCGCGCCCGGCGATCTCGTCGTGGCGATGATCAGCTCGCTGCGCCCGGAGAAGGCGCACGACGTCGCGATCGCGGCGATCGCACCGTTGCGCGAGCGGATTCCGAACGCGCGCCTGCTGATCGCCGGCGACGGCCCGCTGCGCGACGAGATCGCCGCCCGCGCCGCCGCGCTCGGGGACGGCGTCGTCCTCGCCGGCTACCGCCCCGACGCGATGGCCGTCCTGGCGGCGAGCGACGTCCTGCTGCACCCGTCGCGCCAGGACGCGCTGCCGACGACGCTCATGGAGGCGATGGCCGCCTCGGTGCCGATCGTCGCGACGGCCGTCGGCGGCATCCCCGAGCTCGTGACGCCCGGGCGCGAGGCCGAGCTCGTCGCGGCCCCGCCGCGGCCCGCCGCGCTCGCCGACGCGCTGGCGGGCCTGCTCGCGTCGCCCGCGCGCCGCGGCGCGATGGGCACGGCCGGACGGGCGCGCTTCGAGGCGGAGTTCACTGCGGCGCGTTGGGCCGAGCGGATGGCGGACCTGTATCGGGAGGTGGCGCCGGCGCCGCGCTGACGGCGAGCGGCGCAGCACGTGCAGCGGTGCCGAGCAGCGCCGGGCCGATGGCGAGGACGATCCACAGTCGCTTGTCGGTCGCGTCGGAGATGAAGAAGGAGGCGCTGAGAAACCCGATCATCGCGACGGCGGCGGAGCGCGCGAAGAGCGCCATGCCAGCATCGCCGTCGGCCTCGAAACGGCGTGCGGCCCGCAGCGCGGCGGCGATGCAGGCGGCCATGAACGCGAGTAGGAGCGCGAGGCCGACGATCCCCGTCTCGGCGAGCTGCTGGAGATAGGCGTTGTGGACGACGTGCGGGCGATCGACGATCAGGTCGACGAACTGCAGCGATCCGGGCCGGCGGACGTACTCCGGCGCGAGCTGCTGGAAGTTGGCCAGCCCGACGCCGATCAGCGGATGGTCCTCGGTCATCCGCCACGCCACGCTCCACAGGTCCGAGCGCCCGCTGCCGCCCGAGTCAAACGACGTGACCCGCTGCAGCGCCGCGGGCGACGTCGCGAAGAACGCCGCCGCGCCGATCAGCACGAGCAGCATGAAGCCGGCGACGGCCATGCGCCGACCGCGCAACAGGACGAGCCCGGCGACGAGGCAGACGGCCGACGCGATGAGCCCCCCGCGCGACTCGGTCGCCGCGATCCCGCCGACGAGCGCGACGGCGAGCAGCGCCAGCAGCAGGCGCGCGAGGGCGTCGCGGACGATCGCGAGCGCGCCCGCCGCGAGCGCCACGCAGGCGACGAGGCCGGCGGCGAGGAAGTTCGGGTCGCCGGCGCCGCCCGCGAAGCGGCTCTGCGTCGCGAGGTCGATTGCGTCCGCGCTCGTCGACACGCCCGAGCCCGTCAGGCCGACGAGGATCGAGAGCAGCCCGCCGCAGGCGATCGCGATGACGAGCCGGCGCATGCGCTGCGGGGTCGTGATCGTCGTGGCGACGATCGCGAAGGCGATGCCCGCGATGTACCAGGCGCGCGACGTCTTCCATGCCAGATGGGGCACGTCGGCCCACGCGATCGACAGCGTCTGCCACAGCAGCAGGGCGCCGAGCAGCAGCAGCACGGCGCGAGCGTGCGTCACGGCCTCGCCTCGGCGCGCGCGCGCCTGGCGCGTGGCGACCCAGGCGACGACGAGCAGCGCGATCGCGGCGTAGGGACCCTTCCCGGCGATGCGCGAGTACTCGATCGCCACCAGCGGCATCCACAGCGCGATGGCGAGGGGCAGGTCGCGCAGGACGATCGGCACGTAGGCCAGCGCGACGAGCAGCGCGATCCCGAACTTGACGTCGCGGGCCAGCAGCGCCCCGAGCAGCACGGCGACGGCGGCGGCGAGCGCGCCGATCCGCCACGGCCCGAGGAGCCAGCGGGCGGGGCGCGAGGCCAGGAGCCAGGTGAGGCGGGGCGACGTCGTGACCGCAGAGAGGCTACGGCTACCATCCGCGTCCCGCTTGGCGAGACGACACAGCCCATGACCAGCAGGGAGACGCGGCGGCGGGGATCGTCGAGCCCGCGATGACGTCGTGGGGCGGATCGGTCAAGCGGGGGATGGCGTGGTCGGTCCTGGCGTTCGGCGCGAGCAAGGCGCTGAGCCTGATCTCGATCCTCGTGCTCGCGCGCCTGCTGACGCCCGGCGAGTTCGGCGTCGTCGCGGCCGTCGCGGCGTACATCGCGCTCGTCGAGCTCGGCAGCGACCTCGGCATGAAGCCGGCGGTCGTCTACGAGCAGGAGTCGGGCGTCACGCGCCGCGTTCAGACCGCGTTCACGCTCAACCTCGCGATGGCGGCGGTCCTGACCGCGATTGCCGTGCTGCTGGCGCCGCTCGTCGCCGAGCTCTTCGGCGCCGCCGATCACGTCGACCTCTTTCGCCTCGGCGCCCTGAACCTGCTGCTCACGGCGCTCGGCAACATCCACGACGGCGTCCTGCTGCGGGACATGAGCTTCTCCGTGCGCATCCGCCCGCAGGTCGCTCGCGACGTCATGCGCGTCGCGGTCTCCGTCGCCCTGGCCTTCGCGGGCCTCGGCGCCGGGGCGCTCGTGATCGGCTTCCTCGCCGGCAGCGCGGGCTGGGTCGTCCTGCAGTGGGCGATCACCCCGCTGCGTCCCGCGCTCGTCCTCGACGTGCAGGCGGCGCGCGAGATGATCGGCTACGGCGCGGCCGCGGCGCTGCTCGAGGTGCTGGCGGCGATCTCCGGGCGCATCGACGTCGTCGTCATCGGCGCGCTCATCGGCACCCAGGCACTGGGGATCTACACGATCGCCTACAAGCTCCCCGAGGTCCTACTGGCCGGCGTCGCATACACGCTCGCCGTCGTCGCGTTCCCGGCGCTGGCGCGCAAGCGCCGGGAGAGCGCCGGGGCGCTGCGGCACGCCACGCTGGCGCTGCTGCGCTACCAGGCCCTGTACGCGCTGCCGGTCGCCGCCGGCCTTGTCGTGCTGGCCGCCCCGATCATCACGGCGCTGTTCTCCGACGTCTGGTCGGGCGCCGCTCCGGCGATGGTCGCGATCTCGGCCGGCATGGCGGTCTCGACCGCGACGTTCCCGCTGGGAGATCTGCTCAAGGCGGTCGGCAAGCAGTCGACGCTCGTCAAGATCAACTGCATGAACGTCCCGCTGCTCGCGGTCGGATGCGTCCTGGCCGCGCCGGCGGGCGTGACCGCGGTCGCCTGGGCGATCGCCGGCGAGAAGCTGCTGTTCGGGACCATGGTCACCATCATCGTCGCGCGCGAGATCGGCGCCGGCGCCGCGTCGATGCTGCGCGCGCTCGGTCCCGGCGCGGCCGCAGCGCTCGGTGTGGCGGCCGGCGGCCTCGCGATCCGCCTGTCGTGGACCGAACCGCTGTGGCCCGCGCTGCTCGTCGCGGCCGCCTGCGCGGGCGCAGGGGGCTTGCTTGCCCTGCGGCTGCTCGCGCCCGGGACGTTCGGCGACCTCCAGGCGCCGGCGCTGCGGATGCTGCGCGCGCGCCTGCACCGGGCGCCCGCCTGACGGCCGGCCTGTTCCGGCTGGGGTCTGTCGAGAGTTCCTGCGGAGAACGGGATAAGGAGCCCGCGACGACGGCGCAGCGCGCTATCGGATTGCGTGGAAAGGAGCAGCCCGCGATGGGCGGCGACGGACTACCGCTTCTTGTTACGACGAGTCAGCCGCCGGCTTGATGCGGGTGCTTGGTAGTTCTGCAACTCGCGCCGCTGGGCCATGGGTCCTGCGCCATTAGGCAATGGTGGGAAGATGTCGAAGGGGGTTTCCTGCTGCCAGACGACCCAGTAGCGGAGACCGGCGATGATGGCCGGGGAATAGGTGCCGCCGATCTGTTGGGCCAAGTCCACGGCCAGGCGGCGGTTCTTGCGTTTTGCGAGGCGCCGCGTGAGCGCTGCCGTTCCGCCAGTGGTGACGGAGCTGGCCACGGCCTTCACGATGGCGTCGGCCTGCTTCGTGCTTGTCGTCTTCACCGACTTGCTTTGCGCGGCCTGCTTGGCCAGCGCCAACGCCTTGCTGCCGCCGGTTGACGGCGGCCATGGGAATCTCCCCGTAGACGGCCATCGGAATTCCCCGCTGGCGGTCATCGGATCTCCCCATGGGCGGCCACCGGATCTCCCCACGATCTTGTCCTGATCGGCCTGTAGGCAGGCGTGCTTCGTGTTTA
>JBBSNY010000029.1:0-52140 GCA_038260305.1 Solirubrobacterales bacterium
TCCCTCCAAAGAGGCTCTCGACACCCCGCTCAGCCACGAGGATCTCTCCCCGAGACCGGGGTCTGCTACCCGGCGCTCCGGCGCCTACCGGGACGGGACTCGCACCCGCCGGCCTGATCCAGCTTGCAGGACGCAACATGAATGCAACATTACCCCTGCGCCCAACCGCGAGCACGCTGCACGGCGCGCCGCCAGTCGTCGATCAGCGCGTAGCGTTCGTCGTCGGCCATCTTCGGCTCGTAGCGGGCGCGCTCGCCGTCGCGCTTGGCGACGTCGGACTGCGTCCACGCACCGACCCCGACGCCCGCCAGCAGCGCCGCCCCGAGCGCCGTCGTCTCGGGGATCTCGGCGACCGCGATCGGCACGCCGAGGACGTCGGCCTGAAACTGCATGAGCCAGCGGTTGACCGTCGCGCCGCCGTCGGCGCGCAGCTCTGCGAGCGGCCGGTCGGCGACGCGCTCCATCGCCTGCACGGCGTCGACGGTCTGCAGCGCGATCGCCTCGAGCGTCGCGCGCGCGAGGTGCGCGCGGGTGCTGCCGCGCGTCAGCCCGACGATCGTCCCGCGCGCGTAGGGATCCCAGTACGGCGAGCCGAGGCCTGTCAGCGCGGGGACGAAGTAGACGCCGTCGTTTGAGTCCAGCGATGCGGCGAGCGCCTCAGTCTCGGCGGCCGCCTCGATGATGCCGAGGCCGTCGCGCAGCCACTGCACCCCGGCGCCGGTGACGAAGATCGCCGCCTCGAGCGCGTAGATCGTGCGATCACCGATCCCCCAGGCGATCGTGGCGAGCAGGCCGGGGGGCGCGGTCGGCGGCTCGTCGCCGGCGTTCATGAGCACGAACGAACCGGTCCCGTACGTGTTCTTGCCGAGGCCTGGGTCGAGGCAGCCCTGGCCGTAGAGCGCGGCCTGCTGGTCGCCGGCAATCCCGCTCACCGGCACCCCGTCGTTGCCCGACCCGAGCGCGCCGTCGCGCACCGTGCCGAACTCGCCGATGCTCGGCAGCACCTCGGGCAGGGACGCACGCGGGACGTCGCCGAAGAGCGCGAGCAGCTCGTCGTCCCAGTCGCCGGCGCCGATGTCGTAGAGCATCGTGCGCGAGGCGTTCGTGACGTCCGTGCGGTGCTCGCCGGTGAGCTTGTAGACGAGCCACGCGTCGATCGTCCCGAACACGGCCCGCCCCTCCGCGGCGCGCGCACGCAGCCCGTCGACGTTCGCCAGCAGCCACTCGATCTTCGTCGCGCTGAAGTACGGATCGAGCACGAGGCCGGTGCGCGTTCGCACGAGCGGCTCGTGGCCGGCCGCGCGCAGCGCGTCGCAGCGCTTGGCCGTGCGCCGGTCCTGCCAGACGAGCGCGCGATACAGCGGCTCGCCGGTCTCGGGGTCCCACACGCAGACGGTCTCGCGCTGGTTCGTGATTCCGATCGCCTGCAGGTCGCCCGTGCCGAGGTCCGCGTCCTCGAGCGCCTCGAGCGCGACGGCGCGGGTGACCTCCCAGATCTCGGCGGCGTCGTGCTCGACCCAGCCGGGGCGCGGGAAGTGCTGCTCGAACTCGCGATACGCGCGGCCGGCGAGCTGCGCGTCCTCGTCGAACACGAGGCACGTCGTGCCGGTCGTGCCCTGGTCGATCGCGAGGATCATGCGGCGGACGCTACCCGTCGCGGAGGACTGCGCGAACGGCGTAGCGAGGAACAGGTCGGGACCGGGAGGAGTCGGTCCCGACCTGCGTCCCTCGGAATGCAGGGATACAGCGACGCACTGGGTCAGGGCACGAAGCTGCTCCGGCTGCTCCACCGGCGACGGGCATGTCCGCCGGCAGTGCTGCCATTGAAGGTACGGGCGGCCGGCGGGCGCTCCCTCCGACGTAGGTCCAAAGTCCGGCGCCGCCGTTTCGACAAGCGGTCGAAGCCGCTCGACGGACGTTCCGCTCGCCTGCGCGTCACGATCGGCGCGAACGCCGCGTCGCGGGCACGGGTCGTGCCGCCGCGGCGCTGAGACCCGTCGCGCCGGTCACCCCTGGTCGAGTTCCTCAAGCGCCTGCACGATCGCCTCCGCGGCGGGGCCGACCTGATGGTTCGTGAGGTGCTCCCAGACGAGCGCGGCGCCGCCGGCGAGCCGCACGACGAGCGCTCGCGTCGTGAACAGCTCCGGATCGCGGCTGCGATCGACGGCGTCCACGACGTCTGCGAGCGCGGTCGCGCGAACCGGAGCGCAGACGCCCTCGCCGATCGTGCGCTGGTCGAGGATCCGCCGCGACGTGATCGTGAGCTGGGCGATCGGTCCCCACTTCTCACCGTTGTCGGGCCAGCCGCAGGAGAAGAACACGTCCTCGCCGGGGTCGAGCGCACGCAGGAGTTGCGCGACGAAGGCCGGGTCGGGATCGTCACCCGCGGTTGCGTCGCGGTACAGGCTCGCGATCGTCTCCGCGGTCTCCACCGGTGGCGGTCAGCGGCGGCTGAGGTAGACGGCGACGAAGTCCGCGAGCTGGCGGGCGCGGTGCGCGAAGCCGCGCCACGTGCGGCCGGTCGCGCGATGCGCGAGGTCGAGCTGGACCTCCTCGAGCGCGAAGCCCGCCCGCGCGGCGTCGACGGTCATGCCGATCTCCATCCCGAAGCGCGGCGCGAACGGGACCACGGCGGCGAACGCCGGTCCGCTGAGCGCGCGCTGACCGGAGATCGGCGCGCGTGTGTCGAGGCCGGTAAGGCGTTTGATCGCGCGGTGCGCGAAGCCGACCGCGAAGCCGAAGCCGCCGCCGACGCGCGCGCTGAACACAGCGACGGCAAGGTCGCAGCGTCCTTCCCGGACCGCGTCTGCGAGCGCGGGGAGCTGGGCCGCGCTGGCAGCGAGGTCGCCGTCGCAGAGCACGAAGACCGGCGGCTGCGCCTCGAGCGCGCGGCTCAGGACCGTGCGCGCGGCGAGCGTCGCGGCGCCGCCCTTGCCGATGACGCGGTCGCTGCGCACGACCTGCGCGCCGGCCGCGGCGGCGACGCCCGACGTGTCGTCGGTCGAGCCGTCGTCGGCGACGACGACCGTCGCGCCGGGGAACGCCGTCGCGAGCGCGGCAAGCGTGTCGGGCAGGCAGTCGGCCTCCTCGTGGGCGGTGACGATGATGATCGTGTCGGGTGCCATCGCCGCGCTGACTCTCGCAGACGAGCCGTCCAGGGCGGCGGCTACATTGCCCGCAGCCGCTGCACCGATGCCGTCGAAGAAGGAGTCGTCGTGATTGAGATCGAGGCCCACATCACGGGCATCGTGTGGAAGATCGAGTGCAAGGTCGGAGACGTCATCGAGGAGGGCGACGCCGTCGTCACGCTCGAGTCGATGAAGATGGAGATGCCCGTCGAGGCCGAGGATCCGGGCACGGTCAAGGAGATCCTCGTCGAGGAGGGGCAGCCGGTCGACGAGGGCGACACGCTCGTCATCCTCGAGTAGCCCTTCGGCTAGGCGGGCTCGACGTCGTCGCCGTGCGCGATGGCGAGGTCCGCGAGGTCCTGCAGGTCCTGCGGGCGGCCTGCGGCGCGCTTCATCGCGCGTAGGTGGGCGAGCGAGCAGATCGGGACATCGACTTCTGCCAGTTCGACGAGCAACGCATCGGCAATGAGCGTCGGGTAAGCGAGGTCGCCGGGTATACCCGAGACCCATTGCATGACGTCGAGGATTCCCAGCGTCGTGCTGAGTCGAAAGTTCCCGCCGAGCCCGAGGTCATCGACGCTCCTGGGATCAAATGGGAGCTCATCCGGATGGAAGTCCTCCATACCAAGTTGGACGGCCTCGAGTTCGCGCAGCAATGACGCGAGACGCTCGAGATTCTCCCGACTCGGCCCAGGACAGATGTTGAGATCCTTCGTCGCACGGATCACACCGTGCCCGTTCACTGCAACGCCGCCGATCACCACGTACTCCACTCCCTTCTCGGCCAATAGGCGGAGAATCGGCTCAGGAACGAGCGGGGGGGTCATTCGCGCTTCCTTCTCGGAGCAGCCGCTAGACGATTCGCGAACTCGATGAGCGCCAAGCCTTCCGCAAGATTCTCGCTGGGGCTGCGCGCCCCGTCGCGCCGCAAGATCTCCCGCCGCGCCCGCTCGTTGCGCTCGGCGTCGCCAGCCTTCCACGCCGCGATCTCGGCCTCGGTGTGCTCGCGAGCCATCTCCACATGGTGACGGACGCGTCGAGCCGCCGCCACCGCATCCGCGCCGCGTAGCCTTGCGACCGTGAAGCTCGTCACCTGGAACGTCAACTCGCTGAAGGTCCGCATGCCGCGCGTGCTCGAGCTGCTCGAGCAGCTACGGCCGGACGTCGTCTGCATGCAGGAGACGAAGACCGAGGCCGCGGCCTTCCCCGCCGACGAGCTCGCCGCCGCCGGCTACGACGCCGTCCATCACTCCGCCGGGCGCTGGGCGGGCGTGGCGATCGTGGCGCGCTCGGAGCTCGGCGGTATCGCAGACGCCGTCAGCGGGCTGCCGGGCGAGCTGCGCGACGACGAGGCGCGCTGGATCGAGGCGACGGTCGGCGGGCTGCGCGTCGCGAGCGTGTACGTCCCCAACGGGCGCGAGGTCGGAACGCCGACGTACGAGGAGAAGCTCGTCTTCCTCGACGCGATGGCCGCGCGCGCGGAGCAGCTTCGCGCGGCCGGCACGCCGCTGTTCGTCGCGGGCGACTTCAACGTCGCGCCGACCGACCTCGACGTCTACGACACGGATGCGTTCGTCGGCTCGACGCACGTGCAGCCCGAGGAGCGCTCGCGCGTCGAGGCGATCATCGCCGCGGGAGGGCTCGTCGACGCCTGTCGGAGACTGCATCCCGACGCCGTGCAGTACACGTGGTGGGACTACCGCCAGGGCCACTTCCACCGCGGGCTCGGCCTGCGCATCGACCTCGCGCTCGTCAGCGCGGACGCCGGCGAGACGCTTGTCTCGTGTGCGATCGCGCGCGACTTCCGCAAGGGCTCAAAACCCTCCGACCACGCGCCGCTCGTGGTGGAATTGGCCTGATCGCCCCTGTTTGCGGGCCGGTCACTTCCACCGCGGGCAGGCCGTCGCCTGGCTCGCCGTAGGCTGCGGCCGGGGCCCGGCTACGATCGCCGCCATGACCACCCGCACCGAGCGCATCGAGACAGCGGACGGCGCGTTCGACGCGCACGTCGCGATCCCCGAGTCCGGCAGCGGGCCGGGGATGCTGCTGATCCACGAGATCTTCGGCGTCAACGACTACGTCCGCGACAGCGCGCGGCGCCTCGCGGAGCTCGGCTACGTCGTGCTCGCCCCCGACCTCTTCTGGCGAACGCAGCCGGGGCTCGAGCTCGCCCACGACGAGCAGGGCCTGCAGCTCGGTTTCGCCGCCATGCAGCGCCTCGACGTGCCGCAGGCGGCCGCCGACGCGGTCGTGGCGCTCGCCGCGCTGCGCGCGCTTCCCGAGGTCGCGGCCGCGGGCGCCCGCGCCGGCGTGCTCGGCTTCTGCCTCGGCGGCACACTCGCCTTCCAGGTCGCCGCGCTCGGCGACCCCGAGACCGCCGTCTGTTACTACGGATCCGGCATCCCCGGCGCGCTGGACGCCGCCGCGTCGATCGCGTGCCCGATGCTCCTGCACTGGGGCCGCGAGGACCCGTACACCCCGCGCGAGCAGGTCGACGCCGTCGCGGCGATGGCCGCCGCGCGCGAGGGCTTCGAGTGCCACGTCCACGAGGGTGCCGGGCACGCGTTCGACAACAGCTTCTCGACGATGTTCCACGAGCCCGTCGCGGCCGCCGGCGCGTGGGAGCTCTCGAGCGCGTTCCTCGCGCGCACGCTGCCCGTCTAAAGCTGGGCCCGTGGCGCACGACAAGGCATCCCCGCCGAGAAGGTGCTGTTCGACGCGGCCAACGACATGCGTGGCAGCGTCGAGTCGGCCGAGTACAAGCACCTCGTTCTGGGGCTCGTCTTCCTGAAGTACGTCTCCGACGGTTTCGAGGCGCGCCGCCAGGAGCTGGACGCGCTCACCCATCAAGCCGGTAGCGAGTGGCTCGCGGATGACGACGAGGAGCGCGCCGAGATCCTCGAGGACCGGGACGCTTACGAGGTCGTCAATGTCTTCTGGGTCCCGCGTGAGGCGCGTTGGGATGAGCTGCTCGCGCTGGGGTCGCAACCCGATCTCGGCGTCAAGCTCGATCGGGCGCTCGCCGTCATCGAGCGGGAGAACCCGGCGCTCAAGGACGTCCTGCCGAAGGTGTATGCACGGGCGGAGATCTCACCCGAGACGCTCGGCAAGCTCGTCTCGACGATCGCCCGGATCGGCTTCGGCTCGAACCCCGACGAGGCACGCGACGTCCTCGGGCGCGTCTACGAGTACTTCATCAAGGAGTTCGCGCGCTCCGAGGGCCATCGCGGCGGCGAGTTCTACACGCCTGCCAATGTCGTCCGATTGCTCGTGGAGCTCCTGCAACCGTACGCCGGAAGGATCCTCGATCCTGCCTGCGGCTCGTGCGGGATGTTCGTGCAGTCAGCGAAGTTCCTGCGCGCCCATTCGCGAAGCGGGGACGAGCTGGCGATCTACGGACAGGAGCTCAACCAGGCGACGTGGCGGATCGGCCGGATGAACCTCGCCATCCACGGCCTGTCGGGCAACGTGGCGCTGACGCAGGGCGGCTCGCTGCGAAACGACGCCCATCCCGATCTCAAGGCCAACTTCGTGATCGCGAACCCGCCCTTCAACCAGAAGAAATGGGGCGCGGCGCAGGTCGCCGAGGATGCGCGCTGGTAATGGGGCCTACCGCCCGATGGCAACGCGAACTACGCGTGGATCCAGCACTTCGCCTCGCACCTGGCGCCGGACGGTCGTGCCGGCTTCGTCCTGGCGAACGGCTCCCTGACGTCGTCGCAGTCGGGTGAGGGAACCATCCGCGAGGCTCTGATCGGCGACGACCTCGTCGACTGCATCGTCGCGCTTCCAGCGGGGCTCTTCTACACGACCGGTATCCCGGTCTGCCTGTGGTTCCTCGATCGCAACAAGGCATCGGCGGACGAGCGCGACCGCCGCGGCGAGACGCTGTTCATCGACGCCCGCGGCATGGGCCAGAAGATCAGCCGCACCCAGATCGAGCTGTCCGACGAGGAGATCGAGCGCGTGGTCGGCACGTACGTCGCGTGGCGCGGCCAGGACGGGGCGGGCGAGTACGCCGACGTCCTGGGCTTCTGCGCATCCGCCGACATGGCGACGATCGAGGCGCAGGGCTTCACCCTCTCCCCCGGCCGCTACGTCGGCGCGCCGGAGGAGGAAGAGGACGAGGTCGCGTTCGAGGAGCGGATGGCGGAGCTGGTGGAGACGCTCGAGGCGGAGATGGTGGAGAACGAGCGGCTGGCGGGCGAGGTCCGGACCGTGCTGGGGCGGGTGGGGTATGGAGACTGAGTGGCCGCTCGTGCTCCTCGGCGCAGCCGTCACGAAGCTCGGTAGCGGTGCCACGCCGCGCGGTGGGTCAAGTGTGTATCTCGAGCGTGGGATTGCGCTGATACGAAGTCAAAATATCCACGACAATCGATTCTCGTCCACAGGACTCGTGTACATCGCCGACGAGGCAGCACGACTGCTCGCGGGTGTGACAGTCAAACGGGGTGATGTCCTCATTAACATCACCGGAGACTCGGTCGCCCGCGTCTGTCCAGCGCCCAGCAATGTATTGCCTGCGCGGGTCAACCAACACGTCGCGATTCTTCGGCCGGACCCTCGGGCCGTCGATGCACAGTTCCTTCACGCTCTCTTAGTATCTGCTCCCGTGAAGGCACGACTGCTGACTCTGAGTTCCGCAGGCGCGACGCGCAAGGCACTCACGAAGGGCATGCTCTCGGAGTTCCCACTCAGGCTGCCCCCGCTTGCTGATCAGCGCGCGATCGGGTCGGTGCTCAGAGCAATCGATGACAAGATCGAGAGCAACGTGCGTTCGGCGGGACTCCTGCATCAACTCGTCATCGAGGAGTTTGCGCGACGATTTGGGGGCGACTGGTCTGGATCTCGATCAGCAGGACGCGACCCGAAGCGGGGCGAGTGGGGGCGGTTAGGGCAGCTTCTCGATCTGCGCGCCGGCTCGCTCTACGAGCTGCTTGACGTGCCGGCCGATGGCATCGTCTTCACCACGATCCAGAAGTTCGGCCGGCGCAAGGAGGACGGCGCGATGCCGATGATCTCGGCCCGGCGCAACGTCATCGTCATCGCCGACGAGGCGCACCGGTCGCAGTACGACACGCTCGCCCAGAACCTCTTGCTGGCACTGCCCAACGCGACGCGGATCGGCTTCACCGGCACGCCGATCGAGGTCGCCGACCGGTCCACGCGCACGACGTTCGGCGACTACATCTCCGTCTATCGCATGGCCCAGGCACAGGAGGACGGCGCCACTGTCCCGATCTACTACGAGTCACGTCAGGTGCCGGTCGACGTCGACGCCGACAGGTGGAGCAGGTGCAGGTGATCCTCGAAGCCGAGGGCGAGGACACCGAGACGGAGCGGAGCTCGGAGTTCGCGCGGATGGACGCGGTCATCGCCGCCCCGGACCGCCTCGACCGCGTCAGCGAGGATCTCGTCGCGCATTTCACCGACCGCTGCCGGACCCTGCCCGGCAAGGCGATGCTGGTGGCATACAGCCGTCGCGCCGCCGCCGAATACGCGAACCGGCTCAAGGCGGCGCTCGGCGACGCCGCGGTTGATGCGGTCTTCAACGCGCAGGCGACCGACGAGCGGCCGATCAGCGACTATCGCAAGAACAAGCAGCAGCTCCGCCAGATCGAGAAGGACTTCAAGGATCCCGACCACGAGCTGCGCGTCGTCGTGGTGAAGAACATGTGGCTGACGGGGTTCGATGCTCCCGTGCTGCACACGCTCTACGTCGACAAGCCGATGCGCGACCACGGCCTGCTACAGGCCATCGCACGTGTGAACCGCGTGTTCGAGAGCAAGCCTGGCGGACTCGTCGTGGACTACATCGGCATCGGCGACGACCTGCGTGCCAGCCTGAAGGCGTTCTCGCAGGCCGACGTGGAAGACGCCGTGCTCCCGCTCGAGCTCGCCCAGGGCAAGCTCGCGGAGCGATACGAGGTCATGCTCGACCTCCTGCACCACATCACGTGGACCGCGCCGGATCTCGCGACGCCGGCCGAACGCGCGACTGCGTTCGCGTTGGGGGGACAGGAGGCTATGGCCCGCTTCGTCCTCGACGACGAGTTGACGCAGCGCTACCTCGACGAGCAGGCGCAGTACGCCCAGTGGTTCCGGCTCGTGTCACCCAACCCGCCGTCGATCGAGCAGCGCTTCGACCACGACTTCTTCGCGACGGTCGCCAAGGTGCTCCGCGCAGCAAGCGCCGATGACCCTGCACGCGGCGCCGGCCCATCGAGCGAGGCCCGCAGAGCCGTCGAGCAGCTCTTCTCCGAAGGGCTTGCGGGCGGGGAGATCATCGACGTCTTCGAGATCGCAGGCGAGCATCGTCCCGAGATCAGCGTGCTGTCCGACGAGTTCCTCGACGACATCGGCGGCAAGCTCGCCCGGCCCGAGTTGCAGGTGGCGCTGCTGCGCAAGCTGCTCACCGGCGAGATCCGAAGCCGTATGCGCGCCAACCAGACCCAGCACAAGCGCTTCAGCGACGAGCTGCAGGCCGTCCTCGACCGCTATCACGCTCGCCAACTGGATTCGGCGCAGGTCGTCGCCGAGCTCGTGAAGCTCGCGCGCAAACTACGGGAACAGCGCGAGCGCAACGAGCAGCTCGGCCTGAACGCCCAGGAGCTCGCGTTCTATGACGTGCTGGCAAGTCAAGGCGAAGAGTGGATCGACGACCCTCGATTGAAGACCCTGGCCGTGGACATCGTGCGCAGCCTCGTGAATCCGGCCGACCCCGCGCTCGGCGTCGACTGGACCGAGCGCAGCAACCTCGAGGCGAAGGTACGGTTGCGCATCAAACGACTGCTGCGCAAGCACAAGGCACTGATCGCGGCCACGGGCGGCGGCTTGGACGTAGTGGCCGATCGTGTCTTCCAGCAGGCCCGCACGTTGTACGAGCGGTGGCCCGAGATTGAGGGCGAGCAGTTGTGGTGACGGTCGAACCCTGAAGCCGTCCGGCGCGCCTGCCACTGTGCCGCGCAATGCCATCGCTCATCACCCGCGATGAGGCGCTGCGGCTCGGTGACCTGGAGGACCACGCCGAGATCGAGGCGCTGATCGAGCGCGCCTGGAAGGTCCGCGTCGAGCGCTTCGACGACTCGACCGACCTCTGCTCGCTCGTCAACGCGAAGTCCGGTGGCTGCGCGCAGGACTGCGGCTTCTGCGCGCAATCCAAGTACGCCGAGGCCGAGACGCCGCTGCACGCGATGATGGAGCCCGAGCAGATCCTCGAGCACGCGCGCGCCGCCGAGGCCGCCGGGGCACACCGCTTCTGCATGGTGACCCAGGGCCAGGGGCTCTCCAAGCGCGACTTCGAGAAGGTCCTTGCCGGGACGCGTCTGGTCGCCGAGCACACGAACCTCAAGCGCTGCGCCTCGGTCGGGCACATGTCGGTCGCGCGGGCGCGCGCATTGAAGGACGCCGGCGTGCAGCGCGTGCACCACAACGTCGAGACGGCGCGGTCCTACTACCCGGAGGTCTCCCAGACGGTCCGTTACGAGGGCCGCCTGCGGACGATCGACGCGGTCCGCGAGGCCGGCCTCGAGACCTGCGTCGGCGGCATCCTGAACCTCGGCGAGACGCGCGAGCAGCGCGTCGAGATGGCCTTCGAGCTGGCGGACATCGACCCGACGTCGGTGCCGATCAACCTCCTCAACCCGCGTCCCGGGACGAAGTTCGGCGACCGCGAGTACATGGACCCGTGGGAGGCCGTCAAGTGGATCGCGATCTTCCGCCTGATCCTGCCCGACGCGCTGTTCCGGCTCTGCGGCGGGCGCGTGGAGAACATCGGCGAGCTGCAGCAGCTCGCCGTCAGGGCCGGAATCAACGGCGTCATGATGGGCAACTTCCTGACGACGCTCGGCAACACGCCCGACGAGGACCGGGCGATGTTCGAGAATCTCGGACTGAACGTCGCGCGCCAGGCCGACAACGCCGCCAACCCGCGCCCGGACAACCGCAGCGGCTGGCTGGAGGGCGACACACCCAACCCGCCCGACGCGCCGGCGGCGGACATCGCGACGGAGTGGGCGGGCCTCGAGGTCCGGATGTGGGATCCCTCGTCGCAACTGCGCTTCAAGCGCAAGCGCCACGTCCCGCCGCGACCGGACGGCGCTCCGAACATGGCCCCGTCCTTGCACGGCCAGGTCTGAGAGGGGAGCCAGCGTGACCGAGATCCAAGCACGACTGGCGGAGCTCAAGGAACTCGGGTTGTATCGCCGCACTCGCCTCGTGAGCGGCCCGCAGGGCCCGAACGTCGTGCTCGACGGACGGCCGGTGCTGCTGCTGTGCTCGAACAACTACCTCGGCCTCGCCGATCATCCGCGCGTGCAGGACGCCGCCGCGGAGGCGGCGCTGCGCTGGGGCGTCGGCGCCGGATCCTCGCGCCTCGTGTCGGGCACGATGACGGTCCACAGCCGCCTCGAGCAGAAGCTCGCCGCCTTCAAGGGCACCGAGTCGGCGCTGCTGTTCGGTTCGGGCTACCTCGCGAACCTCGGCGTCGTGGGCGCGCTCGCGCGTGCCGGCGACGTCGTCTTCTCCGACGAGCTCAACCACGCCTCGATCATCGACGGCTGCCGGCTGTCGCGGGCCGAGGTCTTCGTCTACCACCACAACGACGTCGAGCACCTCGCCTGGGGCATGGCGCAGGCCGGTCCGCGCGCCGCGCTCGTCGTCACCGAGTCCGTCTTCTCGATGGACGGCGATGTCGCACCGCTCCAGGAGATCTCCGAGCTCGCGCAGCGTCACGACGCCCGCGTCGTCGTCGACGAGGCGCACGCGACCGGCTGCCTCGGCGCGGGCGGCCGTGGCGCCGTCGTCGAGGCCGGCCTCGAGCGCGAGATCGACGTCGTCGTCGGCACGCTCGGCAAGGCGCTCGGTTCCTACGGCGCGTTCGCGGCCTGCGACGCCGAGGTCGCGCAGCTGCTGACGAACGCCGCACGCCCGTTCATCTTCTCGACCGCGCCCCCGCCGCCCGCCGTTGCCGGCGCGCTGGCCGCGCTCGAGGTGCTCGAGGAGCAGCCGCGGCGTGTCGACCGGCTGAACGCGAACGCCGAGGTGCTGCGCGCCGAGCTCGCCCGCGAGGGCTTCGATGTCTCCGGCTCCTCGACGCAGATCGTGCCGCTGATCGTCGGCGACGCGTCCACGGCGATGCGCGTCTGCGAGGCCGCGCTCGAGCGCGGCGTCTTCGCCCAGGCGATCCGCCCGCCGACCGTCCCGTCGGGCACGTCGCGCCTGCGCCTAGCGGTGATGTCGACACACACGAAGGACGAGCTGCGCGAGGCGGCGCGCGTGCTCGGGCGCGCGGCACTGCAGGCCGGCTTCCGACCGGCGACCGCGATGCCTGTCGCCGCCGCCCACGAGTCGATCCACGACGCGACGCAGGCGGCCCACGCCCTGTTCGACGCCGAGGCGCCCGACAACGGGCCGATCTCGATCCGCCGGGCCTCGCGCGCCGCGTAGCCGCGACGCCGTGCGCGGCTGCTTCGTCACCGGGACCGACACCGGCGCCGGCAAGTCCGTGCTCGCCGCGGCGCTGTGCGCCGCGATCGTCGCGGCCGGTGAGCGCGTCGCCGCGTTCAAGCCGGTCGTCACGGGCGTCGACGAGCCCGCGGGCGACTGGCCGGCGAGCCTCGCGTGGCCCGCCGGGGCCAGCGCCACTGCGGGCGCGGTTTGGCCGGCCGACCACGTCCTGCTCGCCGCCGTCACCGGCGCCCGCCCGGGCGACGTCAGCACGCGGACGTTCGGCCCGGCCGTCTCCCCCCACCTGGCCGCCCAGCTCGCCGGCACGACGATCGACTTCGCCGGCCTCGTGGCGGGCGCCGCGCGCGCCGCGGCCGGGGCGGACGTGCTCGTCGTCGAGGGCGTCGGCGGGCTGCTCGTCCCGCTCGGCGACGAGCACGACATCCGCGACCTCGCCGTCGCGCTCGGGCTGCCGATCGTGATAGCGGCCCGGCCCGGCCTCGGGACGATCAACCACTCGCTGCTGACGATCGAGGCCGCGCGGGCCGCTGGCCTCGACGTGCGCGCCGTCGTGCTGACGCCGTGGCCCGTCGAGCCGAGCGTCATGGAGCGCTCCAACCGCGAGACGATCGCCCGCCGTAGCGGCGTCGAGGTCGCGACGCTGCCCGCGGTCACCCCGGACGTCGACGCGCTCGCGGCGGCCGGCGCGTCCCTCCCATGGACCTCCTGGATGGGGGTTTGTCGATCTAAGGGCGTATAGGACCTCCAGATCGACGAACCCCCACGCACTGGGGGGCGCCACGGCTAAGGTCGACGACGTGACCGAGCGACCGTTCCTGACCGCTGAGTGGCACGACGTGCTCGGCGTGACCTACGCTGCCGAGCACGCCCTGCTCGAGCCGTACCTGCCGACGGGCGCGCAGATCGACGTTCTCGACGGCTCGCCGCGGGTCAGCCTTGTCGCGTTCGGCTTTCGCAACACGCGCGTGCGCGGCCTGGCGATCCCCGGGCACATCAGGTTCCCGGAGATCAACCTTCGCTTCTACGTGCGCCTGCACGGGGAGCGCGCGGTCGTCTTCATCCGCGAGTTCGTCCCGCGGCCGGCGATCGCCATCGT
The DNA here is from genome assembly GCA_038260305.1 of Solirubrobacterales bacterium. GTDB lineage: Bacteria > Actinomycetota > Thermoleophilia > Solirubrobacterales > Solirubrobacteraceae > CADCVQ01. The sequence goes on from JBBSNY010000029.1 coordinate 13,693, forward strand.
CGCGAAGGTCTTCTACAACGAGCCCTACAAGACGACGCGCATGGCGCTCGACATCAGCCACGGCGCCGCCGAGCTGCGCGTGCGCCACCGCTTCGGGCCAGGCAAGGCGAACGTCGTCGCGGCGACGGCGGACCCGGCCGCGGTCCTGCCGGACGAGGCGTCACCGGAGCACTGGCTCACCCACCACGACCTCGGCGTCGGCCGCACGCGCGACGGCCGCGCGCGCAGCTACGGAGTCGAGCACGAGCGCTGGGCGCTGCACGCGATCCGCGACCTGCGCGTCGACGTCGACTTCGGCGCGCTGTACGGCGAGCGCTGGGCCCATCTTGCCGCCGCGGAGCCGTCGCACGTGACGCTGGCAGCCGGCTCGCAGGTGCGCGTGCTGGGTCCGAGCGCGCCACGCGGTGGCTCCTGACGAGGCCGAGTGCTCCATCACGCGCCGGAGGATGCTCACGGCGTCGCGGCGACGGTGACGGGGGCCGCAAGAGGCGTGCGCACGCGGTGAGCGAGCGGTGCCGCCGCCAGCGCCACGAGCGCCATCGCGAGGAAGGCGGGCGCGGGGTGGTGCACGAGGATCTGCACGACGATCGAGATCACGAGTCCACCGAGGTTGCCGGCCATCCAGATCAACGCGCCGGCCGTCCCGGCCGCGTCGCTGCCGGCGCGCTGCTCCGCGATCACGAGCGTGATCGGCAGCGCTGGGAGCAGCAGCAGCCCAGTCGTCAGCAGCAAGGCGGCTCGGACACCGAGCGGCGGCGCCGTCGCGAGCGCCGCAAACGCCACGCTGGTGACGACGACCGTCGCGAGCATGTAGACGCGCTCGACACGTCGCCGAGCGATCGTCGCGGGGAGCGCTGCGCAGCCGATCACGCCGGCGATGATCATCGTGGTCAGCAGCAGCCCGGCGGTGTCGTCGGAGATCCCTGCCGGATGAAGCAACGTCTGCAACCAGGTCGCGAGTGCCACGAAGATCCCGAAGCCGACGAACACGAGGCCGCAAGCAACCCGGATCTCCGGGTCGCGCCACAGCGCTCGGGCCGCGCCGTCGTTGATCAGCACCGGGGTCTCGGCGGCGCGGGCGGGCGCCCGTCGCAGGGCGAGCGCGAGCCAGACCGCCGGGATCACGGCGAGCAGGCCCTCGACGATCAGCAGCGGCCCGAGATCTCCGTTTCCCCCGAGCGCGGGGCCGAGGACGAGCGCCAGGACCATGCCGACGAAGTTGCCCGCCGTGCCCAGCGCGATTCCCGCCGGACGGTGGTGCTCGCTCAGGCACTCGCCGGCGAGCTTGCCGGCGGCGCTCAGCACGACGGGCTGCGCCAGCGCGACGAGGACCGCGCCGAACAGCGCCGAGCCGTAGGACGGACCGGCGATGCGCACGAGCCCGCCGGCGGCGACGAGCGCCGCCCCGGCCGTCAGCGCGGGCGCAAAGGCGCGATCGAGCAGGCGGCCCGCCGGGATCGCGAGCACCACGAAGACGAGGGGGAAGATCTCGGAGAGCACACCGATCGCACCGACGGAGACGTGATAGCTGTGCGCCGCATCGGTGGTGATCGCCGCGTAGGTCAGCCACAGCAGCTGCGTTGCAGCGGCCAGCAGCGCGTAGGCGACGATCGACGCCCACCGATCGCGAGGCTGCGCGATTGGTCCGTCGAAGTGCGACATCAGGATTGCGCTCCCATTCCGGTGAGGTGACGCCGATTCCCCGGTCGACGGCAGTGATCTTTCAGCAATACGCCGCGCACGTCCAGCGCGCCGAGACAACGCCGATCTGCGCGACCTGCGACGGCCGCACGGCGCGGACTTCGAGGTCGTCGCTGCACGCCGCCTGCCGTGTTCGCGGTGACGCGACGTACGATGCACCCGATGGTCCGTCGCGCCCCCGTGCTGGGCATCGTCTGCGCCGCCGGCGCGATCCTCGTCGCGGGCGCCGGCGCGCGCCGCCTGCCGCAGGCCTCGGCGTGCCCGATCCTGCCGCCGTCCAATCACTTCAACCAGCGCGTCGACAGGCTGCCGGTGGCGGCGAACTCCGCCACGCTCGTCGGATCGATCGGGCTCGACGCGAGCGCCAAGGCGGACTTCGGATCCGGAACCTACGACGGCGGGCCGATCGGGATCCCCTACCGGGTCGTGCGTGGATCGCAGAAGAAGGTCCCCGTGACCTTCGACTACGCCGACGAGTCCGACGGCAGGCGCTACCCGCTGCCGGCGAACGTCGCGATCGAGGGCGGGCGCAACGCCGACGGCGACCGCCATGTGCTCGTCGTCGATCGCGACCACTGCAAGCTCTACGAGCTCTACGACGCGCACCCGCTCGACGGCGGCGCGCGCTGGCACGCCGGAGCAGGCGCGATCTTCGACCTACGCTCCAACCACCTGCGGCCCGCGGGCTGGACCTCCGCCGACGCCGCCGGCCTGCCGATCCTGCCCGGGCTCGCGCGCTACTCCGAGGTCGCGAAGGGCTCGATCGACCACGCCCTGCGCTTCACCGCGCGCCGCACGCGCAAGGCCTACGTCTACCCCGCGCGCCACGCCGCCTCCAGCGACAGCGACGCGGCGCTGCCGCCGATGGGCCTGCGGATCCGGCTGAAGCGCGGCGCGAGCCTCGCCGGGCTCGGGCGCCAGGCGCGGATCGTCGCCAAGGCGCTGCAGCGCTACGGCGCGCTGCTCGCCGACAACGGATCGCCGTGGTATCTCTCCGGCGCGCCGGACCGCCGCTGGGACAACGACGATCTGCAGACGCTGCGCCGCCTGCACGGCTCGGATTTCGAGGTCGTCGATACGCGCTCGCTGAAGCGCCCGCGCTGAGGCGCACAGTTCTCGGCGACCTCCTACCCTCGCAGGGAGCGCGACCCCGACTGAAAGGCGTTCCCATGGATCACCGCACGCTCGGCCGCGACGGCCTCGACGTCTCCGCCCTCGGCCTCGGCTGCATGGGGATGTCGGAGTTCTACGGGCCCGCCGACGACGAGCAGTCGATCGCGACGATCCATCGGGCGATCGATCTCGGGGTCACGCTGCTCGACACCGCCGACATGTACGGGCCGTTCAAGAACGAGCAGCTCATCGGTGCCGCGATCGCCGACCGCCGCGACGCCGTCGTGCTCGCGACGAAGTTCGGCATCGTCCGCGAGGAGGGCAAGCCACGCCGCGTTGACTCCACGCCGGAGTACGCCCGCAGGGCCTGCGAGGCATCCCTGCGCCGCCTCGCCGTCGACCACATCGACCTCTACTACATGCACCGCCGCAACCCGGACGTCCCGATCGAGGAGAGCGTCGGCGGCATGGCCGAGCTCGTCGACGAGGGCAAGATCCGCCACATCGGCCTCAGCGAGGTCTCGGCCGACACGCTACGCAAGGCATGCGCCGTGCACCCGATCGCCGCGCTGCAGAGCGAGTGGTCGCTGTGGACGCGCGGCATCGAGGCCGAGATCGTCCCGGTGGCCCGCGAGCTCGGGGTCGGCATCGTTCCCTACAGCCCGGTCGGGCGCGGCTTTCTGACCGGCGCCTACGCGTCGATCAACGACCTCTCGAAGGACGACTTCCGCCGCTACAACCCGCGCTTTCAGGGCGACAACCTGCAGGCGAACCTCAAGCTCGTCGCGCGCGTGCGGGAGATCGCCGACGACGTCGGCTGCTCGCCCGTCCAGCTCGCGCTCGCCTGGCTGCTGCACCAGGGCGATGACGTCGTGCCGATCCCCGGTACGAAGCGCGTGCGCTACGTCGAGGAGAACTGCGAGGCGGCGGAGATCAGCCTGAGCGCCGACCATCTCGGCGCGCTTGACGAGGCCGCGCCGGTCGGCGTCGCCGCCGGGGAGCGCTACCCGACCGAGGCGATGGCCTCGCTCGAGCTGTAGCGGACGACCGTCACTCGTCGCCCTTGCCGCGGAAGAAGGCAAACCAGATCGCGAAGCAGGTGACGTAGCCGACGATCATCACGACGAGGAGGCCGAACTCCATCCCGCTGAGGGCGACCGTCATCGCTCGCCCTTCTCGGCGACCTGGACGATCGAGCGGTCGACGAGCCATTCGACGGGAGCCACGTCATCGGTATACACCCGACCGCCTCGCAGGTGCGGCGCCAGGCGCGCGGCGGTCGCCGTGGCGACGGATCGCAGTGGCGCCGGCAGGCCCGCGACCGCGGCGCGTAGGCCGGCCGCCGATGCCGGTGCGTTCGTCGCGAGCAGGATGCTGTTCGTCGGCTCGGACGGGTCGCGCAGCACCGTCTGAAAGACCGCCCCGAGCGTCGCGCTCAGCACCTGCTCGAGACGCTGCGAGCGCTCGGGATGGCCGACGTTGATCAAGAGCACGCCGCCCGGTCGCAGCCGGTCGCGCGCAAGCGCGAAGAACTCGCGCGTCGACAGGTAGAACGGGATGTACGGCTGGCGGTAGGCATCGACCACGATCGCGTCGTAGCGCTGGGATGTACGGCGCAGGAACGGGCGCGCGTCGGCGGCGTTCGTGTGCAGCCGCGGCGCGCGCAGGTCGAAGTAGCGACGGCCGATGTCCGTCAGCTCGCCGTCGATCTCGACGGCATCGATCCGCGTCGCGGGAAAGAAGTGGCCGTAGGCGCGGGCCGTCGTGCCAGCGGCATTGCCGAGGATCGCGATCGACGCCGGGGGGCGCGGCGATGTCGCGAACCCCAGCACGAGCATCTCGTCCCAGTAGTCACCCGTGAGATACGTCCCGGGGCGGATGATCGAATGAACGGCCTGGCCCTCGTTGAGCTCCAGCGTGCGCGTCCCGTCGGCGTCCTGCACGACGCGGGCGTACTGGTACTCGGTGTCGGCCTCGTGGATGACGCGCGAGCCCGGGTCGGTTTCCCCCTTCACGGTGCCGACCGGCAGCGCCAGCAGGACAGCCACCGCGACCGGTGCGAGCGCGAAACGCGCGCGGGCGAGGCCGATCGCCGCGAGCACGACGAGCACGAGGCCGAAGACGACGAATGTGCGCCGCGTGCCGATCAACGGGATGAACAGCAGCGCGGAGGAGAACGTGCCGAGCAGCGAGCCGACGGTCGAGATCGCGTACAGGCGGCCGGAGACCGTGCCCGCCTGTGCGACGTCGGCGACGGCGAGGCGCAGCGCGTACGGCGCGACCGCGCCCGATACGAGGATCGGGATCGCGACGAGCACGGTCACGCCGAGCAGCGACCCGACGAACGCCCCGGCCGAGATCGAGTCCAGCGCGTCGACGGCGAAGCCGAGGAATGGGTCGGCGACGAACGGCACCGCGGCGAGCAGCAGGCCCGACAGCAGCACGATCCGGTACAGGCCGTCGCGCGTCGGGTTGCGGTCCGCGAGCCGGCCGCCGTACCAGTAGCCGATCGACAGCGCGACGAGCACGATCCCGATCGTGTTCGCCCAGACGATGGTCGACGCACCGAAATACGGTGCCAGCAGGCGCGCGGCCGCGATCTCCGCGCCGAGGATGCTGAGGCCCACGGTGAAGACGATGAGGGCCAGCGGGGGCTCGGGAGGGCGGCGCACGGGGCGCTGAGGCTAGTCGCCCGTCCCATGACAGGCGCCCGCACGCCCTATTGCTGATCGGACTCTCCACGACGTTGCGCGAGGAACTGGACGATGACCATGCCTGACCCCCGAAGCAGGATCTTGCTCGTCGAGGGCGACGAGGTCATAGCGGCCGTGCTCATGGAGCTGGCCGCCCCCATGCCGACGTGCACTGGTACTCCAACGCCGAGGCGGCGCTGACGATCGCCTCAGAGGCGCCCTGGGATCTCGTGATCGCGGACATCGGCCTGCCCGGCATGAACGGGCTCGAGTTCGTGCGCGCGTTCAAGAAGGCGCAGCCGCTCGTCGCGACGCTCGTCCTGGCGGCCCACGGCAGCCTCGAGAATGCGGTCGAGGCGATCCGCGCGAGCGCCGACGACTTCGTCTGCAAGCCCATCGACGCCTACGCGTTCGTGGAGCGCATCCGGGAGCTCATGGGGTTGACCGCCGCGCGGATCGGCGAGAGCCGCGAGGTCGTGCTGGCGATCAGCATCCCGACGATGTCGAGATCGGCTGCGGCGGGATCCTGCTGCGCCACGTGGCGCGCGGCGACGGCGTGCACCTGCTGACGCTGACCGGCGGCGAGGAGCGCGGCGGGCACGCCGAGGGCGCCGAGGAGCAGCGGCGGGCGGCGCGACTGCTCGGCGCGCGGCTCATCCACCGCGACCTCGAGGACATCGGCGTCGCGGAGGGCGGCGCGACGATCTCCGCGATCAAGGCGGCGATCGACGAGCTGCGCCCGGACGTCGTCTACACCCACACCGACCGCGACGACCACCAGGACCATCGCAACGCGCACCGCGCGACGCTCCTGGCCGCACGCGGCGTACCCCGGGTCTGCTGCTACCAGAGCCCGTCTACGACGATCGATTTCCGGCCGACGCGCTTCGTCGCGATCGATGCCTTCGTCGATCGCAAGGTCGAGGTCATCGGGGCCTACAGCTCGCGAGCGAAGGTCCGCCGCTACCTCGCCGAGGACGTCCTGCGCGCGACCGTGCGCTACTGGAGCCGATATGCCAGTCGACGTTCGCCGAGCCGCTGGAGGTCATCCGCGAGAGCGACGATGCGAGCGGCTTGCCGGAAGCCCGCCGCGAGCAGCCGGTGCTCCCGGAGGTGTACGCCGATGCTCGCTGACGGCGCGCGCGTGCTCGTCACCGGCGCCGGGGGCCCTCCGGCGTCGGCGCGGCGCCGACCGATCCAACCGTCGGTGCTCCGGGGGTTCGTCCGATCGCCTGCCTAGGGTCCTGGGCATGACCACGCAGGAGCTCGCGGCACTCGACAGGCAGGTGCTCTGGCACCCCTTCACGCAGCAGCAGGGCTGGACCGAGGAGGAGCCGCTGATCGTGCAGCGGGCCTCCGGCTGCACGCTGTATGACCCCGACGCCAACGCCTACCTCGACGGCACAGCGTCGCTGTGGTGCAACGTCCACGGCCACGGCCACCCGCTGATCGACGCGGCCGTGCGCGAGCAGCTCGAGCGGGTCGCGCACACGACGATGCTCGGTCTCACGCACCCACCGGCGATCGAGCTCGCGCGGCGCCTCGTCGAGATCTCGCCGCCCGGGCTGAGCCGCGTGTTCTACTCCGACAACGGCTCGACCGCGGCCGAGGTCGCGCTGAAGATGGCGTTTCAGTACTGGCGCCATCGCGGTGAGGACCGCCCGCGCTTCATCACGCTGCGCAACGCCTACCACGGCGACACGATCGGCTCGATCTCGGTCGGCGGCATCGACCTCTTCCACGCCTGCTTCGGCCCGCTGCTGTTCGACACCCTCCAGGCCGAGCCCGGCGACGTCGAGGCGATGTCCTCGCTGTTGCGCGCCCACGCGGGCGAGGTCGCCGCGGTCATCGTCGAGCCGCTCGTGCAGGGCGCCGCGGGAATCCTCACGCATCCCGACGGCTACCTGCGCGCCGTCCGCGCGCTGTGCGACGAGCACGACGTGCTGCTGATCTGCGACGAGGTCGCGACCGGCTTCGGTCGCACCGGGACGATGTTCGCCTGCGAACAGGAGGGCGTCGCGCCGGACCTCATGACGATCGCGAAGGGCCTCACCGGCGGCTACCTGCCGCTCGCCGCGACGCTCGCGACCGAGCGCATCTACGAGGCCTTCCTCGGCGAGTTCGCCGAGCTGCGGACGTTCTTCCACGGCCATACGTACACCGGCAACCCGCTCGCCTGCGCGGCGGCGCTGGCGACGCTCGACATCTTCGAGCGCGAGGGCACGCTCGCCGCGCTGGCGCCGAAGATCGAGCTGCTCGCCGAGCTGCTCGCCGAGCACGTCGAGCCGCTCGAGTCGGTGCGCGAGGTGCGCCGCCGCGGGGTCATGGTCGGCATCGAGCTCGACGACTTCCCGCTGCATGCTCGCATGGGCCACCAGGTCACGATCGCCGCCCGCCGGCGCGGCGCGATCGTGCGCCCGCTCGGTGACGTCGTCGTGCTGATGCCGCCACTGTCGATCACCGCCGACGAGCTGCGGCGGCTCGTGACGATCACCGCCGACGCGATCGCGGAGGCGACGAGCGGCGTGCTGCGGCCCGAGCTGCGCGCCGCCGCCTGAAAGCCCGCGAGCCGGCACGGCCTCGCGGGCCATGAAGCCGCGCGCCGGGACGCCGGCCGGGCCCGCTACGTGATCGCCCTGCCGTGCGCGAGCAGCAGCCCGCGCACGACGCCGAGCATTGTCTCCACGAGCACGCGGCGATCGACCTCGCGGTGGTCGAGCCACCACAGCGCGAGGCCGGTTAGGGCGCTTCGCACGACCTCCGCGAGCGGCTCGACGCGCTCCTCGGGCAGCGCCGGCAGGATGTCGCGCAGGAGCACCGCGTCGGCCGCGCGCTGGCGCGCCTGCAGATCGCGATGCAGCGCCTGCACCTCGGGCTCGCCGGTCGTGTCGGCGAACAGCATGCGCCAGGCGTACGGGTGCTGCTCGACGTATGCAAACCAGGCCTCGAGCATCGCCGGCAGCCGCCGCTCGAGCGGACCCTCCGCGAGGTACTCGTCGAGCGCGCCCGAGGCGAGCGCGTCGCGATGGCGCTCGAGCAGTGCCTCGTGCAGCGCCCGCTTGGAGGCGAAGTGTCGGTACATGACGGGCTTCGTGACGCCGGCCGCCGCGACGATGTCCTCGATCCGCGTCGCCGCGTAGCCGCGCTCGGAGAAGAGCTGCTCGGCGGCACGCTCGATCGTGCGGCGGCGTTCGGCGGACGGCAGTCGCGGGGTCGACGGCATGGTTACCTCAGAGTAACTTGTGCTACGTTACCGCGCAGTAACTTCTGACCCCGACCGGGTTCGCGAGCCGCCTACAGACCGGATTGGAAGGCGCCCTTCAAGCCGGGCATCGAGATGCGCTTCGACATCGGCGGCCACGTGCTGCCGCGCGTCGGGGTCGGTTCGGACGCCGCCGTCTCCAGCCGCCCGGTGATCGAGAGCCTGCTGCGCCGCGGCGTCCGCGCGCTCGGCAACGTCACGATCCGCGACGAGGTCGGCGTCAGCGGCCTGATCGACGACGGCGGCCGCGTCGCCGGCGTCCGCGCGATCGGCCGTGCGGCCGGCAGCCGCGAGGAGACGCTAACCGCCGACCTCGTCGTCGTCGGCTCCGGCCGCGGCGGCAAGGTTCCCGCGTGGCTCGAGGCGATGGGCTACGAGCGCCCCACCGAGGAGCGCGTCGAGGTCGACATCATGTACGCGAGCCGCATCCTGCGGCTGCGCCCCGGCGCTGTCGGCGACGACAAGATCATCCTCAACGCCGCGCGCCCCGACCGCGCCCGCGGCGTCGCCGCGATCGTCGAGGAAGGCGGCGAGTGGAACGTCACGCTCTACGGCTACGGCCCCGAGCACCGCCCGCCGACGGAGCACGCGGACTTCGTCGCGTTCGCCGCGGCGGTCGCCGACCCGGAGTTCGCCGCCGCGATCGCGCAGGCCGAGCCGGTCGGGCCCGGGCACACGCACGGCTACCCCGCCAGCGTGCGGCGCCGCTATGACCGCAGGCGCCGCTTCCCCGAGGGCCTGCTCGTCATGGGTGACGCGATGTGCAGCTTCAACCCGGTCTACGGCCAGGGCATGACCGTCGCGGCGCTCGAGGCCGTCGAGCTGCAGCGTTGCCTGCGAAAGGGCGACGAGAGGCTCGCCAAGCGCTTCTTCAAGGCGGCCCGCGGCCCGGTCGAGCACGCCTGGAAGCTCTCCACGGGCGGCGACCTCGCGATGCCGCAGGTCGACGCCGTCGCGCCGCTGCCCGACCGCCTCGTCGGCCGCTACCTCGACCGCTTCATGACAGCCGCGTCGCATGACGGCGAACTGACGCGGATGTTCTTCGAGGTCACCGGCATGATCGCGCCGGTCACGCGGCTGCTGTCGCCCGCGACGATGCTGCGCGTGCGCCGCGTCAACCGCCGCCATGCCGCGCTCGCGGGCGGCGTCGAGACCCCGGCCTCCCGCGTGCCGACCAAGGTGGCCGCCTAGCCTCGCGGGTGCGCGGTCGCCGCGCTTCGCGGCCCGCCATCACCCGCGCGCTCTCGCATCGTCGCCGGCCCGGCGGTCGCCGAGCCGCCGTCGGGTCCACGCCCGTCGGTGGTCGCCGCGCTGGGTTGGCGGTGCAGCGCGACCCCGGCGACGACGAGCGCGACCCCCGCGGCCTCGATCGCGCTCGGGATCTGCGCGAGGACCGCGATCCCGATGACCGTCGCGACCGCGGGCAGCAGCGCGATCATGAGCGCGTAGGTCGCGCGCGGCAGCCGCGCCATCGCGAGCTGGTCGGCAACGTACGGGATCACCGACGACGTCAGCCCGACGCCGATCCCGGCGAGCAGCGCAACGGGGTCGACGAGCGCGGGCGCGGCCTGCCAGCCGCCGATCGGCGTCACGACGACCGCCGCGACGAGCATCGCCGCCGCGAGCCCGTCGATGCCGCTGATCTGCGGGCGCTTGGCGACGCGGTCGGCGAGCACGATGTAGAGCGCGAACAGCAGCGCGTTGGCGAACGCGAAGGCGACCCCGAGTGGCTCGCCCTGCAGGCGGACGTCGGTCAGCAGACAGACGCCGCAGACGGCGAGCGCGAGCGCCGCGAGGTTGCGTGGCGAGCGCACGCCCGCCGCCGCGAGCGCGATGACCGGCAGGAACTCGATCGCCGCGACCGTGCCGAGCGGCAGGCGGCTGATCGCCGTGTAGAAGCAGACGTTCATGACCGCGAGCACGGCGCCCCAGGCGAGCAGCAGCCGGCGCCCGTCACGGTCGAGCGCGTGCAGTACGCGCCACGGCCGCCGCCAGGCGGCGAACACGACCGCCGCCGCGGCGATCCGCAGCCAGGCGACCCCGAGCACGTCGACGCGCGCGAACAGGAGCACCGCGAACGAGGGCCCGAGATAGTGAAAGACGGCGCTGACGACGAAGTAGCCCTGCGGCGGTACGGCGGCGATCGTGCGGCCGAGGCCCGCGGCCCGGCTTCGGGGCGGCGTGGCGGCCGGACTCGTGGGCTGAAGCACTGCTCCGTAGTGTGATCGGCGAGAAGCCATTCGTACATGGCGTCTCGTAGCTATTCTCGATCTCATGGCTACGAATCGCAGGCAGAACGAAGCCAGCGCCGACGGCGCCCTGCTGGATGCGACGAACCGCCGGCTGCTGGCCGAGCTGCAGCAGGACGCCCGCCTCAGCCTCGCCGAGCTCGGGCGCCGCGTCGGGCTGTCCTCGCCCGCCGTCGCCGAGCGCCTGCAGCGCCTCGAGCGCGACGGCGTCATCCTCGGCTACCACGCGCGCATCGATCCGCGCGCGCTCGGCTTCGCGCTCAGCGCGGTGATCCGGATCCGCCCCGCTCCAGGCCGGCTGCACAAGCTCGCGGATGTCGCCCGCGCCGCGCCCGAGGTCGTCGAGTGTCACCGGATCACCGGCGACGACTGCTACCTCGCGCTCGCGCACGTCCGCTCGGTCGAGCACCTCGAGGAGGTCATCGATCGCTTCGCCTCCTACGGGCAGACGACGACGTCCGTCGTGCAGTCGGCGCCGGTCCCGCCGCGCGGGCTCGACCTCGCCGCCCCCGGCGAGGCGTAGCCTGCCGCGGCCGCACGCGACGCGTGCCACGCAGACGCGTCGCGGCGGCACGGTCGGCCGCAAGGAGCGTGGCCGCCTACTCGTGCTCGCGTAGCAACGCGACGACGGCGTCGCTGCAACCGGCATCCTCCGCCCAACCCAGGGGCGTGGCGTCGTGGCAGCCGTCGCGCAGGCGCGGATCGGCGCCGGCCTCAAGCAGCGCGCGGACGGCCTCGAGGTGGCCGCCGCCGGCGGCGAGGTGCAGCGCGGTCGCCTCCACCCCGTGGTCGGGGCCGCCGAACGTCGAGCGGCCGTCCGGATCGGCGCCGAGCGCAATCAGCCGCTCGATCGCGGCGATGCGCCCGCAGGCGGCGGCCCAAACCAGGGCGCTGCCGCGGTAGACGTCGGCACCGAGGTCGGCGCCGCGCGCGACGAGCAGGTCGAGCACGTCGACGCGGTCGTTGCGTGCCGCCCACGCGAGCGACTCGTCGAGGATCTCGCGCGGGTCTTCGGACGGTGTCCAGACGGGAAAGCCCGAGTGCGGGCGGTAGTACGCGCGCTGGGTCCCGGCGGCGGCGCCGAGACGGCCGGCGGCGTCGACGAGCGCGTCGATGAGATCGCCACGGCCGAGTCCGGCGGCGGTGCGCAGGTTGGGCGGCAGCACGCCGCGCTCGGCGAGCAGGTCGGCTGTCCGGGCGTGACCCCAGAACAGCGCGATGACGAGCGGCGTCCCACCGTTGCCGCGCGCCGCGACGGCGACCGGCGCACCGGCGTCGAGCAGCATCTGCGCAAGCAGCGGCAAGCCGACGTAGGCGGCCTGGTGCAGTGCCGTCCAGCCGTGGACATTGGCGGCGGACGGATCCGCGCCGGCGTCGAGTAGCACCCGCACGAGCCGCTCGTCACGTGTCGCCGTCGCCATCCCGAGCAGGTCGTTGCCGTTCGTGCCGCGCGCGTCGGCGATCTCGGGGTCGCACTCGAGCTGGGCCGTCAGCCCGTCGACGTCATGGGCCTCGATCGCGCGGTACGCGCGGGCGAAGGCGTCGCGCTCGTGCAGCCCGTCGAGGTGCTCGCATAGCGCCGCCCAGGTCGGCAGGCCGTGGCGCCGCGCGACGACCGCCCGTGCGCCGTCGGCCGTCAGCGGCGCCCCCGCCTCCGCGAAGGCGGCCAGCACGCCGGGCGTCGCATCGGTCGCCGAGGCGAGCAGCCCGAGGGCGCGATCCTCGTAGTAGCCGAGGTCATCGCGGTAGGCGCGTTCCATCCGCCCAGGATCGCATCAGGGCGGTGCTCGCGCGCCGAACACCGCCGGGCCTTGCCAGGATCTTCGGGGACAGGTCTTGCGCTCCGGCGGCCACGCTCCGTGAGCGTGCGCGCCGATGGCCCGGACGGCCGCCACGGCCGAACGCGGGGATCGGGGCCCAGAACTGTACCTAAGCAATGCCTATGTCGGCAACCCTCAGGTTCGAGCGCGTTCGACCATCACCGACGTCGCCTTGACGGTCGCGATCGCCTCGGCGCCCTCGACGAGGCCGAGCTCGTCGATCGCGTCGCGAGTGACGGCGGCCGTGACGAGGAACGGCCCTGCCTGGATCTCGATGAGACCCATGACGCCGTCGACCTCCACGGAGCGGACGATGCCCGGGAAGCGGTTTCGTGCCGACAGCGAGTCGCCCGTCGCGTGGCGTTGCGGGTGTTGCGTCAGCCGGGCCACCTCGGACGGCGGCACACGTCGGCGGTTGCCCGCGTCGCGGGTCGTGAACAGCTTGCCGGCGCGATCCCACCGGCGCAGGGTGTCGACGCTGACACCGATCACCTTCGCGGCTTCTCCCAAGGTCATGTCGGCCATGCGGGAAGGATCGCGCGCGCGGCGGACGGCTTCGCGTCACGGTTTTCGGGTCGATTTGCGATCGACGTAGGCAATGCATACGGTCGGTCGCTGCCCGCCCACGGTCCTCACAGCCACCGGGAGCGAGCCGGCCGCACGTGTGCTCCTCGAACGCCGCGCCGGGCGCGCCGGCGTCGGGGGTGTTCGGCATCGACTCGAGGCCGGCGGCGGCACGCTACGCCGTATCGGACCTGTGCAAGGGGTGCCCGGAGAGGATCGCGAGCCGTTGGGGGCGTGGCCCCAGTGCGTACGGCCTCGCTGACCCCGCGTAGGATCAGCGTCATGAGCGCGGATCATGCAACCGGTGACGATCACGTCCCGTCGCTGCCGTCGACGGCCGACACGGCCGTCGTCGGCCTGACGACGGCCGACGTGATGCACGCCGACACGGAGAGCCTGCCGCCGGACGTGACCGTCGGCGAGCTGCGCGAGTGGTTTGCGCACAGCGTCAGCCGTCGCCTAGCCGTAATCGCCGGCGACGGACGCTACGGCGCATCGCTCACTCCCGCGGACATCACGGTCGACCTCGCCGACGATCGACCCGCGATGGAAATCGCGCATGACCGGCCGACGGTCTCTCCTGACATGCCGGCGCTCACGGCACGCGATGTCGTGTTCGCAAGCGATGCGCGCCGCGTCCCCGTCGTCGACGGCGAAGGACGCCTACACGGCGTACTCGCCGTCACCACGGACCTGCGGTTCTTCGCCTGCCGTCCCGCGCCGCCACCCGCCTGACCCACGGACGAGCGCACGAAGCGTTCGGGCATCGCGGCTACGCCCGTCTCGTAAGCCTCATACGCAGCCGGGCTCGATCTATCCTCGCGCGATGGATGGACGGTTCGCCGACCTGCCGGGCGCCGACCTCGCCGGCACGGGCATCGACGATCTGGCCGAAGGGCGGCGCAGCATCGAGGCGTTGCTCGTCTCGCGCGCGACCACGCGGCTACGCTCCTGCGGGGTGCAGTTCGTCGAGCCGCTCGCGGACGCCGCCCGCGAGCTGTACCGGCTGCTCGCCGAGCGCGAGGACAACGGCGCGCACGCCGCCTACAACGCACTGACCCGCCGGCTCGTGTCGTTCATGCGCGCGGCCGAGCACGATGCGCCCTGACGTCGATTGCGCACGGATTATGGAGCTGCTGGAGACCCTCGGTCGGCGTCTGCGCGAGCCCCATACGCTGTATCTCGTGGGCGGCTCGAGTGCCGTCGTCTTCGCAGGGATCCCACAGGCGGATCCCACGGCTCCGAGCCAGACGCAGACGCAGACGCCACACAGCGCCGACCCGTGAGCTATGCAATACATAGCATCGCTTGACATGCTTCCTAGTCTTCTGGACGAAGGCATCTAGGCAAGGAGTCCCATGATGGAAGACCACGAAGACGCCGGAGCGCTCCAGACGCTGCTGATGAGCCGCTCGCTCACCGACGTGCAGCTGCTCGAGGCCAGCGACGCGGCACCCGACTACGCGATCCTGCCGGACGTCAATGTCCTGAAGATCGGCGGCCAGAGCATCATGGACCGCGGTCGCGCAGCGGTCTACCCGATCGTCGACGAGCTCGTGGCGGCCAAGCGCGAGCACAAGATCATGATCGGCACCGGCGCCGGGACGCGCGCCCGCCACCTCTATGCGCTCGCCGCCGAGTTCGGCCTGCCGACCGGCGTGCTGACGGACATCGGCAGCGCGGTCGCCGGCCAGAACGCCGAGATGCTCGGGCACCTCATGGCCCGCCACGGCGTCCCGGTCATCGCGGGCACCGGCTTCGGCGCGCTCGCGCTGTACCTCGAGCAATGCGGCGCCACGATCTTCCCCGGCATGCCGCCCTATGACATGTGGCAGCACGTGCCCTCCGAGGGCGTCATCCCGCCCTACCGCACCGATGCCGGCTGCTGGCTCGTGGCCGAGGTCATGAGCGCGCGCAGCACGATCTTCGTCAAGGACGAGGACGGCCTGTACACGGCGAACCCGAAGACCGACGAGGGCGCGACGTTCATCCCCGAGATCACCGTCGACGAGCTGCTCGCGATGGACCTACCCGACCTCGTCGTCGAGCGCCCGCTGCTCGAGCTCATGCGCAACGCCCGCAACGCCACGTCGATTCAGGTCATCAACGGCCTGAAGCCGGGCCTCATCACGCGCGCACTCGCCGGCGAGCACGTCGGCACGATCATCTCGGCCGCATGAGCGCCGTCGAACGTCATCTCCGGAGGACCTCATGACCGACGAACCGCTCTTCTCATCCAAGGACGTCCCGTCCGCGCTCATGCGCCAGACGCTCGTCGACCGCGATCTCGTCAAGTCCGCGACCGCACAGCCGGTCATGCGGCTGCTGCCGTGGCTCAAGGTCGTCACGATCGGCGGGCGCTCGATCATGGACCGCGGCGCCAAGGCGGTCGTGCCGCTCGTCGACGAGCTGCGCGAGTCCTTCGGCGAGCACCGCATGCTGATCGCGACCGGCCCCGGCATCCGCGCCCGCCACGTGTGGGGCATCGCGCTCGACCTCGGCCTGCCGACCGGGGCGCTCGCCTCTCTGGCCGCGACGGAGGCCGAGCAGAACGGGCACATCGTCGCGGCGCTGCTCGCCGCCGACGGCGTCTCCTACCTGCCGCACACGAGCGTCGCCCACCAGCTCGCCGGCCATCTCGCGGCCAGCCCGGCCGCGGTCTCAAACGGCTTCCCGCCGTATGAGATGTTCGAGTTCCCGCCGTCCGTCGGCAAGATCCCGCCACACCGCACCGACACCGGCACCTTCCTGCTCGCCGACGCCTACGGTGCCGAGCGCGCGATCTACGTCAAGGACGTCGACGGCGTCTACACGTGCGACCCGGCGACGGCCGCCGCGGGCGAGGCCGAACTGCTGCCGCGCGTCGGCGCGAGGGAGCTGCTCGCGATGGACCTGCCGACGCTGCCGATCGACCGGCTCGTGCTCGAGCTCATGGCGACCGCCAAGCACCAGAAGGAGATCCAGATCGTCAACGGACTCGTGCGCGGCAACGTCACCAAGGCGCTCGCCGGCGAGCACGTCGGGACGATCATCTACGCCGACTGAGCGTTCGGCGTTTGCGTTCAGGTGCGCTCGACGACGACGATCGTCGACTTCACGACGGCCGTCGCGGTCTGACCCGGCTTGAGGTCGAGCTCGTCGGCGGCCTCGCGCGACATCAGCGAGACGATCCGGTACGGGCCGCAGGCGAGATCGATCTGCGCCATGACGCCGTCGCGCTTGACGTCGATGACGACGCCCGGCATCCGGTTGCGCGCACTCGAGTGCGGGTTCGTG
The DNA here is from genome assembly GCA_038260305.1 of Solirubrobacterales bacterium. Taxonomy (GTDB): domain Bacteria; phylum Actinomycetota; class Thermoleophilia; order Solirubrobacterales; family Solirubrobacteraceae; genus CADCVQ01. The sequence goes on from JBBSNY010000029.1 coordinate 30,371, forward strand.
CCGCGGTCGCGCAGGACGCGGGCGAGCTCCTCGGGCGCCAACACCCGGCGGCCCCCGCGACGATCGAACTCGATCCGCCCGTCGCGCTCCCAGCGGCGCAGCGTGTCGACGCTGACGCCGAGCGCCTGCGCCGCAACACCGATCCGGATTCCGTCGTCCATGTCGTCGCGAAGCCTACTCGGAATCCAGCATTGGGTGGGTGATGTCGCGGCATTGCCTATGCAACACAGACACGCGATCGGCCGCCGGCCGATGAACTCCGGCGACGCGGTCCAAGCGCGGGGGGGTTTGTCGATCTGGACGTCCTATGCGCCCCTAGATCGACAAACCCCACCCGTGAGCTACTCGTCGTGCAGCACGAGCAGCCGCGCGCTGGCCGGCGAGAACGACGCCGAGGCCGGCTCGCCGCGACGCAGCCCGAGCCGCTCGAGCTCGTCGCGCGGGCCCTCCGCGGTCAGCGGTCCGATCCGCACGCTCATCCGCCCGCCCTCGGGCGCCACGGCCGTGATCGGCGCCGTGATCGCGTTGTACTCGCCGTCGTCGCCGGGCGGGCCGATCGCGATCTCCCACGGATAGACCGCGACCCCGACGCGCCCCGACGCCTGCTGATCGGAGCGCACGAGCCAGCCGCTGTCGAGGCGCACCTCGCTGCCGCCGCCGGGCAGCGGTCGCGCGCTGCCACGCAGCAGGTTGCCGCCGGTCAGGCTGACGACGAACGGGTCAGCCGGATGGTCGACGAGCTCGACGGCGGTGCCGACCTGGCGCAGGCTGCCGGACACGACGACGCCGATGCGATCGGCGAGGGCGGCCGCGTCGCGGAAGTCGTGCGTCACGAGCAGCGTCGGCAGCGCGAGCTGTGAGAGCAGCTCCTGCAGCTCGGTGCGTACGGTCGCGCGCGTGTGCGCGTCGAGCGCAGACAGCGGCTCGTCGAGCAGCAGCACGCCGGGTCCCCGTGCGAGCGCCCGCGCGAGTGCCACGCGCTGGCGCTCGCCACCCGACAGCGACAGCGGCCGCTCGTTGGCCAGCGATGCGATCCCGAAGCGCTCGAGCAGCTCGCCGACGCGGTCGGCGCCGCCGCCGAAGGCGACGTTCTTGGCCACGGTCATGTGCGGAAAGAGCGCATATTCCTGAAAGACGAGCCCGACCGAGCGCCGCTCCGGCGGCAGATCGACGCCCGCGCTCGCGTCGAACCAGACGTGCTCGCCGAGCGCGATCCGACCGGAATCGGGGTGGCGGAGCCCAGCCACGGCGCGCAGCACCGTCGTCTTGCCGGCACCCGACGGGCCGACGAGCGCGACGGTCTCGCTACCGACGCTCAGCTCGACGTCGAGCGCGAACGACCGAAGGGCGAAACCGACTGCGACGTCGAGTCTCTCCACGACACGATCAACTTGTAGGACAGCAGGACGCCGGCGCTCAGCACGACGAGCAGTATCCCGATTGCCAGGGCGACGTCGAAGTTCGAGTCCAGCTCCTCGTAGACGGCGAGCGTGAGCGTCTGGGTCTTGCCGCCGACGTTGCCCGCGAAGACGATCGTCGCCCCGAACTCGCCGATGCCGCGGGCGAACGCGAGCACCCAGCCGGCGACGAGGCCGGCCGCCGACAGCGGCATCCAGATCCGCCAGAACGTGCGGATCGGCCCGGCGCCTAGCGTGCGCGCGGCATCGACGAACGTGCGGTCGACCCCCTCGAAGGCCGTGATCGCCTGGCGCATGTAAAACGGCGAAGCGACGAACGTGACCGCCAGGATCACGGCCCACTCCGAGAACGGCAGCACGATGCCCGCGTCCTGCAGGTCAGGGCCGAGCAGGCCGGCGACCCCGAACGCCGCCAGCAGGCCGATGCCCGCGACGGCCGGCGGCAGCACGAGCGGGAGCTCGACGAGCGTGATGACGAGCGCCCGGCCGCGGAAGCGCCGCGTCGCGAGCACGTACGCCGTCGGCGTGCCGAGCAGGATGATGAGCAGGTTCGCGACGAGGTTCGCGCGCAGCGTCACGCCGAGGGCGTCCTGCACCGTGCGATCGCCGAGCAGCCCGGGAACGTCGGCGAGCGGCACCTCGGTGAAGAGCGCGACGATCGGCAGCGCGAGGAACGTCAGCGTCAGTCCGACGCAAAGCGCGATCAGAGCGGCCATGCCGACCCGCCCCACCCGCCGGGAGGCGCCCGCGGTCCGGCCCGTCGGCGCCACGGGTGCGGGCACGCCGGAGCCCCCGGAGGCGATCGGCGGGGCGCTCGCCTGGAGCGCGTCGTGCTCTGCCAGCGTGCTCAAGGGGCTAGCCCTTCGGCGGCAGCCCGAAGCCGGCCGCCTTCAGCCGGCTGCGGCCCCGACTGGAGCGCACCTTGGCGATGAACGACCCCGCGCCACCAGCGTTGACGCCGTCGCGCACGACCTGGCAGATCTGGTAGCGCACGGGCGGCTGGGCGTAGCGCGGGAGGCGGATCGCCTGGACCCTATCGCCGGCGATCTTGCCGTCGGTGACGTACGCGAAGCCGGCATCTGCGGACCCGAGGGCGACCTTCGAGACGACGTTCGCGACGTTCGTCTCCTGGCTGACGATGTTGTTCTTGAGCACCTTCGACAGGCCGAGGCGCCGCAGCAGCGCGCGCGTGTACGCGCCGACCGGCACGCCCGCGTTGCCGATCGACAGCCGCTTGCCGCCCGCGCGCAGCGAGTAGACCGAGCGGATCTTGCCGGGGTTGCCCTTCGGCACGAGCAGCACGAGCTTGTTCGTCGCGAACGTGACGGGCCGCTTGCAGTGGTTTGTCTTGAAGAGCGCCTGCGCCTCGACCGTGCTCGCGCCCGCGAAGACGTCGGCGGGCGCGCCGCGTTCGATCTGCAGTTGGAGCTGGTTGGAGCCGAGGAAGTTGAACGCCGGGGTTGCGTCGATCTGGGTGAACACGTCGCGCAGCGACGCGGCCGCGTAGACATTGAGCGCGGCGCTGGAGGCGGCCGGCGCCGCCAGCCCGAGCAGGAGGGCCAGCGGCAGCGCGAACCGTAGGAGGAGCTTCGTCATCGGCGACACCTTCGTTCAGTCCGGGAAGTCTGGAGTGGACAGAAATCCGTCGAGCGCGTCGGCGGCGGGCTCGAGGTCGATCGGGCTCATCAATCCGCTCGGCGACGGCTTGCCGTGGCGGAGGTTCAGCCAGCCGAGCGACTGTGCGTCGTAGGCCAGGAGGCGCCCGAGCAGCAGCCTCGTCCCGGAGTCCGCGGCGTAGCCGACGCCATTGAGGTAGACCCGGATGAGCAGCGTTTCGAGCTTGCTCGCGATCGATAGCGCTCGGGCCCTCGTCTTGACCGCATCCTTCGGCAGCACGGTGACAAAGTCAGCAGTCAAGGGAGCGTCCGAACCGAGCCCGGCGTCGAGGCGCAGGATGTGCGAGCGCTTGACCGACGCCACCTTGTTGAGGTGGCGCCGCTCGGCGCTCGAGAAGCCGGCGCCGGCCTGCCTGTAGGCGGCGCGGTAGATGTCGCGGCTCGCGCGCTCGGCGATCGTCGCGAACGACAGGTACGCGATGTCGTCCCCTTGCGGGTTCACCGCCGCCTGGGCGTCGGCCGTCGCGGGTACGAGCCCGGCCGCCGCCGCTACGACGATCCCGCTTGCCCCCAGGCGCAGGAAGTCCCCCCGATCGAGCTCGATCACCCGTCCACGCTCCCGTCGTCGTCAGAGTGCTGGACTACTAGGCAATGCATAGGTTCCACGATAGAGGTTAAGATGGTGCAGTGCCTACACGTTGCATACTCGTCCTGCTGTTCTCGACGGCCACGGTCCTCGTCGGATGTGGCGCTGGGAGCGGCGGTTCGAGGTCCGACAGCGCGATCGGGCCGGCGGCGCTCGTCGCGAAGCCCGCGCTCGCGGGGAAGCCGGCCAAGGCCGGCGAGTTTCTCTTCACGGGCCAGGCGTCTCCGGCCTCGCACGGGCCGATCGACCTCGACGGGCGCTATCTCGTGCGCTTCGAGCAGACCGCCCCCGAGGACCCGCAGCTCGACTTCACCGTCCAGACGCCGTTTCAGGCGTCGCTGCAGCGGCGCGCGGGCGACACCAACGGGGCGATCAAGCTGTTCAGCGCTGCCGCCAGGACGGGCCGGCGCGAGCTGACGATCAAGGGCCGCTACGTGCTCGACGTCGCGTTCGGCGACTTCCCGTACGCGATCCGCCTCACGCCGCAGCCCTGAACCCGCGCCGAAGGACGACGGCTAGTCGCCGGAGCGCAGCCGCGCCCGCTCGTCGGGGCCGCGCTTGACCTCGACGTCGATGCCGCCGAGCAGCGCGAACCCGCGGACGCGGACGACGGGCGTGCCGGGTCGCACCGGCGCGCTGCCCTGCTCGTGGTCCGTGCCCCCGAGCAGCGCGAAGGCGCTGACGTCGACCTCCACCCCCTCGGGGACGGTGATCTCGATTCCGCCGAGCACCGCGACCGCCGTGATGACGATCTCGTCGCCCTCGATCGTCGCGTCGCGGAGGTCGAGCGAGACGCCGCCGAGCACGGCGAGTGCGACGCTGTCGCGGGCGGGACGCCAGCGCCCCTTGCGATCGCAGCCGCCGAGCACCGCGACGTTCCAGCGCCGCCGCTTGCGCGGGGCGTCGAGGACGTCGGGCGCGACCTGCGGCAGGTCGGCGACGAGCCGCTCCAGCTCCGTGCCGGTCGTCGCCTCGTAGGCGAGCTCGGTGCGCTGGGCGAGCTCGTCGAACGTCAGCCTGCCGTGCGCCGCGCCGTCGCGCAGCGTCGTGACCGTGCGCTCACGCTCGGCGTCGGACGCCCGCATCGTTGACGCGCCGTCGTCCGGCAAGTCGATCAGTCCTCGTAGGGCGTGAAGTCCTTCTTGCGGGCGCCGCAGACGGGACAGAACCAGCTGTCGGGAATGTCCGCGAACGCCGTGCCCGGCGGGATGCCGCCGTCCGGATCGCCGTCGGCGGGTTCGTAGATGAAGCCGCAGGATTCGCAGATCCAGCGCGTGGTCTCGGTCTCGGTCGTCATGGCATGGAGGGTATTGGTTGCTTGCTAGCGTCGTACGGACGATGGACGGAGCGCGGCCTGCCACAAGCGAGCAGCTCAACGACGGGCCCCCGTCGGTCCCCCGTCAGGCCGCCTCGGTGATCCTCCTGCGCGACGCGGCCGTGGGCTTCGAGCTGCTGCTCGTGCGGCGCAGCCCGGCGCAGCGCTTCATGGGCGGCTACTGGGTCTTCCCGGGCGGCGGGGTCGATGCGCAGGAGGGCGAGGGCGAGGCCGCGCACCGCAGCGCGGCCGTGCGCGAGTTGCGCGAGGAGGCCGACGTCGCCGGGATCGAGGCCGCCTCGCTCGTGCGCTACAGCCGCTGGATCACGCCGGAGCTGCTGCGCATCCGCTTCGACACCCACTTCTTCCTCGCCCGCGCACCCGCGGGCGTCGTCGCGCGCGTGGACGGCAGCGAGTGCGTCGACCTGCGCTGGGGCACGCCGCGCGCGCTGCTCGATGCGCACGCCGCCGGCGAGCTCGAGCTCGCGTTCCCGACGCTGCGCCACATCGAGCAGCTGTCTGCCTTCGGGTCCGTCGACGCGCTGCTCGGACACGCGCGCTCGCACGAGATCCGGCCGGTGCTGCCGCGGGTGCTGCTCAGCGGGGAGATCGCGCGGCTCGTGCTGCCCGGCGAGTCGGGCTACTAGCGGGCCTCTCGACGGCTACTCCGCGACGCGGACGTGGCCGACCATGCCGCGTCGCTCATGGTCGGCGAGCGGGCAGTACCACTTGTACCGACCGGGCGGCAGGCGAACGGCGATCGTGGCCCGCTCGCCGGGCCGCAGCGCGACGGTGCTGACCTCGCCCGTCGGCCCGTCGACGCGCAGCTCATGTCGCTCGTCGCCGTCGTTCGTGGCCGTGAAGGCGACGACGCCGGCGCGGGCGACGCGCGGGTTGTCGGGATCGAGGCGGTATTCCGACAGCGACACGTCGACCGACGCGACGGCCTTGCCGATCGGCGTCGTCGCGGTGACCAGCCGGGTCGGCGTCGTCGTCGCGCGGCCGCTCGCCGGACGGTCCTCCCCGCAGCCGGCGGCCATGACGGCGGCGACGGCGAGCACGGCGCTGGCGCGGGCGAGCATGACGTTCAGCGTACGCCCGCGATGCCTCCGCGAGCGGCGCTCCGACTCAGACTCAGGGCAGCGCGGCGATCGCGTCGCCCGCGCGGGCGCGCGCGGTGTTGGCGGCATACGTGAGGCCGGCGCTGTCGCGGACGTAGCCGTCGCCCCCGAACAGGACCGCGACCTGCACGGCGACGAAGAGCGCGAAGAGGACGTTCAGCGCACGGAGCGCCAGCCGCCACTCGACCCGACCGAGATGCAGCAGCGGCCGGCGCGCGGGCGCGCCGACCGCGATCGACCCGAGCACGAGCGCGGGGGTGCGCTCATGTCCGCGCCGCGGGCAGCGTGACGACCATGTGGCTGCCGTGCGGCTCGCGGCGCTCGGCGCGAATCGCGCCGCCGTGCAGCTCGACGATCCAGCGCGCGATCGCGAGGCCAAGGCCGGCGCCGCCGTCGGCGCCGCCTGTGCCCTGCCGCTGCCCTGCCCCGCCGGCGAGCGAGTGCGAGCCGTCAGGCGAGCGGGTGCGCCGCCCGTCGCCGCGGTAGAAGCGCTCGAAGACGCGCCCGAGTTCGTCCGCCGGGATGCCCGGGCCCTCGTCGTCGACCTCGACGGTGACCGTGTGATCGTCGCCCGCGCAGGCGCGCAGCGCGATCTCGCCGGGACGCGGCGAGTAGCGCACGGCGTTCTCGACGAGGTTCATGACGACCTGGTGGATGCGCTCCGGATCGCCGGCGACCTGCAGCTCCGCGGGCGCGTCGATCGAGAAGATGACGTCCTCGGGGGCGTGCAGGCGCGCCTCGCGGGCGGCACCCTCGAGCACGTCGATGACCGGGAATGGGCGGATGTCGAACGGCTGGTCCCCGGCCTCGAGGCGGCTGAGGTCGAGCAGCTGCGCGACCAGCCGGCCAAGACGGCGCGTCTGGGCGAGCATCGTGCGCAGCGTCTCGGGATCGGGCTCCGAGACGCCGTCGATGACGTTCTCGAGCACCGCCTGCAGCGCGCCGAGCGGCGTTCGCAGCTCGTGCGAGACGTTCGCGACGAGGTCTCGGCGTAGGCGATCGGTCTCCGCGAGCTCGGCGGTCATGCGATTGAACGCGCGTGCGAGCTCGCCGACCTCGTCGCGCGAGGTGACGGCGACCTGGCGGCCGTGCTCGCCACGGGCCATCGCCGTCGCGACGGCCGCCATGTCGCGCAGCGGCTTCGTGGTGCCGCGCGCGAGCAGCTGGACGCACCCGAGCGCCAGCAGAATCCCGGTGCCGGCGCCGACCATCGACGGCAGGTTCAGCCAGCGCACGGCGATGATCGTCGCCACCGCGGTGATCCAGACCGCGATCACGATGACGATCCCCAGCTTGAGCTTCAGCGACGGAAGCTGGTGCAGCGGCCTCATGTCCGGGGCGCCGTGGCGAAGGCGTAGCCGATGCCCTGGACCGTGCGCAGGACGTCGGCGCCAAGCTTGCGCCGCACCGCCGCGACGTGCGAGTCGACGGTGCGCGTACCGGCCGAGCCGTCCTCGTAGCCCCACACGTCCTCGAGCAGCTGCTCGCGGCTGAAGACGATGCCGGGCCGCAAAGCGAGCTTGTGCACGAGGTCGAACTCCGTCGGCGTGAGGTGCACCGCCTGCCCATCACGGCGCACCTCGCGGCGCTCGGCGTCGATCGTGATCGGCCCGGCCTGCAGCGGCTTGGACTGCGGCTGCGCGGCTCGGCGCGAGCGGCGCAGCAGCGCCCGAACGCGGGCGACGAGCTCGCGCTGGCTGAACGGCTTGGTCATGTAGTCGTCGGCGCCGACGCCGAGGCCGACAAGCAGGTCCATCTCGGCATCCAGCGCGGTCAGCATGAGCACCGGGATCGGCCGCTCGCGCTGGATGCGCCGGCAGACCTCGTGCCCGTCGATGCCGGGCAGCATGACGTCGAGCACGACGAGGTCCGGCTCGAGGAGCTCGCAGAGCCGCACGCCGTGCAACCCGTCGTGGGCGACCTCGACGGCGAACCCCTCGGCCCGCAGCCGAGCGGCGAGCGCCCCCGCGATCGCGGCCTCGTCCTCCACGATGACGATCGTCGCCTGGGAACCCCCGTCCACGATCAGGATGCTAGATGAGTAGTTCCACGACCCCGCGCCCGCAGGAAACCGTGTCGCGGCGACCGCCGCCACGCGAGGGCGCTCATCCACGATCCGGCTCCCCGCGAACACGCGGCCGCGGGACTAGCCTCCAGCTGATGCCGTGCCGCGCGCCCGTCGTGCCCCTCGAGCGGCTGCCGCCGCAGGCGCTCTTCGTCCTCGGCGCGGCGTCGCAGTACGTCGGCGCGGCGCTCGCCGTGCTGCTGTTCGAGAAGGTGCCGGCCGCGGGCGTCGGCTGGCTGCGCGTCGTCGGCTCGGCAGCGGTGCTCGTGGCGTGGCGGCGGCCGTGGCGCACGGACTGGACCGCCCCCCGGCTCAGGCTCGTCGCCGCGTTCGGACTCACGCTCGCCTTCATGAACGTGACCTTCTACCTCGCGATCGATCGTCTGCCGCTCGGAACCGCGGTCGCGATCGAGTTCTGCGGGCCGATCTTCGTCGCCGCCCTCGGCTCGCGCACGCGCCGCGACGTCGCCGCGCTCGCGCTCGCCACCGCGGGCATCCTCGCGCTCGCCGACGTGCACCTGGCGGGCAGCCCGGACGGGCTCGCGTTCGCCGTCGCCGCCGGCGCGGCGTGGGCGGGCTACGTCATCGTCGGCCACCGCGTCGCGGCGGACACGGAGATCCGCCCGCAGGAGGGGCTCGCGCTCGGGATGGCGATCGGCGCCGTCGGCTTCGCGCCCGTCCTGACGGCCAGCGCGATCCCCGCGCTCGTCGACCCGCTGCTGCTCGCGGCCTGCCTGGCGGTTGGGATCGCGTCGAGCGTCGTGCCCTACGGCCTCGAGCAGGTGGCGATGCGGCGCCTCTCCAGACCGCGTTTCGCGCTGCTGCTGGCGCTCCTTCCCGCGACGGCCACCGTGGTCGGTGCGGCCCTGCTTGGGCAGGTCCCAGGACTCGTCGAGGGGGTCGGTATCGCGCTCGTCGTCGTCGCCTCGCTCCTGCGCACCCACGAGACGCGCTGAAGAAAACCTAAAGAGCCGAGCAACTTCCGAGCAGATTCACGGTTACAGTGCACTGAGACAGCATGGAGGCCGGAGCACTTCGAGCACCCGTCGCACTGAACCGGATCTCGGTCACGGCGCCTCTTCTGCGGCTGCGATCGGACGAGCAGCTCGTCGCCCTCTTCCGCGCCGGCAACGACGCGGCCTTCAGCGTCATCCACGACCGCTATCGCCAGCGGTTGTTCGCCTACTCGCGCCAGATGCTCGGCGGCTCGCGACAGGACGCCGAGGACGCGCTGCAGGACGTCTTCATGCGGGCCTACTCCTCGCTGCGCTCCAACGACCGGCCGCTGTCGCTGCGCGCCTGGCTGTACCGCGTCGCGCACAACCGCTGCATCGACCAGCTACGCCGGCCCGCGCCCCCGGCCGCCGACCTCTTCGACACGTCGCGCAAGCCGCTGCTGGACCCGATGGACGAGGCCGAGCGCCGTGAGGACCTGCGCCAGCTCGTCGCCGACGTCCGCCGTCTCCCTGACCAGCAGCGCTCCGCCCTACTCATGCGCGAGATGGACGGGATGAGTTACGCCGAGCTGGCCGACGCGCTCGGGATCTCGCTGCAGGCCGTGAAGTCGCTGCTCGTCCGCGCCCGCATCGGGCTCGTCGAGGCGGTCGAGGCCCGTGACACCGCCTGCTCGCAGATCCGCCTCGACCTCGCCGACACCTTCGACCGTGGGGTGCGCGCGAGCGGGCTCGCGCGCCGCCACCTGCGCGACTGCGAGGGCTGCGTCGAATATCGCGCCCAGCTGCGCGGCGTGCGTCAGGGCCTCGGGGTCCTCGCTCCCGGCGGCCCGGGGCCGATCGCGACGATCCTGAAGCTCATCGGCCTCGGTGGAGCGGGCTCGGCCGGCGCGGCAAGCGCCGGGAGCGGCGCCGCCGCCGGCACCGGCGTGCTCGCCGCGGCGGGCACGGGCACAGCCGCCAAGGTCGCCGCCGTCGTCTGCTGCGCGGCGCTCACCGCCGGCGGCGCCGTCGAGGTCCGCGACCAGATCGCAGGCCCGCCGCATGCACCGGCGACCGCCCGCAAGCACGCCGCGACGCCGGCCTCGCGAGCGGCTGCGCAAGCCGCACGATCGACGGCCGTCGCGAGGACCGGGGCCGTGGGCACGGCTCGGCCCAGCGCGCACAAGCTGACCCGTCCGGCCGCCATGGGCGCGCAGACGACCGCCGGCCGCCACATCGAGATCGTCCCGAGCGGGGGCGGTGTAGGCGCGCCTGTCACCGCGCCGACCGCCGTCGCGCTCGAGCAACCCGACTTCGGCAGCGGTGGCGCGAGCGCTCCGGATGAGGACACCGGCTTCGGCCCGGACGGGGTGGCGCCGCCCAAGGACGCGACCACGGGCACCGCAACCGCGAGCGACCCCGGCACTCAGGCGACCGCGGGCAGCGGCACGCTCGCGGCAGCCAAGTCGCCGTCCGGCACGCTCGCCGGAAGCAAGGTCCCTTCCGGCACGCAGGTCGATAGCAGCGCCACGTCGGTGGGTGCCGCGAAGGCATCCGGCAGCGCCGCAGGCTGACCGACGCTCCGTAGTTACTAGCATCGCCGGATCGATCGCTACGCCGCCACGCTGGACCACGAAACCGTGCTCGTGCGCCGCGGCGCGCGCTCGGGGCTGTTCACGATGGTCGCCGTGCATTCCAACGTGCGCGGCCCGGCGCTCGGCGGATGTCGCATGTTCCACTACGACGACGCGCGCGCCGCGATGCGCGACGTACTGCGCCTGTCGCGCGCGATGACGTTCAAGTCCGCGGCGGCGGGCCTGCCTCTCGGCGGCGGCAAGGGCATCATCCTCGCGCCGGACCCCGCCGGCGGCGTCCGCCGCGGCTGGCGCGCCGACGCATTGCGCGACTTCGGCGACACCGTGCAGGCGCTCGGCGGCGCGTACGTCACGGCCGAGGACGTCGGCACGTCCGCCCGCGACATGGAGATCATCGCCACGGCGACGAAGCACGTCACAGGGCTATCGCGCGCTCTCGGCGGCTCCGGCGACCCGAGCCCGTGGACGGCGCTCGGCGTGCAGGAGGCGATCCGCGTCTGCTGCGAGCGCGTCTTCGGCTCGCCGTCCCTGCACGGCCGGACGATCGCGGTCGCCGGGCTTGGCAGCGTCGGCGCTCGTGTCGCCCGTTTGTGCGCGAAGGACGGCGCACAGCTCATCGTGACCGACATCGACCGTACGAAGCACGAGCTCGCGCGCGGGCTCGGCGCGCGTTGGGTTGCGCCGGCTGCGATCCTCGGCGCTGAGGCCGACGTCTTCGTCCCGTGCGCGATGGGCGGCGTGCTCGACCACGCGTCGATCGGCGGGCTCGGCGCGCCGATCGTCGCCGGCGCGGCGAACAACCAGCTCGCCGACGACGATGTCGCCGAGCTGCTGGCGGCGCGCGGGGTGCTGTGGGCGCCGGACTTCGTCGTCAACGCGGGCGGCATCATCAACATCTCCGTCGAGCTCGAGGCGACCGGCTATGACCAGCGCCGCGCCCGCACGCGCGTGCGCGGCATCGGCGACACGCTGCGGCGCATCTTCGACGATGCCGAGGCGAGCTCGGTGACCCCGCTCGTCGCCGCGACGTCACTGGCCCGCGCGCGGCTCGCCGAGGCCGCGACGATCCGCCCCGCCTGACGGTAGGCTCAGACGACGGGGCGCAGGCCGCCCGGCGGCGGCCACGGCGGGCGCTGCACGCCATCGGGCAGGCGCCCCTCCTCGGCGAGCTTGCCGAGGTGCGCGGCGAGCGTCGCCATCGCCGCCAGGCGCAGGGTCGCCGGCGCGTCGTCCCAGACGCGATCGAGCAGCTCGTCGGCCCCGCGCAGTCCGTCGTCGAGCGCCGCGACGAGCCGCGCCTCGCGCTCGAGGCGGTGTGCGAGGTAGCGATCCAGCAGCGCCCGCGGGTGGACGACCGGCGGGCCGTGTCCCGTGCACAGGAGCGCGAGATCGAGCCCGCGCAGGTACTCGAGCGCGGCGAGGTAGCCGCGCAGCGCGCCTGGGTCGGGCGCGACGAAGACGCTCGACTCGGCGAGCACCGCGTCGCCGGTGAAGCAGACGTCGCCGCTGACGAACGCGAGATGGTCCGTGGCGTGGCCCGGCGTCGCGACGACCCGTAGCGGGCCGAACGCGTCGCCGTCGGCGAGCGTGACGTCGGCGCCGAGCCAGCGCGCCGCGCCGACCGCCGTGGCGCCCAGCGCGTCGCGCACGGCGGCGGTCGCGTCGGCGTGGTCGCCGTGGTCGTGCGTCAGCGCGATCCCGCCGGCGCCGCCGCGTCGGCGCGCCTCTGCGAGCACCGCGGCGATATGGGCCTCGATCGCCGGACCGGGATCGACGATCCAGCACGGGTCGCGTCCGACGAACCACGTGTTCGTCCCCGTCAACGTGAACGGCCCCGGGTTGTCCGCGTGGACGAGGGCGATGTCCCGGCGCGCGAGCTCCTCCATGGCGCTTGAGGCTACGACGAGCGAGCGGCCCGGCAGGCCGGCGCGCTCAGCCCGCGACGAAGCGGTAGATCGGGCCACCCAGCGAGATCACGTAAACGCGCCCGACGCCATCCTCGCCGAATGACGACAGCGCCTCGATCTTCTGCAGGCCGAGCGATGCGTCGCCGCTCGCCAAGCCCGGCGACAGCTTCGCCGCGCGTAGCTGACCCTTGGAGAAGTCGCCGTAGACGTAGCGCCCGGCGAGCGCCGGCACGCGCGGGTCGCGCACGACATAGCCCCCGGTGACCGAGCGATTGCCGTCCGCGTGCGTGAGCTCGATGACCGGAGCGACCGCCCCCGGCGCCGACTCGTTCGGGTAGTTCGCGTTGTGGCTGCGGCCCTCGAGCGGCCGCCAGCCGTAGTTCACGCCGCGCGCCGCGCCCTTGGAGGCGAAGTCGATCTCCTCGATCTTGTCCTGGCCGACGTCGCCGATCGTGAGGTCGCCGGTCGAGCGGTCGAACGAAAAGCGCCACGGGTTGCGCAGGCCGTAGCTGTAGATCTCCGGCCGCGTGCCCGAGCGTCCGACGAACGGGTTGCTCGCGGGCACCGAGTACGGCCGCGAGCCCTTGCGCCGCGGATCGATCCGCAAGAGCTTGCCCTCGAGCTTGCTCAGGTCCTGGGCGTTGCCGCGCGCGCCGTGCTGGTCGTCGGCGCCGCCGCCGTCGCCGGTGCCGGCGTACAGCAGGCGGTCGGGGCCGAAGACGATGAGCCCGCCGTTGTGGTTGGCCTCGAGGCCGTCGTAGCGCAGCACGAGCCGCGCACTGCCGGCGTCCGCCCGCACGGCGCTCGACGCCGAGCGGCGGTACTCGACGATGCGCTGCTTGCCGCTGCGGTCGGTGTAGTTGACGTAGAAGCGACGCGTCTTGGCGTAGTCGGGCGCGAACGCCATCGACAACAGGCCCTGCTCGCCGCCGGAGATGACCCGCGAGCGGATGTCGAGAAACGGCGTCGCGAGCTTCTTGCCGGCGCGCACGACGCGGATCGTGCCGCCCTGCTCGACGACGAACAGCAGCCGCTTCTCACCGCGCGGCGCGGTCAGGTAGACCGGCGTGTCGAACGAGCCGACCGACGCGAGCGCGACACCGCCGGCGGCCGCCGACGTCGCGCTTGCGCCGGCGGTCGTCGCGGGCGACGCGCCGGCGGCGTCCGACCCGCCGCCGGAGTCCTCGCCGCCACAGGCGCCGAGCGCCATCACGGCGGCCGTCGCGAACGACCCGATTGCGAGACGGCGCATGCAGGTCAGGATGCCAGCCAGAGGCCCGCACCGTCGCACACTCGTCCACCGTGTGCGGCGGGCTTCGCGGCGATGGCGAACGCGGCGAACGCGAGCACGTCGCGCTGCGGCTCGACGACTTCTGAGGCACGGTCCGCGCTACGCGGGTCTACGCCTGCGGCAGCGTCCCGTCGACCCAGGCGGCGTCGCCGTCCTCGTAGTGCTCCTTCTTCCAGATCGGCGCCTGCGCCTTGACGGCATCAAGCAGGGCACGCGCCCCGTCGAAGGCCTCGCCGCGATGGGCTGCGGAGGCGGCGACGACGACGCTCGGATCGCCGAGCGCGACGACGCCGACGCGGTGCACGCAGGCGACGGCTACGCAGCCGTGCTCCTCGACGACGCGGGCGGCGATCTGCGCGATCTGCTCGCGCGCCATGTCGACGTAGGCTTCGTATTCCAGCGACGGCACCGAGCGCGTCGTGCCCATGAAGACGACGGTCGCGCCGGTGGCGGGGTCGGCGACGCTGCGCCGCACGGCCTCGACGTCGATCGTGTCGTCGACGACGTCGACGAGACGTACCGGCCCGCCGTCGCCGCCGCTGACGGGTGGCACGAGCGCAAGCTCGTCGCCGGCGACGAGCTCGTGGTCGGCCTTGACGTACTCGCGCGCGACGGCCGTCACGAAGGGCGCGTTCTCCGGCAGCCCGGCGAGCGCGCCGCTGCGCAGCTGCGCGATCGCGTCCGCGACCGTCGCGCCGTCGGCGAGGTCGAGACCGAGGCTGCTGGTCCCCGCGTACTCACGCAGGCTGGCGAAGAGTCGAACGGTAACGTCCATGGCCCTGATGCTAGTGGCCGCCCCCGCACATCCGGACCGCATCCGACGGTCGCTGAGCACCGCCGCGTAGATGCCAACCGCCGCGATCCTGACGATCTCGGACACGCGCTCGGCCGGAAGCCGTGCCGACACGACGACCGCGCTGATGGCCGAGATCCTCGGCGAGGCCGGCTTCGAGGTCCTGCAACGGCGGCTCGTCCCCGACGAGTTCGCCGCGATCGCGAGCGCGATCACCGAGCTCGCGGGCATCGCCGAGCTCGTCATCACCTCCGGCGGCACCGGCCTCGCGCCGCGCGACGTCACACCCGAGGCCACGCGCTCGGTGCTCGACCGTGAGGCGCCCGGCTTCGCCGAGGCGATGCGCTCCGAGACGGCGAAGATCCAGCCGCTCGCCTGGCTGTCACGCGCCGTCGCCGGTCAGATCGGAACGTCGATCGTCATCAACCTGCCGGGCAATCCGAAGGCCGTCCGCCAGTGCCTCGACGTCGTGCTGCCGATGCTCCCGCACGCGATCCAGACGAGCATCGGAGCCGACAAGACGTAGGCCGGGCGCGCCGCTCAGCTCTCGAACAGGGCGCGTCCGAGGTAGTCGCCCTCGCGCGCGATGCCCGGCGGCACGGCGAACAGGCCACTCGAGACGTGCTTGATGTACTCGTTGAGGGCATCGGGGCCCAGGCGCTTCTGGACGACCGCGAACTGCTTGTGCGCGTCGCGCTGGAAGGCAATGAAGAACAGTCCGGCGTCGAGCTGGCCGAGCTCGGGGTCGAAGCCGTCGGTGAACGAGTAGCCGCGGCGCAGGATCCGCACGCCGTCGTTCGTCACCGGCGCGGCGAGGCGGACGTGGGCGTCCATCGGGATCACGGGGCCGGCGGCGGAGCGCGCCTTGAGGTCGACCTTGTCGTGCTCGGCGCCACGGCCGAGCGGCGCACCGGTCGACTTCACGCGCCCGATCGTCGCCTCCTGATCGCCGAGCGACGCACGGTCCCAGACCTCGATCAGCATCCGGATGCGGCGCGTGACCATGTACGTACCACCGCGCATCCACGGCGGCGCCTCGGCCCCGACCCACACGAAGCGCGCGAGCGCATCGTCCTCGTCGGCGGTGATGTTGTTCGTGCCGTCCTTGAAGCCCATGAGGTTGCGGGGCGTCTCCTGCGCCTGCGACGTGATCGCCGTGCGCCCGAAGCCGAGCTGCGACCAGCGCATGACGACGATCCCGCGCCCGATCCGGGCGAGGTTGCGGACGGCGTGGAAGGCGACCTCGGGCACGTCCGCGCAGGCCTGCACGCAGAGATCTCCACCGGACTTCGCCGGGTCGAGCTCGTCGCCGGGCAGCGCCTCGATCGCCCGCAGCGCGGCTGGGCGCAGGTTCGCGACCCCGAAGCGGTCCTTGCCGGCACGCTCGAAGAACGTCGGCCCGAAGCCGACCGTCAGCGTCAGCTTCGACGGTGCCAAGCCGACCACCTCGCCGGTGTCCGGCGGCGGCGCCAGCGCGTCGGGCGAGCCGTCACCGAGCGTGCGCCCCTCGGTCATCCGCGCCGCGGCCGCGGTCCAGCGGCGCATGAGGTCCTGGACGTCGGCCCGCGACGCGCCCTCGACGACGTCGAACGCGGCGACGTGCAGCCGCGACTGCGTCGCCGTCGTGATGCCCGCCTGCTGCGGCCCGTAGAACGTGACGACGTCGCTGCCGGAGTCGGCGCCGGCCTCGCCGCCCTCGAGCGCGGTCGCGATCACGCCGCCGGCGACGACGCCGCCCGCCGCCAGGCCCGCGGCGCCGAGGAACCGGCGGCGGTTCATCTCGCGCGCGGGCATCAGGAATGCAGCTTCGCGGCCACTTCGGAGAGGGGCTCGGCGAGCGCGTCGACAAGCTGGCTGAACGTGCGCCGCTGGGCCGTGTCGACCGTGTCGTAGCTCGGGTACGTGCCGCCCTTCTGGATCCGCTTGAGCTCGGCCTGGACGGCGTCGAAGCGGTTGGCGACATTCGTCGCGAGAGCCGCGTCCTTGCTGCGCAGCGCCGGTGCCAGCAGGCCGAACGCCGTCTCGGCGCCGGCCACGTTGGCCTCGAAGTCGTACAGGTCGGTGTGCGAGTAGCGGTCCTCCTCGCCGGTGATCTTCGACTTCGACACCTCCCCGAGCAGCTCCGTTGCGCCGTTGGCGAGCTGCTCGGGCTGGTAGGTCTCCTTCTGCACGAGGCGGTCCAGGCGCGCGACGTCGGCGACGAGCTTGTCGGCGAGCGTGCTCATGCCCTTCGTCGTGTTGTCCTTCCACAGCGCCTGCTCGATGCGATGAAAGCCCGTCCACCTGTCGCCCTTGGCGACATCGTTGACGCGCGCGTCGATCCCCGGGTCGAGGTCGCCGAAGCTCTCTGCGACGGGCTCGATCTGCTCGTATGGGTAGCGCGCCGAGGCGAACAGCTCCTTCGCGTTCGCGACGCTGCCGGCCTTCACGGCGGCGGCGAACTGGCCGACCCGCGTGACCAGCTCCTTCGTCTGCGTCTTGACGAAGGACTGATAACCCGTGACCGCGGCCTTCAGGTTTGCGTCGGAGGTCGCAGCCACGGCGCTGCCGCCGACCGTGAGCCGGCCGGTGGCGGCGGTCTTGCCGCCCGGGCACACGGTCGTGTAGCTGCCCGGCTGCAGCGTCAACGTGAAGTCGTCCGACAGCCCGGCGGCGATGTTCTCGCGCTCGCCGATGATCTTGGCGCCGTCGAGGATCTCGAACTCGGTGACGCGCGAGGTGCCCCCGTTCGTCACCACGAAGGTCGTCGGCCCGGCATCGATCTTCAGCGTCGCCGGCTCGCAGCCGGCGTCGGTCAGCTTGACAGCGACCTTCTTCGTGCCAGACGTGGCGTCAGAGTTGCCGCACGCAGCGAGCAGGACGCCGGCGACGAGCACGAGCAGGACCGCGGTCGTCGCGGATTGCACGCCGCGGCGGCGGACACGGGCGCGTAGGCGGTCCGGGATCAGCAGGAACAGCAGCATCGGCAGCGCGTACGCCGCGTAGCCGGCGACCTCGATGACCACGGGGAACGGCTGCAGGCCGAGCATGCCGGTCAGCAGGGATGCCGTCCAGGTGCCGGGGACGACGAGCCAGTCGAGGTCAAACGCGTGCGCCTGGCCGACGTTCAGCCAGCCGGCCTCGTGCGCGGTGTGCAGCGCACTCGCGACGAGCCCGGCGGCGACGAAGACGAGCACGACGCCGGTGACGCGGAAGAAGCGCGAGAGGTTGAACTTGACGCCGCCGCGGTAGATCGCGACGCCGATCGCGACGGCCACGAGGATGCCGAGCAGGGCACCGAAGCCGGCCGTCGTCGGGTTCGTCGCGCTCTGGAAGGCGGCAAGCAGGAAGACGACGGTCTCGAGGCCCTCGCGGATGACCGCGAAGAACGCCATCCCGATGAGGGCACCCGTCGTGCCAGCGGCAAGGGCACCCTCAGCGCTCGATCGCAGATCCTTGCCGATCGTGCGCGCGTGCTTGCGCATCCAGACGATCATGAACGTGACGGCGCCGACCGCCAGCAGGGCGATGATCGTCTCCAGGCCCTCCTGCTCGCGCTGCGGCAGGTCCTGGTTGAGGATCTCCAGCGCAACGCCGGCGGCGATGCAGAGCCCGATCGCGGCGCCGACGCCGGCCCACATGTACCTCAGGGCCCCCCGCCCGCGCGGGTCTTGGCGCAGGAACGCGGCGATGATGCCCACGATGAGCGCGGCTTCGACGCCCTCCCGAAGACCGATCACGAATGTCGGCAGCACCGTTTGCCTCCTTCTTAGGTCGCCCTACTTAGGTGGTCCTACCTAGGCCGCCCGAAAACGTACCACCATGGTTGGGATAGTGCGCCGAAGTCTGTACGGCAGTCTGCCCTGCATACCTCCGGCATGCTGCCCTCCGCTACGGCGTGAACCGATCCTCCGCGATCCCGACGCGCTTGGAGAAAGGGCTGTCGAAGACCCCCGTGGCGTTCATCTCGCCATGCACCCGCTGCCAGTCGGCGTAGCGCGAGTACATCGACGAGACGAGCCCGTGGCTGCCGGTCAGCGTGTTGATCTGCCCCCAGTGCGGCCGTCCGCCGAGCGCGTAGAGCGCCTCCTCGTACGCGCCGAGCATCTCGAAGCCGCCCTCGTTGCCGCGCAGCTGGATGAGCTCCATCATCATCGTGTCGCGGCCATGCATCATCGAGGCGAGCGCCGGCGACGCCTTCACGAAGCGCAGCGCGATCGGCGAGCTCTGGTAGACGTCGCCGAGCCGTCGCGCGCGGTCGGCGATCTCGAAGACCCGCTCGACGGCCTCGATGTGGCGGCCGTCCATCGGGATCCCGATCTCCGCCGAGTAGGCCGGCACGAGGTTCGCGTTGCCGATGTTGAAGACCTTGTAGCTGACCTCGTCGTACTCGTCCTTGACGAGCGCCTTCATCGCGCTCTCGAGCAAGAACGGCGCGAGGCTCGGCCTGACGTGCAGCGCGAGGTTCAACAGCTGCGAGGTGAACGGCAGCCGTGCCGCGAGCTCCACGAGCCAGCTGCGCATGCGCTTGTCCCACGGACGGTTGCGGGGATCGGCGACCGTGTTGCGGGTCGTCACGAGGCACGGGTACTCGTGCTTGCGCCGGTAGGGGCTGAAGACGAGCTCGTAATGCTCGTTGTCGCGCAGCACGCCACCGTCCTCGAGGTCCGCGCGCACCTTCGCCCACGGGTGCATCTCGCGGACCTCGCGCAGGTGGTAGCGCGGCTGCACCTCGATCAGCGCGGTGCAGATGATCCCCATGCAGCCCATCCCGACGACGACCGCGTCGAACGTGTCGTCGTCCTGAATCAGGCGGCGGGCGGGGCCGTGGTGAGCCTCGTAGGCAGGGCGATCGGTTGGGCCGTCGGCGCGCTCGACGCGCACGACGCGACCCCTCGAGACGACCACGTCGAGCGAGTGCACCTGATCGTTGAGCGGGCCGTAGGTGATGCCGGAGCCGTGCGTCGACGTCGAGATGACGCCCGCCACCGTCTGGTGGTCGTAGCCGCCCATCTGCTGGAGGCCGAGCCCGTTGCGGTCCAGGAAGGCGTTGAGCTCCTTGAAGCGGATGCCGGCCTCGACCCGCGCGAGCGCGCGCGGCTCCCACGACGGACGCAGGAAGTCCGGCTCGGGCGCGGGCGCCCGCGACAGGCGGTTGGTCTTCATCAGGAAGCCGTCGGTGAGCGCGACGTCCGACCACGAGTGCCCCGAGCCGACCGCGCGCGCGCCGACGCCGGCGTCCTCGGCTGCCCGCACGATCGCGACGACCTCGTCGATCGACCGCGGCTCGTAGATCCGCAGCGGATCGATCGACTGATTGCCGAGGTGGTTGGTCCAGGTCGTGCGGACCTTGAAGGCAACGCCGGTCACGACGACGAGGCCGTGTACTCGTCGGCGAGGTGCTCGACCCCGCGCTCGGCGAGCGCGGCGATCGTCTTGGATGGGTTCACCCCGAGGGCGGTCGGGACGATCGAGCCGTCAAGCACGTAGAGGCCGTCGTAGCCGTAGACCTTGCCGTACTCGTCGACGACGCCGTGCGCGGGATCGTCGGACATCGGGCAGCCGCCGAGCGGGTGGACGGTGATGAACTTGCCGAGCGGCCCCGCGTCGAGCGCGAAGAACGACGTCGCCCCGGACGCCTCGGCGAGCCGGCCGGCCATCTCGCGCATGCGCTCGAAGAGCTGCGCGCTCGCGTCCTTGCTCCAGCGGATGTCGAAGCACCCGAACAGCCACGTCAGCCGCATCTGCCCGTCGGCGGCGTCGCGGCCGAGGTTCAGGAAGACGAGCGAGTCGCCGATCGGCTGCGATGCCTTCGAGCTCAGGCGCATGTTGCGGTGCGTGACGTGGCGGTCGGACAGGCCGACCCTCGCCGCGAGGTTCTTCGCGGTCAGCACGACGCGCCCGAGCCCGGTGATCATGCGGATCCCGCGGACGATCTCCAGCAGGCCGCCGAAGTTGTTCGGCAGCCCGCCGTCGGCGACCATGAACTGCTGCTCGTCGTTGAGGTCGATGCGGCTCGTCATCGTCGGTCCGAAGTCCGCGCGGGCGCCGGAGACGTCGGGCTGCTTCGGGTCCAGCGCGAGGCTCAGCGCGTCGCCGTTGCCAGAGAAGCGCGAGCCGAGCGCCGGCGACAGGCGCGACAGCCGGCGGCGGTTGCGCAGCAGCAGGCGCGTCGACCCGAGCGCGCCGGCGGCGAGCACGAGCACGGGCGCCGAGACCTCGCCGTCGATCCGGTACTGGAGGTCGCGGAAGTGCACGCGCCAGCTCCCGCCGTCGCCGGGCGGCGGATCGATCGTGCCGACCTCGTGCAGCGGGAAGACCTCGGCGCCGTGGCTCTCGGCCTTCGCGACGTACGTGATGTCGACGGTGTTGCGAGCGTTGCGCGGGCAGCCGATGTCGCAGCGCCCGAGGTTGTCGCAGCCCTGCTGGAAGGCGCCCGAGAACGGATGCCGGCGCGGCTCGCCGAAATGCACGGCGATCGGCAGGCGGGTGGCGGTCAGGCCGGCGCGCGCGGCCATCGCGTCGAACGCCCGGACCTTCGGCAGCGGCGGGTCGTCCGGGGTCTCGCGCGGATCGAGCGCGGCCTCGGTGCGGTCGTAGTAGGGCCGCAGCGAAGCCGCGTCGATCGCGGCGGGCCAGGCAGGGTCCTCGAAGACGTCGTCGGGGGCGCGCAGCTGGACGTTCGCGTAGACGAGCGAGCCGCCGCCGACGCCGGCGCCGGTGAGGACGGCGACGTCGCGCATGATCCGCAGGTCGAAGAAGCCGCCGGGGTTGTGACGCGCGCAGTAGAACATCCGCGGCGCCTGCTGCGGACGGTCGGGGAAGTCGCCCGGCCCGAAGCGCCGACCGCGCTCGAGCACGCACACGCTCAAGCCCCGCTCCGCCAGCCGACAGGCCGTGATGCCCCCGCCGAACCCGGAGCCGACGACCACCACGTCGTAGGCGGACTCCATTGGTAGTCAGGGGCGCAGTGCCCGCCGGTGGCGGGTCTGGTTCCCCATTCCCCTTTCAATTCCGTGCGTGCGGTTTTCCCGCACACGGCTTACCGATGATCTTCGTGGCATGGCTTACGCGGTCCCTGGGTAGCGA
>JBBSNY010000030.1:0-51380 GCA_038260305.1 Solirubrobacterales bacterium
CTACGGCCTCAGGGCTCCGCGACGACAGCGCGGCACCCACCACGGCGGGGAGAACCAGTGGCCGCCAGTGGGGAGAAAACGTGGCCGCCAGCGGGGAGAACCGATGGCCGGAAATGGGGAGAAACCGATGGCCGTTGACATTCGGGTACAACGAAGGCGCGGACGCCGCGACGCCGACGGTAGATCTATTGATCTACCCCGGCGACACGCTCAGCCAGGCAAGGCGGTTGTACCCGCGGTTCGATGACCGCGTACTCGACCGACTTCTTACACTCGCTGCGGCTCCGAGTTGGTCAGTGCGCCCGAACTTCCACTTCGGAGTTCGTACCGCTGGGTGGCTCCACGACGACACGGCCCCGGCAGAACTCGCCCGCTACCTCGAATACTGGCGCTCGCACATCGACGATCATCACCAGCGGCCCGCCGAGGACTGGCCAGCGATCCTGCAAGAACTCGCGCGCGAGCAAATCGTGTCCCGCGACTATCTGTCGCGATTCGCCAATGAGGTCGGGCGCCGAAACCCCCTAAGCCCACGCCCCGGATTATTGATCACCCGGTCGTGGCCGCTGATCGATGCCGTGCACTTGGACCAACGTGGGGAGCTCGCGAGCGCGATACGAGGCGCTGCCGATCACGCGCTCGCTGTGATGGGCGACCCGGCACTCTGAAATCTGATCCTGACCTGGCGGCTGGTGCTTGCGGGGCCTGGGAGTGTTGAACGAATCGGCACCCGAGATCGCCTGCCTGACGAGCGTCGCGAGAAGATTGCGCCGAACGCGATGCTCAGGGGCGAACCTCCTATGCCTCCACTGGGCGCTTGAAGATCAGCGTCGGCGCGCTGAATTGAGAGTAGGCGTCGCCGTTCTGCGGGCTGATCCGCGTCGCGAGGGAAACGAACGCGTCGAGCACCGTCACGAGTTCCCAGCCTTTCGCTCCCAGCCCGTCGATTCCGCCCTGGCTTGGGAACGGCTCCTCGGGACCATTGAGGTCAGGCTTCCAGACGTGCTTGTAGCTGACCCACTGCACGTAGTCGCCTTGACGTGACGCCTCGGTCCAGTAGGTCGGTCTCCAGATGTATTCCCACTTGGTCATCGCCCGTCGGAAGCTCCTGTCTCGATGGCCTTCCCCTTGGCTGGCGTGGCATCGCCGAGCTTACTGAAGCGGGCTCGACCATCTCGACCTCACGTGAGTTTGGGCAGTAGTAGTCGGCGTAGATGCTGGTGGTGTCGATGTGCTCGTGGCCCATCTATTCCTGCAGACCGCGCGATCCCGCGATCCCGCGGCACGGGAGCGGATCGGACAAGGCGGAAATGCGCGCGCTAGAACCCCGGGTATGTCAACCTGTCTTTGATTGACGACGAAGGTCCGCCTCGCGCAGGTCGCCACGGATGGCTGCATCCGTTGCGCCTGGGACGATTGACGCAATGACGATCCTGACCGCCGATGTGGCTGCGACCGCGCCGTTTCCCGACCTGTTCGAGGTCGTCGGTGTTGAAGACGTCCACGGACAGCCTTGGAGCGCGCTCAAGCGAGCTATGGTCGAAGTTGACGAGACGCAGACGCTGCGCCATCTGCTCCGCCAGGCCTGCGTGCCGCTCGGAGTGAGCCTGAATCCGCGCGCGATCGACGTGCTCAGCGAGCTGGCCGCAGCGGATGGGAAGCCGAGTCCTTCGCCCGACCCCGCCGATCATCTCGTTTTCATTGGGTTCAGGCAGCCCGATGATGACTTGCCGACGCTGGACGCGCCCGAGGCGGGCGTTGTTCGACGTGACACGCGTCTGCACCAGCGAACGGCGGTGGTGCGCGATGGCGCCGGCTGCGCAGTTTGGCGACGGCCCGGGCTCGACGCGACGATGAAGGAGCTCGTAGATGCGGCCACAGCGGGACTCGTGGACGGCGACCCGCTCCAGCCCTATCTGATCCCGTCCATCCCACAGGGCGACCTCGGCGGTGTCGACACTTGGATCGCCTTCCGCGACGCGATTATTGTGCTCTGGGGAGTCGCGGGTGCGATCGCCACCGTCGACGGTGTATTGGGTGTTGCGGAGCGGCTGACCAAGGTTCGGCAACGTCGCAGCCGTGCCATGACGCGGGCGGTCGAACGTCATGCCGCCTCTTGGCATGACCGCGGTGCCGCGCCAAGCGATCTGCTACGGATGCTCAGTCAGAGGCCTCGAACTACCGATGAAGTGGCGGCGCTGCTGGGATGTACCCCGGACGAGGCCGGGGCGCTGCTGTGGGGCTTCGGATTCGTGCACGACAACGAGCGAGGCGTATGGCTGCATTGCGGCGACGACGTAGCGCAGCTCATCGCTGATGACCTCGATCTGACGTTCTGGCTGGCAGGCGCGTCGCCCGATCGGAAGCAGCTTGTTCGAACGCTTCTCACGCAGCGTCTCGCGGGCACGATCGAGACTGGGCGCGCACCACCGATCGAGGAGGCTCAGGCGGAAATGCGCCTTGAGATGTATCGGGAACTCGACGCCGACGACGCCGTCGTTCGAGCCCCAACGCGATTGG
Source organism: Solirubrobacterales bacterium (assembly GCA_038260305.1). GTDB lineage: Bacteria > Actinomycetota > Thermoleophilia > Solirubrobacterales > Solirubrobacteraceae > CADCVQ01. The sequence continues at coordinate 2,521 of JBBSNY010000030.1, forward strand.
GTCGGCTCGTCGCACGCTGGCGGAAGTGATCTGGCCGTCGCGCGAATCTACGTCCTCCGAACGAGTGCCGGGCCAGCCCATCCGCCGCGCCGCCCTCTATTCATGAGCTTCGCCCAGGGTCGTAGGTCGGAGGCGACGCTCTTCGCACTCATGGTTGTGAAATCCCCGTATTTCTCGCCCTGCCTCGGCCTCCTTGCCCGAGCCCTGCTGGCTTGCCTCAGCTTGAGCGGGCAGGTTTTCACAACCAAGAGCGACGAGTTCGGAGATACGCCGATACGCCCGGCCGGGGCATCACGGCGCCGGCGCCGCAGGGAGAGGCCGGCCGGACTCCAGATGCTCGCGCCCGCCCGCCCGCCGCCGGCCCGTCGCTCAGCTGCCGGCGGGTTTGAGCTCGAGCGCGCAGCCGTTGATGCAGTAACGCTCGCCGCTGGATCCGGGACCGTCAGGGAAGACGTGCCCGAGGTGTCCGCCGCAGGACTTGCAGATGACCTCGGTGCGGGCCATGCCGTAGCTGCGGTCGGTCCGCAGCTCGACGGCCTCGGCGATCGCCGGGTCGGTGAAGCTCGGCCAGCCGGTGCCGGAGTCGAACTTCGCATCGGATGCGAACAGCGGGGCTCCGCAGCCGGCGCAGTTGTACATGCCCGGCGTCTTCTCGTTGACGTACGGGCCGGTGAACGCGCGCTCGGTGCCGGCCTTGCGCAGCACCTCGTACTGCTCCGGCGTCAGCGCCTCGCGCCACTCGTCGTCGGTCTTCGTGATCGGGGTGATGTCGGTATTCGCCATGCCGTGAAGGCTAGCCGCGAGGTCTTACGAAGTCCTCAACTTCGCGGCTCGTCGGCGCGCCATCGTGCGGACGAAGGACGGCATCTGGGCGCCCTGCGCGATCGCGTCGAGGACCCGCTCGCCGTGGGAGAGATCGGCCTGTACGTACTCGGCGAGCGCGCCGTCGCGCCCGAAATAGCGCCACGCGCGCGAGGAGCCGATCGTCCGCAGCAGCGCGGTCGTCAGGGCGGGCGCCGCGAACGCCCCGTAGACGAACAGCGTGCCACCCGGCACGACGCGGCCCGGCCAGCGCTGGAACATGTCCAGCGCCACGCTGAAGCGCGCCGCGGGACCGATGAACAGGACGTCGACCGAGCCGTCGACGCGCTTGACCTCGGCCGCGTCGACGACGAGCACGTGGACGCCCGGTGGCGCGCCGGCCATCATCGCCGCTCGCGCCTGCGGGCTGACGTCGCCGGTCATGACGATCTGCGCCGGGGCGTCGAGAACCCGCGCGCAGGCGGCGAGGCGCTCGGACTGCGAGGGCGTCAGCACGGCCGCGACGCTACCGCAGCGCGAGCGATCCGGCAGCGGCCGAATCAGTCACTAGAGTCCGGTGTCGTGCCGATCTCCCGTGGCCTTGTCGTCGTGCTCGCCGCGATCCTGCTGTGCCTGCCCGGGCTGGCCTTCGCGCAGACGCCCACGACGACGCTCCCGCAGGACGGTGCCGGCGTCTCGACGACGCCGCCCGTGCCGCTCGGCACGGGCACGACGGCGACGCCGCCGAGCGCGCCCGCGGCGACGCCGCCGACCGCGCCCGCGACGACGCCGCCACCGGCTGCTGGAGACGAGCTGCCGAACACCGGTGCGGACCCGCGGTTGCTGCTGCTCCTGGGTGCCGCGCTGACGCTGCTCGGCGTGGGGCTTCGGCTCCAGACCGCCGATGCCGACCTCTACTGAAACCGCTGCGGCCGCGGAGACGGAGGCCGTCGCGGCCGCGCTTGCGCAGCGCCTGCACCCGGGCGACATCGTGCTCGTGTCGGGCGATCTCGGGGCCGGCAAGACGACGTTCGTGCGCGGCGCGTGCCGTGCGCTCGGCGTCGTCGGCGCCGTGACGAGCCCGAGCTTCACGATCGCGCGCCGCTACGACGGGGCCGTGCCGATCTCGCATCTCGACCTCTACCGCCTCGGCGACGTCGCCGACGAGGACCCGGCGCTGCTCGCCGACGAACTCGGAGAGGATCGCGTCGCGTTCGTCGAGTGGCCGGAGGTCGGCGCGCCGGTTGGCCTCGATCCCGAGCGCGTCGTGGCACGCGTGCGCCTCGAACACCGCGGCGGCGACCGCCGGCTCGTGTTCGTAGAGACGTCGTGATCGTCCTCGGCTTCGATACCGCCACGCCCGCCACCGCCGTCGCGCTGCTCGACGGCGCCGCGCCCGGGCTCGCGAGCGAGCGCCGCCACGATCCCATGCCCGGCGTGCGGCCCGGCCACGCGCCGCTGCTGCTCGGCTACGCACACGAGCTGCTGCACGACGCCGGGCTGACGTTCGCCGACGTCGACCGGATCGCGGTCGGGCTCGGGCCCGGCGGCTTCACCGGCCTGCGGATCGGTGTCGCGACGGCGCGCGCGCTCGCGCAGGGCGCGGGAGCCGAGCTCGTCGGCGTCTCGACGCTGCGGACGCTCGCGATGGCCGCCCGGCCGGCGCCCGGTCAGAACGTGCTCGGCGTCGTCGACGCCCGCCGCGGCGAAGTCTTCGTCGGGGGCTGGCGGGGCGCCGAACAGGTGCTCGCGGCGCGCGCCGTTGCGCCGGCCGCCGTGGCGGATCTGGACGTCGCGGGGTGGCTGGCGGTGGGCGACGGGGCGCTACGCTTTCGCGACGAGCTGGAAGGCGCCGGGTGCGTCGTCCCCGAGGACTCGTCGCCGCGCCACGGCGTCAGCGCGGTCATGGTCTGTGAGATCGCGCTGCGCGCCGATCGCGGCTGCAATCGCGAGCTCGTCGTCCCGGACTACCTGCGCAAGCCCGACGCAGTGCGGAGCAAGCCGTGACCGACGATGCCCTCGACATCCGCCGCCTGACCTACGCCGACCTGCCGCAGATCATCACGCTCGAGCGGCGCGTGTTCACGACGCCGTGGTCGCTGGCGATGTTCGTGCTCGAGCTGTCGAAGTCCAGCGGCGTGTCGCTCGCGGCGCTGAGCGGCGAGACGCTCGTCGGCTACCTCATCTGCTCACGCTACGACACGGTCTGGCACATCATGAACGTCGCCGTCGACCCCAAGCTGCGCCGCCTCGGCATCGCGACGGCGCTGCTGACGGAGCTGCTCGACCGTATCGACGACGATCGCGCCCGCTACACCCTCGAGGTGCGCGAGTCGAACGTCGGCGCGATCGCGCTGTACGAGGGCTACGGTTTCCGCGCCGCGGGCCGCCGCCGGCGCTACTACCAGGACAACGGCGAAGACGCCGTCGTCATGTGGCGCACGCCGTCGACGCTCGCCGGGCGCTTCGACGACGTCCCCAACCCGGCCCCGATGTGATGAGAACCGACGCCCCCACCCTCATCCTCGCGCTCGAGACGAGCTGCGACGACACCTGCGCGGCCGTCGTGAGCGGCGACGGTGACGTGCTCGCCAACGTCATCTCCTCGCAGGGCATCCACGACGCCTATGGCGGGGTCGTGCCCGAGATCGCCAGCCGCCATCACCTCGAGCTCGCGAACGCGGCCGTCGACGATGCGCTGCGCACGGCCGGTGCGACGCTCGACGACATCGACCTCGTCGCCGTCACGCAGGGGCCGGGACTCGTCGGCGCGCTGCTCGTGGGTGTCGCGACGGCGAAGGCGATCGCCGCCGCGCGCGGCCTGCCGCTCGCGCCCGTCGACCACCTCCAGGGCCACGTCGCGGCGAACTTCCTGCGCGTCGATGGCGCGTCAACCTCGATCCTCGAGCCGCCGTTCGTCTGCCTGCTCGCAAGCGGCGGGCACACGTTGCTCGCGCGCGTCGAGGACCACGCCTCGTTCAGCGTCCTCGGGCGCACGCTCGACGACGCCGCCGGCGAGGCCTTCGACAAGGGCGCGCGGCTGCTCGGGCTGCCGTTCCCCGGCGGCCCCGCGCTCGAGCGGCTCGCCCGCGACGGCGATCCACAGGCCTTCAAGTTCCCCGTCGCGCGCGGGCTCGACGGCCTGGACTTCTCCTTCGCCGGCGTCAAGACCGCGCTCCTGTACCGCGTCCGCGACCTCGGCGAGCTCGAGACGACGGCGCGGCGCGCCGATCTGGCGGCCTCCTACCAGCACGCGATCGTCGAGGCGCTGGCGGAGCGCTGCGAGCAGGCGCTCGCGCAGTCCGCAGGCGAGCGCCTGGCGATCGGCGGCGGCGTCGCCGCCAACGGTCCGCTGCGCACGCGCCTGGCGACGCTCGGCGCCACGCTCGGCATCCCACCGCGCGCGCTGTGCACCGACAACGCGGCGATGATCGCCTCCGCCGCGCGCTTCGTCGCGGCGCAGCCGTTCCCCGACTACCTGGCGCTCGACGCGTACGCCTCCGGCGAGCGCGCGCTCGCGTAGGGACGCGATGCCCGCCGCGCCGGCGACGTCGCCCGAGCTGATCCTCTACGGGCGCCCCGGCTGCCACCTCTGCGACGACGCCCGCGTCGTGCTCCGACGCGTCGGCGAGCCGTTCGCGGAGATCGACATCACGACCGACGATGCGCTGCACGCCGCCTACCTCGAGCGCATCCCGGTCGTGACGCTCGACGGCGTCGAGCTGTTCGAGTTCTTCGTCGAGGAGGTCGCCCTGAGGGTGCATCTGGATAGAGTGATCCGCTCGATGACGCCCGGCGATCGCGTTCTCTCTCAGCCCTCCTCAGACGAGCCGACGACGCCGTCGGATGGCACGTTGGTACTCGGCGAGCGGCTGTCGCTCGGCGTCGCCGCTCGCCTGTCGCGCTACCTGCAGGTGCTCACGCAGGCCAAGAAGATGGGCAAGGAGACGATCTCCTCGCGCGAGCTCAGCGACTACACGCACGTCAACTCGACGCAGATCCGGCGCGACTTCTCGGGCTTCGGCAAGTTCGGCAAGCGCGGCGTCGGCTACAACGTCGACGCGCTCGTCTCGCAGATCCGCAAGATCCTGCGCACCTCCGGCCAGCACAACATCGCGCTGTTCGGCGCCGGGCATCTCGGCCAGGCGATCGCCTCGTCGGACATCTTCGCCGACCACGGCTTCCGGCTCGTCGCGATCTTCGACACCGACAAGCGCAAGGTCGGCCAGATGGTCGGCACCGCCCGCGTGCGTCACAGCTCCGAGCTCAAGACGGTCGTCGAGGAGGCGGACATCGTCGTGGGCGTCCTCGCCGTGCCGACGGCCGCCGCCCAGCCGATCGCCGATGACCTCGTCGAGGCGGGCGTGAAGATCATCTTCAACTACGCCGAGGCGCTGCTGACCGTGCCGCCCGACGTGACCGTGCACACCTCGTCGCCCGCGGTCGATCTGCTGTACGCGCTGTACTTCTACCTCACGTAGTCGCGCACTCCGGCGCCTGCCTCGCGGCTGACCAATGCCCATCGACCTCCAACGCACCGAGGAGAACTTCGCGACGTCGACGGATCTCACCGTCGGCCTGGAGGAGGAGTTCGCGATCCTCGACGCCGGAACGCTCGATCTCGTGCCTCGCTTCGAGGAGCTGGCAGCGGCCGCCGCCGCGGAGCCCGGCCTCGAGGACGCGATCACCGGCGAGCTGATCTCGTCGGAGATCGAGATCGTCTCCGGCCGCGGCGAGGACCTTAGCCACGCGCTGCGCAACCAGCGCGAGCGCCGGCGCCTGTTGTTCGGGCTCGCCGCGCAGCGCGGCGTGCTGCTCGGCTCGACGGGGACGCACCCGTGGGCCGACTACCGCGAGCAGCCGAACATCGACACCGAGCACTACCGCCGTGTCGTCGACGGCCTCGGCTACGTCGCGCGCCGCAACAACACGTTCTCGCTGCACGTCCACGTCGGCGTGCGCGACGCCGACCGCGCGGTCCGCGCCTGCGACCGGCTGCGCCCCGTCCTGCCGCTGCTGCTCGCCGTCAGTGCGAGCTCGCCGTTTCTCGAGGGGCAGGACACGCTGCTGCACTCCGTCCGCAGCCAGACGTTCACGAAGTCCTTCCCGCGCTGCGGCGTGCCGGACGCGTTCGGCAGCTGGCCGGCATACCGCGACTACCTCCAGCTGCTCATCGACACCGGCTCGATCGTCGAGTACACGCAGGTCTGGTGGTCCGTGCGCCCGCACGCGACGTTCGGCACGGTCGAGGTGCGGATCGCCGACGCGCAGATCACGGCGGCGGAGTCCGAGGCCCTCGCCGGCCTGATCGTCGCGTGCGTCGGGCAGGCGCTGCGCGACGGCGACGAGGGCGTGCCCTTCGAAGACCTGCCGCACCGGCTGATCGAGGAGAACATGTGGCGTGCGATCCGCCACGGGATGGACGGCAACATGATCGACTTCGCGCGCGGCGAGGAGATCGCGACGCGCGCCGCCGTCGAGGAGCTGCTGACCTGGTGCGCTCCGCTGCGCGACGAGCTGCGCGTCGGGGTGGCGCTGGACCGGCCCAACGGCGCGCAGCGTCAGCGCGCGGCGCTGCGCGGCGGCGCGGACCTGCGCGAGGTCTACGCTGAGGTCGTGCGCGAGACCACGACGACCTACGCCCAGGAGGTGCCCGCATGACTCCGGATCCGGACGACCTGAACCCCGACGACCTCTCCGACGAGGAGCTGCGCGCGGCCTACGAGGCCGAGCTCGCCCAGATTCGCGTCGACGACGTCCTGGTCCAGACCGTCGTCTCGCTGCTGAACCTCGCGGCGCGCCGAGCGGGCCTGACCGGTCAGGTCGACGACGAGGAGCCAGACTTCGAGCAGGTGCGCCTCGCGATCGAGGCGACGCGCGCGCTGTTGCCACTCGTCGAGCCGACCCTCGGCGCCGACGCAAAGCAGGTCCGCGACGCGCTCGCCCAGCTCCAGCAGGCGTATGCCCGATCGGGCGCCAAGCCCCCGCCCGGGGCCGCCACGGCCGCGACGCAGGACGCCCCGAAGTCGCCGCCGAAGCCCGGCGAGCCCGACTCGGCGGTGTCCAGCGGACGCCTTTGGGTGCCGGGCCAGTAGCCGCATCGCAGGCGCGGCGAGCCGGCGCGGCCGCGGCTCGGTCGCCCGACCGGCGACCTGGCGCGCCGCCCTCCACGCCCCACCGCCGCCGCCGCGCGTCCTGCCGCAGCGCGTCGCTGCCGCTCCTACGGGTACACTGCGCCCGCGTTTCTCGCGGCTGGGGGTGGCTGAGTGCTGCGTTGCGTCAGCAGCATCGGTGCCTGTCGCACAACTGACTTCTGGAGGCCGTTCCCTTGAGTGAATTCCTGGTGGACCATGGGGTCGTCGTCGCATTGGTTTGCGCCGGCCTTGCAGTGCTCTACGGAGCGCTGACGACTCGTTCGCTGCTGGCGTTGTCGCCCGGCAACGAGCGCATGGTGGAGATCTCGAAGGCCGTCCAGGAGGGCGCCTCCGCATACCTGCGTCGCCAGTACACGACGATCGGCATCGTCGGCGTCGTCCTGTTCGTCGTGCTGATCCCGCTGCAGTCGATCGAGGTCGCCGTCGGCTTCGCGATCGGCGGCGCGCTGTCGGCGGCTGCCGGGTTCATCGGCATGAACGTCTCCGTGCGCGCGAACTGCCGCGTCGCCGAGGCCGCCCGCGGCGGCATCCCGCCGGCGCTGAACGCCGCGTTCCGTGGCGGCGCCATCACCGGCATGCTCGTCGTCGGGCTCGCGCTGCTCGGCGTCGCCGGCTACTACGGCGTGCTCACGATGCTCTTCGACAAGACGCAGAAGGAGTCCGTCGACGCGCTCATCGGCCTCGGCTTCGGCGGCTCGCTGATCTCGGTCTTCGCACGGCTCGGCGGCGGCATCTTCACGAAGGGCGCCGACGTCGGCGCCGACCTCGTCGGCAAGGTCGAGGCCGGCATCCCCGAGGACGACCCGCGCAACCCGGCCGTGATCGCCGACAACGTCGGCGACAACGTCGGCGACTGCGCCGGCATGGCGGCCGATCTCTTCGAGACGTATGCGGTCACCGCTGTCGCGGTCATGCTGCTCGGCGTCCTGACGTTCGGCGATGCGAATGCGACGCAGGTCGCGCTGTACCCGCTCGTCCTCGGCGGGGTCGCGATCGTCGCCTCGATCATCGGAACGTTCGCGGTCAAGTCCGCCGCCGGCAAGGTCGAGCGCGCGCTGTATCAGGGCCTCGTCGTGTCCGGCCTCATCGCAGCGGCCGCGTTCTACCCGATCACGAAGTGGATCATGGACGGCCTCGCCTTCCCGCAGGGCACCGTCACCAATAGCACGCTGCCATCCGTCGGCGACCTGTACCTCTGCACCCTGATCGGGCTCGGCGTCACGGCCTGCCTGTTCCTCATCACCGACTACTACACGTCGACGCGCTTCAACCCCGTCAAGAAGACGGCCGAGGCCTCGCAGACCGGCCATGCGACGAACATCATCTCCGGGCTGTCGCAGGGCATGCAGGCGACGGCGCTTCCGGCGGTCGTGCTCGCGCTCGGGATCTACGGTGCCGACCAGCTGGGCGGCATCTACGGCATCGGCGTCGCGGTCATGGCGCAGCTCGGCCTGTGCGGCCTGATCGTCGCGCTCGACGCGTTCGGGCCGATCACCGACAACGCCGGCGGCATCGCCGAGATGGCGGACATGCCCGAGGACGTGCGCAACGTCACCGACCCGCTCGACGCGGTCGGCAACACGACGAAGGCCGTCACGAAGGGCTACGCGATCGGTTCCGCCGTGCTCGCCGCGCTCGTGCTGTTCGCGGCGTTCAAGATCGAGCTCGAGAAGGAGCTCGCGAAGGACAACAAGCCCGCGGTCACGTTCCTCATCGATAACCCGAAGGTGCTGATGGGTCTGCTGATCGGCGGCATGATGGTCTACCTGTTCGCCGCCCTCTCGATGGAGGCCGTCGGCCGCGCCGGCGGCGCCGTCGTCGAGGAGGTCCGCCGGCAGTTCAAGGAGAAGCCGGGCATCATGGACTACACGGAGAAGCCGGATTACGCGGCCTGCGTCGACATCGTCACGAAGACCGCGCAGCGCGAGATGATCATCCCGTCGCTGATCCCGATCGTCTTCACGCTGATCGTCGGCGTCCTGAGCGTCGAGATGCTCGGCGGACTGCTCATCGGCGTCATCGTCGTGGGTCTCTTCATGGCCGTCTCGATGACCGCCGGCGGCGGCGCCTGGGACAACGCCAAGAAGCTCATCGAGGAGGGCGCGTTCGGCGGCAAAGGCACGCTCGCCCACGAGGCCTCGATCACCGGTGACACCGTCGGCGACCCCTACAAGGACACGTCCGGCCCGGCGATCAACCCGATGATCAAGGTCGCGAACATCGTCGCGATCCTCATCATCCCGCTCGTCGCCTAACGCCTGAGCGGCGCTCGACTCGATCGTGCTTCGGACGGCCCCTTTCGGGGCCGTCCGTCTGTTCGGAAGAGTGCCGTCACACCAGAAAGGTCCTCTTGACGGCCAGCGCTTGACCGCAATACGTTCGCATCTCCATTCATGGGGGAGGGCGGATGCTGCGTGTCGAAGGTGGCCTTGGAAGCTCGACGGGTCTGCTGTCCGGCGGGAGGGTGCGACGCTTCGCGCTCGCGCTCGCGACCGTCCTCGCCCTGGCGCTCGGCGTTGGCGCAGCAGCAGCGCAGGCCGGACCGTTCGACGTCCTCGACCAGTTGCGGACGGCGCGCTACCTCGACACGGTCCGAACGGACCCCGTCCGGCTGTACGCGCTGCTCGCGGAGCTGCCGAAGGGCGCCGACCTGCACAACCACCTGTCGGGCGCGGTCACGACCGAGACGCTGATCCGCCTCGCCGTCGGCGACGGGCTCTGCATCGACCTCGTCACGATGACGGCGCAGAACCCACCGGCACCGGCGACCTGCCCGGCCGGCCAGCGCAAGATCGCCGAGTCGAGCACCGACCCCGCGTTCTACCGGCAGATCCTCAGGGCGTGGTCGATGGAGGGCTTCGACCCGATGGCCGGCGAGACCGGCCACGACCACTTCTTCGCGACGTTCGGCAAGTTCGGCGCCGCGAGCGCGCGCAAGGGCGACCTGCTCGCGGAGGTCGCGACGATCAACGCCGAGCAGAACGTCTCCTACCTCGAGACGCTCGCCTCGCGTCAGGGCGGTGCCGTCCGTGCGCTGGCCGCGCAGGTCGGCTTCGACGCGGACTTCGCGGCGTTGCGCACCAAGATGCTCGCGGCCGGCATGCCGCAGATCGTGACGGCGGCGATCGCCGACACCGATGGCGATTACGCACGCCGCGACGAGTTGCTCGGCTGCAAGACGGCCAGCCCGCAGCCGGGCTGCGCGGTCGACGTCCGCTTCGACTACCAGGTCTCGCGTGCGGTCGACCCGACCGTCGTCTTCGCGAACATCCTGCTCGGCTTCGAGCTGCAGAAGGCCGATCCGCGCTATGTCGGCCTGAACCTCGTCCAGCCCGAGGACGACCCGGTGGCCGTGCGCGACTACACGCTGCAGATGAACATGATCAAGGTCCTGCGCAGCTTCTATCCGGGCGAGCACGTCACGCTGCACGCCGGTGAGCTTGCCCCCGGCCTCGTCCCGCCGGCGGCGCTGACGTTCCACATCCGCCAGGCCGTCGAGATCGCCGGTGCGGAGCGGATCGGCCATGCCGTCGACCTCGTCCACGAGTCCAACTACCCGCAACTGCTGCGTGAGATGGCCAGCCGGCACGTGCTCGTCGAGGCGCCGCTGACGAGCAACGCTCAGATCCTCGGCATCTCCGGCCCGGCGCATCCGTTCCCGCGCTACCGCGCGGCGGGCGTGCCGGTCGCGCTCGCGACCGATGACCCGGGCGTCTCGCGGATCGACATCACGCACGAGTTCGAGTTCGCGACGACGACCTACCACCTGGGCTATCGCGACCTCGAGCAGCTGACGCGCGCGTCGCTGGAGCACGCGTTCCTGCCCGGGGTCAGCCTGTGGCGGGCGCCCGACGTCTTCCAGCGCAAGCTCGCCTGCCTGCTCGATAGGCCCGGCGCCGCGACCATCAGCCCGCCGTGCCGCGTGCTGCTGGCCTCCAGCGAGAAGGCGCGGGCGCAGTGGGAGCAGGAGCGCCGGCTGCGCGTGTTCGAGCGCTGGGCCTCCCGACTGCCGCTTGCGGTGCGGCGCGCCGTACGCCGCTGAGCGCAGCCGCGGCGGCGCGCCGACTGCGCCGCCCGCCGCAGCGGCGCTCAGGAGCGGGACAGCAGGCCGGCCATCCCGCCGGCGGCCGCCCTGGGGTGTTCCTTCCAAGTGCCGCCGCCCGACGCGCCGGCGGTACAGTCCGCGGGGTGAGCACGCAACCGACGAGCTTCCTCGAGCAGCACCTGTCCGCCGGCGTCTGGCACGCCGACCGTTTCTTCTCGTCCGTGACGTTCAAGGTCCGCCACCTCGGCCTGCGTGACTACCGCGCCGGGTTCGCCGAGATCGACGCGACGCTCGACGTCGCGGCGGGGACGCTCGTCGCGACGGTGCCGGTCGCGAGCCTCGACCTCAACAACCCGATCATCCGCGCGCGGATGATCTCCGACGAGTTCCTCGATGCGGCGCGCTTTCCCGACGTTCGCTGGGTGGTCTCGGAGTTCAGCGGCGACCTCGACTCACGCGCGATCACGGTCAAGGGCGAGCTGACGATCCATGGCCAGACGCGGGTCGTCGAGGCGAGCGGGCGCATCGGTCTGCCCGGACCGGGCCTGCTGACCCCCGACAACCGCGTCGGGATCGAGCTGTCGGCCGTCGTCGACCGCCGCGACTTCGGGCTGGACTGGCAGGAGGCGCTGCCGACCGGCGGCGACACGCTCGGCTACGACGTCACGCTCGAGGCCGTCCTGGAGTTCGTCGAGGACGAGTAGGGCCCGGTCGCCGGACTCGCCGCCCGCGGGTGTCGCCGGATCGGCGCCCGACCGGGAGTTTGCGACGCTCAGCTCAGACTGTCACCACGCGGACGTGTACCTGGCAGGCGTCGACAAGCGGAACGAGATCGTCCGGGTCGCTCGTCAGCAGCTGATCGCCCGGCAGCGCGAGCAGGGCGACGAGCGCGTCGACGATGTCGGAGGTCCCCGCGCGACCGAGCAGCTCACCCGCCTGCTTGGCATCGTCGAGCTCGACCGGGCGTAGATCGATCATCTCCAGCGCACGAGCCAAGCGTGCCTGCCGGGCACCATCGCGCCACGCCTGTCCGACGACCGGCGCGGTGCTCACGAGGCTCGCCGACGCACGCCGGCCGAGCTCGATCAGCCCCGCCACGCGGCGATCGTCGCGATCGATCGCGATCAGCGCACCGGCGTCGAGGACGAGGTTCATGGCGTGCGCCGTGCGCGGCCGGGGGCGAGATACGGCACGCCGGCGTCTCGCGCCAGGTCTCGCAACTCGTCCTCGGCGAACGGCCCGTGGGTCGCCTGGTGCGCGACGAGCCAGGCGTCGACCACCTGCCCGCGCACCCACTGGGCCAGCGCGTCGGATACCACGGCGGAGAACGGCACCCCGGCGCTGCGGGCGGCGTGCTGCGCGGCCTCATGCAGCTCGGTCGGAAGCGTCACGGTCACCCGCGCGGTGCTCATACCCGTGAGTGTACGACGATATGATCCAGGGCCGAGACAGCCGTTTCGCGCCCCGGCTCGGCACGCCGTCTTCATCCGGCGATCTGCTCGTCGTTGCCCCCGTTGAGATCCGCTGGGCCCCAGTTCTCCCACTGCCGGGTGATCGGGAAGTCCTCTTCCTCATAGCCCCCGAGCTCGAGCCAGTGGCGACACGTCGGCAGGACATGCCAGATGTCCATCTCGAGGTCCGACACTGCGTAGAGCCCGCGCTCGGTGTAGTGAAAGGCGCGCCCGTCCTCCCCGAGATGCAGGTACCCGCGCGTGTCGCAGTGCCTGTACACCTGCACATGGGTGCCGTCGGTCAGCAAGACCTCGTAGCGCCACGTGAAGCGATCACGCTGCCGCTGGCCCAAAGCCTGCTGGAGCGCCAGCCAGTTCGGCGTCTCGTAGTTGACCACCTTGCCTGCGCGCGGACGAGCCTTGGGCATGTCGTCATGCTCGGTCAGCCGGTGTGACAGAACAAGACCGGTTTCGCGCAGAACAGCCGCATTCGGCGCGCGGGTTCGCTGAAGGCGACGGCGCGTAGACTCCCGCCGCGGATGGCTGAACGCCGGCTCCACGGACTGCAGCGCGTGCTCGGGGTCAACGCGCTGTTCTCGACCGCATACGGCAACGTCGGCTCGTCGATCTACTACGCCCTCGGGCTCGTCGCCGGGCTCGCGCTCGGCCTCACGCCGCTGGTCTTCATCATCACGGGCGTCATCTTCTTCTGGACCGCCGCGACGTACGCCGAGGCGACCGCGATGTATCCCGAGGCCGGCGGCTCGTCGTCGTTCGCGCGCCACGCGTTCAACGAGTTCTGGTCGTTCTTCGCCGCGTGGGGCCAGATGCTGAACTACGTCATCACGGTCGCGATCTCGGCGTTCTTCGTCCCGCACTACATCGGCGGGCTGTTCTGGGAGCCGCTGCGCTCGGCGCCGGCGGACATCATCGGCGGCGCGCTGATCATCGTCATCCTCGCCGCGATCAACGTCCGCGGGGCGAAGGAGTCCGCGGGCCTGAACATCGTGTTGGCGATCGTCGACTTCATGACGCAGCTCTTGCTCGTCGTCATCGGGATCGTCGTCGTGCTCGACCCCGGCCAGCTCGCCGACAACGTCAGCTTCGGCGTCGCGCCGACGTGGTCGAACTTCCTGCTCGCGATCCCGATCGGGATGGTCGCCTACACCGGCATCGAGACGATCTCCAACCTCGCCGAGGAGGCCAAGGACGAGGCGACGACGATCCCCGCCGCGATCAGCCGCGTGCGGCTCGCCGTCTTCGCGATCTACTTCACGCTGCCGGCCGTCGCGCTGTCGGCGCTGCCGGTGACCTTCAACGACAAGACCGGCCACTACCAGACCCTGCTCGGCCTGCCCGAGGACCAGGGCGGCTTCGCCGGCGACCCGATCCTCGGCGTCGTCCGCGCGATGGACCTCGGCCCGCTGCAGCACGCCGGCGAGCTGTACGTCGGCCTGCTCGCGGCGACGATCCTCTTCATCGCGACGAACGCCGGACTGATCGGAGTCTCGCGGCTCGTCTACTCGATGGGCATCCACCGCCAGCTCCCCGACCGCCTACGTCAGCTGCATCCGCGCTACGGCACGCCGTGGATCGGGATCCTCATCTTCGGCGCGATCGCGATCATCACGCTGCTGCCGGGGCAGGCCGACTTCCTCGGCAAGATGTACGCCTTCGGCGCGATGCTGTCGTTCACGATCGCGCACCTCTCCGTCGTCCGGCTGCGAAAGACCCAGCCGGACTTCGAACGCCCGTACACGGGCCCCGGCAACATGCGCTTCCGCGGCTTCTCGCTACCGCTGTTCGCGATCCTCGGCGGCGCCGGCACGGCGATCTCGTTCGTCGTCGTGACGGTCCTGAACCTCACGGTCGCGCTCGCCGGCACGCTCTGGCTCGCACTCGGGATCGCCGTCTTCATCGTCTACCGGCGCAACCAGGGGCTCGATCTCGTGACCACCGTCAAGGTCGTCATGGCGCGGGCGGTGACCGACACCGAGGTCGAGCACGAGTCGGTGCTCGTGGCCCTGGACGCCCGCAACTATTCGCCGCAGACGGTCGCGACGGCGGCGAAGCTCGCCGGGCCGAAGCGGCGCGGGATCCACGTGCTCGTGACGATCACCGTGCCCTACGCGTCGCCGATCGGGGCCGAGATGCCGCAGGAGGAGTCTGCGGCGATGAGCGTCATCGAGCAGGCCAAGCAGCAGGGCGGCCGGCGCGTGACGGGGCACGTCGAGAAGGTCCGGCCCGGCGGCACCGGCCGCCTGATCATCGACGAGGCGCGCGAGATGAGCGCGAGCGCGATCGTCATGCCGCTGCCGCCGCGGACCGGGACCACGCTGTTCGGAAAGACCGTCGAGACCGTGCTCGCCGAGCGTCCCTGCCGGGTCATCATCGAATCCGAGCCGTCGGCGTGAACGACCGCCTCGGAGGCCTGCACCGTGCCGCGACACTTCTGCTGTCGGCGATCATGGTGCTGATCGGGATCGCGCTCGTCGCCGTGACGCTCGCCAAGGGCGGCGGCCCGCTTGCCCGCGGTGTCGTCTTCGGCGTGCTGTTCACGCTCGCCGGCGGTGGCCGCCTGTACTTCACGATCCGGAGGCTGTAGCCGTCGTGTTCCGCAAGAGCCTCGGATCGCCGGCACTGTTCGCGATCATCTGGACGTCGCTGGCGAGCGCCGTCTACTTCTCGCTGGGCATCGTCACCGAGCGCGCGATCGGGCTGACGCCGCTCGTCTTCCTCGGCTCCGGCGTGTTCTTCGTGCTGACGGCGATGACGTACGTCGAGGGCGCGGCTCTGCATCCCGAGCGCGCGGGCTCGACGGTGTTCGCGCGCTATGCCTTCAACGAGCTGTGGAGCTTCGTCGCCGCGTGGGCCGTGCTGCTGGACTTCCTCATCCTCATCGCCGTCACCGCGTTCGCCGCGACGAACTACGTCTCGGCGTTCTGGGCGCCGCTCGGCAAGGGCGTGCCGGAGGTCGCGCTCGCGCTGGCGATCATCGCCTACGTCGCGATCCGCAACATCCGCGGCTTCAGCGGCGCCGGGATCCGCGAGCGCGCGGCCGCGCTCGTGCTGCTCGACCTCGGCCTGCAGCTCGTCGTCATCGTCGTCGGAGCCATCCTCGTCGTCGACGTGCCGGCGCTCACAGACACGATTGATCTCGGCACGACTCCGAGTTGGAAGGACCTGCTCTTCGCGCTGACGGTCAGCACCGTCGCCTTCACGGGCCTCGAGGCGGCTGCGGGGCTCGCGGGCGAGGTCCAGGTCAGCCGCCGCGACCTGAAGCGCCTGATCGCGAGCGCGACGGCGTCGGTGATCGTCATCTACGTCGGCATCTCGTTCGTCGCCGTCTCCGCGCTCCCGGTGACGCCCGGCGCCGGGCCGCTGCACGGCGACGCGCTCGACGCCCCGGTCTTGGCGATCGTCGAGACGTTCGACCCGCACTGGCTGTCGCAGATCCTCGTCTATGCGACGGCGGCGCTCGCGACGCTGACGCTCGTCGTCGGCGCGCATGCGGCGATGCTCGGGCTCTCGCGGCTGTCCTACTCGCTGGCCACCAACCGCCAGATCCCGAGCGCCGTCGGTCGCCTGCACCCGCGCCATGGCACGCCGTGGGTCGTCATCGTCATCGCCGCCGTGCTGGCGGCGGCGCTGCTGATCCCGCGCGATCTCGACTTCCTCGTCGGCATCTACGCGTTCGGGGCGATGCTCGCTTTCCTCATCGCGCACGTGTCGATCTGTGTCCTGCGCTACCGCGAGCGCGATCTCGAACGCCCGTACCGCGTCCCGCTGTCGATCCGCGTGCGCGGCGGCGACCTGCCGCTGCCGTCGGTGCTCGGCGCGCTGATGGCCGCCGCCGGCCTCGTGAGCCTGCTCGTGTTCCACTCCGGGGCACGGATCGTCGGGGTCGTCTGGATGGCCGTCGGTGTCGCGCTCTACGTCGCCTATCGCCGAAACCACGAGCTGCCGGTGCTCAGCCGGGTCGTCGTGTCCGAGAAGGCGCTGCGCGCCGAGCCGCTGCGCGTCGAGTACGGCTCGATCCTCGTGCCGATCCTCGGCACGCCGCTGGACGACGACATCGTCCAGACCGCCGGCCGTCTCGCCGCCGCGGAGAACGCCGACGACCCCGGCAGCACGGGCGCGACGATCGAGGCGGTGTGGGTCTTCGAGGTGCCGCTGTCGCTGCCGCTCGACGCGCGGCTGCCCGACGCCCAACTCAAGCGCGCGCGCACCGCGCTGGCGCGCGCGAAGGCGGTCGGCGAGGAGTACGAGGGCGTCGAGGTCGCGACGGCGACGATCCGCGCGCGACGCGCCGGCGCGGGAATCGTCGCGGAGGCGACGCGCCGCGGGGTCGAGCTCATCGTGCTCGCGGCGGAGGAGCCGTCAAGCATCCGCGGCGGCGCGCGCCTTGGCGGCATCGGCGGCCCGCTGGACAACTTCGTCGGCGACGCGACGAAGTACGTCGTCCGCAAGGCGCCGTGCCGCGTCCTACTGACCGCTCCGGCGGCTCGCGGGACCGATCCCGAGGGCGGGTCCGATGAATCGGTCGTGAACGACTAGCATCCGGCTCATGATGGTTCTCGTCGTGGGCGCAGGTCGTGTCGGTTCGGCCGTCGCCAAGTCAGCGCTGGCCGCCGGGCACACGGTATCCGTGCTCGACGAGGATCCGCTCTCACACGAGCGCCTGGACGCGGGACAGCCGACGTCGTGGGAGGACGCCGGCGGGCGCTTCACCGTCGGCACCGCGATCGAGATCGACGCGCTGCTGGCCGCGGGCGTCGAGGAGGCCGACATCTTCATCGCCGCCACGCGCGGCGACAACACGAACATCCTCGTCGCCCAGATCGCGCAACGCCGCTACGGCGTCGGCCACGTCGTCGTGCGCGTCCTCGACCCGGCGCGCTCGGACTGGTACTCCGAGCAGGGGCTGCACACGATCTGTGCCGTCAAGCTCGGAATCGCGATGTTCGAGAAGGCGATCGCCGAGGTCGCCGGCGCCTGATGTACGTCATCGTCGTCGGCGGCGGCAAGGTCGGGTTGAACCTCGCGCGCGAGCTCATCCGCAACGGGCAGGAGGTCACGCTGATCGAGGCCAACCGCGCCGCCTACCTGCGCATCGAGCAGGAGCTCGAGCATGCCGCCCAGTACGGCGACGGCACGGAGCTGTGGGTGCTCGAGCGCGCCGGGATCCAGCGCGCGGATCTCGTCGTGGCCGTCACCGGCGACGACGAGGACAACATCCTCATCTGCCAGGTCGCCAAGGAGAAGTACCTCTGCGAGCGGATCATCGCGCGCTGTAACAACCCGCGAAACCTCCAGCACTTCAAGCTGCTCGGCGTCCAGCCCGCGGTCTCGGCGACCGATCTGATCCTCAACCTCATCGAGCACGAGGTCCCCGGACACGGGCTCGTGCACCTGCTCGACCTGCCCGACGAGGAGCTCGAGATCATCGAGGTCGAGGTGGCCGAGAGCGCCCCCGCGGCGGGCAGGCGTGTCGCCGACCTGCAGCTGCCCGAGGGCAGCCTGATCATCTCCGTGCTGCCGCGCGGCAAGGCGGGCTTCGTGCCGAAGGCCGACACGGTCATCGAGGCGGGCAACGAGGTGCTCGTGGTGCTCGACCCGGGCCTGGAGCCGCAGATCATGGCCCAGTTCGCGCCGGGCAGGCGCCGCGGGTAGCGACGCAGCGTGGTCCGCTGCGCCCCGCTCGTCGTCCTAGTCGCGCTGCTGGCTTGGCCGGCTCTCAGCCAAGCCGCGTTCGTCTCGGGGTCGATCGTCTTCGACGGCAGCGAGACGCTGCCCTCCGCGGTGCAGCTCAACTTCCCCGGCGCCGACGACGCGGACCGCACGGTTGCGATCACCGGTCCGCGGACCGCATACGGCTTCGAGCTCGCGGGCGGCGGCCCCCAGGCCGTCCGCGCGTCGTTCGCCGATCCGGTCGCGCCCGACGCGTTCTGGCTGCGGCGCGCACCCGAGGTGCGGATCCATGCGGTCGCGGGCCGGCGTCCGCTGCTGGGTGGCGCCCCCGCGCCCAGCTACGTCGCCGACGCGCTGCTGTTCCGGCGCGGCGTGCGGCTCGCGCTGCCGATCACCGATCGCGCCGGGCGCAGCTTTCGCCCGCCGGCCGGATGGCGCAGCCGCGGAGGATCGGCGGCACCCGTCTTCGGCGACGAGGACAGCACGCCGCTGCCGCGCTCGCCGCGCGTCGCGACGGCGCTTGTCGACCCTGATCACCCCGACGTCGATCTCGACGTGTCGCTCGCCTACGCCGACCACTTCGGCGTGCGCCGCACGATTCGCACGTCGCTGAGCACCCGGTTGCCGACGTCGGCCGCCGGGACGACGGTTCGCCATCCCGCGCTGAGGATCGATGCCACGCCGCCGACCGTGCGGACGCAGCGACTGCGCCGCCGCGACTACGCGCTGTTCGTCGCCCAGGACCTCCAGACGGGTGTGTCGTTGTCGAGCTCGGCCGGCTACGTGCGCATCGCTGGCCGCTGGACGCTGTTGCCGCGCAAGGCGCTGACGGCGGTCGGCAAGCACACGCCCGACGGCCGCTACGTCACCACGCGACAGGTCGGAATCCGCGTCCATCCGCTGCGCCGGGGGCGCCACACCGTGCGCCTGTGCGTCGCCAACCAGGAGGGTGTGATGGCGTCCTTCGGTCGCTGCGCAAGCGCGGTGGTGGGATGAGCGGGCTGCGGTCGTGATCGTCGGCGCGCACACGGTGATCTACAGCCGCGACGCGGACGGCCTGCGGGCCATCCTGCGGTGGGGTGCCTGCGCGCCCGCCAACTTCGCGGCACGACGCGTCCGCGCGGGGCTCCTTGCCGTAGCACGTACGTGCTCACCGATGCTCACACGGTCATCTACAGCAGCGACGCACCGGGCCTGCGGGTCTTCCTGCGCAACGCCTTCGGCCTGGACTCGGTCGACGCCGGCGGCGGCTGGCTGATCCTCGCGCTGGCGCCGACGGGGCTCGACGCGCAGACGGCGCAGGAGGGCGGGCGCCACCAGGTCTACCTCGCGTGCGACGACATCATCTCGACGGTCACCGATCTCGAGTCCAGGGGCGTGCAGTTCACCGAGGCGATCAGCGACGTCGGCTGGGGGCTGCTGACGGCGATGCGGATCCCCGGCAACGACTCGCTCGCGCTCTACGAGCCGCGTCAGCTCAGCCCGCTGAGCTGAGCGACCGACCGACCGCGTCCGCGCGGCTGGTCTCGCTGCACCCTGCCGCGGCGCCAAGTTGCGTCGTCTGCATGACGCCATCGGCTGGGAGCCGAGCCGAACACTGCCGGGCAAGGACTCGAACCTTGAATTCCAGGGCCAGAACCTGGCGAGTTGCCATTACTCCACCCGGCAAGGGCTGGCGAGTATAGCCTCGGACCCTCGGTCGGCGGCCCCGGCCCGAGCGCCGGCTACGCCGCCGCCTGCGCCATCCAGTCACGGTACAGCGCCCAATAGTCGCCCTGCGCCTCGAGCAGCTCGTCGTGCGTCCCCTGCTCGACGATCTGCCCGCCTTCGAGCACGACGATCCGGCCGGCCTGGCGGATCGTCGACAGGCGGTGGGCGATGACGATCGACGTGCGGCCGGCGAGCAGGCGCCGCAGGCCGACCTCGATGCGCCCCTCGGTGTGCAGGTCGACGTTGGAGGTCGCCTCGTCGAGGATCAGGATCCGCGGGTCGGCGACGAGCGCGCGGGCGAAGGCGATGAGCTGCCGTTGGCCGGCGGAGATCTGCGTGCCACGCTCGCCGACCGGCGTGTCGTAGCCGTGCTCGAGCGCGTCGATGAAGTCGTCGGCGCCGACGGCGTGCGCGGCGGCGCGGACATCCTCCGCGGTCGCATCCGGGCGCCCGAAGGCGATGTTGTCGCCGATCGTGCCGCTGAACAGGAAGCCCTCCTGCGGGACGATCCCGAGCTGGCGGCGCAGCGAGGACTGTGAGACTGAGCGCAGGTCGTGGCCGTCGACGAGCACGGCGCCGTCGGTCGGGTCGTAGAAGCGCGCGACGAGCTTGGCGATCGTCGACTTGCCCGCGCCCGTCGAGCCGACGAGCGCGACGGTCTGGCCCGGTGGCACGAGCAGCGACACGTGCTGGACCGCGAGCGCGCTGCCCTCCGCGGTCGAGTACCCGAACGTGACGTCGCGCAGCTGCACCTCGCCGCGCAGGCGCCCGAGCTCGATCGCGTCGGGCGCGTCGACGAGATCGGGCTCGACGTCGAGCAGGTCGAAGATCTTGTCGAGCGCCGCCATCCCCGACTGGTAGGTCGTGTAGACCTGCGATAGCTGCTGGATCGGGTCGAAGAAGCCGTTCAGCGCGAGCACGAAGGCGATCACGACGCCGGCGGAGATGTCGCCGTTGATGACCTGAGAGCCGCCGTAGAGCAGGATCCCGACCGTCGCCAGCGCGCTCAGCAGCTCGACCGCCGGGAAGTACGCGGCGTTGAGGTTGACCGTCGTCATGTTCGCGTTGCGGTTTGCGTCGTTGAGCTCGCGGAAGCGCTCGATGTGCTGGGGCTCCTGACCGAACGAGCGCAGGATTCGGATCCCCGACAGCGACTCCTGCAGGTAGGACGTGATCGAGCTGATCGTCTCGCGCGTGCGCTTGTAGGCGTCGGCCGAGACGACGCGGAAGGCGAGCGAGCCGAGCGCCATGACGGGGAAGATCAGAAACGTCAAGGCCGCGAGCTCGAGGTCCAGCCAGGCGAGGATCGCGACGGTGCCGATGAGCGTCAGCGAGCTCGAGAAGAGCGTCACGACACCCTCGGTCACGAGCTGGTCGAGGGCCTGCACGTCGTTCGTCATGCGCGAGATGAGCCCTCCGGCGCTCCGACGCTCGTAAAAGCCGATCGGCTGGGACTGCAGGTGCTCGAAGATCCGCAGGCGCAGATCTTGCAGCGCGCGCTGACCGACCCAGCCGACGAGATAGGTCTGCACGTACGTCGCGCCCCAGACGACGAGCGCGCTGACGACGAACGCGACGACGACGAGGTTCAGCGTGCCGAGGTTGCCCTTCGTGATGCCGTCGTCGATCGCGACCTTCGCCAGCGGCGCCGGGGCCAGCGCGGCGGCGGTCGCGGCGACGAGCGCGACGAGCATCAGGATGACCCGCGTGCGATAGGGCCTCAGCAGCACGAGCAGGCCGCGCAGCTTGCGTCCGCGCCCGCTCGTCTGGCGCAGGCGACGCCGAACGTCGAGGCGCAGCGCGGCGCCGGCGGCGGGCGGGCGTTCTGCGCGCCGGGCCGTGCGGCTCGCGCGCTTCACAGGCCCGCGACCTCGGGCTCGAGCGCCTTGCGCGTCAGGAAGACCTGGTCGGGCAGGCCCTTCTCGACGATCTCGCCGTAGAACGGCGAGCGCTCGAGCAGCTCGGCATGCGTGCCGTGGTCGAGCAGGCAGCCGTCCTCGAGCACGGCGATCTCGTCGGCGAGCGCGATCGTGCTCAACCGGTGCGCGATGACGAACGTCGTGCGGCCGGCCATGACCTCGGTCAGCGCCTCCTTGATGTCCTGCTCGGTCGAGGCGTCGACCGACGACGTCGCGTCGTCGAGGATCAGGATCCGCGGGTCGGCGAACAGCGCGCGCGCGATCGCGATCCGCTGGCGCTGGCCGCCCGACAGCGTCAGCCCGCGCTCGCCGACGCGCGTGTCGTAGCCGTCGGGCAGCGCGCTGATGAAGTCGTGCGCCTGGGCACGTGTGGCGGCCTGCACGACCTCCTCGCGGGTCCCGGCGTCGGGTCGTGCGTAGGCGATGTTCTCGTGCACGCTGGCGCTGAACAGGAACGGGTCGTCGGTGACGACGGCGATCTCGCGGCGCAGCGAGCGCGGATCGAGGTCGCGGACGTCGACGCCGTCGACGAGCACCGCGCCGGCGGTGACGTCGTAGAGGCGCGAGATGAGGCCGACGAGCGTCGTCTTGCCCGACCCGGTGGCGCCGACGAGCGCGATCGTCGTGCCGGCCTCGACGGTCAGGTCGACGTCGTGCAACGCGGGCTCCCCGCCGTCCTCGTAAGCGAGCGTCGCGCCGCGCAGCTCGACGCGCCCGGAGCCCGCGGGCAGCGGGCCGGCGCCGGGCTTGCCGACGATCTGCGGCTCGCGGTCGAGGATCTCGAGGACGCGCGCCCCCGACGCGGTCGCGCGCTGCGACAGGCCGAGCAGCAGGCCGACGGTGCGCATCGGGCCGAGCAGCGCGAGCAGGAACGTGTAGAAAGCCGTGAACTCACCGAGGTCGAGGCTGCCGTTGATGACCGCGCGGCCGCCCAGGAACAGCAGCAGGGCGAGGCCGATCTGCGGCAAGAAGCCGATGAACGGGCTGTAGAACGCGGCCAGCCGCGTCGAGATCATCGACTGGTCGAAGACCCGCGAGACCGAGCGCCGGAAGCGCTTGAGCTGCAGCTCCTCGCGCGCGAACGCCTTCACGACGCGCACGCCGCCGACGTTCTCCTCGACGTCGGCCGTCAGCTCGGCGATGCGCTGCTGGACCTCCTGCAGCGCGGGCCGCGAGCGGCGGCCGTAGCGGTTGGCGATCCAGATGACGAACGGCACCGGGCACAGCGAGAGCAACGCCAGCATCGGGTCGATGACGAACATCGCGATGGCGGCGAAGATGATCGTCAGCGCGGCCTGGGCGATGATCACGAGGCCGTAGCCGAGGAAGAAGCGCACCGCCTGCAGGTCGACCGTCGTGCGCGACATGAGCTGACCGGTCTGCTGGCGGTCGAAGAAGCCGAGCTCGAGCGACAGCAGGTGGTCGTAGACGCGATTGCGCAGGTCGTACTCGACGCCGAGCGAGACCTGGCCCGCGACCAGGCGCCGCGCGATCGTGAGGCCGAGTCGGACGAGCCCGGCGAGCGCGATGAAGAGCGCGAGCGTCTTGAGCCGATCGCCGTCCTTCGCGTCGATGGCGTTGACCGCGGCGCCGGTGAGGGCGGGGATCGCGACCGTCGCGCCCATCGCGAGCGCCGCCAGCCCGAACGAGAGCCAGACGCCCCGCTTGTACGGCTTGAGGAACGTCAGCAGGCGAAGGAAGGTGGCCACTGGGGCGCCATTGTAGTTGCTCGGGCAACCATTCCGGGGCAACGGCTGGGGGGGTGTCGATCTACGCGGTCCATAGCCGCTCAGATCGACACACCCCCGATTGACAAGGAGCGCGCCGCGGCGACTAGGGTCGAGTGTGATGCCCCCGCCCGTCGGTCTCTGTGACCGCTGCCTACATCAGCGCGTCGTCCGCAACACGCGCGGCTCGTCGTTCTCGCTCTGCCGGCGCTCGACGGAGGACAAGCGCTACCCGAAGTACCCGCCGATCCCGGTCCTGCGCTGCCCGGGGTTCGAGCGCCGCGAGCGCGCGGTATGACCCAACAGCCTGGAGATCCGTCCGGACGGGATGGGAACGTGCGTTCGTATGACCGATGACATCACACCCCAACGCTGCTGGCCGACGGCCGATCCGCTGTATATCGCCTACCACGACGAGGAGTGGGGAAGGCCCATCCGCGACGACCGACTGCTGCTCGAGCGGCTGTGTCTGGAGGGCTTTCAGTCCGGGCTGTCGTGGATCACGATCCTGCGCAAGCGCCCGCGCTTTCGCGAGGTCTTCTGCGACTTCGATCCGCAGGCGGTGGCGGCCTTCGGCGGTCGCGACGTCGAGCGGCTGCTCGGCGATGCCGGGATCATCCGCCATCGCGGCAAGATCGAGGCGACGATCTCAAACGCCCGCGCGACGGTCGCGCTGAACGAGGCGGGGGATACGCTGACCGACCTGCTGTGGTCGTTCGCGCCGCCGTCCGATCCGCCGCCGCCTGCTCCCGCCGCGCTCGGTGAGATGCCGTCCTGGACGCCCGAGTCGAAGGCGCTCGCGCGCGAACTCAAGCGGCGCGGCTTTCGCTTCGTCGGCCCGACGACGGCCTATGCGCTCATGCAGGCGACGGGCATCGTCAACGACCATCTCGCCGGCTGCATCGTGCGCGACGAGGTCGAGGCGGCGCGGATCGCGGCGCTGGCCTGACCGCTCTCGCTCAGCGGCGATCGCCGCGGATCGTGGCGATCGTGCTGCTGACAGCGGCCAGGATCTTCTGCACGAACGTCGCCTTCGGCGCGGCGAACGGCTCGATCAGTGTCTCCACGGACTCCGACGGCTTCGGTGGGTTGCCGACGACGATGCTCGCGAAGACGTCGTAGTGCTTGAGCGGGTCGAGCACGACCTCGGTCGTGACCTTGCCGTGCCCGGTCGGGTGCACGTCGAGATTCAGCGTCCGCGGCGGCACACCCGGCTCGTCCTTCGAGTTCACCGTGATGACGAGCGTCGTCGGGAGTGGGTCGCGCTTGGAGACGTCGTACTCGACGCGCAGCCGACCCGACGCTCGCAGGATCGTCACGTCCGGTGCCTTCGGGGCCTTGCCCTTCGTCGGCTGCGACGGGTTGTCGAGCAGGGCGTCGGGGCGCCTCCACTGCTTCTTCGCACCCGGCCCGGTCGGGCTGTTGGACTCCAGGCCCGATCGCGGCAGCGTGTCGCCCCAGCGCCCGGTCCAAAGCGGCCACTCCGGGTCGTCGTCGCTGAGGATCACAAGCCTCGGACGGTCCTTCATCCTGCGCTTGCCGTCGGCGAGGTCATACCACGCCTCGGTCTGATGAAAACCGACCTCGAAGTACGACGCGTGCGAGCCGCGCGCGGAGTAGACGACCGGCCGCTCGCCGAGCTTCTCGATCCCGTCCCAGGCGCGCTCCTCGCCGTAGCGATGCTGGGCGTAGATCGCGATATCGGGATGGCCGGCGGCGTCGTCCATCCGCAGCTGCACCATCTCCCAGTCGCCCTCGTGTGTGCCGAGCGCGAACGACAGCTGGTAGTCGTTGTAGAAGTACCAGAACCAGTACTGCAGCCAGACGCGCCCGTTCGCCTCGGCCGCATGGGCGTAGACGATGTTCGT
This sequence comes from Solirubrobacterales bacterium, assembly GCA_038260305.1. GTDB lineage: Bacteria > Actinomycetota > Thermoleophilia > Solirubrobacterales > Solirubrobacteraceae > CADCVQ01. Next base: position 27,888 of record JBBSNY010000030.1, read on the forward strand.
CAGCTCGGGGTGGGCGATGCGCAGCGCGCGGTACTGCTCGCGGTAGTTGCTGCCGCGGACGCTGAGGATGTCGCCCTCCTGCACGGGCGTGCCGTCCGCGTACGCCGTCGCGCCGAGGAAGTCGAGCGCGAGCCGCGGCTGGCCGTCCTTCGGCTGGGCGCTCGCGAGGACGGCGCCGTTGCCGGCATCGGTGTGCTTTCGCCGCAGCTCGTTGCCGGGGTTGACCATGAACTGCTCGGCGCTGTCGGCGAAGAACTGCTCGTTGGAGTCGTAGCGCAACACGGGCTGGAAGCGCTTGAGGAGATCGTCGTGCTCGGGCATGTGGGCGTGCGCTCCGGTCGGCCGGCGGGGAGGCTGCGGCACACAGCAGAGCGCGAGCCGCGTCTCCAGTCAAGGCGGAAGTGCGAGATCTCACACCACGCCCGTACAGCGGGACTCGCGGCCCGGCCGGCGCGCCGGTTCGGTCAGATGATCGCGGGGGACTGCACCGCGCGAGGGTCGGCCTCGTGCAGGCGCAGCGTGAAGTAGTCGTCCGGCGCGAGCTCGCCGAGCGCGATCAGCACGATTCGCAGGATGCCCTGATGGCCGACGATGACCGGCCGGTCGCACGTTGCGATGGCGTCGGCCGTCGCTGCGCTCGCGCGCTCGAGCGCGACGGCGAGCGGCTCCATGCCGGGTACCGGCGCACCGAACGGGTCCGCGCGCCAGGCATCGAAGGCCGTGCCGAAGCGGGCGCTCGCCTCGGCGCGATCGAGGCCCTCGAAGTCGCCGTAGTCGACCTCGATCAGGCGCTCGTCGACGGTCAGCGGCGCGCCGGTCGCGTCGGCGATCGCCTGCGCGGTGTCTCGCGCGCGGCTGAGCGGGCTCGTGAAGACGTGGTCGACGCCCGCGTCGGCGAGCCGCACCGCGGCCGCGCGCGCCTGCTCGCGACCGAGCTCGGTGAGCGCGACGTCCGAGCGACCGGAGTAGGCGAGGCGCTTGGAGCTCTCGGTCTGCCCGTGGCGGACGAGATAGACGGTCGTGGCGGCGATCGCCGTCAGCCCTCGGGCGCCGCGATCGACGCGGGCGCGAGCGAGCGCCGATCGTCGTCGGCCGTACGGATCGAGTCGGGCGGTGCGTGCACGCGCGGTCAGTCCTGCAACGGCGAGATCGACTCGGGTACGACCCAGCGCCGCTCGTCATCGGCGATGTGGATCGCGTCGAGCAGCGCCTGCACGCGCAGGCCCTCCTCGAGCGACGGATCGGTCGGTGCGCCGTCGCGGATCGAGGCGTGGAAGTTGCGCGCGACCTGCGCGAAGGCGTCCTTCGAGCTGGCCTTCAACGGGCCCTCGGATCGAAGCTCCTCGCCGGCGCGACCGGACCACAGGACCTTGTCGGCATCGAGGCGCACGGTGCCGCTGTCGCCGTGGATCTCGACGAGGTCGCCGCGGGCGTGGCGCGCGGTCGACGTCAGGCTGACCTGGCCGAGGCCGCCGCCGCGGAAGCGGATGAGGATCGCGTAGGCGTCCTCGGCGGTGACGGTGTGCGGGGTGCCGTCCTTGGCGCGGCGCTCGCCGACGCCGACCTCCGTCGCGGCGGCGACCTCGGCGACCTCGCCGAAGGCCTCGATCAGCAGGTCGAGGTCGTGGACGCCGTAGCCCTGCAGCCGGCCGCCGGCCATCGCCTTGTCCTGCACCCACGTGAACGGCCGCGAGTCGGGCTCGGCGTGGTCGACGTGGACAAGCGAGATCGAGACCATCCGAGGCCGGCCGACGACTTCGCGCACGCGCTGCAGCAGCAGCGCGCGGGTCTGCTGCAGGCGCCGACCGTAGTTCACGGCGCCGACGACGCCCGCCTCGCGGATCACCGTGACGACCGCGTGCGCCTCCGCGAGCGAGGCGGCGAGCGGCTTCTCGCACAGGACGTGCAGGCCGCGCTGTGCCGCCGCGATCGCAACTTCGGCGTGCTGGGCGACCGGACCGGCGACATGGACCGCCTCGAGGCCGGGCGCGGTGAGCAGCTCCTCGAGATCGGCGGTGCCGAGCGCGAGATCGAACTTCGCCGCGAGCTCCAGCGCGCGCTCGGGGCGCCGCGACCAGACGGCGATCGGCTGGAACTCGGTGAGCTCGGCGTAGGCGGGAAGCGGCACCTTCGCGCCATAGCCGCCGCCGACGACTGCGATCTTCACGGGCTCGGGCATGCGCGGCGACAGGATACGGAGCCTGACCACGCTTTGGCCATCCGGGCGGAGGGGGGTTTTTCGATCTGCTCTCTCTCCGCGCGATTAGATCGACACACCTCCTCATGCCGCGGCCTTCGTACCGAGTGTCCCCAGCTACAGTCGTGCCTGCATGAGCACGCTCAGCACGATCCTCGCCGCGATCCTCGGCTGCGTGTTTCTCGCCGCCGGGATCCCAAAGATCACCGGCCGGGCGGAGGTCGCCGCGAACTTCGAGCGCTGGGGCTATCCGGAGCAGATCCGCATCGCGATCGGCGCGATGGAGCTGCTCGCAGGCATCCTGCTGCTCGTCGGCATCGCGGTCCCCGCCGTCGCGATCACCGGCTTCATGATCATCTTCATCATCATGCTCGGGGCGCTGTCGACGCACCAGCGCGCGAAGGATCCGATCAAGCTGTGGGTACCGGCGTTCGTGCTGCTCGTGGCCGACATCGTGCTCGGCGTCAGCCTGCTGCCGTAGCCGTGGCTCGCTGAGGCGATGGCTGCGCGACGCCCGACTTCCCGCTCGCGAGGCGTGCGCCGCGCCCCGATCGGGCCGGCCTTCTCGCGACAACCAAGCCGCGCCGCCCTCGCTCGCCGCCGTGCGATCGCGGTGCTCGCGATCACGATCCTCGTGCTCGGGATCGGCTTGGTCGCGCGCCGCTTCTGGCCCGGCGCCGTGCACACGGGCTCGGCGGCCGCGCACGGCGCGCGGATCCTGCACTACGACGTGCGCTCGCGGTTCACGCACCGCACGCTCGCTCAGACCGCGGCGATCCCCGCCGACGCCGGCCCGCGCCCGCCGCTGCTCGTGTTCCTGCACGGCCGCGGCAAGCACGGCAACGACTCGAACTCAAACGGCGACTTCTACGCCGCGCTCCAGCGCTCGGCAAGCGCGCGCCGGTCGTCGTCTTCCCCGACGGCGGCGTCGACTCCTAGCGCTCGAGCGGCGACTGGGGGCGCTACGTCCTCGACGAGGTCATCCCGCGTGCTGTCAAGCGGCTGCACGGCGACCCCGAGCGCGTCGCGATCGGCGGCATCTCGATGGGCGGCTGCGGCGCCAGCAACTACTGGCACCCGCGTTACGCCGAGTACCTGCGCTTCTCGGCGCTGCTGACTCAGACCGCAGCGCTCGCCGCCGCCAGCAGCACCGGCGCGACCTGCTTCTTGCGGCTCATGACGCCCGGCAGGTCGATCATCCCGTCGACGACCGGCTTGCCGAACGCGCGCTCGGCGAGCTGCTCGGGGCCGGACACGAGCAGCGTCGTGTGGCGCGCGAGGATGTCGGTGACCATGAGCGCGAACATGAGTTGGTCATAGCGCTTGCGATGCGCGTCGACCGCGGCGAGCAGCTCGCCGGTGCGCTCACCCAGGACGCTGCCGACCGTCTCGATCTGGGCCACGCTCAGCGTCTTGCCGCCGTCGAGCTCGTACTCCTTGAGGTCGCGCTGGACGAGGTCGTCCGCGGCGACGCGGGCGACGTCCGAGCCGCGCTCGAACATCTCGCGCCCGAAGGCGATCGCATCGACGGACAGGAGGGTCTCGAGCCAGCTCGTCGCCACGCGGTCGCGCTCGGTCGTCGTCGGCGACGTCAGCAGGACCGTGTCCGAGCAGATCGCGCCGAGCAGCATCGTCGCCGCGGGCAACGTCGGCTCGAGGCCCGCCTGGCGGAAGCGCTCGGTGACGAGCGTCGCCGTCGAGCCGACCGGATCGAAGATCGCGGTCACCGGCGTCTTCGTTTCGATCGAGCCGATGTGGTGGTGGTCGAGGATCTCGACGATCTCGGCCTCCTCGATGCCGTGCGCACTCTGGGCGCGCTCGGCGTGGTCGACGAGCAGCACGCGGCGCGGCGCGGGGTTGACGAGATCCGAGCGCGTCACGAGGCCGATCGGGCGACCGCCGCGGTCCAGCGCGACCGCCGCGCGGTAGTGCACGGTCTTGATCTGCTCGGAGATGTCGCTCACCAGATCATCGAGGCCGACGGTCAGCGGGTCGCCCTCGACGAACGCGTGCACCGGCTCCGACAGCGTGATCATGCGGCTCGTCACGTAGCTGTCCAGCGGCGAGGTCACGATCGCGCAGCCGGCGGTCGCGGCGAGCGCGACGATCTCGTCGCCCGGATAGGTGTCGTTGCTGAGCACGAGCAGCGAGATGCCGGTCTCGATCGCGCGCTTCTGCGAGTTGTGGCGATCGCCGACGACAACGACGTCGCCGCGCTCGACGTTTGACTGCGAGCGCGAGTCCATCGCCTGCACCCACACCCGGCCGCAGACCTCCTGCTCGGGCGAGCCGCAGACGAGCGTGCCCTCGAGCACCGACACGATCGATCCGATGGGCGTCGGCGCGTCCAGGCGCGAAGCCTCGCGCGACTCGCGGATGTAACGGCGTGCCAGCGCGCGCTCCGTCAGCACGCCGCCCAGCACGCCGTCGTCGTCGACGATCGGCACGACGTCCTTGGGCGCCATCAGCAGCCCGACGTCGCGCACCGGGTCGGAGCGGTTGGCGACCGCGAAGCTCGTGCGCATGACGTCGCGCACGCGCAGCTTGACGTGCGGCAGGAACTGCGGCAGCGGCGCGCCGGAGCGCTCGATCAGCCACGACGTCTGGGCGTTGGCGACGCCGAGGCGCACGGGCACGTATTCCTGCGACGTGTCGAGCTGGTTCTTGAGCTCGGCGTAGCCGATCGCCGACGCGATCGAGTCGGTATCCGGATTACGGTGCCCGCAGACGTAGACGCGCGTGCGCTCGGGCTGGACTTCTGAGGTGGTCATGGAGAGGCGGAGAGGATAGGCGGCGGGCGAGATCAGCCCGTGTTGCGCAATCCGCCGGCGATGCCGTTGATCGTCAGCAGGCTCGCCCGCACGAGGTGGGGATCGTCCTGCTTGCCGCCACTGGCGCGCAGCCGGCGCAGCAGCTCGAGCTGGACGAACGACAGCGGGTCGATGAACGGGTTGCGACGCGCGATCGTGCGCTGCAGGACCGGCTCGCGATCGAGCGGACGCTCCTCGTCGCGGACGCGGCGCAACTCGCGCACGGTGCGCTCGAGCTCGTCGGAGATCGCGTTCCAGATCCGCTCGCGCGCGGGGACGTCGTCATAGAGCTCCGCGTAGCGGCGGGCGATGTCGAGATCGGCCTTCGCGCACGCCATCTCGGCGTTGGAGATCAGCGCCGAGAAGAACGGCCAGTCGCGTTCCATCTCCTGCAGGATCGGCGTGCCGTGCTCCTCGCGCGCGGTCTCGAGCGCGGTGCCGAGCCCGTACCAGGCCGGCAGCACGGCACGCGTCTGCGTCCACGAGAAGACCCACGGGATCGCGCGGTAGTCCTCGATCCGCGTCGACTGGCGCCGCTTGGACGGCCGCGAGCCGAGCTGCAGGCGCTGGATCTCGCGCACCGGCGTGGCGGCGTGGAAGTACGCGGCGAAGTCCGGATCGCCGTAGACGAGGTCGCGGTAGACGCGCGTCGAGCGCTCGGCCATCTGCGCGACGATCTCCTCGTAGCGCGCGACGTTCGGCGGCGCGTCGGCCATCGCGCGGTCGAGCGTCGTGATGAGCACGGCGCTCGTCGTCAGCTCGAGCTCGCGATGGGCGATCTCCGTGACGCTGAACTTCGCCGACAGCATCTCGCCCTGCTCGGTGACCTTGAGGCGGCCGGCGACGGTGCCCGGCGGCTGCGCAAGGATCGCGACGTTCGACGGGCCGCCGCCGCGGCCGACCGCGCCGCCGCGACCGTGGAAGAACTGCCACGGCACGCCGTGCTCGCGCATGACGTCTGCGACCTCGATCTGGGCGCGGTAGATGCCCCAACCCGACGCGACGTAACCGACGTCCTTGTTGGAGTCCGAGTAGCCGACCATGATCTCCTGCTCACCGACGGCGTCGACGGCCGCGCGGTAGACCGGCGTGTCGAGCAGCGTGCGCATCGTGTCGGCGGCGGCGGCGAGCGTGTCGCCGGACTCGAACAGCGGCACGATGCGCAGCTGCGCGCCACGGCCGCCGGGGCGCGCGAGCCCGACCTCCTTCATCAGCAGCAGGACCTCGAGCAGGTCGCAGGGGCCCGTCGTGTTGGAGATGATGTACGCGCCGAGCGCGCCGGCGTGATCGCCCGTCAGCAGGTCGTGCATCGTGCGAAACGTCTCGACGACCTCGCGCGTCGATGCCCCGAAGCCGCTGATGTCGCCGGGGATCAGGGGCCGGCGGTCCTCGATCTCGCGCACCAGCACCGCGATGCGCTGCGCCTCGGGCAGCTCGGCGTAGCCGTCCTGGACGCCGAGCGTCGACAGGATCTCGTCGATCGCGTGGCTGTGGATGTCGGCGTGCTCGCGTACGTCGAGGCGGGCGAAGTGAAAGCCGAAGACCTCGACCTGGCGCACGACGTCGCGCAGCGTGTCGGCGGCGACGAAGCCCGCCCGCTGGCTGCGCAGCGCGCCCTCGGCGACGCGCAGGTCAGCGACGAGCTCCTCCGAGCGGTGGTAGCCGTTGTCCTCGCTCTTGCGCGTCGAGCGCACGCGCTCGGCGAGCAGCTTGAAGAGCCGCCGGTAGGGCTCCTCCGGGTTGCGCTCGTGCAGGTACGCGACGAGCGCCGGGTCGGCGCGGGCCTCGGTGTCGGCGAGCAGCGTGCGCAGCTCGTCGGGCTCGCCGGCGACACGGGCCGACAGCGTCACGCGCCCGGCGAGCGCGGTCAGGGCGTTCTCGAGGTGCGTCAGGCAGGCGTTCTTCATGAGCCCGAGCGCCGTCGCGGTCATCTGCGGCGTGACGTGCGGGTTGCCGTCGCGGTCGCCGCCCATCCACGACCCGAACGTCAGCAGCGGCGGGACTACGACGTCGTCGTCGGGGTAGCTCTCGCGCACGGCGGCGTCGAGGTCGCGGTAGATCGCGGGCACGACCTCGCCGAGCGTCGAGGTGAAGTAGATGAGCCCGGCGGTCACCTCGTCGAGGACCGTCGTTCCGACGGCGCGCAGCTCGTCGGTGCCCCACAGCTCCTGCACGGCGGCGGCCATCCGGCGGCGCACGGCCTCGCGCTCGCCGGGGACCGGCACGCGCTCGTCGAGCGCGCGCAGCAGCGCGAAGACGCGCGCGAGCTTGTTGACCGTCGTGCGTCGGCGCGCCTCGGTCGGGTGCGCGGTCATGACGAGCTGGACCTTGGCGCGGGCAAGCGCGTCGTGCAGCTCGGACGCGCTCGTGCCGCCGGCCGCGAGGTGCGTGATCGCATGGCGCAGCGAGCCGCGGCGCGGTGCGGGCGCCTCGTCGATCTCGCGGGCGCGCAGGCGCCGGACGCGGTCGCTGTCCTCGGCGAGGTTCATGAGCTGGTGCCAGCACGTCAGCATCCGGACGAGCAGCTGGAGCTCATGGACGTCGAGCTCGGCAACGAGGCCGGCGAGCTCGTCGGCCGCGGCGGCGTCGCCGCTGCGCGAGCGGCGGCCGAGCTCGACGGCGCGACGGTGCAGCGCGAGCGCGGACTCGCCCTCACCTGCGCAGATGACGTCTTCGAGCACGCCGCTGAGCAGTTCCTCGTCGCTGACGAAGCCCTCGCTCGGAGTCGCGTCGATCATCGGGGTCGTAGTCACGCCGAACTACGGTACCGGCGCCGGCGCGCCACTCCGTGTGGCTCCGAGCGAGTTCACACGTTGGAAGCGTGGCGCCCCAGGGTGGCCGATCGCGGCGTGGCGCGCCCTCGCTCGCTGAACGCGCAGACCTGCTGACGTAGCTCAGGCGGGCGGAGGTCACCCGACCACGCGGCCGCGCACCTCGCCAAGCTCGACGGCGCCCGCGCGCCCGCGCAGCACGACCTCGTCGTCGTCGCGCAGCCAGCGCTCGCCGCGCGACAGCTCCGCGAGCGAGCCCTCGGTACCGGGCGCGGAGCCGCTGATGGTGCCGGTCGCGACGAGGTCGCCGGCGCTCAGCGTTGCGCCGTTGACCGTCAGGTGGGCGAGCATTTGCGCGGGCGTCCAGTACAGCCCGCGCGTCGGCGGCCGCGAGACGACCTCGCCGTCGAGTTCGATCTCGAGCGCAAGGTCGAGCGTCCACGGGTCGCTCGCGCGCAGGTACTGCGGCGGCGCGGGGTCCTGCTGACGCGGTGCGATGCGAGCGTGCGCGAGCGCATCCAGCGGCGTGATCCAGGCCGACATCGAGGTGGCGAACGACTTGCCGAGAAAGGGGCCCAGCGGCTCATACTCGGCGCGCTGGATGTCGCGCGCGCTCCAGTCGTTGACGAGCACGACGCCGAAGATGTGCTGCTCGGCGCGGTCGATCGCGAGCGGGCCGCGCACGGTCGGGCCGCAGACGAAGCCGAGCTCGCACTCGAGGTCGAGCTCGCGCGTGGACGCGAGCTCGCCGAGCGCAACCTGTCCGCGCGGCCGGTGCACGGGCGTCCCGCTGACGAGCACCGACGAGGCGCGACCGTGGTATCCGACCGGCATATGGCGCCAGTTCGCCCGCAGCGGCGGCGTGCCGGGCCGGAAGATGCGCCCGAAGTTCGTCGCGTGCTCCACGGAGGCGTAGAAGTCGACGAAGTCCGCGATTCGGACGGGGAGTACGGCCTCGCAGCGTGCGAGCGGAACGCGCGCGGCGGCCGGCGCTGTCAGCGATGTGGCGCGGACGGCATCCCAGGCCGCCGGGCCGAGCTCGATCAGCGCGTTCAGCGTGGGCGCGTGCGCGGCGCGCTGGAGGTCCGGTTCCTGGCTGGGGGCGAGCGCGGCCAGCGAAAGCACGCCGTCGCCGTCGCGCAGGACGGGCTGCGGCGCGCCGCCGTCGATGCGCACGACGCCCCAGGCGAAGCGCGCGCGTGGGTCGGGTGGGCTTGTCATGGCAGCGCCAACCTACGCGCCTGCGCGGCGACCGGCGGCGACAGGTGCGAGCGGTCACGATCTCCCAACATCGGCGCCGTCGGCGATCGCCACGCTCGCGATCATGCGAATCCCATTCAGTTCCGTGCTGGCAGCCCTGCTGGCAGCCGCTGCCACAGCCGGCGTCTCGATCGCCGCGCAGTCCGCCTCCGACGACCACGCTCTAGCCCGCGCGCACCCCGCCTTCGTGCCAGCTCAGCGCGTAGGCGGGGTCGTCGAGCTCGCGCGCGAGGGTCGTCAGGCGCAGCGGGCGGAACGTGTCGCACATGACGGCGAGCTCCTCGGTGCGCGTCGCTCCGAGCGAGCGCTCGACGAGGCCCGGCTGCGGACCGTGCGGCAGGCCGCTCGGGTGCAGCGTGAGCGCGCCGGCACCGACGCCCGCGCGCGACCCGAACTCACCGTCGACATAGTAGATGAGCTCCTCGGACTGCAGGTTTGAGTGGTGGTAGGGGAGGGCGACGGCGAGCGGGTCCCAGTCGAGGTTGCGCGGACAGAACGAGCAGATGACGAAGTTCGGGCCCTGGAAGGTCTGGTGGACCGTTGGCGGTTGGTGCAGGCGGCCGGACTTCGGCTCGAAGTCGGCGATGTTGAACGTGTAGGGGTAGACGTAGCCGTCCCAGCCGATGACGTCGAACGGGTGATGGTCGAGCACGAAGTGCTGGTGGCCGCGGCGCACGCGGACGATGAGCTCGAAGTCTCCCTGATCGCGGTGCGTGCGCAGCGCGCCGGGCGGGTGGAAGTCGCGCTGGGAGAACGGGGCGTGCTCGAGCAGCTGGCCGTAGCGGTTGCGGTAGCGGTTCGGCGTCTCGATCTCGCCGGGCGTGTGGAACGTCAGCCACGTCTGCGGGCCGTCGTCCATCCGGACTCGATACGTCGTGCCGCGCGGGATGACGACGTAGTCGCCGCGCGCGTACGGGAGTTCTCCGAAGATCGTCTCGACGACGCCCGAGCCCTCGTGCACGAACAGCACCTCGTCGCCCTCGCCGTTGCGGTAGAAGGCGTGCAGCTCGTGCTCGGGCTTGCAGATCGCGATCTCGACATCGTCGTTGAACATCAGCACGCGGCGTCCGAAGACGGGGTCGCCGGACGCGGGCAGCCTGGAGGTGTCGGTGAGCCGGTGCACGTGCGCGTCGGGCACCCACTCCTCGATCGCGATCGGGTCGAAGGCCCCGACCTGCGCGACGTCGCACGGCGAGTGCAGGTGGTGCAGGATCGACTCGTTGCCCGAGAAGCCCTCGTAGCCCATGACCTCCTCGACGAGCAGGCGCCCGTCGCCGTCCTCGTCGCGCACCTGCGTATGGCGCTTGGGCGCAACGCTGCCGAGCGAGACGTAGCGCATCAGAGGTTCCCCCGTGCGTCCTGCTCGCGCTCGATCGCCTCGAACAGGGCCTTGAAGTTGCCGGCGCCGAAGCCGCGCGCGCCGTGGCGCTCGATGATCTCGAAGAAGATCGTCGGGCGGTCGCCGAGTGGCTTGCAGAAGATCTGCAGCAGGTAGCCCTCGTCGTCGCGGTCGACGAGGATCCCGAGCCGGCGCAGGTCGTCGATCGACTCGTCGATCTCGCCGATGCGCTCGGCCAGCCCGTCGTAGTAGGAGTCGGGCGTGCGCAGGAAGTGCACGCCGCGCGCGCGCAGCTCGGTGACGGTCGCGACGACGTCCGTCGTCGAGACCGCGATGTGCTGGACGCCGGGGCCGTCGTAGAACTCGAGGTATTCGTCGATCTGCGAGCGGCGGCGGCTGACCGCCGGCTCGTTAATGGGGAACTTCACGCGCCCGTCACCGCTGGAGACGACCTTCGACATCAGCGCCGAGTACTCCGTCGAGATCGCCTCGTCGGAGAAGTGGACGAGCTCCTTCATGCCGAAGACGTCCTCGTAGTAGTGCACCCAGCGGTCCATCGCGCCGAGCTCGACGTTGCCGACGACGTGGTCGATGCCGGCGAGCAGGTTCGGCTGTGTCGCATCGCCGTCGTGCTCGACGTCGACGTAGCCGGGCAGGAACGTGCCGTCGTAGCCGCCGCGCTCGACGAAGCGATGGACGGTCTCGCCGTAGGTCGCGATCTCGGCGATGCAGACCGTGCCGTGCTCGTCGTAGAGGTCAAACGGCTCGAGCACGCCGGTCGCGCCGCGGGCGGTCGCCTCGCGGTAGGCGACGGCCGCGTTCGGCACGCCGAGCGCGATGACCTTGACGCCGTCGCCGTGGGCGCGCACGTGCGCGACCACGTCGGCGTCGGCGCGCAGCGCGCCGGTCAGCACGATGCGGATCCGGCCCTGTTGCAGGACGTGCGACGTGCGGTCGCGCGAGCCGGTCTCGAGGCCCGCATAGGCGACCTCCGTGAAGCCGTAGGCGTGCGTCAGCACGTAGGCGGCCTGGGCGGCGTTGCCGACGTAGAGCTCCAGGTGGTCGATGCCGTGCAGCGGCATGTGGTCGCGCTCGGCTGCCGAGCGCGCGGGATCAAGCGACAGCGTGCTCATGGCGCAACTCCTCGATCGATTCGTCGGTGCAGGTGTCGAAGAAGCCGCCGACGACCGCTTCGATCTCGGCGACGGACTCCGCCCGGTACAGGACCGGTTGGTAGTGCGTGATGTCGTAGTCGACGGTCCCCATCTCGGCGATCGCGAGCGGACGCAGGTCCATGCTTCTGAACACGTCCAGCTCGCCGTAGCTCGACAGGATCCCGGCGCCGTAGGCGCGCAGCTCGCCGTCCTCGACGACGACGCCGAACTCGAGCGTGAACCAGAAGACGCGCGACAGGAAGCGAAGGCTGTCGGGATCGCGCAGGCGCGCAGCGGCGGCGCCGGCGCGACGATGCAGCGCGCCGAACGTCGGCGTCGCGAGCAGGTGGCCGTGGCCGATCACCTCGTGGACGATGTCCGGCTCGGGCGTGTAGAGCGGCATCGCGGGGTGGCGGACGTACTGCGTCGAATGGAACGTGCGATCGGCGAGCGCCGCGTAGAACGTGCGCAGGTCGACGAGGCCCGCGGCCGGCACGTAGCGCCAGCCGCTCGCCGCAACGAGGCGCGAGCTGACCTCGTCGAGGGTCGGGATCCGGTCGGTCGGCAGCGCGACGCGTCTCAGCGCCGCGCGATACTCGCCGACCGCGAGCCGCTCATGAAGCGGCGCAAGGTGTTCGCAGACGGCACGCCAGACCGCCTGCTCGTCGGGGTGGTAGTCGACCGCGGGCGCGGGCTCGCCGGGCTGCCAGCGCAGCGCGGCGGCGGCGATCTCGTTGCGCCGCGCGCGGTAGCCGGGGTCGCCGGCGCCGGGGTGGCCGTCGTGCAGGTGGACGGTGACGTCGCCACCGGCACCGGTCGTCACGGGCGAGTACAGCTGGGCCTCTTCGAACATGTGGACGTCCTCTCTCGTACGTCCACCTTCGGCCTTCGCGCACCGACTTACAAGTCTGCTCGGCGCGACGGGTCAATCAGGGCAGATCTGCCGGTTGATCGTATGAAACACTGGTCGATATGACCATTGATCGCCTGGACGCACGGCTCATCGCGACGCTGCGCAGGTTCCCGCGCGTCGGCCTGCTCGAGGTCGCGCGCCAGCTCGGCGTCGCCCGCGGGACCGTCCAGGCGCGGCTCGCCAAGCTTGAGTCGCGCGGCGTCATCACCGGCCACGGGCCGGAGGTCGACCCGGCCGCGATGGGCTATCCGATCAGCGCGTTCATCCTCGTCGAGCTCGCCCAGGGGCAGCTCGGCGAGGCGGTCGCCGTCATGGACGCGATTCCCGAGCTCATCGAGGCCGACGCGATCTCGGGCCCGCAGGACCTCATCTGCCGGGTCGTCGCGCGCGACACCGAGCACCTGCAGGAGATCGTCAACGAGCTGCTCGCGACACCGGCGATCCGCCGCTGCACGAGCTACATCGTGCTGACGCGCCAGGTCCCGCCGCGCACGGAGCCGCTGCTCGCGGCGGCCGCGCGCGGGCGGGCCGCGTAGTCCGACGCGGCCCGCCGTCGTGCCGAGCGCGCCGCGTGCTGAGACGCGGCGCCGTTGCTGCGGGCGGGCGGGCGTGCTCACACGCCCGCCCGCCCGTTCGTTCGTTCGACGCTACGAGCAGTCGGAGATGTCGCTCTCCGACGAGGCGATGACGACGTTCGCCGTGACGACGCCGGCGACGTCGACCTTCACGTGCACGGCGTTCACCGTCAGCCCCTTGTCCGGCGTCGTGAACGCGATCTGCTCGTTGAGCGCCAGCGTCACGATCCCGACGGAGACCGTCGTGTTCGGCGCGATCGCGGTCGGCTGGGCGATGACGACGGTCGACCCGACCTTGAGGTAGGCGATCGTCGTCGTGCCCGCGGAGCCGGCGCACGTCGTCGTCGACGTCGACTTGACGGCGCCGACCGTTATCGCCGGGATCGGCGCGATGCCGACCGCGACGTCGGCAACCGACGCGCTCGCCGACGAGCGGCCGGCGACCGGGTCCGTCGTCACGTTGGCGCACAGGACGTGCGCGCCGACGAGCGTGCCCGGCAGCACCGCGCGGCAGGGTGTGGTCGTCGTCGATGCCGATCCCGTCGAGACCGCGCCGGTGTCCGGGGTCGGGGCGATGTTGACGAGCGGGAGGCCGAGCACGGCGGCGGTCGCCGTCAGCCCGAACGCGCGGCCGGTGAGGATCACCGACGTGACCTCGACGAGCTCGCTGCCGCAGGAGGACGTCCTCGGCGAGTTGTTCGCATCGCCGACGTAGGTGGCGACCCAGCGGTACGTGCCGACGGTCGCTGCCGTGACGTCGCCGGATGATGCGCTGCCGGCGACGAGCGGCCCGTTCAGCGTGGCGAGCGGGATCCCCGTGCAACTCGTGTTCCCGGGGCCGTAGAGCTTGAACGTGACGCTGCCCGTCGGGGCCGCTCCACCGATGATCGTCGCCGAGTCCGAGATGTTGCCACCCACGTGCACGGACGGCGACGGGGTTGTCGTGATGCTCGGGCCGGCCAGGCCGCCGGCGCCGGCGCATGTCGTGATGGCGTTGTCGTCCATCGTCACGGCGCCGGTGTGCGCGTACAGGCCACCGGTGCTGCTCGCGCCCGTGTTCAGCGCGACCGAGGCGCTCGCCAGGATGTTGCCGACGAAGCTCGTCGCCGAGCCGAGCGTGGCGCTGCTGCCGACCTGCCACGTGATGTTGTTGTTGTTGCACGGCGTCGCGCCGCCGATCAACACGACCGACGAGTTGCTCGCCGTGGTCAGCGTGCTGCCCGTCTTGAAGATCCAGGCGGCGTTGGCATCGCCGTTGGCGTTCAGCGTCAGCTTGCCGGTCAGGCCGACGGACGAGCTGGTGAAGCAGTAGACGCCCGGCAGCAGGGTCGTGCCGCCGAGGTCGGGGTTCGAGAGCGTGAAGTCGCACGGCTCGCCGGCGGCCTGGGTATAAGCCGTGAACGCATCCTGGCCGGCGACGTCGGCGACGGCATCGCCAGTGTGGATCGCTCCGGTGACGATACCCGGCGGAAAGCCGGTGATCGCGGTCCCCGGGAAGACGCCGAGGTCGCCCTTGACGGTCGTCGGGCCGGTGTTCGTGATCGTCGAGTACGCGACGGCGGCGAAGTTCGCGGCCGTGCCGAGCGCCGGCGTCGTGGCGGTTGCATGGGCCGAGGTCGCGGCGAGTCCCGAGAGCAGGACGGATGCGGCGGCGACGACGATCCCCCGGCGGGTGCGGTGGTGGTTGTGGCGATGCATGTGAGGTGCGCTCCTGTCGTGTGCCCAGCTTCGGGCGCGTGCCCTGCGGCGCGTCGGGCGTGCGTTCGGCCGTGCTCGTTCTGGATTGGCGAACGAGGACGTCCTGCGGCTCATGCGCGATGCCCGGTCGCGGCCTTTCGAGGCAGCGCGCGCGCAACGCGGCGGTGGATGGAACGCTTACGAGAAGCTATCCGGGGAGGTCGCCGAAGGCGTGCGGCCGGCGGAGGCGCTGCGCAGAGTGATTCGCAGAAGCGGAACTGATGCGACGAGCGCCATCGTATCGTGTTTCTCTTAATAGTCCAGCAATTTTCTGGACTATTTCCTGGGTGGAGCAGGCGGTCGGTCGCCGTCGTCAGACGCAGCCGCGCTGCACCGCGGCGGCGGTGACGTAGGCGCGGAAGCGGTAGCCCTCGACCGTCGGATGGACGCCGTCGTGCAGCGTGACCGAGCCCTTGCGCACCATCCGATCCCACGGGATGACGACGAGCCTGCGATCGTGGCCGGCGGCGTTGCGCAGGACGCGGTTCAACGCGACGTAGGGGCCCTTGTGCGGCCCGCGCGCGATCGCAGGCCAGATGACGCACGAGTCGGCGGGCACCATCCGCAGGATGCGACCGATGCGGAGGCTGAACTTGCGCGGGTCCGAGCCGTCATTCGTCCCGAGACTGACGACGATCGTCTGCGGCGCGTAGCGGCGCAGGTCGCGGCGCAGCGCGTCGATGCCCTGCGGGGTGGTTCGGCCCGCCTTGGCGTCGAACGTCACCTCGCGGTCGGTGATCATGTCGCCGAGGAAGGGTCTCATCCCGGAGGCGAGCGAGTCGCCGAGGATCAGGACCTGGGCGGGGTCGGCGTGTGCACCCGGCGGATGCACGGTGTACGGGGCGACGAGCGTCCCGATCGCGAGCGTCAGGCGCAGCGCCGAGCTGACGTTCGACGCCCGCAGCAGAGCGATCACGTGGCTGGTCGCGCGCCGCAAGGTCCCGCAATGACAGCATGCCCGGGCGCGCGGTGACACCGGTCCCGGTCTGGGCGGCCCGCGCGCGCCCTACGATGGCTCGGGCGCGGCATCCTTCCGCGCCGCGACGCGCCGCTCGCCGGTGCGTCCGATGCGACACGCGGGTGGGGAGCCTCATCGACTACACGGTCACGCTCGAGGACGGTACGGATCGCGACCCCGGCGACGAGGCATTCAGCGTCACCTTCGCCGGCGGCCGGCGGCGGCGCATCGGCCTGCACGACTACGACCGCATCTACGCCGTGCCCGGCCTCTACGAGGCGGTCGTCCAGGATCGCCTCGAGTGCGCCTCGCCGGCGAAGCTCGCCGAGGTCCTGCTCAGCGTGGCCGAGCAGCAGCGGCGCGCGCCGCACCTGCTGCGCGTGCTCGACCTCGGCGCCGGCAACGGGATGGTCGGCGAGCCGATCCACTACATCGCGGTCGGCGCGCGCAAGGCTGACGAGGGCTGACGCTCAGCCGGTCGCGATCAGGCGGCGGCTGACCGCGGTCGGCTCGCCGACCTCGGCCGTCGCGACGATCTGCAGCGTGACCGTCAGCCCGCGGCGCGCCTTCATCGCCTTGCGCAGCTTGCGGACCTGCGTGCGCGTCAGCCTCAGCCGCACGATCTTCGAGTCGCCCGCGGCCAGCTTCGTCGTGGCGTCGTGGAGGCTCGCTGACGCCGCCTTCTTGCGCTTGCGCGGCTTGCTGCGCTCGGTCACCGTGCCGGTCGCCTCGACCGTGCAGACCGTGTCGCAGCCGACGCGCAGCGGCAGCACGCGCGTCGCGAAGAGGTTGCCGGTGCGCAGCACCCGCACGTCGAGCTGTGGCCCGAGCGGCGTCGGCAACGTCGGCAGCTTCGGCGGCGGCGGGTTGCCGAGCGGGCCGAGCGTCGCGCAGCTCGCCGCCGGCGGCGCCGCGAGCGCGAACTGCTGGACGCGGTTGTTCTGCGTGTCGGTGACGGTCAGCGTCCCGTAGCAGTCGACGTCGACACCGACCGGGTTGATGAACTGCCCCGGTCCGATCCCGCGCGTGCCGAACATCGCCAGGCGCTCGCCGTTGGGGCCGAACTGCTGGACGCGGTTGTTGCCCTTGTCCGCCACCCACAGGTTGCCGGCCGCGTCGAGCGCGATCTGCGCCGGCGCCGCGAGCTTGCCGAGCGCCTTGCCGAGCCCGCCGAAGCGGTCGATTTCGACGCCGGACGCGTCGAGCACGCGGATGTAGCGCTTGTCGTTGACGTACGTGCGCGTGCCATCGGGCGTCACGGCGACGCCAACCGCCGGGCCGACGCCGGTCCATGCCCCGAGGTACACGCCGCTGGATGTGAAGTGAGCGATGCGCTCGTTGCCGGTATCGGCGACGGAGATCGTGCCGTCGGGGGAGATCGACAGGGCGGACGGGTTCAGGAGCCTGCCGGGGCCGGATCCCTGCGAGGCGATCGTCCGCTTCGGCAGGCCCGTCGCACGATCGAAGACGATGATCCGCGCGCGGCGCTGGTCCAGCACGTACGCCGTGCCGGCGGCGTCGAAGGCGACGGCGACCGGGTTGGGCAGGATCGTCGGGCCCGGCGCGGGCGAACCCCAGACCGCGGCGATCGACCCGTCCGGGTTGAGGAACTGCACACGGCCGTTGACCGAGTCGGCGACCGCGCGGAAGCCGGCGGCGTCGGACGTGACGCCGGCCGGCGTGTTGAACTGGCCCGTCGCGCGCCCGGACGCGCCGAAGGCGCGCAGCAGCGTGCCGCCGCGGTTGAAGACGTCGATGCGGTCGTTGCCGGTGTTCGTCACGTACAGCTCGCCGGCGGGGTCGTCGGCGATCCCGCGCGGGTAGGCGAGCTGCCCGGGACCGGTGCCATAGGAGCCCCAGCGGCCCTTGTAGGGGTACTTCGACTTCGTCCCGAAGCGCACGACGCGCTGGTTGAGGTCGTCGGCGACGAAGACCCGCCCGTTGGCGTCGACGGCGACCCCGAACGGCGAGTTCAGCTGGCCCGGCCCGGCGCCGGGACCCCGGGCGAAGGTGCTGAGGAAGCGCCCGCCGATATCGAAGACGGCGATCCGGTGGTTCTTGTCGTCGGCGACGAGCAGCCGCATCCCGTCAACCGTCAGGCCGCGCGGATAGGCGAGCCGGCCCGGGCCGACGATCTCGGTGCCGCCGCCGCCGTCGAGCGTGAAGCGCTGGATGCGATCGTTGAAGCTGTCGGACACGTAGAGGAAGTTGCCCGATACCGCGAGGCCGCCGCCGGCGGGCGCGTCATGGCCCCCGCCGGCACCGAAGCGAAACTCGCCGATGGCGTCGCCGCCCTTGCCGAAGGACTGGATGAGGTTGCCGGTCGCGTCGAAGCGGTCGATGCGGTTTGTGCCCTCGGCGACGAACAGCGTGTTGTCGGCCGCGACGGCGATCGCCCCGACCGCACCGAGCTCGCCGGGGCGCGTTCCGGCGACGCCGACCTCGCGCATGAACTGGCCCTGCGCGTTGAAGACCTGCACGACGCTCGAGGACTGGTCGGAGACGTAGACCGAGCCGTCGGGCCCGATCGCGACCGACTGCGGGAAGCGCAGCACGCCTTCGCCGCGCTGGCCGATCTGCCCGTTGCTCACGATCGGGCAGGCCGGCTGCGCGCCGGGGCAGTCGACGGCGAGCGCGGGCGCCGCGCCGATGCCGATCGCCGTCGCGCAGGCGCAGGCTAGGACGACCGCGAGGCGGAGGCGGATCGCGAAATCGGTGCGGCGCGAGATTCGTTGGGGCATCCTTCGCTCAAACACCTCGCGCGACGATAGTCGCGGCCCTCGCGCCGGAGTGCAGGAACGCGTGCGCCGCTCGGCCGGCGCTGGCGGACTACCCGGCGGCGATCAACCGCCGGATTCCCCGGCGGCGGGCGCGTCGGCGCGAGCAGCCGCAAGGCGATCCGTCTCGTCGGCCGCGTGCTCTCGGCCGCGCCTGCGCCGCCGCAGCCACAGCCAGCCGCCGCCGAGCCCGATCGCGACACCGAGGCAGACGAGCGCCACGATTCCGGCCTCCTTCAAGAAGCGTTCCGCGGCGTCGCCGAAGTAGTAGCCGAGCAGCCCGAACAACGCTGCCCACACGATTCCGCCGAGCGCGTTGTAGATCAGGAACGTACGCCAGTGCATGCGGTTGATGCCGGCCATCCACGCGCCCGTGACGCGCACGCCGGTGAAGAAGCGCGCCAGGAAGACGGACTTCGCGCCGTGCTTGTCGAAGAACGCCTCGCCGCTGTCGAGCAGTCGCCGGCGATGCTCGAGCAGCGGCCCGGGGCGCATGAGCAGCCGCCGGCCGCCGTGGCGGCCGAGCAGGTAGCCGACGTTGTCGCCGACGATGGCGGATGCTGCTGCGACGACCATGACGGCTTCGATCGACAGCCGTCCGCGGCTGGCGATGATCGCGGCGGCGATGAGCGCGGTCTCCCCGGGGACGGGCAGCCCCGCCGACTCGCCGCTCACGAGCCCGGCCAGCGCTAGGTAGGCGGCGGTCCCGGTCAGTGCCGTGAGCGAGAGCGCGGCGATCGTGGGGAGTGTCACGGCGCTGCGAGCGCCACCCGGAGCATGGACGCGACTGTAGCGGTCCGATCGCACACGGTGGCAGTGCGCGCGGGCAGCGGAGTGTCCGCCGACAGACCGTCGCGATCGGGCCGGCCGGGCGACGTCGGTGACCAATCCAGGGGGTTACGCGACGAGCCACGACGCGTTTGGAGGGCGGACGCCGTCGGGCGCGCACGATGCGCGGAGGCGTGCTCAGGCCGAAGACCTCCATCGACCCCGGTCTCGCAAACGGGAGGCAGATCGATCCAAGACCCGCCGGTACGACGAACAGGACGAATCGCTACCTCCTCATGATCCGCTCGACAAGAACCGGGTTCCGGCCAGCGCTACGGCCGCCGGCGGCGCGGCAGCGGCGCCAGCCTGGAGCCGCGCAGAGCAGCCCGTGCGGCGGCGGCCCCGGGGATCCCGTGAACGGCGCCGCCCGGGAACGCGGAGGCGCTGCCGAAGTACAGCCCGCGCACGGGCGTGGCGTATGGGTTCAGCGACGGGACGGGCCGGAAGATGAGTTGGTCCATCGCGTAGCTCCCGCCGCCGACGTCGCCGCCGACGAGGTTGTCGTTGCGGGCGCGCAGGTCGTCGGGGGCCATGATGTGGCGCGCGAGGATGCGCTCCCGAAAGCCGGGGGCGAAGCGCTCGATCTGGCGCTCGATCGTGTCGGCGAAGCGTTCGCGCTCGGCACCCCAGTCGACTGCTGGCGGCGTGTGCGTGTAGGCCCAGACGGTGTGCTTGCCCGCGGGCGCGCGCGACGGGTCGGCGATCGTCTGCTGGCCGCAGAGCAGGAACGGCTGCTCGGGCAGGCGCCCGCCGGCGACGGCGTGCAGCGCGCCGCGCAGCTCGGCGACGGTGCCGCCGACGTGGACGGTGCCGGCGCGCCGCGCGTCCTCGCTCGCCCAGGGGATCGGGGCATCCAGCGCCCAGTCGAGCTTGATCGTCTGCGGCCCGTAGCGGAAGCGCACGGCGCGGCGCACGTAGCCGTCGCCGAGCGCATCGCCCGCCATCGTCACGAGCGAGTGCGGCGTCGTCGTCGCGATGACGATCCGTGCGGCGATCCGCTCGCCGCCGGCGAGCGTGACGCCGATTACGCGCCCGCGCGAGGAGTGGACGCGCTCGACGCGCGCGCCGACGCGCGTCTGGCCGCCGCTCGAACGTAGGCAGGCGACGAGCGCGTCCGCGACCCGGTCCGCGCCGCCGCGCGCGCTCGGCCAGCCGACGGCGTGGCCGAGCAGGTTCAGGTAGACGCCGGAGATCGCGCTGCCGGCGCAGTCCAGCGGCGCGTCGCCGTGCAGCGCTGAGCCGTACAGCCAGGCCGCGCCCTCGCCGCGGAAGACGTCGGTCGCGAGCGCCTCGGCCGACGTCATCAGCAGCCGCACGAACTCGAGCATCCCGCCGAGCTTGAGGGCGGCGGCGAGCTTGGCCGGCCCGACGACGGGCGGGAAGCCCGCGAGCATCGTCGCGCGGACGGCGTCCCAGTGGCGCAGGTACGGCTCGACGAGCCCCTGCCAGCGGCGGCCGTCGCCGTCGTGGAGCGCTTCGAGGCTCGCGCGGGTGGCGGCGAGCTCGCGCGACAGAACGGCCGCGCGACCGTCGGGCAGCGGGTGCGCCATCGCGATCTCGGGATGGATCCACTGCAGGCCATGAAGCTCAAGCTCGAAGTCGGCGAAGACTGGAGAGGCGACGGACGCCGGGTGCACCGCCGAGAAGACGTCGTGGTGGAAGCCCGGCAGCGTCAGCTCCTCGGTCGCGAGCGCGCCGCCGAGCGCCGGCGCAGCCTCGACGACGAGCACCGAGCGCTCGCCGCGTGCGAGCGTGATCGCCGCGCTGAGCCCGTTGGGGCCCGAGCCGATGACAACCGCGTCGTAGCGCTCGGAGCTCATCGTGCCGGCGGGCTCGGGTTCACGCACTGAGCCTACGATGCACCCCGTTGGCGGCCGGCTCCGGCGCAGACTGCCGACGCGCGGGCGAGCGGACGGGCGACGCTAGTACGGGTTCTTCTGGCTGCTGTTCGCACCGCTTCGGATGGTCATGAACTGCAAGGACCCGGAGGCCTACGCCGCCAGCCAGCGCAAGTGATGCGCCTCGAACGCAGCCGCTCGAAGCTCGCGATCGAGCTGAACCCAGACGTCCTGCTCCCCACCGAGCGCCTGACCGCCACCGTCAGCATCGCCGAGCGGATCGACCGCGTCCGCGACGCGCGTGTCGAGCTCGGTTACGTCAACGCGTACCGCTATCGCTGGGCCGGCCGCAACGACCCAGCACTGCGCCAGGAGCCGCTGTCGGTCCCGACCGCGCCGACCTTCAGCAGCGACGCGTCGTCATCGGCGCGGCCGCGGCCTCGCGCTCGGCGGCGCTCGCGTCCGATCCGCGCTCCTCTGCAGTCAGTCCGCGCTTCGGCGGGGCGGCTCGTCCACCGTTGCGGCGCAGGCGTGCGGGATGGGCGCCGTGCTGTCACGTCGCTGCTCCGCGGCCGGTTCCGCGCCACAATGCTCGCGTGATCCAGCACGTCGCGATCGAGGTCCGCGAGCAGGACGTGGGGGCGTGCGTGCGCTTCTGGAAGCTGCTCGGCTTCGAGCCGGTCGCCCCGCCGCCGTCGTTGTCCGCGCGGGCCGCGTGGGTGCAGGCCGGCCCGACGCAGATCCATCTGCTGTTCGCCGACGACCCGGTCGTGGCGCGCGACGGGCACGTCGCGGTCGTCGTCGACGACTACGAGTCGACATGTGTCAGGCTTGCCGAGGCGGGCTTCGAGCCGCAGCAGCGGCGGCAACACTGGGGTGCGCCGCGAGCGTTCGTCGAATGTCCTGCCGGTCACCGCGTCGAGCTCATGGCGTTCGGGCCGTAGACGCTGTGCTGTAAGAACCTTGGACCAGGCTCCTGGGTTCGTCGGAAATCCCGGAGGATCCGCTCAGGCGGTGATCCGGTGCTGGCGCGTCTGCGTCATGAGGGGTGTCATGGAAGACGACAACATCGTCTCGCTCGACGGCTATCGCCCTCGCGCGATTGTTCGTGTGCCGGCATTTCGCCGGATCGCCGCACGAGCCACGTTCTTCTTCGATCTCGGTTCGCCGTACACGTATCTCGCCGCGGAGCGGGCGGATCGCGGTTTCCCGCTGCTGGACTGGCGGCCGGCGGCCGGCGGCCGGCCCCCGACAGACGCCCTCGACGACGAGGAGCGCGACGCGATCTTCGGCCGCGCGGACGAGCTGCGGCTGCCGCTCGCATGGGTGCCGCTGCAGCCGCTGCACGTGCCGCGAGCGATGCGGGTTGCGAGGCTCGCCGTCGAGCGCGGCGTGGCGGCGGAGTTCGTCCTGGCCGCAACGCGACTGTCCTTCGCCGGGAGCTTCGACATCGAAGATCCGCAGATCCTCACGGTGGCGGGGCACGTGGCGGGCATCGAGACGGCCGACGCGATGGCTGCGGCCGGCGACGTGACCCGCGACGCGGCGATCCACCGCAGCGCCGCGATCCTGCGCACCGCCGGCGCCACGCGGCTGCCGGCGATCCGGGTCGGAGGGGCGCTGTTCTGCGGCGAGGAGCGCCTGCCGGAGGCCGTGCGCATGGCGCGCAGCCTGTCGCGACCGGATTCGCTGGCACGGCCCGACGAGCAGTCGCCGGCGGTGCCGGACCCGAGTTCGCAGTGCGCGTCCTGATGCGCCTGCGCTGCGGCGGGTCATACGAGTCGCGATAGTCCGGCGCGGCTGGCATAGTCCAGCGGCGTGAGGGGTCTGAAGCGGACGATCGCACTGTGTGCGGTTTCAGTGGCGGCGATCGCGACGATCCCGTCGGTAGCGAGCGCGATGACCGCCGCCGTCGTCGCGAGTGAGCCGATCGCCCGCTGGACGTGCTCGGCGCAGGGGCTCGTCTGCGATCCCTGCCCCGTGCACTGCACGAGCCCGACCGGTCAGGTCGCTCCCGGCGTCGTCGTGCACTTCGACGGGCGCGTGTCGAGCGACGACCGGCCCGGCGCGACCCCAGGCACCGTAGTCACGTGGCAGTGGACCTTCGGAGACGGCATGACCGCTTCGGGGTCGCAGGTCACGCATGCCTTCGCGAACGCCGGCACGTTCTCCGTGACGCTCAAGGTGATCGACAACAGCGGGCTGTTCGACACGAAGACCCTGAACATCGTCGTGAGCGGGGCGGCTCCTCCACCACCACCGCCGCCACCGCCGCCGCCGCCGCCTCCGCCGCCGCCGCCGCCGCCGCCTCCGCCGCCGCCGCCGCCGCCTCCGCC
>JBBSNY010000031.1:0-51017 GCA_038260305.1 Solirubrobacterales bacterium
AACGCTGCCCTGGCCGCCTTCAAGATCCACTTCGGCGACCGCGTCCCCGACAGCGCAATCTGACACCCGCGCCTTGACCACGCCAGAGCCACAACTACACTGACCATCAACCGCCTACACAGTTAACCTGACACCCTCGACCACCTCGCGGACCGAGTCAAGCGTCATGTACCGCCAGATGACCGTTTCGCCCAGAATTCGAGTTCGGGATAGTTCGCGCCAGCCATGCTCCCGATGCGGCGCGTGGGTATGACCGGGCCAAGCCGCGACGCCATCTGCGTCCGACCCTGCGCGAGTGTGCAGGACCGCTTCCGATTCGCGCGAATAGGAGCAGCGGCCCGCCACTCGGGCGCCGACACCGGGCACCAACGTGCTCGCGATCACGCGATAGCGCAAGTGCGTCAGGGGATGACGAATGGCACTTTGAGGGCGGATATAGCCCCGAACCCGCCATTCCCGAATGCCCGCAAGCGATCATCCACCGCGCCTGCGCTTCGCGCGAGAAGCGAGCGTGGTGATGGCAACGCTCGCGGGCGTGTCCCGTGTAGCCCGCCTCTACGGCGACATGTCACCGAACCAGGCTTGCGGGACACCGGGCGTCGCGGTGCTGCGAGATCACGGTCGACGCCTAGCTTCGTCACGTTGTGCCGTTCGGGGTTCCGCTTGCGGACACCGGTGACGTACCCGTCCGCGTTCTCAGATCCGGACTGAGACCGCCCACTTCACAGGAAACGAGAGAGCAGCAGCGCAACGCTGGCGGCGCTGATCAGTTCGATGGTCCTGATCGCTACCTTCCATCGAGCGAACCGTCCGGTCGTTCCTGTCAAGGCGAGCACGAGAGCTCTGCGTGTAAGGCGGCGGCGATCAACACGCGCTTCATGAATCTCCCCGTCTTCGATCCGGTCATGAAGATGAGCGCTCCACTCTTCAGCGTAACGGGGCCCTTCGTCCGGGCCGAGAAGTGCCAGAACCCAGGCGGGGAGCGCAGCGAGCTCGGCCACCGTTTCGACGCCGCGGGACGGGCGCGCGTGACTCGTCCCCAACGGGGGACCAGCAGAATCTCCCGCGCTGCGCTGCTGGGCGACTTCCGCGAACGTCCTATGGATCACGGCCGCGCCGGCAGCCATGGCCATGACGAGGAGGATCGCCGCGACGACAACATCGGGGGCTCCAGTCACAACCAGACCCGCGACCGTGATGAGCAGGAGCGCCCACACGGCCGCGAGAGTCCGCCAGTTGACTTGGCTTGTGATCTTGACTAATGCGCCGCGCATAGGTTCACGCTGCAAGTCTGATGACCGCCCACATTGGCACGGCGAACCAAGCCGCCACGACCATTGCGACGGCGCCAGCCACCGCTAGGTGCTCGATGATGCTTCGAAGGTTGTTGTCCGCCTTGATAATCGCGACTATGGAGAATGGCAGGATAAAGACGAGCGTCCAAGCGACGTAGACCTCTCCTAGCGATGCGTTGCGCAACGTCACGGCGCACCACGCTACCCGTCAGCGCTGTGATCCAGCGAGAAACGGTCCTGCTAGCACGCGTCAGCCGAGGCGCGCGATGACGGGTGCTCGACGCCTGGCTCAAGCTGGACTCCATCGAGGTGCAAGAGAGCTCGGCGTTCGACTCGTTCGCGCAGACTTCGAGCCAGCCCTTCGCTCAACCACGTCGTGTGCTGCAAGGCTGCCAGCACCGGTTAGGCGGTAGTAGCGTCGCGAAGGGCGACGTTCATAGTCGCTTTCGACATCCTCCCAACGCGCGTCGAGGACTCCGTCGTCCTCAAGACGTCGCAGCGTGGCGTAGACATTGCCGGCCGGTATCCCAGTGGCGCGGACGATGTCGAGACCGCAGAGCTCTTGAGCTGCGTCTTCGACGAACGCCTCGAGGATGAGCTCAATGTGTACCGAACGCCGACGCATGGGAAGTACGGTAGCCAACACGCCGTCGCGAGCAAGCGATGCGGAAGGTCCCGGTCGTCGATCCGCTTACGGAACGCGGCGAATTCGCCTCGACGCTCCGGCCGACGCGGCGCGCTGGCTGTTGACGGGGGCAAATGGCGCGTTTGCCATGCGACCGCTCGACCCACCCGGGACGCCGCGGTCCCGCTTCTGCTTCTGGACGGAAGCGAGAGCCGGCCCGGGATCGTACGACGATGAGTGATGTGTGACGATGCGACGAGTAGCGGCGATCGGCCGGCAAGAGGGCGGGGAGGCATGAGCGTCGAAGCCCGAGTTGCCACCGGGTGGCGCGGCCGAACACCCATATGCTCCAATCCGACCCGATGCCCGAACCTACCCCAGTACCGTGAGCGCGCGAGACGCAGCTGCAGCCGTCGCGCTGACGTCGCTCTCGCACGGCGCGGGCTGCGGGTGCAAGTTGCCTGCGGCGGCGCTGCTGCCGATCGTCCGAGGGCTGCCCGTCTTTCACGAGCCGCGGCTGCTCGTCGGCAACAACACCGCCGACGACGCCGCGGTGTTCAAGCTGACCGACGAGATCGCGCTCGTGATGACGATCGACTTCTTCACGCCGATCGTCGACGACCCGTATGACTTCGGACGGATCGCTGCCGCGAACGCGTTGTCGGACGTCTATGCGATGGGTGGGGTGCCGCTCGCCGCGATGAACGTCGTCGCGTTTCCGCTCGAGCAGCTTGGCGGTGACGTCCTGCGCGAGATCATGCGCGGCGGGGCCGACGTCGCCGCCGCCGCTGGGATCGCGATCGTCGGCGGGCACTCGATCGACGACCCCGAGCCGAAGTACGGGCTGTCCGTCACCGGGACCGTGCATCCGGACGAGGTCATCTCCAACGCCGGCGCGCAGCCCGGCGACGTGCTTGTGCTGACCAAGCCGCTCGGTGTCGGCGCGATCACGACCGCCCGCAAGCGCGGCCGCCGCGACGACGACCTGCTCGCGCGGGCCGTCGAGGTGATGACGCAGCTCAACGACACGGCATCCGCCGCCGCGCGCGCGGCCAACGCGCACGCGATGACCGACGTCACCGGCTTCGGGCTGCTCGGCCATCTGCACTCGCTTGGGCGCGCGAGCGGCGCGGCGGCGGTGATCGACGCGTCCGCCGTGCCGGCGATCGACGGCGTGATCGAGCTGCTCGGGGCCGACGATGCCGTCTCCGGTGGCAGCAGCCGCAACCGCGACTACGCCGGGACGTTCACGACGTACGGGCGCGACGTCTGGGAGGCGCGGCGACGCCTGCTGTGCGACGCCACCACGTCGGGCGGGCTGCTCGTCGCCGTCGCGCCTGAGGCCGCATCGTCGCTGCCGGGACCGATCGTCGGCGAGATCGTCGCCGGTGAGCCCGGCGCGATCACGGTGCGATGATCGGCCCGTTGCACCCTGGAGCGGCCCGGGCCCGGTGGCCCATCCGGTCTTCAAAACCGGCGGGGCGCGTCTCATCGCGCTGGAAGGTTCGACTCCTTCGCCGTTCCGTATGACAAACCGCGATCGTTTGCGTGCGCTGCCGTCCGTCGACCGACTTGCGACCGCGATCGTGAGCGCCGAGCGCGCGGGATCGGGCGGGCCGGCAGCGTCGGAGGCGACCGCGGTCGCACACGCCATTCCGGGCGCGGGGCCGGAGGCGACCGGGGTCGCACACGCCATTCCGGGCGCGGGGCCGGAGGCGACCGGGGTCGCACACGCCATGCCGGGCGCGGGCCTGGAGGCGATGTCGGTCGCTCGTGCCGAGCTCGATGCGCGCCGGCGCGAACTGCTCGGCGGTGCCGCCGACGACGTCGACCTCGTTGCGCGCGCGCGCGAGCGGCTGCGGCCGCGGCTACGGCGCGTGCTCAACGCGACCGGGATCGTCGTCCACACGAACCTCGGGCGCGCGCCGCTCGCGGCCGAGGCACAGGCCGCGGTGGCGGCGGTCGCGAACGGCTACTCGAACCTCGAGCTCGACCTCGCCAGCGGCGAGCGCGGCTCGCGACACGATCATGTCGAGGAGCTTCTGCGCGAGCTGACCGGTGCGGAGGCGGCGATCGTCGTCAACAATTGCGCCGCGGCGGTCCTGCTCACGGTCGCGGCGCTGGCCGGCGGGCGCGAGACCGTCGTCTCGCGCGGGCAGCTGATCGAGATCGGCGGCGGCTTCCGGATCCCCGAGATCCTCGAGCTCGCGGGCACGCGCCTGCATGAGGTGGGCACGACGAACCGCACGCGCCGCGCCGACTACGAGGCGGCACTGGCGCGCGGGGGAGAGCAGGTCGGGGCGATCCTGCGCGCGCATCCCTCGAACTTCCGTACGGTCGGATTCGTCGAAGAGGTCGAGATCGAGGCGCTGTGTGAGCTCGGCGTCCCGGTGATCGACGACGTCGGCTCTGGGGTGCTCACCGACGACCTCGAGCTGCTCGCCGACGAGCCGGCGGTGCGCCGATCGGTCCGTGCCGGCGCTGCCCTCACAACCTTCTCCGGCGACAAGCTGCTCGGCGGCCCGCAGGCCGGGCTGCTCGTCGGCACGAGCACGGCGATCGAGGCGTGCCGCCGACATCCGCTTGCGCGCGCGGTGCGGATCGACAAGCTGTCGCTCGCCGCGCTCGAGGCGACGCTCGCGTTGCATCGCGACCCGGTCGCGGCGCGCGTCGCACTGCCGGTTCTCGCAATGCTCGAGGCCGATGATGCGACGCTGAGCCGACGCGCTCACGAGCTCGCCGCGGCGACCGGCGGCGAGGTCGTCGCTTCGACCGCGCGCGTCGGCGGCGGCGCCTTGCCGCTGCTCGAGCTGCCGGGGCCTGCGGTCGCGATCGACCCCGGTCCGGCGGGCGCCAACCAGCTCGCGGCGAGCCTGCGGGCCGGCGATCCGGCCGTCGTCGCTCGGATCCACGACGGTCGACTCCTCCTCGACCCGCGCACGCTGACCGACGACGAGGCGCGCGAGGTCGCGCGCGCCGTGCGCGCCGCGGCGCAGTGAGCGCAGTCGAGCACTCGGCGCTGACGCTCGGGACCGCCGGCCACATCGACCACGGCAAGACGGCGCTCGTGCGCGCGCTGACCGGCGTCGACACCGACCGCCTGCCCCAGGAGCAGGCGCGCGGCATGTCGATCGAGCTCGGCTTCGCGCCCCTGACGCTTCCCGGCGGGCGGCATGTCTCGGTCGTCGATGTCCCGGGTCACGAGCGCTTCGTGCGGATGATGGTCGCCGGGGCGACCGGGATCGACTTCCATCTCATGGTCATCGCCGCCGACGACGGCGTCATGCCGCAGACGCTCGAGCACGCCGAGGTGCTCGCCGCCCTGGGCATCGACCACGGCGTCGTCGCGATCACGAAATGCGACCGCGCCTCGCCGCAGCGCGCCGCTGCCGAAGCGGCCGACCTGCTCCCCGGCGTCGAGATCGTGCCGTGCTCAGCGCGCACGGGAGAGGGTGTGGCGGACGTGGCGGCGGCGCTCGCGCGCGTCGCCGAGCGAGTCAGCCCGCGCGGCGCCGAGCGCCGCAACGGCGCGGCGGTGCTGCACATCGACCGCGTGTTCACGATCCACGGCGCCGGCACCGTCGTGACAGGGACGCTGTGGTCGGGCACGCTCAGGCCCGGCGACATGCTCGCCCTGCTGCCCGCTGGTCGCTCCGTCCGTGTGCGGAGTCTGCAAGTCCACGACGAGCCGACCGACACGGCATATGCGGGCCAGCGCGTGGCCGTCAATCTCGCCGGGATCGCCCTGCGCGACGTCGCGCGCGGTGACGCGCTCGCCGATCCGGCGGGTGGAGTGGTGGCGACACAGGTCATCGATGCTGTGTTGGACCTCCGCGACGAGCTGAAGGGCCGGCGCGTCATGGTCCATCACGGAACGCGCGCGCTGCCGGCGCGCCTGGCGGCGCTCGGCGACGGCCTCTGGCAGGTCCGTCTCGAGGCCCCGCTGCTCGCCGCCGAGGGCGACCGGCTCGTCGTGCGCGCAGTCGCGCCGCCGGACACGCTGGGAGGCGGCAGGGTGCTCGATCCGCGGGCCCGGCGGCACGGTCGCCACCCCGACGTGCTGGCGCGCCTCGAGCGGCTGCGGCGCGGTGAGCCGGAGCTCGCCGCGGCCGCCGCGCCGGCGGCGTCCGGCGCGGCGTCCGGCCCGGCGTCCGGCGCGACGTCGGGCCCGGCGTCCGGCCCGGCGTCCGACCAAGCGTCGCGCCCGGCGTCCGGGCAGGAGGAGTCCGACGCGGCGCCCCGCCCGGCGTCCGGCGCTGGCGGGTCGGCGCCGGCCGCGCCGGTGCTCGAGCCCGCCGCAACCGAGCTCGCCGAGCGGCTGCTCGCTGCCGGCCACGAGCCGCGCGCGCGGTCGCAGCTCGGCGACGCCGTAACGCTCCTGCCGGCACTGATCCAGGCGGGTATCGCCGTCCGGATCGGCCGCGATCTCTACGCGCACCGCGACGCGATCGCGGTCGTCGCCGATCGCGCCCGCGCGATCATCGAGACCGAGGGCGCGGTGACGCTCGCGCGCCTGCGCGACGAGCTCGGGACGTCGCGCAAGTACGCCGAGGCGCTGCTCGAGCATCTCGACGCGGCGCGCATCACGAAGCGCCTGCCCGACGACCGCCGCGTACTGCGCGGCCGCCGCTGAGCACGCGACCACCCCGCTCGGTCGGTGGTGGGGACGCTTTGATGTCGGATACGATGTCAAAAGCATGTCCGTGCTCGGCGATCAGCTCCGCGTCGTCCGGCGGCGCCACGGCGTCTCGCAGCGCTCGCTGGCGCGTCGCGCGGGCACGACGCAGGCGGCGATCAGCCGCATCGAGGCGGGCGCCGAGTCGCCGAGCTTCGAGCGCTTCACCCAGCTCCTGCTCGCACTCGGTGAACGGCCGCTGCTCGACACGGCGCCGCTGGAGCTCGATGTCGAACCGGGCGAACTGGCGCACGGTCGGCGACTGACGCCGGCGCAGCGGCTGGCCGAGTCCGCCTCGTGGAACCTCGTCGCCACCCGGCTCGAGATCGCCGGCGCGGCCGCACGGGCCGAGTCCGAGCGTCGGACGTGAGCGATGTCCCGCCGACGGCGGCGCTGGACCTGGGCGCACTGCTGGCGACCCTCGATCGGCATGCGGTCGACTACACCGTGATCGGCGGCGTCGCCGTCCAGGTCCACGGCCACCGGCGGACGACGAAGGATCTCGACGTCATCGCCGCGCCCGAGCTCGACAACCTCCGTCGGCTGGCGGCAGCGCTCGGCGAGCTCGCGGCGCGGCCGCGGGACATCCCGGGTGCCGGATCCCCGACGATCGAGCAGCTCTCGACGGCCGCCATCGTGCCGCCGCTGACTACGCGCCACGGCGAGCTGCGCATCCTCCGCGACGTTCCCGGCGCGCCGCCCTACGCCGACCTGCGCGGCCGGGCCCTCGTCGTCGATCTCGACGGGATCTCCATCGCCATCGCCGGCCTCGACGACCTCATCGCGATGAAGCGCGCGAGCGGCCGGCCGTCGGACGTCCGCGACATCGCCGCGCTGACCTCCGTCGACGAAGGCTCCTAGCCGGCCCGCATGGACGGGACGCCCGCCCTTGCGTCCCGAACCATTGCACGGCATGATGAGCCATAGATCGGCGCAAGATGGCCGCGGCGGTCACCTGACGAGGAGCCGCCATGACCATGCAGAACCGTTCGAAGGCCCTCGCGGCGCTCGCGCTGCTGAGCGTGGCCACGCTCGCCGGCTGCGGCGCTGACTCCGGCTCGGGCGACGCCTCGACGCCGGCCGAGCGCCATGCGGCCGCCGAACGGCTCATCCGCCAGGTGCACGGCGTCAACCCGAAGGCGAGCTCCGGCCGGATCGACGCGACGATCGACCTCGACGTCAAGGACTCGCCGCGCTTCAAGGGGTTGACGGAGATCACCGCGGACGGCCGCTGGAATCTCCCCGACGGCGCCACCGTGCCGGATGTCGAGCTCGACGTCGGTCTCTCGCTCGGCGGCAGCGCGCTCGGCGGCACGCTCGTGATTGCGGACGGCAAGGGCTACATCAAGCTCGGCAACAGCGGCTACAAGATCCCCGATTCGATCACGCGCGTGCTCGTGGCGCCGGCCGCCGAGGCGAGCAACGGCCTGACGAAGACGGCCGCGATGTTCCACATCAACCCGCAGAACTGGCAGCGCAACGCGCAGCTCGTCGGCGATTCGAGCGTCGCGGGCGAGGCGGTGCAGCGGATCACGGGTGAGATCCGCCCGGCCGTCGCCTTCCTCGATCTCGCCAAGCTCGTGCACTTTCTCACGCTGCTGCACGTCACGCAGGCGCTCGGGCTGCCGACCGAGCTCGGCCCGAAGCTGCGCGCCGCGCTCGTGCGCTCGGTGACGCTGGCCAAGGGGGAGGTGCTGATCGGCAAGTCCGACCACGTCCTGCGCAAGGCGCACCTGATCGGCAAGGGCGTCGTCGCGCCGCGCGACCGCGATCTGCTGTTCGGCGCGACGAGCGCGACGCTCGACGCGACGGTGAACATCTCGAACGTCGGCGACCCCCAGGAGATCAGCGCGCCCGAGCACCTCGATCCCTACAGCTCGCTGCAGCTCAGCCTGTCCGCGCTCGGCGAGGCCGTGCGCCGCGACGCCCGCAAGGCGCAGGCCAACCGATGAGCGCCACGACGACCGCCCCGCGGCAGGCACGATCGCTCGTCGTCGAGGCTGTCAACAAGAGCTTCGGCGAGCGCCGCGCCGTGCGCGACGTGAGCTTCGAGGTCGCGCCCGGCGAACTGCTCGCGATCATCGGGCCCAACGGGGCGGGCAAGACGACGCTGTTGACGATGCTCGGCGGGATCCGCGCGCCGGACAGCGGCACGGTCCGCCAGCAGGGGCCGAACGCGGACAGGCGAATCGGTTGGGTGCCCCAGCAGACGGCGATCTACACGAAGCTCACCGTCGCCCAGAACCTGCGCCTGTTCGCGCGCCTGGAGGGCGTCGAGGATCCCGCTGCGACCGTGACGCGAATGCTCGAGCAGACGGGCCTGCAGGAGCGTGCCGACGACGAGCTCGGCAGCCTCTCCGGCGGCAACCGCCAGCGGGTGAACATCGCCGTGGGGCTGCTCGCGGACCCGCCGGTGCTGCTGCTCGACGAGCCGTCCGGGGCGCTCGATCCGCGCCAGCGCCAGCGCCTATGGGGCTTCATCCGGGGCCTCACGGAGCGCGGGACCAGCGTCGTGTTCTGCACGCACGACATCTCCGAGGCCGAGCGTCACGGCGATCGGCTGCTCGTCCTCGCCGACGGCGAGCTCCTGTTCAACGGCCCGCCGGCGGAGCTGAAGCGGCTGGCGATGGCCGGCGAGGGCGACGACCTCGAGCAGGCGTTCGTCAACTTCCTCAAGACGAAGGGGCACTGAGAACGATGCGCTGGCTGCTGCTCAAGGACGTGCAGATCCTGCGCCGTTCGAAGCTGCTCGTCGGCCTGCTGATCGTCTACCCGATCGCGATCGCGACGCTGATGGGCTTCGCGCTCTCCAGCGGCCCCGACAAGCCGCGCGTCGCGTTCCTCAACCAGGTCCCGCCCGACCACGCGACGATCCGGCTCGGCGAGCAGTCGATCAACGTCCGCACGTACACCGCCAAGCTGCTGAGTGCGATCGAGCGCGTGCCGGTCCTCAACCGCGACCAGGCGGTGGCGAAGGTGAAGTCGGGTGCGGTGCTCGCGGCGATGATCATCCCGCCGGACTTCGCCCGCAAGCTCTCCAACGGCGGCTTCTCACGGGCCAGCATCGAGGTCATCTACAACGGTGACGCGCTGAAGCAGTCCTTCGTGGACTCGACGATCACCTCCAAGCTCGCGCTCGCCGACGCGGCGATGTCGGGGCAGATCACGCGCCTGGCGACGGGCTACATCAACGTGCTGCTCGACGGCGGCGCGATCGACGTGCTCGGCACGCACTTTCCGATCCTCGGGCTCAAGACCTCGATGCGCCGCATCGACGCCGTGCTCGCCGACAAGCCGACGAAGGCGAACAAACGACGCCTCGGGCCGGTGTCGAAGTTCGGCCACCTCGCGCTCGCGAACGCGTCGCGGGCAACCGCGGTGCTGCAGACCGTCGAGAACCCGGTCGAGGTGCAGAAGACCGTGCTGACCGGGCGCCGCACGCCGCTGGACACGTTCGCGGTCGCGGTCGCGGTGACCGTGTCGCTGATGTTCGTCTGCGTCCTGCTGGCGTCAGGCCTGCTCGCGCTCGAGCGCGAGGAGAACACGTTCGCGCGCCTCGCTCGCGGCCTCGTTCCCGGCGGGCGGCTGCTGATCGAGAAGGTCGTCCTGGCGGCGGCCTGCTCGCTCGCCGTCACGCTCGTGATGCTGTTCGGCGTCAGCCTGTTCGTACCGCTGGACTACGGCCGGGTCGGGCTATGGCTCGTCGCTCTCGCCGGCAGCGCGATCGGCTTCGCCGCGCTCGGCGTCGCGATCGGCTCGCTGGCGCGCGAGGTGCGGGCGGCGTCGCTGCTGGCGTTCGGCCTCGCGCTGCCGCTCGCGTTCCTCGCGCTCGTCCCCAGCGGCGGCGTGTCACCCGTCCTGTTCGACGTCATCCGCGTGATCTCGGCGGTCTTCCCGTTCAAGGCCTCGCTGGAGGCGATCGACGCTGCGATCAACGGCTCGTCGCCCGGCATCGGGCAGGCGCTCGCGCACCTCGCGGCGCTCGTCGTCGTGTTCGGCGCCGCGGCGCGCTACGGCCTGCGGCGCTTCGCCTGATCAGCCACGAGCTGGGCCGGCCGCGGCGGCGGGCGCCTCAGGCGTTCGCGTGACGCGAGGCTCGGCCGCGCGCATCAGCAGCACCGGCAGGTGGCTCGCGCGCAGGACCGTGTCCGACACCGAGCCGGCGAGCGCATGGTGCAGGCGCCCGTGGCCGTGGAAGCCCATGACGATGAGATCGCAGCCGGACTCCGAGGCGACCTCGATGATGCGCCGGCCGGGCTTGCCGCGGACCAAGCGCGTCTGCACGCCGACGTCGTCGGGCAGTGCGTCGGCGGCGTCGCGCAGGATGCGCGCGAAGACGTCCTCGGGGTCGGCCGGCGGCGGCGGGGCCATGCCGGGACCGGGGAGCTGCGGCGTCGGCGGCGGCACGACGGTCAGCAGGACGAGCTTGGCGTGCTGGTCGCGCGCGAGCGAGACGGCGTGGTGCAGCGCGGCGTCGGCATCCGGCGAGCCGTCGATCGCGACGAGGATGGTCCGGTAGCAGCCCACAGCCCGAGACTCCTAATGGCCGCTTGCCACGAGACGGACCACTACGCGGCGTCCGCGACGAGGGAGGACGCGCGATCGCGCGACGTGCCGCCCGGCCGCGGCACGGCGAGGCTCGCGAGCGCAGCGAGGCCGCACGCGGCAGCGGCGACGATGAACGCGAGCGTGAAGCCGTGCTCGGTCGGAAGCGCGCTGCCGATGACCGTCGCGGCGATGACGCTCGCGCCGATCTGAGCGCCGACCGATCCGCCGAGCGTGCGCATGACGGTGTTCATACCGGTTGCCACACCCGTCTGCTCCGGTGGGACGGCCTCGACGATGAGGTTGCCGAGCGACGCGAACGCGAGGCCGATGCCGACGCCGAGCGTCGCCGTCCCCACGTAGAGCTCCCAGCGTTGGTCGTGGGCGGCGGCGAGGAATGTGAACGAGGCACAGGTCGCGAGCGATCCGAGGATGAGCGGCACCCTGGAGCCGACCTTGTTCGCCATCCGGCCGGCGAGCGGCGACACGAGCAGCATCGCCACGGTCGCCGGCAGCAGGAACAGTCCGGCCTGCGTGATCGACGCGTGGAAGCCGTAGCCCGCCGAGGCCGGCATCTCGGCGAACTGCGGGATCAGGATGAACGAGCTGTACATGCCGGCCCCGACGAGGAACGCGGCGGCGTTCACGGTCCACACCCCGCGGACGCGCATCATCTTCATGTCGACGAGCGGCCGCGGGGAGCGCTGCTCGTAGGAGATCCACGACACGAACAGCGCGACGGCGGCGACGAACAGACCGACGACGCGCGCGTCGCCCCAGCCCCAGCCGGAGCCCTCGCTGATCGCGAGCAGCAGCGCGACGAGCCACCCCGACAGCAGGAACGCCCCCAGCCAGTTGATCTTGCCGGGCGTCTTGATCGGCGACTCGGGCACGAAGAACACCGTCATGACCGTCGCGGCGACGACGAGCACGAACGGGATCCAGAACAGCCAGTGATAGGAGAGCGCGTCGACGATCGGGCCGGCGGCGACGATGCCCAGGCCGCCGCCGATGCCGAGGATCGCCGAGATCAGCGCGATCCCGCCCGCGACGCGCCGGGGCGGGAACTCGTCGCGGATGATCCCGAACGCGAGCGGGAAGATCGCGCCGCCCGCGCCCTGAATGACTCGCGCGACGATCATGACCGTGATGTTCGTCGCCAGTGCGGCGAGCAGCGTGCCGGCGGCGAGCACGCCGAGCGAGTAGACGAGCCAGCGCTCCTTGCCGAACATGTCTCCGAGGCGCCCCATGATCGGCGTCAGCACCGATGCGCTCAGCAGGTATGCCGTGAGGATCCACGCGACGGCGGTCGTCGAGGTGTGCAGGTCGCGCTGGATCTCCGGCAGGGCTGGCGCGACGAGCGACTGCAGCACGGAGTACGTGCCGGCGCCGAGGGCGAGAACGGCGAACGTCAGGTTGTAGTGCTGGCGATGCGGGGGAGCCGGCGGCGCGCCCGTGGTAATGTCAGCAGACGATGTCATCAGTTGCTGACAACGGTAGCACGACACACGGCCCACTGATGACGACCGCGGGCGAGGGCCGATGACGACCACCGGCAGCGCGAGCCCTGCACGCCGGCGCCATGACGCGCAGGCCAGCCGTGCTGCGCTGCTCGAGGCCGCCGACGCGCTCTTCGAGGAGCGCGGCTACGACGCCGCCACCGTGCGCGAGATCGGTGATCGCGCGGGCGTCGACCCGGCGCTCATCGCGCGCTACTTCGGCGGCAAGGAAGGCCTCTACCTCGCGACGCTCGAGGGCGAGGGCCGGATCCCGATGCCGGGCGATGCGCTGGCGATGCTCGAGCGCGTGCTCAGCCGCACCGAGCGCCACGCGTCGAACCCGGTAGGCCTCGCGATGGTCAGCCCGACGCTGACCGACGACTGCCGCGACCAGGTGCGCGACATCATCGCCCGACGCGTCGTCGCGCCGCTCGCCGCGGATCTCGCCGAGCGCGGGGTGGTGGAGCCCGAGCTGCGCGCCGAGGTGATCGTCGCGCTCGCGACGGGCCTGTCGCTCACGCGCGCGAGCGGGACACTGCCGGCGCTCGCCGCCGCGCCGCTTGATGGCGTGCTCGCCGTCATGGAGCCCGTCTTCGAGGCGCTGCGCGACGGAGCGCCGCGATGAGCGACTCCCCAGGTGCGACGCTGCACGGCCGCGCGCTCGCGACGGTCTTCGGCGCGCTCATGCTCGGCATGTTCCTCGCCGCGCTCGACCAGACGATCGTGTCGACGGGGCTGCCGACGATCGTCGGCGATCTCGGCGGCCTCGACCACATCGCGTGGGTCGTCACGTCCTACCTGCTGGCGTCTACGGCATCGACGCCGCTATACGGCAAGCTCGGCGACATGTATGGGCGCAAGCCCGTCTTCCTCGCCGCGATCCTGATCTTCCTCACCGGTTCCATGCTCGCCGGCCTCAGCCAGTCGATGGGCGAGCTCGTCGGATTCCGTGCGCTGCAGGGCATCGGCGCCGGTGGCCTGATGGTCGGCGCGCAGGCGATCATCGCCGACATCGTCGCCCCCCGCGACCGCGGCCGCTACATGGGCCTGATCGGCTCGGTGTTCGCGATCGCGTCGGTTGCCGGGCCGCTGCTCGGCGGCTTCCTCGTCGAGGCGATCTCCTGGCGCTGGGTCTTCTACGTGAACATGCCGATCGGCGTCGTCGCGGTCCTCGTGGTCGTGTTCAAGCTCAAGCTGCCGGTGCGCCCGCAGCGCCACGAGATCGACTACCTCGGCGCGACGCTGTTGACGGCAGGAGTCAGCGCGCTGATCCTCGTCACGACGTGGGGCGGCAACGAGTACGCCTGGGGCTCGGCGATCGTCCTCGGCTTGATGGTCGCGGGCGCCGCGCTGCTCGTCACCTTCGTCCTGCATGAGCGCCGCGCGGCCGAGCCGATCATCCCGCTGGGCCTGTTCCGCTCGTCGGTCTTTCGCGTCGCTAGCGGCCTTGGCTTCGTCATCGGCCTCGCGATGTTCGGCGCGATCATCTTCATCCCGCTGTTCCTGCAGCTCGTCTACGGCGTCAGCCCGACGAGCTCGGGCCTGCGGATGCTGCCGCTGATGGCCGGGTTGCTGACGGCGAGCATCCTGTCCGGCCGCGTCATCAGCCGGATCGGCCGCTACCGGGCGTTCCCCATCGCGGGCACCGCGGTCACGACGGTCGGGCTGTTCCTGCTCTCGCGCCTGGAGGCGGACACGGCGCCGTGGCTGGCGTCCGCGTACATGCTCGTCGTCGGCGTGGGCATCGGACTCGTCATGCAGGTCCTCGTGCTCGTCGTCCAGAACGACGCCCCGGCCCGCGACGTCGGCGTCGCGACCTCGACCGCGACCTTCTTCCGCTCGCTCGGCGGCTCGCTCGGCGTCGCGCTGTTCGGCGCGATCTTCGCGTCGCGCCTGGCGAACGGATTGCAGTCGCTGCCGGGTGACGCGACCGCCCGGCTGGGCGGCGGCGTCAGCGTCTCGCCGGCCGAGGTCCACGCGCTCGCGCCGGCGGTGCGCCACGACTTCCTGCTCGCGTTCGTCGACGCGCTGCAGCCGGTGTTCCTCGTCGGGGCGGGGTTGACGGCGGTCGCGTTCGTGCTGTCGTTCCTGCTGCGCGAGGTGCCGCTGCGAGCGACGACCGGCGCCGAGCCGGTCGCCGACAGCCCGACCGACGCCGCCGCCGTCGTCACGGCCGAGCCCGCCGCGCGGGCTGTCGCGAAGACGAGCGGCTAGACGAGACAGATCGCGCGGACTCGCGATCTCGCGTGCATCTTTGACGGATCGATCCGCCGCCGGGTGACCGCCGGAGGAATCGACATCAAATGGATGCATCTGCGAGGGATGCAGAGCGGGCTGCCCGTCCATCCGTCACAGCTGCACCGGCCCGGACTGCGCCGGCATCTCGCCCGTGCCGTCGGCCGGTGCACACTCCGCCGGACCACTAGTCGTGGTCGGGGCGGTAGCGCAGCCCGTCGAGCGCGAGCTCGAGGATGCGCTCGATCTGCTCGGGGTCGGCGCCGCGGATCACCGCGATCCCGCCGACCATGCGCCCGACGTCCGTGAAGTTCGTGTCGGGGCGCGCGACGCCGGCCCGCTGGGCGCGCTCGAGCAGCGGCCCACCGGTGTCGGTGATCGCGGTGCGACACGAGGCGAGGACCTCGGAGTCGGCGCCGGTCACCGCGAGCAGCTCCTCGGCGAGCGCGCGCTTGGTCGCCGCGTAGCCGACAAAGCGCCGCAGCCAGGTGACGAGCGCGTTCCATGGATCGAGCTCGGCGAGGCCCTCGGCGGACCCGCAGATCGCCTCGACCTCCTCGAGGTAGACCGCCTCGAGCAGCGCCTGGCGCGTGGGGAAGTGGCGGTACAGCGTGCCGATGCCGACCTCGGCGCGGCGCGCGATGTCCTCCAGCGAGGCGGCGGCGCCGTCCTCGGTGAACGCATCGCGGGCGGCGGCGATCAGCTTGTCGTAGTTGCGCCGCGCGTCGGCGCGCTTCGAACGCTGGGCGGTCCCGGCGGCCTGCGTTTCGATGCTCATGGGGACGGGTGCGCTCGGATCGCCTGCAAAACGGAGGACCCCTCCGTATTGTTCAAATGGAGGGAGCCTCCGGTTAGTTCTGGAGGCGGCCTCCACTTTATCACCGCTGCTGAAGGGTCCCTCGACGTCTCCTCGGCGCGCGCGCCGGCGACATCCTCGGCCGCCGGCGGACGTTCGCTCCGGGATTGGGCTGTTCACCGCCGCCTCGATGCTCGGTGGACTCGCACAAACACCTGCCTGGCTGCTCGCCGCGCGCGCCACGCCGCTGCGCCTGTTCGCCAGCCGCGAGCGCTCCGGCGCGCTCGTCGCCCGTGTGCTCGTCGTCAGCGGGATGTTCTCGATGCCGGCCTGCAGCGCGCTGTAGCCGTGCACGCCCTGCACGAACTGGCTGATGAAGAAGCACGCCGCTGACCGCCTCCGGGGTCGCCGGCGTCTCGCCCGAGGACGCGGGGGCGGCGTCGGGCCTCGTCAACGTCGCGCACCAGCTCGGCGGCTCGCTCGGGCTCGGCATCCTCGTGACGGTCTTCGCGGCCGCGAGTCGCGGGGCCGCCGCGCAGCCGCTGCCGGGCGTGTCGGCCGCCGCCGAGGACCGCTACGAGCTCGCGCACGCCGTCGCGACGCGCTGACCGGCTCGGCGCTGTTCCTCGCGCTGGCGATCGCGGTCGTCGTGGTCGTCATGCGCCCGCTCGCCGCGCCGCGGGTTGTCGCGGTCGGCGAGACGGCGCGCGTATAGGCCGCGCGCGGCCGGGATGCGCGGTCAGGATCGGCGGGTCCCGGCGGGGCCCGGCCCGGCGCCGGGTCAGGCCCAGCGTTCGAGCCGCGGCT
Source organism: Solirubrobacterales bacterium (assembly GCA_038260305.1). GTDB lineage: Bacteria > Actinomycetota > Thermoleophilia > Solirubrobacterales > Solirubrobacteraceae > CADCVQ01. The sequence continues at coordinate 16,478 of JBBSNY010000031.1, forward strand.
GCTCGTCGACGCCGACGACGGCGTGGCGGTGATCGAGCTCGGGGTCGACCGCGGGGAAGTCCGCGCGCTGGTGCGCGCCGCGGCTCTCCTCGCGCCGCAGCGCGCACGTCGCGATCAGCCGCGCAAGCGGATGCGGGTCGGCGAGCAGCCGCTCGAGCCCCTCGCGGGTGCGCACGATCCCGGCGTCGCGCCACAGCCCCTGCTGCGTCGCGCGCGAGGGCCGCACGAGCGCCGCCGGAGCCGGCGGTCGGGCCCCCGCGCCGTCGGGCTCGGGCTCGTCGAGCCCGGCGGTCGCGGCGCGCGCGCCGTAGACGAAGCACTCGCTGAGCGAGTTGGACGCCAGGCGGTTGGCGCCGTGCAGGCCCGTGCACGCGGTCTCGCCGATCGCGAACAGGCCGGCGACCGTGCTGCGGCCGTGCAGGTCGGTGACGATCCCGCCCATCATGTAGTGCGACGCCGGGGAGACCGGGATCGGCTCGCGCGTCGGGTCCAGCCCCGCCTCGCTGAGCGCGGCGACGACGTTCGGGAAGCGGGCGGGATCGACGGCGCGCATGTCGAGGCCCACGGAAGGCGCCCCGCTGTCGACGAGCAGCGCGGCGATCTTCCGCGCGACCTCGTCACGCGGCGCGAGCTCGTCGACGAAGCGCTCGCCGTCGGGGCCGTGCAGCGTGGCGCCCTCGCCGCGGATCGCCTCGGAGACGAGGAAGCCCTCGCGGCCCGGCACTCCCGTCACCGCGGTCGGGTGGAACTGCAGGAACTCGAGGTCGGCGAGCTCGGCGCCCGCCGCATGCGCGAGCGTCATGCCGATCCCGAGCGAGCCGGGCGGGTTCGTCGTGCGCGACCACAGCGCGGCCGCGCCGCCCGTCGCGAGGATCGTGGCGCGGGCGCGGATCGCGCGGCCGTCCTCGAGTAGGACGCCGATACAGCGGCCGTCGTCGTCGACCCACGCGCTCGCCGCGCGCGCGCCCTCCAGCACGAGGATCCGCGACCGCTCGACGGCGAGCGCGGACAGCTGCCGAACGATCCGCCGTCCGGTTGCGCTGCCGCCGGCGTGGACGACGCGACGCAGCGAGTGGCCGCCCTCGAGACCGAGCGCAAGCACGCCGTGGCGGTCGCCGTCGAAGCGCACGCCGAGGCGCTCGAGGTCGGCGACGCGGGCGGGTGCGTCGTCGACGAGCACCCGTGCCGCCGAGCGCCGCACGGCGTCGCGGCCGGCGCTCTCGGTGTCGGTGAGGTGGCGGTCGGGCGAGTCCTCGACCGCGAGCGCGGCCGCGATCCCGCCCTGCGCCCAGTAGCTCGCGGTCTGCGCGAGCGGCGTCGCGGAGACGAGCGCGACGGACGCCCCCGCCTCGGCCGCGGTGAGCGCGGCATAGAGGCCGGCGGCGCCGGCGCCGACGACCGCGACGTCGGCGGTGAGCAGCGGTTCGTCGGCCACGTTGCGCAGTACCGTATCCGGGATGCCGGGGCGGATCCTGTTGCGCCATCCCTCGTCGCTGGAGCACGACACCGGCGGCCACCCCGAGTCGGCCCGCCGGATCGTCGCGATCGAGCGCGTGCTGGCCGAGCGCGAATGGTTGGGCTGGGACGTGCGGCTGTCGCCGGCGGCCTCACGGGCGGCGATCGAGGCGGTCCATCCGCCGGCGCACGTCGACCGCATCGAGGCGCTGTCGGCGCGCGGCGGGGCGATGATCGACGCCGACACCGTCGTCAGCGCGGGCTCCTTCGAGGCGGCGCTGCACGCCGCCGGCGGCGCCGTCGCGATGGTCGACGCGCTGCTCGGATCGCCGGACGGCGGGGTCGGGGCGTCGCTGCACCGGCCGCCCGGCCATCACGCGACAGCCGATCGGGCGATGGGCTTCTGCCTCTTCAACAACGTCGCGATCGCGGCGCAGCACGCGATCGACGCATGCGGCGCACGGCGGGTGCTGATCCTCGACTGGGACGTCCATCACGGCAACGGCACGAACGACATCTTCGCCGCCCGCGCCGACGTCCTGTTCTGCTCGATCCACCAGTGGCCGCTGTATCCCGGCAGCGGGCGCGCGTCGGACGTCGGCCACGGCCCGGGGGCGGGCTTCACGGTCAACCTGCCCGTCCCGGGCGGCTCGGGGGACGCCGTCTTCGTGTCGCTCGCCGAGCACGTCGTGCGCCCGCTCGCGCGCGCCTACGAGCCCGACCTCGTGCTGCTGTCGGCGGGCTACGACGCCCACGCCGACGACCCCCTCGCCGGCTGCACGGTGACCGATGCCGGCTATGCGGCGCTCGCGGCGTCCGCGCGCGCGATGGCCGGCGAGCTCGGCGTGCCGCTCGCGATCGTGCTCGAGGGCGGCTACGACGTCGGTGCGCTGGCGCGCTCGGTGGCGCTCACGCTCGAAGCGGTCGGCAGCGAACGCGCCCCACCGGTGGCGGACGTCGGACGTCACCCGCTCGCGACGCAGGCACTGCAACGGCTCGCGGCGGGAGCCTGGCCGGCGCTCGGCTGACCGCGGCGCGGCCGGCCGCGCCCGTCGCGGCTCAGGGAGCGGTCGTCTTCGTCGTCTGCGGGTTTGTCGTCGCGCCCGTCGCGGTGGGCGTCGAGATCGTCTGCCCAGTCGTGCCGGTCGTCGACGGCGCCGTCGCGGTCGTCGCCGTGGTCGCTGTCGTGGCCGTGGCGGGAGTCGTCGGGGTCGTCAGCGGCGGCTGTGTCGGGGTGGGAACCGCGGGAGGCACGACCGGCGCCACGACAGCCGGCACGACGGTCGTCGCCGTGGCCGCCGGCGGTGCGGCGGCCGGCTTGTCGTCCGCGGTCAGCTTCACGAAGGCGAAGGCGAACAGTGCGCCGGCGATGAGGAAGATCGCGCCGAGGGCGACGGTCGGCAGCTGCCAGTTCGGCGTCGGCGCCAGGCGCGTGCGTGCCGGGGCGCCGCACGACAGGCACCAGTCCTGCTCGGGGCCGACCGTGGCCGAGCAGCGCGGGCAGCGCAGCGAGCCGATCGGCGGCCCGGGCGGCGTCGTCGGCGGCCCGGGCGGCGTCGTCGGCGGCCCGGACGCGGTCGGCGGGGTGGGCGGGGCGCCGTCGGGTGGGATGCTCATGACCGCGCGCCGTCAGTCGCCGAGGCCAGCTTCACGGGGTGTCGGGCGGGCGGTAGATCTCCGTCCGCTGCGGGTCGTGCGCGGAGTCGCCCCCGGGACGGCCCGCCGGCGGCGGCTCCGATGTCGGCGGCAGCCCGGAGGAGAACAGCGTCGGCGCGGTCCGCTGCTCGAGCGGCACGGGCGGGGCCTGCGGCGGCGCTGCGATCGCGCCGCCGACCTCGCCCATCGCCTGCGGTCCGCCGATCTGCAGGCCGCAGTGCGGGCAGAAGTTGTCCTCGCTCGCGTGCAGGGCGCCGCAGCGCGCGCACGACGACAGGCCAGGCTCGCGCAACTCGTGGATCGGACGCTTGTCGTCGAGCACGCGCTCGAGCGTGCGCAGCTCCTGATCGACGGCGGCGAGCGCCGCGAGCTTGGCATCGACGAGGTCCGGGCGGTCGCGATTGAAGCGCCGCATGTCGAAGATCAGGCCGCCGACGTCGCGGAAGGCGAGCTCCCGGGCGCGGCGCAGGTAGCGCAGCCTGCGGCGCAGCTGGCCGCGGTCGCGGAAGCTCGTCTTGTCGGTCGTGGCGACGACCTCGGCCGTCGCGATCGTGCCGGGGCCGGACGGCGCCGAAGCGGCGGCCTTCTTGCCCCAGGGCATGCGGTTGGCGCCCGAGCTTCGACGAAGACGACCGGCCAGGGGCCGGCGCTTCTGGCCGCCCGCGGGGCTGTCAGACCCAGAGGTGCGTCGACGAAAGAGCCGCTTGAGTCCGGTCATGAAGAATGGGCTCCGAGCGAAGACTCCGTCGGCGCCTCGCGGCCGAAGTATAGAGGGGGTGGCGGACCGCCCTCGACGAGCCAGCGCCAGGCGGTCGCGACGCGGGCGGCGAGCGCATCGGCGGAGTAGGCGAGCGCCCGCGCGCGCCCGGCCACGCGCGGGTCGTCGGCGGCGAGGTGCGGCGCGAGCACCGCGCGCCACGTCGCGAGATGCCACTCGGCGCACAGCGTGCCGGCGATCCCGCGCGTGGCCTCGGCGTGGACGCCGGTCGGGCGCGCGAGCACCGGCACGTCGCAGGCGAGTGCCTCGACGCAGGCAAGTCCGAATGTCTCCCACTCGCTCGGGCAGATGACGGCGTTCGCTGCGTTCACCCACAGGGGCACGTCCGCGGTCGGCACGTTGCCGAGCGTCAGCAGCCGAACGCCGTCGCCGGCGAGTGCGCGCGCGCGGTCAACGCGCTTGACCGCCCGCGCCGGGTCGTAGGGGAACAGCAGGTAGCGGCCGTCGGGGTCAAGCCCGAGCCGCTCGCGGGCCTGGCGGCGATCGATCGGGTGAAAGCGCCTTGTGTCGACGCCGCACGGCAGGATCGCGATGACGCGTCCGGCGTCGACGCCCGGCACCTTGGCGGCGAAGCCCGCCGTCGGCGTGCCCACGAGGTCCATGCGGCCGAGCACGGCGGTCGTGATCGGGCGCGAGCGCGGATGGTAGATGTCGTTGCCGTGCAGCGTGACGAGGCGCTTGCCGGCGTCGACGGCGAGCGCGGGCCAGGCGCTGAGCCCGAAGTGCGCGTGCACGACGTCGAAGCGCTCGCCGGCGAAGCGCCGGCGCAGATCACGGCCCGCTCGCAGGTAGCCGCGCGCCCCGCCGGGCGCGAAGGCGTGCAGCTCGATGTCGAGGCCGTCGATCCGGCGCAGCGCCTCCACCTGGTCGCGCACGAATCCGCCGAGCGCCGGTCGGGCGGGCGACGGGTACATGTTCGTGACGACGAGCGCGCGCATCCGAGGTTGCGCACGATCACAGATGCGCCGCCTGGCCGCGGCCGACCCCGCCGCCGCGTTGCGCAGAGTCGGCACACCTTCGCGCGGCGGTCGTTGCATCCGTGTCTGGATCCGGCACACGTGTGCGCGCAGCATCGGGGCCACACCGAACCCGACTGCTGGGAGGCCGCAGATGCCGTACCGAACGATGGGCTGGATCCACGCGAACATCGCCCGCCTGTGGCGCGATCAGACCGGGCAGGGGACCGTCGAGTACGTCGGCCTCATGCTGCTGATCGCGGCGCTGCTGACGGGTGTCGTGGCGGCCGCGTCCGCCGTCAAGGGCGGTGGTATTCCGAAGGAGGTCGCAAACGCCCTGAGCAACGCGATCAAGAGCGTCGTCGACCACAAGTAGCGCTGGCGTGGCGGGGCCGGCGTGACGCGGGGCTCCACGAGCTCACCGTGCGCCGGTCACCGCCGGCCGAGGCGGCCGCTGCGCCCGCCTGCGCTCGGCGTAGCGCCGGCGGAGCGAGTGGCGAGAGTTCGTCTGGGAACATGGGCCGCAGTGCTTCGAGCCCCACAGCCCACCGCACCCGTTGGGGTCTTCGACTCCGGCGTGGGCGGCCTGACCGTCCTGCATGAGCTGCTCGTCGGCCTGCCGCACGAGGACTTCCTGTATCTCGGGGACTCCGCGCGCTTTCCCTACGGCGATCGCACGGCGCCCGAGTTGCGTTCGTTCTCGCGGCAGATCGCCGACATCCTGCTCGAGCGCGGCGTGAAGCTGATCGTCGTCGCCTGCAACTCGGCGACGTCGAGCGCGATCGATGACCTGCCGCTGCACGTCGCCGCGCGCGGCTACGACGTCGACGTCCTCGGCGTCGTCGGGCCGGAGTCCAACCTCGCGGTCGCGCAGACGCGCAACGGGCGCATCGGCGTGCTCGCGACCCCGGCGACCGTCGCCAGCGGCGCCTACGCGCGCGCCGTCCTGGCGGCCGACCCGCTCGTGCGGCTGACGAGCGTCGCGTGCCCGGCGCTCGCGCAGATCAGCCAGACGGGCGCGCCGATCACCGAGCAGGACGTCGACCTCGCCCGCGAGTACTGCGCGCCATTGCGCGCGGCCGGCGTCGACACCGTCATCCTCGGCTGCACGCACTACCTCTTCGTCCGCGCCCTGCTGCAGCGGCTGCTCGGCCCGCAGGTCACGCTCGTCACGTCCGGAACTGCGATCGTGCGGCGCGTCGGCCACGCGCTGGCGCTCAAGGACCTCACGACCCCGAGTCCCGGCGAAGGCCGCTACAGCTTCCTGTGCACCGGCGACGCGAGCTCGTTCGCGGAGGTCGGGACGCGCTTCCTGCAGCTGCCGATGGGCACGGTCGACCACGTCGAACTTCCCATGGAGGCCATCGCATGACCATGACCACGACCCCCGATCGATCCTACGGGCGCACGCCGGACGCGATCCGGCCGACGAAGATCGAGCCGCACTTCGTCAAGCCGGCCACCGGCTCCGCGCTGATCACCCAGGGTGAGACGCGGGTCATCTGCACGGCGTCCGTTCAGGAGAGCGTGCCGCGCTGGATGGCGGGCCGCGGCAGCGGCTGGGTGACGGCCGAGTACGGGATGCTGCCCGCGTCGACCGGCGATCGCAAGCAGCGCGACATCACGAAGGGCAAGCTCGACGGCCGTTCGGTGGAGATCCAGCGCCTGATCGGGCGCTCGCTACGCGGCGTCATCGACTTCGCGGCGCTCGGCGAGCGCACGATCTACCTCGACTGCGACGTCCTGACGGCCGACGGCGGCACGCGCTGTGCGTCGATCACCGGCGCGTACGTCGCGCTCGACCTCGCGTGCCGCAAGCTCGTCGCGGAGGGCAGGCTGGAGCGCTCGCCGCTGACCGGCACGGTCGCTGCGATCTCCGCCGGGATCGTCGACGGCCTGGTGCTGCTGGACCTCGACTACTCCGAGGACTCGACGGCCGAGGTCGACGCGAACGTCGTCATGACCGGCGAGGGCGGGCTGATCGAGGTCCAGGCGACGGCGGAGCGCACGCCGCTGTCGCGCGCGCACCTTGACGACCTGCTCGCGCTGGCGGCTGGCGGGATCGACCTGCTGCGCACGATCCAGGCGGATACGGTGGCCGCAGCGGCGTGAAGCTCGTCCTCGCGACCCGCAACGCCCACAAGGCGCGCGAGTTCGCGACGCTGCTGCCCGGCCACGAGGTCGTCGCCCTGCCCGACGACGTCGTGCTGCCGCCGGAGACGGGCGAGACGTTCCTCGAGAACGCCGCCGGCAAGGCGCTCGCCGCGGCGCGCGCGACGGGCATGACCGCGATCGCCGACGACTCGGGCATCGAGTCGGCCGCGCTCGGCGGCGCGCCCGGGGTCTACTCGGCGCGCTTCGCCGGTGAGCACGCAAGCGACGAGGAGAACCTCGCCAAGCTGCTGCGCGACGCGCCGGCGGGCTCGCCGCTGGCCTACGTCTGCGCGCTCGTGCTCGCCGAGCCGGGGGCGCAGCCGAGCGGCGACGCCGCCCTCGTGCACGCCGTCGAGGGACGCTGCACGGGCACGCTCGCTACGCAGCCGCGCGGTGACGGCGGCTTCGGGTATGACCCGGCGTTCCTCCCCGACGACCTGCCGGGCGAGCGCACGATGGCCGAGCTCGAACCCCACGAGAAGGACGCGATCAGCCACCGCGGGCGCGCGGCACGCGAGCTGCTGGCGCTGCTCTGATGGTCGGGACGGGCCCGTAGATGGCCGGGCCCCTGATCGCGCCGCCCGTGACCGCCACCGGCGCGACGGGCAAGACCCGAGCGGCCGCGCTGTCGATCGCATCCAACTCGCTGCTGATCGTCCTGAAGCTCGCCGCCGGGGCGATCACCGGCTCGGTCGCGATCATCACCGAGGCGATGCACTCGTCGGTCGACCTGATCGCGTCGATCGTCGCGTACGTCTCGGTGCGCACGGCCGACAAGCCCGCCGACGAGGACCATCCCTACGGGCACGACAAGATCGAGAACCTCGCAGCCGCGATCGAGGCGCTGCTGATCCTCGTCGGCGCCGGGGTCATCGTCTTCGAGTCGGTGCGGCGGCTGGCGAGCGGCGCCGACGTGCATTCGCTCGGGCTCGGCATCGGGGTCATCGCGTTCTCCGTGTTCGCGAACGTCGTCGTCTCGACGGTCCTCGCGCGGCGCGCGCGCGAAACGGATTCGCCGGCGCTGGAGGGCGACGCCGCGCACCTGCGCACCGACGCGATGACGTCCGCCGCCGTGCTGCTCGGGCTCGTCGTCGTCCAACTCACCGGTGCGACGTGGCTGGACCCCGTCATTGCGCTGACAGTCGCCGCGGCGATCGTCTACACCGGCGGCAAGCTGCTGCTGCGTGCCTCGCGCGTGCTCGTCGACGAGGCGCTGCCGCCCGAGGAGCTCGACGCCGTGCGCGAGGCGATCGAGGAGTTCGCCCCGCGCGGGGTCTGCGGCTACCACAAGCTACGCGCGCGTCGGGCCGGTTCGCGGCGCTACGTCGACCTGCACGTGCAGTTCGTCGCCGGCACGACGCTCGAGGCGGCGCACGACACGGCGCACCGGCTGCAAGACGCGATCCGCGAGCGCCTGCGCGGCGCCGACGTGCTGATCCACCTCGAGCCCGAGGCCAGCCTGCACCCGGGCACGGAGCTGCGGGTGCCGCCGGACGCCTGAGCGGAGGCGCTCGCCCCGCGCTCGGGCTCAGCGCAGGTTGATGGCCGCGCTCAGGCCCACCGCGACGGCGAGGGCGCCGTAGCCGTTGTAGCCGGAGAGGAACAGCAGCAGTGCGGTGATGACCGCGGCGGCGACGGTCACCAGCCAGGCGATGCGGTTCAGGGGCACACCGCTCATCCTCCCCGATCGTCGTCGATCCGGTCGCGCTGCTAGCTTCGACCCAACCCTGACAGCAGTCCAAGGAGCTCACTCGCCGTGACGAAGTCCCAGCTCGTCGATGCCGTTGCCGCGCGCAGCGGCCTGTCGCGCAAGCAGTCCGCCGAGGCCATCGATGCCGCTCTTGACACCGTCGAGGACGTCCTCGGCCGCGGCGGCGAGGTCATGTTGGCCGGCTTCGGGAAGTTCAGCGTCGCCGAGCGCGCCGCGCGCCAGGGCGTGCATCCGCGCACCGGCGAGACGATGAACATCGCTGCCTCCGTCGTGCCGAAGTTCACCGCGGGCTCGAGCCTCAAGCAGGCCGTTCGCAAGTGACGACCGACCTGCCGTGAGCTTCGCCGACCGGCTCGAAGGGGTCGTGGCGGCCCGCGAGTCGCAGATCGTCCTGGGCCTGGACCCCGATCCCGCGCGACTGTGGCCGGAGGCGCTCGCGGCCGCGCCGGCGAGCGGGACGCCGGCCCGCCGCGCAGCCGCCGCGGTGCGCGCGCAGTGCGCCGCCCTGATCGACGCGGCGGGGCCCGCCTGCGTCGCGGTCAAGCCGCAGCTCGCCTGCTTCGAGCGCCTCGGCGCGGACGGCTGGGCCGCCCTCGCGGCGACCGTCGAGCAGGCGCGGGAGGCCGGGCTGCTCGTCATCGCCGATGCCAAGCGCGGCGACATCGACGTCTCCGCGTCGGCGTACGCGCAGGCGCTCGTGGGCAGCACGCCGACGCCGTTCGGCGAAGTCCGCGGCCTCGGTGCCGACGCCTTCACCGCCAATCCGCTGCTCGGCGTCGATGCGCTGGCGCCGTTCGTCGACGCGGCGCGGGCGGCGGATGCCGGGATCTTCGTGCTCGTGCGGACGTCGAACCCCGGCGCGGCGGACGTCGAGGACCTTCCGGTCCTGTTCGGCGGTAGCGTCTGGGAGCGCCTGGCATCGATCGTCGCGCAGCTCGCCGGCGCGGGGCACGGGCTGTCGGAGATCGGGGCCGTCTGCGGCGCAACAGAACCGGAGCATCTCGCCCGGATGCGCGAGCTCATGCCGCGCGCGCCGTTCCTGCTGCCGGGCATCGGTGCCCAGGGCGGGCGCGTCGAGGATCTCGCCCCTGCGTTCGCCGCGGGCCGGGCGGGCGGGCTGATCAGCGCGTCGCGTTCGATCGCTCGCGCCCACGAGGCCGCCGGTGCGGACTCGGGCGCCGGTTCGCCGCGCGAGGCCGCCCGCGCCGAGGCCGAGCGACTGCGGGCGCTCGCCTGGTCGCTGGGATGAGGCTCGCGTGACGGGCGCGGCCCGTATCCTGCAGTGCTGTGTCGAGGGCGCGCGCGGACCAGCGGCTCAGAACGTGAGGCCATTGCTCCTCGTGCTCGCGGCGCTTGTCGCGATGGCCGTCGCCGGTGCCCCGGTGGCTGCCGCGCAGACCGGCCCGCCGACGCTGCAGGCGAAGGCGGCGATCGTCATGGAGGCGTCGACCGGCGACGTCCTCTACGCCAAGAACGTCAACGAGCATCGCGCGATCGCGTCGACGACGAAGCTCATGACGGTCTATGTCGCGCTGCAGCGCGACGACCTCGACGACGTCTTCAGCGCTCCCGCCTATCGCGTGTCGACCGCCGAGTCGCTGATCGGCCTGCGAAAGGGCGAGAGGATGAGCGTGCGCGACCTGCTGCGCGCATGTCTGCTGCCGAGCGCCAACGACGCGGCGGCGACGATCGCGATCGGCACGTTGGGCTCGACGAAGGCGTTCGTCGCCGAGATGAACCGCCAGGCAAAGCTGCTCGGCCTCAACGACACGCACTTCACGACCCCCGTCGGCCTCGACACCCCCGGCAACTACTCGACCGCCCGCGACCTCGCCCGGCTCGCCATCCGGCTGCGCGGGTTCGAGTTCTTTCGCCGTACGACCGACCTGCCGAGCGCCACGCTGCGCAGCGGCGACCACAAGCGCACGGTCGTCAATCGCAACACGCTCGTACGCCGCGTCCCGGTCGTCAACGGCGTCAAGACCGGGCACACGAACCACGCCGGCTACGTGCTCGTCGGGTCGGCGACGCGCGACGGCGTGACGATCATCACCGTCGCCCTCGGCGACACCACAGAGGCCACGCGGGATGCCGATTCGCTCGCGCTGCTGCGCTACGGGCTGGCCGGCTACAGGGCGACGACGGCACTTGCGCAGGGCCGCGTGCTGGGCACGGTCAAGCTGCGCTACCGCGGCGACGACGCCGTCGACGTGGTCGCGGGCGCGACGGTGCGCAAGGTGCTGCGTACCGGCGCACGCACACGCGTCGTGGTCGGCGGGCTGCCAGGCGAGGTCGACGGGCCGCTGCCGCGAGGATCGCGCGTCGGCACGGCGACGGTGTTCGGCGCCGACAAGGTGCTCGCCCGCGTGCCGGTCGTCACGGCCGCACCGGTCGCGGAGGCCGGGCTCCGTACCCGGTTGAGCGATCTCGCCGGGCGCTCGCAGACAATTATCGCCCTCGTCGTCCTGCTGATCTGTAGCCTCCCTCTTGTGTTCCTGCGTCGACGTGCGATGCACCGCAGGCGGGCGCTCGATGCAGAGCACCGGCGTACTCGCCGGCGCGAGGAGACACCGGTTTCATGACCGTCCGAAGCGGCTGCCCATGATCATCACGGTCACCCTCAACGCGGCCATCGACAAGTCGCTGTCGGTGCCGAACTTCCGCCTCGGGCGACGTCACCGCACCGTCGAGCAGACGACGCTGCCGGGCGGCAAGGGCGTCAACGTCGCGCGCACGCTGAAGACCCTCGGCCAGCCGGTCATCGCGACGGGCTTCGCCGGCGGCGCGACGGGCACGCGGATCGTCGAGGCGCTGACCGACGAGGCGATCCTCAACGACTTCGTGCGCATCCGCGAGGAGTCACGTACGAACACCGCCGTCCTCGATCCGACCAACGGCGAGCAGACGGAGATCAACGAGCGCGGGCCGGCCGTGTCTCAGCCCGAGATCGAGCTCTTCCACGACAAGCTCATGTACCTCGCGCGCGGCGCGGCGATCGTCGTCTTCGCCGGCTCGCTGCCGCGCGGGATGGACTCCGACGTCTACGCGAGCCTCATCAAGGAGCTGCGCCAGCTCGGCCTCGTCGTCGTCGTCGACACGGACGGCGACCCGCTTCGCCACGCCGTGCGGGCCGCGCCGAACGTCGTGTCACCGAACGTGCTCGAGGCCGAGGAGCTCGTCGGCCACGAGTTCAACGACGACGAGGATCGCGTCATCGCCGTCCGCGAGATGGTCGCGCTTGGCGCCGTCGAGGCGATCATGACCGTGCCCGACGGCTGCTTCGCCTCGGTGCTGGACGATGGCGAGCGCGAGCTCTACCGCGTGCAGATCGCCCGCCGCGAAGCCGTGGCCACCGTCGGCGCAGGCGACGCGTTCCTCGCCGGCTACGTCGCCGCGCGTTACGAGGGCAAGGGCCCGGGGGACTGCTTGGGCTTCGGCGTCGCCTGTGGCGCGGAGTCCGTCCAGCGACTCGGCGCCGGGCTCGTCGACCCGCACAAGGTCGTGCGCCTGCGCGGCGAGGTCGACGTGCAGCGCCTCGCCGCACCCGCCGAGGTGTCCTGACCGCCGGTCGCCGGGGCAGACTTCTCCGCGGACGCAGTGACGGGGTCCTCGGCGTCGAAGAGCGCCACCGTCACTCGGCGCCGCGCCAGGCATCGTGGACAGAAGTCGATCGTGAGATAGCTCGCTCGTGGGCGAAGGGAGAACCGGCACGCCGGGCAGCTCAGCAGGGCCATCGTGTCGCGGATGTACCCGAGCGCATCGCCGCGCCAACGCCTGTCAACGAGCTTTGCTCGCCCTGGTGTGACACCCTCGTGAGCGTGATATGAGTCATGAGGTGAGTGGACATCCGGAGTTCTCGTTCGCGATGCGCGGCTATGACCGTCCGCAGGTCGATGAGTACGTGGCATCGCTGCTTGCGCACCTGGACGAGGCCGAGGAGCGCGCCCGCGTGGCGGCGGCCCAGCTCGATGTCGGGGCGCCGGCGACGATCGGTCCGCGCGTCACGCAGATCTTCGATCTTGCGCTGGCCGAGGCGGGGGAACTGCGCGAACGCGCGCAGCGCGAGACCGAGGAGCTGCGGGAGGCCGCGCGGTCCGAGACCGAGGAGCTGCTCGCGGCCGCCAACCAGCGCTGCGCCGACCTCGTGTCGGCGGCCGAGCACGACGCCGAGCACATCATCGTCCAGGCAAGAGCGCGGCGCGAAGAGACGCTCGCCGAGACCGAGCGCGAGCGCGAGCTCGCGAGCGCTCAGGTGATCGCGCTGGAACGTCGCAAGGGCAGGCTCGTCGACGAGCTCCGGCGCCTTCAGGGCGCGCTCGGGAGCGCCGCCGACAGTGTCGCCGAGGGAGCCTCGGAAGCTCCGCCGTGGAACGAGACCGGCGACACGAAGACGATCGAGCTGCCGATCGAGCTGGCACCGCCCGAGCCGGACGCGTCCGCGGATCGGTAGGAGCGCTCAGGCGCGACGCCGCAGCGTTTGGCGTGCTGGCCCGCGGGTACTTCCCGCTGCGTTCGTATCAGGCGACACGAGGAGCGAGCATGGCCATCGATGGACGGTACGACAGGCCCTCACGTGGCGGAGGGTTCGGAGCCCCCGGGGCAGGGCGCAACGCCGAGGCCGGGCAGCTGCTCGTAGGCCTTGGCGCAGCGCTGCTGCTCCTGAGCCTGTTTCTCAACTGGTATCGGCGCGGAGTCGATGCCTGGACCGCGTTCGAGGCCTGGGATCTCATCCTTGCGGCCCTCGCGATCACCGCGCTCGTCGCCGTGTTGAGCCGTCTGGGCTTCGGCGCGGCGAGGCCTACCAGCTGGTTGGTCGGTCCCGGCGTCGCGGCCCCGGTGATCGTGGTGTTCCTCATCGTCAACCCGCCCCCGGTGGTGGCCGGCGCTGATGCGAGCGGCACCGGCCTGTGGCTCGCGCTGGTGGCCGGCATCCTGATGGCTCTCGGCACCCTGCTGTCGGTCGCGCGAGTCTCGGTCGCGCTCACGACCGCGGCACCATCGGACGCTGCGGGCACGCGGCCCGCCAGCGGGTACGCCGATCACGATCCCGTGACGCCGGCGCAGGCCGGTCCCGGGCGCAGGCTCTGAGGGGGCGCGGGGGCCGCTCGATGCGGCCTGCACGACCGAGCGCCGTGACAGATGTCATGGCGAAGTGAGGACGGACGGCACTTACGCCGAGCGCCGGACGGATCTAGCTTGCATGGCATGCCAGCCATCCACGTACAAGACGTCCACAAGCACTACGGCGACGTCCGCGCGGTGCGCGGCGTCAGCTTCGAGGTCGCGCAGGGCGAGGTGTTCTGTCTGCTCGGCCCCAACGGCGCGGGAAAGACCACGATCACCGAGATCGTCGAGGGTCATCGCGTCCCGACGTCGGGCGTCGTGTCGGTGCTCGGCCGCGACCCCGGCTCCGGCGACCGCTTGCTGCGCGATCGCATCGGCGTCGTATTGCAGTCCAGCGGAATCCAGGAGGACCTGACCGTCGGCGAGCTGCTCGAGATGCATGGTCGCTGGTACTCCCGCTCCCTGGCGCCCGACCATCTCATCGACCTCGTCGAGCTCGACGCCAAGCGCGACACCCGTGCCGGCGAGCTGTCCGGCGGCCAGCGGCGGCGTCTGGATCTCGCGCTAGGCCTCGTTGGCGACCCCGACGTACTGTTCCTCGACGAGCCGACGACGGGCTTCGATCCGCATGCCCGTCGCGCCGCGTGGTCGACGATCCGCACGCTCTGTCAAACCGGCAAGACGGTCTTCCTGACGACGCACTTCATGGACGAGGCGCAGTTCCTCGCCGACCGCGTCGCGGTCATGGTCGACGGCGAGATCGTCGCCAGCGGCCCGCCCGAGGGGCTCGGCGGCCGCGACGAGCTGCCGACCGAGATCCGCTTCGTGCTGCCCGAGAACGTCGGCACGGCGGAGCTGCCGCAGCTGCCGGGCAGCGCGCTCAGCACGGAGCGCGGCGAGGTGCTGATCACGACGTCGCAGGGCGTCGAGGCCGCCCACGCGCTGACCGGCTGGGCATTGCAGAACGCGATCGTGCTGACGCGCTTCTCCGTGTCGCAGCCGACGCTCGAGGATGTCTACCTGGCCCTCACCGAGACCGCGGACGACCACCAGGAGGCCGCCCGATGAGCGCCATCCCGTCCGGCTTCACACGCCACGTCGGCCTGACCGCGTGGCAGGTCCGCTACGCCCAGCGCGGCTTCTGGCGCAACAAGCGCGCCGCGTTCTTCTCGCTCGTGTTCCCGGCGATGTTCCTCGTCATCTTCGGCGGGCTGCAGCACGGCAACACGCTCGATGTCCGCGACCACCTGTCGTTCATCGACTTCTACACGCCCGGGATCATGGCCTACGCGGTCCTGCTGATCTGCTTCAACACGACCGCGATGATCTTCTCCGGGCTGCGCTCAAACGGCA
This sequence comes from Solirubrobacterales bacterium, assembly GCA_038260305.1. GTDB lineage: Bacteria > Actinomycetota > Thermoleophilia > Solirubrobacterales > Solirubrobacteraceae > CADCVQ01. The sequence continues at coordinate 31,605 of JBBSNY010000031.1, forward strand.
TCCTCAAGCGCGTGCGCACGACGCCGCTGCCGTGGCTGGCGTATGTCGGCGGGGCCGTCGGCTCGACGCTGATCGTGCTCGTGCTGTCGATCGTGGCGCTGTTCGCGCTCGGGGTGCCGCTGTTCGGCGCACATGTCCCAGGCGAGAAGATGATCGGCTTGGTCGCGACCCTGGCGCTCGGCGCGGCCGCTTTCACGACGCTCGGGATCGCCGCCGCGAAGCTCGTCTCCAAGCCCGAGAACGGCGCCGGCCTCGTCAGCGTCATCACGCTGCCGATGGTCTTCATCTCGAACGTCTGGTACCCGATGGACGGCTCGCCCGCGTGGATCCAGGACATCTCGAAGGCGCTGCCGCTGCGCCCGCTCGCCGACGGGCTGCAGGCGGCCTTCGATCCGCGCTTCGGCGGCACCGGGATCCTCTGGCGCGACCTGCTCCCGCTGGCCGCCTGGACGGTCGTAGGCTGTGTCCTGATGACCGGCTACCTGCGCTCGCTGGCCCGGCGGGCCTGAGCACGGTGCCGCGATCCGCCCCTGATCCCGATTGTGAGGCGCCGTTCGATCCGACCGGGATGCTGATGCCCGGCGCGATCCCGGTCACGGCGCAGGACTGGCGGCGCAAGCGGATCGCGATCAACGTCTCGTTCTTGTGGCTCGCGTTCCCCGCGCTCGACCTTGCGGGCTCGCATCCGGCGCCGTGGCGGGCCGGATGCGCTGCCCTCGGGGCCGTCGCGTTCGTGCTGATCTACAACCGTCTGCCGCGCGAGCGCCCGCCGCGCGAGCAGTCGAGGAGGTTCTGGCCACGGCAGGAGTCTGCGCGCTCGCTGTGGCCGTCGCTCGCCGCGCTCGCGCTGATCGCCGCGGCACTGGGCGTCGCCGACCGCCCGAGCTGGTCGCTGCTGTTCATCTTCACGGCGATCAACGGCGCGATGCGACTGCCACGACGCGACGCGGCACTGTGGATCTTCTTCTGCACCGTCTGCACGGCAGCGGTCAACGCCGTCGACTCATCCGACATCGGGTCGAGCATCTCGCTGACCGCGACGACGCTCGCGATCGGCTTCATGATGCTCGCGTTCCGCCGCCTGATGGACCTCAACCACGATCTCGTGTCGGCCCGCGAGGAGGTGGCGCGGCTCGCGGTCTCCGAGGAGCGGCTGCGCTTCGCGCGCGACCTGCACGACCTGCTCGGCCACGGGCTGACGGTCATCGCCGTCAAGGCCGAGCTCGCCGAGCGGCTGCTGCAAGGCGATCCGGCCGCCGCCGCGCGGCACGTGCGCGACATCAAGAATGTCGCACGCAGCGCGCTCGGCGACGTGCGCGAGGCGGTCAGCGACTACCGCCGCCCGACCCTCGCGAGCGAGCTCTCGGGCGCGCGGATGGCGCTGGAGGCGGCGGGGATCGAGGCGCAGCTCGAGGGCACCGACGTGCCGTTGCACCCCGACGTCGAGGCGGTGCTCGCGTGGGCCGTGCGCGAGGGCACGACGAACGTCATCCGCCACAGCGGCGCACAGAGCTGCCGGATCGAGGTGCAGTCCGGCCTCGCGACCATCAGTGCGGAGGTCGTCGACGACGGCGGGCGCGCCTCGCCCGTGGCGGCCGAGCCGGATGGCACGGGCAGCGGACTCGCCGGCCTGCGCGAGCGCGCCGAGCAGCTCGCCGGGCGCATCGAGGCAGGCCGCGCGCCGGGCGGGGGCTTTCGGCTGTGGGTGTCGCTTCCCGTGCGTGGTCCGCTGACGTGATCCGCATCCTGATCGCCGAGGACCAGGTCATGGTCCGCGAGGCGATCGCCAGCCTGCTCGATCTCGACGACGACCTCGAGGTCGTCGCCCAGGTCGGTCGCGGGGACGAGGTGTTGGCGGCCGCGCTGGCCGCTGCACCGGACATCGCCCTGCTCGACATCGAGATGCCGGGGGCGACGGGGCTGGAGGTTCTCGCCGAGCTCGCCGCCGCGCTGCCGGCGTGCCGGATCCTCATCCTCACGACGTTCGGGCGGCCCGGCTACCTGCGTCGCGCGATGAGCGGCGGGGCGGCCGGGTTCCTGCTCAAGGACGCGCCCGCGGCCGAGCTCTCGTCGGCGATCCGGCGGGCGATGGCGGGCGAGCGGATCGTCGACCCGGGGTTGGCGGCGGCGGCGCTGAGCGAGGGCGACAGCCCGCTGACCGCGCGCGAGCAGGAGGTGCTCGTGGCCTCGCGCGAGCACGCGACGGTCGCGCAGGTCGCCGCGGCGCTGCACCTCTCGCCGGGTACGACGCGCAACCACCTGTCGGCGATCATGGGCAAGCTCGGCGCCGGCTCGCGGATCGAGGCGCTGCGCGTCGCGGAGGAGAAGGGCTGGCTGTAGCAGCGGGGCGTCCTGCGCCCGCCGACGGTGCCCGCGGGGGTGGGGTAGACCGCACCACGAGACGCCTGCTACCCGCATCGTCGGGGCGCCTGCGCGCTGGCAGGCTACGCATCATCAAGAACCCGACATCGCGACACTCGTGCGGTCCTCCCCCGGCCCGCGACGACGAAGCCCACCGAGCGATCCAACCTCGCAGCCCCGGCTGCAGCGCATCGCCCCCGGCGTCGCCGCATCACCCCACGCAAGGCCCTGTAGCCCGCTTTCCCGGCGGGCACAGGCCGTCAACCGGCATCGCGCGCACCGCAGGTTGTCGGGGTGACCTGCTAGCGAGCGTTGTGACCGGTCCCTCGCACGCGTGTCGATCGCTGGCTGGCGGCTCGTCCTCGCGGCCGCCCGCGCCGTCATCCAACTGGGCTTCGCCTCAACGTGCAGGATTGACATGTCGACACCGGGCTTGCGGCGAAGTGTCGTTCTCGCATCCATGTGGTGTCGAATCGACACCTGTCGTCGCGCGCGGCGCTCACCTGTCAATTGTGCATGTCGGCCCGGGGGTCTCCCGAGAGGCGCGGCGCGGTCCGCTCGGATCAGAAGTCGCGTCGGCCGGCGAGGCGCTCGGCCATCTCGGGGCGGGTGCGCTCGTAGATCGCCACGCGCTGGGGACCGGGCAGTTTGACCTCGACGCCATGGCCGAACGGGATCTCGAAGCGCGCCCCGACCGTCATGCCGCGCTCGCCCAGGTCGACGACCGCTCGCTCGAGGTCGGCGACGGCGTGGACGAGGATCGGCCGGTCGCCGTGAAGGTGCTCGGCGAGCAGCAGCGCGGGTGGGTCGGGCGATAGGCGCACCATCGCGACGCGCGTCTCGAAGCGCTCGATCGCGAACACGAGCTCCGCGCCGAGCCCGTCGACGAAGACGGCGACGTCCGCGGCGACATCGCGGCTCGGCAGGTAGACGAAGTCGAGGCGCTCGAACACTCGTGTCAGGCTACGCCGGGCGCCGCCTGCCGACCGCGACCGGCGCCGCGCTCAGCGCCCGAGTCCTGCGGACGATGGGTTCAGGCCGCGACGCGCACCAGCGCCGCGACCTCGACGAAGACGCCGTCGCCGCGAACCTGCACGCCGTGCGCGAGCACGGGGTCACCGGCTCCCAGCGGCTGTCCGGTCGACAGGTCGTAGCGGCGGTCGTGCAGCGGGCAGATGACCGCGCGGTCGCAGACGATGCCGTCGGCGAGCGGGCCACCCATGTGCGGGCAGGCGGCGTCGAGCGCGTACCAGCCGCCGGCCGCGCGGAAGACGGCGATGCGGTGGCCGCCGAGGGTCACGACGCGGCCTTCGCCGAGCGGAACGTCGTCGACGTGGCAGGCGAACGTCATCGCTCACCCCCTGCGGGCGGTCCGACGAGCGCAGGCTCGCCGCCCGGGCCGGGCGGGTCGATGTCCGGGGTGTCGAGATCGGAGAACTGGCGCGGGTGGTACGGATCGTCGCGCTCGAGCCACGGGTCCTTGACCGCCGCCTTCGCGATCCGCAGGCGCTCGCGCAGCGCCGCGCCGCTCTGCTCGCCGAGCACGATCTCCTTCACGTGCTCGAGTCCCACCCGGGGGATGAAGTCATACGTGCGCTCCTTGTAGTCGGCGTTCTCGCGGTAGTACTGCAGGAACGTCGTCGCGACCCGTAGTGCCTCGGCGCGCGTGTCGACGGTCGCGAGGATGTCGGCCTCGCGCACGTTGCCGCCGGCGGCGCCGCCGGCCCGGACCTGCCAGCCGCCCTCGACGGCGACGCAGCCGATGTCCTTGACCGTCGCCTCGGCGCAGTTGCGCGGGCAGCCCGAGACGCCGGACTTCACCTTGTGGGGGGTATGCAGACCCTCCCACAGCTTCTCCATCTCGATCCCGAGGCCGATCGCGTCGCCGAGGCCGAAGCGACAGAAGTCCGTGCCGACGCACGTCTTCACGGTGCGCACGGCCTTCGCGTAGGCGTGGCCGGACGGCATGCCGAGGTCGCGCCAGATCTCCGGCAGATCCTGCTTACGGACGCCGAGCAGGTCGAGGCGCTGGCCACCGGTGACCTTCACGAGCGGCACCTCGTACTTGTCGGCGACATCGGCGATGCGGCGCAGCTCGTCGGGCGTGCAGACGCCGCCGTACATCCGCGGGACGACCGAGAACGTGCCGTCCTTCTGGATGTTCGCGTGGACGCGGTCGTTGATGAAGCGCGCGTCGCGCTCCTCGTGGTGGCGGTTGGCGTTGACCTCCGACACGAGATAGGCGAGCGCCGGCTTGCAGACGCCGCACTGGCGGCCGGTCCCGCACGCGGCGGCGACGTCGCTGACCGATTGAAAGCCGTCGTCGCGGATGCGACCGGCGAGTTGCTCGCGCGTCTGTTTGCGACAGGGGCACAGGTACGTCGGCTCATCCGATAGCCCGCCCGTCGCGACGCCGACGATCTCGATCACCGCCGGCCGGCAGGAGCCGCAGCCGGTGCCGGCACGGGTGACGGCCATGACCTCGCGCGGCGTCGAGCAGCCGCCCACGGTCACCGCCGCGACGAGCGCGCCCTTGCAGACGCCGTTGCAGTCGCAGATCTGGGCGGTGTCGGGCAGGTCGGCGGGGCCCGCGAGCGAGGCGTCGGCAAGCGCCTGCAGCGGGTCGTCGATCGGCTCGCCGGAGCGAACGGCGGCGACGAGCGCCTCCGAGCCGCGCGTGTTGCCGAGCAGGATCGTCCCGACGACGCGCCCGTGACGGGTTGCGAGCTTGCGGTAGATGCCGGCGGCGGCGTCGGTCACGACGGCCTCGTACTCGCCGGCGAAGTCGCCCGCGCAGACGAGGTCGATGCCGGCGACCTTGAGCTTCGCGCTCGGCACGGAGCCGAGGTAGGCGGCGTCGTCGCCGGTCAGCGTCGTCGCGGCGACCCGTGCCTGGTCGTGGATCGGTGCGACGAGGCCATAAACGAGGCCCCGGTGCTGGGCGCATTCCCCAACCGCCCAGACGCCGGGGATGCTCGTGCGCATCGCATCGTCGACGACGATCCCGCGCTCGCATTCGACGCCCATCTCGCGGGCGAGCTTCAGCTCCGGGCGGATGCCGACGGAGACGACGACGAGGTCGGCAGCGAGCTCGTCGCCGCCCTGGAAGCGCAGGCCCGTCGCGTGCTCCGGGCCGATGATCCACTGCGTGTTGCGCTCGAATTGGATTGCGATGTCGAGGCCGGCGAGCGCGGGGGCGAGCAGCGCGGCGGCGCCGGCGTCGAGCTGGCGCTCCATGAGGCGGTCGAGCAGGTGGATGACCGTGACGGCGCAGCCCTGCGCTGCGATCCCGCGCGCCGCCTCGAGGCCGAGCAGGCCGCCGCCGATGACCGCGGCGTGCTTGGCACCGCCGACCGCGGCCGAGCGGATCGCCTCGCAGTCCTCGGGACCGCGGAAGGGGTGCACGCCGGGCAGGTCGATGCCAGCGATCGGCGGCATCAGCGGCTGCGAGCCGGTCGCGAGCACGAGCGCGTCGAAGGCGAGCTCGTCGCCGCCGTCGAGCGTCAGGCGACCGGCGACCGGGTCGGCCGCGAGCACCCAGCGGCCGAGCAGCAGCTCGACGTCGTTGTCGGCGTACCACTCGCCCGGTCGAAGCTGGAGCGTCTGGGGATCCTCGCCCGAGACGAGGATCTCCGACAGCCGCACGCGGTCGTACGGCGGGCTCGTCTCGCCGCAGACGATCGTGATCTCGATGTCGGGATCACGATCGCGCAACGCTTCACAGACGGCTTGGCCGGCGATGCCACCGCCGACGATCACGACCGAATCGCTCATGCGGCGATCGTCGCGGGTCGGGATTTCCTCGCGGTGTTGTGGGTGTTTCCAGGTGATGAACGGGCGGCGGGTGAACGGACGCGTGCATCCCGGCGGCGGCGCTGCGATGCTGGGCATCGAAGCTACCGAGCGACCACCACGAGGAGGCTCCGGCCATGCGCAGGCTCATCGCCGCGATCACGATCGCGGCCATCGCGGCGGTCGCCGTCGTTGCCGCGACCGCCGGTCCGGCCACCGGCGCCGGACCGACCGTCAAAGTCGGCGACAACTACTTCAAGGCCAAGACGATCCGCATCAAGGCCGGCGGAACGGTCACCTGGAAGTGGGTTGGCAGCGACAGTCACAACGTCGTCGGCAAGGTCTTTCACTCCAAGCTGAAGAACAAGGGCACGTACTTCCACAAGTTCAGCAAGAAGGGGACGTTCCACTACATCTGCACCCTGCACGTCGACAAGGGCATGCGCGGGACGGTCATCGTGCGCTGACTCAAGCCTGCCGGGGTCGGGCGGTCGGGGCGGCTCAGGCCGCGGTGTTTGCCGCCGTCAGCAGCTCGAGCACGTCGCCGCCGCAGCCGCCGCAGCCCGTCGTGGCCCGCGTGCGCGCGCCGACCTGCGCGACCGTCGTCAGGCCGTCGCGGCGGATCGCCGTCTGGACCTCGCCGACGGTGACGGCGTTGCACGAGCAGATCGTCGCGGCGGGGTCGTCGGCGAGCGGCTTGCTCGCTCCGCTACCGACCTCGAGCAGGGAGCTCGGGCAGTCCTCGCCGCTGCGCAGCAGGTCCGATAGCTGCCGTGCGGCGCTCGCGTCGCCGACGAGGACACCTCCGACGAGCTTGTCGCCGTCGAGCACGAGCCGGCGGTAGATGCCGCGGCGGGTGTCCGACAGGACGATCTCGTCGTGGCCCGCCGGCGCGGCGCCCGCGGAACCGCCGCCGGCGTAGACGTCGACGCCGCTCACCTTCAGCGTCGTCGCCTGCACAGCGCCGTGAAACGCGCCGGGGTCGCCGGCGATGTGCGCGCCCGCGACCCGTGCCTGCTCGGCGAGCGGCGCCCACAGCCCGTAGACGATGCCGCGGTGCTCGGCGCACTCGCCGACCGCCCAGACGCCGGGCGCGCTCGCGCGTAGCTGGTCGTCGACGACGATGCCGCGGTTGCATTCCAGGCCCGCGGTCCGGGCCAGCGACGTCTCGGCGCGCACGCCGGCCGCGACGACGACCCGCGAGCACGCGATCCAGCTGTCGTCGTCGAGGACGACGCCTGTCGTCGTGATCCGGGCGGCGCTGCGGCCGAGCAGGCAGGTGATGCCCTGGCGCTCGAGGTCGCGGCGCAGGATCGTGGCCGCGCCGGCATCGATCTGCATGTTCATGAGGTGGCCGGCGAGCTCGACGACGGTGACGACGACGCCGCGGGCATGCAGGCCCGCGGCGGCCTCGAGCCCGAGCAGCCCCCCGCCGACGACGACGCAGTGGGTCGCCGGAGGGGTCGCGGCCAGTGCGTCGGCGTCGCGCCACGTGCGGAAGACGTCGACGTGCGGCAGGTGCGCTCCCGGGATCGGCGGGACGAACGCCCGCGAGCCGGTCGCGATGACGAGCGCGTCGTAGGGGTGGCGACCGCCGGCCTCGTCGACGACGCAGCGGGCTTGCAGGTCGAGCGAGTCGGCGCGACAGCCGCCGCGCAGGTCGACTTTGTGCTTGGCGTACCACGAGAGCGGCCGCAGCTCGAGCTCGCCGGGGCCGGCGCTGCGGGCGAGCAGCTTGGACAGCAGGACGCGGTTGTAGACGGGGCCCGGCTCCTCGCCGAGCATGACGATCTTCCACTGCTCGCCCGGGCGGCGGCGCAACGCCTCCTCGACGACCGCAAGGCCGGCCATCCCGGTTCCGACGACGACGAGCCGGCGGGGCTTGGAGGGGGCTCGACGCCCGACCGGCTCGTCGCGTCGCCGCGCGGACTCGAGACGGACGGCGACCGCCTTGAGCTCGGGCTGCGCAGAGGTCGGATCGACGGTTGAGATCGTCAGAGCGTTGAGCGCGCCGGCGCCCGGCTCGGCGTGCAGGGCGCCCCAGTGAAACGGGGCGAACGCGACGCCGCGCGGCAGCGTGTCGTCGAAGCTGACGGCGAAGCGCGCCTCACCGCGGCGCGACACGATCCGCGCGGGGACGCCCTCCTCGATGCCGGCCTGCGCGCCATCGAGCGGATGGACCGAGAGCGTCGGCTTGCCGGCGGCGGCGAGCAGCGCGGGCGAGCGGCCGGTGCGCGTCATCGTGTGCCACTGATCGGCGACGCGCCCCGTCGTCAGGAGGATCGGGAAGTCGGGATCGGGCGTCTCGGCGGGATCGACGTGGGGGGTGGGGGCGAAGCGCGCGCGGCCGTCCGGCGTCGGAAAGCGCTGGTCGGCGTACAGGCGCTCGGTGCCGGGGTGGGTGTCGACCGGCAGCGCGGGGCACGGCCACTGCAGGCCACCCTCCTGACGCAGGCGCGCGTGGCTGACGCCGCTGAGGTCACACGGCCGGCCGGCGGTGCAGGCGGCGAACTCGTCGAAGACGGCCGCCGCGTCGGGCCAGGCGAAGTCCTTCGCGTAGCCGAGGTGACGCGCGAGATCGGCGACGATCCGCCAGTCGGGCCGCGCCTCCCCGGGCGCCTTGACGACCGCGCGCACGAGCCCGATGCGGCGCTCGGAGCTCGTCATCGTGCCTTCCTTCTCGGGCCACGCGGCGGCGGGCAGAACCGCGTGGGCGAGCGACGAGGTCTCCGTCGGATGATGCGGGTCCTGCACGACGACGAGCTCGGCCTGCTCGAGCGCGGCGCGAACGCGCTGGCTGTCGGGCAGCGAGACGAGCGGGTTCGTTGCCATCACCCAGACGGCCTTGACCTTGCCTGAATGCAGCGCGTCGAAGAGGGCGACCGCGGGCAGGCCGGGGTTCGGCGAGATCGCGTCGTCGGCGACGCCCCAGTGCGCGGCCATCGCGGCGCGATCGCCGGCGTCGGCGACCTTGCGGTAGCCGGGCAGCAGATGCGACAGTCCGCCGGTCTCGCGGCCGCCCATCGCGTTCGGCTGACCGGTCAGCGAGAGCGGCCCGCAGCCGGGACGGCCGATCTGACCGGTCGCGAGGCAGAGGTTGATGAGCGCGCGGTTCTTCAGCGTGCCGACGGTCGACTGGTTTGCGCCCATCGACCACAGCGCCATCGCGGCGCCGGCGCCGGCGAACCTGTGGGCGGCAAGCTCGATGAGGTCGGCGTCGACGCCGCAGACTGCTGCGGCGCGCTTCGGGGCCCACTCGCGCGCGACCGTGCGGGCCTGCTCCCAGCCGCTCGTGTGGCGATTGACGAACGTGTCGTCGAGCAGCCCGTCCTTGTCGACGACGTGCAGCAGCGCACTGAGGAGGGCGAGGTCGGTGCCCGGGCGCACGGGGAGGTGCAGGTCCGAGCGCAGCGCGGTCGGTGTCTTGCGCGGGTCCGCGCAGATGATGAACGCGCCCTCCGCCTGGCGGTCGCGGATGCGCGACCAGAGAATAGGGTGGCAGGCGGCCGTGTTCGTGCCGAGCAGCAGGAAGCAGTCGGCGAGCGCGAGGTCGGCGTACGCGGGAGGCGGGCCGTCGTAGCCGAACGCGCCGCTGTAGCCGGCGACCGCGGAGGACATGCACAGGCGCGAGTTCGAGTCGACGTTGTTCGTTCCAAGGAAGCCCTTGGCGAGCTTGTTGATCGCGTAGTAGTCCTCGGTCAGGAGCTGGCCGGAGATGTAGAACGCGACCGCGTCGGGGCCGTGCTCGTCGATGATCGCGCGCAGCTTCTTGGCGACGGTGCCAAGCGCGTCCTCCCATGGCATGGCCTCGAAGCGCGCGTCGCGGTCCTCGCGAAGCAGTGGCACCGTGGCGCGGTCCGGGGCGCTGACGGCGAACGGCAGCCCGAGCGGCTTGCGGCAGGTCCGACCGCGGTTGGCCGGGTGATGGCGATCGCCGCGGACCGCAACGAGCTTGCCGTCCCGGGTATCGGCCAGCAGGCCGCAGCCGACGCCACAGTACGGGCACTGGGTCGGGGTGGTCTGCACGGACTGTCAGGTTGCGGATGCGCGATTACCCCGACGCGTCGGGTCGATGAACGCTGTGTGAACGAACTCGCTAACCGGTTCGTACGCCACAATGCGGTTATGGATCTGCCCGACGACCTTTCACTTCCGCTGAGCAGCGGCGAGGCGTGGTGGTACTGGCTCGGCGGCCGGCCCTGCCTGGACTTCGTCAACACCCTGCGCGAGCGCTGGTGGCGCCGCGTCGAGACGCTCGTGACGCCCGACGATCTCGTGCAGTGGCTCGAGCGGGCCGGACTGCTGGCGGTCGGATCGAGCGCGCGCTGCCCGCCGTCGCTGCTGGTCTCGGCGCGCGAGCTGCGCGAGAGCATCGACGCCTGCGTCGTCGCGCTGGCGGCGGGCGCGACCATCGCGCCGCGGGCGCTGGCGACGATCGACGGCTGGCTGGCGGACGCCGCCGAGCACGAGGCGCTGGCGCCCGGTCCCGGCGGCCTGCCGATCGTGCGGCGCTCGCCACCCGCCGATCCGCTGCGCCACGCGCTCGCTGTGATCGCGCTCGACGCGGCTCGCATGCTCGGTACCGACGAGCGCTCGCGAGCGCGGATCTGCGCGTCGGACAGCTGCAGCGCGCGCTTCTTCGACCGCTCGCCGACGGCGGGCCGTGTGTGGTGCTCGATGCGCGGCTGCGGCAACGTCGCGAAGGCGCGCCGCCACCGCGAGCGGGCGCGCGGTGCGCAGGAGTGAGCGGCGGCGCCGCCGTCAATACGCTGCGACGGGCACCTCGTGGATTGCGGCGACGCGCGCGGCGGTGGTGTAGTGCCCGGGCATGGACCGCGTTGTTGCAGTCCTCATGATCGCGCTGGTCGCCGAACTCCGACACCGCTTACGGTCGTACCATCACGACCAACTTTCCGTCAGCGTCGAGCCCCCTCAGTTGCTCAGGGCGAGCCGGTGTTGCGCCGTTTCCACCCACTTGGACCGCGGCCACGCCGATCGTGAAGAAGTTGTCTACGACGGAAGCCGAGATGCGCCCGTCATCACCCACCTGCGGAGCGCTGCCGGTGGTCGCGGCGAACGTTGCCGCCACTTGGGCGACGCCGTCGGGGACCAGGCCATAGATGGCGCTCCCGTAGGAACAGAAGCTTCCGAACGCCTGATGGTCGCCCTTCGCCGGGAGTGCTCGCATGGGCGCGCCGACGTCAGCTCGTCGTCGCTGTCGATTCGACGTCATGTACGGTTCGTCGTCACGGCGTCAAGATTGTGACATGCGTGTCGGAGATCCAGCTCCGACGCATAGGTATAGAGGCTCGTATGTACCTGTGCGGTGCGAGGACTTGGCGCAGGGACCACTGAGGTTGCGGTCGGGAGTGCGGCGGGTAGGGAAGGTCCATGGACATCCTCGTGGCAATCCTCATCATCGCGCTCGTCGCGGCAGCGGCCTACATCGTCATGCAGCGCAAACGCGCCGCCGCACCCGGTCTCAGCCGCCCGCGCGGCACGCCGCTTGCTCGCCCCAGCCGCGCTCGCGCCCGGCGCGACCCGATGGCCACGGCCGTCGCCGAGCACGCCCAGGCAACCGATCCGCAGGACGCCATGGCCGCCGAGCAGCGCCTGCGCGCGCAGGCGCGTCAGGTCGCCGCCGGCCTGCATGCCGAGGCCGGCAGCGCGCCGGGCGCCACGGAGTACGCCGCCGTGCCCGCGGCCGCCGCGTACCCGGACCCGCGCGGCGACGAGCGCATCGATCCGGCGACCGGCGCCCGCAACGACGGCTACGGCGACCCCGCAACCGACCCGCGCCTCAACGACTCGCGCTACGACGGCCGCCTCGCCGCCGACTACATCCCGCCGGACGAGCGCGCGGGCTGAGGCCCGGCGCTCCGCCTGTCGATCGTCAGAGCTCGACGTTTCGACGCGGTCGTTGCCGTCGCCGCAGATCACGCGGTCGGTCGAGCCCGGGCAGCTGACTGCGATGGCCGGGTCGAAGGGCTGGAACTCCTTGTTCAAGACGTCGATGAGGCCGTCGCCGGCGCCGCCGTCGACCGCGCCGATCGGGTGCATCTGTGACGGATCAATCCGCCGCAACGGGACACCCGGCGCAATCGACACCATATGGGTGCATCCGCGACGGATGCAGGATGAGCCGCCCGTCCATCCGTCACAGATGCACCTCCGGAGAGCGCTGCTGAGCTTCGCGCGGTCAGGCGACCTGGGCTTCGGCCGACGGCCCGTAGCGTCGGCGTCGGACCCGCCGCCGCCCCACCCTCAGGCGAGCTCGGGCGGGAGCGCGCGCGGACCGTCGGGGTAGATCCGGGCGAGCAGCTCGGGCGTCATCTCAAGCGTGTTCGCGAGCTCCGGCGGCGTCCCCGCGACGAACCACAGCGCGTCGGCGTCGGTGTCGTTGAAGACCTGGCGGGCGACGTCCGGCTCGACGAGCGCGCAGGACAGCCGCTCGAGCGTGTGCAGCTCGTCGGCGATCCGAATTCGGCCCGTGCCCTCGAGCACGACGTAGAGCTCGGTCTGGGTGATGTGGCGATGCTTCGTCGAGGCCTGGCCGGGCTCGAGGCGCCAGAAGCGCGCGGAGATCGCGGTGGACTCGAGTTGCTTGCCGAGGTCCGTGTTGAGGACGCCCATCTGATTGGAGGGGCGCCAGTGCTGGTCGGCGGTGGGAAGAACGCGGTGGCTCATGGCGGCGATCGTAGTCGCTAACCCCTATATCGTGCAATAGGGGTTACGAAGATGCGGGCTACGAGAGGTAGTGCGCGACGTGCGTCGTCACGAGGAACGCCGTGAATGCCAGCGAGGCCGTGCGCAGCCGCTCGTCACCGGCGACGGCGGCGATCGGCAGCAGCCAGACGAGGTACCAGGGCAGCAGCCACGCGCTCGTCACGAGCAGCAACAACGTGGCCCAGCCGGTCGCGGCGAGCCAATCGCCCCCGCGCCACGTCCGCCACAGCAGCGCCGCCATCCCGCCGCAGAGCGCAAGCGCCGCAGCGATGCGTACGCCGGCGGTGACGCCGCCGAAGCCGAGCAGGGCTCCGACCGCGTTCGGCACACTCAGCGCGGCCACGATCCGCTGCTGACCGGCGAGCTCGTCGACGATGCGCAGGTCGCTCGTCCCGAAGGCGGCGGTCGCGACGATCGCCACGCCGCCAAACGCGACGGCGGCGCCGAGCAGACCTCGCCGCGAGCGTCGCGCCAGCAGCAGGAACGGCAGCGCCAGGCCGAGCGGCGCCTTGAGCGCGGCCGCCAGCACGAACCCAGCACCGGCGCTCGCCTCGCGGCGGTCGAGCGCGAACGTGACGCCGATCAGCATGAGCGCCACCGCCAGCGCGTCGTTGTGCCCGCCGCCGACGCCGTACGCGAGCGCCACCGGGTTCAGGCCGACGAGCAGGATCGCCGGCACGACCGGACGGCGAAGCTGGCGCGCGATCCGCGCGACGAGCGCGACGCAGCCGAGGCTCGCGGCGCCCGCGACGAGCTTCAACGTCCAGAACGCCGCGGGCAGGCCGAGCCAGGCGAGCGGGTACGTCGCGATCGTGAACAGCGGCCCGTAGGGCGTCGTCACGTGGCGCCAGCGCACGTACGGCATGACGGCGTCGTGCGGCGCCGCGAGCGCCGGATGCAGGTACGGATCGACGCCGTGCAGGACGCCGAGCCGCGCGTAGTCGAGGTAGGAGAAGACATCGGCGGAATACAGCGGCGCCGCCACCATGAACGTGACGTGCGCGGCGGCGATCGCGACGAGCGCCGACCGCAGGCCGATCTCCCGTGCCCTCGACAGCGCGAGGGCGTAGCAGCCGCACAGCACGAGCAGCAGCAAGGATGCGCGCGCGGGCGACAGCGTGAGCTCGAGCTCCGACAGTGGGCCGCGCATCCAGTCCGGGTAGGCCAGCCGGCTCGCCGGAACGAAGAACGCCAGCCGCTCGTCTGACCCACCGGCCGCAAGCACGAGCGAGGTCAGCACGGCGCCGCACAGCGCGAGCGTGCCCGTGCGGGGCAGGGTCAGCCGAGCCCGAAGCCCGCCACGCGGGAACGCCAGCAGTGAGCGAGTGCCGGACATGAGCCCGAGTATCACCGGCTGCGACGGCGCGACGCGTCACTTGCCGGCGGGCATCGCATCGAGCCGACGTCACGGCGCGTATGGCCCCGCTGGACAGGATGTCGAGCGGCTTAGGACACGGTGGCCAATGACAGCCCCCCCAGTCCGGCCATACCTTCGAGAGCGTGTCCGATCACCAGCAATTCGTGCTGCGCACGGTCGAGGAACGCGGCGTGAAGTTCGTGCGCCTGTGGTTCATCGACGTGCTCGGCCTGCTCAAGAGCATCTCGATCCCTGTCTCCGAGCTCGAGTCGGCGTTGGAGGAGGGCGTCGGGCTCGACGGTTCCTCCCTGGAGGGCGCGTCGAGGGTACGCGAGCACGACGTCATCGCCCATCCCGACCCGCGCACGTTCCAGGTGCTGCCGTGGCGCCCCGACTCGCTCGTGGCGCGGATGTTCTGCGAGGTCCGCCAGCCCGACGGCCAGCCGTTCGGCGGCGACTCGCGGGCGGCGCTGTGCCGTGTGCTCGATCACGCGGCCGGGCTCGGGTACACGATGCAGGTCGGCTGTGAGGTCGAGTTCTTCGTCTTCGCCCCGCTCGGCCAGAACGGCTCGAAGCCCGAGACGCTCGACGACGGCGCCTACTTCGACCTCACCCCGCTCGACGTTGGTTCGGACTTCCGCCGGCGCACGATCGACTACCTCGAGCAGATGGGCATCCCCGTGACGGCCTCACATCACGAGGTCGCACCATCCCAGCACGAGATCCAGCTCGCGCACAACGATGCGCTGTCGATGGCCGACGCGCTGTCGACGTTTCGTGTCGCCGTCAAGGAGGCGGCGCACGAGCTCGGCGCCTACGCGACGTTCATGCCCAAGCCGCTCGAGGACCACCCGGGCTCCGGCATGCACCTGCACATCTCGCTCTTCGAGGGCGACCGCAACGCCTTCTACAACCCCGAGATCGGCGAGCCGCTGTCGTCGACCGGGGCCTCGTTCCTCGCCGGGGTCCTCGCCCACGCCTGCGAGCTGTCGGCGGTCACGAACCAGTGGACGAACTCCTACCGGCGCCTTGCGACCGGCTTCGAGGCGCCCGCGACCGTGAGCTGGACGCGGCGCGGCGCGGCCGCGCTCGTTCGTGTTCCGTCGCGGCGCCCCGGCCGCGCCGCCGGCGCGCGCTTTGAGCTGCGCTCGCCCGATCCGGCATGCAACCCGTACCTCGTGCTCGCGCTCATCCTCGCGGCCGGGCTGCGCGGGATCGAGCGCGGATACGAGCTGCAGGCCGAGAGCATCGAGGACGCCGCCGGCGGCGTGATGCTGCCGCTGGACCTGCGCGAGGCGACCGATCTCTTCGACGCCTCCGAGCTCGTGCGCGAGACGCTCGGCGACCGGCTCGTCGACTCGTACGTCGCCAACAAGCGCCGCGAGACCGCCGACGAGCGCCGCACCGTGACCGAATTCGACCGCACGCGCTACCTGAGGCTGCTGTGAGCGACGCCTGGATCTACGGCAACCACGGCGGCGAGGACACCTCGCGGCTGCTCGCCGAGCTCGGCTTCAGTCCGCATCGCGTCGCGGCCAACGGCACGCTGCGCCCGCCCGACGGCGAGAGCCGCGCGCCGGCGCTCGCGGTGATCCTCGCGACCGGCCTGGAGCAGCCGTCGTGCGCCGAGCTGTGTGCGCGCCTCGCAGCCGACGACGACCTCGGCGAGGTGCCGGTGCTCGTCGCGCTCGGCGCGGGCGCACTCGCCGACGGGATCGGCGTCGCGGAGGGCCACGAGCTGCTTGTCGAGCCGTTTTCGGCCGGTGAGCTGCAGGCGCGCATCGCTCGCGCGCGGCGCGCCGTCAACGGCATCGACCACGACGATGTCGTGCGGGTCGGCTCGCTGGAGATGAACCTCGCCACCTACCAGGTGGCGATCGACGGCCGGCCGGTCGACTTCACGTACATGGAGTACGAGTTGCTGAAATTCCTCGTCACGCATCCGCGCCGCGTCTTCTCGCGCGAGGCGCTGCTGAACCGCGTCTGGGGATACGACTACTACGGCGGTGCGCGAACGGTCGACGTCCACGTCCGGCGCGTGCGGGCGAAGCTCGGCTCCGAGAACGCCGCGCGGATCAAGACCGTGCGCAGCGTCGGCTATCGCTGGGAGGGGACATGACGTCGCCGGCACGTTCGGAGGGCACCCCGGTCGCGGGTGACGGCGCTGTCGTGATCGGCGTTGCGCCGACACTTCGCGAGCGCCGCGGGCGCAGCGACTACGCGGGCTTTCGCGCGGTCATCAAGGCCGTCGGGACGGGGCCGCGCGGCAGCCGCGCGCTGACGTTCGAGGAGGCCCGCATGGCGACGGCTGCGCTGCTCGGCGGCGAGGTCAGCCCGGTGCAGGCCGGTGCCTTCCTCGTGGCCATGCGGATCAAGGGCGAGACCCCGACCGAGCTCGCCGGCATGACGCAGGCGCTGCGCGACGCCGCCGGCCGCGTCGCCGCCGACCCGCCGCCGCGCGGCCGGCCGATCCTCGCCTGCGCCGGCGCCTACGACGGCATGGTCGACGCGCCGCACCTGTCGCTCGTCGCAGCCGTACTCGCAGCGGCGGCCGGTGCGCGCATCGTCCTGCACTGCGGCGCGACGCTCGGCCCCAAGCGCGGCACGACCCCGGCCGACGTGCTCGCCGCGCTCGGCGGACCGGCGCGACCGGAGCCCGCCGAGTCGGCACAGATGCTCGAGCGCGCGGACGTCGCGCTCGTGCACGCCGGGGCGTCGATCCCCGGCTGGGACGAGCTCGCGTCCGTGCGCGACGAGATCGGCCTGCGCGGCCCGTTGCACAGCGCGGAGAAGCTCGTCGACCATCTCGGCGCCTCGCGCTTCGTCGTCGGGCACACGCACAGCACCTACCGAGAGCGCCTGCAGGGCGCGCTGCTGGCGCTCGGCGCCGAGCGCGTCATCACCGTGCGCGGCATGGAGGGGGCGGACATCCTGCGCACGGGCCGCCCGTCGGCGGCCGACACGCAGGGGCCGATCGAGCTGCCCGAGTCGCCGGGCAGCCTCCTGCGCGGCGACGCCGACCCGCAGATCGCGGCCGACCTGACGCGCGCCATCGTCGCGGGCGACGAGCATGGCGTGGCGGCCCAGACCGCAGCCCTCAGCGCCGGGCTGCGGCTCTACGCGGTCGGCCGCTGCAGCACCGTCAGCGAGGGCGTGGCGATGGCGAACGCCGCCGCCGCCGACGGGCGAGCCAGCGCGACGCTCGACGCGCTGCTCGCAGCCTGAGCCGAGTGCCGCCCCTGCCGCGGCCCGGCGGCGGGCCGCGGGACCGCATGCTCGTCGACGCGGTCAGCGCCGCAGCTTGACGGCCTGGCCGCGCGTCTTGTGGTTGCCGGCCGCGTCGCGCGCGGTCACCCTCACCCGCACCCGGACGGATGCGTGCGACCGCAGCGACGAGCGCAGGGAGTGCCGGGTTCGGGTGGGCAGGGCGATCCGCAGTGTCGTGCGCTGGTCGGCGCGGATCTTGCGCGCGGCCGAGCGCAGCGTGCGTCCGGCGACCTTCGCGGTCGCGCGGACCGTGCACGCCTCCTTCGGGCAGCGTGCGTTGATGACGATCGCGTTGCGCCGCAACGGGCGCTGCACGGTCGCGCCGCCCAGCCGCAACGCCGGCGCGGTGATGTCGGGGTCGGGGAACGGCGTCGCCGCCGCCGTCGTCGCCTGCCATGTCACGACGGCCGTGCGGCAGATCCCGAGCGCCGTCGGCCGCGTGAGCTGGATCGTGCCGCGGGCCGTCCTCGAGCTCACGAACGCGCCCTCGAGGACGGCCGATGCGGTCGTCATGGCGAAGCGCTGGCGCACGATCGCAAGGGCGGGATCGAAGCGCTCGACCGCCCACGGGAGGTCGCATCCCGGCGGCGGATCGAGCACTGAAAACCACGACACGCCTGAGAAGTCCGGCCGAACGGTCAGGCAGACCTCGCCGCCGCCGGAGTGCGTGCCGCGGTAGGTGACCGAGCCCGGGGCGGCGAGCTGGAACGGACAGGTCGGGCTCGGGGGCGCCGGGCCGGGCGTGCCGGGCGTGCCGCCCGAGCCCTGGTCGATGACGTTCAGCGTGAACGCCTGCGCGAAGGTCGAGACGCTACGGACCGCGACGTAGTACGTCGCGCCTGGGGTCGTGGTGACCGAGACGCGGCCGCGGGGCCCGCAGAGCGTGTGGATGTCGCCGACCTCCGTGAGGCTGCCGAGCCCGCTGCCGGTGTAGATCGAGATCGCGGGGCGCGAGCTCGTGGCGCAGCTCGAGACGTCGAGCGGACCGCGGGTGGTCGCGATCACGCGGTACCAGACGGACGCGTCGCCGTCGTCCGGCCGCGCGACCTCGCCCGACTGCGTGGTCGCGTCGACGGTGGTGCCGTTCACCGTCATGCCGGCGAGCGAATCGGGCGGCGTCAGCGCGATCGCGTCGGCGAAGTCGTCGTTGGCGGGCGCCTGAGGGCGCGCGACGGTCAGCACGATGGTGCCGGGCGCCCCGGTGGCCCCGGCGACCCGCACGTGGTACGTCGTCCCGACCACCGCGTCGACGTACACCCGAGCTCCGCCGTTGCAGTTGTACGTGCTCTGGGCGACCTCGTTGAGGCTCGTCACGCTCGTGCCGGTGTAGACGGCCAGCTCGGCGGGAGCATCGCTGCCGCAGGTGTCGATCCGCAGCCGCTCGCTGGTGGTCGCCGTGAGCTCGTACCAGACGCTGCGCCCGATCGACGGGATGCTCGTGGCGGGCTCGCCCGTCTCGAGCGTGGCATCGACCTGCGTGCCCGTCACCTGGCTCGGGAGCGTCAGCGCGAGCCCGTGATCGAAGTCGTCGTTGGCCGGCGCGGCGGCGAGCGCCGCCGACGGCGCGAGCGCGAGCACGCTGAACAGCAGCAGCGTGGTGAGTGTTCGCTTGCGGAGCATCGGATCTGGACCTCCTGTCGTGTGTCCGTGCGGAGGTGAAACGGCCGCCGCGGCCCGCTGTTGCGATCGAGGGTCGCAGTGTGACGGACGTCACCGTCACGCCCGCCCTCAGACGCCTTCGCCGCCGACGGCCGCTGGTAGCGTCAGCGCCATGTTGCGTCCTGCAAGCTGGATCAGGCCGGCGGGTGCGAGTCCCGTCCCGGTAGGCGCCGGAGCGCCGGGTAGCAGACCCCGGTCTCGGGGAGAGATCCTCGTGGCTGAGCGGGGTGTCGAGAGCCTCTTTGGAGGGA
>JBBSNY010000032.1:0-49400 GCA_038260305.1 Solirubrobacterales bacterium
CTACGCGATCGACAGCCGCGCCCTACAGCGCATCTTCGGTGGCCGCCTGCAGCCAAGCTGCAACTTCCTGCCGCCCGGCTACGCGGGCAACGGCTACAAGAAGATCGATCCGTGCCCCTACGGCGATCCCGCCGGCCCGCCGGACATCGCGAAGGCCAAGGCGATGGTCAAGGCCGCCGGCGTCGCCGGCACCTCGGTCACGGTCTGGGGCAACAACAAGGACCCGCGCCCGCAGATCGTCGAGTACCTGCGTGACGTCCTAACGCAGATCGGCTTCAAGGCGAAGACGAAGATCCTCGACCAGCAGGTGTACTTCGGCACGATCGGCCTGAAGAAGACGAAGGCGCAGGCCGGCTTCACGGACTGGTTCTCGGACTTCCCGCATCCGGCGGACTTCTTCGAGCCCAACCTGTCGAAGAAGGCGCTCGGCTCGGAACCGACGTTCAACTTCCAGTTCAAGAGCAACCCGGTCGTCGACAAGGCGCTCAAGGAGCTCGGACCGGAGAGCGATCCGACGAAGGTCGCCGACAAGTGGGCCGAGGTCGACAAGGCGGTCATCGACAACGCGGACGCGACGGTCTACGGCAATGAGCTGTCGACCTCGTTCTTCTCGGATCGGATGAACTTCGAGAAGTGCTCGGGCGTCAGCCCGATCTACAAGAACGACTGGTCGCTGTTCTGCCTCAAGTAGCGGCGATCCCGGAGCCGCGGGAGGGCGCGCGAGCGCCCTCCCGCTGCCCCGCGCTGAGCGCACCGTGGCGATCGAACCCGTAGCCGAGCTGTCGATCGAGGTCGACGAGCTCGTCGCCCAAGCCCGCAAGGACGATCAGCCCGTCGCGGGGATCGCGCCGTCGAAGCTCGCGCTGCGGCGCCTGCGGCGAAACCGCACGGCGCTCGTCTTCGGAGCGATGTTCCTCGTGATCATCGCGGTCTGTCTGTCGGCGCCGTGGTACGCCCATCACGTCGCGCACACCGACCAGTTCACGAACCACCTCACCGACCAGATCAAGATCGGCGGCAAGCTGACGGACGTCGTCTCGCCGGACGGCGTGCCGATCGCCCCGACCTGGCACGGGCGCTTCTTCCTCGGCGCCGACGAGAGTGGGCGCGACATCGCGGTGCGGCTGCTCTACGGCGGGCGCACGTCGCTCGAGATCGGGATCGGCGCGGCCTTCGTCACGATCGTCCTGTCGATCCTGCTCGGCCTGCTGTCCGGCTACTTCGGCGGCTGGGTGGACACGATCATCTCCCGCGTCATGGACATCATCTGGTCGTTCCCGGTGCTGCTGCTCGGCATCGCGCTCGGCACGGCGCTCGCGCTCGGCGGCTTCAAGCTCGGCCCGCTCGAGATCAGCGGCGACTCACTGCTGATCCCGTTGGGGATCATCGGCTTCGTCTACGTCCCGTACATGGGAAGGCCGCTGCGCGGGCAGGTGCTCGCGCTGCGCGAGAAGGAGTTCGTCGAGGCGGCACGGGCGCAGGGCCTGGGCCCGATTCGGATCATGTTCTCGGAGATCCTGCCGAACCTCTCGTCGACGATCGTCGTCTTCTTCCCGCTCATGATCGCCAACGCGATCCTGCTCGAGGCGGCGCTGTCGTTCCTCGGTGCAGGCGTGCGGCCTCCGACGCCGTCGTGGGGGACGATGATCGGCTCCGGGGTCGAGAAGATCGTCACCGGCCCGCACCAGGCGATCGTGCCCGGGGCGATGCTCGTGCTGACCGTGCTCGCCCTCAACGTCTTCGGCGACGGCGTCCGCGACGCCTTCGACCCGCGCGCGAAGGTGCGCGTGGAGCGCTG
Source organism: Solirubrobacterales bacterium (assembly GCA_038260305.1). Classification (GTDB taxonomy): domain Bacteria; phylum Actinomycetota; class Thermoleophilia; order Solirubrobacterales; family Solirubrobacteraceae; genus CADCVQ01. Next base: position 1,799 of record JBBSNY010000032.1, read on the forward strand.
ACGGATGGCTCGCTTCGTCGCCAGACGGCTCGTCGCCATGATCGGCGTGCTGTTCGTCATCTCGGTCGTCACGTTCGCGATCTTCAACGTCATCCCCAACGGCGATCCGGCGGTGCGCCTGGCGGGCAAGTCGCCGACGCCGGACACGCTGGCGGCGATCCGTCGCGCGTATGGCTTCGACAAGCCGATTCCGGTCCAGTACCTCAAGACGATGCAGAAGGTCTTCACCGGCAACCTCGTGTCGTACACGAACACGGGTGTCAACGTCACGAGGGAGATCAAGCAGGACTTCCCGCGGACGCTGTCGCTCGCCCTCGGCGCCGGCCTGCTGTGGCTGTTCCTCGCGATCGTGCTGGGCCTCTTCACGGCGGTCAAGGCGGGCCGCTTCGCCGATCGCTTCCTGACGGTCATCGCGCTGATCGGAATATCCATGCCGGTCTTCTGGGTCGGCGCGCTGATGAGTTACTACCTCGGCTTCAAGTGGCACATCTTCCCCAACGGCGGCTATGTGCCGATCGCCGAGAACCCGATTCAGTGGGCCTATCACCTGATCCTGCCGTGGACGGCGCTGTCGATCCTGTTCATCGGCTTCTACTCGCGGATCCTGCGCTCGAACCTGCTCGACACGATGAGCGAGGACTACGTCCGCACGGCCCGCGCGAAGGGCATCTCCGAGCGTCGGATCCTCCTGCGCCACGTGCTGCGCAACTCGATGATCCCGATCGTCACCCTGTGGGGCCTGGACTTCGGCGCCGTGCTCGGCGGCGGCGCGATCCTCACCGAGAAGGTCTTCAACCTGCAGGGCGTCGGCCAGTACGCCGCCGATTCGATCGAGCAGCTTGACATCCCGCCCGTGCTCGCGATCACGCTGTTCGGCGCGTTCTTCATCGTGCTCACGAACACGCTCGTCGACATCGTCTACGCCGCCCTCGACCCGCGGATCCGGCTCTCTTGAGCGTCGCGAAGCCCGAGTCGCTGCTGTCCGTGCGCGACCTCGCGGTGTCGTTCGCGACCGACCAGGGCGTCGTGCAGGCCGTCGACGGCGTGTCCTTCGACCTTGCGCCCGGCGAGATCCTCGCGATCGTCGGCGAGTCGGGCTGCGGCAAGTCCGTGACGGCGATGACGCTGCTCGGCCTCACGCGCTCGCCGAACGCGCGCTTCGAGGGGACCGCGACCTACAAGGGGACCGAGCTCGTCGGAGCGTCCGACGAGCAGCTGCAGGCGATCCGCGGCGAGGAGATCGCGATGATCTTCCAGGATCCGATGGCCTCGCTGAACCCGGTCATGCGGATCGGCGCCCAGATCGTCGAGCAGATCACGGCACACGAGGACATGCCGAAGGAGCGCGCCCACGAGCGCGCCGTCGAGCTGCTCGAGCGCGTCGGGATCCCGCGCGCCCGCGAGCGTGCCGAGTCCTACCCGCACGAGTTCTCCGGCGGCATGCGCCAGCGCGTCATGATCGCGCTCGCGCTGTCCTGCGACCCGAGCGTGCTCGTGGCCGACGAGCCGACGACGGCGCTCGACGTGACCGTCCAGGCGCAGATCCTCGAGCGCTTCCGCACGCTGCGCGACGAGACGAACGCCGCCCTGATCCTCGTCACCCACGACCTCGGGGTCGTCGCGGACATCGCCGACAAGGTCGCGGTCATGTACGCCGGACGGATCGTCGAGCAGGGCACGCTCGACGAGATCTTCTATGACCCGCAGCACCCCTACACGTGGGGGCTGATGGGTGCGATCACCCGCATCGATCGCCCGCGGCGCGCGCGGCTGCCGACGATCCCGGGCCTACCACCGTCGCTCTCCAACCGCCCGCAGGGCTGCCACCTGCGCCCGCGCTGTCCGCACGAGCACGACCAGTGCCTGCAGGTGCCGCCGCTGGAGGCGCGGATCCCCAGCGCCCCGGGGCATCGGGACCGCTGCTGGCTCGATCCCGACGACAAACGCACCTTGCGCGAACTCGAGCCGGGCGAGATCGGCCTGCACCCGAAGGCGCCGCCGCCGCCGAAGCCGTCGAGGCCGGCGCCGAAGCCGAAGCGAGACGCGGCATGAGCGCCGGCGCGACTCCCGCCCCGGCACCACCGGCGCCGGCACCGGCCGCGGCGCCCGCTCCGCTGCTCGAGGTCGAGCACCTCAAGCTGCTGTTCCCGATCAAGAAGGGGATCCTCATCGACCGCGTCGTCGGCCATGTGCACGCCGTCGACGACATCTCCTTCGCCCTGCACGAGGGCGAGACGCTCGGCCTCGTCGGCGAGTCGGGCTGCGGCAAGACGACGCTGTCGCGCACGGTCATGCGGCTCATCGAGCCGACCGGCGGCAGCCTGCGCTTCCGCGGCGACGACGTCACCCATGCCTCGCGCAAGCAGCTCGTGCCGCTGCGCCGCGAGATGCAGATGGTCTTCCAGGACCCGTACGCGTCGCTGAACCCGCGCAAGCGGATCGGGCAGATCGTCGGCGTCGCGCTCGAGCGCTCGGGAGCCAAGGACGAGGACGTCGAACGGCGCGTGCAGGAACTGCTCGAGCGCGTCGGCCTCGCGCCCGAGCACGTCAACCGCTTCCCGCACGAGTTCTCTGGCGGCCAGCGCCAGCGCATCGGCGTCGCGCGCGCGTTGGCGGTCAACCCGCGGCTGATCGTGCTCGACGAACCGGTGTCGGCGCTCGACGTCTCGATCCAGGCGCAGATCATCAACCTGCTCGAAGATCTGCAGGACGAGTTCGGGCTGACGTACATGTTCGTCGCCCACGACCTGTCCGTCGTGCGCCACGTCTCCGACCGGATCGCGGTCATGTATCTCGGCAAGCTGATGGAGGTCTCCCCCGCCGAGGAGCTCTACACGAAGCCGATCCATCCCTACACGGCCGCGCTGCTGGCCGCAATCCCGATCCCCGACCCGCGCGAGAACCGTGCCCGCCGGCGGGCCGTCGTGTCCGGCGAGCCGCCGAACCCGATCAACCCGCCGAAGGGCTGCGTCTTCCATCCGCGCTGCCCCCACGCGACCGACGTCTGCAAGACGATCGAGCCGCCGCTGACGCAGTACTCCAATGGCCACATCGCGGCCTGCCATCACCCGCTGCACGTGTCGGCGGCCGAGCTCGCCGCAGCGACGATCTCACCGGCGAGCCCGCTGAGCGCGGGTTCGGCGAAGCCCGTCGCCGTGGCCTGACGCATCGCACCTCCTCATCAGCGGCCGATCACGATCGGCACGCGATGGTTCGCCTGATGGCGCGTGTGTGGGCGATCGCGCTGGCTGAGCACCTTGCCTCGCTTCGAGCGCGCAGCTCGGCGGTGGCTGACCTTCACGCCGCAGTGGGCGGCGCGCAGCCTGCGCTTCGCGGTCGCGAGCCTCGCACCCTTGACCGTCGGGACGATGCATCGCCGGAGCGCGCTCGTGGTGGGCGACGTGGTCGCGGGTGGACGAACCGCGGCGGCGGGCGCTGTCGGGGCGGGCGGAGGCGTTGCCGATGGCGGGGTCGCCGCCGCTGCTGGTGCGGGCGGGGGTGACAGCGCCGGTGGCGGTGACGCTACCACGACGGGTGGTGGTGCTGGCGGCGGGGGCGGCGGCGGCGGAGGCGGCGGAGGGGGAGGAGGCGGAGGCGGCGGAGGCGGCGGCGGAGGAGGCGGCGGCGGCGGAGGCGGAGGCGGCGGCCCCGCCGGCATCTGCAGCGTCGCGCGCGCTCCGCTTGCCTCGCCAGCCGCGTCCTGCGCGATCAACGTCACCTTGTAGGCGACCCCGGGAGCGAGGCCGTCGACCGTGTCGCTGACAGCGGCGACGCCGGCCCCGGCGGCGATGCTCTCCACCGCCGTCTCGACGACCGTGGAGTTGTCGATCTCCACGCGGAAGCGGTAGGTCGCGGGGGCATCGCCCGCGTCGACGGTCCCGCTCAGCATGGCGGCCGTCGGGGACGTCGCCGCGGCGCGCGTCATCAGGATGACCGGCCGGCCCGCGACCGCGACCGCCGCGGTCGAGCGGTCGCTCGCCCCCGCGGCGTTGTGCGCGCCGACGACGCAGGCGATCCGGTGCGAGTCGACATCGCCGGAAACGACGAAGTCCGGCGTCGTCGACGCGCCCTGGTAGCGGCCGCGGTCGACCCACGCGTACGTGTACTCGCCGTCGGCCCCAGTCCACGTGCCCGCGGAGCAGTGCAGCGTCGCGCCATGCGTGGGCGAGCCCGTGATCGACGGTGCGACCGCGTTGACCGGCGCCTGCGCGCCGGCGTCCAGCGCCGCGAACGTGCCGAGACCCTCCATCGGGCCGTCGCGCGTTGTCAGGTTCCCGCCCCCGACGATCAGGCTCCCTGCGGGTCCCGGCGCGAGTGCCCGCGCGTCCCCGAGCAGTGCCGGGTCAAACGCGGTCAGCGCGCCCGACGCGTCGAACGACGCCAGGCCCGAGCGCTGCGCACCGGCGACGAAGAAGTAGGAGCCGCCCACGACGAGCTCGTCGCCGACGGCCAGCAGCGTGTTGACGTCGCCCTCGAGCTTCGGATCGAACGACCTCAGCGCGCCCGTCGACGCGTCGACCGCGGCGAGGTGAAAGCGCGGCTCGCCGTCGACGTGCTCGAGCTGCCCGCCGACGAACAACGATTCGCCGAGGCGCGCCAAGGACCCGACGGTCAGATCGACGTCCGGCGCGAAGCCGGACCGCGCGGCGCCGGTGGCGGCATCGAGCGCCGCGACTCGTGTCCGCGCGGCGCCGGCGATCGAGGTGAACGAGCCGCCGACGTAGAGCTCGGATCCGTCGCGCAGCAGGGCGTTGACGCTGGAGCTCGGATCGGGCGCGAAGCCCGCCACGAGCTGCCCCGCGGCGTCGAACGCGGCGAGGTTGTGGCGCGGCTGGCCGCCCATCGCGGTGAACGAGCCGCCGACGTACAGGCGCTCGTCGTCGTGGATCAGGGTGCTGATGACGACGACGGCGCCCGCCGGCGCCGGGTCGAACGCGTCGAGCGCGCCCGTCGCCGCGTCGACGGCCGCGAAGTGCGGCCGCGGCTGCCCGTCGACCGTCTCGAACTCGCCGCCGAGGTACAGCTTCCCCCCCAGCGCCGCGACCGAGGAGACGGTCTGGCTCGCTGAGGCGTCGAAGTCCGGGTCGGGCAGTCCCGTCGCGAGATCGACCGCGGCCACGTTCTTCGCGGCGCGCCCGCCGACGCTCCCGAAGGCGCCGCCCGCGTAGAGCCGGTCGCCGCTCACGGCGAGCGCCATCGCCAGGCCATCGGGGTCGAACATCTCGGGCAGCGCCGATCCGTCACTGTCGCTCAGCGCAGCGAGGTTGCGCCGGGCCGCGCCGCCGGCCTCCTCGAACGATCCCGCGACATAGAGCGTCGAGCCGACCGGGACGACGGCCGACACCGTTCGCGTGAAGAGGTTGCCATCGATCGCGCCGTCGAAGCCGGGCGTCGCCGACCCGTCGCTCGGGCTGAGCTGCGCGAACCCGTCGCCGCCGAGCGCCGAACAGCCGGAGGCCCTGGCGTAGACCGCGGTCGCCGTCACGGCGAGCACCTCGCCGGGGACGCCGCAGCTCCCGGCGCTCCATCCGCCGACGACGGCGCCGGTCACCGCGCTCAGCGCCGCGAGGCCGTCGGGCAGCGCCGGACCGGAGCCCTGGAACGCCCCCCCGATGAAGACCCGCCCGTTGCCCACGCCGACGCTCCCGACGACCGTCGCGGGGAGCTGCGCATCGAACGCCGCGACCGCGTCGCCGGTCGTCGCATCCAGCTTGGCGATCGCGTTGCGGGCGGCACCGCCCGCATGCTGGAAGTTGCCGGCCGCGTACAGATCGCCCCCGTCACGGGCGATGTCGAGGACGACGCCGTCGAGGTGCGCGTCGAACGGCAGCACCGTGCCGTCTGGGTTCACGAGCGCGAGCGCGAACCGGTCCGTGCCTCCGACGCGATCGAACACGCCGGCGACGTAGATCCCCTCGGCTGACACGACGATCTTCGCGACGACCTCCTGGTCGGTGCTGCCGAACGACACGTCGGTGCGAAACGCCGGATCGACGCTGCCGTCAGCACGAATGTGGGCGAGGCTGCGGCGCGGCAGGCCGCCGACGGTGCGGAAGTTGCCGCCGATGTACCAGCCGCCGCTGCCGTCGGCTGCGACGGCCCGCACCTGGCCGGCGCCGCCCGCGACCGGCGCGAAGCCGCCGCTCAGCGAGCCGTCGGTCGCGAACTCCACACCCGGCCCGGTCGCCATCCCGATCCGCGTGAAGCTCCCGCCGACGTACAGCCGCGAGCCGGAGCGCTCGATCGAGGTCACGACCCCGTCGGTCGCGACGCTCGGAGTCGGCTTCGACGCGAAGCCGGCGAGGGCCGCCGGCGCCGCGACCAGCAGGGTCGCGAGCACGAGCAGCATCGTCGCGAGCGATCGTGTGCGAGCGCGTGCCGGGGTACCCATGGGGATGTCGATACCGGACGCATCGACATCCGCGCCCGCCGGCTTGACCGCCAGCTCATGCGCAAGCACTTCGCGACCGATACACGCATCATGGACACCAGCCGATCCCGAGGGCGCGAGCAGGGCGGCGCGCAGCCGCGCAAGCGCGACGCACGGTGTGGCTACCCGTACCCCGGCCGGCCGGCTGACCCCATCGACGCGTCGTCGGCGCCGTGCGACGCTCAGACGATGGCCCACGAGCTCACGATCGACCAGGTGCGCGAGATCGTGCGGCTGCGCCGGCGCCACCAGCGCGACGAGGTGCTCGTGCACCAGAAGCCGTGGGGCATCATCGTCGAGGCGCGCCGCCGGGGCCACACGATCGAGCTCGAGCGCTTCGACTGGACCGGTGCCGTGACGGCCGACCAGCAGATCGCCCTCGCGGCGTAGCCGTTCGTCCACGCCGCAACCTCCACCGGCGCGCGACGTTCACGCCACATGGCCCGACTCTCGCTCGCCCTGATCGCAGCCGCCTTGCCACTCGCGCTCGCCGCGCCCGCCTCCGGCGCCGGCTTCGGCCCCTCCCACCCGCTCGGCATGAGCGCCAGCGGGCCGCTCGTCGCCGCGCTCGGGGCGCACGGCGAGGCGGCGGTCGTCGCGATCGGGGACCTCGGCGCCAAGCTCGCCGTGCGCGCGCGGATCGCCGTCGGCGACGCCTACGCCGCGTCGCCCCGACTCGTTCGCATGAGCAACGACGCCGTCGTCCTCGCGTGGCGCGACGGGTCCTATCGCCGCGGGTCGCGGGTGCGCATCACGCGGATCGACGGCAACAGGCTGGCGTTCGCACCGCGGACAGTCGGTCGCGATGTCGGGCAGGTCGTCGTCTCGGCGCGCGGATCGGGTGCGGTCGTCGGCTGGACCAGCGCCTACCACGTACGCCCCGGCACGAAGGCCGGCTCCCTGCGGCGGGCGGCGCCGCGCACGCTCACCGTCGTGCCGCTGAACTACACCGCGCGGCCCGGTACGCGTGTCATCATCGGGCGCAACGTAGGCGGCAGCGTGCGCCTGGCCGGCGCCTCGGACGGGCGCGTCGTTGCCTCGTGGGTGCGCCCGCAGCAGGACCGGTTGAACGGGTCGCTGCTGGTGGTCGCCGTGTCCCAGCAGGCGTTCACCCGGCAGATCCTGCCGCGCGCCCTCCCCGCGCGCCCCGTCGGCGGCTCGGACGAGGTCGCCGCGGGCCCGCCGTCGGTCGCGTTCGTCGGATCGGAGGAGGCCGTGACCGTCCTGCGGGCGGGCGAGCCGCGCGGAGCGGCCTTCTTCGATCTCCTCGGAGCGCAGGCGACGGATGGCGGGCCATGGTCGGCCCCGCAGCGCATCGCCGGACTCGGGTTCACCCGCATGGAGCCCGTCGTCGTGCGGGCTGCCGCCGGCGAGGGCGCCGTCGTCTACACGGCGCTCGACCCGACGATCAACGCTCCGCCGCGCTGGATCGTCGCCGCGAACGACGCGACGGGCGCCCATCGGCTCGGGACGACCGACGCCGGCGATGGGCGCGGCGCGACGGTCGCCGCGGCGCGCGGGCGCGTGTTGGTCGCATGGACGGACGGAGACGGGACCCAGATCGCGGAGCGCGGCTGAACCGCTCGCTCCGTGCAAGGGTGCGTGTGGCACCTTCTTGGCACATTGGCCCACAAATCCGCCACACGTGGTCGACGCCGCCTACCACCAGGCGTCAGCCGGCTTCGACGCGCGCCTTCAGCTCGTTCGGGCGCGCGTCGACGAGCAGCGCTCGCAGCTTCTCCTTGCGCTCGGCGTTGAGCAGGAAGCCGATCGCGGCGCCTGGATCGACCTCGAGCGCGTACGTCGCGCGTGTGCGGCCATCGCCGAGATCGTCGAGCTCCCATGAGCCCTCGAGCGAGCTGAGGTTGCCGGACGTGCGTTCGAATGTCATCGATGCGGGCGCGGCGTAGGAGCACTCAAGCGCCATCGAGATCTTCGTGATCTTCGCGTCGATCTGCACCTCGCAGTTCGAGACGCGGCCATCGCCGTCCTCGCCGGTGGGCTCCACGTTGCCGAGCGTCCCCTGCCACTGGGACCACTGCGCGACATCCTGCACGACCGCCCACACCGCATCGAGCGGCGCGTCGATCTCGCTGCTGGCACTGCCTGAGATGTTTGCCATCAGCGCACGATAGCCACGGGTCGTGCTCAGGACGTCAACGGGGTGAGACCGCCCGCCGCGCGCTCGGCCGCGGCCGCGTCCGGCGCCGATTGGAACGCGACGATCGTTCGCGTGCGGCCACCCGGCAGACGCGCGTCAGGTCCCCACGGCGCGTTCGGGACGCCGCGTGCGCGCCGCGGCGCGGCCACCCCGCGCTCGGCGAAGCGCAGCAGCAGCACCCGTAGCGCCCGCGATCAGCGACGATATCCGTCGCCCAGGTGCCGGCACGCCGGCGAGGATCGCCGCGCCCGACAGCCTGAACCCGACGCCGTAAACGATCGCCGCTCCGATGACGACGCGAGGCGCAGGCGCAGCCGGCGCAGGTCGAGCTCCAGGCCGGCGAGGAAGAGCAGGAACGCGAGGCCGAGCAGCGCGACGATCTCGACCGGCTCGTCGATCTGCACCCAGCCGAGGCCGCTCGGCCCGACCGCGATCCCGAGCGCGATCCCGAGCGCGATCCCGGCCACGACCGCCGGCACCCGCAGCGCCGGCACCATGCCGAGGGCGAGCGGCGCCCCGAAGGCGATCAGCGAAACGGCGAGCAGGTTGACGAAGCCGATGTCCATAATCAGCACTGCGTCTCATCGCGACCGTCCGGCGTTACGCGCGGCGGTAAGCGATTCGTAACGCCTGCCGGGCGCCGGCGCGGTTACGTTCGTGCCCAGCCGTCATGCGCACGACCAGCCTCCCGATCCTCGACCCCGACGCCGCCCTCCTCGACGGCCTGCGGGCAGGCGACGAGGACGCCTTCGTCGCGCTCGTCGAGCGCCACGGCGGCGCCCTGTTGCGCCACGCGCGGACATTCGTGGAGAGCTCGAGCGTCGCCGAGGAGGTCGTGCAGGAAGCCTGGCTGGCGGTCGTCTCGGGCGTCGGGCGCTTCGAGGGTCGCTCGCTGCTGCGCACCTGGCTCTACGGCATCGTCGCCAACCGCGCCCGCACCCGCGCCGTGCGCGAGCAGCGCTGCGTCCCGTTCTCCGCGCTCGCCGGCGCTGAGCCCGGCGCGGAGTTCGAGGCCGACCGCTTCCTCGCCTCGCCCGCGCGCGCGGGCGGGCGCTGGACGATCGCCACGAGCTCGTGGGCCGCGCTGCCCGACGAGCAGCTCGAGGCCGAGGAGACGCTGGCGCTCGTGACGTCGGCGATCGCCTCGCTGCCGGCGACGCAGCGCGAGGTCGTGCGGCTGCGTGACGTCGAGGGCTGGGATGCCGACGAGGTCTGCGCGACGCTCGCCGTCAGCGCCGGCAACCAGCGCGTCCTCCTGCACCGCGGACGCTGCCGCGTGCGCGCCGCGCTCGAGGCGCATCTCGACGGCGGCGCGGTGGAGCGGTGTGTCGTTCTGGGCGGTCGGTCCATGGCCGCATAGGACGACACACCCCTCTAACAACAACACCTACTCGTTCGGACGCTACTTCGAGTGCCGTCCCGGCCAGCGCGTGCTGATGTCCGGCTACCTCGGCTCGATCGGCTTCGGCTACCCCGCGGCGATGGGGGCCTGGGCCGCGACCGGCGGCGACGTCCCGGTGCTGTGCGTCACGGGCGATGGCGGCTTCGGCCAGTACATGGGCGAGCTGCTGACTGCCGTCAAGCACGATATGAACATCACCCACGTGCTGCTCAACAACGGCCAGCTCGGCAAGATCTCAAAGGAGCAGGCCGCGGGCAACTGGGACGTCTGGGAGACGTCGCTGCACAACCCCGACTTCAGCGAGTACGCGCGGGTCTGCGGCGCGCTTGGGATCCGCGTGACCTCCGCCGATCAGCTCGACGACGCGATCGCGCAGGCGTTCGCGCACGACGGGCCGGCGCTCGTCGAGGTCGTCGCGGACCCCGACCTCATCTGAGGTCTGGCCGCCGGGCCGGCTCGAGCGCCGGACCCGGCGTTGCCTACCGGCGACGTGCGGCCGGCTCAAGCGCCGGATTCGTCCAGCCGGCGTCGGTCGGGTTGACGGTCGTGCCCGGTGCGACGATCTCGTCGATGCGATCGAGCAGCTCGTCGTCGAGCTCGACGTCGGCGGCTCCGAGCTGGGACTCGAGCTGCGCCATCGTGCGCGGGCCGATGATCGCCGCCGTCACGGCCGGGTGGCGGATGACGAACGCGAGCGACAGGTGGATGAGCGACAGGCCCGCCTCGTCGGCGAGCTTGCCGAGCGCGTCGGCGGCCTCGAGCTTCGCGACGTTCCCGGGAATCGAGAGGTCGTAGCGCGCGGGGATCATCGCCGAGCGCCGCGACGTCAGGTCGTCGGCGCCCTTGCGCCACTTGCCCGACAGCCAGCCGCCCGCGAGCGGGCTCCACGGGATCACGCCCATGTCGTACTCGAGGCAGGTCGGCAGGACGTCGGCCTCGATGCCGCGTGCGAGGATCGAGTACGGCGGCTGCTCGCAGACGAAGCGCGTGAGGCCGCGATCACGGGCGACCCACTGCGCCTTGACGATCTGTGCCGCGGGGTACGTCGAGGAGCCGACGTAGCGGATCTTGCCCTGCGCGACGAGGTCGGACAGCGCGCCGAGCGTCTCCTCGTGGTCGGTCCAGGGGTCCCAGCGGTGGACCTGGTAGAGATCGATCCAGTCGGTCTGCAGGCGCTTCAGCGAAGCCTCGACCTCGCGGAAGATCCAGCGACGCGAGTTGCCGGCCTCGTTGGAGTCGTCGCCCATCGTGCCGTGGAACTTCGTCGCCAGGACGACGTTGTCGCGGCGTCCGCCCGCAAGCGCCTTGCCGACGATCTCCTCGGACTCGCCGCGCGCGTAGACGTCGGCCGTGTCGATGAAGTTGATGCCCGCGTCGAGCGCGCGGTGGATGATCGCGATGCTCGCGTCGTGATCGGGCTCGCCCCAGGCGCCGAACATCATCGCGCCGAGGCACAGGGGGCTGACGCGAACGCCGGTACGGCCGAGTGTGCGCTGTTGCATGGGATTCACGTTAGCGAATCCGGAGGGCGACTCCGGAACGACGCCATGCCGGCCGCGGCGATGGCCTAACGTGAATCTCGTGAGCCCTCACCTCTCAGTCCTCGACCTCGCGCCGATCGGTTTCGGTCAGTCCGCCGCCGCCGCGCTCGCCGGCACGACGGCCGTCGCACGCCGTGCCGACGAGCTCGGCTACCGGCGCTTCTGGGTCGCCGAGCACCACAACATCCCGTCGGTCGCGTCGACCGCTCCGGAGACGCTGATCGCGCATCTCGCCGCGAGCACGAGCCGCATCCGCGTCGGCTCCGGCGGCGTCATGCTGCCGAACCACTCGCCATTGGCCGTCGCCGAGCGCTTCGGCATGCTCGAGGCACTGCACCGCGACCGCATCGACCTCGGGCTCGGCCGCGCGCCGGGCACCGACCAGCGCACGGCGATGGTCCTACGCAGCGGCGACCCGAACGGCTTCCCGCAGCAGTTCGCCGAGCTGCGCGGCTACCTCGGAACGGGCTACGGCGGCATCCGCGCGGTCACCGGCGAGCACACGGTCCCGCAGCTGTGGATGCTCGGCTCGACCGACGGCGGCGCCCGGATCGCGGGCCCGCTGGGGATCCCGTTCGTCTTCGCCCATCACTTCCACCCGCACTTCACCGAGCCCGCGCTCGAGCTCTACCGGCGCCTGTTCGTCGCGTCGGACCTCGCCGAGGTGCCGCGCACGATCGTCGCCGCGGCTGTCGTCGTCGGCGAGGACGACGAGCACGCCGCACGGCTCGCGCTGCCCGGCGGCGTCTCGATGCTGTGGCTGCGCCAGGGCCGTCCGGCGCCGCTACCGACGATCGAGCAGGCGCAGGAGATCGTCGCCGGCCTGTCGGGCTCCGATCGCGCGGTCGTCGAGGAGACCGTCGCTCGGGCGATCGTCGGCGGCCCGGAGTCGGTGCACTCCCAGCTCTTGGACCTCGCCGAGCGCACCGCCACCGACGAGCTCATGATCACCTCGCACATCGCCGACGCCGCGGTCCGCGCGCGCGGCCTCGAGCACGTAGCGCGGGCATTCGAGCTCGAGGCGCAGCCCGTCGGCTGAGCGCGGCGCTCCAACGCGCGGACGTGGGATCGTCCCGCCGTGCTGCAACCATGGCGGCGTGCCCAAGGTCGCCACCTCAGATACCAGATCGTTTGGCGAGCTCACGCGTGCCTACTTCGGCAAGCCCATGTCAATGGACGAAGTGCTGGTTGTCCTCGAGGAGGAGCTGCCGGCCCCCGATCGACCAACCGCTGTTGTCTCGTCGAAGATCTGGCTGGGATCCGTCGGCTACGAGCGCTACAAGCACAACGAGGACTTCGCGCGACTCCTCGTCGAGTCCGGTGTCGAGCGACTGGTGGACGTGCGAGAGCTGCCTATCTCGCGTCGCAGGGGGTATGCCAAGACGGCACTGGGCGCTGCCATGGCGGCGGTAGGCATCGAGTACGTCCACGTGCGAGCCCTCGGCAATCCGAAGCCGTTCCGCGATCTCTACAAGTCAGGCCGAGCGGCCGAGGGTCGTGACCGCTACCAACATCACCTTCTCAGCGAACGGCGAGACGCCCTCGACGATCTCGCAGTGATCATTCGCGAGAGCCGCTGCGCGCTCATGTGCGTGGAACATGATCCCGCGACCTGTCATCGCACCGTCATCGTTGACGCGTTGCGATCCGAACTCGGCCTGGAGTTAGACGTCGCCGAGATCTCCTAGCGCGAGCTGTTGCGGTCTGCGATCGGGCCACCACACGCCGAGCACCAGAAACGCGTTGGGATGTTGGTGCTGGTTGCCAACGAAGAAGGCTGTGTCGCGCTCAGGCGCGCACAGGTCACCGAGCCAGCGGGCCTTCAGACGCTCGCGCCAATGGGGACGGTTGCGAACGCGCCGGTAGGTCGCCGCGATCTCCCAGTCGACGATCGATTGAGTGTGGGTATTGCAGGCCGGATCGTCACATTCGTAGTGGTACTTGAATCTCCACGGGATCAGTTCGAGCTCACGCACTTGATGCTCCCGCTCCTCCGTCTCGAGCCCGTCCAGCAGCGTTCCTGCGCGGCCCATGCGCGAGCGAGTGCCCTCTTCTCCTCGTTGACGTCGATCGGCTCGAAGACGATGTGCGTCTCGACCTCCAGCCGGACACGCTGGTACTTGCGGAACTGCTGGTTCTCGTCCAGGGCACGGAACGGGACGGGGTAGAGCCTGATCCAGCGTGGCCCGCCCGGAGTGATCTCGACACCTGCGATGCAGGAGACCTCGCCATAAGTCTTGCTGAGCGAGGGGTACGCCTTGACGAGCGGCAGGAAGTCGATGGTCTGCATCGTTGTGCGCGAGGTCCGACGCGAGCGTCGCGGGGCCCAACGTTGGCAGTCGTCTCGGACGACGCCGTCAACGCGCAACCGCGGCCTGAGCTGCCGATGGCCAGTCGATCGTGATGCGATCCGGGCGGCGGGGGTCGACGGCGACCGGCAGGCGCGCGCCGACGCGCACGAGCGCCGCGGCGTACGGCGGCACGTCGGCGCGCTTCAGCACGACGGTGCGCGCCGTCGCGCCGGCGTCGTCGCCGTCGATGCGCAGCTCGAGGCGGCGGTTGCGCGTCGGGCCGAACACCGACTCCAGCGGCTCGTCGGCGACGACGAGCGCTTCGCGGCGGACGCCGTCGCGTAGGCGCTTGCGGTCGATGAGCTCGTCGTCGATGCCCGGCTTTAGCGGGGTGCGCAACGTGCGCAGCGCCATGAAGGACGCGTGGTGCTCGACGCCGAGCTCGTCGAGCGTCGCGGGCCAGTCGATCGCGACACGGCCGTCGAGGTGGCGGGCCAGCACGCGCGCGCCGAGCGGCGCGCGCCACGGGTCGGGGATGAGCTGCTGGCGGACGCTTGCGCGAAGCGGCCCGCTGCTCGTGACGAGGTCGAGGCCGTAGCTCCAGCGCTCGCCGCCGTCGCCGTCGCTCGCGACGCGGATCGCGTAGATCGTCGCGGGGACGAGCTCGCCCTGCTCACCGAGGCGCCGCAGCCGGCGGTCCGTGCGCGCGAAGGCGAACAGGTTGTCGAGCGCGCCGTCGAGCAGGCCCCCGAGCATCGCAAGCCGCGGGCGACTACGCCCCGAGCATGATCGCGGCCGCCTCGTCGACGGTGTGGTCGAGATCGCCGTCGTCGTTGACGATGACGGAGTCGTAGAGGCCCTCCATGCCGGCGAGGCTGCGGGCGTTGCGCAGGCGCTCGTCGAGCGCCGGAGGGTCGTGGACGCCGCGCGCCTCGAGGCGCCGCTTCACCGTCGCCAGCGGGACGGTCAGCAGCAGGCGGTTGGCCGCCGGCGCGACGATCCGTAGGTGGCGCACGCTGCCAAGGTTGACGAGCCCGAAGACCGGGCCGTCGGTGTCCTTGAGCGCCGCGGCGACGTCGGCCCAGCGCAGGCCGTAGCTCATGCCGAAGAGGAAGTCGCGCGACTCCACGAACTCGCCGCCGTCGACGTGCGCCTGGAACTCCTCGACCGCGAGATGGCGGTACTCGTCGCGATCCTCGGGACCCGGTCGCGGGGCCCGCGTCGTACAGCGCCGGACGTACTCGGCGCGGTCCTGCAAGCGCCGCCGCAGCGCCGCCGCGACGGTGCTCTTGCCCGCGCCGGAGGGCCCGTCGAGGAAGAAGACGCGCCGCAGCTCGTCGCCGAGCTCGCGGCGGTAGTCGGCCGCGCGCTCGAGCATCAGCCCGATCTGCTCGTAGGACCATGGCAGCAGGTCGAGCTGCGAGATGCCGAGCGCGCGCTGCAACTCGACGGCGCCATCCGAGGGCGAGCCGTTCTCCGAGACACCCGCCTCGACGCAGTGGACCCCGTCGGCGATGGTGTCGAGGTTGACGGTCCAGCCGTCGGCCGCGTACGTCACGCGCCGCTTCAGGCCGGCTGCGATCGCCTCGCTGCGATACGCCCCGAGGCCTTCGAGGATCGGTTCAAGGCTCGACGGGGAGTCGATGTAGGCCTTGAACTCGACGCCGCTCACGACGATGGGACGGGGTGGTGCTCCGGGCGTCGCGGCATCCGCCGCATGTTCTCACGGACCGCGCGCGGAACTACTTGCCGTTGCCGGGCTCTCCCCCGAGCGCGACCGTCGCCCGTGCCATCGTGAGGTGGTAGAGGATCAGCAGCTGCACGAGCGCGAGCGACTCCGAGCGGTGCGTCTCGGTGCCGACGGTGAACTCGCCGAGCTCGTCGGAACGCAGGTGGCTGGCGAAGTGCATGCTGTCCCAGATCGCCTCCTCGATCTCGGCGGCGCGCTCGCGCTCGAGGTCGCCGGGGATGTTCAGCACGCGCTCGCCGTGGCGCTCGGTCATCGTGAACGGCCCGCCGCCGGAGTCGACGAACGGCGACAGGTCGGGGTGTGGCAGCGAGTCGCGCAGCGTCAGGACGGCGTCGAGCACGAACGGGTCTTCGGCGTTGGGCTGTCGGCAGACGACGAGATCGGCGTGGTGGCGCTGCGGACGGATGAAGCCCGCCGAGTCGGGCTCGCGGCGGTCGAGGTCGTCGAGCACCTGGTCGGTCGTGTAGCCGCGCTTCGCGCAGTCGCGGTCGACCTTCCACTTGCGCCGCAGCGACTCCGGCGGATCGAGGTAGACACGTACGTCGTAGGCGTCGCGCATGTCCTCGGTGTAGTAGCCGAGCAGGCCCTCGACGATCGCGAATGCGTCGGGCTCGACGTACACGAGCGGGCCGAACGTGCCGTCCTTGTGCTGGTAGACCGGCTTCAGGATCGGGCAGCCGTCGTGCAGGTCGCGCAGGTGCGAGGCCATGATGTCGAGGTAGTTGCAGTCCGGGTTCAGCGGCGTGATCGCGCGCTCGGCCCGCTGCTTGCGGTCGTACTTGTGGTAGTCGTCGGTGCAGATGTGTGTGACGACGTCCTCGCCGAGCAGGCGGACGATGCCCTTGCTGAGCGTCGTCTTGCCCGACGCCGAGTCGCCGACGATGCCGAGGATGATGGGCCGTGACATGTTGGGGTCAGCTCCTGGCTGGGGGCGCATGCGGGGCTGCGTATTCGCGGAGGCTGGCGATCATCGAGCTGGGGCGCGTTCGGGGTAAGGCCGACCGCGGTGGTGCAGCCTAATACCGCGACCTTCGATCCGCCTACCCGAATCCACGCCGCGCGATGCAACGTCGAATCGCTACCGCGCTCCAGCTCAGCCGGCGCTCGTGGCGAAGCGGCCGGCGCGGCGCCAGCGCCGCGTCGACGGCGCAGCGAGCTGGGCGGCGGTGAGCGGCCGCGCTGGGCGATCGCGCGCGTCGTGGCGCTCGCGCGCCGGCGGCTGCAGCGGTCGGGCGGGTGCTGTGGCGTGGCGGTTCTTCGTGGTCATGCGGGGTCCTCCCTCAAGGTGTGAAGCGCAGGCGGCGCGGTTGCGCGCCACACGCTGGATGCCGGCGGCTGCGATCGCGGCGTCATCGGCGAATCGGTCGGTCGATGACGGCGCCATCTGCAAGCAACACGCGTACGTCGTTGCGGTTGCGGGTGTGCCATCCCGGTCGGGACGGCCCGCGGCTGTGGCCCATGAGGGTAGCCGACGGCGGGTGGGTAGGGTCGGCGCCGATGCAGTTCGACAACTCCTTCTCCGTCCGCGCGGCGATCGCCGACGTCTACGCGGCCGTCGCCGACATGGAGCGCGTGGTCCCATGCGTCCCCGGGGCGAAGGTCGTCGGACGCCGCGGCGACGACGTCTACGAGGTCGCGCTCAAGGCGCAGGTCGGGCCGCTGTGGCGCAACTTCGAGGGCACGATCACCGTCCACGCCCGCGACGAGTCCGCGCACCGCGTCGAGCTGACGAACCGCGCCCGCGACGCGAAGGGCCGCCGCGTCGGCAAGGCACGGATCGAGATCTCGCTCGCCGAGCTCGGTGAGCACACGAACGTCTCCATCTACTCGCGCGTGGACGTCGTCGACGGGATGCTCGCCGAGAAGACGATCCGCCAGGGCGCGACGAAGCAGATGGCCGAGTTCTCGGCGAACCTGCGGGCGATGATCGGCGGATGAATCACACACTCGGGCAGCCCCGAGCGACCTAGACTCGGGCGACATGGACGTCGCCGCCGACTTGGCCGGCAAGGCAATGCCGACCGAGCGCCCCGGATGGTGGTCGACGATCGGCTCGGTGCTCGCGGGCACGATCACCGCGTGGTGCTGCTGCCTGACGGCGCTGTTCGTCGCCGGGGCGCTGCATCTGCTGCCGTTCGACAGCAGCACGCGGCACGGCCGCGGCTGGCCATACCCGATCGACTCCGCGTGGGCCGTCATCGCCGACCTCGGACCGATGCTCGCCGTCGGCTTCGTCTTCGCGGGCACGACGAGCTGGTACATGACGCAGAAGACCGGCGTGCATCCACGCCGCTGGCCGCTCGCGCTCGTCGCCGCGGCCGTCGGGTGGTTCCCGCTCGGTGGCGAGCCGCACGGCGTCCTCCTGTTCACGGGCGCCGGCGCCTTCGCCGCCGTCGTCATCGCGGCGCGTGCCCTGTCGCTCGCCGAGCGCCGGCCGACGCCCTGGTCGCGGCCGCTCGTCGCCACGCTCGCGGCGCTCGTCGTCGCGCTCGGCTGCGTCACCGTCTCCTACGGGGCGCTGCACCCGCTGACGGCGAGCAGCGGCGAGTCCGATCAGCCCACCGAGCTTCGCGCCGGGCACTCGACGCGGGTCGCGTTCTTCATCGACAACCACGGGCCCACCGACGTGCGCGTTCGCGATGTCACGCTCGTCGGCGTTTCCGGGCTGCGAATCGCCCGCGCGGCGGTCGACGACCCGGCCCACGCATCGGCGCCGTCGATGGCCGAGCTGTTCAAGCGGCTGCACGGCACAACGGTGCATCCGGGCTACAACCTGGTCGTCTATCTGTCGCTCGCGGCCAACGCGTGCGCCACGCGCGGCGCCAATCGCGCCCGCTGGACGGTAGAAACGCTCGACGTCCGCCTGCGCAGCGCCGGCATCGAACGCACGCAGCGCGTCGCGCTCGACGACGAGCAGCTCGTGAGCTGCCGCGCGGCCGTCAGCCGATGAGCCGCAGCGAGCGGGCGATGTCGATCATCTGGCTGTTCGTGAGCTTCTCCGACAGGGTGTTCGAGACCCAGTAGACCGCCTTTGGCGTCTTCCAGGCGATGAGCCGGATCCGCTTGCCGTCGAAGTAGCGCTGGTACGTGCGGTTGCCGATCTTGCGCTCGTCGGTCGGGTGATCGAGGATCGGCGGGTCGAGCCAGGTCGTGCCCTGGATGCCGTAGTACTCCCCATCCAGGCCCGTCGACAGCACGATCCGGTATGCGCGTTGGCGCTTGCGGTCGCGATCGAAGATCTCGTAGGAGCGTGGGCTGCTCCCGCTGACATAGCCGCCGCGCGCGAGCCGCGCGCGCGGGACGTAGACGGGCAGGCCGTACGGCGTCAGGCGCAGGTCCATCTGCAGGGCGACGTTCTCGGCCTCCTTGCGGTCCTCGACGAGGCCTGGCGCGAGCGCCCTGCCCGCGCTCAGGCGCTTGGGCGGCGACTTGGTGGCGCCGTCACCGCTGCCGTCGTCCGCGACGCCGCGCACCGCCTCGAAGCGCTGGACGGTCTTCGCGAGCTCCTGCGGTGAGATCTCGACGCACGTGTCCTTCGCGCAGTCGGTTGCGGGGAACTTGACCTCGGTGATCGGCTCCTTCGTCGAGTTGTAGACGAGCTTCAGCAGACCGAGGATCTCGTTGAAGTCCTTGTCGGCGATGTCCGACGACGTGTAGGCCGCGAAGATCCGCAACAGCTCCTTGCGGTCGCCGAGCAGCTTGCTGATGCCGATCTGGTCCTTGGCCTGGGAGAGGAACGACGCCTGGCGGCGGGCGCGGACGAAGTCCGAGTCGGTGTGCCGGTAGCGCACGAAGTCCAGCGCGTCCTGGCCGCAGAGCTTCTGATAGCCGGGCTTGATGTCGATGACCGCGTAGTCGGGCCCGGGTCCGGTGTTGTCGTTGAAGTAGCGGCGGTCGACGTCGGCGTAGACGCAGCCGAGGCGGTTGACGGCGCGGCGAAAGCCGCCGAACTCGATCGCGATGACGTGGCTGACGAAGATCCCCATGCTCTCGAGCGTGCTCACCGTGAGCTTCGCGCCGCCGAGGCTGAAGGCCGCGTTGATCTTCTGCTCACCGTGCCCCGGAATGTCGACCTTCAGATCGCGCGGGATCGACATGACCGCCGTGGCATGCTGGTCGGGGTCGAGGTGCACGACGATGATCGTGTCCGAGCGCGGCGGCTCGTCCTTGGTGTCGGCGAAGCGGTGGTCGGAGCCGAGCAGCAGCACCGTCTGCGGGTCGCTCGGGTCGACGTTCTTGAGGACGTTCGTCACGCCGGGGATCGACTTGACGCCGTTGGGCCCGGTGACGATGTCGATGTCGTCCTTGACCTCGAGCAGGATCGCGCTGGCGGTCGCGGTCGCCGACAGCACGATGACGATCGCGGCCCCCACGAGGAAGCGCTTCCATAGCGAGCCGAGCGGCGCGAGCTCCACGCTGCGCATCGTGACAGGGGTCGTGGTCGCCGGCGCGGACGGCGCGCGCGCCACGGGGGCGCGGCGGCGCCATCCATCCTACGCGGGGGCGGTCGCGCGCGCCGACGCGGCCTGCGAGCGTGCGGCGAGCATCCGCTCCGCGACGACCCCGAAGCCGAGGCCGATCGTCGTCCACAGCGTCGCGCTGATCCCGAGCGACGCGAGGCGAAACTGCCACAGGACGTCCGCCGGGAAGCCCTTCGGCGTCTCGTGCACGGCGGGCAGGATGAGCTGCGTGACGGCGATCAATGCGACGAAGGCGGCCACCGCGAGCGCCGTGGAGTTCCACGCGCCGAGCCGCGGCAGCAGCTGGCGCCGTAGCCGCGCGCCGGCGAGCAGCGCGAGCGTCGTGATCGTGATCATCGCGACGAACAGCACCGTCCGCCGATCGATCGTGTTCGGGTTGCCGATCGTCGGAGGGTTGGCGGGGTACTTCGTGAACGGCACGAGCGTGATCGTCACGTAGGCGCCGAGCGCGAGCAGCGCCGCCGTCATGCGCGCGCTCATCGCGCCGACGCGCCCGTAGGCCCAGGCGAACACGAGCGCGAACGCGCCGCCGAGTGCGATGCCCGTCAGCGTCGTGGCGGTCAGCAGGCCGATCGTGCGCTGCGTGCCGCGCGAGACGAGCTCGGCCTCGGCGGGCTCGTGCGCGAGGCGCGCGAGCTGATTCTCGAAGTCGATCGCGTGTTGGACCTGTGGCTCGCCGAAGATGTAGGCGAAGGCGAAGGCGAGCAGGCCGGCGACGACGCCGACGAGCATGCCCCTGATGAGCAGCGAGCGGACCATGGCTGCGGCTGGAGCGCTAGTGACGAACCACTAGTGGCAGGGGAAGCCGAGCAGGTGCCGGCCGTCGTGCACGAACTCGTGCACGTAGCTGCCGGAGATCAGCGAGGCGGCGCCCTCTTCGGCGCCGACGAAGTAGATCAGGATCATCGCCACGACGGCGGCGAAGATCGCGTAGGGCAGCAGCTCGCCCGGGGAGGCGATCGGTGCGGGAGCGGTGCGGATTCCCCGCTCTACGACGACTTCGGACATCTTGCTTCCTCTCTTCGGGATCACGCGTCCCGTTCTTGGATGGAACGCGTGACGGCGAGGTGTCTGGCTTGCGAGGTGGTCGTCTCGCTCACAGTGGCGCGACCGCGCCGGTTTCTCACCGGCTTCCCGCACCGTCACACGAGGGCCGCACGATAGCCGCGCTTGAGGCACGCCGCAATGGCGCCATCTGGCCGGGATCCAACGATGATCGAACGATCCCGGATAGGCTGGGGGTGTCAGCGCGATGGTGCGAGGAACCCGGTGCGAAGCCGGGACGGTCGCGCCACTGTGACCGGGCCGATCGCCCGGAAGTCAGGAACTCACATCATCGCGATTGCCGCTGAAGGGAACGCGCTCTTCCCAGGAGGTAGCCCCCGATGGACCCACGCAGTGCCCCCGTTCGCGAGCGGACGGACCGCTGCCCGGGCGTGCTGCGCCTGCACGCGGCCGCCGATGGCGCGCTGGCGCGCGTGCGCCTGCCCGGCGGGCGCGTGGACGCGCGCGGTCTGCGCGCCGTCGCCGACGTCGCGTCGTGGGGCAACGGCCTCGTCGAGCTGACGTCGCGGGCGAGCCTGCAGATCCGTGGCCTGCCCGCCGACGCCGGCTCGCGCGTCGCCGAGCGGCTCGTCGCCGGTGGCCTGCTGCCCTCACTCGCACATGATCGCGTCCGCAACGTCATCGCGAGCCCGCTTGCTGGGCGCCATCCCCGCTCGCTCGCGGCCGTCGACGAGCTCGTCGCGGCGGTCGATCGCGCGCTGTGCGCCGACGAGCGGCTCGCCGTGCTGCCGGGGCGCTTCCTGTTCGCGGTCGAGGACGGCGCGGGGGCGGTCGACTGGACGCGCGCCGACGTCGCGCTCGTCGCCGAGCCCGTGCCGGCGTCGGCGTCGGTATCGGCGTCGGCGTCGGGCTCGGTATCGGCGTCGGGCTCGGCGTCGGCGTCGGGCTCGGCGTCGGCGTCTGAAGGCTCGTCTCCAATTGGGGGCGCGGTCCGCTCCCAAGCGGCCGAGGCTTCGTCGCCGACCGACCGCGATCGCGGCCCAGACCCCGCGGCAGCCTTCCGGCTGTGGCTCGCCGGCGCGCGCACGACGCTGTGGGCCTTCGCGCCGGATGCGCCGCGCCTGGCCCTCGACGCGGCGCGGGCGTTCCTCGCGCTGCTCGGCGACGGCGGCAGCGACGCGACGGCCTGGCGGGTCGCCGACCTGCGCGACGGCCCGGCGCGGGTCGCGCGCGCGCTCGGCGGCGCGCTGCAGGCTCATGCCGACACCGCCCCGCCCTCGCTGGCGAGCGAGCTCATCGGCGTGCTCGCCGATGCTCCCGCGCCGCTCGATCCGGCGGGCGTCGGGATCGGCGTGCTCGAGCAGGCCGACGGTCGCCGCGCGCTCACGGTCCTGCCACCGCTCGGCCGCCTTGACCTGGCCGCCGTGAGGCGGCTTGCGTCGCTGGTGGGCGAGGTCCGCTTGTCGACCGCGCGGACGCTGACGGTCATCGACCTGTCGGCCCGCGAGGCCGAGGCTCTGGCCGGTGAGCTTGCGTCGCTCGAGCTCGTGACGTCCCCCGGCTCGGGCTGGCAAGGCCTGTCGGCATGCGCGGGCCTCGGCGCCTGCGCGAACGCCCGCGTCGACGTTCGGGCGGCGGCCGCTGCGCGGGCGGCGGTCCGCGACGCGGCGGCGCCCGGCGAGCACTGGTCGGCGTGCGAGCGCGGCTGCGGACGGCCGGCCAGCGTGCCCGTGTCGGTCGTGGCGACCGGGAGCGCCATCCGCGTGGAGATCGCGGCCGGCTCGTCGCCGCACGGCGACGTGGCGCAGGCGATCGCATACCTCGAGGCGCGCGCATGAGCGGCCCGGCCCATCGTGGCGCCATGTCCCCCATATCCGGGGCATATCCGACACGACCCTTCGGACCACGCGCGACGACCAACCATCCTGGCGCCATGTCCCCGATGCCCGGGGCGTGTTCGACACGACCCTTCGGACCAGCCGCGACGGGCAACCATCGTCGCGCCGACGTGTCGCGCTCCGCCACCGATCTGCCGCGACCGCGATCGCGGGCACGGCGCGACGAGGGCGGCCGATGACGACCTACATCCGCGACGGCGCGGAGATCTACCGGCGCTCGTTCGCGACGATCCGCTCCGAGGCCGAGCTCGACGGGCTCGAGCCGGTGCTCGAGCGCACGATCGTGCGGATGATCCACGCGAGCGGGATGGTCGACCTCGCCGCCGACGTGGCCGCCTCGCCCGGCTTCGGCCCGGCCGCCGCCGCCGCGCTGCGCGCCGGCGCCCCGATCTTCTGCGACACGTCGATGGTCGCGGCCGGCGTCACGCGCTCGCGTCTGCCGGCGGCCAATGACGTCGTCTGCACGCTCACCGATCCGCGCGTCGCCGCGCTCGCCGTCGAGCTCGACACGACCCGCACCGCCGCCGCGCTCGAGTTCTGGCGCGAGCGCCTCGCGGGCTCGCTCGTCGTCGTCGGCAATGCCCCGACGGCGCTCTTTCGCCTGCTCGAGATCCTCGAGGAGGACGCTGTCCGCGGTCCGGCGGCGATCATCGGCGTGCCGGTCGGCTTCATCGGCGCGGCCGAGTCGAAGGTCGCGCTCGCGCGCCATCCGGCCGTCGCCGAGTACGTCGTCGTCCACGGCCGGCGCGGCGGCAGCGCGATCGCCGCGGCCGCCGTCAACGCGCTCGCGAGCGAGACGGAGTGAGCGCGGGACGCCTGTACGGCGTCGGGGTCGGCCCCGGCGACCCGGAGCTGCTGACGCTGAAGGCGCGCCGCGTCATCGAGGCGGCGGACGTCGTCGCGTACCCGAACGCGCGCCACGGGCGCAGCGTCGCGCGGCGGATCGCGTCGGCGTATCTGCGTGCGGGCGTCGTCGAGGTCGCGCTCATGTACCCCGTCACGACCGAGGTCTCAGACCATCCCGGCGGCTACGAGGCCGCGCTCGCCGAGTTCTACGACGCGTCGGCGGCGCAGCTCGTCGAGCACCTCGACGCCGGCCGCGACGTCGCCGTCCTGTGCGAGGGCGACCCGTTCTTCTACGGCTCCTACATGTACCTCCACGACCGCCTCGCGCATCGCTACGAGACCGAGGTCATCCCCGGCGTGACGTCCTTCAGCGCGGCCGCGGCGGCGGCCGGCACGCCGCTCGCCAAGCGCGACGACGTGCTGACGGTGCTGCCCGGCACGCTGGCCCCCGATGTGCTCGCGGCGCGCCTGCGCACGACCGACGCCGCCGTCGTCATCAAGCTCGGCCGCACGTTCGAAGGCGTGCGCGGCGCCGCGGAGCGGGCGGGCGTCGCCGATCGCGCCGTCTACGTCGAGCGCGCGAGCTGCGACGAGCAGCGGCTGTCCGCGCTGCTCGACGTCGAGGGCAAGGTCCCGTACATGTCGCTCGTGCTCGTCCCGCCGGCCGTTGCACGATCGGCTGCGGCGAACGGGCATCGCGGCAGCGTGACGGTCGTCGGCCTCGGCCCCGCCGGGCCGGACTGGCTGACCCCCGAGGCGCAGGCCGAGCTCGCCGTCGCCGACGACATCGTCGGCTACGAGACATACCTCGCGCGCGTACCTGCGCGGCGCGGGCAGCGCCGCCACGGAAGTGACAACCGCGTCGAGGCGCAGCGCGCGCGCCACGCGCTCGAGCTCGCGGCGGACGGGGCCCGCGTCGCGGTCGTCTCCTCCGGCGATCCGGGCATCTTCGCGATGGCGGCCGCGGTCTACGAGCAGGTCGACGCCGACGGCTCCGGGGTCGCGGTGCGCGTCGTCGCGGGCCTGTCGGCGATGCAAGCCGCCGCGGCCCGCGTCGGGGCCCCGCTCGGCCACGACTTCTGCGTCATCTCGCTGTCCGACCAGCTCAAGCCGTGGGCGGTCGTGCAGCGCCGCCTGGAGGCGGCGAGCGCCGCCGACCTCGTGCTCGCGCTCTACAACCCGGCGTCGCGCACGCGCCGCGAGCAGCTCGAGCGCGCGTTCGATCTGCTGCGCACCCATCGCGACGGCGACACGCCGGTTGTCGTCGCGCGGGCCGTCGGCGCGCCCGAGGAGCAGATCACGGTCACGACGCTCGCGGACGTCGACCTCGACGCCGTCGACATGCGCACGCTGCTGATCGTCGGCTCGTCGACGACGCGGGTGACGGCGGGCGGGGCCGTCTACACCCCGCGTCGCTACCCGGGGTGAGCGGCGCGGGTGCGGCGCATATCGGTCATCGGCATCGGTGCCGGCGACCCCGACGACATCACGATCGCGGCGATCAAGGCGCTGAATGCGGCGGACGCGTTCTTCGTCATCGACAAGCCCGGCGCGCGCGCCGACCTCGTGGCGCTGCGCCGGGTGATCCTCGAGCGCTACGTCGAGGGGGCGGCGCGACGGACCGTCCTCGTGCGCGACCCTGAGCGCGATCGCGGCGCCGACGCCTACGTCGAGGCCGTCGCGGACTGGCGCCGTCGCCGCGCGGACGCCTGGGAGGCGCTGATCGCTGGCGAGCTCGCCGATGACGAGCGCGGCGCGTTCCTCGTGTGGGGCGACCCCGCGCTCTACGACAGCACGATCGCCGTGCTCGACGACGTCGCGGCACGCGGCGGCGTGGCCTTCGAGCTCGACGTCGTTGCCGGGATCAGCGCCGTCGCGTCGCTGACCGCGCGCCACCGGATCGCGCTGAACCGCGTCGGCGGGTCGGTCCTCGTCACGACCGGCCGGCGGCTGCGCGACGGGGGCTTCCCGGCCGACGCCGACGACGTCGTCGTGATGCTCGACGCCGGCTGCGCGTTCGCGTCGCTCGACGACGCCGGCGCGATCGACATCTACTGGGGCGCGTACCTCGGCACCGAGGACGAGATCCTCGTCGCGGGCCGCGTCACCGACGTCGCCGACGAGATCGTCCGCGTGCGCGCCGAGGCGCGCGAGCGCCAGGGCTGGATCATGGACACGTACCTGCTGCGCCGCGTGCGGGCTCCGGCTCAGAGCTGAATCGAGACCCACTCGAGCGCGTCGGCGACGGTCGCGACGGTCGGGACGTCGATCCGCTTCGGGCGCCGCACGACGACGACCGGCAACCCGCGCGTGCGGGCGGCATCGAGCTTGGCGATCGTGTGTGGCCCGCCGCTGTCCTTCGTCACGACGAGGTCGATCTCGTGGTCGTCGATGAGCGCGAGCTCGTCGTCGAGCTCGTACGGGCCGCGGTCGAGCAGCAGCTCGTGCGCGCGCGGCAGCGGCGGCTGCGGCGGGTCGACGCAGCGCACGAGAAACCAGGCGTCGTCGACGTCGGCGAACGCCGCGAGACCCTGTCGGCCGGTCGTAAGCAGGACGCGGTGCCCCACGCTCGCGGCGGCTGCCTGCTCGAGGTCGTCGACCCACAGCCAGCGGTCGCCCTCGCGCTCGCTCCATCCCGGGCGTTCGAGGCGCAGCAGCGGGACGCCGGCCTGCGGGCACGCGACGGCGGCAGACGCGGAGATCTGGCGAGCGAACGGATGCGTCGCGTCGACGACGGCCGCGATCTCGTGCTGCTCGATCCACAGCGCGAGCGCGTCCGGTCCGCCGAAACCACCGATCCGCGTCTCGCCCAGCGGCAGCCGCGGGCTGCCGACGCGCCCGGCGAGCGACGAGATCACCTCGACGCCCGCGCCGTGCAGCGCCGCGGCAAGCTCGCGCGCCTCGGCCGTCCCTCCCAGGATCAGGATCATCGCCGCCGAGCCTGGCAGATGCCGGGCGCTCGGGGCGCGCGACCATGCGATCGTGGTCATCGTGCAGATCGCCCCGCTGCCCGAGACGCTGATCGATGCGGCCGTCGCGCTGTGGCACGAGGCCGGCTTGACGCGCCCCTACAACGACCCGCAGGCCGACCTGCGCCGCGCGCTGCACGGACCGTCGTCGACCGTGCTCGCCACCGTCGCCGGCGGCGTCCTGCAGGCGACCGCGATGGTCGGCCACGACGGCCACCGCGGCTGGGTCTACTACCTCGCGGTGCGCACCGACGCCCGCGGGCGCGGCCACGGCCGGGCGATGATGCACGCCTGTGAGGCGTGGCTTCACCAGCGCGACGTCGTCAAGCTCAACCTCATGATCCGCAGCGACAACGCCGCCGTGCGCGACTTCTACGCCGCGATCGGATACGGCACCGATGACGTCGTCTGCATGTCGCGGCGGCTGGACTGACACGGTGCGGTGCCTTGGCGTCGAGGGATGGGTCAGGATGTTGTCGGGCGTCACGCCGGAAACCAGCCCACCCGGGCTTTGCACGGCGAGACGCTCCGGCGCTTGCTCGATGTCAACGGTCCCCGAGCCTGGGAAGTCTCGGTGGACGAGGGCATTGACTACAACCTCACGGACCGCGCGCGAGGGATAGTCCGTCAGCGAGAGTTGAACGCCGCCGGCGAAGTTGATCGGCCGCTTTTCGACGCGCGCTTCTACGAGGTCGAGCAGCACCTCCACCGCTGCCGGGATCGACTGATGTCCTCGGTCTGTCCGCGCGCGCGCCTCACCTCGACCTGCTGCTCAGGGGGAAACGGAAGGCACTCCGTGCCGAGTCTGCGCGTCGCGAGCCCTTTGGCATTGGCGTAGAGCTCGATCCCCTCGATTACCGAGATCAGGACGAGGCGAACGCCAACCTCGAAGTGGTCCTTCGCCGACACCGTCAGGTTGGGCCGTGTGCGCTCGAAGATGCCCTTGCGAATCGCATCGATGGACAGAGCAGGCTCAACGCCGAGCATGGCCCCTGGTCGCGATGTTGCCTTGTCATCGACCCCTAGGACGATCGTTCCGCCCTGAGCGTTTGCAAAGCACACAGCTGCGTCGGCGAGCAGCTCCAGCGTATGCCGATGGTTTCGGCCGGTCGATTTGAAGTCGAGCTCGTGCGACTCGAACGCAGAGGCAGGTCCGGAGAACCCAATCCGGGGGAGCGCATCTTCCGCGTCAGCCATGATGAAGGGGAGCACAACTGATACCGAGGAACGCTCGCCCGAAGTATCAGTTCGTCATCAGTCTCGCCCGCTTGGGAACTGGGCCGCTCACGTGTTGCGACCCTGCAGCTCGCTTCGTTGGGCGCAGCTACAGCGGCGTCACGTAGGCCCCGCTGATCCCGCCATCCATCAGGAACGTCGAGGCCGTCATGAACGACGACTCGTCGCTGGCGAGGAAGAGGGCGCCGTTGGCGATCTCCTCGACAGTGCCGAAGCGGCCCATCGGGACCTGGACGAGGCGCCGGGCGGCGCGTTCCGCGTCCTTGGCGAGGAGCTCGCGCAGCAGCGGCGTGTCGACCGGGCCGGGGCACAGCCCGGTGACGCGCACGCGCGGCGGGCGAACTCGACGCTCGCGCGTGTGCAGCACACGCTGTCGCGCGATCCCGCCGTGCGGGCCGTCCTCGGGCCCGGCGCGATCGCGAAGTCCGCCGCGCGCCTGCGCAGCGCCGGGCGCCGCGCGCTCGCCGTGCAGGGAGCCGTGCAGGCGAAGACGAGCGGTCGCCGGCGAAGACGAGCGGTCGCCTGCGTCGCCTCGGCAGCGGCGTCGACTCCGCCGCCAGTGGCGCCGACTCGCTGCACGCGTCGCTCTCCAGCGCGAGTGCCTCGGCCTCGAAGCTCGCCTCCGGGTCGCTCACCGTGCAGGGCGGCGTCGGCAAGCTGCGCGCCGTCGGGGCGACGCTCGGCCTGCTGGCGCTCCTGTTCCAGGGCGCGTCGCCGCTACTCGGCGGCCCCGGCACGATCGACGCGGTCGCCGTCGTCGCGATCTTCGGGGTCGTGTTCGCGCTGTCGATCGACTACCAGGTGTTCATCGTCAGCCGCGTGCGCGAGGAATGGCTGCGCAGTGGCGACGCCGCGCGCGCCGTCGAGGTCGGGCTCGCCCGCACCGCGCGCGTCGCCACCGGAGCCGCACTGAGCATGCTCGGCGTCTTCCTCGCCTTCGGCCTCGCGGACGTCGCCAGCCTGCGCCAGTTCGGCGTCGGCCTCGCGATCGCGGTCGTCATCGACGCGACGCTCGTGCGGCTCGTGCTGCTGCCCGCCGCACTGCGGCTCGCCGGTCGCTGGGCATGGTGGACGCCGGACCTCGGGCTCGGCCTCGGCGAGCAGCTACCGTCGCCGTCGGTGGCGCCCGAGCCCGCGGGCGGGTAGCAGGAACGCACCGGGCTCGGCACGGTCGCCGCGGCCGGTCGCCGCGGTCGAAGGTCCTGCAAAGGGGCCGCGATCAGGCTTCGGGGAACACGACGGGCGGCTGGTGGAGCACCGCCTCCGGCGACGCCTCGCCATCGAGCTCGATCCGGATCGCGCGCGTGCCGGCGCCGATCATCGTGCTGCTCGTCGGCGGCTCGCCGGCGAACTGGCGGTCGGCGACGAGCGTGCGAACGGTCTCGAGCAGGATCGTGAGGTCGAGCGAGAGCGAGTGGTGCTTGACGTAGTAGAGGTCGTTGCAGAGCTTGAACAGTGTGCCGCGGGTCGATCCGGCGTAGCCGATCCGCACCTGCGCCCAGCCCGTCAGCCCCGGCTTGACGATGTGGCGCTGGTTGTAGAACGGGATCTGGTCAGCGAGCCGCGCGACGTAGGCGACCTGCTCGGGTCGCGGCCCGACGAGGCTCATGTCTCCGCGCAGGATGTTCACGAGCTGCGGGGCCTCGTCGAGGTGGCTGCGACGGAGGAAGGATCCGATCCTCGTCACGCGGACGTCGTCGCCGGTCGTCCACGTGCTCTGCTCCGGCGGCGCGACGGACATCGTGCGCAGCTTGAGGATCTCAAACGGGGTGCCGCCCTCGCCCACTCGCTGCTGGCGAAACAGCGCCGGCCCGCCGTCGCGCCGCACGAGCGCCGCGAACAGGAGCACCAACGGGGTCAGCGCGAGCAGGACGGGCAGGCAGATCGCAATATCCAGCGCACGCTTCGCCGCGCGCCGCCACGGCTTGTGGTGGCGGCCCGCGAGCTGGGTGAACCACGTCGGGTCGATCTCGGCGAGTGGCACGGCGCCGAAGCGAGCCTCGTGGAACTCGGCGAGCTCCATGAGCGCCACGGGTCGCGTGATGACCTCGCGGTACAGGCGCTCGGCGACCTGGCGGTGGTCGAACTCCTGCGTGACGACGAGGATCTCGAGGTCGCGCTCGTCGATCGCCCGGCCGATATCCGACAGCGCGACGAGGTAGGGCCCCGACAGCGCGGCGACGTCCAGCGGCCAGTCGTCGGGCGTGATCGTCGCCGCGACCTCGTACTCGCCGCGACCCGTGAGCTCGAGCTCGTCGCGCAGGCGCTGGGCCTCGAAGGGCGAGCCGATGACCCCGACACTGACACGAGCCCAGCGCGCGGTGAGGTGCGTGCCGAGCGTGAAGACGAGGAAGCCGGCGGCTGCGGCCGGGATGAGCCTGGCCGCCGCGATCGGCTGGCCCTGGACGGCGAGCAGCGCGATCGTCAGCGCGGTCGCCGACAGCGGGAAGACCGCCGAGGAGAGCAGGCCGGCGAGCGGCAGCAGCCAGCGCCAGCGGCCGGCGCGGATCGCAAGCCAGCCCGCGACGAGGTACGCGGCGAGCGCGAGCGCCCCGGCCTCGAGCGTGCCGGCGCTCCAGATCAGGACCGCCGCGACGAGCGCGCCGAGCAGGGCCGGCGCCCGCGCCAGCATCCGTCGCAGGCCGACGGGGAGCCCGCCGATGCCGAGCTCCTCAGCGATGAGGCGCCCTCGATTGCGGGGGGCGCGCGCGCCGGCCGCTAGCGTGGAGGGACGAGATGACCGACGAAGCCGCCCGCAGCGACGCCACGGTGCTCATCGTCGATGACGAGCCGCAGAACGCCAAGCTGCTGTCGCGGATCCTCACGCGCGCGGGGTACGGCAGGGTCATCGCGACGCACGACTCGAGCGAGGTGCTGGAGCTCGTCGAGCGCGAGAGGCCCGACATCCTGCTGCTCGACCTCACGATGCCCGAGCCCAACGGCTTCGCCGTGCTCGAGTCGCTGCAGGAGCACCTGCAGGCACAGCCGCCGCTGCGCGTCGTTCTGCTCACCGGCCACGAGCACCCGTCGATCGCGTCGCGGGCCCGCGAGCTCGGCGCGCGCGACGTCATCTCGAAGGCCATGAAGCGCGGCGATCTCGTGGCTCGGCTCGACGAGGTGCTGGCAGCCGACTGAGCGGCGCTGGGCAATCTCAGCCTCCGGCCAGGGCGCGGGCGCGCTCGACGAGGAGCGCGGCGGGGAACGGCTTCTCCAGCACGAGCGTGCCGCTCGGCGGGGCCCGGCGGGCGAGCTCCTCGCTGAACGCGGTCATGAGCACGATCGACACGTCGGGATAGCGCTCGCGCGCGGCGAAGGCGACGTCGAAGCCGCTCGAGCCGGGCATGACGATGTCGCTGACGAGGAGGTCCAGCGGGCGGCCCGCCGCCCGCTCCTCGCCGATCCGCCGGATGCCCGCGTCACCGTCCTCGGCGAGCAGGACCTCGAAGCCGGCCGCCCGCAGCGCTCGCGCGCACATCGTGCGGATCGCGCGTTCGTCCTCGCAGACGAGCACGCGGTTGGCGGCGTCCCCGGCCGGCGCGCGGTCGCCGGGCTCGCCGGCCGGCGCCGTGACCGCCGCGTCCGTCGTGGCCGTCGCGTCCTTCGCGTCCGTCTCGTCCGGCACGTCCTTCGCGTGCGGAGCGTCTGCCGTGCCCGTCGCGGCCTGCGCGCACGCCGCAGGCGAGGCACAGGGCAGCAGCAGCCGGACGACCGTGCCGGTCGCCTTCCCGGAGCGGAACTCGAGCACGCCGCCCCACGCCTCGACGATCCCGTGCACCATCGCGAGCCCGAGCCCACCGTGCCCTCCGACGTTCGCGGAGGCGCCGCGGCCGAAGGTCCCCTCGGCGAGCTCCGGCGGCGGCTCGCCGTCGCCGTCGCGATCGCCGACCGCCAGCAGGACGTAGCGAGCGGCCTCGATCGCGGCCCACTCCCCGGGCGACGTCCCGCCGATCCTGAGCTCGGTTGCCTCGATGCGAATCACGGCGCCGCCCGTCAGCCCGAGGCCGACGGTGACGACGACCTTCTCCAGGATCTGGCGGATGCGCTCGTCGTCGGCCTCGACGGGAGCGAGCCCCGGCGCGATCTCGACCTGCAGCTCGACGCCGTCGGCGAGCAGCTCGCGCAGCCGCGGCACAGCCGCGGCGACGACCGGCGCGAGGTCGACAGGGCGCGTGCCCGCGGCGCCACCGCGACCGAAGGCGACGAGGTCGTCGGTCAGGCGGGTGGCGCGATCGGCGGCCGCCACGAGCTCGGCGAGATCCTCGTGCAGCTCGGATTCGGCGGGCAGCCCCTCGCGGATGAAGTCCGCATAGTTGTGGATGATCATGAGCAGGTTGCGGAACTCGTGCCCGATGCCGCCCGCCAGGCGGCTCAGGGCGTCGGGCGTCCGGGCCTGCGCGGACGACCGCGCGCCAGCCGCGGGGTCGGCTTGCGCCTGCGTGTCCGATGTCCCATCGGCATGGTCCTTCATCCCGTCACCCGCTCTCCGCCGGAAAGTCCCCGTTTCCCCGCGATGCACGCTGACCGACGTGCCGAGGTAGCCTACTCTTGAAGGGTGGCTACGGCGACGCAGCGAGTGGAGGACGCCCGCATCCTTGTCGTTGACGATCAGCAGATGATCGTGACGCTCATCAAGCGCATCCTGGAGCACGAGGGCTTCACCTCCGTGACCGGAACCTCGGACCCGGGCTCGGCGCGCGAGCGCTGCGAGGCGGACCTCCCGGACCTGCTGATCGTCGATCTCGGCATGCCGGCGGTCGACGGCATCGCCCTGCTCGAGCAGCTGCGTCCCGCCCAGCGCCTTCCGAAGCCGCTGGCCGTGCTCGTCGTCAGCGGCGAGGACCGGATGTCCGCGCGCTCCGCGCGGGCCCGCGCCGCCGGGGCGGCTGACGTGCTCGAGAAGCCATTCGACCGCGCGAAGCTCGTCGCCGCGGTGCGCAGCGTCCTCGGCGGCTGAGCGCGAGCGGACTACGTCGGCTCCCCGACGCCGTCGACGCGCGGCGCGCGAGCGAGGCGCGCAGCGGGCGCCTGGGCCGCGAGCAGGGCTCCCATCGTGCTCCCGGAGGCCCGCACGTCGAAGCTCGCCTCGACGAGCGCGCGGGCCGCGTCGAGTCGTGCCCGCAGCGCCGGCACCGGCTCGGCGATGACGCGCTGCATCGCGGCGGCCAGCGCGGCGGGGTCCTCGGGCGCGACGAGCAGCCCGGTCTCGCCGTCGCGCACGAGCTCGGGGATCCCGGAGATCCGGGTCGTGACGACGGGCACGCCAACGGCCATCGCCTCCATGAGCGACACCGGGATGCCCTCCTGAAAGCCGCTGCGTGCGACGACGATGCTTGGCAGCACGAAGACGTGGGCGCGGGCGAGGAGCTCGGCGACCGCGGGCTCGGTCAGCCCGCCGTGGAAGCGGACGTGCCCGCCGAGGCCGAGCTGCGCCGCCCGCTTGCGCAGCGCGTCGTGCAGCTCGCCGCGGCCGACGAGGTCGAGCTCGACGCGGTCCAGGCCGGGCCCGCCGCGCGCCAACGCGTCGAGCAGGAAGCGATGCCCCTTGTACTCCTGCAGGCTCGCGACGCAGAGCACCCGCACCGGCCCCCTGACGGGCGGCGACCGCGGCGCGTAGACGTAGCGCTCGGGATCGACGCCGCAATGCACGACGTGCAGTGGCGTGCCGGCGTCGTCGTAGCGCTCCATGAGCCGGCGGTTGTAGTCGGAGATCGTCACGGCGAAGCGGGCGTCGCACAGCAGGGCCGCGAGGAACGAGCGGTCGACGTAGATGTCGTGCGCATGCGCCGTGAACGAGTAGCCGACGCCGGTCAGCCGCCGGATCGTCCAGGCGGCGATCGCCGGGTAGCTGGCGAAGTGCGCGTGGACGTGATCGATGCGCAGGCGGCGGGTGCTCGACGCGTGCCCGGCACCGATCGCGAACGCCGCGAGCGATCGCGCCATGAGGTCGGGCCGGCGGCGGAAGGCGACCGCGATCCGTGCGGCGCTGGACAGCGTGCGCAACGGGCGCCGCGCCAGCCAGTAGGTCAAGCCCGCGAGCGCGCGGCACCGGCCACCCGGATGCAGGGCGGCGACCCATCGCTCGGCAGCCGGGTGCACGGTCGCGTCGACGGGTGCAAAGAGCGAGAACAGCTCGACGTCGACCTCGCCGCCGGCGGCGACGGCGTTGAGCTCGCGGACGATGAACGTCTCGGAGACGTGCGGGAAGCGCGAGACGACGTAGGCGACCCTCATGCTCTGCCCGCGCCGTTCATCGGCCGCTCGGGGCCGATGAACCCCACGGCTCGTTGCCGTCGCGGCGCCGCGCGTAGAGCTCCTCGTAGAGATCCTCCACGCGCCGCACCATGAGGCCGAGGTCGAACTCGGCGCGCCGGCGGTCGCGCGCCGCCGCGCCCATGCGCGCGCGCCGCTGCGGATCCTCGAGCAGCTCGGCGAGCGCGCCCGCGAGCGCGGCCGGATCGCGGCGCTCGACGAGCAGACCGTGGATGCCGGGCTCGATGAGATCCGGCACGCCCCCGACGCGCGTCGCGACGACCGGAAGACCCGCCTCCATGCACTCCATGAGCGCGAGCGGCGAGCCCTCGTAGTCCGACGAGCTCGCGGCGACGTCGGCGGCTGCGAGCACGTCGGGCACGTCGCTGCGCGCGCCGAGCAGCGTCACGACCTCGCCGAGTGCAAGCTCGGCCACGAGGCGCTCGAGCAGCGGGCGCTCGTCGCCCTCGCCGGCGATGAGGACGCGCGTGCCCGGCACCCGCTCGGCGAGGATCGCGCTCGCCCGCACGAGCACGTCGAAGCGCTTCTGCTCGCGCAGCGTGCCGACGGCGCCCACGACAGGTGCGTCCGCGGGGATGCCGAGCTCCGCGCGCAGGTCGCGGCCAGGCGTCGGCGCGCGGCCGTCGATGCCGTTGGGGACATAGCGGATGTCGCCGCCGGGGATGCCCTCGATCTCCATCATCCGCCGGCGGTCCTCGCGCGAGCAGGCGATGAACGCGTCGCTGCCGCGGGCGATGAGCTGGCGGTCGAGCATCCTGCGACCGCGACCGCCGTCGAAGGACCATGTGTGCTCGTGGGCGACGACGACGGGCACGCGCATCGCCCGACCGAGCACGACCGCCCAGACGTTCGATCCGATCATGTGCCCGTGGACGACGTCGGTCCGGCGCAGCCGGCGCAGGAGCGGGCGCCAGGCCGCGAAGTCCATCGGTCCGCTGCGGTCCAGCGCGATGAGGCGCACGCCGGCCGCGTCGATCTCGTGGTGCGAGCGCGCGATCGCCTCCGCGTAGGGCGCGTGGCCGGCGTCGGTGGCGCGGGTGATGCACAGCGTGCGCTCGAAGCGCGCCGGGTCGAGGCGAGTCGTGATGTCGACGGCGAGGCGCTCGGCGCCGCCCTGCACGAGGCGGTCGACGAGCGTGACGACGTGCAGGCGTCGTGTGCGGGGGGTCATGGTGGCGTCGTCGCACCGGACGGACGGGGCACCCCTGGTAGACCCGGCCTCAAAGGGTGAGACGCGTTTGCACCGTGGCATACCCCCATCAGTGGGGGCGAAAGGCCGTTCTATGCTACTGCGGCCCGGCCGGACCGCCCGGCCACGACAGATTGCCTTCGGACACGCCTCACAGCCAGGCCGGACCGGATTCACGCGAAGGAGCGCTGGGTCCGTACCTGCGCGCCGTGCGCAGCCGGCGCTGGCTGGTCATCGCGGTCACGATCCTGACGGTGCTCGCCGCAGGGGTCATGCTCGAGCGGCGCACGGTGAGCTACGAGGCGACGGCGCACCTGCTCGTCACCCCGCTGCCGCAGGACGACCGCGTCTTCCTCGGCATCGACCTCCTGCGCGACTCGGGCGACCCGACCCGCACGGTGCAGACGGCGGCGACGATCATCGAGTCGCCCGAGGCCGCCCGCGCGACGGCACGCGTCGTCGGCGCCGGGCTCGACGGGCCCGCGGTCGAGGCCGCGGTCAGCGTGCTGCCGCTCGGCGAGAGCAACGTCGTCGCGGTCACGGCGCGCGGCGCCTCGCCGCTGCTCGCCGCAGCGCTCGCCAACGCCTACGCCAAGCAGGCGCTGGCCCTGCGCGGAGAGGCCATCGGCCGCCAGATCCGGGCGGCGATCGCCGCCTTCAAGGGCACGAAGCTGACCGCCGACGAGCGCGGGCGCCTGATGGAGCTGCGGGCCGTCGCCGACCGCGGGGACCCGACGCTGCGCGTCAGCCAGCGCGCCGAGATCCCGACCGCCCCGACGGGTCGCTCCAAGCCGCTCGTGCTGACGCTCGCACTCATCGCCGGGCTCGTGCTCGGCGCGATGGCAGCGGTGCTCCTCGAGCGCGTCGACCGGCGCGTGCGCGAGCTCCCCGAGCTGCTCGAGCTGTGGCCCCTGCCGATCCTCGCGCGCGCGCCGCCGCTCCCGCGCGGCGGCGGCGCGGGGGGGCGCATGCCCCTGGATTCCCGACCCGGCGTGCGCGAGTCGTTTCGGACGCTGCAGATCCAGCTCGATCAGCAGACCATCCCGGGCCGCGTCGTCATGCTCACGAGCGCGTCGAGCGGCGACGGCAAGACGACGAGCACGCTGAACCTCGCGCTGGCGCTCGTCGGCGCGGGCCATCGCGTCATCGTGATGGACTTCGACCTGCGCAAGCCCGACGTCGAGCGCCAGCTCGGCCTCGACGCGAAGGGTGGGGGCCTCGTGTCCCTGCTGTCCGCGACGACGAGCCTCGCGGACGTCCTGCGCCCCGCGCCGGGACTGGCGCCCCTGCGGGTGTTCTCCGTGGCCGGAGAGCCCGGCGACACCCGCCTGCTGCAGGCGCTGTCGCTGCGGATGAGGGAGATCCTCGCGGAGGCGAGCGCGCTCGCCGACTACGTCGTCATCGACACGCCGCCGCTCGGGGAGGTCGGGGACGCTCTGCCGATCGCCGCGCTCGCCGACGACGTCCTCGTCGTGGGGCGCCCCGGCAACACCGACGTCGGCGGCCTGGAGCTGACGCGCGACCTGTTGACGCGGGCGGGCATCGAGCCGCTCGGATGGATCGTCATCGGCGTCGACGGCGCGCGTTCCTCCTATCTCGCCGGGGCCGACGGCCGGGACGGCGCGCGCGACAAGCGCCCCGGCCCCCGCTCGGTCATCGGCTGACCCGGTGGCGCACCCGCCCCCGGTCGCGCACGCGCAGCGGATGGGGCCCGCGCGCGGCACGGACGGGGCCGCAGACCGGCGCGGGCGCCCGCCGGGCTTTCGCCTGCCCGCCCTCGTCCTGCTCGTCGCCGCCCTCGTGCTGGCCTGGCTGGAGGGTGGCTTCGCCGGCTCGCGCTCCTACCCCGTAGCCGCGCTCGCGCTCGGCCTGGCCGTCGTCGCGTTCGCGACCGGCGCCTTCGGGCTCGCGCGCGGGCAGCGGCCGATCGCCGTCGCGGTCGGCGCCTTCGCCGCGCTGACCGCCTTGAGCTATGCCTCGATCCTGTGGGCCGACGTCCCTGCCGAGGCGCTCGCCGGGTCCAACCGGATGGCGCTCTACCTGCTGGCGTTCGTCCTCGCCGCGGCGGTGCCGTGGCCGGCGCCGGCCGCCCGCGCGGTCTTCGTCGTCGTCGCGGCGGGCGCCGGCCTCGTGGCGCTGGCGACGCTGTTCTTGTCGGCCACGGGCTCTGATGCGGCCGGCGTCCTTCTCGACGGCCGACTCTCGGCGCCGCTCGGCTACGCCAACGCGACGGCGAGCCTGTGGCTCATCGCGCTGTGGCCCGCGCTCGCGCTGGCCATCGACGAGCGACTGGCGCCGGGCGCGCGGGCGGCCGCCCTAGGCACCGCGGCGCTCCTGCTCGAGTCCGCGCTGCTGACGCAGAGCCGCGGCGCGGCGCTGGCGTTCGGCGTCGTCGCGATCACCTTCGTGGCCTGCTCGCCGCGGCGCGGCGCGGTGCTCGTCGCGCTCGCCGCCGTGCTCACCGCCACCGCACTCGCCGCCCCGGCCGTGCTCGACGTCCGCAAAGCGACCGATGTGGCGGGGGCCGGCGCCGCCCTCGCCGCTGCCCGTGCCGCGATCGCGTGGTCCTCGGCGGGGCTCGCCGCGCTGGCGGCGATCGTGCTCGTGCTCGGTGCTCGACGCTCGTCGCGGCAGTGGCTAGGCGGACGGAACACGCGTCGGCTCGGCGACCGGGTCGCGCTCGGCCTCGCGGTCACCGGCGCGGTCGCGGGGCTCGTGGTGATCGGCTCGCCGGTCGGCTGGGCGCACGACCGCTGGGACGACTTCCGCAGCTCGGGCTACACGCAGGTGCAGTCGGGCGCGAGCCGCTTCTCGGGCACGATCGGCTCCAACCGCTACGACTTCTACCGCGTCGCGCTCGACGAGTTCGCCGACCACCCGCTGGCCGGCATCGGCAGCGACAACTTCCAGGTCCCCTACCTTGAGCATCGCCGCAGCGACGAGGCGCCGCGCTACCCGCATTCGCTGGCGCTGCAGATCCTCTCCCAGCTCGGCCTCGCCGGCGCGGGCTCCTTCCTCGTCCTGCTGGCGGCGGCGGCCGTCGCGGTGCGGCGGGCGATGCGCTCGGCGGGCCGCGCGCGCGGCGACGTCGTCGCGGCCGCGGCCGGCTTTCTCGCCTTCCTCGTGCAGGCGATGGGCGACTGGCTGTGGTCGTTTCCGGCCCTCGGAATCCTGGCGCTGATCCTGCTCGGGGTCGCGCTTCGTGCCGGCCGCGAGGACGAGCCGGCAGCGCCGGCGTGGCAGCCGAGCAGGCGCGCTCGGGCCGCGGTCGTCGCCGTGGCGATCGTCGCGGCGACCGGCCTCGGCGCGCTGGCGCTGTCGTCGCGGCTCGTGCGCTCGGCGCAGGCGACGGCCGGCGCGGACCCGGCGACGGCGCGCTCTGAGCTCGAGCTCGCCGCGCGTCTTGATCCGCTCGACGCCGACCCGCTTGTGTCCGCGGCCATCCTCGCGCGTCGCGACGGCAGCGAGAAGCAGGCGCGCGCCGATCTCGACGCGGCGCTGGCGCGCGAGCCGCGCAGCTGGTTCGCGCACTTCGAGCGCGGCCTGCTCGCGGCATCGCAAGACGACCGCCCCACGACGCTCGCGCAGCTCTCTGCGGCTCGCGCGCTGAACCCGCGCCAGCCGGTCGTCACGGACGCGATCGCCGCGGCGCGCGCCGGGCGCCCCGTCGACGCACGCTCGCTCGAGGCCGCGCTCGCACGGCAGCTCGACCTCAAACTCCAGCCGACGGGGAGCTGACCATGCGGATCCTGTTTCTCGCCCCGCGCCATCCCAACCCGCCCGACCGCGGCGACCAGCGACGGGTCCTGCACCTCGCCGAGGAGCTGTCCAGGCACGCGGCCGTCACGCTCGTGTGCTTCGACGTCGGGACGCCGATCGCGGGCGTCGAGGTCGTGTCCCTTCGGCGCACGCCGGCCGGCCTCGTCGCGGGCAACCTCAGCCGGCCGTGGCCGCGGCTGCCGCTGCAGACGCGCATGTACCTCGATCGCACCATGCAACGCGCGGTCCGCGAGCAGCTCGAGCGCTCGCCGCGCCCGGACGTCGTCCACGTCACGCTCGCGCGGCTGGCGCCGTATCTGCCCGGCCCGGGCCCGTGGCACCGCCACCTCGACCTCGTCGACGCGCTGTCGCTGAACATGGCGACGCGGGCCGCCCGCTCGCGGGGGCCGCGGCGCGCGATGTTCGCGCTCGAGGGACGGCTCATGCGTCGCTACGAGGCGCTCAGCGTCGCCGCGGCGGACTCGAGCTCGGTCGTCTCCGAGGAGGATCGCCTGGCGGCGCCGGGCCTGGAGTCGGCGGCCGTCATCCCCAACGGCGTCGATCTCGAGCGCTTCGCGTTCAGCGCGCCCACTTGCCGTCCCCCGCAGCTCGTCTTCTTCGGCAACCTCGGCTACTTCCACAACGTCGAGCCGGCGTGCTTCGTCGCCGAGCAGGTGCTGCCGCGCGTGCGTGCCGCGGTCCCCGATGCGACGCTGCGGATCGTCGGCGCGCGCCCGTCCGCGGCGATCCGCCGCCTGGACGAGCTCGACGGCGTCCAGGTCGTCGGCCCTGTCGAAGACATGGCGGTCGAACTGCACCGCTGCGCGGCGGCCGTGATCCCGATGCTCAGCGGCTCCGGCATCAAGAACAAGGCGCTCGAGGCGATGGCGACGGGCACGCCGATCGTCGCGAACCGGCTCGGGATGCAGGGTGTCATCGGCGCCCGGCCCGGCGTCGACCACCTCCAGGCCGAGGGCGCCGAGGCGCTCGCGGCGGCCTGCATCACGCTGCTGCGCACGCCGGGGCTCCGCGACGCCGTCGCCGCGGAGGGCCGCCGGCTCGTCGAGCGCCACTACACGTGGGCCGCGCAGGCGCAGGCGCTGCTCGCGCTCTACGAGTCCCGCTGAGCTTACGACCGCCGTTATCGTCATTCGCATGGGCAGCCCGCAGCGTGTGACGGTCGTCGTGGCCGAGGACCACCCGATCTACCTTGAGGGGCTCGTGCGGGCGATCCGCCGCATGCCCCAGCTCGAGCTCGTGGGCACCGCCACGAGTGGACGCGACGCGCTGGCCCTCGTGCGCGAGCTCGAGCCCGCGGTCGCGGTCCTCGACCTGCGCCTGCCCGACCTCACCGGCGTCGACGTCCTCAACGCCGTCTCGCGCGACGGACTGCAGACGCGCGTCGTCATCCTCTCGGCGGTCTTCGACGGCGACCTCGTATTCGAGGCCGTACGCCTCGGCGTCGCCGGCTACCTGACGAAGGACTCCGACCGCACGGCGATCTGCGACGCGATCCTCACGGTCGCGCGCGGCGGGACCGTGCTCGCGCCGCAGGTCCAGGCGGGGCTCGCCGCCTCGGTGCGCCGCCACGAGCACGACGATCAGCGCCCGGTCCTGTCCGCGCGCGAGGGCGAGATCCTCGGCCTCGTCGCGCAGGGCATGACTGCGCCGGAGATCGCCGGTCAACTGCATCTCAGCCCCGCGACGATCAAGTCGCACCTGCACAACCTCTACGAGAAGCTCGGCGTCTCCGAGCGCGCCGCGGCCGTCGCCGAGGCGATGCGCCGCGGGCTGCTCGAGTAGGGAGCGATGCGCGCGCCGGCGACCGGCGCCGCGGCGTGAGCGGCTGACGTCTGGCGCATGACCGGGTGAGCATGTGGTCTATCAAGAGTTCGCGGACCGGGAGGACGAGGAGCCGCGACGACGGCACAGCGCGCTATTGGTATGACCCAGTTATACTGTCGGCATGAAGACGGCCATCTCGCTACCGGACGATACGTTCCGGCGCGTCGAGGACGCTGCCAAGCGGATGGGCGTCTCGCGCAGCGAGTTCTTCGCCCGGGCAGCAGAGCGCTGGCTGTACGTCCTGCAGCAGGACGACACCACCGCTGCGATCAACCGCGCGATCAGTGAATCGCATGCCGAACACGAGTTCGTTGACGCGGCGGCCGCCGCGCTGGCCGACCACGATCGTCGCTGATGCTTCGGGGCGAGGTCTGGTGGGCCGATCTGGGTCTGCCCAGGGGCTCGGCACCCGCCCTGCGCAGACCCGTCCTCATCATCAGCGCGGACGAGTACAACCGATCGGATCTGCGCACGGTCACCGTCGCGGTGATCACGACAAACGTCAAGCTCGCCGCGCTGCCGGGCAACGTTCTGCTCGCAGCCAACAGCACCGGCCTCGAGGATGCGTCGGTCGTCAACATCACGCAGATCGCAACGATCGACCGCACCGCAGTCGAGGATCGGGTCGGCGCGCTCCCGGACTGGTTGCTCGCCCAGGTCGACGCCGGACTCACGCTCGCGCTCGCGCTCACCTACGCCTGAAGCACGTCGCTGCTCAACGACGTGCTTTCGCAAACGCGCGAGCAGCAGAAGTCACGCGACGCGCCGGTCGACTGCTGTTTCTCGGCCGGAGGGGCACTCTGCGGCGGGGCTGAATCCCAGGGGCCGGCCCGCCGCCGCTCGGGGCCGGTCACACTCGATCGTGGTCGGCACTACGGAGCATGAGAACCGAGCAGCACGCGCTTCGCCAACGAGAGGGTTCGCACGGGCCTACGACCTGCACGCAAAGGCGCACTCGGTCTGCGTCAACGCGACACCCGTGATCGCGCGAAAGCGAGCGCGAGCTCCACTCAACCACTACTCGGCGGATCGCCTATCGACACGCGTTGTGAGGTGCACCGTTCGTTGACGAGTCGAGGTGTGGGTCCGATTCGGCGATAATCGCCCACCACGCCTTGAACGAGTTGACACGTGCCAGGGCGGCGCCGCCGTTCTCGGACGAGACGACTTCGGCCCCGCTTTGTGGACCCGCGAGGACGAAGTCGCGTGGGTCGCATGGACTGAAGTACATGCGATCATCGTCGATCAGCAAGGCGTGCCATGTTGGACGATGGCTGTAGGTGTACACCGCGACGCCCGAGCCGCCATGGTTGACCGCCTGTCCTCGAGGATCTTGGATGAACTGATCGATCGTGGACAGCGTTGCCGTGCTGCGGGCCCCCAGCGGCCGGTAGTCGGCGGGGAGTTCTCCGCGCTCGAGCCAGCCGGGATCCAAGAGAGCAACTTCTGCGTGGAGTCGCCCCCGGGTCCGCTCAGCCTCCAATAGAAGTCCTTGCACGATCGGCCAGCCAGAGACCATGGTGACCCCGATCCAGCGGATGCGCACGTCGCGGTTCTTTGCCAATCGCCGGCGAACCTCATCCGCGGCGTCGTCGATCCCGCGACTGAACGAGTCGAACCACACGGGGGCGGGCTCGAGGACACGATCGCGGACGTCAAAGAGGACTTCGAGGACGAGCACCAGGAGGATCCCGATGAGCGCCAGCTGCACCCCGCGGATTGACGACGCGGTGCCGACACAGATCAGGACGACGATGAGCCAAGCCACCGGCCGATGGCGCTTCTCATATGCAAGTCCGGCGTCGCGGCTCAGCTTCCGCATGAAGAGCAACGGCTTCATCGGGGCCAGTCTGACGATTGCGGCGTGCATACGCCGATCAGTACCTCGACAGTCTTCTTCGCCGAGTCGAGTCTCGTCCCCGCTCCCATCCGTTGCCGCGGCGCAGCTTTCCGGCGTGTCGGCGGCCGATCACGGGCGTCCGACGATCGCATCGAGACCTACGTAGCGCTCTCCATGCCAAGCAGCACGCCGACGGCGATGACCTGACGCTGCTCCTCGTGGACCGAAAGCGAGAGTGCCCCTTCCCACGCGATCCGACAGCGCGCTACGCCCTCGTCGCGGGCTCCTTGGCCCGGCTTTCCGCACGAACTCTCTGTAGACCGCGCATGGCGCCAGGATGGTGGTGGTGTGGGCGCGGGTTCCACTAACCGGACGCCCCCATTTCTGCTCCGCTGCTAGA
Source organism: Solirubrobacterales bacterium (assembly GCA_038260305.1). Classification (GTDB taxonomy): domain Bacteria; phylum Actinomycetota; class Thermoleophilia; order Solirubrobacterales; family Solirubrobacteraceae; genus CADCVQ01. The sequence continues at coordinate 45,112 of JBBSNY010000032.1, forward strand.
CCGAGCCCTTGTCGGGCTCGCTAGGCTTGGCGCCATGACGACGCTTGTCCTCGGTCAGCCTCCACCGGAGCTCGCGGCGCTGCTTGAGCGCCGCCGCCGAGCGGGCGTGGATCGCCGCGACGAGGTCTGGCAGGGTGTCCTGCACATGGTTCCCGGCCCCAGCTTCGAACACGCGCGGATCTCGCAACAGCTCGCAGAACTGCTTGGCCCGCCGGCCCGCGCCGTCGGGCTGCTGGCCGCAATGGGCGAGTTCAACCTCGGCGAATCCGAACACGACTTCCGCATCCCCGACGGAGGCCTGCACCGGCCCGGCGCGGCGGGCGTATGGCTTCACACCGCCGCCCTCGTCGTCGAGATCCTCTCGCCAGACGATGAGAGCTGGCAGAAGCTGGCGTTCTATGCCGAGCACCAAGTCGACGAGGTGCTGCTCGTCGACCCCGCTGAGAGAACCGTCACCTGGCTCGCGCTGAACGACGGCGAGTACAAGCCTGTCGGCCAAAGCGGACTGATCGAGCTCGGGCCAGCGGAGCTCGTCGAACAGATCGACTGGCCGTAGCCGGCCGGCGATTGCTGTTCGTGCGCGCCTGACCGGACGCCCCGGAGCGCAGCTAGCCGGTGGGAATCGCTCGTCGCGCCGTGTGCGCGCGCAGCCAAGGGTCGGCGGCATCACGCGCGTCACTCGCCGTGCTCGATGGAACATGATGGCCATCCGCTCCATGATCGCGGCATGCGCTTGCGCTATCCATGCATCTGGGCACAGCGGCGTCGGCAGGCCGCACGGACCAACTCGCTGCTCCTTTCGCCTAACATCAGCGGCCCGCCGCGCTACTGCTGCTCGTCCATTGCGGCACTGCCGGCCGATCCTGGTTCTGCCTCAATGGAGGAGCGCGTTTTCTCAGTCGGTGGGCCAACGACCAACCGCGTCGAAGTACACGTATTCCGTTGCGGCGCGTCCACGGTCCCAGCGGTTGTCCCACCACTCGCCTGTGCCATAACCGACGCCGAACAGGACCTCTTGATGGACGGGCGGCCCCGTGAGGATGGAGCAGAACTCCAGGAATTCCGAAGCTTCGGAGTACGCCGCAACGACCGTATAGAGCACGGCAACCACCCGGCCGCCGTCCTGGCCGATCTGGGTCTCGGGGTTCAGGACGCGCCACGTGAGAGTCGGTCGCTCGGCCATCGGCGGGAGTCTGCCGCTTCGCTTCCGTTTACGCCCGGACAGCAGCCGCCGCTCGCCGCTACCGCTGCTCGTCCAATGCAGCACTGCCAACGTTGGTCCGTTGGGTCCGTCAGATAGCTTGCGCGGATGCCAGTGACTGTTCTGGGGTCGCCCGCCGTGCAAATGGTCTTTTGTCTCGGCCCGCCGCGACACTACGTCGCGAGACTCGGGGTGACTGGGTGGTCGGAGGCCTGGGGCTGGACCGAGACCGAGGCCCTAAACGGTCTCGCCCGCGTACTCGTCGGCCAGGCCATAGAGCAGGTTCCACCCTCGCTGGCGCACGATCTGGCGGGCGTTCGCGATTGGTTACGCAGCGGCTATGACGTGCCGGTGCTCGAGGCGTAGGCTGCCGCACAGCAATGCCAACAAGAGGTCCAGTGATCCCGCCGGAAACCTCAAGCCAGATGCAGCTCGATGATCGCAATGCTCTACAGCGCGAGATGCTCAACGAGTTCGCCGGCGAATATCACCGGCACGGAGTGCTGACGGCGGACGGATACGCGCCAGCGCTCGTCGACACCTGCCCCAGCCGCGATGTCTGCTGGGACCGTTGCCTGGATCGAGCCAGCCGTGATTCCAACGTGCATGGCCTGCCTGGAGACGACGGATCGATCTTCTTTCCATGGATCGGAATGAATTACCGGCGCGGCGGAGTCTGCGTCGCCGGCTGGAATCTGAACCACCGCGGGAAAGACTGGTTTCCTCTGACCGCCGAGCACGTCATCGCCCGCGCGAGCCGAGCACAGCTCGCAGCCGGCAATCGCAAGGTCTGGGGAAGCCTCTTCGCCTACCGCTCGATGTCGGCCGCGGCCGTGGCTCACGACGCTGTCCGCGGCGCAACACCCGTGGCCAATCGACGCCCCCAGGACCTGGCCGCCTACTTCGACGACATCGCTCGCGTACAGGTCGTCAAATGCGCTCCTCTCGGAGATCGCAGCAACCCATCAGACGCGATGAACGTCGAGTGTCCGCCAAGGTTCCTGCTCGCAGAGCTTCAGATCCTCCGGCCGCGGGTGTTGATCGTGTTCGGGGGTGCTGCACGCGAAGGTGTCCTCAGCGCGTTGCGGACGATCGACGAGGCCGAGCCCAACTGGTCCCACCCGACACGTAGCGGCTACGGTCGCCGGGAATCTCAGGTCTCGTGGGGTCCGCTTGACGTGCTCGGCATGTGGCACCCAACATACGCGCGCTGGCCACACGCACTCACCGCTCTGATCGACGATCTCACCGCCCGACCCCTCGATCGCACACACATGACCTAACTGTGTCCATGCTCGATTCGGCGACGCCGCTCGGTGCCGCCGGCCAGTGCCGGTCACACCCCAACGCGGAGGCACTGCCCGGCTGCCGGATCTCGTCCGTTGCGGCACTGTCGGCGGCGCTCAGATCTTCCTCACAGCAGCAGCCATGGGTAGCGTGGATCTCATGCCTGCATACGACCACGACGCTCTGCTGGAACATCGTGAGGAGAGGAACCATGAAATCCGACGCGATCGACCCCGTTGACATCCGCGAGGCGCAGCACAAGCAATGGGACTCTGCTGCCGTGGGATGGCAAGAGTGGAGCGAGTTCAGCGAGAGCGCCTACGGGCACATCAGCGAGCGGCTGGTGGATCTCGCTGACGTACAGGCGGGAAGTCAAGTCCTGGACGTCGCCGCGGGCTATGGAGAGCCGGCGCTCACCGCCGCGCGCAAGGCCGGGCCGGAGGGTCGCGTTGTGGCGACGGACATCTCTGCGGAGATGCTCGCGTTCGGGCGTGAACGCGCGGCGGCAGCTGGCTTGGGCAACGTCGAGTTCGTGGAGTCGGACGCCTTGAGCCTCGATTTTCCGCACGACAGCTTTGACGCCGCCGTCTCGCGCTGGGGAATCATCTTCGAGCCGGACGCGGAGGCAGCCGCGGGGCGCATCCGAGGCTTTCTCAAGCCGGGCGCGCGGATCGCGATCAGCTCGTGGGGCGAGCCCGATCAGGTTCCCTTCCTCTCGATTCCGATGAGGACGTCCATGGCGCGGCTTGGCGTGCCCCCGCCGCCGCCGGGAATGCCCGGGCCACTTTCCAGGCCCACCCCCGACGCTCTAGGCGGTCTGCTCGAAGGGGGCGGGTTCTCGAAGGTCGCCGTGGAACAGGACGACGTCACCTTCCAGTTCGACTCCCCGGAGCAGTTCACTGCCTTCATCAGGGCGATCTCTGCGCCGATTCGGGCGATGATCGAGCGGTACGCAGGCGATGCCCAAGACGAGGCCTGGGAAGCGATCACGCAGGCCGCAGCGCAGGCGGTGGGTGCCTCCAAGTCGCTGCGCTTCTCGAACATGGTGCTGCTCGCCTCGGGAACCGCCTAGCGCGCGCCACGCACCACTCGGGCGGCCACCAGACGCGCCGGTCGAACGGGGCGCCTCCACAAGGATCGGCAGGGCGGTCGAGCGAATGCCTCGAATTCGCGAGTACGAGCACTCTCAATGGCACCCGCGCGGGCTCCCGCTCATCGTCCGAACCGGCACGCGGGCCGGCGCCGTTCATCGGCTCGAGGTAGGCAGCACCGCAGCGGTGCTGCGACTGGTAGCTTGGCGACGATGCGCGGTCTGTGGACGTGGCTTTTCGGGCTGGCCGCCGCGCTCTTCATCGTGCTGGGCGTCAGCGCCATGAGCAACCCCTTCTGTGATGGCGACTGCCAATCCGGTCCGGCAGCACGGCTGTTCGGCGGCGGGTTTGCGTTCTTCGGCGTTCTCCTCGGCCTCGCCGCCTGGGGTCTCAGACCTCCTCGTCGCTGAGCTGCGACTTGTGCCGGCCGTGCAGCGCGGCGCTGGGCGCGCTGCTGCAGAGGCCGTAGCGGTCCTCGCTCAAGCGCGAGCAGCTCGGAGCCGATAGGACGTATTGGATGCCTGCGAGCGACACGGCCTTAGTACTGGCGAAGAAGGTCGCTGCGACCGGCTGTCAACGGCCATCGGTTTCTCCCCATTTCCGGCCATCGGTTCTCCCCGCTGGCGGCCACGTTTTCTCCCCACTGGCGGCCACTGGTTCTCCCCGCCGTGGTGGGTGCCGCGCTGTCGTCGCGGAGCCCTGAGGCCGTA
>JBBSNY010000033.1:0-47683 GCA_038260305.1 Solirubrobacterales bacterium
ATGTCCTGGGAGGGCTACAACTTCGAGGACGCGATCATCCTCTCCAAGCGCCTCGTCAAGGACGACGAGCTCACCTCGATCCACATCGAGGAGTACGAGATCGACGCCCGCACGACGAAGCTCGGCGACGAGGAGATCACCCGCGACATCCCGAACCGCTCGGAGGAGTCGCTGCGCAACCTCGACGACCGCGGCATCGTCCGCGTCGGCGCCGAGGTCGGCTCCGGCGACCTGCTCGTCGGTAAGGTCACGCCGAAGGGCGAGACGGAGCTGACGGCCGAGGAGAAGCTGATCCGCGCGATCTTCAAGGAGAAGGCCCGCGAGGTCCGCGACACGTCGCTCAAGGTGCCCCACGGCGAGGGCGGCGTCGTCATCGACGTCATGACGTTCGGGCGCGACGAGGGCGACGACCTGCCGCCCGGTGTCAACCACCTCGTGCGCGTGTTCGTCGCCAAGAAGCGCAAGATCTCCGAGGGCGACAAGCTCGCCGGCCGCCACGGCAACAAGGGCGTCATCTCGAAGATCGTCGACGAGGCCGACATGCCGTTCATGGAGGACGGCACGCCGGTCGACGTCATCCTCAACCCGCTCGGCGTCCCGTCGCGGATGAACGTCGGGCAGCTGCTCGAGACCCACCTCGGGTGGGCCGCGGCGGAGGGCTGGTATGACGACGGCACCGAGGCCTACAAGATCGCCCAGAGCCAGACGACTCCCGAGGGTCGCCCCGGAAAGGTCTACACGGCGACGCCGGTCTTCGACGGCGCCTCGGTTGCCGACGTCGACAACGCGCTCGTGAAGTGGCAGGACGAGCACAAGGGCCGCATCCGGATGGACATCGACCGTTCCAAGGCGGCCGGGATCCGGGCGTCGGGCAAGTTCACGCTCTACAACGGCCGCACGGGTGAGCCGTTCGAGCAGCAGGTGACGGTCGGCTACATGTACATCCTGAAGCTCCTGCACCTCGTCGACGACAAGATCCACGCGCGCTCGACCGGTCCGTACTCGCTCGTCACCCAGCAGCCGCTGGGCGGCAAGGCGCAGTTCGGCGGCCAGCGCTTCGGCGAGATGGAGGTCTGGGCGCTGGAGGCCTACGGCGCCGCCTACACGCTGCAGGAGATGCTGACGATCAAGTCCGACGACACCGTCGGGCGCGTGAAGGCCTACGAGGCGATCGTCAAGGGCGAGAACATCGCCGAGCCGTCGATTCCGGAGTCCTTCAAGGTGCTGCTCAAGGAGATGCAGTCGCTGGCGCTCGACGTCAACGTCGTCTCCGAGGAGGGCGCCCGCGCCGAGATGCGCGACGAGGACGACGACCTCCTGCGTGCCGCCGAGGAACTCGGAATCGACCTCTCGGGCGTGCGAGCCACGGATGCGGGCACAGCGGCGCCCCAGGCCGAGGCCGAGGCCACGGGCGACGATGTCGAGGACCCCGCGCTCGGCGACGTCGCGGCCGTGCTGGATCCGGACGCGCTCGTCGTCGATGCCGAAGCCCCCACGGAGACGTAGGCCGCCGCGCCGGTCCCGCAGCTCCCGCCATCACCAGCGGCAACCCCCCGCCGCACCCCGGGCCCCCACGGGCCCAACCCCCCGAGTAGAGGATTCGCCTTGATCGATATCAACAACTTCGACGCCATCGAGATCGCCCTCGCTTCCTCGAAGCAGATCCGTGGCTGGAGCTCCGGCGAGGTCACGAAGCCGGAGACGATCAACTACCGCACCCTGAAGCCCGAGAAGGACGGCCTGTTCTGCGAGCGCATCTTCGGGCCGACGAAGGACTGGGAGTGCTACTGCGGCAAGTACAAGCGCGTGCGCTACAAGGGCATCGTCTGCGAGCGCTGCGGCGTCGAGGTCACGCGCTCGAAGGTCCGCCGCGAGCGCATGGGACACATCGACCTGGCCGCGCCCGTCAGCCACATCTGGTTCTTCAAGGGCGTCCCGAGCCGCATCGGCTACCTGCTCGACATGGCTCCCAAGGAGCTCGAGAAGGTCCTCTACTTCGCTGCGTCGATCGTGACGTGGGTCGACGACGAGGCGCGCGAGCGCGACACCGCCGACCTCGAGGTCAAGGTCAACGAGGTCCTGGACTCCTACGCCTCCGAGCGTGAGGAGCGCGTTCTCGAGCTCAAGGAGCAGGGCGCGCGGCGCGAGGCCTACCTCACCGACGGCACGCAAGGCAAGGACTTCGACGACGAGGACCACATGTGGGCCGAGGCCCTCGACCTCGACGTCAAGAAGCTTGACGACGATGAGCGCGCCAAGCTCCTGAAGGACCTCAAGAAGACGTTCGACTCGGACATCTCCGACACGGAGGCCTACATCGAGGACGCCGCCGAGCGCATGCGCCAGGTGTGGGAGCTGTTCAAGGACATGGACCCCAAGCGCATCGAGCACGACGAGACGATCTTCCGCGAGCTCAAGGAGCGCTTCGGATCGCCGTACGGCTTCGGCGAGTACTTCCGCGGCGGCATGGGCGCCGAGGCGATCCGCGACCTCCTGCAGCAGGTCGACCTCGAGGCCGAGGCCGAGGAGCTGGGCGAGATGGTGCGCACGGCCAAGGGCCAGAAGCAGGCCCGCGCGGTCAAGCGCCTGAAGGTCGTCGCGGCGTTCATCTCGTCGGGCAACCGCCCCGAGCAGATGGTGCTCGAGGCCGTTCCGGTGATCCCGCCGGAGCTGCGTCCGATGGTCCAGCTCGACGGCGGCCGCTTCGCGACGTCCGACCTCAACGACCTCTACCGCCGCGTCATCAACCGCAACAACCGCCTGAAGCGGCTGCTCGACCTCGGCGCGCCGGAGATCATCGTCAACAACGAGAAGCGGATGCTGCAGGAGGCCGTCGATGCGCTGTTCGACAACGGCCGCCGCGGGCGTCCCGTCACCGGCCCGGGCAACCGGCCGCTGAAGTCGCTCAGCGACATGCTCAAGGGCAAGCAGGGGCGCTTCCGCCAGAACCTGCTCGGCAAGCGCGTCGACTACTCGGGCCGCTCGGTCATCGTCGCCGGCCCGTACCTGAAGCTGCACCAGTGCGGGCTGCCGAAGCTCATGGCGCTGGAGCTCTTCAAGCCGTTCATCATGGCCCAGCTCGTCGAGCGCAAGGCCGCGCAGAACATCAAGGCGGCCAAGAAGATGGTCGACTCGATGATCCCCGAGGTCTGGGACGTGCTCGAGCAGGTCATCCACGAGCACCCGGTGCTGCTGAACCGCGCGCCGACGCTGCACCGACTCGGCATCCAGGCGTTCGAGCCGGTGCTCGTCGAGGGCAAGGCGATCCAGGTCCATCCGCTCGTATGCCACGCGTTCAACGCCGACTTCGACGGCGACCAGATGGCGGTCCACCTGCCGCTGTCGGCCGAGGCCCAGGCCGAGGCGCGGATCCTCATGCTGTCGTCCAACAACATCCTGTCGCCGGCGCACGGCCAGCCGCTCGCCACGCCGACCCAGGACATGATCCTCGGCGCCTACTACCTGACCTACGGGCCGGAGGCCGAGGAGCTGTCGACGATCGATCGCGCGACGCACGAGCCGCGGCCGCACTGCTTCCGCACGGCGCAGGAGGCCGAGCTGTCCTACGAGCTCGGCGGCGTCAAGCTGCACGACCTGGCGGAGTTTCGGCCGCTGGGTCGCGAGGGCGGCCACGTCCTGACGACGGTCGGGCGAATCATCTACAACGACCGCATCGAGCGGGCGCTGCTGGAGGCGATGGGCGACGAGTTCGACCCGACGCAGTACGACTTCGTCAACACGTCGATGAAGAAGCGCGACACGACGGAGCTCGTCGACCAGCTCGTGCAGTCCTACGGCGCGACGACGATCTCGCAGGTGCTCGACGCGTTCAAGGACCTCGGCTTCGAGTTCGCGACGAAGGCCGGCATCACGATCTCAAAGAACGACGTCGTGATCCCGCCCTCGAAGGGCGAGATCGTGAAGTCCTACGAGGCGAAGGTCGCCGAGCTCACGTCGCAGTACGACATGGGCCTGATCACGCAGGAGGAGCGCCACGAGGCGGTCGTCGAGCAGTGGAACGCCTGCACCGAGGAGGTGGCGGACGCGATGGTCGCGAACCTCGACGTCCTGAACCCGATCTTCATGATGGCCAACTCGGGTGCCCGCGGATCGTTCAAGCAGATCCGCCAGCTCGCCGGCATGCGCGGCCTGATGGCCAACCCGAAGGGCGAGATCATCGAGCGGCCCGTGAAGGCGAACTTCATGGAGGGCCTCGACGTGCTCGAGTACTTCACCTCGACACACGGCGCGCGCAAGGGACTGGCCGACACGGCGCTGCGCACGGCGGACTCCGGCTACCTGACGCGGCGTCTCGTCGACGTCGCCCAGGACGTCATCATCCGCGAGAAGGACTGCGGCACCGAGGAGCACATCGAGCTCGCGCTGTACAAGGAGTCCGGCGACCTCAACGACAACCTGCTCGGTCGCTACGCGGCGTTCGACATCGCGACCAAGCGCGGTCGCGTCATCGTCCCGCAGGCCGAGCAGATCGACCGTGCCGAGCTCGCCGACATCATCGAGTCCGCGGCCGCCGAGCAGCTCAAGCTCGACCACCACGGGATCGTCAAGATCGCCGTGCGCTCGGTCCTGAAGTGCGAGGCCACGAGCGGCGTGTGCCAGGCCTGCTACGGCCGGTCGATGGCCTCCGGCCAGACGGCGCAGATCGGCGACGCGGTCGGCATCATCGCCGCGCAGTCGATCGGCGAGCCCGGCACGCAGCTGACGATGCGTACGTTCCACACCGGCGGCGTCGCCGGCGCGGACATCACGCACGGCCTGCCGCGCGTCGTGGAGCTGTTCGAGGCACGCAAGCCGAAGGGCCTGGCGAAGATCGCCGAGCAGGACGGCACGATCAGCCTCGAGGAGACCGACAAGGCGCTGACCGTCGTCATCACCGACGACGCCGGCGAGGAGCATCGCCACGCCTTCCCGCGCCGCACGCGCGTGTTCGTCGAGACGGGCCAGCGCGTCGAGGCCGGTCAGCAGCTCAACGAGGGCTCGCTGTACCCGCACGAGCTGCTGGCGATCCGCGGCCGCACGGAGACCGAGCAGTACCTCGTCAAGGAGGTGCAGGAGGTCTACGTGTCGCAGGGCGTCGACATCAACGACAAGCACATCGAGCTCATCGCCCGCCAGATGCTGAAGAAGGTGCGCGTCGACCAGAAGGGCGACACGGACTACCTGCCGGGCCAGTTCGTCGACCGCTTCGAGTTCGCGCGCGTCAACAATGAGGTCATCGCCAAGGGCGGCGAGGCGGCGCAGTACGAGGACATCATCCTCGGCATCACGAAGGCCTCGCTGAACACGGACTCGTTCCTGTCGGCCGCCTCCTTCCAGGAGACGACGAAGGTCCTCACCGATGCCGCGCTGGAGGGCAAGATCGACCGCCTCAACGGCCTGAAGGAGAACGTCATCATCGGCAAGCTCATCCCGGCGGCGACGGGCTTGAAGCGCTACCGCCGGATCGAGATCGAGCCGGCCGAGCCGCTGCCCCGCGCGATGGACGACGTCGGCCTGCTCGACCAGGACGAGATCGCCGCCGAGCTCGGGCTCGGCGACGGCGACGGGCTCGGCGGCTTCGGCGCGGCATTCAACGACGACATCGCGTCGCTCGAGGAGATCGGCTCGGGCGTCGCCGACACCGGGTTCGCCGAGGAGCTGGCGGACCTCGACGTGACGGGCGACCGCTAAGAGCTCAGACGAGGGCGCGGCAGGCGGGCGGCGAAGCGCTCGCCGTCGCCGGCCGCGCACTCGATGACCGCATTGGCGCGCAGGCAGGTACGTACGCGCCGGCCCGTCACGCCGCGGTCGAGGCGCACGAGCTCGCCGCCGGCGTCGAGCCACAGCAGATCGAGCGCGAAGCGCATGCCGATCGTGTGCACGGAGCGGCAGCGGGGCAGCAGCAGGGCGTGCCCGTGCGGCAGCTCGTCGAGCCCCGAGAGGCCGCGTCCGCGTGCCCGCCGGCCGCTCGCCACGAGCAGCTTGAGCCCGCCGCCGAGCTCGACGTGGGCGAGTTCGAGAAGGTGGATTTGCGATGCGGGCGAAGGGAACGCATGGATGAACCTCGAACGATGCGATCTGGCGGCTGGACGATCGTTGGATTCCACTTGCGCGAGATCATGACGCGACAATCGTCACAAGTGTGCGCAGAATGACCCTGCAAATGCGGCAATTCTGTAACGAATGCGCCGGGCTGCCTCACATGCCGCCGGATCACGCTAGCCTGCTGACCAGCCCGGCCGAGCGTCAAGCTGTTCGGTACGGTGGTCGATGCAGGAGTACTGCCCGACGCCGGATGGGCCGCACCCCCGCCCGTGTCGCGCTGATCATTTCATGAGCCTTCAACTCGGAATCCTGCTCGCGCTCTTCTGCGCCTTTGCCTCGAACCTGTCGTTCCTCTACAAGCACCGGGGAGCCTGCAGCGCGTGCACGGTCGACATCCGCCACCCGCTGCGCACGGCGCGGTCGCTGTGGAGCCAGCGCTGGTTCGCGATCGGCATGCTCGTCGGGCTCGGCGCCTGGTTGCTGCACGTGGCCGCGATCTCGCTCGCGCCACTGTCGGTCGTCCAGGTCGTCCTCTCGAGCGGCCTCGTGCTGCTCGCCGTCATGGCGGACCGGCTGTTTGGCTTCAAGGTCGGCAAGCGGCAGTGGTGGGGCCTCGCGCTGACGTTCGTCGGGCTCGTGCTGCTGGCGCTCACGCTGCCCGCGAGCCACGGCCAGCATGCCGCCTTCTCCGTGCCCGCGATGGCCGCCTTCGAGGCGGGTCTGTTCGGCCTCGGCGCGCTGTGCATCGTCGGCCCGCGCATCGGCGGCCGCAGCGAGCACACCGGCGTCGCGCTCGCCGCCGCGGCCGGCATCCTGTTCGGCGTCTGCAACCTCGGCGTCAAGGCGATGACCGGCATCGTCGGCCCCCAGGGCTTCCTCGGCATCGTCCTGAGTCCGTGGCTATGGGTCGCGCTGATCGGCTCGGCGACGGCCTTCTATGCCTCCGCGCGCTCGCTGCAGAGCGGCGACGCGGTCGCGGTCATCGCGATCACCGGCACCGCCGCGAACATCGCGACGATCGCCGGCGGCATCATCGTCTTCGGCGACCCGATCCCCGGCGACGCGCTCGGCATCGTCGCGCAGGCCGTCGCGTTCGTGCTCGTCATCGTCGCTTCCGCACTGACGCCGGCGCCGGTACGCGCCGCGCAGCGCGCCTCGGCTGTCGCCGCGCCAGCCTGACCTTCTTCCGCGCAGCGCCTCCGCGCTGGCGCGCGCAATCGGTAGGCGCGCTGACGCGCGCGGCGCACCTGCCACTGGCCTTGCGCTCTCGTGCGATGAGGGACCGACACCTGCGGGCGTCGTGCGACGCCGTCAGCCGGGCGTCAGGTCGTGCGCGTACTCCATGAGCTCGAGCCCGAGGTCGGAGTCGGGTTCCAGCGCGCCGGTCTCGTGCCAGCCCTCGCGCTCGTAGAAGCGACGTGAGCGCGCCGCGCCGATCGGCGTCCACAGGACGGCCGACGTGTAGCCGCGCTCGCGCATGCTGTCGAGCATGACGTCGTGCAGGGTGACGGCAAGACCGGTCCCCCAGTGCTCGCGACGGACGAAGAGATGGGTGAGGCGGGTGACGCCGGGCTGCAGTGTGACCTCGTCGTCGTCGAGCTCGGGACGGGCCATGGCGTGGCCGGCGGCGACGTTGTCGGAGAAGCCGCAGAAGCACCACGAGCCGTCGCGCGTGAAGCGCTGCATCATCCCGAGCAGCATCTCCGTGCGCGCCGGCAGCTCCCACTCGCCCTTCGTCCACGTGCGATAGGAGGCGAAGCCCTCCATGAGGTTGTCGGCCATGCCGCTGAGGTCGGAGCGGCTGCCCTCGCGGACGACGAACGTGTCGGTCGGCGTGGGCTGGTCGTCCGCGGGCACGGGGCGCAGGCTAGTGGATCGCCGCGGCGCCTCGGGCGCGCGGGCGCTCACACGCCGCGGCCCGGGCGCCGGGGTAGCGCCGCACGGTGCAGCGCCGATGGGCACACTTCGCACGATGACGCGCCCGCTGCCGCATGCCGTGTCGCTCGCGCTCGTCGCGGCGGCGCTGATGGCCGCTCCTTCTCCGGCACCCGCGGCCTCGACCGCGCCCGCCGCGAAGACCCCGACGACGACGACTTCGAAGTCCAAGCCCGACAAGGCAAGGTCCAAGTCGACGAAGGCGAAGTCCAAGCGGGCGCCCTACAAGCCCAAGCCGGCCGTCGTGACCCGCGGCCTGACGACGATCCTGCAGGATGACGGCAACTTCCTCTTCCGCCCGGCGGCGGAGGTTCAGGCCGCCGCCGCGCGGGCGAAGGCGCTCGGCGTCGACACGATCCGCCTGACCGCCGGCTGGTCCTCGCTCACGCGCGACGTCGACAAGGCAGAGAAGCCCGCCGGCTTCGACGCACGCAACCCCGCCGCCTACGAGCAGTCGCGCTGGCGGGCGCTGGACACCGCCGTGCGCGCCGTCCGCGGCGCCGGCATGCAGGCGCTCATCGACATCGGCTTCTGGGCGCCGCGCTGGGCGACGACCGACCCAGGCCCGCGCGCGCGGGCCAACGTCAACGCGCAGGACTTCGCGGACTTCGCCGCTGCGGTCGCGCTGCGCTACTCCGGCGCCTTCACGCCGCCGCCCGAGCCGCCGACGGCGCCCGAGCCGCCGCCGACCGAGGATCAGTCGCTGCTGCAGTCGATCCTGCAGCCGCTGCTGCCGTTCCCGCTGCTCGACCCGCCGCCTCCGGTTCCGGCCGCCGGCGCGCGCGGGCTCAGCGCCGCCGCGGCCCAGGCCCAGGCCCCCGAGGGCGGCGCCGTCGCGCCTGGCGAGCCGCTGCCGAACGTGACGCAGTTCGTGCTCTGGAACGAGCCCAACCACCAGGGCCTGCTGCTGCCGCAGTGGGAGCCCGACGGCACGACGCCCGCCAGCCCCCGCATCTATCGCGCGATGGTGCGCGCCGGATACGCGGCCATCAAGGCGGTGCGCAAGAAGTCCATGGTGCTGATCGGCAACACGTCGAGCACGGGCGGAAAGCGAGGCGTCGGACCGGTCCCGCCGCTCGAGTTCCTGCGCCAGCTCGCGTGCGTGGACCGCGACCTGCAGCCGCTGACGACAGCGGACTGCGCGGACTACACGAAGCTGCCCGGCGACGGCTGGGCACACCACCCGTACTCCCAGAACGAGCGCCCGTCGCGCACGAGCAAGCCGGACGTCGAGCCCGACGACGTGCGCCTCGGCGACCTCCAGCAGCTCGCCACGACGCTGTCGATCCTCGTCAAGAAGGGGCGTCTCGCGCCCGCCGACCGCAACATCTACCTGACGGAGTTCGGCTACGAGACGAAGGGCATCCCCGGCCGGCCACGGGTCGACGAGCGCACGCAGGCGCGCTGGCTGACGTGGGCGGAGTACCTCGCCGACAAGATCCCGACGGTCCGCTCGTTCGCGCAGTTCCTGCTGCGCGACCAGCCGCCGGCGCCGGTGCGCGTGTCGGCCAGCAACGCCCGACCGTTCGGCGAGTACTCGACCGGGCTGCTGCTCGCCGACGGCAAGGACAAGCTCGCGGCCAAGTCGTTCCTCGCCGGCCTGTTCGTGCAGAAGCGCAGCAAGGGCCGCGTCCTGATCTACGGGCGCCTGCGCCTCGGGGCGGGCGACAAGACGATCTCCGTCCAGCGCCAGCGCCCGAAGCACAAGTGGGAGACGATCGACAAGCTCACGATGGACGGCCGCTCGGCGTTCACACGGACGATCCCGCACGTCGCCGGATCGCTGTACCGGCTCGGCTATCCATCGCCCGCCGGGCCGCGCACGACGAGCATGGCGATCAAGCCGGTGCCGGCCGCGGCACCCGTCGCGACGAAGCCGGCGGCCAAGTCCGGGGCAAAGGCAAAGCCCAAGCCCTGAGCCCGACGCCGCGCCCCCGCGCGGGTCTACGATCGCAACGCTGCTACCATCTCGCGCCGCATGCCAACGACTTCCCAGCTTGTCCGCAAGGGACGCAAGACGCCCAAGAAGAAGCTCGCCACGCCTGGACTCAAGTCCGGCAAGGGGCGCAAGAAGAAGGTCGCCGCTCCCCAGCGCCGCGGCGTCTGCACCCGCGTCTACACGACGACGCCGAAGAAGCCGAACTCGGCGCTGCGCAAGGTCGCGCGCGTCCGGATCACCGGCTCGATCGAGGTCACCGCGTACATCCCCGGTGAGGGCCACAACCTCCAGGAGCACTCCGTGGTGCTCGTGCGCGGTGGTCGCGTCAAGGATCTTCCCGGCGTGCGCTACAAGGTGGTCCGCGGAACGCTCGACGCCGCCGGCGTCAGCGACCGCAAGAAGGCGCGCTCGCAGTACGGCGTGAAGAAGAAGTAGTGCCGCGCCGCGCAGCAGCACAGATCAGGCCGATCGAGCCGGACTCCGTCCATCGCTCACGCATCGTCCAGCAGGTCATCAACAAGGTCATGCTCGACGGCAAGAAGTCGACGGCCGAGAAGATCGTCTACGACGCCCTCGCGATCATCGGAGAGCGCACCGGCAAGGACCCCGTCGAGCAGCTCGAGGCGTCGATCAAAGCGCTGACCCCGGTGCTCGAGGTCAAGTCGCGCCGCGTCGGCGGCGCCACCTACCAGGTGCCCGTCGAGGTGCCGTCCCGCCGTGCCCGCACGCTCGCCGTGCGCTGGCTCGTCGAGTTCGCCCGCCAGCGTCGCGAGAAGACGATGGCGATGCGCCTCGCCAACGAGCTGCTGGACGCGCAGTCCCAGCAGGGCGGCGCGCACAAGCGCAAGGACGACATCTACCGCATGGCCCAGGCCAACAAGGCCTTCGCGCACTACCGCTGGTAGGACCCGCGCCGCCGCGCCAACTCGGCGCCGGCAGCGCAGGCTGACGGCAGGGTTGCAGGCGCCGAGCCCGCGCCTGGGACGCTACTTCGGTGCTGCTCGCCGGTTGCAATCGCTGATGCTCCTTCGCGCGGCCACCGCCACCGGCGCAATGCTCGCGGTGCTCGCCCTGCTCGTCGCCTTCGGCGCGCCGGCCGCGGACGCCCGCTCCGCCGCGCCGCGCCTGACGAAGCTGCGCTGCGTCCCGGCAACGACCGCGAGCTGTCGTCAGGCCGTGCGCCTCGCCAGCGGCCGCCAGATCCAGCTCGTCGGCCGCGCCCTCGCGCGCAACATGCGGGTGTCCTTCCGCTGGCCGCGCGGGGCGCTCGCCACGCAGCTGCGCCGGGGCAGTCCGGGATGGGTCGTGCGCATCCCGCCGGGCACCGCGCTTGGCCGCATCGCCGTGACGGTCCGCGACCGCGCCGGCCGGCGCTCGAACGCGCGCAACATCATCGTCACGCCGGCGAACCCGGCGCGGCCGCTGTCGTCGATCGCGGCGGGCGCGCTGCCGGTCGCGCTGCGCGGCAACGGGATGTGGATCTGGCAGCTGCCGAAGTCCAACGGGGGCGACCTCGACGCGATCGCCGCCCGCGCGCGCGGCGCGAACATGTCGACGGTCTTCGTCAAGAGCTCGGACGCCGCCAACGCCTGGGGTCAGTTCTCGCCCGCGCTCGTCGCGGCGCTGCACGCCCGCGGGCTGCGCGCGTGCGCGTGGCAGTTCGTCTACGGCAAGGATCCGCTCGGCGAGGCCGCCGCCGGCGCGGCCGCAGTCGCCAAGGGCGCCGACTGCCTCGTGATCGACGCCGAGACGGCGTACGAGGGCCGCTACGCGGCGGCCCAGCGCTACGTCGGCGCCCTGCGCGCGGCGGTCGGGCCGTCCTACCCGCTCGGCTTCACGTCCTTTCCCTACGTCGACTACCACCCGAGCCTGCCGTACTCGGTCTTCCTCGCGCCCGGCGCGGCCCAGGCCAACCTGCCGCAGGTCTACTGGAAGGCGATCGGCGGCTCCGTCGATGCCGTCAGCGCGAAGACCGTCGCCCAGAACCGCATCTACGGCGCGCCGATGGCGCCGCTCGGCCAGGCCTACGACGCCCCCAAGGACGCCGACATCGACCGCTTCCGGGCGATCTGGGCCGGCTATGGCGTCGGCGGCATCTCGTGGTGGAGCTGGCAGGCCTCGAGCGAGGCGACCTGGGCGGGGCTCAGCGCCTCGGCGCCGCTGCCGGTCGTCCCGACCGATCCGGGCTGGCCGACGCTGTCCAGCGGCTCGCGCGGCGACCAGGTCATCTGGCTGCAACAGCACCTGCACTCCTTCGACCCGACGCTGCCGGTGCCGGCGACCGGGAAGTTCACCGCCGCGACCGACGGCGTGCTGCGCGCCTTCCAGGCGGCGCGCGGGCTGGCGCCCTCGGGCACGACCGACGCTGCCACCTGGCAGGCCGTGCTCGCGCTGCCGCTGAGCCCGGTCGACTGGACCGCGGTGCCGGCGAGCGCGACGCGCGTCGCCCGCTGAGCGACGGCCCTCGGCTCAGGCCGCGGCGGGCGGACGCCGGCGCTCGGCCTCGCGCGCGACCGCCGGTCGCTCGAGCACGAACAGCCCGACGCCCGCGAGCATGAGCGCGATCGCGCCGACGAGCTCCAGCGTGAACCCGCGCGCCGCCCGCGCGTGGGCCTGCGAGAACGCGACGGACTCGCGCAGGGTGCCCGAGGCGCGGGTGTCGGGCAGGTCGACGACGAGCGCGACGAACAGCGCGACGGCGCCGAGCGCGAGCAGCGCCACGGCCGCGGCGCGGGCGCCGCGCAGGGCGCCGAGCGTCATCGCGATCGCCGCCAGCGCGACGACCGCCAGGGCGTATCCGTGGTTCGATCCCCCCGACACGCTGCGCCGCGGGGTCTGCAACGCCCCGACGACGACGGTGTACAGGGGGGACAGCTCGGCGACGACGAGCAGGCCCGCGCCGACGAGCGCGAGGGCGGCGAGCACGCGCCTCGCCGTGACGAAATCGGCCGGGCGGAGCGGACCGCCTTTGCTATAGTCGGTCGCCGTTCCGCGGTCAGCTGCGCTCATTCGCGCCCGCCTCGGAGCAACCCATCGCACGATGGATACCTTGAGCACATAGCGCGACGTACCGGATAGACCTCGGACGTGCGCGCGGGCCCAAGGGGCCCGTTTTTGTTGCTCAGCCCCGAATAGAGATCAAGAGAAGCCATGGCACGCCAATTCACGCTCGACAAGACCCGGAACATCGGGATCATGGCGCACATCGACGCCGGCAAGACGACGACGACCGAGCGCATCCTCTATTACACGGGGCGGACGTACAAGATCGGTGAGGTCCACGAGGGCGCCGCCACGATGGACTGGATGGAGCAGGAGCAGGAGCGTGGCATCACGATCACCTCCGCCGCCACCACCTGTACCTGGCGCGAGCACCGGATCAACATCATCGACACGCCCGGACACGTCGACTTCACGGTCGAGGTCGAGCGCTCGCTGCGCGTCCTCGACGGCGCGATCGCGCTGTTCGACTCCGTCGCCGGCGTCGAGCCGCAGTCCGAAACCGTCTGGCGCCAGGCCGACAAGTACGCCGTGCCGCGGATCGCGTTCATCAACAAGATGGACCGCATCGGCGCGGACTTCACCGGCTCGCTTAAGACGATGGTCGACCGCCTCGGCGCGAACGCCGTGCCGCTGCAGATCCCGATCGGCGCGGAGGGCGCCTTCAAGGGCATCATCGACCTTGTCGAGATGAAGGCGATCGTCTACAAGGACGACCTCGGCAAGGACCAGGACGTCATCGACATCCCGGAGTCCTACGTGGAGGCATCCGCCGCCGCGCGCGAGCACCTGCTCAGCCAGCTTGCTGACATGGACGACGCCATCGCCGAGCTGTTCCTCGACGAGGCCGAGGTCCCGACGGCGATGCTCAAGGCCGCGATCCGCAAGCACACGCTGTCGATCGAGATCACGCCGGTCTTCTGCGGCTCCGCCTTCAAGAACAAGGGCGTGCAGCCGCTGCTCGACGCCGTGCTCGACTACCTGCCCTCGCCGCTGGAGGTCAAGCCGATCGACGGCGTCACGGTCCTCAAGGGCGGTGACGATGGCGAGCCGATCGTGCTGCAGCCCGACGACTCTGCTCCATTCGCGGCGCTCGGCTTCAAGATCATGGCCGACCCGTTCGTCGGCAAGCTCACCTACTTCCGCGTCTACTCGGGCACGCTGAGTTCCGGCTCGAAGGTCCTCAACGTCACGACCGGTCGCACCGAGAAGGTCGGGCGGCTGCTCGTGATGCACGCCAACGACCGCGAGGACGTCGAAACGGTCTACGCGGGTGACATCGCGGCGGCGGTCGGCATCAAGCAGATCACGACGGGCGACACGCTGTCGGCACCCGAGCGGCCCGTGCGCCTGGAGAACATCGACTTCCCCGACCCCGTCATCAAGGTCGCGGTCGAGCCGAAGACGAAGATCGACCAGCAGAAGATGTCCGTCGCCCTCGGCCGCCTGGCCGAGGAGGACCCGACGTTCCAGGTTCAGACGAACGAGGAGACCGGCCAGATCGAGATCTCCGGCATGGGCGAGCTGCATCTCGAGATCCTCGTCGACCGCATGAAGCGCGAGTACGGCGTCGAGGCGAACGTCGGTCGCCCGCAGGTCTCCTACCGCGAGACGATCCGCGGCGAGGCGAAGAAGGTCGAGGGCCGCTTCGTCAAGCAGACCGGCGGCTCGGGCCAGTACGGCATCGTCTACGTCGACATCGAGCCGAACCCCGGACAGGGCTTCGAGTTCGTGTCGAAGATCAAGGGCGGAGCCGTGCCGAGCGAGTTCATCCCGGCCGTCGCGAAGGGCGTCGAGGAGGCGCTCATCACCGGCGTCAAGGCCGGCTACCCGATGGTCGACGTCAAGGTGACGCTCGTCGACGGCAAGTACCACGACACGGACTCCTCGGAGATCGCCTTCAAGATGGCCGGCTCGTTCGCCCTGAAGGAGGCCGCTCGCCGCGCGAAGCCCGTGCTCATGGAGCCGATCTTCGCCGTCGAGGTGACCGGGCCCGAGAACTTCGTCGGCGACATCATCGGAGACCTCATGCGTCGCCGCGGACACGTCGAGAGCCAGGAGCGTCGCGGAAACGCGATCATCGTGCAGGCGCGCGTCCCGCTGTCGGAGATGTTCGGCTACGTCGGCGACCTGCGCTCCAACACGCAGGGCCGCGCGAGCTACTCGATGCAGTTCGACGGCTACGAAGAGGTTCCGCAGCACATCGCGGAGAAGGTCATCGAGCACCGCATGGGAGTGCCCGTCCCCGCCTGACAGGACTCGCGGGCAGCGCCGCTCGCGGCGCACCCGGTGGCGTCATGCCCCGATCCCCGCAGATTCGATAGTTTCATCCAGTTCATCGACAGACGTAGAGGAGCGAACCGAAAGTGGCAAAGGAGAAGTTCGAGCGCGACAAGCCGCACGTCAACGTCGGCACGATCGGTCATATCGACCACGGCAAGACGACGCTGACAGCCGCCATCACGACCGTGCTCGCCGAGCATGGCGGCGGCGAGGCGCGCAGCTTCGCCGAGATCGACAACGCTCCCGAGGAGAAGGCGCGTGGCATCACCATCGCGACCTCTCACGTTGAGTACTCGACGGACAACCGCCACTACGCGCACGTCGACTGTCCCGGCCACGCCGACTACGTGAAGAACATGATCACGGGCGCCGCGCAGATGGACGGCGCGATCCTCGTGGTCTCGGCGGCCGACGGTCCGATGCCGCAGACGCGTGAGCACATCCTGCTTGCCCGCCAGGTCGGCGTCCCGTACATCGTCGTGTTCCTCAACAAGGCCGACCTCGTCGACGACGAGGAGCTGCTCGAGCTCGTCGAGCTCGAGGTCCGCGAGCTGCTCAGCTCCTACGACTTCCCCGGCGACGACATCCCGTTCGTCATCGGCTCGGCGACGCAGGCGCTCGAGGGCGACGCGGACGCGAAGGCGAAGATCATGGAGCTCGCGGAGACGCTCGACACGTACATCCCCGAGCCGGTCCGCGACCTCGACAAGCCCTTCCTGATGCCGGTCGAGGACGTTTTCTCGATCACCGGCCGCGGCACCGTCGCGACGGGCCGCATCGAGCAGGGCATCGTCCACACGGGCGACACCGTCGAGATCGTCGGCATCACGCCGAACGCCTCCACCGTCGTCACCGGCGTCGAGATGTTCCGCAAGATCCTCGACGAGGGTCGCGCGGGCGACAACGTCGGCTGCCTGCTGCGTGGCACCAAGCGCGAGGAGATCCAGCGCGGTCAGGTCCTTTGCAAGCCGAAGTCGATCACGCCGCACACGAAGTTCAAGTCCGAGGTCTACGTCCTCAAGAAGGAGGAGGGTGGCCGTCACACGCCGTTCTTCACGGGCTACCGGCCGCAGTTCTACTTCCGCACGACCGACGTCACCGGCGCAGCGCATCTGCCCGAAGGCGTCGAGATGGTGATGCCCGGCGACAACGTCCAGATGGAGATCGAGCTCATTCAGCCGATCGCCATGGACGCTGGCCTGCGCTTCGCCATTCGCGAGGGCGGCCGCACGGTCGGCTCTGGCGTCGTGACCGAGATCGTCGAGTAAGGAGCGCGCGGACTTTCGAGTTTCAGGGGGCGGGCACCGCGCTACGCGGAGCCCGCCCCTTCTGACGCCCACAAGCGCAACAAAGCAATGGCTACCCCCACAGAGAACAAGATCCGGATCCGCCTCAAGGCCTATGACCACTCGGCCATCGAGACCGCGGCTAAGGAGATCGTCGAGACGGCCACCCGGACTGGTGCGACCGTTTCCGGGCCGGTGCCGTTGCCGACCGAGAAGAACGTCTACTGCGTGATCCGCTCGCCGTTCAAGGACAAGGACTCGCGCGAGCACTTCGAGATCCGGACCCACAAGCGCCTCATCGACATCCACCAGCCGACGCCGAAGACGGTCGACTCGCTCCAGCGACTCGATCACCTTCCCGCCGGAGTGGACATCGAGATCCGCCTGGCGACCTGACCGATGCCCGCGATCCTCGCCAAGAAGCTCGGCATGACCCAGCTCTTTCTCGATGACGGAACCGTCGAGCGCGTCACCGTGCTCGAAGCTGGTCCGTGCCCGGTCACGGGCGTGCGTACGTACGAGGTGGACGGCTACGAGGCACTCCAGCTCGCGTTCGGCGCGTCGAAGGAGAAGCACCTCTCGCGCGCCGAGCTCGGTCATCTCAAGAAGGCCGGCGCCTCGCCGATGCGACACGTCAAGGAGTTCCGCGACGAGGTCGGCGAGCACCTCGTCGGCGACGCCGTCACCGTCGAGGACTTCGAGATCGGCCAGACCGTCAAGATCTCGGGCACCTCGAAGGGCAAGGGCTTCCAGGGCACGATCAAGCGCCACAACTTCGCCTCCGGGCCGAAGTCCCACGGCTCGCACAACGTGCGCGCCCCGGGCTCGATCGGCGCCTCGGCGACGCCCTCGCGCGTCTTCAAAGGCATCAAGGGCCCGGGCCAGATGGGCAACAAGCGCGTGACCCAGAAGGGCCTCGAGATCGTCCGCCTCGATCTCGCGCTGAACCTCATGCTGGTCCGCGGCTCCGTGCCCGGGCCGCGCAATGGCTACGTGGAGGTTCGCACCGATGCCTGACGCACCCATCCTGGGCGCTGCGGAGAGCAAGAAGGTGTCGCTCGACGAGACCGCCTTCGGCGCGAAGTTCAACGGCCCGCTCGTGCACGAGTCCGTGCGCGCGGAGCTCAACGCCCGCCGGCGCGGCACGCACGCGACGAAGACCCGCGGCAACGTCCGCGGCGGCGGCGCCAAGCCCTGGCGCCAGAAGGGCACGGGCCGCGCCCGTGCCGGCTCGTCGCGCTCGCCGATCTGGGTCGGCGGTGGCACGATCTTCGGCCCGTCGCCGCGCAGCTACACGTTCAAGGTCAACCGCAAGGAGCGCCGCGCGGCCCTGCGCAGCGCGCTGTCGGTGCACGCCGATCGCGGCTCGATCGCGGTCTTCGACCCGGCGCCGTTTGACACCCCGTCGACGAAAGCCGCCAAGGGCCTGCTGACGGACTCCGGGCTCGGCCTGCCGACGCTGATCGTGCTCGTCGACGCGCAGGAGCGTGCGGCGCTGTCGTTTCGCAACCTCGAGCGCGTCTCGGTCCTGCCGGCCCACATGGTCGGTGTCGCCGACCTCATCGGCGCCGCCTCGGTGATCCTCTCCCAGGAGGCGATCGACGCCCTGACCTCCCGCGCCAAGGGCGAGTCCCCCGAGCCCGTTGCCGCCGAGGAGGCCTCGTAATGGATCACAGCCAGATCATCATCCGGCCCGTCGTCTCGGAGAAGTCCTACGTCCTCGCGGCGGCCGGCAAGTACACCTTCCGCGTCCATCCGGACGCGCACAAGACCCAGATCCGCCAGGCGATCGAGTCGCTGTTCGACGTCGGCGTGCTCGAGGTCCACACGATGAGCGTGAAGTCCAAGCCCAAGCGCCGCGGGGCCATCATCGGCCGTACGCGCAAGTGGAAGAAGGCCATCGTGCAGGTCCGTCCCGGCGACACCATCCCGATCTTCCAGGGCCTTGAGTCCCTCGAGGGCTAAGAGGCGCAACTGATGGCAATCCGCAAGCCCAAGCCAACGAGTCCGGGTCGTCGCTTCTCGACGTATCCCGACTTCGCGGAGCTCACGACCGACCGGCCCGAGAAGTCGCTCGTCGAGGGCCTGACGAAGTCCGGCGGGCGCAACGCCCGTGGGCGCAAGACGGCCCGTCACCGCGGTGGCGGCGCCAAGCGTCTGTACCGCAAGATCGACTTCAAGCGGCGCAAGGACGGGGTTCCGGCGCGCGTTGCGACGATCGAGTACGACCCGAACCGGTCGGCCTACATCGCGCTGTTGCACTACGTCGACGGCGAGAAGGCCTACATCCTCGCGCCCGCGCGGCTGACGGTCGGCACGATGGTCTCGTCGGGACCCGACGCCGACATCACGCCGGGCTGCTGCCTGCCGCTGAGCCGCATCCCGATCGGCACGGTGATCCACAACGTCGAGCTGCAGCCGGGCCGCGGCGGGCAGATGGGTCGCTCCGCCGGGACCGGCATCCAGCTCATGGCGCGCGAGAACGGCATGGCGACGTTGCGCCTGCCGTCCGGCGAGATGCGCCTCGTGCGCGAGGACTGCCGCGGCACGATCGGCGTGATCGGCAACTCCGATCATCAGAACGTGAAGATCGGCAAGGCGGGGCGCAAGCGCCACATGGGCGTGCGTCCGCAGACCCGTGGCACGGCGATGAACCCGGTCGACCATCCGCACGGTGGCGGCGAGGGCTCGACGACCGCCGGTCGTCACCCGGTCACGCCGTGGGGCGTGCCGACGCTCGGCTACCGCACCCGGCCCAAGAACAAGGCGTCAGATCGCTACATCATTCGCGGTCGCAAGCGTGGAAAGAAGAGGTAGGCCGCAGTGAGCCGTTCAAGCAAGAAGGGACCGTGGGTCGAGGAGCGCCTGATGGCACGCATCGAGGCGATGAACACCTCGAACTCCAAGCAGATGCTCAAGACCTGGTCACGCGCGTCGACGATCTTCCCCGAGATGGTCGGACACACGATCGCCGTCCACGACGGCCGCAAGCACATCCCCGTGTTCGTGTCCGAGTCGATGGTCGGCCACAAGCTCGGCGAGTTCGCGCCGACACGCCTGTACCGCGGGCACGCCGGCTCCGGGAAGGTCCGCTAGCACCATGAGCGCACCCGACAACGAGCCGGACAACCTCGAGGCCGACGACGCGAAGGCCGTCGCCGGCGACGAGGCCGCCGCCAAGGCCGTCGCTCAGGACGCGCCCGTCGAGGAGGCCGCCGCCAAGCCCAAGCGGGCCCGGCGCACCCGCTCGCCTGGCGGCTCGCAGGGCACAGGCAAGCCGGCCGCGGCTGCCACGGCCGCCGACGCCGCCGACGAGCCGAAGGCCACCGCGAAGGCGAAGGCCCCGTCGCGCCGCGCGAAGGCCGTCGCGGCCGAGGCCGACACTCCCGCCGAGGAGGCCAAGCCCAAGCGCAGCCTTCGGGGCAAGGCTGCGTCGTCGAAGGCGCAGCCCGCGAAGCCCGCCGCTGCGGCCTCGCGCTCCAAGCGCGCCGCACGCGACTTCGGCGACAACCCGCCGATGGTCCGCGCGCATGCCAAGTACGTGCGCACGTCCGCGCGCAAGGCGCGTCTCGTCTGCGATCACATCCGCGGCAAGTCCGTCGAGGAGGCGCGCGCGATCCTCGCGCACGCCAGCCGCGACGTCGCCCGCGACTGGTCCAAGTTGCTCGAGTCGGCGGTCGCGAACGCCGAGCACAACCACGAGCTGGTCGGCGACGAGCTGCGCATCGCAGCCGTCAAGGCCGACGAGGGGCCGACGCTCAAGCGCTTCCGTCCGCGGGCCATGGGCCGCGCGACGAAGATCCGCAAGCGCACGAGCCATCTCTCGATCACGCTCACGCCAAAGGATGGGGATCGCTGATGGGACAGAAGGTTCATCCCGAGTCGATGCGCGTGGGCTATATCCACGACTGGAAGAGCAACTGGTTCAACGAGAAGCACTTCGCTGACTACCTCGCCGAGGATGTGGCGATCCGCAACCACATCACGGGCAAGCTCGCGCACGCCGGCCTCTCGGACATCACGATCCGCAAGGACGCGCAGGAGGTGGAGGTCAACATCCACACCGCGCGCCCCGGCATCGTGATCGGCAAGTCCGGCTCCGAGGTCGACGCCCTGCGCAAGGACCTGCACCGCATCACGCGCAAGCAGATCAAGGTCAACATCCTCGAGATCAAGCGCCCCGAGCTCGACGCCAAGCTCGTCGCGCAGTCGGTCGCCGAGCAGCTGCAGAATCGCGTCGCCTTCCGGCGCGCGATGAAGCGCGCGCTCACGAGCGCGATGCGCTCCGGCGCCAAGGGCTGCAAGATCCAGGTCGGCGGCCGCCTCGGCGGTGCCGAGATGGCGCGCACCGAGAGCTACTCCGACGGCCGCGTCCCGCTGCACACGCTGCGCGCCGACATCGACTACGGCTTCTTCGAGGCCAAGACGACGTTCGGGCGCATCGGCGTGAAGTGCTGGATCAACAAGGGCGAGATCATGCCCGAGGGCTACGCCGGCGCGGACCTGACCGACATGGAGGGCCCGTCCAACCAGGCCCAGGATCGTGACGGCGGCCGTGGCCGTGGACGCGGCGACCGTGACGGTCGCGGCGGCGGCGGCGCCGGCGGCGGTCGCGGCGGCGGAGGCCGTGGCGGCGGAGCGGGCGGTCGTGGCGGCGGACCGGGTGCCGGCGGCGGCGGCGGTGGCGGCGGACGTGGCGGCGCGGGCGGCGGCGGAACGTCACGTCCGGGCTTTGGCCCCGGCGCCGGCGGCGCTCGTGGAGGTGGCCGCTGATGCTGTCTCCGAAGCGCGTCAAGCACCGCAAGCAGCACCGCGGCCGCAGGGCCGGGCTGTCGCGCGGGCAGACCTCGATCCAGTTCGGCGAGTACGGCCTCAAGTCGCTCGACGCCGGCTGGCTGACGAACCGCCAGATCGAGGCCGCTCGTATCGCGATGACACGCAAGATCAAGCGCGGTGGCAAGGTCTGGATCAACGTCTATCCCGACAAGTCCTTCACGAAGAAGCCCGCCGAGACCCGCATGGGCTCCGGCAAGGGCTCGCCCGAGGGCTGGGTCGCGGTCGTCAAGCCGGGTCGCGTCATGTTCGAGCTGGCCGGAGTCTCCGAGCCGCTCGCCCGTGAGGCGATGCGCCTGGCCGGTCACAAGCTGCCCGTCAAGACGAAGTTCGTCATGCGCGAGGACTCGCCGTCATGAACGCCAGTGACCTGCACGAGCTGCCCGCCAACGAGCTCATCGAGCACGTCGCGACCGGGCGCAAGGAAGTCTTCGGGCTGCGCTTCCAGCACGCGACGGGCGAGCTCGAGAACACCGCCGGTCTACGGACCGCGAAGCGCGAGCTGGCTCGCGCTCTCACCGTTGCGCGCGAGCGCGAGATCGACATTCCCAACCGGAAGTAGCGATGGCTGACGACACAGACAACGAGCAGACCGAAGCCACCGCTGCGGCGGCAGAGCCGGCTGCGCCCAAGCTCTCCGGCAAGGAGGAGCGAGCCCGCCTCGACCATCTGGCGAAGTCCCAGCTTGGACCTCGCAGTGCCGAGGAGCGCAACGCCGAGCGCCTGGAACTGCGCAAGGCGAAGGCCGTTGCCCGCCGTCGCCGGCGCGGGCAGGAGAAGGTCAAGCGCATCGCCGCGCGCGACGCGGGGGTCGCGCCCACGGGCACGCCGCCGGCCCCGCCGAAGGACGCCGCTCCGCAGATGCGGACCGGCACCGTCGTGTCGGCCAAGCCCGACAAGACGATCACCGTGCGTATTGACATCGCCCGCCGTCACCGTCGCTACGAGAAGATCGTGCGCTCGACGACGAAGCTGCACGCGCATGACGAGACCAACGACGCCCACGAGGGCGACGTCGTGCGGGTCTCCGAGAGCCGGCCGCTGTCGGCCAACAAGCGCTGGAAGCTCGAAGAAGTGCTGGAGCGCGCGAAGTGATCCAGAACGAGACACGCCTCAAGGTCGCTGACAACACCGGCGCCCGCGAGATCCTCTGCATCCGCGTCAAGGGCGGTTCGCGGCGGCGCTATGCGTTCGTCGGCGACACGATCACCGCGACGGTCAAGGCGGCGAACCCTCAGGGCACCGTCAAGAAGGGCGAGGTCGTGACGGCCGTCGTCGTGCGCACGAAGAAGTCCTTCAGCCGCGCCGATGGCACGTACATCGCGTTCGACGAGAACGCGGCCGTCATCATCGACGCGGCCAACAACCCGCGCGGCACGCGCATCTTCGGCCCGGTCGCCCGCGAGTTGCGCGACCGCAACTTCATGAAGATCGTCTCGCTCGCCCCGGAGGTGCTCTAGCCATGCCGATGCGCATCCGTCGCGGTGACGAGGTCATCGTCATCAGCGGCAAGGACAACGGCAAGTCGGGCAAGGTCCTGCGCGTGGACCCGGCCAAGCAGCGTGTCTACGTCGAGGGCCTGAACATCATCAAGCGCCACACGCGGGCGCAGCCGGGCTCGTCGCAGCCTGGTGGCGTGATCGAGAAGGAAGGCCCGATCCACGTCTCGAACGTCGCGCTGCGCGACCCGAAGGACAAGAAGCCCACCCGCGTCAAGACGGTCGTCGAGCACGGCAAGCGCCTGCGTGCCTCGGCCCGCTCCGGAGTGAAGATCTGATGCCCGCCACCGCCGCACCCCCCGCACGGCTGAAGATCCGCTACCTCGAGGAGATCCGGCCGGCGCTCGTGGAGCGCTTCGGCTACACGTCGGTCATGCAGGCGCCGAAGATCGAGAAGATCACGCTGAACATGGGCGTCGGCGACGCCAAGCAGGACTCCAAGCTGCTCGAGCAGGCGCAGGGCCAGCTGGCGATCATCGCCGGCCAGAAGCCCAACGTGCGCCGTGCGCGCAAGTCGATCGCGAACTTCAAGCTGCGCGAGGGCATGCCCGTCGGGCTGTCCGTGACGCTGCGCGGCGAGCGCGCGTATGAGTTCCTCGACCGCCTGCTTTCGATCGCGATCCCGCGGATCCGCGACTTTCGCGGCCTCAAGGCCTCGGCCTTCGACGGGCGCGGGAACTACTCGCTCGGCGTCAAGGAGCAGATCATCTTCCCCGAGATCGACTACGACTCCGTGGACCACGTCCGCGGTCTCGACGTCACGATCACGACCTCCGCGCAGACCGACGTGGAGGCCTTCGAGCTGCTGCTTGCCTTCGGCATGCCGTTCACGAAGGAGGGGCGCCCGGGCGCCAAGGCGGCGGCCGCGAGAGCGCGTCAGGCCGCCGCCGAGGAGGAGGCTCGACTCGCCGAGGCGCACGCCAAGGCCGACGCCGAGCAGGCTGGACTCGAGCAGCTCAAGGCCGAGAACCCCGCGGCCTACGAGACGCCGGCAGCCGACACCGAAGAGCCGGACAACGAGGAGACACCCTAGTGGTCCCTCCTGCAGATCCTCGCACGCCTGGATCGCTCGCTGATCACCGGCCGGCTACGTCCTCGCTCAGTCATGGGCCTGAAGGCCCACTCCCTCGCTGCGTCCTCGCCGGCCGGCGCCAGCGAACGCCCAAGCGCACAAGGATCCACAGGAGGAACCACTAAGATGGCCAAGACGTCCCAGCGGGTCCGCCAGGCTCGGCCCGCGAAGTTCAAGTCCCGGGAGTACAGCCGCTGTCGTCGCTGCGGCCGTGCCCGCTCCGTCTATCGCAAGTTCGGCCTGTGCCGGATCTGCCTGCGCGAGATGGCACACAACGGCTTCATCCCGGGAATGACGAAATCCTCCTGGTAACCCCCCGCACTTCAGACCAAACACCGGCCGAAATTACCCCTTGAGCGCAAGCACAGACCCCATCGCAGACTTCCTGACCCGGATTCGCAACGCGATCCAGGCCGCCCATGAGACGGTCGACATCCCGTCGTCCAAGCTCAAGGTCGAGTGCGCCCGGATCCTGTCCGAGCAGGGCTACATCGACGGCTACTCGACCGAGTCGCCGAACGCCGACCATCCCGGCGAGGTCCTGCGCGTGCGCCTCAAGTACACGACGGACCGCCGCTCGGCGATCTCCGGCCTCAAGCGCGTCTCGCGCCCCGGCCGGCGGACGTACGCCGGCTCGCGCGAGATCCCGAAGGTGCTCGGCGGCATGGGCACCGCAATCGTCTCCACGTCGCGAGGCGTCATGACCGGCCACGAGGCTCGCTCCGCGGGCGTCGGCGGCGAAGTCGTGGCGCACATCTGGTAGCTGAGATGTCGCGAATCGGAAAGAAGCCGATCCCGCTTCCCGCGGGCGTCACGGTCTCGATCGAGCCCGAGCTCGTGCAGGTCAACGGGCCTCGCGGCACGCTGTCGGAGCGCGTGTCGCGGGACATCACGGTTGCCCAGGACGGCGAGATGCTCGTCGTCACGCGGCCAACCGACCGTGGCCAGCACCGCGCGCTGCACGGCCTGACCCGCTCGCTCGTCGCGAACATGGTCGAGGGCGTCACGACCGGCTTTCAGAAGACGCTCGAGATCCAGGGCGTCGGCTACCGTGCCGCGCTCAAGGGCCGCGATCTCGAGCTCGCGCTCGGCTACTCGCACCCGGTGTCGGTGAAGGCGCCGGAGGGCATCGAGTTCGAGGTGCCGCAGCCGACCCGCGTCATCGTCAAGGGCAACTCCAAGCAGATGGTCGGCGAGCTCGCCGCGAACATCCGCAAGAAGCGCCCACCCGAGCCCTACAAGGGCAAGGGCATCCGCTACGAAGGCGAGTACGTCGCTCGCAAGGTTGGTAAGAGGGCATGACCATTTCGACCCGTCCGGCCAAGCGCCTCAAGCGCCGGCGCCGCGTCCGCGCGAAGATCAACGGGACCGCGGCACGGCCGCGGATCTCCGTCTTTCGCTCCAACCGCGGCATCTCCGCGCAGCTCGTCGACGATGTCGCGGGCCACACGCTCACCGCCGTCAGCTGGACCGAGGCGGCGCTGCGCGACCTGCAGAGCACGGAGCAGGCCACGGAGGCCGGCAAGCTGCTCGCCGAGCGCGCCAAGGCCGCCGGCATCGAGAGCGCCGTCTTCGACCGCGGCGGCTACCAGTACCACGGTCGTGTGAAGGCCTTCGCCGAAGGCGTCCGCGAAGGAGGACTCACCGTATGAGCGCACCTGTCGTCGATCGTTCCGTCAATCAGCAGGGCCTGGATCTGCAGGAGCGCGTCGTTGAGATCAACCGCGTCGCCAAGGTCGTCAAGGGCGGGCGGCGCTTCTCATTCACCGCTCTCGTCGTCGTCGGCGACGAGCGCGATGTCGTCGGCATCGGCTACGGCAAGGCCAACGAGGTCCCGCTCGCGATCCAGAAGGGCGTCGAGCAGGCGAAGAAGAACCTCTTCCGCGTGCCCAAGCACGGCGCGACGATCACCCATCAGACGATGGGGATCTACGGCGCCGGGCGCGTCTTCATGAAGCCCGCATCGCCCGGTACCGGCGTCATCGCCGGCGGTGGCGTGCGCGCGGTGCTCGAGCTCGCCGGCATCCACGACATCCTCTCCAAGTCGCTCGGCTCGCAGAACCCGATCAACCTCGTCAAGGCGACGGTCGCCGGCCTGCAGGGCCTGCGCCGCCCGGAGGAGGTCGCGGAGCTGCGCGGCCTGTCGATCAACAAGGTGCTCGGGATCGGCGGCGCGAGCGAGGATGTCGCAGCCGAGACGATCTCCGCCGAGGTCATTGCCGGCACCGACGCCGAGGCTGGAGTCGACGTTGACGTCGTCACCGATGTCGTCGCCGCGGTCGCTGCGCCGGACGAGGTCGAGCCGGCGGTCGCCGCCGAGGGGACCGAGTCGGCATGAAGGTGACGCAGTTCAAGTCCAAGAACGGCTCCGATCAGAGCCAGATCGACACGCTGCGCTCGCTGGGCCTGCGCCGCATCGGCCACACGGTTGAGGTCAAGGACAGCCCGGCCGCGCGTGGCATGCTGCACAAGGTCCGCCATCTCGTACGCGTCGAGGAGACGTCATGACTCCCGCACCGGACGCCGACGGCGACAAGCCGATCGGCCTCAACACGCTGAAGCCGGCCCCCGGCAGCCGCAGGCCGCGCAAGCGCGTCGGCCGCGGACACGGCTCGGGCATGGGCAAGACGTCCGGCCGCGGGCACAAGGGCGCGGGGTCGCGTGCCGGCTCCAAGGAGCGCCCCGGCTTCGAGGGCGGCCAGATGCCGATCCACATGCGGATGCGCAAGCTGCGCGGCCCGCACATGAAGAAGTCGATGCCGTTCGAGATGTTCCGCACGCACACGCAAGCGGTCAACCTCGTCGACCTCGAGGCGCGCTTCCAGAGCGGCGACGACGTGACCGTCGCGGCGATGAAGGCCAAGGGCCTGGGCATGCGCAAAGGCATCGACGTCAAGGTCCTCGCCAAGGGCGAGATCACCAAGCCGCTGACCGTGCACGCGCACGGCTTCAGCGCCTCCGCCCGCACGGCCATCGAGGCCGCCGGCGGGACCTGTCACATCCACACCGACTGAGCAGTTGGGCTACCGGCGGGCGCGTCGCAGCACCGCGGCCGCTATGGCCGCGGCTGTCGTCGTGGCCGTCGGTTCGCCAGCGCTGGCGCAGGAGCCCGCGCCGGTCCTCGGCAACTACGGAGGCGGCGCGGTCGTCAAGCCGAGCCGCTCGCTGTACGGCGCCGGCAACATGCTCATCGGGCTGCGCGCGGCCGGCGACGGAACGCTGCAGATCGACGCGACGGTGACCCTGTCGTGCTCCGAGGACGCCGTCCTGACGCTGCGCACGACGCCCGCCGCGGACGGCAGCTTCCTCGAGCGCGGGACGAGCGAGCGGGCGACCGCGGACGGCGTCGCCGTGCGCACGTCCTACCGGCTGTCGGGCTGGATCTCCGGATCGGCGGCGGGTGGTACCGCGACGGTGCGCAGCTCGATCCTGCGCGACTCCCGGAGGGCGACGCATTGCCCGCGGGTCACCGTGCGCTGGTCGGCGCGGCGGCCCGTGGGGGAGATCGGCGGTGCCCCCGTCGCGGGCTCGCGCCTGCACGGCACGACCTCGCAGCGGCTGCACGGGCCGCGACGCGCGATCACGCTGCGGGTCGCGGGTGACGGCGCCACGCTCGCGCGCGCGCTCTACGACATCACCGTGCGCTGCGACCGCCACAGGGTCACAGCCGCATACGACGCGCCGCGGCGCAACCTCCCGATCGGCGCCGGGGGCGTCGTGCACGATGTCGAGCGCTTCACGATCGCCTCCAGGCGGACGATCTATCGCAGCGTCGAGCGCTTCGCCGGGACGATCGGCTCCAGCGGGGCCGCGGGCACGTTCTCCACGAGCGTGCGAATCGCCGATCGGCGTAGCGGTCGCACGCTCGAGCGCTGCCATTCCGGGCGCGTCACCTGGACCGCGGCGCGCTGACCGCGCGCCGCCGCGCCGGGCCGCGGCACCCGGCGGGGCAGGCGACCGGGGTGTACTAAGCTCCGCCGCCGGTGCTTTCCACGATCCTCAGCGCGTTCACCGTCAAGGAGATCCGCAAGAAGCTCGCCTTCACGGCGCTCGTCCTCGCGCTCTACCGGCTCGGCGCGCACCTGCCGGTGCCGGGCGTGAACGTCCAGGCCGTCAAGTCGCTGCAGAGCCAGTTCAGCGGCTCGGGGATCCTCAACCTGCTGAACACGTTCAGCGGCGGCGCACTGTCGCAGATCGCGCTGTTCGCGCTCGGGATCATGCCGTACATCACGGCGTCGATCATCCTGCAGCTGCTGACCGTCGTCGTGCCGTCGCTGGAGAAGCTCTCCAAGGAGGGCGAGGTCGGACAGCAGCGGATCACGCAGTACACGCGCTATCTCACCGTCGGCCTGGCGTTCGCGCAGTCGATCGGCTACGTCTTCCTGTTTCGCCAGCTCGGAGCGGGCATCCCCGGCGGCGCCGTGATCGAGAACTTCACCGGCCCGCGCGTGTTCCTGATCGTCATCTCGCTGACCGCCGGCTGCGTGCTGATCATGTGGATGGGCGAGCTCATCACCCAGCGCGGCATCGGCAACGGCATCTCGCTGATGATCTTCGCGTCGATCGTCTCGCGCCTGCCGCACGGCACGCAGGCGTGGGCGACGAACTCCGACGCGGTCTTCAAGGTCATGTTCCCGTTCGTCGCGCTCGCCGTCATCGCGGCGATCGTCTTCGTGCAGGAGGGTCAGCGGCGGATCCCGATCCAATACGCCAAGCGCGTCATCGGCCGCCGCATGACCCAGGGCGGCCAGACGTACCTGCCACTGCGGGTGAACATGGCCGGCGTCATCCCGGTCATCTTCGCCGCCTCGATCATGGCGTTCCCGCCGACCGTCGGCCAGCTGCTGAACAACAGCCTCGGCAAGGACATCGCGGCGTTCTTCGCGCCCAGCGGGTGGGCCTACGTCGTTGGCGAGTCCGTCTTCATCGTGCTTTTCACGTACTTCTACACGGCGGTGACGTTCAACCCCGTCGACCAGGCCGACAACCTGAAGAAGTACGGCGGTTTCATCCCCGGGGTGCGGCCGGGCCGTCCGACGGCAGAGTTCCTCGACCGCGTCCTCGCGCGCCTGACGTTCCCTGGCGCAATGTACCTCGCCGCGGTGGCGGCGCTGCCGACGATCCTCTTCAACCAGACGAGCGCGAACCTCTACTTCGGCGGCACCTCGCTGTTGATCGTCGTCGGCGTCGCGCTCGACACGATGAAGCAGCTGGAGGCCCAGCTGATGATGCGCAACTATGAGGGCTTCCTGAAGTGACGCACCCGCCGCGGTAGGGTCTGGCGCGCAGATGGCAGAGTTCAACCTCATCCTCCTCGGCCCCCCGGGAGCCGGCAAGGGCACGCAGGCCGAACGGTTGACGGACGACTTCAACCTGCCCTACATCGCGACCGGCAACATCCTGCGTGCGGCGGTCGCCGCCGAGACCGAGCTTGGGATGAAGGCGAAGGGCTTCATGGATACCGGCGGTCTCGTTCCCGACGACGTCATCTCCGGCGTCATCCTCGAGGCCGTCGCCGGCCCGGAGGCCCGCGACGGCTTCCTGCTCGACGGCTTCCCGCGCACGATCGGCCAGGCCGAGGCGCTCGGCGCCGGGCTCGCGCAGCTCGATCGCCATCTCACCGCCGTGATCCTCATCGACGTGCCCGACGACGAGGTCATGCGGCGCATCTCGGGTCGTCGCGTCAGCGTCAAGACCGGCCGCGTCTACCACGTCGAGTTCGATCCGCCCAAGCACGAGGGCCGCTGCGACGTCGACGGCTCGCGGCTCGTGCAGCGCGACGACGACAGGCCGCAGACCGTCAAGCACCGCCTCGAGGTCTACCACGACCAGACGGCGCCGCTGATCTCCTACTACGAGGATCGCGGCCTGCTGCGTCGCTTCGACGGCACCCGCTCGCCGACCGAGGTCCACGACCACATCAGGGCGACGATCGCGACGCTGCGACTCGAAGAAGAGCTGTGATCGTCAAGAAGACGCCGGAGGAGATCGACAAGATGGCGGCCGCGGGCGCGATCCTCGTGCGCACGCTGGCGCTCGTCGAGACGAAGATCCGCCCCGGCGTCACGACCGGCGAGCTCGACGCCGCCGCCGAGCGCTTCATCCGCTCGCAGGGCGCGACGCCCGCCTTCAAGGGCTACCGCGGCTTCCCCGGCTCGCTGTGCATCTCGCCCAATTCGATGGTCGTGCACGGCATCCCGGGCTCCTACAAGCTGCGCAAGGGCGACATCCTGTCCGTCGACTGCGGCGTTGTGCTCGACGGCTGGGTCGCGGACGCGGCGCGGACGTTCGCCGTCGGATCGATCTCGGTCGTCGCGCGCAAGCTGCTCGACACGACCCGGGATTCGCTCTTTGCGGCGGTCGAGCAGTGCCGGCCGGGCAACCGGCTCGGCGACGTCTCCAACGCCGTCCAGCGGCGCGTCGAGGCCGACGGCCTGTCCGTCGTGCGCTCGCTCGTGGGGCACGGCATCGGTCGCGACATGCACGAGGATCCCCAGATCCCGAACTACGGACCGCCCGGCAAGGGGGTCCGCTTGGAGGAGGGGATGGTGCTCGCCGTCGAGCCGATGGTGACTGCCGGCCGTCACGACGTGCGCCTCGCCGACGACCACTGGGCGATCTACTCCCAGGACGGATCGCTGGCAGCGCACTTCGAGTTCACGATCGCCATCACGGCCGATGGGCCGCGGGTCCTGACCCCGTGGCACGAAGCGACCGACTGATTCGCTTCGCTACACTCAGTCGTCGCGCCTGCGGCGGGATTGCTTTGTGTCCTGCCCGCGTTTCCTCACGTCTTCCGAAGGGGCTCATGAAAGTACGACCGTCGGTCAAGCCGATGTGCGAGAAGTGCAAGATCATCCGCCGCCACGGTGCGGTGCTGGTCATCTGCTCCAATCCACGTCATAAGCAGAGGCAGGGGTAGGGCATGGCGCGGATCGCCGGCATCAACATCCCCCTGAACAAGCGCGCGGAGATCGGACTGACGTACATCTACGGCGTCGGTCGCCCGACGGCGAACGAGATCCTCAAGAAGACCGGTATCGAGCCCGACCGCAAGGTCCGCGATCTCACCGAGGACGAGGTTTCCAAGCTGCGCGACGCGATCGACGACCTCACGGTCGAGGGCGATCTGCGCCGCGAGCGTTCGCAGAGCATCAAGCGCCTGATGGAGATCGGCTGCTATCGCGGAATGCGTCATCGCCGCGGTCTGCCCGTACGTGGGCAGAACACGAAGACGAACGCCCGCACGCGCAAAGGGCCCAAGCGCATGCAGGTGGCCGGCAAGAAGAAGGCCACCAAGAAATAAGGGAACAATTTGCCTGCTCCGAAGCGACCACAGCGCGGCCGTCGTAAGCCCAAGAAGAACATCCCGATCGGCCAAGCTCACATCAAGACATCGTTCAACAACACGATCGTGTCGCTGTCCGACAAGGACGGCAACGTGATTGCGTGGGAGTCGGCCGGTGGTGCCGGATTCAAAGGCTCGCGCAAGTCGACGCCGTTCGCCGCGCAGGTCACCGCCGATGCGGCCGCGCGCAAGGGCATCGACCAGGGACTGCAGAAGGTCGAGGTCTTCGTCAAGGGTCCGGGATCCGGTCGCGAGACCGCGATCCGCTCTCTGCAAGCCGCCGGCCTCGAGGTCACTGGTGTCAAGGACGTCACCCCGCAGGCGCACAACGGCTGCCGGCCGCGCAAGCGGCGGAGGGTCTAGTCATGGCTCGTGACACAGGACCGGCCTGCAAGCAGTGCCGTCGCGAGGGCCAGAAGCTCTTCCTCAAGGGAGAGCGCTGCCTGACCGACAAGTGCGGCGTCGAACGCCGCGCGTACCCGCCGGGCGATCACGGCCGCGGACGCCAGAAGCAGTCCGAGTACCGCGTCCAGCTGCGCGAGAAGCAGAAGGCTCGCCGCTACTACGGCGTGCTCGAGAAGCAGTTCCGGATCTACTACGCCAAGGCGTCGCGCATGGAGGGCATCACGGGCGAGAACCTGCTCGCGATCCTCGAGTCGCGGCTGGACAACGTCCTCGTCCGGCTCGGCTTCGCGGCGTCGCGTCGTCAGTCGCGTCAGCTCATCCGCCACGGCCATTGGCTCGTCAACGGTCGCCGCGTCGACATCCCGAGCTACCAGGTGCGCGAGGGCGACGTCATCGCCGTCAAGTCCGGAACTCCCGTCGAGCCGCTGATCCGCGATGCCACCGAGCTCACGGCGCAGGTCCCGGCCTGGTTGCAGGCCGACCACGACTCCCTCACCGCGAAGGTCCTTCGCAGGCCCGATCGCAGGGAGATCGCCGCACCGGTGCAGGAGCAGCTCATCGTCGAGCTGTACTCCAAGTAGTCCCTTTCCCTCCCGACTGCCCCGCGAATAACGCGCGCGGGGCGGGCGGGTCCGATTCACCCCGACGTTAGGACCCTGATGCTCGACTTCCAAGTCCCCCGGATCACCAGTGAGACGGTTGAGGAGAATCGCGGCTCGTTCACGATCGAGCCGCTCGACCGTGGCTTCGGCTACACCTTCGGCAACTCGCTGCGGCGCGTGCTGCTGAGCTCGCTCGCGGGCGCCGCCGTCACGAGCGTGCGCATCGAGGGCGTCGCGCACGAGTTCTCGACGATCAAGGGCGTCACCGAGGACGTGACGGACATCGTCCTGAACCTCAAGGGCATCGTCTGTCGGATGCACTCCGACGCGACCGAGGTCGAGGCACCGCTCGTCGTGACCGGCCCGGGCGAGATCACGGCCAAGGACATCGACCTGCCGGCCGGCGTCGAGGTGCTCAACCCCGATGTCCACATCGCGACGCTCGAGAAGAAGACGAAGCTCGAGCTGTACCTCACGATCGGCCGCGGCCGCGGCTACCGGCCGTCGGAAGACAACAAGTCCCCCGACCAGCCGATCGGCGTCATCCCGATCGACTCGATCTTCTCGCCGGTGCGGCGCGTCGCCTACGGCGTCGAGCCCGCCCGCGTCGGTCAGCGCACCGACTACGACAAGCTCACGCTCGACATCGAGACCGACGGGTCGATCGATCCGCCGGCGGCGTTGCGCGAGGCGGCGGAGATCCTCATCGCCCAGCTCGCGATCTTCACCGATCCGGAGCGCCTCGAGGAGATCCGCGCCGGAGCCGGCGGCCAGATCGAGGGCACGAACGGCAACTCCGCCACCGGTGCCGGCGGCGCCGCCGGCGCGTCGGCCGGCCCGATGCACGACATCCTCATCGAGGAGCTCGAGCTCGGCGTGCGCTCGTACAACTGCCTGAAGCGCGCGGGCATCCAGACGGTCGGCGACCTCATCTCGAAGTCGGAGGGCGAGCTCAACGCGATCCCGAACTTCGGCAAGAAGTCGATCGACGAGGTCATCGAGACCCTCCACAACCGCGGCCTCGACCTGCGTGACGACTAGGCCGCGGCCTCGTCACTAGGATCCCCACCCGCCCATGCGCCACCAGAAGACACGAAACAAGCTGAGCCGCAGCTCCTCGCACCGCAAGGCGCTGCTCATGAACCTCTGCAAGGAGGTCATCGAGCACGAGCGCATCAAGACGACCGAGGCCAAGGCCAAGGCCGTCAAGCCCGAGATCGAGCAGCTCATCACGCTCGGCAAGCGCGGTGACCTGCACGCGCGCCGTCAGGCGCTGAGCGCCCTCGGCCAGGACAAGTTCGCCGTCTACAAGCTGTTCGACGAGGTCGCACCCCGCTACACGGAGCGTCCCGGTGGCTACACGAGGATTCTGAAGCTCGGCCCTCGGCGGAGTGACTCCACCGAGATGGTCTACCTCGAGCTGGTCTGAACTCGCGGCATCGTTTCGGTCCGGCTCGCTCGACCTTCGCGACGAGCCGAGATCGGTCCGGTCGCGATGACGAGCACGGCGGCAAGGGGCGGGCGATGACGAGCCGCATCCTGCTCGAGTACGACGGCACCGACTTCGCCGGCTGGGCGCGCCAGCCCGAGCAGCGCACCGTACAGGCGGAGCTCGAGCGCGTGCTGCGGATGGTCCTGCGCGAGGACGACATCGCGCTGACGGTCGCCGGGCGCACCGACGCCGGCGTCCACGCGTGGGGGCAGGTCTGCTCATACGAGCACGAGGCCGTCGATCCACTGCGCCTCAATGCGCTGCTGCCCGACGACGTCGCGGTGCTCGACTGCAATCCCGCTCGCGACGGCTTCGACGCGCGCCGCGACGCGGTGTCGCGGACGTACTGCTATCGCGTCCTGCACCGGCGCGCGCGCTCGGTGTGGCTGGCGCGGCGCGCGTTCTGGCACGGCTGGGAGCTCGATCGCGAGCTCCTGCGCGCCTGCGCCCGCGCGCTCGCCGGCCGCCACGACTTCACGGCGTTCACGCCGAAGGAGACCCACCACACGCACTTTGCGCGCGACGTGTCGTCCGCGGAGTGGCGCGAGGACGGCGACCTGCTCGAGTTCTGGATCACGGCCGACTCGTTCATGCGCCACATGAACCGCGTGCTCGTCGGAACGATGCTCGAGGTCGCGGCCGGACGGCGGGCGCTCGAGGACTTCGAGATCCTGCTCGAGGGCCGCCCACGCTCGGACGCCGGGCCGACGGCGCCGCCGCACGGCCTCGCTCTCGCACGGGTGGGGTACGCCTGCTGACGGTCTACGATCAGGGCTGTGCAGACAGCACCGCGATCGGTCGACAGCCGGTTGCTCGCGACGGTCGTGCGCGAGCACGTCCCATTCGACGGTGTGGAGAACGCCGACCACCTTCGTGCCCTCGCATGGCTGGAGCATGCCATCAGGCCTCTGGACCGAGAGTGCTTCGAGCCGGGCCATGCAGTCGGCAGCGCGTTCGCCGTGGCTCCAAGCACCCAGAGAGTCGCGCTCATCCACCATGCCGGCCTGCAGCGTTGGCTGCAACCGGGCGGTATCACGTTGCACGACCGCATCCTCGATCAGGCCGAGCACTTCGCCGAGGCACTGAAGGGGCTCGGCCTTGCATCCATCAGTGTCACCTCTCCGATCGCGCAGGGCCGGGCCGAGGGCAGCGCGCACCTCTATCGCCGGCTAACGGAGCCGGGCGTCACGTCGTTCGCGAACCGGCTGGCAGCGCAGGTCGACTGCCCGACGAGCCTGCGCATACCGCGGTGCGACTCTGCCACGTGCCCGTCCGGGAGCTCGGTATTCGCGATGGGTCCGGACGGCGCCGTCTCGGACTGCCCGGACGTCGGCGCGACGAACGTCTGTCGTCACGCGCCCCCGGGAGCGCTCGCGTGAAGGTCGTCTCCGTAAGCGGGCCTCCCAGTGCCGGCAAGACGACGCTCTGCACACAGCTCGCCGGGGTCCTTCGTGCCGACGCGTTGTTCGTCCCTGACATCCCGCGGGCGGCGCTCGAGCGCCTCGACCCCGCACTTGAGTCCTGGAACGATCCGGAATTCCAGCACTACGTCGGCTATGCGCAACTGCTCGCGGAAAGGCGCGAGGGCCGCGAGCTCCTCAGGGTCTGCGACAAGTCGCTGATCGACGCGCTCGCATACTGGGACGTTCTCTTCGACGGTCCGCCGCCAAACTGGGCGCGTGGCATCTCGTCGACCCACTACGACCTCGTCCTTCTGTGCGACCACACGGAGGTCGTACCCGACCAGGGCTCGCTTGGGAGTGTTCACTACGACCTTCGCGAGCCATTGGCCCACCGCATAGACGAGCTGGCTCGAGACGCAGCGCACCGAGTCGTGATGTTGTCCGGTTCGCGCTCGCAGCGGCTCGCGCGGGCAGTGTCCGAGATCGACAACATCAGAAACGCGGTCGGCCTCGCGACCGGCGGCGGGATCGACAAGCGCGCTCGATGAAGGTGCTGCTGACCAATGACGACGGGATCGACGCCGAGGGCCTGCAGGAGCTGCGCCGGGCGCTGCTGCGCGTACCGGACATCGAGCTCGTCGTCATCGCGCCCGACGGCAACCGCTCGGCGATGGCGCGCTCGATCACGACGCGGCGGCCGCTGTGGGTGCAGCAGATCGACTTCGGCGACGGCACGCACGGCTACGCGACCGACGGCACGCCGGTGGACTGCGTCCGGCTCGCGACGCTCGGGCTCGTCGACGGCTTCAATGCCGATCTCATCGTGTCCGGGATCAACCACGGCACGAACCTCGGCGACGACATCACGTATTCGGGCACGGTCGCCGCGGCCTTCGAGGGGATCCTGCTCGGGCTACCGGCGATCGCCGTCTCGCAGCAGTCGGCGGCGGGCACGACGGACTTCCGGCCCGATCACCAGTTCGAGTTCGCCGCAGGTGCGCAGTTCGTGGCGCGCCTCGTCGAGGAGATCGACGACGTGCCGCTGCCGGCCGGGACGCTGTTGAACATCAACTGCCCCGCGGAACCGGCGGACGGCGTCGAGATCGCTCGCCTCGGCAAGCGCATCTACCGCGACGAGCTGCGGCTCACGGGCTCCGGCGAGGACCGCTCGCAGTACTGGATCTACGGCCCCGACCCCGGCTTTCACGAGGAGGCGGGCACGGACTTCGCCGCCATCGGCGACGGCCGCATCGCCGTCACGCCGCTGCATTTCGACCTCACCGACCTCGCTGGCATGGATGCCCTCGTCACCCACGATCTGGCGCGGCTGCTGCGGCCGATCGTCCCGCACCGAGACTGACGCGGGCGGCGGCGTGCCGGGCGAGGACGATCGGACGCGGACGCGGGCGCAGGCACGGGCCGACCAGCTACGAGCGGAGCTGCACGAGCACGGGCGCCGCTACTACGTCCTCGACGACCCCACGATCGGCGATGACGACTACGACGCGCTGCTCGACGAGCTGCGCGCGATCGAGGGGGCCCACCCCGAGCTCGTGACGTCGGACTCGCCGACGCAGCGCGTCGGCGGCGAGCCGGTCTCCGGTCTGCCGAAGGTCACCCACGAGATCCCGATGCTCTCGCTCGCCAACGCGCGCTCGGAGGAGCAGTTGCGGGCGTGGGTTTCGCGGATGCGCACGCATCTCGCGCGCGAGGGGATCGAGCAGCCGGCGTTCGAGTTCGTCGCCGAGCCGAAGATCGACGGCCTCGCGATCTCGCTGCTCTACGAGGACGGCGTCCTCGTGCACGGCGCGACGCGCGGCAACGGCGAGATCGGCGAGGACGTCACGCACAACCTGCGCACGATCCCGACGATCCCGCTGCGCATCGATCCCCGCGTCGGGGCCCAGGGGACGACGCCGCGAGTGCTCGAGGTGCGCGGGGAGATCTACATGGCGCTCAAGGACTTCGCGGGCCTCAACGAGCGCCGCGCCGAGGCCGGGCTATCGACGTTCATGAACCCCCGCAACGCGGCCGCGGGGACGATCCGCCAGCTCGATCCGCGGCTCGCGCGTGAGCGTCCGCTGTCGATGTGGGCCTACGGGATCGGGCGCACGGAGGGCCTGCGCCTGCGTTCGCACTGGGAGTCGCTTGAGTGGCTGCGCGAGGCCGGCTTTCCCGTCAACCGCGACATCGTGCTGCTGCAGACCGAGGACGAGGTCGTCAAGCAATGTCTCGGCTGGCAGGAGCGTCGCGGCGGCCTGGACTTCGAGATCGACGGCGTCGTCGTGAAGGTGAGCGACCTCGAGCTGCAGCGCCGGCTCGGCGTCGTCGGGCGCGACCCGCGCTGGGCGATCGCCTGGAAGTTTCCCCCGACGACGAAGGTCACGACGCTGAAGGACATCATGTGGAACGTCGGCAAGTTCGGCGACCTGCACCCGTTCGCCGTCCTCGAGCCGGTCCACGTCGGCGGCGTGACGGTGAAGCTCGCGACGCTGCACAACGAGGAGGACCTCGCTCGCAAGGACCTGCGCATCGGCGACGAGGTCATCGTCCTGCGCGCCGGCGACGTCATTCCGCAGGTGCTGTCGCCGGCGCCGCACGCCGTCGAACGCGAGGGGCGCTCCGCTCCGCCGCTGCCGCCCGCGCGCTGCCCGTCCTGCGACACACCTACGGTGAAGCCGGAGGAGGGCGTCTTCACGATGTGCCCGAACCGCGTCTGCCCGGGGCGCCAGTGGCAGCTGCTCAAGCACTTCGTCTCGCGCGGGGCGATGGACATCGACGGGCTCGGCGAGAAGCAGGTCTACCAGCTCCAGCGCGCCGGGCTCGTGACGACCGCGGCGGACTTCTATCGCCTGACGGCCGAGCAGCTGCTCGAACTCGAGGGCTACGGCAAGATCTCGGCAAATCGGATCGTCGAGAACATCGCCGAGTCGCGCGAGCGGCCGTTCGGGCGCGTGCTGTTTGCGATCGGTCTCGAGGAGGTCGGCTTCGTCACCGGTCGCAACCTCGCGGCACGACTGCGCACGATCGATGCGCTGCTTGCGGCGAGTCCCGAGGAGATCCTCCAGACGCCGGGCGTCGGGCCGAAGATGGCCGAGAAGATCCACGCGCAGCTCGCCGAGGAGCAGATGCGCGCCCTCATCGCCGATCTGCGCGAGGTCGGCGTGCGGATGGAGCAGGAGGGGCCGCCCCCGGGTGAGGGCCCGCTCGTCGGCAAGACGTTCGTTCTGACGGGAACGCTGCCCGTCCTCACCCGCGAGCAGGCGACCGAGCGCATCGAGGCCGCGGGTGGGCGGGTCACATCCGGCGTCTCGAAGAAGACCGACTACCTCGTCGCCGGGGCTACACCGGGATCGAAGCTGGCGAAGGCCGAGCGCCTCGAGGTTGCGGTGCTCGACGAGGCCGGGCTGCTCGGGCTGCTCGGCTGAACCGCGTCGCTCACGGGGGCGCGGCGCCGCCGCCGGTGGTCGTCGTCGGGGTCGTCGTCGGAGCGGGACCCGGGACCGCTGCCGGCGCGCCGTCCAGCCGCGCGATCGCGGCGGCGATCGCGTCCTGGGCCGCGTGTGCGCTGACGTAGCTCGTCACGCGGTTCATGAGCAGCGCGAAGGCGATGTTGCGCCCGGAAACGGTGCGGCAGTAGCCTGCGAGCGCGCTGACGGCGCGCAGCGTCCCGGTCTTCACGCGACAGCGCTGCTCAGCCGCCGTGCCGCGCATGCGCCGCTTCACCGTCCCGGTGCGCCCGGCGACCGCCAGTGACGCGCGGAAGACACCGGCGACGTCGGGCTGGTCCATGCGAGCGAGCAGCCGCACGACATCGCGCGGCGTCGTGCGGTCCTTGCGCGACAGGCCGGAGCCGTCGGCGACGTGCGGCCGCACGCCGATCTCGTCGAGCGTCGTGCGCACGACGGCGGCGCCGGCGCGCGTCGAGCCGTTCGCGCCGTAGCGGGCGCCGAGGCCCTTGAGCAGCATCTCCGCGGCGAAGTTGTTCGACGGGACGTTGACGAAGCGGATCAGGTTGCGCACGTCCATCGAATCGACGGCGGCGATCGTCGTGGCGCCGCGCGCGGCTCGGCCCCCGTGAGGCGTTCCGGAGCTCCGCACCCCCGCGGCGCGCAGCAGCTCGGCGAAGCGGCTGGCCGCGAAGCGCGCGGCGCCGAGCTGTGCGCGCCCACCCGCGATGCCGCGGTCGAACGCCAGTGAGCTCAACACGCCGCCGAGGTCGGAGTCATACCGTGTGCAGCAGCCCGAGCGCAGGCGGTCGAACGCACTCTCGTCGCCGACGACCGCGCCGTCGATGCGGGTGATGCCCGTCGCGCGCACGGCTCGGGCGAGGCGCGACGCCGCAGCCGCGCCGAAGAAGGGGTCGCCGCCGCCGACGAGCACGAGGTCGCCGTGCAGCACGCCGCCCCCTACGGTCGCGCTGCTGACGGCGCTCGTCGCGAGCGTCGCGAGCGGTCCGAGCTTCAACAGCGTCGTGGAGGTCGTGTAGAGCTTCTCGACGGACGCCGGTACGCGGGCCGTGCCGGCACGCAGCGCGAACAGCTCCTGACCGCTGTCGAGATCCTGCACGTAGGCGCTCGAGGACGGGCTCGCCAGACGCATCTCGTGGGCGATCGTCGCGTTGAGCTGGGTCGCGTCGTAGGCCGGCGCCGGAGCCGCGCCGGCCAGCGCGGCGGTGAGGGCGAGCAGCGTCGCGAGGGCCCATCTTGGGAGTGCAACCACTGGCCACACAACAGCACGGAGGCGCGGAAGGTGCGCCGGCCGGCCTGCTCCACTCGCCCCATCGGACGGCCAGTTGGACTTCTCGGAGCCTTAGACTCCCGTCATGGGAAAGGTCGTCAAGCTCGAGACGGAGCCGAAGGCACGCCAGCGTGCGCGGGCCTCGCGGCGGCCGCAGCGCTCGAAGACGGCGCTCGTGCTCGGCGGCGGCGGCTTCACCGGCGGGGTGTACGAGATCGGCGCGCT
This sequence comes from Solirubrobacterales bacterium, assembly GCA_038260305.1. Lineage (GTDB taxonomy): Bacteria > Actinomycetota > Thermoleophilia > Solirubrobacterales > Solirubrobacteraceae > CADCVQ01. The sequence goes on from JBBSNY010000033.1 coordinate 40,108, forward strand.
GCGGGCGCTCGACCTGCTCACCGTCAACCGCACCGTCAACGACTTCGACGTCTTCGTCGGGACGAGCGCCGGCGCGTTCGTCGCGGCGCTGACGGCCAACGGGGTGGCGCCCGAGGAGATGATCCGCGGCGTCGACCGCGATCAGTCGACGCAGTTTCCGGACTTCGAGCTCGGCAACCTGCTGCGCCCGAACATCGCCGGCATCGCCAAGAGCGCGCTATCGCTGCCGTGGCGCGCGGCGCAGCTCGCGGCCGGCGTGGCGTCGAACCTCGGTCAGATCTCGGCGATGGACCTCGTGCTCGGGCTCGCCGACGGCCTCCCGGCGGGCGCCTACACGGGCGCGGGGACGGAGCGCTACCTGCGCACCGTGCTCGACCACCCCGACCGCAGCAACGACTTTCGCCGGGTGCCGGGCGAGCTCTACATCACGGCCACCGACCTCGATACCTGCGAGCGGGTCGTCTTCGGGGGCGAGGGCTGGGACGACGTGCCGATCTCGACCGCCGTCCGGGCGTCGACGGCGCTGCCGATGGTCTATGCCCCCGTCAAGGTCCGCGATCGCGAGCTCGTCGACGGCGGCATCGTCTCGACGACGAACCTCGACATCGCGGTCAACGCCGGCGCGAGGTTCATCGTCGTCGTCAATCCGCTCGTCCCGTACGTCAACGACTTCAAGACGAAGGTGCGCACGCTGACGGGGACGCGGACGCGGCACGTCAGCGACATGGGCTTTCCGCAGATCGGCTACCAGGCGTTCAAGATGGTCGCCTACCAGCGCCTGCACGAGATGGCGCGCCAGTGGGAGCAGCGCTACCCCGGCGTCGACATCGTGCTCATCGAGCCTGAGCCCGACGACGAGCTCATGTTCCAGACGCCGATCATGAACTACACGTCGCGTGTCGCGGTCGCGCGCCACGGCTTTCAGTCGGTGACGACCCAGCTCGCGTTCGGCTACCCGCGCTTCCTGGAGATCTGCAAGCGCCACGGCATCGAGATCTCGGCAACCCGCGTCCGGCAGGTCATGAAGCACTTCGAGGCCGAGGCGGGCAGGACGCGCGCCTGGCGCAAGATCCTCGAGCAGACGACCGGCGCGCTGCTGGGCCAGGTTGCGGAGGAGAGCGAGCGCTGAGGACCTATCGGCTGCCGCCCCCGCGCGCGGCGGCGCGGGCGGGCGGCGGGCTCGAGGCGGTGCGCGCCCGCGGGGTGCGGGCGGCGCTCGAGGATCACGGTGTTGCGTCTAGAGCTTGACCTTCTCCGGCGCCCGCTCGGCGTCGAGGCTCGTCAGAAAGAGTGTCTTGTCAATCCTGCCCTGGAAGATCGGTACCCCCATCTCCATGCACTTGGAGATCACGTTGCGGCGATCAAGACCCGATTCGCGCGCCAGTTCCGTGGGGGTGAGGTGATTGGGCATCGGCAGAAACCCTCCTATGTCGTGTCCGTCACTTGTACCACCCGCGGAGGACGGGCTCAAATGATTTGTCCGGGGGAGCTTGCTTGCACCGCGAATCGCCGAAGTCCCGCTCAGATCGGATTCGCGATGTCGACGAAGATGTGGCGTACGCCGAAGCGCTCGGCGAGCAGATCGCCCACCCGTCGTACGCCGAGCGTCTCGGTGGCGTAGTGGCCGGCGGCCACGAAGTGGATGCCCTCCTCCCGCGCCTGGAGCATCACGCGCTCGGTCGGCTCGCCGGTGAGGAAGGCGTCGAGGCCCGCGGCGATCGCCTCGCCGAGGTAGTCCGAGCCCGCGCCCGAGACGATCCCGATCGTGCGGATGCGATCGGGGCCGTACAGGAACGCCAGCGGCTCGCGGCCGGTGAGTTCGCGCGCGCGCGAGACGAGCTCCCGCGGCGAGATGCCGTCGCCGTCGAAGCGTCCGGCGACGCCGATCGGCATGCCCTTGTGGCGCGCGAACGGCTCATGGCCCGCGCAGCCCAGGCCCGCGGCGAGCAGCGCGTTGTTGCCGACCTCAGGGTGGCCGTCGAGCGGCAGGTGGTAGGCGGCAAGTGCGATGTCGTGCTCGAAGAGCAGCTGCAGGCGGCGCTTGGCGGCGGGGGTCAGCGCAAGCGGCGCCCCGCTCCAGAAGATGCCGTGGTGCACGATCACGAGGTCGGCGCCGAGCTGTGCGGCGCGCTCGAACAGCTCGGCTCCGCCCGACACGCCCGTCACGACGGTCCGCACGTCGTCGCGTCCCGGGACCTGTAATCCGTTCGGTCCGTAATCGCTGAACGCGGCCGGTGTCAGGAGCGTGTCTAGGTACCCCAGGACATTGGCAAGCACACTGCTGAACGCTACAGTTCGCGGACCCGTCGCAGGCCGCTCGGATGCACGAAGCGACAGGTCGGGATAACGCCTTCGGGATTGGGGAAGCCAATGTCGGTCGTGGCAGTCGTCACGAAAACCGCTGACCGGACCACGGACGACCTCGGTCTCGTCGCCGCCGTACGCGCCGGCGACGATCGCGCGTTCGAGCTGCTGTTCGAGCGCTACCAGGGCCGGATCGCCGCGTACGTCCAGAGGATGGTGCGCGACCACGGTCGCGCCGAGGACGTGACGCAGGAGGTCTTCATCGCCGCGTTGCGGCGGATGCGCGCGACCGACCGCGAGATCGCCTTCAAGCCGTGGATCTACGAGATCGCGAAGAACGCCTGCATCGACGCGTTCCGGCGCACGCGCAACGTGCACGAGGTGTCGATCGATGCCGGCGACGCGCTCGGCGCGGCCGATCTGGGGCGCCTCGCCGCAGCCGGCCCGGCCGCCGACGCCGTCGTCGACGCGAAGCTCGCCATCGACGACCTCTGCGGGGCGTTCGGCGGGCTGTCGCAGACCCATCACGACATCCTCGTCATGCGCGAGTTCGACGGGCTGTCCTACCGCGAGATCGGCGAGCGCCTCGACATGAGCCGGGCGGCGGTCGAGAGTACGCTGTTTCGCGCGCGCCGCAGGCTCGGCGAGGAGTACGGCGAGATCGCCAGCGGCGAGCGCTGCCTGCGCGTTCGCGCGATCGTCGACGCGCGCGCGGATCGCGCGGCCGGTGTGCGCGATCGACGGCGGATGGCGCGCCACCTCTCGCACTGCCAGCCCTGCCGGCGCTACGCGCACCTTGCGGGTGTCGACCTCGGCGCCGAGCGCTCGGCGGCTCCGGCGGCCACCAAGGTCGCGGCAATGCTGCCGCTGCCGGCGTTCCTGCGCCGTCGCATGGGGCTCGACGACGCCGGACGTCTGCTCGTCGGCGGACACGGCGGGCCAATCCTGCACTGGTCGCCGACCGTTGTCAGCGGGATCGATCCGACGGTGGCGTCGGGCTGGTCGAAGGCGGCCATCGCGGCAGCGACGGTCGCTTTCGCCGGGCTCGGAGCGGGCGTCGCGGTGAAGGCGCCGGGCACGATCGACAAGGTCATATCGCAGGGTCAGTCGATCATCGGGCTTGGACCGAAGGGCAGCGGCTCCGAGAAGCTCCGAGCGCCCGCGACGTCCGCCGTCCCGTCCTTGAAGGCCACCGTTCCCATCGCTGCCAACCGCTCGCAACACGCTGCTACGAGCCGCACCGTCGGCGGCGACTCCACCGTGCCCGGGCGCGCCCACGGCGCTGCGCCGCTCGGGGCCCCCGATGGGTCGACGGCGGGCTCGCATGGCACGCCGGATGCTCCGACGACCCGCAAGCTGACGGGCGGGGCTATCCCGACGCTCCTACACCAGCAGCCCGGTGTCGCAACACCATCTGACGGCGCGAAGCAACCCGCCGCCACGGATTCGGGCTCCCGTGCGAGCACGACGAAGCGTCCGCTGAAGACCCTTCTCGGCGGCACCACGGGTGGTGGCAGCGCGCCCGCGGCCCGCCACACCGGCGCGGTCGCTAACCCTGTGCCGCTCGTCGGCGCGATCGTGAACAGCCCAAAGGGCACCGCTGTCCCGGACACGGCTCCGACGACGACCCTGACAGCGGGCAACGACCCCCCGCTGAGCACTGCCAGCGACACGAGCATGTCGACGACCACGTCTGCCGCCGGCTCGGACGACGCAACGGACACGAAGACCGTGCCCCATCGCCGCCCGGGACTGCTGCCGTTGGTCGGCAATGTCCTGCCTGGGGCGACGGGCGCCGGATCGCATTGAGCGAGTCGGGCAGCGATCGGGAGCTCGAGCCGTTCACCGACACGGCGCTCTACGCGCTCGGCGCCTACTTCGCCGACCGCCACCCCGACCTCATGGACGACGTCGTGGCGCAGGCGCAGGGGATCGAGGAGGCCGGCGTGCAACGCTGGGCCGACAAGCAGCGCGTGACGCTCGAATCAGCCCTGCAAACGCTCATCACCGGGCTCGCCGTGCGGTACTACAGGGCGGTCGCGGGCTCTTCGTGAGATGATCCAGGGACATCGGGGCGTGGCGCAGCCTGGTAGCGCGCTCCGTTCGGGTCGGAGAGGTCCCCGGTTCAAATCCGGGCGCCCCGATTTGTAGGCTCGCGAGGTTCGGCGCTCGGTTCACGCCGAGGCGTCGAGCCCTCGAGTCGACTTGGTTCGCAGCCTGCGACCGTCCTCGCAATCCTCCCGAGGGCGCTGGCGCCCGAACGCACGCCTCGAGTAGGGAGCCTCCTACGAGTCGCCGTACGGAGGTGTACACTAACGTACGTGGCAACGCTCACGGTGACCGAGGCGCGATCAATTCTGCCCGAGCTGCTGGACCGTGTCGCCGACGGCGAGGAGATCACGATCACTCGTCACGGCGAGGCCGTTGCCGTTGTTCTGAGGCCGGATGCGGTCCGGGTACGGCGTGCCGCGCAGACGATCGAGCGCGCGCAGGAAATCCGGGACCTGGTGTCATCCGCACGAGATCAACTACTGCCTCCGGCTGGCGTCTCGTCGGACCGCGCGAACGAGTTGGTCGAGTCCATCCGCGCGGGCCGTGACCGTTGAAGATGGACGCGTTCGACGCCGATGTGCTGATCTACGCTGGCTCACCCGAACATCCACTTGGACGGCGGGTGCGGGCGCTGTTTTCAGAGGCGCCCGGAGCGATCGCCGGCGTCGGATCAGTCCTGCTGCTGCCCGAGGTACTCGCGAAGCCGATGCGCGACGGGGCCGACGAGGAGGTCGGCGTGCTGGCCGGGCTGCTGAGCCGATTGGAGCTGCGAGCGGTTGACAGGGCGACGGCCGAGGTCGCCACGTCGCTCGCAACCGCGTATCGGCTGCGAGCTGCCGATGCCGTGCACCTGGCCACAGCCGTGGTCGCGGGAGCAGACCGCTTCGTGACCAACAACAGTCGGGACTTCCCGACGACGATCTCCGAACTGGACATCACCTATCCGGCGATGATGGAGGGGTTGCGATGACAGCGAAGGCCGCGTTCAACGCCGACGACTGGTCGGTCGTCACCAACGCCCGCTCGTGATCGCGAGCAGGCGACGCTCGACGAGATCGCTGCGACATTCGACGGGGCCGCCGGCCGCCGAGCCGGGCTGACGCTCCTCGATGCGGCCGGCCACGAGATGCCGGAGCTCGTCTCCAGGACCAACAGGACGTAGACGGCGGCGAGGACTCGGGCTGACGATCCGCGCCCCGCGCGCGCCCCGGTTAGGGTGTGGGCCGACCGCCCACAGGAGAACACTATGTCCGACATCGCCAAGCGTCCGAACCGCACTCCCCGTCGCGTGCGCGAGAAGCGCGCCCTGCAGCTGCTGACCGTCGGTGGCATCGCCGCAACCGTGGCGGTCGTCGGCTTCCTGCTCGTCCTGTTCACGAGCTTCGGCGCGGGGATCCCGCTGCTCGCAGCGATCCTCGCGGGCGTCTGCTTCGTGCTCTTCAAGCGCACCGTCTCGTAGTGACGGCGATCGAGCGCCTGGCGGCGTATCCGATGACGTGGCCCGTCGCCTCCGGGTCGCTGATCGTCGGCTTCGGCGTCGCGCAGGCCACGGGCGTGCGGCCGCTGGGCGGGATCGTGCTCGCGCTCGGCGCCGGCTGGTGCGCGCTGCGCTGGCGGCGTGGGGTCGGGACGGCGCGCGCGGTCGCGCTCGTCGCCGTCTACCTCGCGGCCTTCGTCGCCTCGCACCTGATCGCCGACACCGTCGGCACGTGGGGCGCCGTGTTCCTCGTCGCGACGCTCGTCGGCCTCGCGGCGCTGCTCGTCGCGGACCTGCCGACCGCGCGCCGCGCCAGCGTCGCAACCTGACCTGACCGCGGCTCACCGCGCCGCGACGATGCGCGCAAAGGACGCCGCATCGGTCGGCGCCTCGGTGCAGATCGCGAGCGCTGAGGGCGCCGCGCCGAGCCCGAGCCGTTGCCAGGTCGCGTCCGGACGATCCTCGCGCATCGCGAGCAGGCCCGCCACACCCGACGCGCCGGTCTCGCCGCAGTCCAGGCCCTCGGCGTGCAGCAGGCGCACGGCATGCTCCGCCGCGCGGTCGTCGATCGCGCAGAACGCGTCGATCCCGCGCACCATGTCGGGCAGCGCGACCTGCGAGGCGAGCCCGCAGTTCAAGCCCGCCATGACCGAGCGGTGCGGCCCCGTGACGAGCACGAGCTCGCCGGCTCGCACCGCCCGCAGCGCGCAGGCGGCGTCGGCCGGCTCGACGCCGACGAGCACGCGACCCGGCGCGGCCAGGGCGCGCACCGCCGCGGACGCCAGCGCGCCGACCCCGATCTGCACGACGACGAGCTCCGGGACCTCACGACCCGCACCGTCCTGACTCGAGGTCGAGCTGCGACCCAACGCCAGGACGGCGTCGGCGGCGGGCGCCAGAAGCTGCTCCTTGAGCTCCTCGAAGATCGTCGCGTAGCCGTCGGCGACCCAGCCGGGGACCTCCTCGTACCCGGGCCAGGACGTGTCGGAGATGACGAGCGCCCGCTCCGAGGCGGCCGCCGCCGACAGCGCGACCGCGTCGTCGTAGCTGCCGCGCACAAGCTCGACGTCGGCGCCCTCGGCGGCGATCGCCGCGATCCGCGCGGTCGCCGTGTGGTCGGGGACGAGGATCCTCGCGCCGAGGCCGAGCAGCCGGGCCATGCGCGCGACGGCGCGGCCGTGGTTGCCGTCGGTGGCGGCGACGAGCGTGACCTCGCCCTGCGTCGTCGCGAGCTCGCGCAGGGCGGGGAACATCGGCGCCGGATCATCGAGCCCGGCGCGCGCGCTGAGCGCCCTGCAGACGGCCCACGACGCGCCGAGGATCTTGAACGACGGCAGGCCGAAGCGCTCGACCTCCAGCTTGATCGCCAAGCGCTCGAGGCCGAGCCGCGCGGCGACGCCGGGCGCGTCCGCGAGCGGGCTCGGGGCATAGCCGGGCATGCTGCGGTGAAAGCGCGCGGGGCGCTCGTCGGCGATGCTCGCCGGCGGCGCCGAGGCTGCCGGGTTGTCGAGGAAGTCGCGCAGGCCGGCGTCGCCCATCGGCGGACCGTAGCTTGTGTGACGCGCGTCGCCCACGGACGGCGACGGGCGGGTTAGTGTGCGCAGCATGTTGCGTCCTGCAAGCTGGATCAGGCCGGCGGGTGCGAGTCCCGTCCCGGTAGGCGCCGGAGCGCCGGGTAGCAGACCCCGGTCTCGGGGAGAGATCCTCGTGGCTGAGCGGGGTGTCGAGAGCCTCTTTGGAGGG
>JBBSNY010000034.1:0-47405 GCA_038260305.1 Solirubrobacterales bacterium
CGCCGGGTCCTCGACCGCCTCCGGGGCCGGCGCCGCGGCCGCAGCCGGCGCCTGCGCGGACGCCGACGCTCCGCCGTACGTCGCACCGCCAAGCTTCAACCGCCCCGGGGCACTCGGCGGCGCCGCCACCGCGGGCTCGGGGGCCGCGGCGGGCGCCTCCGCCTCGGCTGCGGGCGCCGGGTCCTCGACCGCCTCCGGGGCCGGCGCCGCGGCCGCAGCCGGCGCCTGCGCGGACGCCGACGCTCCGCCGTACGTCGCACCGCCAAGCTTCAACCGCCCCGGGGCACTCGGCGCCGCCTCGGGCTCGGGCGTGGGCGCGGGCGCCTCCGCGGCCTCGCCCGCAGGCTCCGGGGACGCGGCAGGGGCCTCGTGCGCGGCCGCCGGCGCGGGGTCGGCGGCGGGCGGCGCCGATGCGGCGGCGCCTCCGTAGGTGGCGCCGCCGAGGCGGAGCCTGCCCGTCGCCGGCGCGCTCGGCGCGGGCTCGTCGATCGTTGCGGTCGTGCTCGAAACGTCTTCGGCGGCCATGGTTGGCGCCTCCTCATCAACATTCTCGGGAACGGCAGGGTCTTCGGATATCGCGACCGGCGCGGCTTCGTCGGCGGTCGCGGGTGCTGGCTCGGCGGCGGGCGCGGTGACCGCCGCGTACTTCGCATACGCCGCGGCCGACGCCACGGCGGCCTGCGCCGCACGCGCCGCCAGGTCATCAGCCGCCGCCGCGGCTGCCGGCTGCGCAGTAGCCTCCGGCGCCGATGCAGCAGCCGGGGCGGCGTACTTCGCATACGCCGCAGCCGACGCAGCCGCGGCCTCCGCCGCACGCGCCGCCAGGTCGTCAGCCGCGACCGCGGCTGATGGCTGCGCAGCAGCCTCGGGCGCCGCAACCGGTGCCGGCGCGGCGTACCTCGCATACGCCGCCGCCGACGCCGCAGCGGCCTGCGCCGCACGCGCCGCCAGGTCATCAGCCGCCGCCGGCTGCCCAGCAGCCTCCGGCGCCGCAACCGGTGCCGGCGCGGCGTACCTCGCATACGCCGCCGCCGACGCCGCGGCGGCCTGCGCCGCACGCGCAGCGAGGTCGTCCGCCGGCACAGCCGCCTCCGCCTCGGCCACCCCCTCCTGGTCAGTCTCGGTCTCCGGCTCGGCCGTCCCGTCGCGACCCGGCAAGCCGACCGTTCCCTGGCGAAACCCGACCGCGCCCGGGATGTCCTTGACCGTCTCCGCGACGGACTCGGCCATCGACGAGGCCGTGTCGGCGACCGAAGACGCAGCCGAAGCGGCCGTGTCGGCCACCGACGCGACCACCGACTTCGCCCGTGCGACGAACTTCTCGTATGCCTCGGCGGACGCCGATGCGGCCTTGGCTGCTGCCGCCGTGAGCTCCTCCCTGCTTTGCATCATGTGTTCTCCCGCGTAGTTGCTCAGACGCGGCCCGGAGCGACGCTCGCACGCTGACCGATCCCACGTCGAAAATGAATGCCCTCACCCCTCTTGCGACTGCGCCTCGTGCGCGCTCATCCTCCAATCGGGGCACGTGGATTCGCGCCCCAGAAGAGCTGGGTGCCGAGCATCCCGATGAGATGCACGAGCACGATGTTCAGGACCATCGACTTCGCCGTCGCGGTCCCCACGCCGACCGGCCCACCGCGCGCGTGGTAGCCGTAGTAACAGCCCACCAGCACGATCACCGTCGCCATCACCATCCCCTTGGACATGCTGTAGATCAGGTCCTGGGGGTTCTGGAACATCCAGAAGATGTCGAGGTATCCGCCGCGCGACACCTCGCCGATCTGTTGCACGACGGCGATGTAGGAGGCGAGGAAGCCGGCGCCGATCGCCGCGATGTAGACGAACGGCAGCACGAGCCACGCGGCCAGCAGGCGCGTGGCGCAGAGGAACGTGACCGAGCTGATGCCCATGACCTCGAGCGCGTCGATCTCGTCGGAGATCCGCATCGAGCCGAGCTCGGCGACGATCCCGGTGCCGACCTTCGCGGCCATCATGTAGCCGAACGCGTACGGCACGAGCTCGCGCAGGTCACACCACGCGGCGAAGACCCCCGCGTACGCCGGGTTGCCGACCGAGCGGTTGAAGTACGCGCCCTCGATGCCGCACTGCAGACCGATGATGAAGACGAGGCCCCAGATCACGAGCGTCGAGGAGACGATCAAGAGGCCGGCCTGGCGCAGGCCCTCGCCGAGGAAGCGGAACACCTTGAGGCCGTAGACCTCGCCCATGATCCGCCCGCCGAACTTCGCGATCGCGCCGAAGCTCGAGACCCAGTCGCGCGGGATGCTGAACCAGCCGCCCATCAGCGCAGGTTCGCCAACTCGGGGTTCGTCGCCAGCAGCGTCTGCGTGAAGACGTAGTTGAACGCGAAGATGCCGAGGAACGCGATGACGACGGCCTGGTTGACCGCCCGCCCGACGCCCGCCGCGCCGCCCGACGCGGTCATCCCCTTGTAGCAGCAGACGATCGCGATGATGGCCCCGAAGAGCGTCGTCTTCAGCGTCGAACCCCACAGGTCCGTCACGGACGCGCTGTTGAAGAACGACGCCCGGAAGGCGCCGATCGTGCCGCCGTTGACGACGGTCGCCAGCACCCCGGCGAGGACGCCGAAGACGAGCGCGAAGACGAAGAACAGCCCCGTGACGAGCATCAGCGCGAGGAAGCGCGGGACGACGAGGTTCTTGATCGGGTCGATGCCGAGCACCTGCAGCGCGTCGAGCTCCTCGCGGATCTTGCGCGCGCCGAGATCGGCCGTGATCGCCGTGCCGGCGACCCCCGCGAGCACGATCGCGGTCACGAACGGCGCGAACTCGCGGATCGACGCCAGCACGAAGAAGCCACCGAGGCGATCCAGGGCGCCGAACAGGACGAGGAAGTTCGCGGCCTGCAGCCCGGGAGCGCCGTAGCCGAAGGCGATCGTCGACACGAGCAGCGGAAACCAGCACAGCCGCAGCGCGAACAAAAACTGGTTGACGAACTCGCCGCCGTACGGATACGGCGGCCGTAACGCGGACACGATCGTCCGGCCGGTCAGGATCATCATGTCCCCGACTTCTTCGAGCAGGCTCTTCGCAGGAAGAAACGCTCGATCGGCGACGTTACGCACCATCAGTGGGGCTCCTCTGGATGACCGGACGCGGCAGGACTACGGGCGTCGCCGGGGCAGCGTAGGCGAACGGCGGGCCTCGTGCCAGTCGTTGCTATGCCATTTGTGTGGCCAGTAGCCTTCGCGGCCGGCATGTCGCTGCCACGAGACACCGCGGTCACGGGACCGCGAGCGCGAGCGAGGCTGAGCGTGTGGGCGGCGCTGAGCGCCATGATCGTCGCCGTGGCTGGCTGCGCAGATGGCAACGGCGACGATCCCGAGGAGTCGGCGAGCGGCGCGTACCCCGTCGCCGTCGAGCGCGCGACGTTCGCGCCGCACCAGCACGTCGGGCAGCGCAGCGTGCTCACGCTGCGCGTTCGCAACGCGGGCAGCCGGACGATCCCGGACCTCGTCGTGACACTGCACGGCCTCAGCGATCGCGTGGCCGGCCGCGACGCCTGGCTCGTCGACGAGCCGCCCGTCGGAGTGACGGCGAGCGACGACACGTGGGCCGCGGGCGCGCTCGCGGCCGGCCGAACCGTGACGTTGCGTTGGGCCGCGACCCCGGTCGTCGCGGGCGCGCGCGAGCTGCGCTACGAGATCTCCCCCTCGGCCGTCTCCGGCGGTCGGACAACGCTGCCCGGCGGCGGCGACGCACGTGGCGCGCTGACGGTGCGGGTCAGCGACCGGCCCGCCCAGGCGCGCGTGGTTCCCGGCACCGGGGCCGTCGTACGCGGGGAGTAGCCGGCCGAAGATCGGGTAACCCAGAGAACCGACGAACCGGACCCCGCAGCATCGGCTGCGCTTCGCGGCAGGACCGCGATTGCCACTGGCAGGGACGACCGAGCGAAGGAGTTCCACATATGCCCTACGAGGGCCTCTCCACCTATCTGAACGATCATCTCGCCGGCGCGACCGCCGGTGTCAAGCTTGCCGAGCTCGCCTCCGAGGAGCACCGAGGAGACGCCCACGGCGCGTTCTTCGGAGAGATCGCGAGCGAGATCAAGACCGACCACGTCGCACTCGTGACCATCGTCGACGGGCTCAACGTCGAAACCAGCGCGACGAAGGCCGCGCTCGCCGAGGTCGGCTCGGCGATCATGAAGCCGAAGTTCACCAGCGGCGACGACGACGATCTGAACGCGTTCGTCACGCTCGAGACGCTGTCGATCGGCGTCGAGGGCAAGGCCTGCATGTGGCGCGCCCTGAAGACGATCCAAGACTCCGACGCCACGCTCTCGGGCGTCAACCTCGACGAGCTGCTCGAGCGCGCGGAGGACCAGCGCAGCCGCATCGAGGCCAAACGCCTCGAGATCGCGCCGGAAGCACTCGCGCACACCGCCCCCGCCTAGCGCACCGAGCGAGCGAGCTCGCGCTGTCGCTGACGCCGCACGCGCGAGCCGGACAGTGCGTGCCGTTCCCGCACGGCCGGCTCTCGCGGGTGGCATCAGCGGCGTCGAGCGCCGCTCAGCGGGGGAGGCGGGGCGCGATGATTCGGTAGGCCTTCAGGCCTAGGCCGAGACGCTCGCGGTCCTCGGACTGCATCGGGTCCAGGCCGGTCAGATCGCGCACGCGCTCCAACCGGTAGGCGACCGTGTGGCGATGGGCGTGGATCGCCGTCGCCGTCGCGCTCATGTGGCAGTTCGCCGCGAGGTACGCCTCGAGCGTGCCGACGAGGTCGGTGCGGTACTGGTCGTCGTAGCGCACGACCGGCGCCACCGTGTCCTCGTAGAAGGAGCGCACCTCCTCGGGATGTGACGCGAGCACCCGGAACAACAGCCGGTACGTGCCCTGGTTGATGTCCTCCGCGATCGGCTCGCCCGATACGGTCAGGACGTCGAGCACGAGCTCGGCCTCCTGGACGGCGCGCGCGAGCTCCGCCGGATCGGCGTAGAACGAGGACAGGCCGACGGTCCCGTGGCGCTGCAGCCGCGCGGCGAGCCGTGCCGCGGCCGCGAGCGTCGCCTCGGCCGCGTTCTCGACGGCGAGCGCCGGCAGCAGTGCGTAGATGCGCCCGCCTTGGGCGTTCTTGGGTGATGTCTCCATGTGCTGGGCGAGCGCGCCGGGGACGTCCTCGGCGATCTTCGCGACGACGTGGCGCGGGCGATCGGTGTGCAGCTCGGCGCAGAGCGCGATCGCCCCGCGGCTGAGGTCGCAGCCCAGCCGGGCCCCGCGGCGCACGAGCTCGTCGGGCGCCAAGCCGTTGCCGGCACGCAGGTCCTCCAGGAACGAACCGCGCAGGTTCTGCTCGACTTCGTCGCGCGCCTCCTCGACGGCGACCTCGGTCAGCGAGGCGACGGCCGCGAGGTGCAGGTACTCGGATGCCTCGCCGGTCGGCGCGGTCGCACCCTCGAGCAACAGCACGGCGCCGACGGCCTCGTCGCCCGAGGCGATCGGGATCTCGACGGCGAGCCCGCGCGGCGCGTGCGACGGACGATCCTGCACGAGGTCGGCGACGTAGCGCCGCAGCTCGGGCAGCCGCTCGCTCGCCGGCGTCCCTGCCGGGGCCATGACGGCGGTCCCGAGCCGGGGGACGATGATCGCCACCGACCCGCCGACGGCATCGGCTGCAAGCTCCGCGACACGTTCAAGGCCGTCCCCGGCGAGCACGGCGTCGACCATCCGCAGGTGCAGCCCCCTCAGCCGTTCGACGAGGGTGGCCGCTGTCGGGGCGGCCACCCCCAACCCCTCCCCTAGCCCGCCGCCGCGGCGGCCGCGGCGTCCGGATGCGCCTGCAACGTCTCCTCGCCGGACTCGCCCGTGCGGATGCGATACGCCTCCTCGACGGACAGGACGAAGACCTTCCCATCGCCGACCGCGCCCGTTCGCCCGTGCTTGAGGATCGTGTCGACGATCGTCATGACGTCCCTCGTCGCGACGACGCACTCGATCTTCACTTTCGGGCGCAGGTAGTTCGTCAGCTCCGCTCCGCGGTAGCGCTCCGTGATGCCCTTCTGGCGCCCGGAACCTTTCACCTCGCTGATCGACAGCGAGGGGAAGCCGAGCGCGAGCAGCTCGGTCCGGATCGGCTCGAACGCCTCGTGCCTGACATAGGCGATCACCATCTTCATGCGGGCATCTCCTTCGTGGACATCGCGGTGACGGGTGCCGGCGGGATCGTCGCGGACGCGCCACCCCCGTACCCGATGAGCTCGGCCGGCGGGATGAACGCCTCCGGGTAGCCGTACATGCCGTGTTCGGAGATGTCCAGGCCAGCGTCCTCCTCATCCTCGCTGACGCGCAGGCCGTACGTCTTGCTGATGACGTAGAACGTGGCGTAGCTCATCGCGAAGACGAACGAGAAGGCGACGAGGAAGCCGAAGAACTGGGCGATCAACTGCGAGAACGAGCCGGAGTACACAAGACCGCCGGCCGGATCGCCGACGCCGGCGTAGGACGCCAGGCGCGGTGCCGTGAACAGGCCGCAGGACATCGTCCCCCAGATGCCACAGACGCCGTGCGCGGTCAGCACGCCGACCGGGTCGTCGAGCTTCTTGTCGATCGCCAGCACGCACGGCGGGATGATGAGGCCGGCTATGAGGCCGACGGGGATCGCCGCCCACAGCTCGATGTATCCCGACGGAGCCGTGATCGCGACGAGGGCGCCGATCGCGCCGTTGCCGATCATGCCGATGTCCAGCGTCTTCTGCATGATCCGGCTCATGATCAGCGCGCCGAGCACGCCGCAGCCGGCGGCGAGGTTCGTGACGAGCACGATCTCGGCGAAGCGGCCGTCCTGGATGCCGAGCGTCGAGCCCGGGTTGAAGCCGAACCAGCCGAGCCACAGGATCATGACCGCGAGGCCGAAGAGCGGCATGTTGTGGCCCGGGATCGCCCGCGGCTTGCCGTCCTTGCCGTACTTGCCCTTCCTCGGCCCGAGCAGGATCAGGACCGCGAGCGCGCCGGTCGCGCCGATGAGGTGGACGGCCGTCGATCCGGCGAAGTCCTGCATGCCGGTGAAGCCGATGTCCTTCCAGATGCCGACCGGCACCTGCAGGAAGCCGCCGCCGAAGACCCAGTGGGCGCCGATCGGGTAGATGATGCAGGAGAAGATGACGGCGTAGATGATGTAGACGCCGAACTTGATGCGCTCGAGCGTGGAGCCCCAGACGATCGCCAGCGAGACCGCGGCGAACACGAACTGGAAGAAGAACTTCGCGTCCGGGGTGGCGTTCGAGAAGCCCATGACCGGGAACGCGGCAATTGGGTCGCCGAAGTCGTGCAGGAGGAAGCCGGTTCCACCGATCAGCCCGCCGAGGCCGTGCGGCGACGAGCCGAACGCGAACGCGAAGCCGACGAAGTACCAGCAGACGGCACAGATCGAGAAGTTGGTGAGGATCTTCGCGACCACGGTGCCGGCGTTCTTCTGCCTGGAGAAGCCGATCTCGAGGAACATGAAGCCGCACTGCATGAACATGACGACCATGCCGGCGACGATCACCCACATCGTGTTGATCCCTACCGAGTTCAGGCCGACGGTGTCCTTGACGGATCCACTGCTGTTGATCGCGGAATCCACCGTGTCCGCGGAGGCGAGCACGGGCGCCACCAACGCGATCAGCAACGCGGCCCCCAGCGCCGGTAGCACGTTCAGCGCCATTCTCCGTCTCATCTGTCCTCCTCCAATTGGGTCGGCCTGCATCGACGCTCATGGTCGACGGCGCCCCCGGCAGCGTCTTCGTCCCGGTGTCAAACAGGTGCCGCCCCCCGTTTGTCCCTGTGGACAACGACCCGCCGAACTTGCGAGGGTTAGGCTGGCGAGCAGAATCCAGACCCAGGAGGAAACAGCCCGATCATGACCAGAATCCGGCAGCAGAACGTGACGGCCGCGCAATGGAGCGCCAATGGCGGAGCGCTCGGCGCACCCGATCTCACGCTCCCCGCCAACCAGGTCTTCGGCGCGAACGTCTTCAGCGAGGAGGTCCAGCGCAAGCGGCTGCCGAAGCCGATCTTCAAGGCGCTGCAGGCCGCGCTGAAGAAGGGCGAGGCGCTCGATGCCGAGCTTGCCAATCACGTCGCGCACGCAATGAAGGACTGGGCGCTCGAGAACGGCGCCTCGCACTACACCCACTGGTTCCAGCCGCTGACGAACATGACGGCTGAGAAGCACGACTCCTTCTTCGGCCCGGTCGGCGACGGCACCTCGATGGCGAGCTTCTCCGGCAAGGAGCTCATCCAGGGCGAACCCGACGCGTCCTCGTTCCCGAGCGGCGGCCTGCGCGCGACGTTCGAGGCCCGCGGCTACACCGCCTGGGACCCGACGTCGCCGGCGTTCCTGATCGAGAACCCGAACGGGACGCTGCTCTGCATCCCGACGGCGTTCGTCTCGTGGACGGGCGAGGCGCTCGACACGAAGATCCCGCTGCTGCGCTCGATGGACGCGCTGTCGAAGTCTGCGATCGCGGCGCTCGAGTTGCTCGGCGAGTACGACGCGACGCGCGTCTTCACATCGGTCGGACCGGAGCAGGAGTACTTCCTCGTCGACGAGCAGTACTACTACGAGCGTCCGGACCTCTACACGACGGGGCGCACGCTGTTCGGCGCCAAGCCACCGATGGGCCAGGAGCTCGACGAGCACTACTTCGGCTCGATCCCCGAGCGCGTGCTCGCGTTCATGATGGAGGCGGAGGGCGAGCTGTCGAAGCTCGGCGTCCCCGTCAAGACCCGCCACAACGAGGTCGCGCCGAACCAGTTCGAGCTCGCACCGATCTTCGAGAACTCGAACGTCGGCTGCGACCACCAGCAGCTGACGATGCAGATCATGCAGAACGTCGCGCGCCGCTACGGGATGGTCTGCCTGCTGCACGAGAAGCCCTTCGCGGGCATCAACGGCTCGGGCAAGCACAACAACTGGTCGATGTCGACGGACGAGGGCGCCAACCTGCTTGACCCGGGCGACACGCCAAGCGAGAACGTCCACTTCCTGTTCTTCTGCGCGGCGGTCATCGCGGCCGTCAACAAGCACCAGGCGCTGCTGCGCGCGTCCGTTGCCAACGCCGGCCAGGATCACCGCCTCGGGGCGAACGAGGCGCCGCCGGCGATCATCTCGATCTTCCTCGGCGCCGAGCTCGAGAAGGTCTTCGAGGCGATCGCCAGCGGCGAGGCCGCGGTGTCCTCCGAGGGCGGCTTTCTCGGTCTGGGCACGCCGGTGCTACCACCGCTGCCGCTGCACTCCGGCGACCGCAACCGCACGTCGCCGTTCGCCTTCACCGGCAACCGCTTCGAGTTCCGGATGGCCGGCTCGTCGTCGTCGCTCGGCCTGCCGAACACGGTGCTGAACACGATCACCGCCGAGGCGATCGACGTGCTGTCGACCGCGCTGAAGGCCAAGATCGAGGACGGCATGGGCGTCGACGAGGCGGTCATCGCCGTCGTCAAGGACTCCTACAACGCGAACAAGCAGATCGTCTTCGGCGGCGACGGCTACTCCGACGAGTGGCACGCCGAGGCGGCCAAGCGCGGGCTCGCCAACCTGCCCTCGACGCCCGATGCGCTGCCGTGCATGGCATCCGAGCAGACGGTCGAGGTGATGTCGAAGTACGGCGTGCTGTCCCAGCGCGAGCTCGAGGCGCGCCTCGAGGTCGCCGTCGAGCAGTACATCACCAAGCTGAACATCGAGGCCGAGACGACGGTCCAGATCGCGCGCACGATGATCCTGCCCGCGTCGGTGCGTTACCTCAACGAGCTCATCGCCAGCGCTCGCGAGGGCCTGATCGACGAGCTCGCGCCGCACGTCCACGACCTGCACACCACGATCCTCGCACTCGAGGCCGCCAACGAGGACCCGGGCCTGCACGGCCTAGACCTCGCGCAATACATGAAGAACACGGTGTTCGCCGCGATGACGGACGTCCGCACCGAGGCCGACAAGCTCGAGAAGCTCGTCGCCGACGACCTGTGGCCGTTGCCGAAGTACTCGGAGATGCTGTTCATCAAGTAGTGGCCTCGTCATTGCTCCGCCGGCTTCGAAGGCCCCGCTCCGGCGGGGCCTTCGTGTTCGACGACGACGGTTCGGGATGCCAGCCTTGTCCGGCGTGGCCGCTCAGAGTGGCTCGTGCACGTCGAGGCCGAGCTCCCTCGCCGCCGTCGCGAGACGCACGTCGTAGCAGTACAGTCGTCCGAGATCGGGGCCGAGGCTCAGCGCGGCGGCGAGATGCAGCGCATCGAGCGAGCGCAGCTCGGGAGGCCCGAGCTCAGCCGCGGCCTCGAGCGTGGCATCGTCGATGGGCAACAGCGTGACCGCGTTCAGCGCCGCGCGTGCACGTACGAGAGCGACGCTGCCGTAGCGCGACGCCGCCCGGCGGCCCTCGACGAGCAGCAGTGCGCTGCTCACGAGCGCGTCGCCTGTCGTGAGCTCTGCGCGCAACGCATGGCTCTCGGGCTCGGAGCGCACGAGCTTGATGAACGCCGAGGTGTCGATGTAGTCCGGCACTACGCCCGGTCGGCGCGAATCTCGTCGAGCACCTCGTCGCTGGGTGGCCCCGCGATCGTCTCATCGAGGTCGTCGATCGCATCGAGCAGGCTGCCGTGCCCGCGACGAGCGCCGCGCTCCGCGACCAAGCGATCGATCGCCGAAGCATGAGTCGCGGCCGGGACGAGTCGCGCGACCTCCGAGCCGCGGTCGGTGATCACGAACGACTCGCCGCCGCGTGCGCGCTGGGCATAGCGACTGAGGTTCTGTCGCATCTCGCGAATGCCGACTCGCTCCATGTGCGTCATTGTAGCGCGCCCGTCGCCGGCGCTGTCCGCTCAGTGCGCGACCCCCGCCGGCTCGGCGCCCAGCCCGGTCTCCGAACGCACGCGCAGCTCGTCGAACTCGCGCTCGTTGCCATGCTCGCTGGACAGCATCGTTCCGAGCCAGCAGCCGAGGAAGCCCAGCGGGATCGAGACGATGCCCGGGTTCGCGAGGTCATAGAACGACAGCGCGCCGCCCTCGCCGTCCGCGCCCGGCCAGACCTTCGGCGAGATGATCACGAGCGTCACGGCACTGAGGACGCCGAACAGGACGCCGGTCACCGCGCCGGCCGTGTTGAAACGCCGCCACGTCAGCGCGAGCAGCAGCGCCGGGAAGTTCGCGCTCGCCGCGACCGCGAAGGCGAGGCCGACCATGAACGAGACGTTCAGGCCCTCGCCGCCGACGATCGCGATGACGATCGCGATCGCGCCGATCGCAGCCGCGGCGATCCGCGCGACGAGCACCTCCTCGTGCTCGGACTCGCGACCCTTTCGGATGACGTTGGACCACAGGTCGTGCGCGACCGCGCCCGACGCCGACAGCACGAGGCCGGCGACGACCGCGAGGATCGTCGCGAACGCGACGGCCGCGACGATCGCGAGGAAGAGGTCGCCGCCGAACGTGCCCTCACCGCCGCCGAGGAACTGCGCGAGGTTCGGCGCGGCGAGGTTGCCGCCCTTTCCCGCGGCCTCGACACCGGCCTGCCCGAGCAGCGCGCGCGCCCCGAAGCCGACGAACGTCGTCAGCACGTAGAACGCGCCGATGATGAAGATCGCCCACACGACCGACGAGCGCGCCGCCTTCGAGTCCGGCACCGTGAAGAAGCGCATGAGGATGTGCGGCAGTCCGGCGGTCCCCAGTACGAGTGCGATCCCCAACGAGACCGTGTCGATCGGGCTCGACAGGAACGTGCCCGGGCCGAGCGAGAACGTCGACTCGGCGGTCGTGTTGGCCGCGGCGCGGTTGAACAGCTCGATCGGGTTGAAGCCGACGCGTTCGAGCACGAACAATGACATCACGAGGATCGCGATCATCAGCAGGACGGCCTTGATGATCTGCACCCAGGTCGTGGCGAGCATCCCGCCGAAGATCACGTAGCAGAGCATCATCACGCCGGTGATGAGGACCGCGATCGAGAAGTCGATGCCGACGAGCGCCTGCACGAGCACGCCGGCGCCGACCATCTGCGCGATGAGATAGAAGGCCGCGACGCTCAGCGTGCCCATCGCGGCCGCCGTGCGTGCCGGGCGCTCGCGCAGGCGGAACGACAACACGTCGGCGATCGTGTACTTGCCGGCGTTTCGCATCCGCTCGGCGAGCAGGAACATGACCGTCAGGAACGCGACGAGGAACCCGACGGAGTACAGGAAGCCGTCGAAGCCGAAGATGAAGATCAGGCCGGCGATGCCGAGGAACGACGCCGCCGATAGGTAGTCACCGGAGATCGCGAGGCCGTTCTGAAAGCCCGTGATCGAACGGCCGGCGGCCCAGAAGGCGTCGGCGCCGGTCATCCGCTGCGACGCCCAGTACGTGATGACGAGCGTGATCGAGAGGACGATCGCGAAGATCACGAGCGCCTCGACGTTCGTTGCGGCGATCGGCATCATGACGTCGCCTCCGGCGCGGCCGGCGAGCCGTCACCCGCGCTCGCGCGCGTGGCGCCCTGCGCGACGCGCACGACCTCCTCCGCGAGCGGATCGAAGGCGTGCTCGGCGCGGCGCAGGTAGGCGAGCCCGAGCGCGCCGACCATGACGAACTGCGTCAGCGCGAGGCAGTATCCGACGGTCAGCCCCTCGTAGACGGAGCGCTTCATGAAGTCCGGCGCGTAGCCCGCCAGTAGGACGAAGCCGATGTACCACGCTAGGAAGAAGATCGTCGCCGGCAGCACGAAGCGCCGACGTGCCGCGACCAGCTCGCGGAACTGCGGCGACTGCGCGACCGCCTCCCAATCGACGGGTGGATGCGTTGCCTGCATGACCCCTCCCCTGTCCGGCGCGATTGTGTGGTTCGCCACCTACCCCGACATGCCGGACGTTACGTGATAGATGCCACGAAGTCACGGCCGTCGGCGACCTGGACGCGCGGTCCAGGGCCATCGCGTCGCCGCCCACGCCGGCCGGCCCGCCGCGCCCGATCCGCATGAACGCACCGGCCTTCGATCCGCACATGGCCGGGCTGTCCAAGGACGCCGAGGCGACGTCCCGCTACAGCGCCTTGAGGAACGCGATCGCGGGCATGAAGAAGTACTCGCCGCCCTTCATCGTCACCGTCTGCGGCGCCGCCGCGACCGTCTTGTTCGTCGGCTTGTCCCACTTCACGGGGCACTCGGCCTTCGGGCGGGCGCCCTGACCGATGACCTGATCGAGCCCGGGCTCGGGCCGCCCGGCCGGGATGTTGAACGGGAACGACGAGCTGTTGGCCCAGGCGCTCTGCGTGAATGCGAACTGGTTGTCGATCTCCGAGTTGAAGGCCATGAACATGAGCCCGACACCGCCGGTCGGCTGCGCCGCCGACGGCGCCTGCGCGTTGACGTCGTCGGTGCGGGCGCCGAACGTCTGGCCGCGGCGCGCCATGAGGTGCTGGCGCTCGTCCGAGCCGGTCGCCGACTCGCGCGGGTTCGTCTTGCGGATGTGTCCGTGGAACGGGCAGCGGTCGCCCTTGGCGTCCTTGTCGTAGTCGAAGTCGTTGGGAATCGGGCTCTCGCCGATCGCCTTGCTGTGCGCCGTCAGCGCGGTCCCGTCACGGAAGCGCCCGACGATCGTCGCGCCCGCGCGCTTGCGATCCTCGCCGCTGAGCCCGAGCGTGTCGGCGAGCGCCTTCTCGGCCTCGTGGAAGGCGCGCACGTTCTGCTCGAGCTTGCGCAGGACGAAGAAGCTGCCGAACTGCTGGGTCGGGTTCGGGGCCGCAGAGTCCTTGACGAGGATGCGGCCGAGCGCAAACGCCGGGTTCCAGTGCGCCTTCGGCTCGGCGGAGATCTCGTCGCTGAGAAACAGCGGCTGGCTGCGACCGTCGATGTAGCCGAAGTGCTCGATCCCGTCGCCGCGCGCGTTGTGCTGGCCGAGGGCGAGCTCCTGGCCGAGCAGCTTGACCTTCGGCGTCATCAGCGCGGTGATCTCGTCGCGCTTGCGCTGCACGCTCAGCAGGGTCGCATCGCCGACGAGGACGACGGCGTGGACCGTGTGGCGGAAGGGCTCCTCCCAGCTCGAGACCGGCGGGTCGGCGAGCGCGGCGACGGAGTCGGCCGAGCGCATCGACGAACGAAACGGGCCGGAGAAGCCGTTGCTCGGGATCTTCGCGACCGCGATGCCGAGCTTCTCGTAGCCCGCGAACGTGAGCCCGACGCCGACGTACGGCGTGCCGACCATGCCGTTCTCCCGGAAGCGCTCGACCTCGAGCAGGTGCTTCTTGGCGGACTTCATCTTGCCCGCCACGGCCCTGAGGAACGCCCGTCCCTCGGCCTTGTCGGAGAACTGCACGAGCAGGATCCGCATGTGCGTGCGCACATGCGCCTTGACGATGTTCGGCTGCAGCTGGCTGAGCATCGCGCTCGTGTCGCCGGTGGCGGTCTTCCAGGCGAGCGGCTTGCTCAAATCGACGGGCATGAGTTGGACCCCTTATGCGATCGTGGTTGTGCTCTCAAACGACCGTAACGTCGCCGCACGGGCGGCGACGGGAAATGAGATGTACCTCACACACGGCCGCCGGATGCGAAGCTTGACCGCGTGCCCGAGCCCCTGCGCCGCGTCACCGCCACGCGCTACGTCACGCCGCTGCGCGAGGGCGGCTCGCTGCCCGGCCTGCTCGAGGCCGACGACGACGGCATCTACGTCACGAAGTTCAGCGGCGCCGGCCAGGGCGAGGGTGCGCTCGTCGCCGAGGTCCTTGCCGGCGAGCTCGGACGCGCGATCGGGCTGCCGGTGCCCGAACTCGTCGTCGTCGACGTGCCGCCCGAGCTCGGCCACGCCGAGCCCGATCCCGAGATCCAGGAGCTGCTCGCCGCGAGCCCGGGCCCGAACCTCGGAATGGACTTCCTGCCGGGCTCGCTGCCGTTCACGTCGCCCACCGTGCCCCCGATCGACCCGCTGCTGGCCGCAGACGTCGTCTGGTTCGACACGCTCGTAACGAACGTCGACCGCACGCACCGCAACCCGAACCTGCTGCTGTGGCACGGCCGGCTGTGGCTCATCGACCACGGCGCCGCGTTCTTTCGCCAGCACGGCGAGCGGCCGCTCGCCCAGACCGCCACCGACGGCGTCCCGATGCTCGCCGAGCACGTCCTGCTCGGCGTCGCCGGCTCAATCCGCGACGCCGACGGGCGCCTGGCCGAGCGCGCGCTCGCCGCGGTCGGCCAGGCGATCGCGCTCGTGCCCGAGATGTGGCTCGGCGCGGACCCAGCCGCGCGGCGCCACGATCTCGCCGCCTTCCTGACCGCCCGTCTCGCGGCCCCGCGCGGATTCGTCGAGGAGGCCGAACGTGCCCGCCGATGAGCCCGGGCGCCAGCCGTTCGCCTACGCCGTTCTGCGCGTCGTGCCGAGCGTCGAGCGCGGCGAGCGGCTGAACGTCGGGGTCGTTCTCTACTGCCGCCGCGGGGACTTCCTCGACCTGCGCACGGGGCTCGACGCGGCGCGCCTCGCCGCGCTCGCCCCCGAGCTCGATCCCGAGCCGCTACGTGCCCGGCTGGAGGCGCTGCGCCTCGTCGTCTGCGGCGACGGCGCAGGCGGGGCGCTCGCCGCGCTCCCGCCGTCCGAGCGCTTCGGCTGGCTCGTCGCGCCGTCGTCGACGATCATCCAGGCGTCGGAGGTGCACACCGGCATGACGGCCGACCCGAGTGCGACGCTCGAGCGCCTGTTCGAGACGCTCGTCGCATAGGCGCAGGGCGATCGTTCGTCGCTTGAACACCGTTCAATGCGATATCACGCCTTCAGGGCATGGACGCAGTAGGCACCGCGGCGATCTTCGAAGTTCGCGCGTTGCGCCCATCCGACTCCCGGGCCACGCGATGATGATGAGCAGCGTCGTCGCCGCCGGCGTCGACGGCTTTGCGCACCGTGTCGCCGAGCACGCCGCGAGCGGCGCGATGCGCGACCTGCTCGAGCACCACCACGTCTCCTACGCCGCCGAGGCACTGTCGGAGGGCGCGGTGTTCGGGCTCTCCGGCGCGCTGGCGCTGCGCATCCGCATCAGCCACGACGGCGTGCCGCCGATCGACCTCGACGGACGGGCGCCGTCGCTGCAGCTCGAGGCCTGCCGGCATCTCGGCCTCGATGCGCAGTGGTCGACGACCGACGACCCTGGCGTCGCGTGGGATCGCCTGCGCCACGAGCTCGATGCCGGCCGGCCGACGCTCGTCTGCGCCGATCTCGCGCGCCTGGACTACTACGACGAGCGCCGCCACGACACCCGCCACTGCGTCGTGGCGACCGGCTGGGACCACGGCGACGGCGTCGTGTGGGTCGTCGACCGCCGCTTTCCCGAGCCGCAGCGACTGCGCCTCGAGACGCTCTCCACGGCGCGCGCGTCGCGCGGGTGGCCGGGGCCGGCGCGCCACGGCCAGTTGCGCGTGCGACGACCCGGCCGCCTCACCGAGCCGCGGCGCGCGATCGCCGCAGCACTGACCCGCGTCGTGCGCGCCATGCGCCACCCCGGCCGCCGGGACCATCCCCGGCTGCGGTGCGGGCTCGCGGGCCTCGACGAGCTCGTGCCGGCATGGTCGGCGCTGACGCGCCTCGACGACGCCGCGCTGAGCGAGACGCTCGCGGCGGTGCGCTTCCGGATCCGCGAGGGCGGCACGGGCGGATCGCTGTTTCGCTCGCTGCAGGCCCGCTTCGAGCACGAGGCCGCCGCGCTGCTGGGATCGGTCGAGCTCGGGCGCGCCGCCCTCGTCTGCGACGACCTCGCCGACGCGTGGCGGGTGTTCGCGGCGGCGACGAACAACGCCGACCCGCGTGTCGCCCACGAGCTCGCGGCGCCGTGGCTTGAACGCATCCGCGAGCTCGAACACGACCACGTCGCAGCGCTCGAGCTGCATCTCGGTGGCCGCCGCTACGGCGCGTCGTGATCCATCACCCGAGGCGGGCAAACACATAGAAAAGCTGGCATCGGGACGTTCTCGGCGTTTTCGTGGCCTAGCATCGGAGGGGTATGCGTGATTACCGATCGGCGATCCGGACTCATGTCGTGCTCTTCGACGGCGGCATGGGCGCGACGCTCGAGCAGTTCGACCTCTCGCTGGCGGACGACTACAAGCTCCCAGGGCGCGCGCACGAGGCGCTGATCCTCAACCGACCGGACGTCATCGAGGGCGTCCATGCATCGTTCCTGGAGGCCGGCGCCGACGTCGTCCAGACCGACACGTTCCAGGCCAGCCGCCTCAAGCTCGACGAGTGGGGTCTCGGCGACGCGACGCTCGAGATCAACCGCCGCGGCGCGGAGATCGCCCGTAAGGCAGCCGGCGAGAAGCGCTTTGTCGCCGGCTCCGTCGGCCCGACCGGCTTCCTGCCGGCGTCCGACGACCCGACGCTCGGCAACATCTCGTTCGGCACGCTGCGCGACACCTTCGCCGAGCAGTGCCTCGGCCTCATCGAGGGCGGCGTCGACGTCCTCGTCATCGAGACCGCGCAGGACATCCTCGAGGTCAAGGCCGCGATCTTCGGCGCGCGCGCCGCGATGAAGATGGCCGGCCGCGAGGTCCCGATCCAGGCGCAGGTCTCGCTGCTGCCAAACGGCGGCAAGATGCTGCTCGGCACCGACATCTCGGCCGTGCTGACGACGCTCGAGGCGCTGAACGTCGACGCAATCGGGCTGAACTGCTCGACGGGACCCGAGGACATGCGCGACGCGATCCGCTTCCTCGGCGAGTTCTCTCCGGTGCCGGTCTCCTGCATCCCGAACGCCGGGATCCCGATCCAGGGCCACGACGGCGAGACGATCTTCCCCGAGGGTCCCGAGCAGTTCTCCAAGACGCTGATCGACTTCGTCACGCGCTACGACGTCAGCATCGTCGGCGGCTGCTGCGGCTCGACCCCGGAGCACATCCGGATGGTCGCCGACGGCATCAAGGGCCGCCGCGCGAAGCCGCGCCCGGCGCCGCGGCCGACGCATGTCAGCTCGATGATCGCCGCGACGACGCTCGTCCAGGAGCCGCGCCCGACGATGGTCGGCGAGCGCGTGAACTCGCAGGGCTCGCGCAAGGCGAAAGAGATGCTGCTGGCCGACGACTACGACGGCCTCGGGCAGATCGCCGAGGACCAGGTCGAGGGCGGCGCGCACGTGCTCGACCTCTGCGTGGCGCTCGTCGAGCGCGACGACGAGGCCGAGCAGATGCGCCGCGTCGCCGAGCGCGTGTCGCTCGCGCAGCCGGCGCCGATCCAGGTCGACTCGACCGAGCCCGAGGTCATCGAGGCGGCGCTCGAGCAGATCCCCGGCCGCGCGATCGTCAACTCGATCAACCTCGAAGCGGGCCGCGACAAGCTCGACCGCGTCGTGCCGATCGCGCTCGCCCACGGCGCCGCGCTGATCGCGCTGACGATCGACGAGGTCGGAATGGCGAAGACCGCGCAGCGCAAGCTCGAGATCGCCCAGCGTCTCAAGGAGCTGTGCTGCGACGAGCACGGACTCGACCCCGAGGCGCTGATCTTCGACGTGCTGACCTTCACGCTGACGACCGGTGACGAGGAGTGGCGCCCGTCGGCGGTCGAGACGATCGAGGGGATCCGGCTCGTCAAGGAGCACATCCCGCACGTCAAGACGTCGCTCGGCGTGTCGAACGTCTCCTTCGGCGTCGGCCCGCGCGCGCGGGCCGTCCTGAACTCCGTCTTCCTGCACCACTGCGTCGATGCCGGGCTGGATCTCGCGATGGTCAACCCGAACCACATCACGCCGTACTTCGAGATCGGCGAGACCGAGCGCCGGCTCGCCGACGACCTCGTCTTCAACCGCCGCGAGGACGCGCTCGAGCTCTTCATCGGGCACTTCGAGGCCCAACAGGAGGTCGCCGAGGACGAGAAGGCCGACCCGACCGCGGGCATGGAACCCGAGGAGGCGCTGCACTTCCACATCCTGCGCCGCAAGAAGGAGGGCGTCGAGGACTGGATCGACCGCTGCGTCGAGAAGATCGGCGCCGTCCCGACGTTGAACGAGGTGCTGCTGCCGGCGATGAAGGAGGTCGGCGACAAGTTCGGCGCGGGCGAGCTCATCCTGCCGTTCGTGCTGCAGTCGGCGACGGTCATGAAGCGCGCGGTCGCGCAGCTCGAGAACTACCTCGACAAGGTCGAGGGCTACACGAAGGGCACCGTCGTGCTGGCGACGGTCTTCGGCGACGTCCACGACATCGGCAAGTCGTTGGTGAACACGATCCTGACGAACAACGGCTACACCGTCGTCGACCTCGGCAAGCAGGTCCCGATCTCGGCGATCCTCGAAGCCGCGCAGGAGCGCAACGCGACGGCGATCGGGTTGAGCGCGCTGCTCGTGTCGACGTCCAAGCAGATGCCGCTGTGCATCGAGGAGCTGTTCGAGCGCGGCCTCGAGTACCCCGTGCTGATCGGGGGCGCGGCGATCAACCGCGACTTCGGCCTGCGCGCGCTGTACCCGAAGGGCAAGGCGGCCGACGACATCTACGAGCCCGGCGTCTTCTACTGCAAGGACGCCTTCGAGGGCCTGCACAAGATGGACCAGCTCATCGATCCGGAGGGCCGCGCGAAGCTGATCGAGAAGGTCCGCGCCGACGCGCTGAACTTCCGCCTGCACGGCAAGGACCCGCCGCCGCTGATCACCGACGACGACAGTGTCCGCTCCGCCGCGCTGACCGACGTGCCGATCCCCGAGCCGCCGTTCTGGGGCGCGCGCGAGATCGACGTGCCGCTGAACGAGATCTTCCCGCACCTCGACACGCACGTCCTCTTCAAGCTGCACTGGGGCGGGCGCGGCGTCAAGGGCGAGGCCTGGCGCAAGCTCGTCGGCGAGGACTTCCAGCCGCGCCTGGAGCGGATGTGGCGCGAGCAGGACTACCTGTTCCCGCGCGCCCGCCTGGGCTACTTCCCCTGCTACAGCGAGGGCAACGAGGTCGTCGTGCTCGACCCCGCCGATCGCGAGACGGTGCTCGAGCGGCTCGTGTTCCCGCGCCAGCCCGCGCACTCGCGGATTTGCCTGGCGGACTTCTATCGGCCGAAGGACAGCGGCGAGCTCGACATCGTCGCGCTCCAGGCCGTGACGGTCGGCCCGCGCGTGACGGAGGTCATCAGCGCGTTGGAGGAGGAGGGCGAGTTCGCCGAGCAGCTCTTCACGCACGGCCTCGGCGTCCAGTCCGCCGAGGGCTCGGCCGAGTGGCTGCACTCGCGCGTGCGCGCCGAGCTCGGCATCGGCCCGACACAGGGACGGCGCTACTCGTGGGGTTACCCCGCGTGTCCCGAGCAGTCCGAACACGAGAAGATCTACCGCCTGCTCGACGCGCCCGCGATCGGCCTGACGCTGACCGGCGGCTACGCCGTCGAGCCCGAGCAGTCGACGCTGGCGATCATCGCCCACCACCCGCAGGCCGTCTACTTCGGCATGAAGTCCGGCTTCCTGCCGAAGGACAAGGCGCCCGACGACATCATCGCCGGCTCCGACCGCGACGCGACGCAGCGCCGCGACCAGGACCCGCGCGACGGCCCGCCCGAGGACGAGCCGGCGCTCACGGTCGACGCGCGGGCGTAACTGAGCCCGCTACACCACAACCACGTTGTACAACAGGCATGTGGTGCAATCTGCAAACGGCGAGGCCATTGCCTCGGGGGTCGAATCGGCGATCAGCACCGTGTCGCTGGCCCGAGCTGCATTTCGGGTTGCTCGTGGCCTCCGACGACGACACCCGTGCGCTACGCGCGGCCCCGCTTGGCCTCCTGGAAATGACGTGATCGCCAGCACGCGGCCGGCTTCACGTACGGCGGCCCCGAGCACGAACGCCGATACGGGGGTCGTACGACGTCGTCCATCGATCGGCTCGCCGTCGCCTCCGGGCCGCGCCCCGAGCCCGTCTGCGAAACTCGCGCGGTGCATCCGGCCCCCCAAGCCCGCGGTCACGGCCCCCGTGACGCACGCCGGGCCGCGCTGTCGGCCGCCGCGGATGAGCTCGAGCGCGAGATCCTGAAGTCCCCGGTCGACGAGCACTTCGCGCGCATGCTCGTCGCCTATTCGCAGGGCGGCGGGCACGCGCTGCTGCGGCTCTGCAACGCGATCGAGTCCGCGTCCTCGGGCGAGCCGAACGAGCTCCCGGCGCTCGCCCTCGTCGAGGCGCTCGGCCACGACGAGCCCGCGGCGCGCGGTCTGCGCGCCGTGACGTGGGTCATGGCCGCGCAGCGCATCGGGGAGACCTTTGCGAGCAATTGGTTCGAGGTGCTGGCGGCGGCGCGCGAGGCGATGCCGATGGAGGCGATGGCCTACGAGCGCATCGAGCAACTCTCGATGCTCAGCCACGACGCTCGCCTGACCGCCGACGCCGGCGACCGCGAGGGCATGCAGTTTCAGTTCAGCCGCGAGTCGCTGGAGACGGTGATCGGCGCCGCCACCGGGCGCCAGCCGACGCGCCAGCAGATGCTGCACGTCATCGCGCCCTGGCAGTCGAGCCTCGTCGCCGGGATCCGCGTCAGCGAGCAGCGCATCGCCGAGCTCGGGCCGGCGGACCCGCCCGCCGCCACCTGAGCGTGCCAGCCCTCACGCCGGCAGGCGCGCCTCCTCGAGGTCGAGATCGCGCTGGATCTCGCGCATGATGTCCGGCTTGAGCTTGCCCTCGTTGCGCAGGCCGAGGATCGCGTCGCGCTCGACGCCGATGAGCTCGCGGCGCAGCGCGCTGTAGCGGGCGATCGGCTCGCGCGCGGACTCCCGCGCCTCTTCCCCACCGTCGCCGCCGATGACAGCCATGCAGCGGCGAAAGCGCGCCCGGTAGAGCTCTCGCATGCGCCGCAGGCGCTCCTCGGTGATGCGGTCCTCGCGCTCGAGCTCGTCGAGGCGATCGAGCGCGGCCTGGGCGGCCTCGAGCCGGGCGATCGCCTCGTCGGGACTCCACTCGCGCTCGCCGTGCAGGCCGAGCGCCTTGAGCAGCGGCGGCAGCGTCAGACCCTGGCCGACGAGCGTGACGGCGATGACGCCGACGGTCACGAAGATCAGCAGGTCGCGGTCGGCGAACGTGCTGGCGTCGTCGAGCGTCTTCGGCAGCGACAGCGCCGCCGCGAGCGAGATCGCGCCGCGCATCCCGCTCCAGCCGACGACGAGGCGCTCGCGCCAGTCCGCGCCGGTGTCGGCGCGGCGCAGGGTGGCCGAGACGCGCCCGAGCAAGGGCGGTAGCGCCTGCCACGCCAGCCGTACGGCGATGACGACGAGGCTCACGAACAGGACGTCGGAGACCAGCGTGCCGGTGCCGATCGCTCGGACCGTCTCCGTGACGCCCTTGAACTGCAGCCCGAGCAGCACGAACAGCGTCGCGTTCAGCGCGAACACGAGCGCGCCCCAGAAGGCGAGGGCGCTGAGCCGCGTGTCGGCGTCGAACATGTCGTGGGAGTGCCAGCCGACCCAGACGCCGACGGTCACCGTCGCGAGCACGCCCGACGGGTGCAGCCACTCGATCCCGTAGTGCTCGGCGACGATCCCGAGACGCTCGGCCGCGACGTAGGAGCCGTAGGCGAACAGCAGGCTGAGGAAGATCGACAGCGGCACGTCGGACAGGCGCCGCTGCACGCGCTGGCTGATCCAGGCGATCGCGAGGCCGATCGCCACGCCACCGACCACCGAGGCGACGAACTCGGCGACGGCGCTGCCGAAGACGAAGGTCCCGCTGGCGACCGCGACGACGGCGACCTTGTAGGCGGCCAGCGCGGCGCCGTCGTTGAGCATGGCCTCGCTTTCGACGGCGAGCGCGACCCGCTCGGGCACGCCCATGCGGCTGAACGCGGCCGCAGCCGAGACGGGGTCCGTGGGCGCGAGGATCGCGCCGAGCACGAACGCCGCCGGCCAGCTCAGGCCGTCGATGACGGCGTGCGACACGAGCGCGACCGCGGCCATCGTGACGAGCACGAGCACGAACGTCAATGAGATGAGCTGCGCGGTCGCGGCGCGCAGCTCCTGCGGTGAGGCGTTGAAGCCCGACGCGTGCAGCAGCGGCGGCAGGAAGACGACGAAGACGACCTCCGGCGCGAGCTCGATCGGCGGGATGCCGGGCACGAAGCCGATCGCGACGCCGCCGACGACGAGGACGATCGGATACGGGATCGAGATGAGATCCGCGAGCCAAACGAGCACCGCCGCCGCGAACAGGACCGCGATGAGGAGCTCGATGTCGTCCACGGCCCGTGGAGTCTACGAACGAGCGCTGCGCTACCTTCGCGGCGTGAGCGACCACACCCCGATCCCGCCGCTGGGCCCCGAAGACCATGTCGACGGCCCCGCCGACGCGCCGCTTGAGCTCGTCATGTACGGCGACTTCCAGTGCCCCTACTGCGCCGCCTCGCAATCGATCGTGCGGCGCGTGCGCGACCGCCTCGACGGTCGGCTGCGCTTCGCCTTTCGCCACATGCCGCTGCCCGAGGTGCACCCCGACGCGCAGCTCGCCGCGGAGGCGTCGGAGGCCGCCGCGGCGCAGGGCGCGTTCTGGCCGATGCACGACCACCTCTACGCCGCGCGCGGCAAGCTCGGCTTCGAGGACCTCGTCGCGCATGCCGCGGCGCTCGGCCTCCACTCGGCTCGCGTGCGCGCCGAGCTGACCGACGGCACGCACGTCGCGCGGGTGCGGCGCGACGATCGCGACGCGCGCGCGGCGGGCGTGCAGGGAACGCCCGCGTTCTTCGTCAACGGCGTGCTGCACCAGGGCGCCTTCGACGCCGGCTCGCTCGTCGACGCGCTCGAGGCCCGCTAGGTTCGCGCCGCGGGCTTCGCGGCGAGGAACATCATCGTCAGCCCGTAGATGACGAGCAGCAGCCCGATCCCGGCGACGATCCCGGGGATCGCGACGATCGGCGGCCACGTGTCGGCGAGCTTGTGGAAGTGGCTCTGCTGGGACTCGAGCACCGGCACGGCGTCGCGGTCCAGGTAGGCGGCGAACTCGGCCATCGAGCGCACCGGCGTGAGGCCGTCGAAGCGCTCGAAGTCCTCGCTGGCGGGGATCGCGTTCCAGCCGCTCGTCACGGGCCCCACGGCGAGCAGCGCCTGCGCGAGGCCCGGCGTGCGGCGGCGCAGCGTGACGACGAGCTGGTCGCCGCTCATGCCGAGCTTGCCTGCGAGGACCGCGAGCAGCGGCGAGACCTCCTGCGCGACGTCCGTCAGCGGGATCGCGTCGAGCAGCGCCGCGGTGTGCGGGACGGCATCCTTGAGGCGGCCGCGCACCTGGCGCTCGGTGAGGCCGGTCTGCTCGGCGACGTACGTCACGAGCTTGGGTACCTCGGCGGCGCCGCCGCCCTCCTGTGTGACGATCGGATCGCCGAACTGGACCGCCTGCACGAGCAGATCGGTGCCGGCGCGCAGCCCGTCGACGCGCTGTGAGGCGAACGCGGGCTCGAGCCCGCCGAGCGCCGTCTTGGCGTCGATGAAGCGCGGGATGATCTGCAGCGCGCCGACGAGGATCAGCAGCAGGACGCCCGCCGCGACGACGATCCCCCAGGCGCGGCGCCCGGACGGATGGCTCGCCGACCAGCGCGCGTGCAGCAGCCCGAACGCGATCGCGAGAAGGCCGACGACGAGCAGCAGCGTCGAGATGAAGCCGATCCCGCCCGAGCCCGCGAGCGAGCGCAGCTTGTCCTGCTGCTCGTCGACGCTGTCGACGACGTCGCCGCGCAGGTAGTCGCTGAGCTCGGGCATCGTCTTCACGGGCCTGCCGTCGAAGCGCGTCAGGCCCGCGACCCCAGGCACGTTGCGCCAGCCGCTCGTGACGCTCGGCAGCTCCGACAGCATCTGAAAGAGGTGCGGGTAGTCGCGCGCGAGCAGGTCCGGGACGTCGTCGGGCGAGATGTTCAGCGTCACGGCCAGGAACGCCGTCAGCCGGTCGGACTCGCGCGTGATCGCCGAGAACGGCAGCGCGCGCAGCAGCGCCTCGGTGTGCGGCGCCTCGCGCCGCAGGAACGCCCGCGCGCGCTTGGGCGACACGCCGGCCTTGCGCGCGACCATGTTGACGAGCGTGCTCACCTCCGTCGCTCCGCCGCCCTTCGTCATGAGCGGGTCGGCGAGGTCGACGTACTGCCCGGTGAGCTTCGTCGCCGCGACCTCGCCGCGGACCGCGCCCGCCGTCAGCGCCGGCTTCGCGGCGTCGAGTACGGCCTGCCCCGCGCTCAGGCGCGGGACGAGCTGCAGCCCGAGCACGACCGCGATCACGATGACACCGATCACCGCGAGCCCGAACCAGGCCCGGGACGCGGCGGTCGACAGCAGTCCCTTCATCTGATGCGTGTCCCCCTAGCGACTGACGGCGGGTGACGACTCCCACCGCATGTCGGCGCGACCATACACGCGAGCCGCCGGCGAGGTCCGCGCGGACGCGGGCACGCGGGCGGTCCGTCCGTCGAGGCGACGAGGATCATGCGACCGATGGCCGACGAACCAGAGGTCAGCGCCTGGGTCTACCTCCTCTGGTGCCGCGCCGACGACACGCTCTACACGGGCTGGACGAACGACCTGCCGCGGCGCCTGAGCGCCCACAGCGCCGGCAGCGCCAGCCGCTACACGCGCTCGCGCCTTCCCGTCGAGCTCGCGATCGCGCTGCCGATGGCCGATGCGAGCGCGGCGCGACGCGAGGAGGCCCGGATCAAGCGGCTGACGCGAGGCGAGAAGCTCGCGCTCATCGCAGCTCGCGGCCCGGGTCGCGATCCCGCCTGAGGACGCCGAACAACGTTGCGCGCTCGTCGGTACGTAGCCGCTACGCTCACACCAGCGATCTGGACAGGCGGGGGACTCACCGAGGCTCAGCGTCTGGCCGTCTGGAGCCCACCGTGGCCCGCCGAACGTCAGGCGACCGTTCTCTCGTGCAGCGCAGGCGAGGCAGCGGCCGAGGGACAGCGGAGGACCGTGCCCGCCGATCCGCGGCACGTCAGGTAGAGCCGACGTTCGCCTGCCGGCGAACGCGCTCCTGCGCCCATCGGGCGTGCGCTCACTCTTCGCCGCACCGGCCGAGTAGGCCTTCTCGTTCCCTAGGCGAGCGCGGCGAAGGCCCGCCTCGCGGTCAACCCGAGCCCGCCCTCCGTTGGCTCGGGTGACCGCGCGGCCCTAACTTCCAAACGACCGGGCGGCTCGACTCAGGCCGTCTCGCGCGCGCCGGCCCGCCCGAAGCCCTGAACCGGCGCGAGCTCGACCGGCGACGCGTGCATCGCGCGCAGGCGCACCTCGCGCCACGACAGGCCCTCCTTGACGAGCGCCGGCGTGCCCATGACGATCGCCGTCGCGATCTCGACGGCCTGCAGGATGATCCCGTAGGCGAGCGCGTCGGCCGCGCCGACCCCGTAGGCGGTCAGTACCGCGACGCACGCGGCCTGAAAGACGCCGAGGTTCGACGGCGTCGCGGGCAGCACGGCGGTGACGTTGACGGCGAACAGCACGGCGGCGGCCGCGCCGAGGCCGGCAGTGTGGTCGAGCCCGAGCGCGACGAGCAGGACGTAGCACGACAGCCACTGCACGACCCACGCCGAAAGCTGGGCCAGCGCGGCTGTCCCGCCGAGCTTCGGGCGGCTGAAGACCCGCAGCCCGGCGCGCACCTGGACGAGCGCGCGGCGCGCCTGGGTCACGAACGTCGCGACGCGCCGGAAACGCGATGGCTTGCCGGAGCGCAGCAGCGCCGGCGCGACAAGCATGACGACGACGATCGCGAGTGGCGCGATCGCGACCGTCAGCAACGCGGTGTGGTGCGTGAAGAGGTCGACCGTCGTGAACATCGTGACCCCGAGCACGATGAGCGCGAGCACGTTGAGCAGGGTCTGGGAGATGATCGTCCCGAGCACGACCGGCAGATGCAGGCGGGCGTCACCGATCCGCCGCGCGACGACGAAGGCTCGCGCAGGCTCGCCGAGCCGCGCCGGCAGCGTGGCGGACATCAGCACCCCGATGAACGTGCCCTGGAGGGCGTCGAGCAGCCGCACGCGCGTCCGCGGCAGCGCGGCGCGCAGGATCGCGTGCCACGCGACGCCGCGCAGGACCATCGAGAAGCACATCAGGCCGAGGCCGAGCAGGACCCACGTCGGCGTCGCGGAGAGCATCGCCTCGCCGATCCGCTGCACGCCGATCCGCTGCAGCGTGAACACGGCGAGGACGGTCGCGAGCAGGCCCGCGAGCGCAACGCCCGCGCGGCGCGCGAGTCGCGCGGCCGGCCGCGGTGCGCCCTCGCCGCTGCTCGGAAGCGGCTCGAGCGTCGCCAGACGCTGGGCGGGGACGCGCACGCCGTCCGCCGGCGCGCCGGACAGCCGGAGCATCGTCCGCGAGCCCTCCAGCGCGGGCATCGCGATCGCGTCGCCGTAGGCGTCGAGGACGCTCGCGGCCACGCGCGGCCAGGCGTAGCGCTCGGCCGATCGTGACGCGGCCGCGGCGAGCGACTCGCGCCGCCCGCGGTCAAGCGCGAGATCGCGCAGGACCTCGGCCAGCGCCGTTGCGTCCCCGCGCGGGAAGAGGACACCGTCGACGCCGTCGGTGACGACGTCGCGGTAGCCGGCGATGTCCGACGCGACGACCGGCGTGCCGGCGGCGAACGCCTCCGTCAGCACCATCCCGAAGCTCTCGCCGCCGAGCGACGGCGCGCACAGCATGTCGGCCTGCGCCAGCGCGCGCTGCTTGTCGGCGTCGCTGCACTTGCCGAGCGCGACGACGTCGCGGTCGTCGATCATCATCGGCGCGATCTCGTCGGGGCCGACGCCGACGACCTTGAGCTCCACCGGCAGATGCTCGCGCAGCGCCTCGAAGGCGCGCAGCAGCACCGGCAGGCCCTTGCGCTCGACGGACTGGCCGATGAAGGCGATCCGCAGCGGGTCGTCGTCGCCGCGCGCGGCGCGGACGACGGGTAGCGCGGGCAGATCGACGCCGTTGGGGACGATCCGGTAGCTGCCGCCGTAGAAGCGCCGGCCGGTCCATGCCGCCGCCTCGGAGACTGCGATGCGCACGTGCAGGCGGTTCAGCCGGCGGCGCGCTCCGAGCAGGTTGGCGAAGTTGTTGGAGAACGCGTTCTCCGAGTAGCAGTGAAACGTGCCGACGAGCGGCAGGTCGACCGACAGCAGCGCGTCCCAGCACAGCGCGAGCGCTACCGGCTCGTGCAGGTGGACGACGTCGAAGGCGCCCGCGCGCAGCTCGCGGCGCATGCGGCTGACGCCGTTGGCGGTGTAGGCGACGTTCGACACCGCGCCGTTGGACGGGAAGCCGACGGTCCGCCCCAGCGAGACGAGGTACTCGGGCAGCTCACGGGCTGCCGGACGCGCGCCTCGGTGCATGCGCGCAGCCAAGCGATCGTCGGGATCAACCGGTGACAGGACGCGCACGTCGTGACCCTCGGCCAGGTACTGCTCGGCCAGCGCCTCGATGTGTCGCGTCACGCCCCCTGGATATGTCCACGAATACGGAGACACCAGCGCGATGCGCATCCGCGGAGCTTACCCGTGCGTGCCGTCGGCCGACACGGTCATCCTGCTCGTTCCGTAGTGGCTGCGTCGGCCGGGTTCGGGCCGCCGCGTATGTAGGCCGTGACGCAGAAGAGCACGAACACCCCGAAGACGAGCAGGATCGGCCCGGAGTCGTTGAACAGCGCTCCGACGATCGCCGACATCAGCCCGCCCGCAAGCGCGGCTCGCCAGACAGGCGAGCCGCGCAGCGGTGCGTAGACGCGCTCGCGGTGGCGCCCGGCGTAGGCGACCGACAGCACGGCGAGCACCGTCAAGAACGGCATCGCCCCGGTCATGAGGACGTTGAAGGCCAGCGTGTAACGGCGCTCGACGACGTCCCACAGCGCCCGCGCGCTGTCGGCCTGCAGGATCGTCCGCGTGAAGTGCCCGTCGCCGCCGGTCGCGAGATCGAGCAGCGCGAGCGCGACGATCGCGACGACCGGGGTCAGCAGCCCGAGCACGATCGCCCGCCGCGACGGCGAGCCCGGCAGCATGAGCAGCGTCATCGTCGCGATGCCGCCGCCGAAGGTGATGACGCCGCCGACGTCCGCGCCGAGCTGGCCCGCGCCGACGAAGACCGCGGACACGACCCCGGCGGCGGCCACGATCGCCGCCGCCCGCCGCGAGCGGCCCTGCCCGCGGCCAAACGGCGCCGGCTGACCGTCGAAGTCCGAGCGCCGCATGAGCGCCGCGGCGAGCGCGACGAGCAGCAGCACGACGAGCGTCGACTCGAGCTCGTTGCCGAGGCCGTAGAAGCGCGAGCCGGAGCGCGGGTTGACGCCCAGCAGCGAGCGGATGATGAGGTTCGATCCGAAGGCGAGATCGAGGCCGTAGGCGACGACGGTGACGGTCGCCGGCACAAGCGGCCCGCGCGGCCAGCGCACGAAGCGATCCGTGAGCGCCCCGAGCCCGAACGACCCGCCGACGATGATCGCGACCTCGGCAAGCCGTGGCGGGGCCAGCCAGCCGGTCAGCAGCAGCAGCGACAGCACCCACAAGAACGCCAGGCCGCCGATCCTCAGCCCGGCGCGCACGCCGCGGCGGTCGGCGATCGCCCCGAGCAGCAGGATCAGTGCCGCCCACGTGAACAGCATCGCGTAGGCCGTCGGCGTGCGCCGACCGCTGACGACGCGCAGCCGCGCCTCGACCGTCACGAGCTCGGCGGCGTCGCGCGTCCCCTCGGCGTCGATCGCCTGCCCCTTGACCCCCCGTGGTACCGGTAGGTGCAGCGCCTGCAGGATCGTCACCGGCAGGTCGATCGCGGCGACGATGCCGTGCAGGCGGGTCGTCGGCGAGGCGAGCATTCCGTTCGCGCCGTCGGGCAGCAGCGCGCCCGCGGGCAGGAGCTGCGGCACGACCGCCCGCGGCGGCGACTGCATGACGATCAGCAGGTCGCCGCGCTCGTGGTCGCGCACGAGGGCGTCGAGGACGGCGTCGCCCTTGGCGGCCGTCGGCAGCCCGGCGACGACGAGACGGTGGCCGGCGAGCAGCCGCTGGACGCGCGCTGCCATCGTTGCGGCCGTGCCGAGCGACACCGCCGCGATGTCGCCCGCGCGGTCGGCGGCCGCTACGGCCTCGAGATTGCGCCGGCCCAGCACCCCGACGTAGCCTGCGCCACCGGGGATCTGGCTCGCGAGCAGCCCCGGGTCGATCTCTGCAAGGGCGGTCCGCGCGCGCTCGAGCACCTTCGGCCACTGGAAGATGAAGCCGCCGCCGTCGCCGCTGGGGATGAGCTCGACGCCCGGCGGCGTGCGCGGGTCGTAGACCGCGGCTGAGGTGCGCGAGCCGGCGCCGATGTCGAGCAGCGCCTGCTCGGGCGTGTAGCGGCCCTGGGTGGCGGAGACGAGCCCGAGCGCGAGGTTCGGCCGCGCGTCGAGGCGATCGAGCACCGGCGCCGGGTTGTCCTCGCCGCCGGTCGGCAGGAACGCGAGCACGGCTCGAGGCGTGCGTGCGTGCGCCGGCGATGCGACGGCGAGACCGGCGAGCGTGAGCAGGAGCGCGACGACGGCAGCGAGCCGTGGCACGTGGTCGAAGATGGACATCGCCGTTGCCTATCCTGTCTGATCATGCCCGCGCGCCATTTCGTCAAGTACACCTTCCTTAAGCTCGACCCTGCCTGGCGGCGCCTGCACAGCGACGAGCGGATGGCCCACAAGCGCGAGTTCGCCGCCGCCTGCGCCGACTTCGCCGACGGTCATCTGCTGCGTGCCTTCTCGACGGTCGGGACGCGCGGCGACTGCGACCTCATGCTCTTGTCGCAGGCGCAGAACCTCGATCGCATCCACGAGTTCCACGTCGTGCTCGCCCAGAGCGGGCTCATGAAGTGGTCATGGATCCCTCACTCGTTCCTCGCGATGACGAAGGCCTCGGAGTACTCCGACGAGTCGCGCCTGGAGGTCCGGCCCGCGCACGCCAAGTACCTCTTCGTCTACCCGTTCATCAAGACCCGCGCCTGGTATGCGCTCGATGCGAAGGAGCGCTGGCGGATCATGCAGGAGCACATCAAGCTCGGCAAGGAGTATCCGGACATCGACCTGAACACGTCCTACTCATTCGGGCTCGACGACCAGGAGTTCGTCGTCGCGTTCGAGACCGACGACCCCGGCTCGTTCCTCGATCTCGTGCAGCGCCTACGCACGACGGAGTCCTCGCTGTACACGAAGCAGGACACGCCGACGTTCACGTGCATCAACGCGACGGTCGAACGTGCGCTGGCCGCGCTGGACGGCGAGCCGATCGCCGCGTCGGTGGCCTGAAGGCATGCCCTCCGAAGCTCCCGGAGAGATCCGCGACATCACGGTCATCGGCGCCGGCCCGGTCGGGCTGTCGACGGCGTTCTGGGCCGGGATGCGCGAGGCGACGTCACGAATCGTCGACTCGCTGCCGCAGATCGGCGGCCAGCTGACGGCGCTGTATCCCGAGAAGTGGATCTTCGACGTGCCCGGTCACGAGAAGGTGCTCGCCAAGGACCTCGTCGAGTCGCTGCGCCGGCAGGCGCTCGAGCAGTTCGACGTGCCGGTGCACCTCGAGACGACGATCGAGTCGATCGACTGGGAGGACGACCTCGTCGTCCTGCGCACGAACAACCCCCACTTCCCGCAGCTGCGCTCGCGCGCGGTCGTCATCGCCGGCGGCCACGGCGCGTTTGAGCCGAAGAAGTTGCCCGGCTACGACCTGACGCCGTGGGAGGGCCGCGGCGTGCACTACCTCGTGGGGTCGAAGTCCGAGTTCGCCGGCAAGAAGGTGCTGATCATCGGCGGCGGCGACTCGGCCTGCGACTGGGTCGTCAACCTCGTGCACACCGCCGAGTCCGTCGCGCTGTGCCATCGCCGCGAGGGCTTCCGCGCGCACGAGCTGACGGTCGCGCAGGTCATGGCGGCCGCCGACGCCGGGCATGTCGACCTCCACGTCCCGTTTCAGATTCGCGAGGTGAGCGGCAACGGAGCGATCGAGCGGGTCAGGCTCTTTCACTCCGAGGACGACACGCACGAGATCGAGATCGAGGTCGACGCCATCCTCCTGCAGCTCGGCTTCAAGACCGCCCTCGGGCCGCTGAAGAACTGGGACATGGAGATCTCCAAGGGCGCGATCGTCGTCGACGGCGTCATGAAGACGAACCTCCCCCAGGTCTGGGCATGCGGCGACATCACGACCTTCGAGGGCAAGCTCAAGCTCATCGCAACGGGCTTCGCGGAGTCCGCGATCGCCGTCGCGCAGGCGGTCCACTCCTTCCGGCCGGAGATGAAGATCCAGCCGAAGTACTCGACGAACACCGGCGTGCCGGGCGGGGCGGGCGGCCAGCCGTAGCTGGACGGCGCCGCGCGCTGCGTGGTCCAGTTCGGGAGCGAGTCGAGCGAGTGGTTGGCGCGAACGCCAGCCGGCGGCGGCGTCCGTTAGGGCTTGAGGGCCTTGAGGCCCTTGCGCGCCTTATGGGCGGCCTTGACGAGGTCCTTGAACGTTGGCGCGTTGTCGTCGTCGTACTGGGGTGGCGGATCCTCGTCGAGCGCGTTTTCGAGGGGCCGGTACCGCGGCGGCGCCGCCATCACTTTCTTCGGGTCGTATGCCATGACCAACGTGTACCCGCTGTGGCGACGCTTGTCAACAATCGTGAGAGTTCCCCAAGTGCGATCGTGAGAATTCCCCCACTTTGGTCGGGGGGCGTTGACACCCAAGCCGACGAACGATGGCTGGGCATCGTTCCGGGTCGGCGGATCGAGGAACTACCGGCGTAGGCGCCAGACGAGCACGTTCTCACGAGGAAGCTTGGCCGGAGCGGCCGTGAGACGCGGCGGCCTGCCCCTCAGGACCGGTGCGCGAGCACCTGGTAGACCGAGGTGTAGCCGGCGTCGAAGCCACGCCGCGCGGCGCGCAGATACAGGCGCCAGATCCGGGTGCGGTCCGCACCGGCGAGCCGCTGCGCCTCGTCCAGACGCGCGTCCAGGCGCGCGATCCACTCGCGCAGCGTCCGCGAGTAGTCCTCACGGAAGCCCTCGACGTGGGTCACGCGCAGGCCCGAGCGCTCGATCGCCAGCAGAACGCGCGACAGCGCCAGCGGCTCGCCGTCGGGGAACACGTAGCGGTTGGAGAAGACGTCAGCGGTCGGGTCCTCGTCGGGGTCGAGCTGCGCGATCCCGTGGTTCAGCAGGCGCCCACCCGGCACGAGCAGGCCCGCGAGCGTGCTCGCGTAGCGGTCGATCTGCGTGTCGCCGACGTGCTCGACCATCCCGATGCTCGCGATCGCGTCGAATGGACCGTCGGTGACGTCACGGTAGTCGGCGACGCGGATCTCGACGCGATCGCCGACGCCCGCCGCGGCGACGCGCTCGCGCGCAAGCGCCGCCTGCGCCTCCGACAGCGTGATGCCGACGACGCTGACCTCGTGCTCGGACGCGGCGTGGATCGCGAAGCTGCCCCAGCCGCAGCCGACGTCGAGCACGCGCTCGCCGGGCCGCAGGCCGAGCTTGGCTGCGACGAGCGCAAGCTTGGTCCGCTGCGCCTCCTCGAG
Source organism: Solirubrobacterales bacterium (assembly GCA_038260305.1). Lineage (GTDB taxonomy): Bacteria > Actinomycetota > Thermoleophilia > Solirubrobacterales > Solirubrobacteraceae > CADCVQ01. The sequence continues at coordinate 33,417 of JBBSNY010000034.1, forward strand.
CGTCCGCGCGCCACGCGAGAAGATCGCACAGCTGTAGGTCATCGAGGGGTCGAGGAAGAGCGCGAAGAACTCGTTGCCGACGTCGTAGTGGTAGCGGACCGCCGCGGCGTCGCGCGCGACGCAATGGCGCTCGCCCTCGAGAATCAGCTCGAGCGCGGGGATCTTCGGCAGACCCGCGCCGGTCGCCGCGATGGCGGCCGCGACGACGAGCCGGGCGCGATCGGCGACCACGATCGGCGGCGGCTGCCAGTCGTCGACGATCGAGAACGCGGCGTCGAGGTCGTCGACGAGCAGCAGGCCCTCCGCGTACGCACGACCGAGGCCGAGCTCGCCGGGCGCGCGCAGGAAGTGCGCGAGCGCCGCAGGGCTCGTTGCGTGGAACTCGGGCGCCCCGGCGACGGTCGCCGGCAGCGCGCTGCCGTCCCACAGGCGCAGGGCGAACGGCCGCTGCGGGAGTGCGCGAGCGAGGGCGCGGCGCAGCGGGCCGGTGCGCCCGCGCTTGGCGCCGGGAGCGGTGGCGGGGCTCGTGCCGTTCGAGCTGGCCATGGCAGACATCGGCCCTTGCCTACCCGTCGCGCCCGCTTACTGCGCGCGGCGCTGCCGCACGAGCGCGGTCAGGGCGATGCACGCGAGCAGCGCGACGAGCCCGTAGGTCCCGAGATCGATCACGACGTCGGCGACCGAGGGGCCTGCGACGTACGCGCCGCCACCGATCGTCAGTGCGGCGTAGTCGACATGTACCCCGGTCAGGCCGTGGTGCACCGGGTGTGCGAGTGCGGTGGCGAGCCGTGATCACTCGAGGATGGCCGCGCCCCAGCGTCTGCGACCCGCGCTCAAGCCTGCGGATCCCCATCAGCGAAGGCTCCCGATCGGGGCTCAAACGGCTCGGGGCGCCGTCGCCGGCTCACCGGCGTTGCGTGCTAGACGGCCGAGACCTCTTCCTCGTCGGCGACCCGAAACGACGAGCCGCAGCCACAGGCCGCGACGACGTTCGGGTTCTCGACCTGGAAGCCGGCGCCCGTCATGCCGTCCTTGTAGTCGATGACGGAGCCGCGGACGTAGGGCAGGCTCGGCTTGTCGACGAAGACCTTGAGGCCGGCGCAATCGAAGACCTCGTCGCCGTCGCGCTTCTCGTCGAAGGCGAGGTTGTACTGGAAGCCGGAACATCCGCCACCCTTCACGCCGACGCGCAGCCCGGCCGACGAGACGTCGGCGCCCTGCGAGGCGAGAAACTCGTGGACCTTCTCAGCGCCCTTGTCGGTGATCGTGATCATGCGGGATCTCCCAGCGTGGTTGCAAGCGGAAAGCCAATACTTCACGAAGTGTAGCGGTCCGGCAGGGCGGCTCGGACGAATTGCCGGTCGGCCCCGCCGGTGCTCTCGCCGCGACACGGTAGCGACCGCCGGCCGGCTGTCGGCTCCCGCTACCCTGTGCCCACATGCCCAGCGCAGACGAGGTCAAGACCCGCATCGAGGCAGCGATTCCCGGCGCCGTGGCGGAGGTAGAGACCGCCGACGAGGTGCACTTCAGCGCACACGTGCGTGCGCAAGCCTTCGAGGGCCTCAGCCGCGTGGCGCAGCACCGGCTCGTGTACGACGCGTTCGATGGTGAGCTCGGCGGCGCGATCCACGCACTCGCACTCAAGACGGAGGTCACATGAGCGACAACGAGATCCACACCGCGATCGCCTCGGCGATCGCCGACAACGACGTCATCCTCTTCATGAAGGGCTCCCCCGCGAGCCCCGCCTGCGGCTTCTCGGCGCGCACGGTCGCGATGCTCGAGGCGCTCGAGACGCCGTTCGCGGCGGTCGACGTCCTGCCCGACCCGCGCATCCGCCAGGAGCTGTCGGCGATCTCCAAGTGGCCGACGATCCCGCAGCTCTTCGCCAAGGGCGAGCTCATCGGCGGCTGCGACATCGTCACCGAGATGTACGAGGCCGGCGAGCTCGCGACCGCCCTCGGCGCGACGACGCCCGACGACGCCCCCGCCGAGGCTCCGGTCGGCGCCAGCGCGCAGGCCGCGCCGATGGGCATCGAGAACCGCCTCGGCTAGCAGCACCCGCGCTGTCGCGGCCGGCCTTCCGATGGCGGGCCGCGATCAGCGCCGGACGGTCACGGCGACGCGTGCGTCGCCGCTGATGCGCAGCGCCGGATCGCGGTAGGTCCGGATCTGGCGGCCGGCGATCGTCGCCGTTACGCCGACATAACGCGCGAGGTCCTCGATCTGATCGCGCACCCCCGCGACCGTGTCGGGTGGGGGCTGCTCCGTCGCGCCGCCGCCGCCCTCCTGGAAGATCGCCACGAGCTCCTCCTCGCTGGGGTCGCTGCCGGTGTCGACATCGGTCCCCGACAGCTTGTTCGTGTGCCGCCCTACGTGGACGCCGCGCGGGATCCGCAGCCGGACCGTGCGCGTGAATCGAACGCCCGTGCCGACCCGGCGCAGCTTCAGGCGCAGTGCGATCGTGCTCCCGCGCCGGGCTCGGGCGGGGCCGGTCACGTGCTGCAGGTAGGCCTGGCGCAGGCCGCGGCGCAGGCGCAGCCCGACCTCGACGCTCGTCGGGTGCAGGACGCCGAACTCGTAGCCGTCGATGATCGCGGCGGCGTCCGCGACGTCGGCGCCGAGCGTGCCCGCGAGCGGATTGGGGCCCGTCGCGTTGACGGCGTAGTGCTGACAAAAACGCGCCGGGCGTTTCAGCTCGCGCAGCGTGATCGCGACGCACATCTCGCCGCTCTGACGGGCGGGCGCGCCGCCGAGCACGGTCGTCGCGACGTCGGCGCCGGCGGCCGCGCCCGCGAGCCCGAGCAGTGACGGCCCGGCCGGATCGCCGACGTCGCCCTCGTCGGCGACGAGCGTGCTGACGCTGCGCACGCGGCCGGTGTCGAGATCGCGCGCGGTGACCCGCAGCGGATAGTGCGGCGGCCGCGCCCCGAGGCGCCCGGCGACCGCGTCGAGCGCGTCGTTGGTCACCGTCCCGAGGTCTGGCCGGGCGTGCCGAGCTTGTACGTCGACAGCTCCGGCGCGCCGATCGGGTTGTTGATGACCGTCTCGATGTAGGCGTCCTCGAGGAACTGCGAGCGGCGGCCGGCGCCGTCGAGCGAGTGGCCGAAGAGCCACACGTCGCCGCCGTCGGCATAGGCGACGGTGCCGATCGCCCCGAGGCTGACGTCGCCCGATGTCATGCCGACGGAGACCGCCGCGCCCGGCACGAGCGGCTGCGGCAGGTAGCCGACGCCGCCCGAGGCCACGGACGTGACAAGCGGATGGCCGGCCTTGCGCGACGCCCGCGCGAACATCGTCGCGACGGCCGGGCTGACGCCCGACAGCGTCAGCGGGCCGGCGAGGCCGTGGCTGCCGACGATCGGCGCCGGCGCCGGCGCGAGCGACCGGCTCGCCGACCAAGGCGCGAGCACGGGCACCGCGAGGATCCGCTCGATCGGGGTCGCGAGCATGACGTCGAGGATCTCGACGTCGAAGCTCGTGATCGCGGTCCCGTGCACGACGGTCAGGCTCGTGCAGTGCGCGCCCGCATGGACGTCGCCGAGCGCCATGATCGGGTCGGACGCGGCGGCGCCGGCCGGGAGCGCGAGTGCGGCCGCCAGCACGGCGAGTAGCAGGCAGCGTATTCGCGTCGACAGTAGCATCGGCCCGTGGCCGTGTCCCCGGAATCGCTGCCTGTCGCGGCGCTGCGCTGGCGCGGCGGACGCCTCGAGATTCTCGATCAGACGCTGCTGCCGGCGCACGAGACGTGGCTCGAGATCGTCGGCGCGCATGACTGCGCGGCGGCCATCCTACGGCTCGCGATCCGCGGCGCCCCGAACATCGGCATCACCGCCGCGTACGGCCTCGCGATGCAGGTCGCGCTGACGCCCGACGAGGACGACATCGCCGCCGCCGCGGGGGTGCTGCGGGCGTCGCGGCCGACGGCGGTCAACCTCGCCTGGGCGGTCGATCGCGTCGAGGCCGCCGTGCTCGCCGTGGCGCCCGCCGAGCGCGCGGCGCTCGCGCGTGCCGAGGCGGAATCGATCCATGCCGCCGAGGACGCCGCGAGCGCGGCGATCGCCCTGCTCGGCGCCGACCTGCTCGCGGGGGCAAGCCGCGTCCTCACGCACTGCAACACCGGCACGCTCGCCTGCGGCGGTACCGGCTCCGCGCTCGCCGTCGTCGTCGAGATGGCGCAGCGCGACGACATCTCCGTGCTGGCCTGCGAGACGCGGCCGCTGCTGCAGGGCGCGCGGCTGACGATCTGGGAGCTGCGCCGCGCCGGGATCGCGCATGAGTTGCTCGTCGACGGCGCCGCCGCCGGGCTCATCCGTCGCGGCGAGGTCGACGCGGTCATCGTCGGATGCGACCGCGTGGCCGCCAACGGCGACGCCGCCAACAAGGTCGGCACGTACGCGCACGCGCTCGCGGCACGCGCCGCCGGCATCCCGTTCGTCGTCGCCGGCCCCACCTCGACGATCGACGCTTCGATCGCGAGCGGCGACGAGATCGTCATCGAGGAGCGCGACGCCGACGAGGTCCGCTATGCCGGCGGGGCCCTGCTGACCGAGGCCGGCACGCCGTGTCGCAACCCCGCCTTCGACGTCACGCCGGCCTCCCTGATCACTGCGCTCGTAACCGAGCGCGGGATCGCGTCGCCGCCGACGCGCGAGTCCGTGCTCGCGCTGCTGACGCTGGCGTTCGGAGAACCGGACCCCGCTTCCCCAGCGGAATGAGGGTCGCGCGCTCGCTGAGCCTGAGCGAGGTCGTCGTCGAGGAGCTGCCCGATCCGGTCGCCGGCGCGGGCGAGGTCGTCTGCCGCGTCCTCGCCTGCGGCGTCTGCGGCTCGGACGTCAGCGACACGTACGTGTCGCGCAAGCTGCCGGGCGTGCTGGGCCACGAGGTCGTCGGCGAGGTGCTGTCGCTTGGGTCCGGCGTCGCCGGCGTCGCCGTCGGCGACCGCGTCGTCGTCCACCACCACGTGCCGTGCGGGAACTGCCGGCGCTGCGCGCGCGGTCACGAGACGCTGTGCGAGCAGTACCGCGCGACGGCGCTTGAGCCGGGCGGCTTCGCCGAGCAGGTGCTGTTGAGCGCCCCGCTCGTGAGCGAGCTGCTCGCGCTCGGGGAGCTCGATCCCGTCGCGGGGACGTTCGTCGAGCCTCTGGGCTGCGTCCTGCGCGCGTTCGATCGTGCGGGTCTGAGTGCCGGCGACGTGCTGCTCGTCGTCGGCGCCGGCTCCAACGGCCAGCTCGCGGTCGCCGCGGCGCGGGCGCTCGGGGTCTCGGCGGTCTACGTGCGCGAGCCGCGCGCCGAGCGCGTCGAGGTCGCCCGCGGGCTCGGCGCCGCGGCGCACGACGGCGAGCCGGTCGACGTCGCGTTCGTGACGACGGCGAACGGCGAGGCAATCGCCGGCGCGGCGGCGGCGCTCGACATCGGCGGGACACTGTGCCTGTACGCGACGACCGGCCCGGGCACGCCCGTCGGCGTCGACAGCGAGCAGCTCTTCCTGCGCGATCTCACGGTCTGCTCGAGCTGGTCGGCGGGCCCGGCGGACATGCGCGCCGCCTACGCGCTCATCGCCGGCGGCGCGGTCGACGTGCTCGCGCTCGTGACGCATCGTCTGCCACTCGACGAGACCGGCCATGCGCTCGAGCTGCAGCGTCGAGGCGAGGCGCTGAAGGCGGTGATCGAGCCGTGAGGGCGGCGATGCTGCACGGGCCCGGCGACCTGCGCGTCGAGGACGTCGCCGACCCCGAGGGCGAGGTGCTCGTGACGGTCGAGGCGGCGACCGCGTGCGCAACCGACACGAAGGCGCTGCTGCACGGCCATCTCATCCTCGGTCCCTATCCGGCGCGCTTCGGCCACGAGACCGTCGGCGTGCGCGCCGACACCGGCGAGCGCGTGCTCGTCGGCGACTCGCTGCCATGCATGGACTGCATGCCGTGCGTCGCGGGCCGCACGCAGCTATGCGAGGCGATGACGTGGGTCCTCGGCGGCTTCGCCGAGCGGATCGCCGCGCCGGCCGCCGCGCTGCACCCCGTCCCCGACGGTCTTGACCCGGTCGGCGCCGCGATGGCCGAGCCGCTCGCCGCGGCGGTCCACGCGGTCGCGCGGGCGGGAGCGGACTCGGGCGCCGACGTGGCGGTCCTCGGCGGCGGCACGATGGGGCTCATGCTCGCGCGCCTGCTTGTGCTCGAGGGCTGCGACGTGACGCTCTGCGACCGCCACGCATCGCGCCGAGCGCAGGCCGACGCGTTCGGCGCGCGCACGGTGGAGCGGCTCGGGAGCCACGAGTTGGTGATGGAGGCCGTCGGCCGCCCGCAGGCGTGGCGCGACGCGATCGCGGCGACGCGGCCGGGCGGCACCGTCGTGCTCGTGGGCGGCTGTCGCGCGGGCAGCGAGGTCACGCTGCCGACCGGGCCGCTGCACTACGACGAGCTCGACGTCCGCGGCGCCTTTCACCACACCCCCGCGGAGGTCGACCGCGCGCTCGCGCTGCTCGCCGCGGGCGACGTCGACTGGCGCGCACTGGCCGGCGAGACGATCGGACTCGGGCAGCTCGCCGAAGCGCTCGTGCGGCCGTCCTGCGGCGAGGCACGCAAGCTTGTCGTCGATCCGCGTCGCTAGGCTCGCCCGCATGACCGTCGCCGTAGTCACCGACAGCACGCACTACCTGCCCGCCGACGTCCTGACGCGCTACGACGTGCGTGTGGTCTCGCTGTACGTCAAGCGCGGCGACGACCTCGAGCGCGAGAGCGAGCTCGCGGACCTCGACGCCTTCTACGAGCGGCTGCGCTCGGCGTCGGACGTGCCGACGACGTCGCAGCCGTCGGTCGGGGACTTCCTCGAGGCCTACGAGCCGCTGCTCGAGGCCGGCAGGGACATCATCTCGATCCACCTGTCGGGCGCCGTGTCGGGCACCTACGGCTCGGCGCTGCAGGCCCGCGAGCAGCTCGTCGAGCGCGGGCTCGGCGAACGCATCGTCGTGCTCGACTCGCGCAGCGGCGCCGCCGGGCTCGGGCTCGCCGCGATCGCCGCCGCGCGCAAGGCGCACGACGGCGCCGGCCTTGCGGAGGTCAGCTCGCACGTGACCAAGGCGATCGACCAGCTGCGGATCTGGTTCTGCCTCGACACGCTCGAGTATCTGCGCCGCGGCGGGCGCGTCGGCGGCGCGCAGGCCTGGGTCGGCGGCGCGCTGAAGATCAAGCCGATCCTGACCGTCGATGGCGAGATCAAGCCGGTCGAGCGGGTGCGCACCCGCGGCCGCGCGTTCGAGCGGATGGTCGACCACCTGCGCACGATGCACGAGGAGGGCGTCGACGGCTGGATCGTCCAGCACATCCAGGCGCCCGCGGAGGCGCAGCGGCTCGTCGATCAGGGCCGCGAGCTGTTCGGAAGCGAGCCGCTGTTCGTCAGCGAGGTCGGCCCGGTGATCGGCGTCTACCTCGGTCCCGGGATGATCGGCGTCGCCGGCATCCCGACGTCCGCGCTCGGCTGACGCGGCCACGCCACGGAGCCTCGTCGGGCGCTCAGGCCGGGCCGGGCGCGATCCGCGGCTTGACCGGCGGCGGCTGCGGCCCCTCGGGCGGCGGCAGGTCGTGCGGCTCGATGCGCGCCGCTTGCTCGTCCTCGGGCGGCGCGGCGAAGAACTCGCGAAGCACGATCTGCAGCGCCGCCGCGACCGGAATCGCGACAAGGGCGCCGACAACGCCGAGCACGGCCGAGCCGGCGAGGATCGCGACGATGACCGCAAGTGGATGGACGTTCACCGTGCGCTTGAAGATGAACGGCTGCAGGACGTTGTTCTCGACCTGCTGGTAGAGGATCAGGAACAGCCCGTAGATGATCGTCGCGCTCGGGAAGTCCGTGAACAGCGTCACAAGCAGGATCAGGACGCCGCCGATCGTCGCGCCGATGAGCGGGATCAGGCCGAAGAAGGACATCATCACTGCGAGCGGGACGGCGAACGGCACGCCGAGGAGCGACAGCACGACGAAGGTCAGGATGCCGTTGATCGACGTGATCGTCAGCGCGCCCGTGACGTAGCCCGACGTCGAGCGGTAGATGCGCCCGAGAACGTGCTCGAGGCGATCCTCGTGGGCGCCGCCGAAGCGACGCAGCAGGAAGCGTGCCATCCGCTTGCCGTCGAGCAGCAGGAAGAACGTCATCGTGAGGATCGTCAGCAGCTGGAAGGCGGCATTGACGGCACCCGAGGCGATCGACTGCAGCGCGCCCGCAGCATCGCCGAACTTGTCCGGGAGCTTGGCCGCCTCCTTCTGCAGCTTCGACGTGACGTCGTACTTGTTGTCGAAGTCGCGGATCTTCTTGTTGTTGCGCAGGTCGTCGACGTAGCCGGGGACATTGCGCGACAGGTCGCTGGCACCGTTGACGACCGGCGGTACGACGAGCGACAGCACGCCCGCGAAGACGCAGAAGATCAGCACGTAGACAAGCAGGATCGCGGCCGCCCGCGGCAGCTTGAACGAGAAGAAGTCGACGGCCCGACCGAGCGCGACCGCGAGGAAGATCGCGATCGCCACCAGCAGCAGCGTGCTGCGGACCTGCACGAGCAGATACAACAGGGCGGATACCCCGGCCGCCGTACACATGATCCGCGCGATCTGGCGGGTCGTCAGGGCTTCCCACACCGACACGCCCTCGAGCGTACGAGGCCCGCCGGACGGTGCCTCGGGCCTCCAGATCAGCGCTGGCGGCGGAACAGCCCGCCGAAGGCGGCGATGCCGCCGCCGATGACGAAGCCCGCAACGGCGGCTCCGATCACGACCTGCTTCTGATGCTTGACGATCTGGCTGCGCCAGTCGGTGAGGACGGCGATCTCGTTCTGGAGAATCTCCATCGAGGTGCCGAGCGCGCGCCGGTTCTCCTCGATCGAGGCGCGGATCTGCTCGGGGGTGCGGGCCGCCATCAGCCCTGCTTCTTCTTGCGCTTGAACATCAGGGTCTTGCGGATCTTGCCGGCCTCTTCGATCGCCATGCCGGGCACGGGCGGCGAGCTGTCCTTGAAGAACTTCGTGGCGAGATAGCCGGCGAGCCCGCCCATGATGAACAGCAGGCCGGCGACGACGAAGTAGCCCCAGAAGACCGCGCCGCTGTCGACCGGCAGGATGAAGAACGCGAGCCAGGCGAAGCCGTGCAGCAGGAACAGCAGCCCGACGATCGCGAAGATCCCCGCGGCCGCGCCGACGACGATGCCCTTGAGCAGCTTCGTGACCTTCTCGGTGACCTCGGCCTTCGCAAGCTCGATCTCCTCGCGAACAAGCAGCGAGACACGCTCGGAGATGTCCTGGACGGTCTGCGCGACGTTCTGTGTGGGGCTGTCAGGAGCCAAGGCGCCTCAGGATCATCGCGGCGAGGATGCCGCCGGCGAAGGCCGCCCCGACGAGGAGCTCGGGGCGCTCGCCGGCGAGCTCGCCGATCGGGTGGACGGCCGGCTCGGGCGCGTGTCCGTCGAAGGCGCCGGGAATCGACCTGGCATCGCCGATCGGGGGCAGCGGCTTGACGGGCGGCGAGGGCGGCACCGGTACCGGCGGCGCAGGAGCGGGAGCCGGCGGGGCCGGCGCTTCGGGGGCCGGCGCGGGCGGGGACGGGGCCACGGGCTCGGGCAGCTCGACGGCCTCGCCGTCGACGGCGGGCTCGGGCTCGGGCGGGGCGTCCTCGTCCGGCGCGGCGGCGGTCATTCCGGCGGGTCTTCCCCGTAGATGCGTCGCCAAATCAGGCCGGCAGCCCGGGTCGTCGCGATCGAGGCGATCGCGCCGAGGCCGGCGAGCAGGCCCGACCAGACGAGGCGTTTGACGATGTCGTTGTTCGGCATTGCAGGCACCCTACCCGCTCGACGCGGCTGTTGGACGGGGCACGCCGCCGACTTCGTCCAGGCCGCCGCAGATCGTCTCGACGATCGACCGCTTGGCCTGTTCGTACTCCTCCTCGCCCTCGGGCAGCATGCCGAAGATCCAGCCGGTGAGGACCTGCTCGATCGCCCCGTAGAAGGCGAGCGCGGCGAAGCGCGGCGAGACCTCGCGCTTGAACGTACCCGCGTCCTGGGCCTTGGCGACGATCTCGCCGATCAGGGCGTAGGCCTCGGCGATGAGGTCGACGTGCCGCAGCCCGAACGAGTTCGCCGAGCGCATGACCTCGACGATGATGACCTTCATGAGCGCCGGGTCGTAGCGATAGAAGTCGATGATCGCGGCGGAGATCGCGTGCAGCTTCTCGCGCGGCGGGACGTCGAGCTGCCCGGTCTGCGAGATGAACGCCAGCAGGATGTTCCAGCGCTCGACGAACAGCGTGTCGAGGATCTCGTCCTTGGAGCGGAAGTAGTGGTAGACGAGGCCGTAGGCGACGTTCGCCTCGTCGGCGACGTCCGATACGCGGCAGGCATGAAAGCCGCGCTCGGCGAAGGCGACGACGGCGGCGTCGAGGATCATCTGCCGCTTGTCCGCGGCGCCGGCGCGCGACGTGGCCACTAGCGGCAGCTCTCGTGACACAGCACTACGCCGGGACCTCGACGGGCCAGCGGTACGCGCCCGGGCGGCGGTTGGCGAGCGCGGGCAGGTCGCGGCGCATCCGCTGCTGGGCGTCGAGATCGAGATCGGCGACGATGTGGCCCTCGCGGTCGGGCGCGAGGGCGAGCACGAGCCCCCACGGGTCGACGATCATCGAGCGTCCGCCCGAGCGCAGCGCGGCGCCGGCCGCGCTCGCCGGCGCATGTTCGCCGATCTGGTTGGCCGCGACGACGAACGCCTGGTTCTCGATCGCCCGCGCGCGCAGCAGGATCTCCCAGTGGTCGCGCGTCGTCGGGACCGTGAACGCCGCGGGCACCGTCAGCACGCGCGCGCCGCGCACCGCGAGGATGCGATAGAGCTCGGGGAAGCGCACGTCGTAGCAGATCGACAGCCCGAGCCCGAGGCCGTCCGCGGTCTCGGAGAGCACGATCTCGTCACCGGCGCACTCGTCGTCGGACTCGCGGTAGACGACGTCCTCGACGACGACGTCGAACATGTGCAGCTTGCGGTACGTGGCCCGGATCTCGCCGTCCGGGCCGATGTGCAAGCACGTGTTGCGCAGCCGCTTCTCGCCCTCGACGCGCTCCGAGATCGAGCCCGCCACGAGCTCGATGCCGAGCTCGCCCGCGATCGCGCGCGCCCACGTGACCGCGGGGCCGTCGAGCGGCTGCGCCCCGGCCTGCAAATCCGCCGATCGCCCGAGCACGCTCCACTTCTCGGGCAGCACGACGAGCTGCGCGCCATCGGACGCGGCCGCCCGCGTGTAACGGTCGGCAAGCTCGAGATTGCGGTCGAGATCGGGTGTGCTGGTCAGCTGGATTGCGGCGGCGCGCATCGGTTCAGGCTCCCGGATTGACTGGTCAGTCAATTTCCTGGGATGCTACCTCGATGCGTCGGATGGACCTGCGAGGACTCCGACCTGCCGTCCGCTCTGTGCTCACATCGCCGCCCGTCGAGGCGCTGCGCGGGCGCCTGAGATCCGACGGCGCGACGGTCCAGTGCCCGATCTGCGATCACCGCGCCGCGCGCTTCGATCCCTTCGGCGGCGGCACGATCAAGCGCCCGAACGCGCAGTGCAAGAAGTGCGGCGCGCTCGAGCGCCATCGGATCGTGTGGCTGTACATGCGCGACGAGACCGACCTGTTCTCCGGCACCCGGCAACGGCGGATGCTGCACGTGGCACCCGAGCCCGTGCTCGAGCGGCGCCTGCGCGCCGCGCCGCTCGTCGACTACCTCAGCGCCGACCTCGAGCCGGGCATCGGCGACGAGCAGATGGACATCACCGACATCGGCTACGGCGACGACTCGTTCGACGTCATCTACTGCAGCCACGTGCTCGAGCACATCCCCGACGACGCGCGGGCGATGCGCGAGCTGCGGCGCATCCTGCGGCCCGGCGGCTGGGCCATCCTGCAGGTCCCGATCCTGCTCGACAAGACCGACGAGGACCCGTCGATCACCGATCCCGAGGAGCGCCTGCGGCGCTTCGCCCAGCGCGACCACGTCCGCGTCTACGGGCCCGACTACGCCGACCGCCTGCGCGCGGCCGGCTTCGAGGTTCGCCAGGACCGCTACGCCGAGCGCCTCGGCCCCGAGCTCAGCCATCGCTACGGATTGCAGTCGGCCGAGGTCGTTCACTTCTGCACGAAGCCCTAATCGCGCGCAAATGCTCGTACGGCGTCCGGTGTAGGACTATCGTGCCATCCTGAGACGGTCGGCTTCAGGGTATGGCAGAGCCGAGCGACCAGAGCAGGGCGCCGCGGGTCGAGGTGCCTCCGTGAACAAGACCACAACAGCAGGGGGAGTAGCCCATGAAGCTTCGACGTCCCAGTCCAGCATTGTTGATCTCCATCGCCGCACTCGTGGTGGCCTGCACCGGCACCGCGGTCGCCGCCAACATCATCACGTCGACCAAGCAGATCAAGAACGGCGTCATCCTGTCGGCGGACATCAAGGACCACACGATCGCCAACAGGGACATCAAGGCTGCCACGATCACCGAGGCGCGCCTGTCCAAGGGCGTCATGAAGAAGATCGACGCGGGCGCCAATGCGAACTCGACCGCCTACGAGGCCGTCCGCAACAGCGGCCCCGAGAACCAGCCCGCGAACGTCCTCGTGACCGTCGCAACGCTGAAGGTCCCGGCCGGTGCGTACTCGATCTCGGCGAAGACGGTCATGTCGGCGATCATCCCGCCGCAGAACATCATCGGCCAGCTCGTCCAGTCGGATCTCGCGATCGGCGGGCGCTGCGTGCTCAACGCGGGCGGCGACACCGACGAGTCACTGACGAACATCGTCATCAACCAGCGTCAGACGCCCGCGACGCTGACGATGCAGCTGACGCGCACGGTCGGGGCGCCGACCGAGTTCACGCTGTCGTGCAGCGCAGGAGTGCCGTTCCGCCTGTCCGAGACGTCGGTCATCGCCCAGACGGTCGGCAGCGTCCAGCTCACGTCGCTGCCGGGTTAGCGGGTGTAGTCGCGGTCGCGACCCCTTCAACGGGGTCGCGGTCGCGTCGCCGCCGGCCGCGCGATCGCGCCGGCGGTTGAACTCCCCCAACGCAGCGATCAGCCCAGCCGCACGCGCCGGTCCATCGAGCAGACGCTCACAACCCGAGGTCGCGCACGCCGAGCTCGTCGGCGCCGAGGTGATGGGCGAGCTCGTGGCGGACGGTACGCGTGACCTCGTGGCGCAGAACGTCGGGGTCGTGGCCGAAGTCGCGCCGCAGCGTGTCGCGGTAGATGACGATCCGATCGGACGTGTTGTCGCGCGCGACGCCATCGCCGTGGTAGAGGCCGTAGGCGCCGGCCTTGCGCCCGCCGTCGGAGATGACGACCGCGACGTTGCGCTCCAGGGCGCGCTGCAGCAGGTCTGGCAGCTCGTCCATCGCCTCGCGGACGAGCTCGGCGAAGTCCTCGTCGTCGTAGGGATCGAGCTCCATGAACTCGCCCTCGGTCGGTTCGGCGGCAACGCCGTCGCGCGCGAGCCGCTCGGACTCCTCGATCAGGCGCTCGAACTCGGCCTCGGTCTCGGGCTCCGTCCAGCCCGCCATCCGCAGGCCGACCGACAGCATCGCGAGGCCGATCGCGAGGATCACGAGGATCGCCAGCGAGCCGCCGGAGAGCACGTGCAGCGGCGCCGAGAAGCGCATGTCGCCCGACAGCGCGATCGCCGCGAGCCACAGTCCGAGCGCTATCGCCGCCGCGACGAGCACCCGCTTGATCGTGGGTGCCCGTAGCACCGCTGACCTAGCTCATCGAGCGGGCGATGACCACCCGCTGGATCTCGTTCGTGCCCTCGTAGATCTGCGTGATCTTCGCGTCGCGCATCATCCGCTCGACGGGGTACTCGTTGACGTAGCCGTAGCCGCCGAGGACCTGGATCGCCTCGAGCGTCACGAACATCGCGTTGTCCGACGCGAACAGCTTCGCCATCGACGAGTACTTCGCGAGGTCCGGCTCGCCGCGATCGGCCTTGCAGCAC
>JBBSNY010000035.1:0-44777 GCA_038260305.1 Solirubrobacterales bacterium
CTGTCGGCCTCGCGCAGCTTGCGGATGACCTGCTCGGGCGTATGCCTGGTTCGCTTCATCGTGATCGTCCTCGCTCGCCCATCTTGCAGGGCGCATAGAACTCTCACAAGCACCGGACCGAACCACCGGGGTCACGCCAGTCCAGCCTGCAATCCGCACGGGCGGCCGGCAAGACCGTGCAGGAGATTGCTGCCGCCGTTCGCCTTCCACAACAAGACGTGGAGGATCGGCTAGCGGGGAGTCGTGACCCCGGAGTTCTCGCGGATGTGCCCTGCCTGGCCGAGACCAGCGGCGGGCGTACGGAGCGCGGCCAGATCTTCGACAACTGCGTAGCGCAGATCGCCGTCCTTCCGGGCGTAAGAATCCTGACCGCGGCAACGCCGGAGACGTCGGGCGATGCCAAAGCCGAGCTCTACGGCCACCTGTTGGCCGCCGTCAAGGGTGGCTCGCCGCATGTGGGTGCTGGGGGACCATCGTGGTCGACGGAACGCCGTCGGCTCGAACGCTGTACTACCGCCAGGCGCATCGGTCCCTATCGAGATCGTCACGACGCATCCTCGAAGATGAAGTGGTGCGCGACTCGAGCGAGAGTCACTTCATCCAGATGGCTGACATCGTTGCGTTTTGCGCACACCAACTGCGCCGGGGCCAGCCCGATCGGTATCTGCGACTGGCGGACATCGCCATCACTCCGGACGGTGAGCGTCCCACAGCCCAGCAACCAGGCTTCTTCGGAGCGCGCTAGAACGACCAAGCCCCGGAGGACATCCGGGGCTGGAAGTAGCGGCAGCCGCAAAACCGCGTTAGTCGCGCGCGGCCACGTCGGCAAGGATAGCCAACCACCTCCGCACATCGCAACCGCGGTGTTAAACCGGGCCCGCTCAGCCGACGCGGCGCAGGCGCGGGTTCGGTCGCTCCTCGCGGCCGACCTTCGCGCACGGGCGGCCGTCGACGCGCACGACGTCGGCTGTGAAGTTGTTCTCGCCCTGCAGCAGCGAGGCGCCGACGCCGTAGGCGTCGACCGGGGCGCCGGCCGCCTCGAAGGCCGCGATCTTGGCGGCCGTGAAGCCGCCTGACGCGACGATCCGGATCGCGTCGTGGCCGGCGGCGTCGAGCCCCGCGCGCACGCGCCTTGCGAGCTCGATGCTGACGCCGCGCGGGGCGTCGTCGCCGAGGTCGGCGAGCCCGAGGTCGACGATGCTCTCCGACGTGTCCAGACGCACGCCCCAGAGCTCGCCGTCGAGCGCATCGGCGACGGCAGTGGCGGTCGTCAGCGAGTCGTTGTCGAAGTCGACGAGCACGGTGACGTTCATCTCGCCCGCGTAACGGCGCGCGAACGCATGCGCGGCCGCAACGGTGTCCCCGCCGTAGGCGGCGATCAGCGCGTGCGGCACCGTCCCGATGCCGCGACCGCCCCACCACGACGCCTGCGCGTCGGTCGAGACGCCGATCGCCCCCGCCACGTGCGCCGCCCAGCCGTCGCCCGTCTGCACGAGCCAGTGGTCGTGGCGGGCCGGGAAGAACAGGATCTGCTTGCCGCCGGCCGCGTCGACCACCGCGCGCACATTGCGCATCACGAGCGAGCGCCGCGACAGCGAACCGAGGTAGACGGTCTCCAGGTGGGCGAACAGCGAGTAGTCGCCCTCGATCGTCAGGACCGTCTCGTACGGCGAGATCCGATCGCCCTCGTGCAGCGCGTACACGACGAGCCGATCCCAACCCGGCTCCCAGTCGCCGCCGGGCAGCGCCCGGCCCGAGCCGAGCTCGAGCACCGCGAGCGCCTCGTCGATCCCGCCGAGCACCGAGTCGTGCTTCTGGAAGACCTGCACGAGCACTCGCGGGTGGCGGTCCTCGGCCTCGAGCAGCTCCTTGGAGAGGTTGAAGTACTGGTCGCTGTAGTAGCCGGCGCGCAGCCGGCCGACCGGCAGGTTGAAGGTCGCCGGGGGAAGGCGCCGGGGCTCACTCACGCCCACAGCCTCGCATGTGGCGCGACCCGCAGATCGGGCGCGGCGAGGGCGCCGCTCACGCCTCGACGCGCACGCCGTTCCAGAACGCGACGTGGTCGCGGATGTTCTCGGCCTTCGCCATCGGCTCCGGGTAGTACCAGGCCGCGGCCGCGGCGCGCTGCCCGCCGACGACGACGTCGTAGTAGGACGCCGTTCCCTTCCAGCCACAGACCGACGTCTGGTCGGACGGCTCGACGAACTCCCGCTTGAGCGACGCGGGCGGGAAGTAGTGGTTGCCGTCGACGACGACGGTGTTGTCGGATTCGGCGATGACGGTGTCTGCGAAGCGCGCTGTTGGCATGCGGGTTGGTACGCAGGTCGCCCGACCCTGGCTCACCACGGGCTATTCAGGCGCGGCGAACACCTGCACCTTCTGACAGAAGAACGGGCGATCGCCGCGGCTCCCGAACGTCGTGCCGGCCACAGCGGCCTTCGGCAGCGGCGCGGCGAGATCCCCGGGGGTGACGACGGCCTCGCTCCTCCTCCTTGTGTCAGAGCGTCCTGCGACATTGCCGCCGTACGCGCCTGCGCGAGGCCACGCAATGGGTCATGTAGCTACCGTTGTCCGAAGCGGACAGTCGCTCATGGCGCCGCCCCCGTGCGCAGGAGAGGAATGACATGGCCCCCGATCTGACCGCGCTTCACCCGCAGCCGGCGATCGACCCGGCGCAGCTGCAGGAGGTCGCCCGCCGGCACCTGTGGATGCACTTCACCCGCATGGGCGGTTACGGCCCCGACGCGGAGATCCCGATCATCGCCCGCGGCGAGGGCTGCTACGTCTACGACGAGCACGGCAAGCGGTACCTCGACGGGCTGTCGGCGCTGTTCTGCGTGAACGCCGGCCACGGCCGCGAGGAGCTCGCCGACGCCGCGGCCGCGCAGATGCGCGAGCTCGCCTTCTTCACGACCTGGAGCTACGCCCACCCGCGCGCGATCGAGCTGGCGGCGAAGATCGCCTCGCTGACGCCGGCGGGCCTGAACCGGGTGTTCTTCACGTCGGGCGGCTCGGAGGCCGTCGAGTCCGCCTGGAAGCTGACCCGCAACTACCACCGCATGCGCGGCGACGAGCACCGCACGAAGATCGTGGCGCGCGACCTCGCCTACCACGGCACGTCGCTGGGAGCGCTCGCGGCGACCGGCCTGCCGAGCCTGAAGGACCAGTTCGAGCCGGTGACGCCGGGCGCCTGCCACGTGCCCAACACGAACCGCTACCGCTCGCCCGCCGACCGCGACCCGCTGTGGGCGGCCGACGAGATCGAGGCGCGGATCGTCGCCGAGGGCCCGGAGACCGTCGGCGCCGTGATCCTCGAGCCGGTGCAGAACGCGGGCGGCTGCTTCGTGCCGCCCGACGGCTACTTCCAGCGCGTGCGCGAGATCTGCGACCGCCACGGCGTGCTGCTCATCTCCGACGAGGTCATCTGCTCGTGGGGACGCCTCGGGCACCTGTTCGGCTGCCAGCGCTTCGACTACGTGCCGGACATCATCACGACGGCGAAGGGGCTGACGTCGGCGTACATGCCGATGGGCGCGATGATCGTCGCCGACCACGTCGCCGAGCCGTTCATGCACGGCTCGGCCTCGTTCGCGCACGGCTTCACGTTCGGCGGGCACCCGGTCGCGGCGGCGGTCGCGCTGGCGAACATCGAGATCATGGAGCGCGAGGATCTGTGCGGGCACGTGCGCGAGCACGAGGGCGCCCTGCGGGCGATGCTCGAGAGCCTGCGCGACATCGAGATCGTCGGCGACGTCCGCGGCGCCGGCTTCTTCCAGGCGATCGAGCTCGTCAAGGACCGCGACACGAAGGAAAGCTTCGACGACGAGGAGTCCGAGCAGTTGCTGCGCGGCTTCGTCTCGGGCGAGCTGTTTCGGCGCGGACTCATCTGCCGCGCCGACGACCGCGGCGATCCCGTCATCCAGCTCGCACCGCCACTGATCGCCGGCCCCGAGCAGTTCGAGGAGATCGAGGCGATCCTGCGCGCGGTACTGACGGCCGCCGCCAAGCGCGTGCGCCGCGGCTGATGCTGACCCTCGACCGGCTGCTGACGGAGGTGGGCCTCGAGCTGACGACCGGCCGGGCCGCCGCCGCGACGCCCGTCCGCTGGGTGCACTGCACCGAGCTCAAGGACCCGACGCCGTGGCTGACCGGCGGCGAGCTCCTGCTGACGACCGGCATCCAGCTCGACACCGCGGCGCGCCAGCGCGACTACGTCGCGTTGCTCGTGCGCCACGGGATCGCCGGCGTCGGCTTCGGGCTCGGCTTCGCCCACGTCACGCTGCCGGAGGCGCTGATCGCCGCCGCCCACGAGCACGGGCTGCCGGTCTTCGAGGTCCCCTACGAGGTGCCGTTCATCGCGATCACCGAGCGCGCGTTCGCGCAGCTCGTCAGCGAGCAGTACGGCGCGCTGCGGCGCAGCGCGGAGATCCAGGAGCGCCTCGAGCGGCTCGTGCTCGAGGAGCGCGGCCTGCCCGAGGTCATGCGGATGGTCGCCGCGGCGATCGGCGGTAGCGCGGCGGTGCTCGACTCCCGCGGCGAGATGATCGCGTCCAGCGGCTCGATCGAGGCAACCTGCCTGGAGCTCGGCGCCGCGATCCGGGCCGGCGGGCCGGTCGGCGAACAAGTCTCGGGACGCGCGCTCGCGCTGCCGGTCACCGGGCGCGAGCCCGCGCTCGCGCAGGCCTGGCTCGCCGGCGTCTGCGGTGGTGGGCTCGGCGACTTCGAGCGCCTCATCCTGCGCCAGGCCTGCACCGTCGTCGCGCTCGAGCTCATGCGCCTGCGGGTCGCGCGCGACACCGAGCGCCGGCTCGCGGGCGACGTGCTCGCCGAGACGCTGACCGGCCGCCTGCATCCCGAGGAGCTCGCCGCGCGCCTGCGGCAGTTCGGGCTCGGCGACGAGGTCGCCGTGCTGGCGTTCGCGACCGCCGATCCGGGCGTCGCGGAGCCGCTGCTCGACGCGGCGCTCGTCCGCGCCGACGTGCGCGCGCTCGTCGCGGTCCGCGGCCCGCTGCTGTGCGCGATCGTCGACGCCGGGACGCACGACCCGGTCGAGCTCGCGCGGCTCATGCGCGCCGAGCTGCTCGCGACCTGTGGCGGCGAGCTGCGCGCGGCGGCGAGCCGCGTGGCGAGCGCGCAGGCCCTGCGGCGCAGCTTCCACGAGGCGCGCTGCGCGCTGGAGGCCGTGCGCTTCTCCAACGGCGACGCGCCCGATGTCGCCTCGCACGCCGACCTCGGCTCGTTTCATCTGCTGCTCGCGCTCCAGGATGACGAGGCGCTGCGCTCGTATTGCGACCGGCGTGCTGGCCGGCGTCGCGGAGGGCGACCCCGACTACGCCGACGAGCTGCTGCGCTCCCTCGACGCCTACCTCGAGCACAACGGCCACTGGGAGCGTGCGGCAGCCAAGGTCTTCTGCCATCGCCACACGTTGCGCTACCGCATCCGTCGCGTCGAGGAGCTGACCGGGCGCTCGCTGACGAGCCCGCGCGACCGGATCGAGTTCTGGCTCGCGCTGCGCGGGCGGGAGCTGATGCTGTGTGCTCGCTCGCGCGCGGGCGGGAGCTCGTGCTGTGAGCCCGGGCGGCTTCGGCGTCGCGGTGCTCGGCGCGGGCGGGATCATCGCGCGGGCGATCGTGCGCGATCTCGCGGAGTCCGACGAGGTCTCGTCGCTGCTGCTGCTCGACATCAGCGGCGCCGCCGCCGAGCGGGCCGCCGCGGAACAGGGCCGGGCCGGGTGCGCGGCCGTTCGAGCGCTCGCGATCGACGCCCGCGACGGCGTGGCGCTGGCCGAGGCGCTCGCCGGCTGCCGCGTGCTCGTCAACGCCGCGAGCTACCGCCTGAACCTCGTCGCGATGGAGGCCGCGCTGGCGGCCGGCTGCGAGTACCTCGACCTCGGCGGTCTGTACTGGATGACCGCGCGCCAGCTCGAGCTGCACGATCGCTTCGCGCGCGTCGGTCGGCTCGCCGTGCTCGGGATCGGCTCGAGCCCCGGAAAGACGAACGTCATGGCCGTTCGCGGCGTGCGCGAGCTCGGCGGCGAGGGAGGACTGGGGGCTCGGCGGCGGGATCGTCTCGACGGCCGCCCCCGCCGCGGCGCTCGTGCGGCTGCTCGTGCGCGGACGGATTCGCCGCGTCGGCGTCCACCCGCCCGAGCGCTGCGTAGACCCGGACGACATGTTTCCCGAGCTTGAGCGGCGCGGCTGTCGCTTCGAGGTGACCGCATGAGAGTCGGCATTCCGACGGAGATCAAGACGGACGAGTTCCGGGTCGCGATCACGCCCGCGGGCGTGCGCGAGCTGGCGACGCGCGGGCACGAGGTGCTGATCCAGGCCGGCGCGGGCGTCGGCAGCGCGATCGAGGATCACGAGTTCGTCGCGCAGGGCGCGACGATCGTGCCCACGGCCGACGAGGTCTGGGACTCGGCCGCGCTCGTGCTGAAGGTCAAGGAGCCGCAGGCCACCGAGGTCGCGCTGCTGCGCGAGGGCCAGACGCTGTTCACGTACCTGCATCTCGCCGCGGCGCCGGAGCTGACCGCGGGGCTGTGCGCGTCGGGCGCGACGTGTATCGCGTACGAGACCGTCGAGGACGCGCGCGGACGGCTGCCGCTGCTCGCGCCGATGAGCGAGGTCGCGGGCAAGATCGCGACCCAGGCGGGCGCGTTCATGCTCGAGAAGCCCCTCGGTGGCCGGGGGGTCCTGCTCGGCGGCGTGCCGGGCGTCGCCGCCGCGACCGTTCTCGTGATCGGCGGCGGCGTCGTCGGGACGAACGCGGCGTTGATCGCGATCGGCATGCAGGCCGACGTCTTCGTCTTCGACCGCTCGATCGATCGCCTGCGCGAGCTCGATCTCATCTTCGGCGGGCGCGCGTCGACCGTGCACTCGTCGACGCTCGCGATCGAGCAGATGCTGCCGGCCGCCGACCTCGTGATCGGCGCGGTGCTGATCCATGGGGCGCGCGCGCCCCACGTCGTCTCTCGTGAGCAGCTCGGGCTGATGAAGTCGCGCGCGGTGCTCGTCGACGTGTCGATCGACCAGGGCGGCTGCTTTGAGACCTCGCGCCCGACGACGCACTCCGACCCGACGTTCCAGGTCGACGACGTGACGCACTACTGCGTCACGAACATGCCAGGCGCGGTGCCGGTGACCGCGACGTGGGCGCTGACGAACGCGACGCTGCCGTACGTTCTGAAGCTCGCCGATCTCGGCATCGAGGGCGCGTTGGCGGCCGATCCCGAGCTGCGGCTGGGGGTCAACGTCGCCGGCGGCCAGATCATCCACCCCGCGGTCGCCGAAGCGCTCGGCGCCTGACCTCCTCCCGTATCAAGGAGCCCCGATTCGAATGAGCACCGCGACGACGATCGACAACTTCATCGGGGGTGCGTTCGCGGCGCCACTCGCGGGTGCGACGGAGGAGATCCTCAACCCGGCGACGGGCGAGGTCATCGCCCGCGCGCCGCTGTCGGATGCGTCGGACGTCGACGCCGGGGTCGCCGCGGCGGCGGGGGCGTTTCAGGCCTGGTCCTGGACGCCGCCCGGCGAGCGCGCTCTGGCGCTGCTGCGGATCGCCGACGCGATGGAGGAGCGAGCCGAGGAGCTGAGCGTCGTGGAGTCGCTGAACGTCGGCAAGCCGATCGTCGCGGCGCGCGACGAGATCCCGGTCGCGTGCGACAACCTGCGCTTCTTCGCCGGCGCGGCGCGCTGCATGGAGGCGACTGCGGCCGGCAAGTACATGGAGGGCTACACCTCGATGCTGCGCCGCGAGGCGATCGGCGTCGTCGGCCAGATCGCGCCGTGGAACTACCCCCTGATGATGGCGATCTGGAAGATCGGGCCCGCATTGGCGGCCGGCAACACCGTCGTGCTGAAGCCGAGCGAACAGACGCCGATGACGGCGGCGCTGCTGGCGGCGATCTGCGGTGAGCACCTGCCGCCGGGCGTACTGAACGTGATCTTCGGCCATGGTGAGGCGGCGGGCGCGCCGTTGGTCGCGCACCCGGACGTGGCGATGGTGTCGCTGACCGGCGATGTCGGGACCGGCAAGGCGATCGCCCGCTCGGCGGCGGACACGCTGAAGCGCGTGCACCTCGAGCTCGGCGGCACTCGAGCAGGGCGACGAGATGGTCCAGCGCGAGGTCTTCGGCCCGCTCGTGACCGTGCAGCGCTTCGGCTCGGAGGAGCAGGCGCTGGCGTGGGCCAACGGCGTCGAGTATGGCCTGGCGGCGAGCGTCTGGACGCGCGACGTCGGCCGCGCGATGCGCGCCGCGCGGGCGCTGCGCTTCGGCACAGTCTGGGTCAACGACCACATCCCGCTCGTGAGCGAGATGCCGCACGGCGGCTTCAAGCAGTCGGGCTACGGCAAGGACATGAGCATGTACTCGCTCGAGGACTACACGGAGCTCAAGCACGTCATGCTGAGCCTGGGGTAGCCACGACCCACGTGACGCCGGCGACGGCGGGCGCTTGTCGCGACTACCGGCGAGACCGGCTCACCCGACCACGACGACGCTGACGCCAACGATGTCGTAGGTCGATTTCGCGCGGGCGTCGCGCGTGGCCAGGTCAGCGTTGTGCTCCCGGGCGGCGAGCGCGACGAGCGCGTCGTACACCGCACCCCCCGCGATGCCGAGCTCACTCAGCACATCCGGCAGGCGAGCGGCGACCTTGGGGCTCAGGAGCAACGGCGTCGTGAATCGCTCGCTGAGTAGCCGGGCGGCATCGCTCGGCGCCAGCCGCAGGTCAGCGGGCAGCCGCGATCAATCCGAACACGACGTCGTCATCGATCGGGGTGTCGCCACGCGCGACAAGCACCCCGCCTTCCTCGACGAGCCGGGCCGTGCGCCCGGCGGGAAGCAGCTGTAGGCCAGCGCTGTAGCGAGAGATGTCCACGGTCGACCCGGGCGTCAGCCCAAGCTCGTCGCGCAGCGCCTTCGGGATGACGACCCGTCCGACAGCGTCGATCGAGGACTTCATTGGTAGCACGCTACCAGCCATGTGCCAGCCGGCAGGCACCCGCCCGTACCAGACTCGCCGCCATCGTCGCGGCGCCTGGTTGGCGCTCAGCTCGCCAGGATCGCGGAGGCCATGCGCTCGGAGGCTCCCGGTGAGGTGTTGAGGTAGAGCTCCGGCTCGATGGCCTCGAGCTCGAGCAGCACGGGCTTGCCACCGGGGTCGGTGACGAGATCGACGCGCGCGTAGAGCGGGGTGCCGAAGCGGTCGCAGATCTCCGCCATGACCGCGTGAGCAAGTTCGCGTTCGGGCACCGCGCGCTTGCGCAGGACGTGCGACAGCTCGCCACCGAGGAAGACGAGCGAGGTCTCACCGTGCTCGTCGACCGCGGCCATATACGGCTCCACGAGCGCGACCCGGCCGCCGGCTTGGATGCGCGCGACGAGGGCACGTGCCTCGTCATGGGTTGCCCGCCCGAAGCGCCCCGTGTCGCGCGCGCCTGCGGAGATGTTCGGCTTGACGACAACCTCTCCCCGCAGGACCGGAAGTGGGTCGCCGGGTGCGACGAAGACAGTCGGCACGGTGGGAGCGGAGAGCTCCGCGAGATAGCGCTTGTCGGCATTGAAGCCCACGAGCCGGGGGACGTTGCGCAACCGCTCGGCCCCCACCGCGTCGCTCCAAGACAGGAAGGCGTCGACGCTCGCCGTGTAGTCCCAGGCCGAGCGGATGACGACGCGGTCGTAGGCCGCCCAGTCCACGCACGGGTCGTTCCAGATCCGGAACTCGGCGTCGAGCAGCCTGGCGGCCGCGTGGTCGTCTTGCCAGCCATCCGGGAAGTCCGAGCAGGTGGCGAACGCGACCCTCACGACATGAGCTTACGGCTCCGCCATCGAGCGATACTGGCGCTATGAGCGAGCCGTTTGATCCGTGGGCGAAGACCGTGGTCCACGCGGCCGCTTCGTTGCTTGCGTCCGAGATCCCGGGAGCCGTGCGCGGCAGGACGAGGAAGCTGGGCGACTGCGAGGCGGTCTACGTGCATTTCCAGGACGCGCACCTCCCGCAGATGATGGCCGTGTGGCTGTATGCGGCGCGTGAGGGCACGGCCCACAACGTCCGCGGTCACGGGGACGTCATCGGTGTGGGCCTCAAGCACGACGCCGACGAGGAGCTCGACCGGGCCGTCTGGAAGTTCCGGCGGCTGTCGCTGTTCACATGGCAGCACCACATCGACGATCGCTACGAAGGGCTTCGTTGGATGCGGCGGGCCGGCGATCTGCCGGACGACGCGCAGGCGGCGAGCGTGGAGATCGTGGCGCGCGTGCTCGTTGCGTTGCGGCGTGCGGGGGCGGTTGCCGACCCGCCCTGACTGGGTGGTATTGCTCTTGCTACCCGAGTAGCATCCGTCCGGTGAAGCTCAGTGTCAGCCTGTCGGAGGACGATGTCGCCGTACTCGACGAGTACGCGCTCAGCTGGGGTCTGCGATCACGATCCGCGGCGCTCCAGCATGCTGTTCGGCTGCTCCGCGATGCCGATCTCGAGCAGGACTACGCGGCGGCATGGGAGACGTGGGAGTCCTCGGGAGACCGTGCAGCGTGGGAAGGCACGGTCGGCGACGGGCTCGACGATGCGCCGCGGTGAGGTCCGGCTGACGGATCTGGAGCCGACGGTCGGCAGCGAAGCAGGCAAGCGCCGTCCTGCGATCGTCGTCAGCAACGATCGGGCCAACGCGACGGCGGCTCGGCTGGGCCGAGGTGTCGTCACCGTCGTCCCGATCACGAGCAACGTCGCGCGCGTCTTCGCCTTCCAGGTCCTGCTGCTGGCCGAAGCCAGCGGGCTGCGCGTCGACTCCAAGGCTCAGTGCGAACAGGTTCGCTCGGTCGCCGTGGAGCGCCTCGGTCGTCAGCTCTGCCGGCTCCCATCCTCGCTGATGGACGAGGTGGACCAGGCGTTGCGACTGCATCTACAGCTCTGACCTCGTCAGAAGAGCGTTTCAGCGTTCACGCGACGGACGACACGATCGATGAGGTTCCTCGGCGGTCGGCCGATCGCCACGATCGCTGCTGGCACGGCCGACGCAAGTGCGGGCCGCCTCTCGAATGCGATGACACGCCGGGGCCCGAACAAGGTGATGTTGGTGGCGTCCGGCAGCGCGGCTGAGGGCGAGATGACGCCGCGCACGCCTTGTTCCCGCATTGCGGTCGCGGCACACTGGCACGGGGTCCATTCCGCGGCCGTCAAGTCGCTGCGTCGCAGACCGTAGCGAGCGCGAATGTCGTGATCGCGGAGGTCCAAGAGACCCATGCGCGATACGCGGCAGACCCAGATCGGAACGCGTACCTCGTCGAGTTCGGCCTCCGTCCTGATGTCGTTGAAGCGGATGTGCTCCGCCCAGGCGCCGTCCAGTGTCGACGACCAGTACTGCGTCGGCGCCTCGAGTGCAGCGTTCCAGCGCCGCGCCTGCGAGTTGGGCCGCACCCAGAACGGAACGTCGTAGGAGCTGTAGCGGAAGCCGATGAGGTCCTCGGCCGGCAGCGCCGCCTGAGGAGATGCGAAGAGGTTCTCCTGACGGTCAGCTGGCACCCTGAACGCGTCCTGCGCGCGCCAGCAGCAGCAGATCGCGCTCGCACGCTGGATCGCCGAGCAACTCCATCGGCGCGTTACCGTCGAGCTCCGAGTGAGGCTTCGCGAACCACGCCAGGACGCCCTGATCAGTCCACGCGTGACGCAAGATCGCGACCAGCCGTGCCACAACCTGCAGGCGGGCTGAGGTCGCGCCACCGCCGTCGCGGCGCCGTCGCTGCAGCTGGCGCACGGAGACGCCCGTGAGGTCGGACAGCTGCGCGACCGTCACACTCGGCAGCCACTCCTCGAGCATGCGGATCGTGGCGCCCTCGTCGCGAAGCTCCACCGGCGGTTGCTCATCCAGAAGGTCACGGACGACATGGCGAACGGCCTCCGCTTCGATCAGCGCTCGGTCCGCGAGATCGAGGAGGCCCCCCGGCTCGAACTCGAGCGTGACCATCTCCAGCAGCCGACGCCGGATCTCGTCGCGCGCATCCGCGTCGACGTGCATCGGCAGCTTGCCGTTCACTCGAGCCACAGCCTGATGGGCGGTTTCGCGCAGACGATCGACCGCGTCACGATCGATCGCGTTGCTCTGGGCTGCGGCCTCCAGCGCTGCCTGTAGCCCAGACAGCTCGCCGTCCGCCTCGAGCAGCGCGGCCCGATCCTGCTCGTCAAGCACCGGCATCGGCGGCCTTCACACCCGTTCCGTCGTCGTTGGCGCGTGGGTGTCGCGGTCAGCGACCATATCGCGCCAATCTACCCGACCACCGGCGAGGCGGCAAGCCTGGGCCACGAGCCTGACAGGCCGCGAACCGGTCCGCGCGCCTCGCGCGGCAGAATGGCCGTTCATGCTCCGCCACCGTCACCGATGACCGACGTCAAGAACCACGCCAACCTCGTGTGGGGGATCGCCGAGCTGCTGCGCGGCGACTACAAGCAGGCCGACTACGGCAAGGTGATCCTGCCGCTTGTCGTGATCCGCCGGCTCGACCAGGCGCTTGAGGAGACGAAGGCGAAGGTCGTAGCGCGCTCGGAGCAGCTTCGCGCGCAGGGGATCGAGAACGTCGAGCCCGCGCTGGTCAGGTTGACCGATGAGCCGTTCTACAACGACTCGCCGTTGAGCCTGCCGCAGTTGCTCGGCGACGCGCCGAAGCTCGCGCTGAACCTCGGGACGTATCTTCGCGGGTTCTCTCCCCTGGCACGCGCGGTCTTCGAGAAGTTCGAGTTCGCGCGCCAGATCGACAAGCTCGAGCGTTCGACCAGGTCATCGCCCGCATCTGCGATGTCGATCTGCATCCCGATCGCGTCAGCAACCTCGAGATGGGCTACCTCGTCGAGGAGCTGATGCGCAAGTTCGCGGAGGCGAGCAACGAGACGGCCGGCGAGCACTTCACGCCGCGCGAGGTCGTGCGGCTCATGGTCAACCTGCTCATCGGCGGCGACGAGCAGGCGCTGTCAGATCCCGGCGCGATCCGCACCGTGTTCGATTGCGCCTGCGGCACCGGCGGGATGCTGTCCGAGGCCGAGGCGCACATCCGCGCTTTGAATCCGAGCGCGCAGGTGCACGTGCGTGCGCTCCTGCTGCGGGTTGGCGATCGGCCAGGAGCTCAACGAGGAGTCCTACGCGATCTGCCTCGCCGACATGCTCGTCAAGCACCAGGACGCGACGAACATCCGCTTTGGCAATTCGCTGTCGGACGATGCACACGCCGGCGAGCACTTCGACTACTGCATCGCCAACCCGCCGTTCGGCGTCGACTGGACCAAGGTCGAGTCGGAGGTCCGCACCGGCAACGACTTCGACGACTTCCTGCGCGGCAAGGAGCCGTTCGTCATCGACGGGGCGCTCGACGCGGGCAAGGCGTCGGCCGACTTCTTCAAGGGCGTGCTCGATGACGAGGACTTCCGACAGCGGACGACGTATCTCGCGATGCGCGTGCTCTACGACCGCTATCGCGCCGGCGCGGCGTGAGCGCACGTACGGCTCATGGCTGTACTCGAGCAGTTCCTGCGCAATCATGGCACGAAGCGCGCCCATCGCCGAGCGAACGCACCGACGCCGAGCGGCGACCTTGAGCGGCAGCGCGGTTCTTCGAATCGGTCCAGGCTCAGGCCAGTGCGCCGTCCGGAACAAGCCAGCGTGCCTCGAGTGCGGTGACGCCCGCGATGCGCTCATAGTCTCGGTCGTAGTGGATGAGCGGGACGCCGGCTCCCTCCGCGGCCGCGGAGATGAGCAGGTCAGCGGGCGGGGTGCGGCGGTGGGAGCCGCTTGACGCAAGCGCCAGCTGGATCTCTCGGGCTCGCGACCAGGCGGTGCTCGGCATCGGTACGGACGCGAACGCGTCGAGGCGGTTGGCGATCTCGCGAGCCCGTTGCTCGTTCGCCGCCAAACGCGTGAGCTCGAGGATCACGAGGTCGCACACGAGGACGCGTCCCGACGCGACCTGGTCGTTGAACCACTCGGCGAGGTGGGGGAAGCGTCGATCCCGAACCCACGTCCAGACGCCGGTGTCGAATAGCGCGGGCTCGTCGAGCGACGTCGGTACGGGGAGCTCAGATGGGATCGCGGTCCTGCCGGTTCGCGTCCACCTGCTGGGGTGTGCCGTCGACGTCGCGGCGGACGTCGAACGCTGCCAAGGCCCGCTGCCGACCGACCTCCCGCAGCGCGGCATTGACGGTGGCGCTGAGGCCGGTCGTCCCGAGCGCCTGCTTCGCAAGCGCCAGCGCGCGTTCGTCGACATCGACCGTGGTGCGTGACATGCGCATCACCGTAGCGCATCACCCGCGCGCACCTTCGGTCGCTCCAGCCGACCGCGCCGCGGGATCCTTCAGTCGCGCTGCAGGACCGTCAGCAGGTATGGGCTCGTCACCCCCGCGCCGATGCCGCCGGCGCGCAGCGATGCGCGTGCGGTATGACGGCTACCACGCGAGCGCGACCTGAGTCGGCACGCTCACGCTGGCACCCGGCGGTCAGCGCGGGACCACGCCGGCGGCGTGCACGACCGACCACGGCCGGCGGGGGTCGTCCGACAGGCGCAGCGTCCAGCGCTGGCGCGTCGTCGTCGAGCGGCCCTTGCGACCCGCCAGGATCTGCGTCGTGTCGCGATCCTCGACGTACTGCACGCCCGCGACTTCGAGCTCGACCCCGACCTCCGGGGGCGGGCCGGGCGTGACCGTCGCGATCTCGAGCGACCGGATCTCAGGACCCCGGATCACGAGCCGGTCGCGCCCGCCGGCGGTCGGATACAGGAGCTCGCGCAGAGCGCCAGCAGTAGCCTGCGCCGCAAGCGCGGCGTCGGGACCGTCGATCGCCGTCGTCCAGGCTTCGACGATCTCGGCCACGGCCGTCGCGATCACGTCCGGGGCCAGGCGCCCGTCGACGAGCGACAGATCCAGGGCGGCGGCGCGCGCGCTGCCATCGAACGTCGGCGACAGCATGCCGCCGAGCTCGTCGGCCGGCACGCCGTCGGCTGCGGCAACCTCCATGACCGCGTCGGCTCGTAGCCGTGCGTTGTCGCCCTCGGGAACGGCGATCAGCGGAGCGGAGAGGTGGTAGGCGCCCTCGTGCTCCTGCTCGATCGACGTGACGATCCATTGGCCCGCTCGCTTGCCGAGCGTCCAGAACTCGCGGATGCGGGCGGTCTCGCCGTCGTCGCTGGGGATCTCGGCGCCGTGGCGGTCGACGACGACGTCGCGCAGCTGGGCCGTCAGCAGCACGACGACGCGATCCTCGCGGTCCGCCTGGCGATTCGTCACGCCGACGTAGCGCACCTGCGGGCCATCGAGCACGTCGACCCGGTTGCGCCATCCCTTGCGACGGAAGTCCGCCAGGCGCGCCTCCCATTCGACCATCAGCTCGGGGCCGACGAGAGCTCCCAGCGCGCGAACGTCATCCGCACTCCAGGTGCGCTGGACGGCGACGAAGAGGGCAGCGGCGCGCCGCACCACGACGTCGCTGTCGAACAGCGGATCGTCCTCGGCCGCCTCGACAGCGGCGAGGCGCACCGCGTCCTCGCGGCTGACCTTCGAGCCACCGCGGCCGCCGAACAACGAGCGCAGGCCCACGCGTCGTGTCCGTTTATACGCCGCGCCCGCGGCGGTTGCGGATCACGACAAAGATCACGAAACCGATCAGCAGGATCAGGAAGAACCCGCCGCCACCCCCGCCGAAGGGAATGAAGAAGAAGTGGCCGCCGCCACCGAAGCCGCGTCCTCCTCCACCCGATCCCGGCGACCGCGACCGAAAGCCGGCCGAGCCGCCTCCCGCGCGGGCCAACGCGTCGGCCGGCAGGAGCATCAGCAGCGAGACGGCGAGCAGGAGCATCCTGGAGCGCATCGGTTGAGCGTAGCCCCCGGCCGACCTGGGCTCGCCATATCCGTGGATCGTGAGGCAACCGGCTGCCGGGCGCGCCGCGATCAGGCCATGGCGCCGAGCAGCGGCTCGGACTCGACGAGGCCGTCGTCGCTCGGGGCGTCGCCCACGAGCAGCCGCGCCTGCTGGCGCTCGCGCCACTCGAGGTGGGCCTCGGAGGGCTTGTTGTAGCCGTAGCGCTCGCGGGCCTGCGGCGGCGTCAGTGTCTCCGGGCGTTCGGGCGGGACGTCGAGGAAGATCGGCGCCATGACCTTGCGCGTCGACGGCGACATGAGGCCGAGGATCGCGAGCGGGAACATGACCTCGCCATTGAGCAGAAAGTCCATCATCGACTGCGCGGCCTCCGAGCCGGCCAGGCGCGGGCGCATCATCTCGAAGTACTCGCGGATGCCCTCGCGCGTCGTCGGGACGTCGGCCGGGTCGCACGTCTGCAGCTCGGCGGCGGTGACGCAGTCCGCCCAGTAGCTGGCCTCGTCCTGCGCAGACAGCCTGCCGGGGCCGTAGCGCTCGTAGGCGTACAGGATCGAGTGCCACGCGGTGAGGTGGATCCACAGCTGCGAGTGCGGGTCGTTGACGTCGTAGCGGTTGCCGCTCAGAGGCTCGATGCCGATCGCCTTGGAGTGCACCTTCACGAGGACGTCGGCGGCCTTCGAGGTCGGCCGCGTGTCGCCGAACGCGACCTTCGCGAAGTAGCACAGCGTGCGGTCATAAGCGACGTCGGGTAGCGCCAGACGCGCCAGGTGACCGAATCGGGACCGAAGAAGCCGTAGTCCTCGTGCGGCTCGATCGACTTGGCGTTGCGCGGCTTGGTGGGCATGGATCTTCGCTTCTGGGGAGCGCTGGAGGCGGTTTGGTCCATCACTCCTACATAGCTGTAGCTTTAGCTGTCAAGCGTCGCTGTGCCACGGCTGGCCGGCGCCGGACAGCCCGCCGAGGAAGGCCTCGACGAAGTCCCCGAGGCGTTCGGCGGTGAAGCGCTCGGGTTCGCTCAGCACGAGCCGTCCCCACTGCTCGACGACGACGAGCAGCGAATGCGACGCGAGCTCGAGGTCGACGGCCGCCGATCCGCCGCGGCGCTCGAGCGCCCACGCGAGTAGGGCCTGAAACTGCTCGCGCACGCGGTCGCGGTCGCGGTCGATCCGCTCCCGGACGACCTTCGGCGTGCCGTCCGGCGCCAGCAGGATCGGAGTCCACGTGTCCGGGTCCTTCGCGACGACCTCGACCATCGAGCGGACCGTCCCAACCACGAACGCGGCCGGGTCCTGATCGCCGGGGGCGGCGGGCAGCGCGGCAGCGAGCTGGGCGAGCGCGCGGCGCTCCTGGCGGTCCAGCAGCTCGCCGAGCAGGGCTCCGAGGCCCTCGAAGACGCCGTAGATCACCGGCCGCGAGACACCCACCTCGCGCGCGATCGCGTCGATCGACACTGCGCCGTAGCCGTCGCGGATGACGATCCTCAGAGCGGCATCGAGCAGCTGGCGGCGCCGGTCCTCCGGCGTCATCCGGGCGGCGTAGCGGCGAGGCGACGGTGCGGGCATCGATGCTCAGCCTCGCAGACCGCGCCCGGCCGATCGAGCCACGGGTCGTTTCAATTGAGCTGCAGGACCGCGAGCAGATACGGGCTCGTCGCGCCCGCCCCGCGTGTCCATGGGCCCAGTCTCCTTCTCGGACCTCACACGCCTACAGGACCTTCGACAGGAACGCCTGCGTGCGCTCCTGCTGCGGGTTGGCGATGAGCTCTCGTGGTGGCCCGGCCTCGACGACGACGCCGCCGTCGATGAAGACGAGCGTGTCGCCGACCTCGCGGGCAAAGGCCATCTCGTGCGTCACGATGACCATCGTCATGCCGTCGCGCGCGAGCGAGCGCATCGTGTCCAGCACCTCGCCCACGAGCTCGGGATCCAGCGCCGACGTCGGCTCGTCGAAGAGCATGAGCTTCGGCTCCATCGCCAGCGCACGGGCGATCGCGACGCGCTGCTGCTGGCCGCCGGAGAGCTGCGCCGGGTAGGCCGCGAGCTTGTCTGCGAGGCCGACGCGCTCCAGCAGCGAGCGGCCGCGCTCGACGGCCTCCGATCGGGCGATCTTCCTCACCCGCAGCGGCGCCTCGATGACGTTCGCGAGCGCCGTCATGTGCGGGAAGAGGTTGAAGCGCTGGAAGACCATCCCGATCCGCGCGCGGTTGCGGGCGACCTCGGACTCGCGCAGCTCGTGCAGCACGTCGCCATCCTGGCGGTAGCCGACGAGCTCGCCGTCGACCCACAGGCGCCCCGCGTCGATGCGCTCGAGGTGGTTGACGCAACGCAGGAACGTCGTCTTGCCCGAGCCGGACGGGCCGATCAGGCACATGACCTCGCTCGGCGCCACCTCGAGCGAGATACCGCGCAGCACCTTTAGGCGCCCGAAGTGCTTGTGGACCGCCTGCGCGCGCAGCGCAGGCTCGCCTGCGGTCATCGGCGATCGGGGTCCTGTGGCGAGACGTTCACCTTCACGTGGCGGATCGCGAGCTGGCGGCGCAGGCGCTGCAGCGGCGTCGGCGGCGGCTCGGACGCCGCGCTGCGGCCGAAGCGCCGCTCGATGTAGTACTGGCCGACCGACAGCACGGACGTCACCGCGAGATACCAGATGCAGACGACGAGCAGCAGTGGGATCGTCTTGAAGTTCACCGCGTAGATGAGCTGCGCCGAGTACAACAGCTCGGGGTAGGCGATGATGCTGACGAGCGAGCTCGTCTTCAGCATCGAGATGACCTCGTTGCCGGTCGGCGGCACGATGACGCGCATCGCCTGTGGCAGGACGATCCGCCGCATCGTCTGCAACCGCGTCATGCCAAGCGCCGAGGCGGCATCGGCCTGGCCGGCGTCGACCGACACGATCCCCGCCCGCACGATCTCCGCTTGATAGGCCGCCTGATTAAGGCCCAGGCCGAGGATCGCCGCGAGAAACGGCGTGATGAGCTCGTTCGCGTCGCCGTGGACGAGGTCCGGGCCGAACGGGATCCCGAGCGAGACCTGCGGATAGAGCGCCGAGATGTAGCTCCAGAACAGCAGCTGCACGAGCACCGGCGTGCCACGGAAGAACCAGATGTAGAAGCTGCTCGCGCCCGACACGAGTGGGTTCGGCGACAGCCGCATGACCGCGAGCAGCACGCCGAGCACGATGCCCACGACCATCGAGACGGCGGTCAGCTCGAGCGTCAGCAGCAGTCCGTGCAGGATCCGGCTGGAGAAGAGGAACTCCCCGACGGTGCCCCAGCCGAAGCGCGGGTTCGTCGCGACCGAGCGGCCGAGCTCGGCCGCGAACGCGACGACGACGACCGCCGCGATCCAGCGGCCGGGCCGCCGGACCGGGACGGCCTTGATCGCCTCGGGCGGTCCGGCCGCCGTCACGAGGTCGCTGGTGTCGGGGCGGGGAACGGCGCTTACCCGCTAAGTGGTTCGTCCGGTGAGTCGTAGCGTGCGAGGACTCGCCGGATGGACCACTAACTCGTCGCTCCGTTGATCTCAGGCGCCGTGATCGCGCCCGCCGAGACGCCCCACTTCGCGAGCACCTTCTCATAGGACCCGTCGGCCATGATCGCCTTGACCGCCGCGAGCACCGGCTCCGTCATCTTGGTGTCCTTCGGGATCGCGATGCCGTACGGCGCCGTCCCGTAGGGGTCCCCGGACAGCTTGAACTTGCCCGCCGACTGCTTGACCTGGTAGGCGGCGACGGGCGAATCGGCCATGCCGACGTCCGCGCGGCCGCTCGACAACGCGAGGTTCGCGCCGTTCTGGTCGGGGAAGACGAGCTCGGTCAGCGCCGCCTTGCCGCCCGACTTGCACTTCTTCGCCTGCGCGGCGGCGTCGTCAGCCTGGGTCGTGCCCTTCTCGACGGCGACCTTGTGCCCGCAGAGGTCGGCGAGCGTCGCGATCACCGGGCCGCCATCGGCCGGGACGAAGAACGACGTGCCGGCGGTGAAGTACGTGACGAAGTCGACGGTCTGCTCGCGCTCCTTCGTATCCGTGAAGGACGACATCCCGAGGTCGTACTTGTGCGCGGCGAGCCCGGGGATGATGCCGTCGAACGTCGCGTTGACGACCTTCGACCTCAGGCCGAGCTTGGCGGCGATCGCCGCCGCGAGGTCGGCATCCATCCCGACGACCGTCTTTCCGTCGCCGCCGACGAACTCGCTCGGCGCGTATGTCGCGTCGGCCGCGACCGTCAGCGTGCCCTTGGACCTGATCGCGGCCGGAACCGCGATGCTGGCCGCGACCGCCGTCGTGGGCGTGCTCGACGAGGAGCCGTCGTCGTGACCGCAGGCAACAAGGCCGAGTGTCACCGCAAGGCCGAGCGCCGTTGTCACCGCACGTCGCGCGAACTGTCCGTGCATGTGAAATCTCCCTTCCCGCCGCGGCGGGATCGCGATTCGACCTCCGCCGCGGAGCATAGGTGAACGCGCGCGGGGATACCCGGCGAACGTCAGCGCAGCGGCGGTGCGCGCCACAGCCGTACGTTGCGATCCAGCACGCCTCCCGCGTCCCCCGCCGGCCGGCCGCCCTGGGCGTCGAGGTACGCGAGCTCGCGCGCGACGTCGGGCAGGCCGCCGGGCGCGGTGTCGAGCATCCACGTCTCGACGACCGCGCCGCCGCCCGCCGTCGCGAGCACGCGCAGGGCGCGGGCCTGCTGCGGGTAGTCGGCGAGCGAGGCCGTCTGGATCTGCCAGTAGCCGCCCGCGGCCGTGCGGTGCGGCGCGATGCGGTTTGCGTGCGTGTGGCCGGCGATCGTCGCCAGGACATGGGGATCGCCGTCGAGCAGCGCCAACGTCGGCGCCGCGCCCTCGGCGCCGGCCAGAGGCTGGTGGGAGAAGACGATGACCCAGCGCGTGCCCGCGTCGCGCAGGGCCGTACGCAGGAACGCGACCTGCTCCGCGGAGACGATGCCGTCGGAGCCGGCGTCCCGGCGGACCGTGTCGAGAACGATCGCGCGCAGGCGCGGACCGAGGTCGAACGTGTAGTCCAGGCGCGAGCCGCGGCCGGGCGCGCCCGCCGCGCGGCGCAGCATGCCGACGGCCTGCTCGCCGAGCTCGGCCCGGTCAGGGTCGGCGGCGACGCGCGGAGATCCGGGAACGATCCGCGGCAGCAGGCCGTCGAGCAGCGTGCGCGCCTGCGCGGCGTCGCGGGGCAGGCGGACCCCGCGCGGCAGCTCATCCGGCGCACGGTCGCCGATCGCGAGCGCGCGCGTAGCCGGCGTCGGCGCGATCTCGCCGTCGACGAGCAGGTCGTGGTTGCCCGCAACCGGAAACCACGGCACGCCCAGGCCGGGCGAGCGCAGCGGAC
The DNA here is from genome assembly GCA_038260305.1 of Solirubrobacterales bacterium. Taxonomy (GTDB): domain Bacteria; phylum Actinomycetota; class Thermoleophilia; order Solirubrobacterales; family Solirubrobacteraceae; genus CADCVQ01. Next base: position 21,193 of record JBBSNY010000035.1, read on the forward strand.
GCTGCGCCGCAGCCAGCAGCCCGGCATGGCGCGGCGAGTCGACGTCCGGGCGGTAGTAGAACGGGTCGGGGTTCGATGGTGCCTGGATGCCCTGATAGCCGGCGGCGCCGGAGTCCGGATCGACCGTGCCGCCGTTCAGCCCCGCCGACCCGGCCGCGAGCTCGTTGCGCTGGCTGGAATCGGCGAGGTCGCCGCCCTCGACGACGGCGCGCGGCGCAAAGCCGTCGATCGAGCGGACCGCTGCGACGAGGACCTGCGCCGTGAGGCTCTCCTGCGGGCGAAAGACCGACGTGAACGGCGCGCCGAGGCGGTCGAGGAACGGCGCGCGAGCGGGCGACTCCTCGTCGCGAATGTGCGCGTCGGTGACATACGCGAAACGTGCGAGCTCGGCTCCGGTCCGCCGGCGCGGGCCGAGCAGCGTGCGATCGCGCAGCGGCTCGCCGGGCGCCACCGCGAGTACGCCGTCGCCGTCGGGGTCGGCGTATGTCGTGCGCAGCGTCGAGCCGCCGCGGTCGGGCAGGCGCTCCGCCGAACCGCATCCGGCGACAGTGAGCGCCGCGACGAGGAGCGCGATCAGGCAGCGCCTCATCGCGACGGCAGCCCGGGTCACGGCGAGGGCGCAGATCGCGGCGCGCCTCATTGCGACCGCAGCCCGGAGACGATCGACTCGCGAGCGGTCGTGGCAGCGACCCAGGCCGACGCGGCCAGAGCCAGCGCTACGAACCCGGCGACGAGCAGCAAGCTCTGCCCGGCGCCCGGGGCCAGCGAGAGTTCCGCGTAGCCGGCGGCGAGCCGCGTCACCGCCGGGCCCAGCACGGCCGTCTCGAGCGCGAGCGCGCCAGCGACGGCGGGCAGCGCCACGGCGAGCGCGGCGCCCGCCAGGACGCGGCCGACGGTTGCCGGACCCGCGCCGGTCGCCCGCAGCACCGAGATCGTCGCGCGCTGCTCGCGCGCGAGGATCCCGAGCGCCTGCACGAGCGCGTACAGGCAGACGATCGCGATGATGCCCGCGACGACGCGGACGAGCGCCGACAGCGTCCCGAGGAAGCGTCGGTCGCGCGACGACGCGGCGGCCGGCGACTTCGCGGTCGCCCCGGTGCGCGCCTCGATCGCCGCGCGGACGGCGCCGACGTCGGCACCGCGCTCGAGCACGACGGCCACCGACGACGCGAGATCCGGATCCGCGCGCAGCAGGGGCGCAGCTCGGACGTAGACGACGCGTCCGTCGTGGTCGAGCGCCCGCACGATGCCGACGACACGCGAGCGCGTCTCGCGCCCATTGGGCAACGCGATCGCGAGCGTCCCGCCGACGTTCAGCCCGAGCGCGTCGGCGAGGCCCTGTCCGACCTCCGCCTCGCCGTCACGCCGCACGCGGCGTCCGGCGGTCAGCGCCGCCTCCTCGAAGCGCGCGTGATCGCCGGGGTAGGCGATGACCCGCAGCGGCTCGCCGAGCGAGAACGAGTCGACCGCCTCGACGGCGTAGCGGGGAGCGGCGGCGAGGACGCCGGGCACGCGCGCGACCGCGGCGGCCTGATCGGCTGGCAGGTTGATGATGAGGTCGTAGTGCTTGCCGACCGTCCCGGGGTCGTCGCGAAGCTGCGCGAGCAGCGAGCCGAGCGCGAGCATGAGGATCAGGACCGAGCCCGTCACCGCCAGGACCGCCACCGTCGTCAGCGCGCGCAGGCGACGCGTCAGCGCGAGCCGGACGCCGAGCGACAGCGGGCCCGGCGGAACGCCGGTCCGGCGCACGCGGCGGGTGCCCGTGAGCTCCGCGCCGCGCAGCAGCGCAACCGGCGGGCGCCGCGCGGCGCGCCATGCAGGCCACCCCGTGCAGCCGGCGACGAGCGCGCCGAGCCCCGCCAGGCCGACGGCGAGCGGGCCGAGCAGCGCGCGCCCCGGCGCAAGCTCGTTGAGCGCCGACAGCAGCCCCTCGCTCGGGCCGTAGGCGAGCCCCGCGCCGATGGCGATCCCCGCCGTCCCGGCCGGGAGCGCGACGGCGAGACCCGCCAATGCCCAGCCTCCGGCGACGGCCGCCGCCGGCAGGCCGATCGCGCGCTGGATGCCGATCGACTCCATCCGTCGCTGGACGTCGGCCTGCGCGCCGGCGGCGAGCAGCACCGCCGCCGCGAGCAGCCCGACGAGCGAGACGGCGCCGAGCAGGGCGACGACGATCCCGGCGGCGTCGTCGAGCTGGACGCCGATCCCGTCGCGTGTCAGGAAGCGAAGGCCGGTGAGGCCGTATCCGGTGGCCCGCGCCTGCTGCAGGAATGTCGCCGTCGAGGCGCCGTCGCGCAGCCAGACGAGCGCGACGTTCGCCCGCGGCGTACGATCGCGGCCGAACGTCTCGTCGAGGAACGACCGCGCGAGATAGACGTGCGCGGCCGTCGCGAGGGGATAGGCGACGTTGTCGGGCTCGACGGCGATGCCCGCGACCCGCAGGTCTCCGATGCGGCCGACGAAGAGCCGGTCACCGACGTGCAGGTGCCACGCCGAGGCCAACCCGCGCTCGACGACGACCTCCGGCGCGCTGCCGCGCACATCGCGCCCGGTGATGACCGCGTAGCCACGACGCCCGCCTTCGACGACCTCGATCGCGCCGTCGCGCGTTCGTCCGCCCGCGGCGCCGAGCCTCGTCCCGGTCACCTCGAAGCGGTACGCGCGCGACTGCACTCCCGGTAGCGCGCGCACGCGGCGATCGACGTCGGCCCGGGAGCGGTCGTCGAAGCGGGCCACGACGTCGGGCAGGTCGGCGCGCGTGGCCGCGCGCGCGAACCCCGTCCGCAGGCCATAGCCGACGGTCAGCGTCGCGCCGAGCAGCGTCGCGGCGGCGAGGATCCCGAACACCGTGCTGAGCGATCGTCGGCGCGCGGCACGAAGCCGCGCCGCCGCGACGAGCCGCAGCGCCCTCAACGCAGGCGTCCGTCCGTCAGCCGCAGCACGCGATCCGCCGCCGCCATCGCCTCCGGCTCATGGGTGACGATGACGACGGCGCGCCCCTCGTCGGCGATCTGCCGCAGCATCCCGAGCACGATCCGCGCCGACACGGGATCGAGGTTGCCGGTCGGCTCGTCGGCGAGCACGACCGGTGGGTCGTTGACGAGCGCTCGCGCGATCGCGATCCGCTGCTGCTCGCCGCCGGACAGCTCGTGCGGCAGGCGGGCCTCGGCGCCGTCGAGCTCGAGCGCCGCGAGCAGGTGCCGCGCACGCTGCTGCGCGCCGGGGGCGGCCCCAGGCAGGCGGGCCGCGAGCAGCACGTTCTCCTCGCCGCTGAGCTCTGAGACGAGGTGGAAGAACTGAAACACGAAGCCCACGAGCCGGCGCCGCAGCGAGCTCAGCTCGCGCTCGCGACGGCCGTCGACGTGCTCGCCGGCGAGACGGATGCTGCCCGCGTCCGCGCGGTCGAGCGCGCCGATGAGGTGCAGCAGCGTCGACTTGCCCGAGCCCGAACGACCCTCGACGGCGACGATCTCACCGGCGTTCACCTCGAGCTCGACGCCGTCGAGCACGCGCAGCGCGGTGCTTCCTTCTCCGTGGGTCTTGACGAGCCCGGAGACCTCGATCACGGCCACGCCTTGAGCGTACGGCCGCCGCGGCCGGTTTCGCGCCGGCCGCCGTGAGACGTCCTCGTTTCGTAAGACATCGTGAGCAGAATCCGCCGGATGCGTATTCGCACCCTGATCGCGACCACCGCGTGCGCGGCGATCGCCGGCTGCGGCGGCGGCGCCGACGGCGCCGACGGCGCAAAGCCATACACCGCGGCCCCGACCGCTACTGCGCTGCGCGCCGCAGGCTGGCGCGCCGCCCCGACGACCGGCATGCCGAAGACCGTGAGCGGTACCCGCCAGGTCGCGTACCTCGAGACGACCACGCCCGGCGGGCACCGCATCGACGTGCAGTTCCTCGCCGGCGATGCCCAGGCCAAGCAGGAGAGCGTCGCGGCCACGAAGCGCCTGCCCGGCTTCCACGGCGTCGTGATCGGCAACGCGCTCGCATTCATCCCGCCGGGCGGCAAGGTGCTCGTCGAAGCTTCCGATCGAGACGCGCTCGCAAAGCTCATCCGTAGGTGAGGCGCCGAGCGCGGCGGCGGGCGGCTGGGGTCGCTGCGTGTGCGCTCGTCGCGAGCGCGGCGCTTGCGCCCGCGGCCGAGTCGCCGCCGATCGCCGGGCCCGACTCCGTCCTCGTCGGCTCCCCCGCGCATCGCGGCGATCCCCACAACGCGATCGTCGCCGTTCGCACGCAGCGGCCGCTCGTCGCGCTGAGCTTCGACGACGGCCCCTCGCGGCGCTGGACGCCCGACGTGCTCGCGGCGCTGCGCGTGAATGGGGCGCACGCGACGTTCTTCGACGTCGGGGCGGCGGCGGTCCGCGAGCCCCAACTCGTCCGCGCGCAGCTGCGCGCCGGAAACGAGGTCGCCGACCACAGCTGGTCGCACCCGCGTCTGCGGTCGCTGTCGTCCGCGGCGCTGCGGCGTCAGATCGTGCTCGCTGCCCGATCGCTCGCCGCGATCGGCGGCCGACCGCCGACGCTGTTTCGCCCGCCCCATGGGGACTTCGACCGGCGTGTGAGCGCGGCGGTCGACGCCGCCGGGCTGCGGCTCGTGGGCTGGGACCTCGCCGTCGAGCGCGAACTCGACGGCCGCACGCCCGCGCAGGCGGCACGCGCGATCGCTCGTCAGGCGCGGCGCGGCTCCATCATCCTCGCCCACGACGGCGGCGGGCGGCGCGGGCGCTCGGTGGCGGCCGTGGCATTGCTGCTGCCTGCTCTGCGCCGGCGCGGACTGCGCGTCGTCAGCGTCTCGACGCTGCTGTCGGTGCTCCGCCACGGCGCTCGTGGGCGACGGGCGACGGGCGACGAGCGACGGCGCCGGGCGATCGACTCGTCCGTCGGTCAGAGCGCGGCGCGCAGCAGCCTGCCGCGAGGGTGAGGGTCGCCGTATGCGACGACCGCTGCCGGCTGCAGGGCGTACAGGCGATGATCGACGAGCACCGGCTCGACCCGCGCAGGCAGCCAAGCGGTCCTGCGGACGCGGCCGCTGCGGAGTTGGCGGACGACGAGCCGAAAGCCCTCCGGCCGCGCGCGCGCCTCCGTCCACGCGACGATGCGGTCGTCGAGCAGCGGCGGCGAGCAGGTGACGGTGCGACAGACCCGGATCTTTCGCGCCTTCGCGCCGCAATGCTGCAACTGCACGCTGCTGGGCACCCCGGGGGTCTGCGACTCGTTCATGGCCGCGGTCCAGGGCCCGGCCACCGCCGGCTCGCCGGGCTCCAGGTCGATCCCGCCCTGGATGTCGGGACGTAGGGCTCCCCGGCACAGCCGGCGCGTCAGGGCCGGCGCGTCCAGATCGCGGACGAAGCCAAAGCGCACCGGCGCGAGGAACTGGCGGCCGCTGACGCGGTCGACGAAGCCGAAGGCGTTGGTGTAGTGGTAGCCCTCCAGGGTCAGCCTCGCGTAGCGATCGCCGATCACGTCGAAGTGCCCGAAGTCGTCGTAGATCTGAAACGGCGCCAGCGACCCGACGCGTCCCGACGCGATGTCGTACGTGACGCCACTCGGACGGCTCGTCGGCGACGGACAGTCCCACAGCACGGTCGCGTCGTGGATGTCGGCGAAGTTGCAGCCTGCGGGCGTCGCGATCGCGCTGAAGGTCTGCGTGCGCGTGTCGAGCAGGGACACCGGCCCGCCTCCGACGGCCATCGCCAGCAGGTGCCCGGCGTCGCCGCGGACGATCGACGGCGTCTCGCCGGTGTCGCGGAGCTTGAGCGCCGCCGCGCCGGCGCTCGGCGGGCTGCTCGTCAGAAGGATCGCCACGGCGCTGAGGAGTAGGCGGCGCACTACATCCAAGGACGCCGCGAACGGCGCGGAGTTGCGCCACGACGCCGATCCCGCGCGTCTTTGCGAGCCTAGGGTCGATGCGGTCCCCCGTGCCACGCGTGCTCGCGCTCGCGCTCGTCGTCGTGCTCGCCGTCGGCGGCGGCGTCGCCCTGCTCGGCGGCGACAAGGGCTCCGACGAGGGCTCCGCCGCGCGCGCGGTCGCCGATCCGCTCGCCTATACGTCCCAGCGCGAGGCCGGCTTCGTCGCCGCGGCCGCGCGCGGCAACGCCCACGTGCTGTACGCGAAGTCACCCGGCGGCGTGCGCGCGAGCGCCGCGCGGACAGCCGCGTTCCGCCCGCTCGTCGAGGCCGCCGCGGCGAGCGCTCAGATCGCACCCGACATCCTCGAGGGGCTCGTGCTGCTGGAGAGCGCGGGCCGACCGGACGCCGCCGCCGACCCGCAGCTCGAGGGGGCCGTCGGGCTGACCCAGATCCTCGCCGAAACCGGGCGCAACCTGCTCGGGATGCGGGTCGATCCGCGCGCTGCGCTGCGAATCGGTCGCTCGCTGCGGCGCGCCCAGGCGAAGGGCGACGTGGCGCTCGTCAGGCGCCTGCGGTCGCGCCGGCGCAGCGTCGACGAGCGCTTTGATCCCGTCAAGGCGCTCGCCGCGACGGCGCGCTACCTCGTCATCGCCCGCAAGGCGCTGCACCGCGACGACCTCGCGGTCGTCAGCTACCACATGGGCATCGGCAACCTGCAGAGCGCGCTGCGCGCCTTCGGCGACGACGACGTCTCCTACGGGCGGCTGTACTTCGACTCCACGCCGCTGCGCCACGCCGCCGCCTACCGCAAGCTCGCGTCGCTCGGCGACGACTCGGCGACCGACCTGTGGCGCGTCGCGGCGGCGACGGAGATCATGCGCCTGTATCGCACCGACCCGGCCAAGCTCGACCGCCTCGCGACGCTGCAGAACGCGAAGAACAGCGCGGAGGAGGTCCTGCACCCGAGCGACGAGACGCCGCAGTTCGCGACGCCGGTGCAGTTGCGGGCGGCCTACGACACGGGCGAGATCGTGGCCCTGCCGCGCTCCCCGCTGCTCGCGCGCGGCCTCGCGATCGACCCCGGGATGGGCGAGCTCGCGGACCGCCTCGGGCGCCGACGCACGACGTATCGCGGGCTGCGCGGACCCGCGCTCGCACTGCTGGAGTACCTCGGCGCACAGGTGCAGAAGATCTCCGGCCAGACACCGCTCGTCGTCACCAGCAGCGTCCGCGACGAGCGCTACCAGCGGCTGCTGCTTACCCGCAACCGCCAGGCGACGGCGAACTACTCGCTGCACACGACGGGCTGGACGTTCGACATCCTGCGCAGCTACCGCTCGCGCGCGCAGGCGCTCGCGTTCGAGTTCGAGCTCGAGCGGCTGCAGGCGCACGACCTCATCGCGTGGGTGCGCGAGCCGGCGGCGATCCACGTCACCGTCTCGTCGGATGCCGCGAAGATCTTCCACGCGGTCCGATGACTCCCGCACGCGCCGACCGTCAGAGCAGCATGACCCGGACCCTCGACAGCGCCGCCTACCTGCGCCGCCTGCGCCTCGATCACCCCGGGCCGCCGAGCGTCGCGGGCCTCCACGCGCTGCACGCCGCGCAGGTCGAGCGGATCCCCTACGAGGCGCTCGAGATCCAGCTGCGGCGGCCGACGACGATCGACCCGCACGACTCCGCCGAGCGTATCCTGCGCCATCACCGAGGCGGCTACTGCTTCCACCTCAACGGCGCCGGCCTCGGCGACGCGCTGCACGAGCCGCTGCCACTGCACGAAGGCCGCTACGTCCAGGGCCCGTTGACGTTCGGCATGCGCCCGTCGCAGGCCGAGCCCGGCGGCTGGCGCTTCGATCACGACCCGCGCGGGTGCTTCGCCGGCATGGACTTCCGTGCCGAGCGCGCGACCGTCGCCGACTTCGCGGCCCGCCACCATCACCTGTCGACGTCGCCGGAGTCGAGCTTCGTGCAGACGTCCACCGTCGAGCGCCGCGACGGAGACGGCATTGACAAGCTCACCGGCTGCGTGCTGCGCCGCGACGGCCTGTCCCGTTCGTCGGCCCGCACGATCGAGACGCAGGAGGAGTGGTTCGACGCGCTGGCCGATGTCTTCGACCTGCCGCTGACGGACGTCGACGCCCCGGAGCGGGCGAGGCTGTGGCGCCGCGTGTACGCGGCGCACGAGGCCTGGCTGGCCGCAGCGGGCGCGCAGTAGGAGCGCGCTACGCCGCGGCGGCGGGCGGGCCGAACAGCGCGTCGATTGCGAGCGCGAAGCCGCGCAGCTGCGGTGACGTCAGCGCCTCGCCGCGCCCAAGCTCGAGGGAGACGTCGAACTCCGGCGCGTCGGACCGCGAGCGGCGGAAGACCATGACGACGTCCGCCTCCGTGTCGACGAGCCACAGCTCCGGCAGCCCATGCTGCTCGTAGCGACGCTTCTTGACGCCGAGGTCGTGGCGCCACGTCGAAGGAGACCTGATCTCGGCCGCGATGTCCGGCAGCGGCTGCGGCGCGACGGTCGGTGGTGGTAGAACCCGCCCGGCGCGATACCACAACACGTCCGGCGCGAAGCAGTTGTGCTCGTCGAGCTCGACGTCGATAGGGGGCAGCGCCTCGCCGCGCTCGCTGCCGCCACGACACCAGAGCTCCAGATCGACCATGAGGTTCACCAGAACGCGCTGATGGACCCAGGTGGGCTGCGTCTGCACGACTTCACCGTCGACGAGGTTCGTCCAGCGGGGTCGGGCGTCCCACTCCACGTACTCCGCAACCGTCATGCGCTGTGCCACCGCCATGGTGCCGTCCATCGTAACGCCCTTCGCTCGGATCGCCCATACCTCCCATAGGCGCCCGCGACCCGAACTTCGCCCCCCTCCCGGGGGGCGCGGGATCAGTCCTCGTCTTCGTCTTCGAGCAGTTCGCGAACGGCTTCGGCGACGTTCGCGGCGGTGATGCCGTACTCCTCCAGCAGCCTGCCGCCGGGGGCCGACGCACCGAACTTGTCGACGCCGACGCTCGAGTCCGCGTAGCGCTCCCAACCCATCGTGATGCCGGCCTCGACGGACACGACCGGCAGCTCGACCGGTAGCACCGACTCCTGGTAGTCGTCGTCCTGCGCGTCGAAGAGCTCCCACGACGGCATCGAGACGACACGCACCGGCACGTCGAGCAGGTCGCGGGCGGCGAGCGCGACCTCAACCTCGCCGCCGGTTCCGATGATCGTCGCGACGGCGTCCTCGGCGTCGGCCAGGATGTAGGCGCCGCGCGCGACGCCGGCCGCCGAGCCGTACTCGCCGCTCTCGCGGTCGAGCACCGGCAGGTCCTGACGTGACAGCGCGAGCACGGCGGGACCCTCGAGGTCCTCGAGGATGACGCGCCATGCCTCGACGGTCTCGTGGGCGTCGCCCGGGCGCAGCACGACGAGGCCCGGGATCGCCCGCAGCGCGGTGATGTGCTCGACCGGCTGGTGCGTCGGGCCGTCCTCGCCGAGCGCGATCGAGTCGTGCGTGTAGACCCACGCGACGTGCAGGCCCATGAGCGCCGACAGGCGGATCGAACCGCGCATGTAGTCGGCGAACTGCAGGAACGTCGAGCCGTACGGACAGACGATGCCGCCGTGCGCGGCCATGCCGTTGACCGCGGCGCCCATCGCGTGCTCGCGCACGCCGAAGAAGATGTTGCGACCGGGCTTGTCGGCCGTGAAGCGATCGGACTTCGGGAAGATCGTCTTCGTCGACTCGGTCAGGTCGGCCGCGCCGCCGATCATCGTCGGCGTGAACGGCTCGAAGGCGGCCATCACCTGGCCTCCGACGCCGCGCGTGGCGATCTTCGGCTTCTCGAAGGACTTCGGCAGCGCGTCGGCCATGCCGGGCAGCGGGCGGCCGGGGCTCGCCCAGGCGAGGTCCCACTCGGCGGCGAGCTCGGGGTTGGACTCGCGCCACGCAGCGAACGCCTCGTGCCACGCGGCGTGTGCCTTCGCGCCCTCGTCCTTCATCGAGAACGCCGCGTAGGCGTCGTCGGGGACATAGAAGAACTTCTCGGGGTCCCAGCCCAGGGCCTGCTTCGTGAGCGCGACCTCCTCGACGCCGAGCGCCGCGCCGTGCGCCGCGCTCTTGCCCTGCTTGTTCGGCGACGGGTAGCCGATGACCGACTTGATGCGGATCAGCGTCGGCTGGTCGTCGTTCGCCATGCCCTCGCGGATCGCGGCCTCGATCGCGTCGAGGTCGTTGGCGTCGGAGATCTGCAGGACCTGCCAGCCGTAGGCCTCGAAGCGCTGGCTGACGTTCTCACGGTCGAAGCTCAGCGACGTGGGGCCGTCGAGCGAGATGTCGTTGTCGTCGTAGAGGTAGACGAGGCGCCCGAGCCCGTTCTGGCCGGCGAGCGACGCGGCCTCCGACGCGATGCCCTCCATGAGGTCGCCGTCGGACACGATCGCGAACGTGTGGTGGTCGACGACCTCGGAGCCGAAGTGGTCGCGCAGGTAGGCCTCGGCGAACGCCATGCCGACACCGTTGCCGAAGCCCTGGCCGAGCGGGCCCGTCGTGACCTCGACGCCCGGCGTGACGATGTGGCGGTCGCGCTCGGGGTGCCCCGGCGTGATCGATCCCCACTGGCGGAACTGCTCGATCTGCTCCATCGGGATGTCGTAGCCCGTCAGGTGCAGCACCGAGTACAACAGCATCGAGCCGTGGCCGGCGCTCAGCACGAAACGGTCACGGTTCGGCCATTCCGGCTCCGCCGGGTCGTGGTGCATGATGCGGCGAAACAGGACGTACGCTGCGGGCGCCATCGCCATCGGCAGGCCCGGGTGGCCGGAGTTCGCCTTCTGGATCGCGTCCATTGACAGAGTACGAATCGTGTCGACGCAGAGCTGATCGGTCTCGGAGGTCATGGCCACGTAGTATCGCGACGAGGGTGTCCGCGCGCGTTCTCGACTTGTCACCGGCACGCTCCACAACCCGGACGCAGCAGCTCAACCCCTGCAAAGGAGCCACGCCATGCAGCGCAGGATCCTCGCCGTCGTAGCGCTCGCGGCGCTTGCGGCCGCCGGCCCGGTCGCCGCTTCCGGGGCCGCCACGAAGAAGAAGGCTCCGGCTGCGGCGGCCGCGGTCGTCTTCGGGACGGTCACGAAGCAGGGCTATCCCGTCACGATCGAGCTCTCGAAGACCGGCAAGAAGGTCGTCAAGGCGGCGATCGGCCTCGAGCTGCAGTGCGGCCAGCCGCCGAACATCACGCTGCCCGACGCGTTCACGAACATGAAGATCAGCAAGACCGGCAAGTTCGCCGACGCGCTGCCGACGACGCGCGTGCCCGCCGACCCCTCGATCGGCCTGCCGGCGGTCGACGTCTCCGCGAGCATGAAAGGCGCGCTGAACAAGGCCAAGACCCGCATCAAGGGGACGTGGACGCGCAAGGTCGTCATCTACGAGCCGTCCGATCCGACCGGCGTCGCGATCCAGGACAGCTGCGAGACGACGGTCAGCTTCACCGCCCGCCAGTAGTCCGTCAGTTCGTCACGGGCGCCGCCGCGTCCAGCACTGCGCGAGCCACAGCGCGGCGGCGGCGAGCGCGAGGCAGCTCGCCCACGCCAGCGCCTCGGTGCCGTCGACGGCGCCGGGTCGCGCGTCGGTCATCGCCCGCGCGATCGCGCTCGGCCCGACGACCGCCGGCAGCGCGACGAACGCGATCAGCGTCGCCAGCAGCGCGGCGGCTGACGTCGCCCGGCGCACGACCCGCGGCGGCCCGAACAGCATCGCGATCGCTCCTCCGAGCAGGCCGCCGCAGCACTGCGAGACGAGCGCCGCCACGACGTCGCCGAGCTCGGCGTGGCGGTCGAACACGGTCGGGCGCCCAAGCGTGCTGAGGGCGAGCGGGTAGCCCACGAAGATCACCGCGAGGCCGGTCGCGACGAGGCCGACGAGCACGAGCTCCATGCGCAGGCGCGCGGAGCGCCCGCCGAGCGCGGCGGTCGCCATCGCCGCCTGCGACGTCGGCTCGCCGGCGAGGATCGCGCCGACGAGCCAGGCCGCCAGCGCGCAGCAGAGGATCGCCGTCAGCCCCCACGTCGCGCCGACCTCGTTGCGGTCATAGGCGAAGACCCCGACGACCGAGAACACGCAGCCGGCGAGCGGGATCAGCGGCGCGCGGGTGCGCGTCGCGAGCAGCCGCAGGTAGCGGATCGCGGCGATCACGGGCGCACCTCGCGGACGTGCCAGCCGCCGTCCAGCAGCTCGCGCAGGAGGTCGTCGACGTCGTCCTCCGCAACGCCGCGTTCGAAGCGGCGGCCGTCGGGGTGCGTCGCGAGCACGGAGACGAGCGGCCGCGCGACGACGGACGCTGCAGCCTCGAGCCGTTCGCAGCGGCCATCGCTCAGCGCCAGCACGGTGCCTCCGGCCAGGCGCCCGGCCGCGGCGCCGGAGTGGTCGCTGAGCAGGACGGCGGCGCCGTCGCGCAGGCGCGCGACGATCTCTTCGCCGAGCCAGGCGCGACCGTCGACATCCAGCCCGGAGAACGGCTCGTCGAGCAGCAGCAACGCGCAATGTGACGCCAGCGCCTCGAGCAGCGCCAGGCGCTGGGTCATTCCCTTGCTGAGGACCGATGCCGGCCGCGCAAGCACCTCGACTTCGAGCCCGCTGTCGCGGACGACGTCGTCCCACGCGATCGGTGCTAGGCCGCGCAGACCGCGCATCGCCGCGAGCCACTCGCCGCAGCGCAGCGCCGGCGCCAGCGTGACCGTCTCCGGCACGACAGCCCACGCGCCCACCCGCTCGACCCGCCCCCGCCACGCGGGCGTCACCCCCGCGAGCACGCGCAGCAGGCTCGTCTTGCCGCTGCCGTTCGCGCCCGTCAGGCGCACGCCCTCGCCGGCACCGAGGACGAAGCCGACGTCCGACAGCACGGTGCGACGGCCGCGGCGCACGGCTACGCCGTCGACGCGCAGCGGTTGGTCAGTCACCGCGCTCGGGCGGGCGCTGAACCTCGTGCAGCCCCGGCTCCGAGCGCGCTGCGCGCTGCTCGTAGGCGCGGCGCGCGCGAGCGTCGAGCTTCGTGAAGACGCGGTCGGCGTGCAGCGCGCGGGCGAGCGTGTCGCGGGCGGCGCGCGGGAGCAGGCTCGTCAGTGTCATCAGCGCCTGCATCGAGCGCGGGACGTAGACCTCGAAGCGGGGCGCGCGCAGCGTGCGCACGATCGCATCGGCGACGTCATGCGGCTCGAGCATGCCGACGAGGCGCGCCTGCGACGCGCCCGCGGCGAGCTCGGTGTTGACAAGCACCGGCAGGATGCACGAGATCTCGACCGCCGAGCCGTGCAGCTCGAAGCGGACGGCCTCGCTCGCCCCGAGGACGAAGTGCTTGGTTCCGGAGTACGTCGCGGCGCCGGCGAAGCCCGCCTTGCCGGCCGTCGACGCGATGTTCACGACGTGACCGCTGTTGCGCGCGGTCATCCGCGGGATCGCCTCCTTCATCCCGTGCAGGACGCCATGGACGTTGATGTCGACCTGGCGTCGCGTACGATCGTCGGCCTCGTCGGCGAGCGCGCCGAGGTGCATGATGCCGGCGTTGTTGACGAGCACGTCGAGCGATCCGAGCCGCTCCTCGACGACGTCGAAGAAGTGGCGCATCGACGCCCTGTCGCAGACGTCGAGCTCGACGGCCAGCGTTCCGTGGCCAAGCTCGCTCGCCGTCTGGCGGGCGGCGACGATGTCGACGTCGCCGATTGCGACCTGCATGCCGGCGCGCAGGCATGCCTGTGCCGTCGCGCGGCCGATCCCGCGTGCGCCACCGGTGATCGCGACGACGCGGCCGGCGAGCTCGCGAGGAGGGCGTGCCATACGCCTTCGAGGCTAGCGCGACCGTCCGCGGCAGTTCATTAGTCTTGCCGCCATGTCCAGCCGCCAGGAGGAGAAGGAGCTGCGCAAACGCGAGCGCTTGGAGCGCGAGCAGGCCGCCGCGGCCGCCGCGAAGCGCAAGCGCCTGCTGCAGATCATCGGCGGCGTCGTCATCGGTGCCGCGATCGTCGTCGGCGTCGTGCTCGCGCTCGCGGGCGGCGGCGCCGACAAGCGCGACACGGGCAAGCTGAAGACGCTCGCCGCGGCGGCCAGCTGCGTCGTGCGCTCGTTCCCCGACGAGGGACGCGAGCACGTCACGAAGAAGCTCACGGAGGCGGACTTCAGCACGAACCCGCCGACCTCCGGCAACCACAACATCAACCCGGCGCAAGACGGCCTGTACGCCCCCGGCAACGAGCCGGAGATCGAGAACTGGGTGCACACGCTCGAGCACGGGCGGATCCTCTTCCAGTACAAGCCGGGCACGCCCGCGGCGACGATCGCCAAACTGACGACGCTCTACAACCAGCCGGTCCTCGACAGCGGCGGCGCGTATCACTCCGTGCTGATGGAGAACAACACGAAGATGCCGTTCGCGGTCGCGGGCGTCGCCTGGCGCCACTACATCGGCTGCAAGACGTTCACCGACAAGGCGATCCCGGCGCTGTCGGCGTTCCGCGACGCCTACGTCGACACGGCGCCCGAGAAGATCCCGTAGCCAGCTGAGTCGGCGGCCGCGGCCGAAGCAGCCGCACGGCGACCTGCGTCACCGCAGCGGGTCGTGTGACAGCGTGTTCGAGGATCGATGCGCCGCCTTCTCGTCCTGCTCGCGGCCCTCGGCCTCGGCCTCTGGCTCGCCGGACCCGCCCTGTCGGCGCGGCCCTTCGTCCCGCGGGTCGTAGAGTTCTCGCAGGCGATCGTCCCGAGCACCAGCACCAGCACCGGCACCAGCACCAGCAGCGGCCACGGCAGCGCCGACGCGGGCGGCTGGCGCAGCGCCACCATCACGACCGCCAAGCGCTTCGACCTCGTCGGCCTGACCTGGAGCTCGCCGCGGCGGATCGGCGCCCACGTCCGCATGCGCGACGGCGACAGCGGCCGCTGGAGCGCGTGGACGGCGATGACCGACGACCACGCCGCCGGCAGCGGCACCGAGCCGGTCTGGGCCGGCGGCGCCGACGCGTTCCAGCTGCGCCTCACCCAGCGGCCGCCACATGCCCTGCGCGCGCGGTTCGTGAACGCGACCGGCAGCGCGACCGCCGCCCAGCGCGTGCTCACCGCCCTGCGCCGGCGCGCACACGACGCGTTCGTCGCGCTCACGGGCGCGCCCGCGCGGGCGCAGGAAGCCGACAGCGCTCCGGCGATCGTCTCGCGCGCCGAGTGGGGCGCCGACCAGTGCAGGCCGCGCACGGTGGCGACGTACGGCAGCGTGCAGGCCGCGTTCGTGCACCACACGGTCAACGCGAACGACTACGGCCCGCAGGACAGCGCAGCGATCGTGCTCGCGATCTGCCGCTATCACCGCGACACGAACGGCTGGTATGACATCGGCTACAACTTCCTCGTCGACCGCTTCGGCACGGTCTTCGAGGGGCGCGCGGGCGGCATCGACCAGGCCGTCATCGGCGCGCAGGCACAGGGCTACAACTCCGTCTCGACGGGCGTCGCGAACATCGGCACGTTCTCGACCGCCGCGCCGAGCGCGAACGCACTGCGCGCGACCGAGCAGTTGCTCGCCTGGAAGCTCGCGCTGCACGGCGTCCGCGCCGAGGGCCGCGTCGCCGTGCGCTCCGGCGGTGGTGACACGAACCGCTACCCGGCCGGCACGGAGGTGATCCTGAACACGATCTCCGGCCACCGCGACGGCGACCGCACGAGCTGTCCCGGCACACGGCTCTACAGCAGGCTGCCCGAGATCCGCCGCGCGACCGCGCAGCTCATCACCGAGCTGCCGCCGCGCCCGCCCGTCGCCTCGGTGACGCTCGTCGCCGCCGCCCGCTCGATCGTCTACCCGCAGCCCGCCGCGCTGTCCGGCGTCGCGCGCGCAGCCGACGGCGCCGCCCTCGCCAGCGCGCCGGTCGCGATCCAGGTCGCGTCGAAGGCCGGCTTCGTGACGCTGGCGCGTGCCGTCAGCGCGGCCGATGGCGCGTGGTCGGCGCAGCTTGCCAGCCAGTACACGCGCACGGTACGCGCCGTCGTGCGGCCCGTCGGCGGCGCCGAGGCCGCGTCGCCGCTGCTGACGGTGCAGGTCGCTCCGACGATCGTCGCGCGCGCGCCGAAGCGCGCCGTCGCCGGCCGGCCATTCGCCGTCAGCGCGAGCATCAGCCCGCCGCGCTCGCGGGCGCTGCTGCTCGTCGCGCGCGACGGCTCGGACGGGCGGTATCACACCGTGGCGCGGCTGGCGATGCCGGGCCCCGCCGGACATCCTCGGGTGACGCTGCGCCTGCGCCGCCGGGCGCTGCACCGGCTGCGCGTCGAGACGACCGGCGACGCGCGCAACATCGCCGCCCGCTCGCCTGACGTGCTGATCCGCGCGGTGTCCGCGCACCGCTGAGAGCCGTGCGCCCCGGTCCGGCCTACCGGGACGCGCTTGGTACGCCGCTACACACAACGGCAACAACCCCGTCATGCAGCGGACATCTTTCGCTCACGGGGCGGAAATCGGGCTCTGCGAGCGTGGCCGTCATGACCACGCTTCCGCCGTTGACCGTCGCCTCGGAGGACACATGAGCACGACGATGCACCCGCCCGAGACCACGCCTTCTACCGCCAATGGTTGGACCAAGGGCCGCTGGATCGAGCACTGGGATCCCGATGACGAGGCCTTCTGGGAGACCTCTGGCAAGGCGATCGCCCGCAAGAACCTCATCCTCTCCATCTTCGCCGAGAACCTCGGCTTCAGCATCTGGGTCCTGTGGACGATCGTCGTCATCAACCTCGCGAATATCGGCATCGTGATGTCGATCGGGGAGCTCTTCCTGCTGACCGCGGTGCCGAACTTCGTCGGCTCGTTCCTGCGCATCCCGTACACGTTCGCGGTGCCGCGCTTCGGTGGTCGAGCGTGGACGACGTTCAGCGCGTCGCTGCTGTTGATCCCCTGCGCGCTGCTCGCGTTCATCGTGCCGTCGGGCTGGCTGGCGTCGCAGACGCACGGCACGCAGCTGTGGATCCTCATCGCCTGCGCCGCGACGGCGGGCGTCGGCGGCGGCAACTTCTCCTCGTCGATGGCGAACATCTCGTTCTTCTATCCCGAGCGCCACAAGGGCTTCGCGCTCGGCCTGAATGCGGCCGGCGGCAACGTGGGCGTCGCGGTCGCGCAGCTGCTCGTCCCGCTCGTGCTCATCGTCGGCGTCCCGACCGCGGCCGTGAAGCTGCCCAAGCACGACATCCACATGGCCTATGCCGGCCTCGTCTGGATGCCGTTCATCGTCCTCGCCGCGCTTGGCGCGTACTGGTACATGGACAGCATCCGCGCGGCGAAGGCGGACAAGTCCTCTTACGTCGAGGCGGTCAAGCACCGCCAGACGTGGATCATGTCCTTTCTCTATATCGGGACGTTCGGTTCCTTCATCGGCTACTCGTTCGCGCTGCCGCTCGTCATCAAGAACACGTTTCCGGAGTTCCTCGGCACGCACCCCTTCATCGCGACGTACCTCGCCGGGCTCGGCTTCCTCGGCGCGCTCATCGGCTCGGTCGCGCGACCGCTCGGCGGCTGGGCTTCGGACAAGGTCGGCGGCGCGCGCGTCACGCTCGCGGTCTTCATCGGGATGGGCGTCTTCACGGCGGTCGCGATCCAGGGCGTGCAGCAGCGCAGCTTCACGGTCTTCTTCACGTCGTTCATGCTGATCTTCCTGCTGTCGGGCATCGGCAACGGGTCGACCTACAAGATGATCCCGTCGATCTTCGCGGCGCTCGGTCGCACGGAGGCCGCCGAGAAGAGCCTCGAGCCGAAGGCAGCGGCGGTCGAGTGGAAGCGCCGCGCGGCGGCCGTCATCGGCATCGCGGGCGCGGTCGGCGCCTTCGGCGGCTTCCTCATCCAGCTCGTCCTGCGCCAGGCGAGCCTCGGCGTCTCCGCGCTCGTCAAGGCAGCCGAGACGCCCGCCGACAAGGTCTCGGTCGCGGCGGCGCACTCCGACTGGTCGGTCCCGGCGCTGTACGTCTTCCTCGGCGCGTACGTCGTCTTCGCCGTGGTGACCTGGTTCTGCTATCTGCGGACGAGGACCGAGAGCGATCCGGTCGCGGGCCTGGCGAACGCCGCCGCCTGAGCATCGGTCCTGTCCCCCAGACGCCCGCCGCTCAAAATGCGGCGGGCGTCGCCGCGTTCAGCTTTGGCGCCAGCGCCACGAGGGCCATGACCTCGGGCGTCGGCGTGACGCGCGCCGTGGGGCAGAAGTACTGGCGGTAGACCGGCTGGTAGCTCTTGACGCGGCCGATTTCGAGCCCATCCGACGATGACGCGCTCGAAGATCGTCGGGTGCAGATGCGCCCCGATCAGCGCCCCTCCGGCCGGGACCGTGACGAGCGCGAGCAGCCGCCGGGATGGGTCGTAGTCGGTCCCTTGCAGGATCAGCGAGCGCTCGCCGGTCAGTGTGTTCTCGTGGACATCGCCGCAGCGCGACACGGCCTCATCATCGCGCACCATGCCGGCGCCGTTGCGCCGGGCTCAGCGCCCGCGCCAGCCGCCGGTCTCGCCGCGGTAGAGGTCGTCGCCGCCGAGCACCTGGCGTGCGCTGCGAACGAGGATCTCCAGGTCCAGCCGCCACGAACGGTGCTCGATGTACCAGAGGTCAAGCTCGATGCGCTTACTCCACGGCAGCGTCGCGCGGCCGTTGACCTGCGCCCAGCCGGTGATGCCCGGGCGGACCGCGAGGCGGCCACGCTCGCGCTCGGAGTACTGCGCGACCTGCGACGGCACCGTCGGCCGCGGCCCGACGATCGCCATCTCGCCGCGCAGCACGTTGACGAGGTTCGGCAGCTCGTCGATCGACGTGCGCCGCAGCAGCGCCCCGACGCGGGTGATGCGCGCGTCGCCGGCATCGACGGCGAGGCCGGCGCCGAGCCCCTCCGCGCCGTCGACCATCGTGCGCAGCTTCAGCACGTCGAACTGGCGCCCATCGAGGCCGACGCGGCGCTGGCGGTAGATCGCGGCACCCTTGGACTCCAGGCGGATCGCGACGAGCGCGGCGAGTAGCAGCGGCGAGCTCAGGACGAGCAGCGTCGCCGCGACGGCGATGTCGAACGCGCGGCGCATCTAGCGCGTGCCGTCCGCGGGCTCCCAGCCGGCGGGGGTGCCGTGCAGCAGGTGATCCCACAGCCCGGCGGCGACGGACGCCGTCGTCAGGACGTAGTAGCGGGCTACAAGCAGCGGGCGCAGCGGCAGGGCGCGCGCGAGCAGCGCCGCGGCGAGCAGGGCCACCTGCAGCCCGAACGCGACGGCATAGATGGTCGCCTCGCCGACGAGCACCGCGCTGGCCGCGAGCGCGACGAGGTGCGCGAACGGGGCCGCGTAGCGCAGCACGCGGTGCGACACGATCATCAGCGCGTACAGCGGCGGATAGCCGCGCGGCGACAAGAGGCCGCCGCGTAGGACGATCGGCCAGGCGTGGCTCATCATCCGCCGCTTGCGGGCGAACTCGCCCTCGATCGAGGGGACCATCTTCTCCGTCGCCCGCGCCTTCGGCACGTAGACGGCGCGGCGGCCGCGCTTGACCATGTTGAACGGAAACGACAGATCGTGGCCCATGACCGGGTCGACGTGGATGTAGGCGTCGCGGCGCGTCGCGTAGATCGCGCCGTTGCCCGCGGTGATCGACCCGAGCCGCGACTCGAGCTTGCGCAGCGCCATCTCGTAGCGCCAGTACAGGCCCTCCTGGTTGGTCCCCGGATAGTCGGCGTCGTGGACGAAGCGCACCTGGCCGCAGGCATAGCCGACGCTCGGGTCGTCGAACGCGGCGACGAGCGTCGCCAGCGCGTCGGGCTCCCAGCTCGAGTTCGCGTCGGAGAAGGCGAGCACGTCGCCGCGCGCCTGCGCGACGGCGGTGTCCTGCGCGCGGATCTTGCCCCCGCGCGGCAGGTCGAGGACGATGTCGGCGCCGGCGAGGCGGGCCTCGGAGACCGTGCCGTCAGCGGAGCCGTCGCTGGCGACGATGACCTCGAGCAGCCCACGCGGATAGTGCAGCGCGAGCGCGTTTGAGACCTTCGCGCCGATGACCGCGCCCTCGTCGTAGGCCGCGACGATGAGGCTGACGCTCGGCGTCGCGTTCAGCGCCGCGACCGCGGGCCGCGGGCGCTTGACGCGGGCGAGCGCGGCGAGCAGCAGCGGGTAGCCGACTTGCGCGTAGACGAGCAGGACCACGCACGACCAGAAGACGATCTCGAGCGCGGTTGCCATGGCGCCCATTGTGCGCATCTCGCGGCGCGCGGGGCGTCACGTGGCCACGGATCGGAGGTCGCGGGCGATCGTCCGCCTGCTCGCGCGGGTGCGCAGATCAGGTCTGACTCGAACTCGGCGACCATCGCCAGCACGTTGAACAGCAGCCGGCCGACAGGATCGGTCGGGTCATGAACCGAGCCGCCGAGGTTCAGCTTGACCTCGCGCTCGGTGAGCTCGTCGGCGATTGCTCGTGCGTCGGGCAGCGAGCGCGCCAAGCGGTCGAGCTTGGCGACGACGAGGGTGTCACCGGCGCGGCATGCAGCGAGGGCCGGTGAGGCCGTGGTCGACGTAGATGCGGCCAGCCGCCACGCCGAGCGTTTGGAGGCCGTCGCGTTGCGCGCTGAGGTCCTGCTTGTCGGTGGAGACAGGCGCGTATCCGATGTTCAGGCCGGACATCGTGGCGCGAGTATGCCGCATGGACCCGCTCATCGCGACAGGTCACCGAACCGGTCTTGCGAGACAGCAGGTGTCCCGTCGCCGCTGGGCATCGTTGTCGGCCAATCGAGGGCGCTGGGTGTGTCGGTAGGGGTTAAGCGGCCAGGCGAGCGCCGGCTCAAACGACTACGTCGAGGTATGTCTCGGGCGTCGGCAGCCGGAAGCAACGCCGTGGTTGCCCCTTCCGTCTAGGAGGAGCGCGCTCCAGCGGGTCGTCCGCATCCTGCTGGATCGCGTGGATAGGGGCACTGAGCCTGGGGAGCGTTGCAGCGTGCCTTTCGTCGAAAGCTTTGGGCGACACGCGCTGGGCTGGCGACGTGCGAGACTTTGGCGATGCGTGAACGCGCGACACTCAAGCTGGACGCTGGCGATGAGCTTCGTGTTGAGGTCGAGCGTGACGAGCTGTCGCGCGACGAGATCGTGGTGCGCCGCGCCACCGAGAATGGATCTGCGGCGGCGGATGAGCTGCTGGCTGTGATCGATGAGCATCTCGCGACCGCCGAGCCTCATCCGGCGGGGACGACCGATCGGTTGCTGAGCGCCGATCGGGAACGTCCCTACTGATGGCGGGGCTCTACCTCGACACATCGGCGCTCGGGCGGGTCGTGCTCGCCGAGCCCGACGCCGCCGCCGTCCGAGCCGCGCTCGCGGCTTACGACGTCTGGTGGTCCAGCGCGCTGCTGATCGTTGAGTTGCGGCGAGTCGCTGCTCGTGCGGGTCTGCAGTCGGCCGCCGATGCGATCCTGCGCGGTGTGCGAACCGTTGCGGTCGATGGCGCAGCGATTGAGCGCGCCTCGCGACTTGCGCCACTGGAGGTCCGCTCCCTCGATGCGATCCACCTGGACGCTGCTGTGCAGCTGCACAGCGCCGGCCAAATCGCCGCCGTCCTCACATTCGACCGTCAGCTACAGGCCGGATGCGAACACCATGGACTGCCCGTCGAAGCGCCCACGACTACTTGAGCTGCCGGTCTGGACGAAACGGGGCAGCGCGCACGCGCTGGGTCACAGCGATGGCGCGGCTCCGCCGTCCCGCTGATCGATCCCCTTACGCGAGGTACGCGCCGTAGGGGGTAGGTCAGGTTGGGCAGGTCGTACACGGCCTGCGCCTCGAGGTCCCCTCGAGACCCTCCGGCATCGGTGAGCCTCTGTAGGCGTGCTACGCGATGTCCTCGATCACCGCGCGCTTGGACTCGTCGCCTCGGACGTACCCACGGCGCCGTGGTCGCGCGGTCGCTCAGCCGAGCTTGGCGGCGAGGACGTCGACCTGCTCGATCGTCGGCTCGGCGATCAGGGTGCCGACGCTGCCGAGCAGCGCTTCCTCGATCGGGCCGCTGAGGTGCGCGTCGCGGCCCGGGTCGTCGGGAAAGACGTCGAAGACGCCGAACGTCGACGGGCCGATGCGGATCGCGAACCACGCGGTCGTCGCGGGCTCGGCCTGCGCGAGCGCCAGCGCGCCGGCGAGGAAGTCCGCGACATCCTGCTCCTTGCCCTCGAGCGCCTCGATACGAACAAGCAGCCCGACCTTGACGTCTGCCACGTGGATCTTCTCCAGGGTGTGAAACGTGCCTTCGCACCCTACCCCGTGCCGGCGGGTCGGCACGCGGCTCAGGTGCGCAGTCCTCGCGCCGTCGTGTTCGTCATCGACGAGTGGTAGCCCGGATCGGGGAACCCGGTCAGTACGCAGACCAACGGCCCCGGCGGCTGAGATGACGTCTGGGCCGGTGCAGTGTCAGGGGTTCGCCCTTTGCGGCCACGCTTCATCGCGCCTCGAGAGCCCTCGCGATGAACGCGTCGATAGCGGCGGCATATTGCCTGCGCCCGCCCGCGGAGATCGTGCCGTGGACGAAGCGCGTCGATGCCTGGGCGGGGTCGCCGGCCTCGAGCTCGACGACGTCCGTCCCCGGGCTTGCCGCCTTGAACCGGGCCGCGTAGGCCTGCGAGACGATCGGGTCGTCGCCCTCGCGCATGAGCAGCACGTCGGCGCGGATCGAAGAGGCGAGCCCAACAGGGTTCCATCGAGCGAGCTCGGCGCTCGTGCTACCGAAGAACATCTTGATCTGGCCGGCGACCTGTCGCACCTGCGGCTCGCGGCTCGTCGGGCCCTCGGACTCGTATAGCGGCAGGTCCGTGGGCGTTCCGAGGCCGATGACGCAGTCGACCGCACGGCGGCGGGCCGCGGCGACGAGGGCCAGATGCGCCCCCGACGACTCGCCGTAAAGGCACATCGGGCCGTTGCCGGTCTTGCGAGCGATCTCGTTGTCGACGGTGTCGAGGACGTTCTGCAGCCCGCCCTCGCCCTCCTTCGTGTCGATCGAGACGACGCGCCATCCGCGATCGAGCAGGTTCCGGCCGGGGATCTCCATGAGCAGCTGCTGTGCGTGGGCGTCATGGCCGGCCCAGCCGCCCCCGTGCACCATGATCATCGTCCCGCGCACGCGGCCGCCTGTGGGATCCGCGGTGATGGGCGCCGCCACGGGCGCCTTGGAGACCTGGCCCGCGTCGTTGCCGCAGCCGGCGACCATGAGGACCGCGGCCAGCAGGACGGCCGCGAGTGGGATCGGTGAGCGCCTCATGTCACCCGCGACGTTATGCGATCAGCGCGCGGCAGCGCCCGCCCCGAGACGGGTTCGTCAGAGCAGGACGCCCGCGAGCGCCGCGAGCGGGCCCTCGTCGCATGCCTCGCCCGAGCGCCGACGACGCCGCGCACGTGGACCACGTGGCAAGGCTGGAACGTGACCGTGAACGAGGCGGACTCGCCGGCCTACGCGTTCGGCTCGTGGTCGGCCGGCGACGCGCGATCGCACGTCATCGTCACGCCGACGTCGGCGCGCATCTACAGCGCGACGTATCGCAAGATCACGCCATAGCCCACGGGCGCTCACGGTCGGTGCTCTGGATGCCGATGAGGGTGGTGATGGCGCACGCCCTCGATCGCAGCGCGAGCAGTCCCGGCAGACGACGCCGGTCGTGTGCCGCTGCCCTCGTCGCGTTGGTGGCCGGTTTCGCGACGACCGTCCCCGCCGCACCGGCGCCGGCCGC
>JBBSNY010000036.1:0-42095 GCA_038260305.1 Solirubrobacterales bacterium
TACGGCCTCAGGGCTCCGCGACGACAGCGCGGCACCCACCACGGCGGGGAGAACCAGTGGCCGCCAGTGGGGAGAAAACGTGGCCGCCAGCGGGGAGAACCGATGGCCGGAAATGGGGAGAAACCGATGGCCGTTGACAGCACGATCCTGGCTGCTCAGGCCCGCCCAAGCTAATCCACAGATGAACGGCAACGCGCCATATACGTCATGCTGCCGCGCCGAGTGACAAGTAGATAGCGATGGACTTCTCGCGGATCACCGACAACGGACTGCTCGCCACTGCGTCCCGGGACGGGCGCGCGTTCGCCGAGTTCTACCGGCGCTACGAGGAGGCCGTATTGGTGTTCATGCTACGGCGCACAGGCGGCTGCGATGTCGCCGCCGACCTAACGGCCGAGGTGTTTGCTGCCGCGCTGCAGGGTCTGCAGCGCTATCGCTCAGAGGAGGCGCCACCGGTGGCGTGGCTGTTCGGGATCGCCCACAACGTGCTCGCCAGCAGTCGGCGTAAGGCTCGTGTCATCGACGATGCGCGTCGCAAGCTCGAGTTCCCCCGGCTCGAGCTGACCGACGAGACGCTTGAGCACTTGCAACGGCTCGCAGAAATCGGTGCCGGCAGCGCCGCTCTCGCCCGTCTGGCGCAGCTCCCGGACGATCAGCGCAGGGCGATTGAGGAGCACATCATCGGCGAGCGTGGCTACGAGGCGATCGCCGCTGACATGGCCTGTTCGGCCAACGTCGTCAGGCAGCGCGTCAGCCGTGGGCTGCGGTCACTACGCGCCCAGATGGAGACTGCCCCATGACGACGCATCTACCGCAACTCGAACAACACGTGACCGAGGCCGCGGTCCGCCGCGCCGGCGTCAGTCGCGTCCGCGTTCGCCTGATTGGCCGGCCGGCTGCTCTCGCCATAGCCGGTGTCTTGGTGCTGGGCGGGGCTGCCGGAGCCGTTGTGCTGGGCGACGGATCGGTCGACCCAGCGATCAGCGCCAACCTCGCGGTCCTGCGCGGCGCACGCACTCCGGCGGATGACATCGGTGCGGTTGGGCGGCGGCTACAGGTCCAGGAGCAGCGCGTGGCATCCGACACGGCGACAGATCCCGAGGTGGCGCGCCAGACGCATCGTGACGGGCAGATGCCGCCAGTCACGAACTTCGCCGCCAGTCGGCGAATCCGCTCGAATGTGCCCAAGCTGACGCTGTGGCTGGTACCCCGCTCTGACAACAACAGAGCGTGCCTGATCGTGCAGGACTACGACGCAAATCTGGCTCAGGCAGGAGGACCGTGCCTGACACGAGATCAGGTCAATGTCGGCTCCGCACCCCAGACGTTCGCATTCCAAGGGCGCATCGATCTGCTCGGCATCGTCCCCGATGGTGTCGCGCGAGTACAGGTGCGCATGACCGACGGGGCCGAGCACACAGTCATTGTCATCGACAATGTGTATGCCGCCCGCTTCACCAACTCGACGGCCTCGGTGAGTTACAAGAGCCCGTCAGGTCACGTCACGCTACCCGCGCCGGCCGGTTGAGTCATAGTGGCCCGGGCTGAGGTGGCTGACCGCGTCGTCGCTGACGGGGTGCCCTGCGCCGCGCCGGCGCGCTGCTGCCCGACGTAGCCTTGACCCGGTTTCCCGCACGGACTCTCTACAAACCCCGCGCCCCGGACCCGAGCCGCGCGCTACGTCGCAGCGACGAGCCGGCGCCCGAGCTCGTCGATGTCGCCCGCCCCGAGCACGAGGCACAGGTCGCCCGCAACCAGCGTGGCGCGCAGCAGCCGCTCGGCGGCGTCGAAGTCTCGCGCCCAGCCGACCGGACGCCCGCACCCCGCGTCCACTGCTGCCTCGGCGACGAGCAGCCCGCTCACGCCCGGGAAGTCCTCCGCGCGCTCGCGCGACGGGTAGACGTCGAGCACGACGCAGACATCAGCACAAGCGAGAGCGGCGCCGAACTCGCGACCGAGCAGCAGGGTGCGCGAGAAGAGGTGCGGCTGGAAGACGGCGACCACGCGCCGGCGGCCGAGCGTCCGCGCCGCGAGGATCGCGGCCCGCACCTCGGTCGGGTGATGGGCGTAGTCATCGACGACGAGCGCGCCCGACACGGTCGTTCCCAGGCGCTCGAAGCGCCGGCCCGCGCCCTCGAAGTCGGCGAGCGTACCGGCCAACTCGGCGGGCTCGGCGCCGGCGATCGCACACGCCGTCAGAGCGGCGGCGGCGTTGGCGACGTTGTGCGCGCCTGGGACCGACAGCGCGACGTCCTCGTCGGCCCAGCGAAAGCGCGATCCCTCCGCAGACAGCACGATCTCCGTGGCGCCGAAGAACGCCGCATCGACGACGCCGGCGCGGTCGAGGAACGCCTCCGCCGCGGGGTCGTCGGCGACAACGACCCGCAGCCCATTTCGGACAAACGAAGCGAACGCGTGCTCGAGGTCGGCCAGCGAGGCATAGGTCGTGTGGTGATCGAGCTCGATGTTCGTCACAAGCGAGATCTCGGGCGCGAGCTTCAGGAACGAGCGATCGGACTCGTCGGCCTCGACGACGAGCCAGTCGCCCGCACCCCAACCGGCGTTGACTCCGGTGGTGCGCAGCGCGCCGCCGATCACGTAGGACGGCTCCCATCCGAGCCGCATGAGCGCGTGCGTCGCCATCGAAGCCGTCGTCGTCTTGCCGTGCGTGCCGGCGATCGCGATCGTGCGGCGAATGCGCGACAGCTCGCCGAGCAGCTCGCCGCGATGGATCTCCCGTAACCCGCGCGAGCTGGCGACGGAGCGCTCGGGGTTGTCGGCGCCGATCGCCGTCGACACGACGAGCTCGACGTCGTCGCCCTCCGGCACGTTCGAAGCGGCGTGCCCGATCGCCGGCTCGATCCCGACCTCACGGACCCGCGCGAGATAGGAGGAGTCCGCGCGGTCAGAGCCCGTCACGGTCGCGCCGAGCGCGTGCGCGATGAGCGCCAGCCCGCTCATGCCGGCGCCGCCGATCCCGACGAAGTGCAGCCGCCGGCCGGTCCACTCGACGCTGGGCAGCGTCGAGCTCACGTGCTCCGCGCCCCGGCCGCCGCGGCAAGCACCTCGTCGGCGACCGCCTGCGCGGCGTCTGGCCGGGCCAGCCCCGCCGACGCGGCGGCCATCGCCGCGAGCCGCGCCGGGTCGGCGAGCAGCGCGCCGACCTCCTGCCCGAGGCGCGCCGCGGTCAGCTCGGCGTCGGGGACGACGACCGCCGCCCCCGCGTTGACCATCCAGCGCGCGTTGGAGGTCTGGTGGTCGGCGCTCGCGTGCGGGTACGGGATCAGCAGCGCGGGCTTGCCGGCCGCCGCGATCTCGAAGATCGAGCCGCCGGCGCGCGCGACGCAGAGATCGCAGGCCGCAATCGCGTCGGCGAAGTCGTCGATGTACGGGCGCAGGTCGTAGTGCGGACCGCCGACCCGTCCAAGCAGCGCCGCGTAGTCGCGCTCGCCCGCGGCATGCAACACGCGAAACGGTGCCGAGGCGAACGTCTTGACCGCGGCCTCGTTGATCGTGCGCGCGCCGAGCGAGCCGCCGAAGACGAGCACGCATGTCTCGTCTGAGCCGATGCCGAAGCGCGTACGGGCCGCGGCGCGATCGGTCGTCGGCGGCGCGACCGGCCGACCGGTGACGACGTAGCGCGAACCGCAGCGGCCCGCGATCGGAAATGCCAGGCACACGCGGCGCGCGCCGGGCGCGAGCAGGCGATTGGAGATCCCGAAGTGGCTGTCGGCCTCGGTCAGCACGAGCGGCACCCGGCGCGCGAGCGCTGCGAGCCCCGCCGGGCCCGCGACGTAGCCGCCGCCACCGAGCACGGCGGCCGGCCGCAGCTCGGCCAGGATCGACCGCGCCCGCAGCACCGCACGCGCCGACAGGGCCACGGCACGCGCCGCGAGCAGTGGGTTCGTGCGGCTCAGCCCCGCGACGCGGATCGTCCGCAGCTCATAGCCCGCGGCCGGCACGAGCTTCGCCTCGGCGCGCTCGCCGCCGACGAAGATGACTTCAGCGCCCGCGGCCCGCAACCGCTCGGCGACCGCCAGCGCGGGCACCACGTGTCCCGCCGTCCCGCCCGCCGCGATCAGCACTCTCACGCCTTGATCCTCGCGCATCGGCCCGCTCGCCGGGGGGCTGGGGCAGCACGCTGAGGTGGCTCGTGCTGCGCGCCGCGATGTTCAGCAACAGGCCCATCGCCGCCAGCAGCACGATCAGGCTCGTTCCTCCGGAGGAGATGAACGGCAGCGGCACGCCGGTGACGGGCGCGACCCCGAGCACGGCGAAGACGTTCAGCAGCGCCTGACACATGATCATCGCCGTAAGGCCGGCGGCGAGCAGCTGCTGATAGCGGGTCTTCGCCGAGCGCGCCGTGCGCAACCCGGCGTAGCCGATCAGCCCGAACAGCAGCAGGAGACCGCTGATCCCGGCGATGCCGAGCTCCTCGCCGATGACGGCGAGGATGAAGTCCGTGTGCGCCTCGGGCAGGTAGAAGACCTTCTGCACCGATTCGCCGAGGCCGACGCCGAAGAGCCCGCCGGAGCCGAGCGCGATCTGGCCCTGCACGGCCTGCAGGCCGCTGTCGGACGGGTCGCCCCACGGGTTGATGAAGGACGTCAGGCGCGACATCCGCTCCGGATCGACGACGGCGAACAGCGCAACGAGGACCGCGCCAACCAGCGCGATCCTGCCGAGCAGCCGCAGCGGGACGCCGGAGACGAGCAGCAGCGAGCCGAGCGTGAAGGAGATGACGAGCGCCGTGCCGAGGTCCGGCTGCGAGGCGACGAGCACGATCGCCGCGCCGGCGACGATCAGCAGCGGTCGGATGACCTCGCTCATCGTGCGCAGCCGGCCGGGGGTCGTCGCGAGCACGCCGGCGGCATGCAGCACGAGCGCGAGCTTGACGAGCTCGGAGGGCTGAAACTGGATCGGGCCGGCGGCGATCCAGCGCTGCGCGCCGTTGATGTCGACGCCGACGCCGGGCAGCTTCACGGCGACGAGCATCACGAACGAGACGCCGAGCAGGACCGGCGTCAGCCGCGGAAGCATCTCCAGCCCCCCGCGCGCGAGCACCTGCAGCGCGACGAGCCCGACGGCGCCGTAGAGGACGTAGCGGACGAGGTACATCGTGCCGTCGCCCTGGCCGGCGAGCAGCGTCGGCGCCGACGACGCGCTGTAGACCATGACCGCGCCCGCCGCCAGCAGGCACAGCGTCGCGGTCAGCAGGATGTTGTACTCGACGGGCTTCGCCTTGCGCCTGGACTTCGGAGGGGTCTCGGGACGAGCCCTGGCGACGGCGGCCATCGCCTTCGGCGTTCGACGCCCGCGCCCGGAACCCTCGCGGATGCGGCGCGAGCGGACCCATCGCGAGGACCGCCACGGCCGTCCAGCGTCGGTCTGCTCGGCCGACGCGTCCGTGCCTGCGGGCGTCTATAGGTCGCGGAGCTCTTCGGGTGCTGGCCGCCGCAGCGTGCGCAGCGTGACCGCTCCCGCCACGCCGACGGCGACGACGGTGAGGGCGAGCACGCCTTCGAGGTAGGTCCAGGGGATCGACAAGTAGTCCGGTGGGGGGTCGAAGACACCGGTGAGGACCTTGACGAGCATGTTCGTGATCGCGATCGCGATGACGGCGCCGACGAGCAGCCCGCCGACGGTGACGAACAGCGATTCGCCCCAGACGAACGCGCCGAGTTGGCGGGGTTTGGCGCCGAGCGCGCTGGCGATCGCAAACGAGCGGCGTCGTTCGCTGAAGCCGAGGCCGAGCGCCAGGCCCGACGCGCAGATCGCGAGGATCAGCGCGAACCCCAACTCGACGCGGGTCAGGCCCTTCAGCTCGACCGCGGTCAGGTTGGAACCGATGACCCTGCGCTGCGTGACGATGTCTGTGACGGCGGCGCTCGTGCCGACCTGGCGTTGGATGCGGGCGGCGACGGTGGCGGGGTTCGTGCCATCGGTCTGCACGAGGAAGGTGCCGACGGCGTCGCTGCCGGTGGCCTTGGCGATGTAGGCCTGGTTGGCGATCAGAAACGAGTCCTTTGGCGCGGTCGGGAACTCCTTCGCGACGCCGACGTAGTGAAAGGCGACGGTCTTGAGCTGCTTGGTGGCGCCGTCTTGCAGGCGTAGCCGGACCGTGGCTCCCGGTTGCAGCTGGAAGTCCTTGACCGTCTCGGCGGAGACGAGCAGGTTGTCGGGCCGGGCGCGGAGCGTGTCCATGAGCTGCTTGGCACTGCCGCCGGCAAACCAGCCGTCTTGCAGCTTGCCCGCGGCGAGGATCGTCTGCGGGCGCACGCCGTAGAGGTCCTGCAGGTCGGCGCCGACGTAGGCGTAGCGGTGCTGCAGCGGCTCGATGCTCTTGACGCCGAGGATCTTCGCCAGCGCTGTCGCGCCGCCCGGGCCGACGACGCTGCCGGGAGACTGCACGACGCTGACGTCAGCGCCGTTGGTGAGGCGGGCGTCGGCCTCGGCCTGCTGCTGGTAGGTGGCGTTGAAGACGGCTGTCGAGGCGGCGAACGCGGCGGTCAGCGCGATCAGCGTGACGGCCGAGGCGAGCAGGTGGCGCTGACGGCTCATCGTCGCGGCCACGGTCGGCGCGAGCTGTCCGCCGAGCGGCCGTAGGAGCGCGGCCAGCGGCGTGCGTCCGCGGACGAGGACGAGATCGGTGAGGCGGTAGGCCAGCAGGCCGGCGCCGATCCAGCCCAGAACCGGGGCGGCGAGCGCGTACCAGTTCACGGAGATCTGCGGCACGCCCTCGGGGGCCAGGACGAGGCTGTAGCCGTTCTTGGAGGCCTGCCAGTACACGAGCCCGGAGCCGGCGAGCGCGACGAAGTCAAGGCCATAGCGTGCCCATCGCGGCGCGCGGTCGCGGCGCCCGACGGTCGCGCGCTGCCCGGCGACGGTCAGCGATCTGGCGTCGCGCCAGGCTGGTAGCGCGATCGACGCCGCGGCGATGACGAGGCCGCCCAGCGCGGCGCCGCCGGCCCACACCGCGGCCGTCAGCGTCGACGCTCCGAAGCTCGTCGTGCCAAACGTCGTCGCACCGATCACGAGCGCTGCGGTGAGGCCGAGCGCGACACCGGCGCCGCCGGCGAGCGCGGTCTCGCCGAGCGCGATCGTGACGAGCCGGCGGGTGGAGGCGCCGCGGGTGCGCAGCAAGGCCGCGTCGCGGCGGCGGCGCCCGGCGCCGGCGGCGGCGATCGAGGCGGTGACGAAACCGGCGAGGATCGCGCCAGGCACGCCGAGAAAGAGGAACAGCAGCTGCGCGTAGAGGGCGTCCTTGCGGGCCTGGTCAAGCGCGGTGCCGAGGTTGTCGCCGACGAGGCCGCTGCCGGCGAGCGTCGTCTCGAGGTTGCGTGCGTGCCCGGATACCTGCGTGTACGCGGCGCTCGGCGATCCCGGCAGTGCGCGGGACAGCGAGGCGTGGACCTGCGCGACGACGAGGTCGGGGCGTAGCTTGGCGAGCGGTGCCTCGATGCGCGCGAACGTCGCTGCGGGCAGCAGGATGACGTTGTCGGGCGGGGCCTGCGGCTGTGCGCCGGCGGGCGCGCCGACCTGCTGAAAGAACGAGTCGGCCTGCGGCAGGTCGACGACCCCACTGACCGTCACCCATGCCGAGGACAGACCGCTGCGGCCGATCCTGATCCTGTCCCCGGGCTTGGCGTGCAGATTCGCGGCGGTCTGCTGCGCCAGCACCGCACCGCTGGTGGAGCCCGTCAGCGTGCGCAGTGCTCCAGGAAACGTGGTCGCGTATCCCGGCGGGAGGCCGACGACCTTGCCCGGGCCGGTCTGCTGGGTGCTGCCCGCGGTCGTCGCGCGCAGTCCGGTCGTGTCGGCGATCGAGAGCGGCCTGGCTGCGGTCACGCCCGCGAATCCCCGGACCTGGGTGAGCAGCTTGGCGGGGTCGGCGCCTTTGGCAGCCTGCACCTGCCAGTCGACGGCGACGCCGGCGCTCGCCCGGGCCGTCATCTTCGATGTCGACGCCGACAGGAACGAGCCGATCGACGCCAGCAGCGCGACGCCGACGGCGACGCCCAGCGCGGTCGACAGGATGCGCGCGCGGCGCTGCGCCAGCAGGCCGCGCAGCCAGGTCAGCGTGACCATGAGGACTCCTTGTTGGCTTCGGAGGTGAGCTGGCCGGAGTGCATCTGCCAGCAGGTCGGGAAGCGGTCTGCGACCCTCGCGTCGTGGGTGCTGACGACGAGCGCGGCACCGGCGTGATCGGCCGCGGCGAGCAGCGCGTCGACGACCAGCGCTCCGTTGGCACGGTCCAGCTGCCCGGTCGGTTCGTCGGCGAGGATCAGGACCGGATTGCCGGCGAGCGCGCGTGCGACGGCGACCCGCTGCGCCTGGCCCCCGGAGATCTCCTCTGGCAGCTTGTCGGCGATCTCGGCAAGACCCAGGAGTGCGAGCTGCGCGCCGGCGTGATCGCGGGCCTCGCGGTCGGTCTGGCCGTCGAGCACGAGCGGCAGCGCGACGTTCTCGCGCACGGTCAGCGCGCTCAGCAGGCTCGGCCCCTGGAAGATCACGGCGACGCGGCCGGGGCGCAGCTCGTCGCGACTGCCGATCGCCGGCCAGTCGATCCGGCCGTGCGTCGGGGTGTCCAGCCCGGCGATCAGGTGCAGCAGCGTCGACTTCCCAGAACCCGACGGGCCGACGAGCGCGATCCGGTCGCCGCTGTGGACCTCGCAGTCGGTCGCGGTCAGCGCGACTGTCGCGGCGGCTCCGTGGCCGTATGTGCGATCGACGCCCGCGCAGAGGACGAGCGGTACCTGGGTGGTCATGAAGCACCCGCCGCGACGGCGGCGTCGATGCGGCCGTCGAGCAACCGGATCTCGCGGTCCGCCGCGGCCGCGACATCGGGGTTGTGGGTGACGATCAAGACGGCCGTGCCCGCGTCCGCGCGGTCGCGCAGCAGTGCGAGCACGCGCAGGGCGGTGACGTCGTCCAGCTCCCCGGTCGGCTCGTCGGCGAGCAGCACCGGCGGATCGTTGGCGAGCGCGACGGCGAGGCCGGCCCGCGCGAGCTCGCCGCCCGACAGCTGCGACGGACGAGCGTGCGCGCGTGCGCCGATCGCGCAGCGCTCCAGCAGCTTGGCGCGCCACTCGTCGCCGGTGTCAGCGTCACCGAGGCGCTGAGCCAGCCTGATGTTGTCGAGCACCGACAGATGACCGACGAGGTTCGCGTGCTGGAAGAGCATCCCGAGCTTGGCGGCGCGCAGCGCGGCGCGCTCGTGCTCGGGGCGCCGCGACAGCCGCGAACCGTCGATCGTGACCATGCCGCCGTCCGGCTCATCCAGGCCGGCGAGGCAGCCCAGCAGCGTCGACTTGCCCGACCCCGAGGGACCTGTGACGGCGACGACCTCGCCCGCATCGACGCGCAGCGACACGCCCTGCAGTGCCAGCGTCTCGTCGTCGCCGGCGTGATAGAAGCGATACAGGCTGTCGGCCTCCAGCAGCGCGCTCATCGCGTATAGCGCAGCGAGTCGGTGACGATCTTCCAGGGGTCGACGTTGTCGGCGCCCGTCGGACCAGACAGCGTCAGCACGACATCGGTGCCGTGGTGAAAGAAGACGTAGCGCTCGACGGCGTCCGTGCGCGAGCGACCGGTGACGGGATCGGCGGGCGAGCTGGCCTGGTAGGTGATCCGCACCGCCGTTCCGGCGCTGCGCGTCACCGTCGAGACGCCCGTGGCCCTGAAGCCGGCGACCTTCTTGGCGAGCTTCTTGACCTCCGTACTGCGCGCGGCGCGCGCGGTCAGCGCAACCCGCGCCGGCCGTGTCTGCAACTGCACGCGGTTGAGCTTGTCGGTGAACGACGTCACGCCGCCCGACCTCGTACGCGCCCAGCCCTCCGGGACCTTCACCGAGAAGCCGGACCCCGGTGGGCTGTAGGCGACGAACGCCTGGTTGTCCGGGATGTCGCCCGCCGGGTTGACCTCCGCGGTGTTTGGATTGACCGCCTTGGCCGAGCCGGCGCCCGTGGAGGCAGAGGGCTTGCTCGGCGAGGTCGACGAACCGCAGCCAGCGATTCCCAGGGCGAGGGCCGCCGCGCCGGCGACAAGAGCAGATCGGGTGCGCATGAAAACCTCCAGAGGTAGCGGGATGGCATCGATCGGCGGACCGTCGCAGCCGCAGGTCACCGCCCGGTCCCGCCAAGGTCACCGCCAGGTCAAACTTCGGCCAGCCCCACGCCCGGCCACGGCACAACGCCGTCAACCAGTCAGGAACCGGCAAGGTGACGCCCGCATCCCGACACGGCGTCGAGTGCGAGCGCAGACAGCGCGCACGCAGGGCCCGCGCCGCTCACGAGGGCGCGATCACGCACGCTCGCTTACGCTGTGGCGCGTGTTTCGCAGCGTGCTCGTGCCTCTGGACGGCTCTGCACCAGCACGACAAGCGCTGGATGAAGCCGTCGACCTCGTGACCGCCGCCAACGCCCGTCTGACGATCATGACCTGCATGCCGGCACCCTCGCGATCGCTGTTCAGAGCCGGCCCCGCGTTCGGTGTCGATCTCGAGGACCTCCACGAAGCCGAGCACGAATATCAGGCCCTGCTCGACGCCGCCGTCGATGGCCTGCCGGCGGGTCTTCCCGTTACGAAGGTCCTCAGCCAGGGCCGACCCGCCGACGCAATCGTCGCGCAGGCGCGCCTGGGCAGGCACGACCTGATCGTCATGGGCTCTCGCGGACACGGCGACATGCGCTCGCTGCTGCTCGGCAGCGTCAGCCACCAGGTCCTGCACACGAGCCCGACGGCGGTGCTGATCGTGCACTCCGCGTCGTAGCCGGCGGTCACGCTGGCGCCCCGCGCCGCTACGGTCACCGGTATGAGCCCACCGGCCGGGATCCTGGTCGTCGAGGACGACGACGCAATCGCCGCCGGCCTCGTGCGTGTCCTCGACAGTCAGGGCTACCACGCCCGCCACGTTGCGGCCGGCCTGCCCGCGCTGGACGCCATCACCATCGACATCGGCCTCGTGCTGCTCGATCTCGGCCTACCCGACATCGACGGCATCGACGTCTGCCGGCGCCTGCGCGCAGCCCACCCAACGCTCGCGATCGTGATCCTCACGGCCCGCGACGAGGACCTCGACATCGTCGCCGGATTGGACGCCGGCGCCGACGACTACCTCGTCAAGCCGTTCAAGCTCCCGGAGCTGCTCGCACGCGTCCGTGCTCACCTGCGCCGCGCCGCCCCAGCCCCCGAGGAGGCACAACCGGTGCTCGAGGCCGCCGGGGTGCGCGTCGACCCGGCATCACGGCGCGTGCATCAGGGCGATGTCGAGCTCGCTCTGCGTCCCAAGGAGTTCGACCTACTCGCGCTGCTGGCTGCCGAGGCCGGGCGCGTCGTGACCCGCGAGCGGATCATGCGCGACGTCTGGGACACCGACTGGATGGGCTCCACCAAGTCGCTCGACAACCACATCCTCACCCTGCGATCCAAGCTCGGCGACGGCGCGATCACCACGCTGCGCGGCATCGGGTACCGCCTCGAGGCCTGAGCAGTGCGCCGCCGGCTGACCATCGCGATCGTCGCCGTCGCCGCCGCCACCCTCGCACTGTTCGCGCTTCCGCTGGCCGTCGTGCTCCGCAACGGCTACCGCGACCAGGAACTGCTGCGCCTGCAGCGCGACACCGTAGCCGCCGCTCGCCAGATCGACCTCGGCGCCACCAACGCGGACCCAGTCGAGCTGCCGACAGGACCAGACCGCACAGCGGTCTACGACGCCGCCGGGCGTCGTGTCGCCGGCCGAGCCGGGTCAGGGCCTGCCCGCGCGGATGACCTCGTCGTCGCGGCAACGCGTCTGCGGCGACCCACGACCCGTGTCCACTCGGGAACCCTCATCGCAGCGGTGCCCCTGCTGACCGGTGAACGCGTGACCGGAGCGATCCGCGCGCAGCGATCAGACCGCGTCGTCGCGCAGCGCGCCCATCGCGCCTGGGGCGCGCTCGCGGCCGCCGCCGTCGCGGTGCTGCTGCTCGCGCTGCTCGCCGCGATCCTGCTCGGACGGCGTCTCGCGCGCCCACTCGAACGCGTCGCCGATGCCGCCACGCGGTTGGGCGACGGGGACTTCTCCGTGCGCGCGCCGCGCGACGCGATCCGCGAGGTCAATGCCGTCGCCGAAGCGCTCGAGCGTACGTCAGCACGCCTGGCAGACCTCGTCGCCCGCGAACGAGCGTTCAGCGCCGACGCCTCCCACCAGCTGCGAACGCCGCTCGCAGCGCTTCGGCTCGAGCTCGAAGCGCTTCAGCTGACGACCGAGCACCCCGCCGAGCTCGAGCGCGCACTCGCGGAGGTCGACCGGCTGCAGCAGACGATCCAGACATTGCTCGCGGTCGCACGCGACCATCCACAGCGCGACGCGACGTGCGAGCTCGTCGCGCTGCTCACCCTCACCGAACAGCGCTGGCACGGCCGCTTCGCCGACGCCGCCCGCCGCCTCACCCTGCGGACCCCGTCCAGCTCCGTCACCGTGCAGGCCGGCGACAGCGTCGTCAGCGAGATCATCGACGTGCTCCTCGACAACGCCGCTCGGCATGGCCAAGGCCCGGTCGAGATCGCCGTCCGCACGATCGACGACGACTGGGCCGAGATCACCGTAAGCGACGAGGGGCCCGGATTCGTCGTCGACGAGCAGGCCGCGTTCCAGCGCCGCTCGACAGACGCCGACGGACACGGCATCGGACTGGCGCTGGCCCGCTCGCTCGCGCACGCCGAGGGCGGCCGCCTCGCGGTCACGGACGGCGGCCCAGCACCGCGGATATCGCTCACGCTGCGCACCAGCACATCACACGACCACCAACAGCCCTGATCGGCCCCGCGCCCCCGCTCAGAGCGCGTGCGCGCCGCAGCGCGCACTACAGACGACCCGCTCGCCGATCTCCGGCGCCTCGATCCCCGTCGTGCGGGCGACGAGGTCAAACGAACCGTCGGGGTGATCGCAGACGAGCTGGACGCGGGCGTCGTGCCCATAGAACTCGACGGCCGTGACGAGCGCGTTCGCAGGCCCGGACCCGTTGACGGCGCTGATCCGCAGCTCCTCGGGGCGCAGCACGACGACGCCCTCGCGCGACGGCGACCCATTGCATGAAACCCGCAGCAACAGCTCGCCGAGCCGGGTCTGGGCGTGGTCGCCGGCGAGCACCGCTGGCAGGATGTTCGCGTCGCCGAGGAAGCGCGCGAGCTCGGCGTCGCACGGGGCGTGGTAGAGCTCGCGCGGGCTGCCGGACTGCGAGATCGCACCGTCGCGCAGGACGGCGACGACGTCCGCGCACGACAGCGCCTCGTCCTGATCGTGGGTGACGAGCAGCGTCGTCGTGCCGAGCGACTTGAGCGTCGCGCGTACCTCCGCGCGCATCGTCGCCCGCAGCTCTGGATCGAGCGCGGAGAACGGCTCGTCGAGCAGCACGACGTCGGGACGCGTCGCGAGCGCGCGGGCGAGCGCGACGCGCTGCTGCTGGCCGCCGGACAGCTCGTTGGGACGCCGGCGCTCGAGGCCGCAGATCCCGACGAGCTCCACGAGCTCGGCGACGCGCGGTCCGCGGCGCTCGCCCCGCGGCAGGCCGAAGCCGATGTTGCCCCGCACGTCGAGGTGCGGGAACAGCGCGCCCTCCTGCGGGACGAAGCCGACGCGCCGCTTGTTCGCCGGGACGCGGCGCTCGCCGCCGTCGACGACCGTCCCACCGATCTCGATCTCCCCGGCGTCGGCGCGCTCGAAGCCGGCGAGCAGGCGCAGCAGCGTGCTCTTGCCGCAGCCCGACACGCCGAGGATCGCCGCGAACGCACCGGTCTCGATCTCGAGGTCGACCCGCTCGAGAACGCGCACGGACCCGTAGGACTTCGCGACACCGCGAATGCCGACGGCGCTCATGAGCCCAAGGCGTCCAGGCGCCGGATCAGCAGGTACGCGGGCACGGCTGAGATCGCGACCATGACCGCCGCGAACGGCGCCGCCGCGCCGTAGGACAGACTCGACGCATATGTCCAGAAGCGCGTTGCGAGCGTCTCGGTCCCCGTCGGACGCAGTAGCAGGGTGCCCGTCAGCTCGGTGACCGTCGACAGGAAGACGAGCCCGGCGCCGGCGCCGATTCCACCGCGCAGCAGCGGCAGCGTCGTGCGCGCGAACGCGCGCAGCGGCCCGAGCCCGAGGCTGCGCGCCACGTCCTCGATGCGCGGCGAGACCTGCGCCAGCGGGCCGCGGATCGCGATCAGCGCGAGGGGCAGGAAGAGGATCGCGTAGGCCGCCACGAGCACGGTCGTCGACTGGTAGAGCCACTGTGCGCTGCGGATGCAGAACGAGACGAGCGCGAGGCCGATGACGACGCCCGGCAACGCCCGCGGAATGTACGTCGTGCGCTCGATCAGCCGACTCGCGCGGCCGTTGTGGCGCACCGCAAGCAGCGCGACCGGCAGCGCGAGGGCGGCCGTGACGAGCGCGGCGGTGAGCGACAGGCCGACCGTCGTCGTCGTCGCGGTCAGCAGCGACGCCGCCGGCAGCGTCGACGAGTTGCCTTGCAGGACCCAGTAGACGAGCGCCGCGAGCGGGACGCCGAGCGACAGCACGGCCAGCGAGCCGAGGCCGGCGAGCAGGAGCGCGGCGCGGCGCTTTCCGAGGCAAACTCGACTGCGGGCGCGCTGTGCGCCGCTGCCGACGCGCGCGTAGCGCGCGCGGCCGCGGGCGACGACCTCGGCGAGCAGGAACAGCAGCGACAGCGCGACGAGTACGAGCGACAGGATCGCGGCGTTCGCGCCGTCGAAGCTGAGCTGGTACTCGGCGTAGATCTCGGTCGCGAACGTCGGGAAGCGCAACTGCGCGAACGCGCCGTACTCGGCGAGCAGGTGCAGCGCGATGATCAGCGAGCCGCCGAGCACCGGCAGGCGCAGCTGCGGCGCGGTCACGCGCCAGAACGTCGCCCACGCGTTGAGCCCGAGGCTCTGCGCCGTCTCCTCGAGCGCCGGGTCGGTGCCGCGCAGCACCGCCGCGGCGGGCAGGAACACGAACGGGAAGTACGCAACGACGGTGACGAGCAGCGCGCCTGCGAAGCCGCGCATGCCGGGAAAGAAGGACACCCAGCCGAAGCTCGACACGAACTCCGGGATCGCGAGCGGCAGCACGAGCGCGACCATCCAAGCCCGCCGGAAGGGCAGGTCCGTGCGCTCGACGCACCACGCGGCGGCCACGCCGATCGCCGAGCACAGCACGGTCGTGACGGCGATCAGGCCGAGCGTGTTGACGAGCAGCGCGCCGACGCGCGGGCGCACGAGCAGACGCTCGGCCTCGCCGACGCTGACGCCGCGCGCCTCGAGCACGAGGAACACGAGCGGGATCAACGACAGCGCCGCGGCCGCGAGGCCGGCGATCAACAGCGCGCTGGGCGCGCGTCCTCGGCGCCCATACCGGCGGCGGCCGAGGACGGCCGTGGACGCTGCGCTCATGGGTATCGCTCCGACGTCATCGCGCAGCTCAGATGAGGCCGATGTCGCGCAGCGCCTTCAACGCGGCGGCGCCGTCGCCGAGATCGTCAACGCCGATCGCCGGCGGTTTCAGCTGATCGAAGGGCTTCAGGTCGCGCTGCGTCTTCACGCCCGAGCCCAGCGGATACTCATAGCTCTCGCTGCGGGCAACGATCTCCTGCGCCGGCTTGCTGACGAGGTAGGCGAGGAAGCGCTGCGCCTCCGCCGCGTGCTTGCTGGACGCGAGCGCCGCAGCGCCCGACACGTCGACGAGCGAGCCCGCGTCGCCGGCGGAGAAGTAGTGCAGCGCCGAGTGCGTCTTGTTGGCCCCCACCTCGTCGCGCAGCCGGTACCAGTAGTAGTGGTCGACGAGCCCGGTTGCGATCTCGCCGCGGTTGACCGCCGCGATCAGCGCCTCGTTGTCGTCGTAGACCTTGCCGGCGGACTTGAGCGCCTGCAACCACGTCTTCGCCGCCGCCGCGCCGTGAAGCTTGGCGACCGCGGTGATGAGCGGCTGGAAGTCCGTCTCGGTCGGCGCGAAGCCGACCTTGCCGCGCCACGCGGACCCGCCGAGATCGAGCAGGTCGGGCGGTAGCTGGGACGGCTTCAGCTTGTCGGTGTTGTAGGCGAGCACGGCGGAGCGAGCGGAGACCGCGACCCATGTGCCCTTCGGGTCGTTGTAGCGCGGCGGCGTCTTGGCAAGCGTGGCGGCGTCGACCGCTGCGAAGAGGCCCTTGCGCTGCAACACCGTGAGCGCCGGCGGGTTCTCGGCGACGAAGACGTCGGCCGGCGATGCGGAGCCCTCCCGCAGCACCTGGTTGGCCAGCGACGCCTCGTCGCTGGAGCGCAGCTTGACGACGATCTTCGTGCGCTTCGTGAAGTCGGCGACGAGGAGGCCCATCGTCTGCTCGTGCTGCCCGCTGTAGACCGTGATCGGAGCCGTCGACGACGTGTCGGAGGCCGAGCTCCCGCAGGCGGCGATCGACACGACAACGGGCACGATCAGGATCCAGCGACGTCTCTTGAACACCTCGAGCCTTCCTGTTAGGGCCACCTACGAAGGGAAACCTAACTGATCGCGCGCAAGCGCCCACCTGAACGACGCCGGTTCGTCAGGTCGTGTTCAGGCTGGCGCGGTCATGCGGCGTGCGGCGAGCGCGTCCGGCTGCTTCACGCCGCGCGAACGCGCGCGCTCAGCACCCGCTCGCGGGCGAGACGGGTGTCAGAGCGGACACCCGCAACGTGACGGTCCCCGCGCGGCGCACGCCGAGGTCCATATAGCCGTCCGGGCGACGGGTGATGCAGGTCGCGGCGCCGCCATCCCAGAACCGCGACCAGTGCACGCGCAGTACGACGCGGCCCGGGGTCGTGACCTGTAGCACGACGCGATCGGTGCCGATCTCGACGACGCGTCCGCCGCTCGCCAGCGGCCGCGGCGACGCGACGCGATACAGGCGCCAGTTGCCAGACGCCCACACCGCGTGCAGGCCGTCGACGCCGGCGCGCACCAACTGCTCCTCGCGCCGACCCCAGCGCTCCTTCGGCGCCCGCGACAGCGCGACGAACGACACGGCGTTGGCGCGCAGCCAGCGCGCGTACTCCGGACCGCCGAGCTCCGGGCGGTAGAAGAGCGCGTTGCGGGCGCGATCGAGCTGGGTCTCCCAACCGCGGGCGAGCGGGTAGCGCGCGCCGACGAACACCGCCTCCCAACGGGTCGAGCTCGGAACGACCTCGACCCGCGCCGGCATCGTGACGCGCCGCCCGAGCTGCTCGAGCAGGGGGCGGAAGTACGCCGCGTGCGTGTCGGGTGCGGCGAGGCTCTTCGTGACCTCGGTGACCGGTGCGAAGAGCAGCCACGCGGCGGCCGCGCTCGCGACGACCGCGGTGTGCGCCGTCGGCACCCGCCGCCGCGCGAGCAGCGCGACCGGCAGCGCGAATGCGACGCCGAGCCGGGCGATGTTGCCGCCCATCGGCGTCGGCAGCAGCCAGCACGACGCCGCCACGAGCGTGTACGCCAGCAGCGCGCGG
The DNA here is from genome assembly GCA_038260305.1 of Solirubrobacterales bacterium. GTDB lineage: Bacteria > Actinomycetota > Thermoleophilia > Solirubrobacterales > Solirubrobacteraceae > CADCVQ01. The sequence continues at coordinate 17,470 of JBBSNY010000036.1, forward strand.
CGGGCGAGCAACGCGTCTCGTGCGAGCCCGACGCGCAGCGCGACCGTGATCGCGACGGCGACAGCGGCGCCCCAGATGGAGTACGGCTGCGTGCCGCCATCGCCGAATGCGATCGCGCAGCCGACGGTCACCGCAGCGCCGCAGGCGCCCGCCGCGAGGATCGCGCGGTCGCGATCGACGGTCCACCAGATCGCGAGCGCGAGCGCCACGAACGCTCCGGCAACCGGGCTCGCGGCAGCGCTCATGGCGGCCAGCACGCACGCGACGAGCGCACGCCGTCCGCAGAGCAGCGCGAGCACGGCGAGCAGCGCGAGCGCGAGCCCGACCGCGTACGTGACCCGTCCGATGAGCAGGTCGCTCGCCGCCGCCCAGGCCACCCACGCGGTCGGCCACGGACCGCACGCCCGCAGCTGCCGGACGATCGCTGCGAACGTCAGCGTCGTGACCGTCGCGGCGACCGCGCCCGTCACGCCGATGCCGACATTCGCCATCAGCCACGGCGTCAGCAGGCTGTAGCCCGGGACGGCGTGACCGCCGAACCAGCCGTTGTCCCACAGCACCCACCCGACGCGTTCGAAGAGCCGCGAGCGATACACCTGCGCGGCCAGATCGGCCGTCCGCGGCTGGTACAACGCCCAGACCGCGACGACGGCCGAGCTCACAACCAGCGACGCTCGCGCCGCTGCCGTCCCCCACCTACCCGCGGTGCCCGCGTCGTCGCTCATGACGACTCGCCACATCCGTCCAGCATGCGGGCTCGAACCTTGCGCTCGCCTGACTGGGCGCGGCGGTGATCTGGGATCGATCGCAGAGGCTGCGAGCGTTGCGCGGGCGGCGTCGAGCGGTGTTATCAGGCTGTCGACGCGCCGAGGCGACCCTCGGCCTGGATGTCGCGCTTGACGACCGCGATGTAGGCGACGAGGCCCCGAACAGCGTGAGCGCGAGGACGCTGACCGTGCCGTCGCCGAGGCCGAGGCCCGTGCGAGCCGGCGTCTTGGCGATCCAATCGGCGAACGACGCGCCGAGCGGTCGCGTCACGACGTAGGCGGCCCAGAACGCGAGGATCGGGTTCAGCATCCCGCGCGACCACAGCAACGCCGGGACGGCGATCGCGACTTCGCCGCGAGCGGCTCGATGCCGTCCCACAGGCGGGGCGTGTCACGCCCACTCATGCGCCCATTTCTCGGGCGATGAGCTCCGGCGGGGTCTGGTCGCGTCGCGTGACGCTGAGATAGATGACGAGGAGGAGGATCGCGCCGAGGAAGATGTAGCTCGTGTTCGTCGTGCCGAGGCCCAGTCCGCCGTACTTGTGGCTGGTCTGGGACATCTCGTCGCCGATCGAAGCTCCGAGCGGGCGGGTCAGGATGTACGCAAGCCAGAACGACAGGATCGGGTTGAGCTTGAGGGCGTAGTGCGCGAACGCGATCAGCGCGATGATCCCGCCGAAGATCCCGATCGAGACGGCGTAGCCGAGGTCGAGCTTCTCGGCACTCAGGTCGCCGGCGGCGGTGCCGAGGGCGAACGTGAAGAGGATCGCCAGCCAGTAGAACGCCTCGCGGCGGGTCGTGACGATCGAGTGCATCGACAGCGTGCGTTCGAAGGCGTACCAGACGCCGAACACGACGGCGAGGATGGCGGCGAAGATCGGCGTCGTCGTCGTCAGCGGGATGTTGTGCAGATCGGTCATGTTGTCGGTGATGAGCGTTCCGAAGACGCTGATGACGACGACGACCGACCAGTAGACCCCCGGGACGTACTTACGCAGCCTGAACTGCACGAGCAGCAGGACGGCGAGCAGGGCGCCGGTCACGTACGTCGTGTTCACGAGGCCGAAGCCGAGCGTGTCGTTGAGATAGTCGGCGGCGGTCTCGCCGACGGTCGTGCAGAGGATCTTGATGATCCAGAAGAACAGGGTGACCTCGGGCACCTTGTTCAGCATTGTTCGTCCGAGCGAGATGCCCGGGTGCGTCTGGGAGAGCGTGCTCATGGCGCCAGGATGCGCGCCGCAACCTTGCAGCTTCCTGACTGATTGACTACGACCGCGGACTGGCAGTCGGCGCGGGTCCGCGATCGTCGACCGCGGTCCCGAGCGCCGGAAGCTCGAGCACGAAGCAGCCGCCGGGGCCCGCTCCGATGACGATGTCGCCGCCGCAGGACCGCGCCAGGCGACGGGCGAGTGGCAGGCCGAGCCCGGCGCCGCCCGCCGCTTCGTCGGGCCCGCGAACGCCCGGCTCGAACGCCCGCTCGCCGATGTCGGCGTCGACGCCGGGGCCGTCGTCGCGGACCGCGAGACGGACCTTCCCGCCGGCGCTGGACAGCTCGGCGCGGACCTCGCGCCGCGCGTGACGGCGGGCGTTGTCGACGAGCGGCCCGAGCGCCCGCCGGACGACGTCGGGGTCGCCCTCGGCGAGCGGCAGGCCCGCCGGCGCGGCGACGGTGACGTCCTCGAGCTCGCGGGCGATCTCGGCGAGGTCGACCGACCCCTGCGCGGGATCGATCTCCTGACGTGCGACAGCGAGCAGCGCATTGATCACGCGATCGACGCGCTCGGCGTGCACGACGACCTCGCCGAGCGCATCGCGGCGCTCGGCCTCCGCCCCCGATCCCTTCGCGCGCAGCGCGAGCTCGGCGCGCAGCCGCAGCCCGGCGAGCGGTGTTCGCAGCTCGTGCGCGACCTCGGCCGCGAAGCGCTGCTCGTGGCGGCGCGAGGCGGCGATCCGGGCGAGCAGGACGTCGAGCGTCGCGGCCAGGCCGGTCAGCTCGTCGCGTGGCTGCCCGAGGTCGAAGCGCCGGTCGAGGTCGTGCGCGCCCCAGTCCTCGACGCTCGCGGTCATCTGCGCGACCGGGCGCAACGCGCCGTTCAGCGCACTGCGGATCGCGAGGGCGCCGGCGAGCAGCACGAGCGCCGCGATGACGAGCGACCCGACCGCAACGCCCTCCTGCAGTCGCTGGAGCGACACCTTGGAGAACGCGACCACGACGAACGCGCCCGTGCGCCGCGTCCCCGGTATGAGGACCGGCTCGGCGCGCAGGCGCGTGTCGTCGGGCCCGCCGACCTCGGCGACGCGCTGCGCGCGCCCGAGCGCCACGGCCGCGCGGTGCAGCCGCGGCGACGCACCGTCGGGCCGTTCGATGACGCGATCACCGGCGAGGACCCACGATCGGCGATCGAGCGTCGCGTCGTTGGGCGTCGGGCGCACGACGACCCCCCCCGACGAGAACGACAGCGCCGACACCTGCGCATCGGCGTTCGCGCGCAACACGGACGAGATCTGCGCCCCGACGCGCTTGGACAGCAGGACGTTGCCGGCGACGAGCAGCGCGCCGAGGCCGACCGCGAGCGTCGTCAGCGACACGAGCATGAGCCGGGCGCGAACGCTCATCCGAAGACGTAGCCGACGCCGCGCGCGGTCTTGATCTCGGTGGGCGCTCCGGCATCACGCAGCTTGCGCCGCAGCCGTGCCAGGTACGCGTCGAGCGTGTTGTCGTGGACGATCGCCCCCTCCGGCCAGGCCGCCGCGACAAGCGTCGCGCGGCGCACGACGTGGCCGGGATGCGCGGCGAGCGCGGCGAGCAGGCGAAATTCGGTCGGCGTCAGCGGGATCGTCTGCTCGCCGTGGACGATCGCGTGCGCCGCCGGATCGAGGACGAGGCCGGGATCCTCGGCCGAGGTCGCCGCGCTCGCGGGCACCCTGCGACACAGCGCGTTGACGCGGACGAGCAGCTCGGCGAGCGCGAACGGCTTCGTGAGGTAGTCGTCGCCGCCGGCGTGAAACCCGCTGAGCCGGTCCGACAGCGCCTCGCGGGCCGTGAGGAAGAGCACGGGCGTCAGCACGCCGCGCGCCCGCAGCGCCTGGCAGACGTCGCGTCCGTCGGCGTCCGGCAGGCCGATGTCCAGCACGAGCACGTCGGGCGGGTTGCTTGCGAAGCTACGCATCGCCTCGGCTCCCGAGGCCGTCGCGCGCACCACGTAGCCCTCGCGTTCGAGCGCACTGCGCAGGTCGCCGCGAAGGCCGTCGTCGTCCTCGCAGATCCCGGCACTCGTCGGCGGGGTCACAGTGCTGATCGTAGGCGCAGCGCCAGGCCGCAGCGGCGCATCCGGCGGGTGTTCAGGTTGCGTTCACGTAGGACGGGGCCGTCGCTGACACCCTCGAAGGGTGAATTCCTCCCGAAGCCGAGCTCTCCTGGCTGCGCTCTGCGGCTGCGTGCTGCTCGCGATCGCCGCCGTCTACTTCCTCGAGCCCGCCCACGCGCTGCCGGCATTCTTCCCCGGCCACGTGGGCGCCGGCGACGCCGAGTACGGCCACCACCACGTCAAGCACGGGATCGCGGCACTCGCGGTCGCCGCCGCCGCCTTCGCCTACGCCTGGTTCAGTAGCGGGCCGAAGACGAGCGCCCAGCCGCCGCAGAGCGCGGCGGTCGGATGATCAGCTACCTGCAGGCCGTCATCCTCGGGTTGCTGCAGGGCGTGACGGAGCCGTTTCCCGTGTCCTCGCTCGGCCACGGCGTCATCCTGCCGCGGGTCCTCGGGTGGAACATCCACCAGGACGACACGTACTTCCTGTCCTTTCTCGTCGCCACCCATCTCGCGACCGCGCTCGTGCTGCTCGGGTTCTTCTGGGAGGACTGGAAGCGGATCGTCGGCGGCCTGCTGCGCTCGCTGCGCGCGCGCGAGATCCGCGCCGACGACCGCGACGCGCTGCTCGGCTGGCTGCTCGTGACGGGCACGATCCCGGTCGGCGTCATCGGCCTGCTCGCCGAGAAGCCGCTGCGCGCCCTGTTCGCGTCGCCCGCGAGTGCGGCGGCGTTCCTCGCGCTCAACGGCGTCATGCTGCTCGCCGCCGAGCGCCTACGCGGCCGGCCGGTCACGCCAGCCGGCGCGGCCAATTCGCCGGCCGGCACTGTTCCGGATGTGCTCGCGTCCGACGCCGACCCGGACGCGCGGATCGCGACGCTGACCTGGCGCCAGGCCGCGGCGATCGGCACGTCGCAGGCGATCGGGCTGGTCCCCGGGATGTCGCGCTCGGGAGCGACGATGAGCGCCGGCCTGCTGGCCGGCCTGAGCAACGAGGACGCGGCCCGCTTCGCGTTCCTGCTCGCGACACCGATCATCGGCGCCGCCGCGCTGCTGAAGCTGCCCGACCTGCTCGGTCCCACCGGCGACGGGGTGCGCGGGCCCGCCCTGCTCGGCGCGGTCTGCGCCGGCTTCACGACGTACCTGGCGGTGCGCTTCCTGCTGCGCTTCTTCGAGTCCAACCGCCTGACCCCGTTCGGCATCTACTGCCTGGCCGCCGGTGGCCTGCTGACCCTCGCGTTCGCCGCCGGCGCCTGACGACGGCGGTCACGCCTCGAGTGGGCGCCGCGCACGCAGCCAGAGCACGATGGCGGCGACGAGCATCCCGACGAGGATCGCGGCGCCCACGTAGTCGAGCAGGCGCAGCGACCGATGCGCGTCGTCGTAGCGGGTGCCGAGCGCCCAGCCCGCACCCGCGAAGCCGAAGCACCACACGAGCGATGCCGCGATCGTCGCGGCGAAGTACGCGAGCGGCGGGCTGCGCAACACCCCCGCGGGGATCGAGACGAACGAGCGCACGAGCGGTGTCAGCCGTCCCAGGAACACCGCCCGCGTGCCGTAGCGCTGAAACCAGCGCTCGGCACGCGCCATGCGCCGCGGCGAGAGGTGTAGCCAGCGTCCGTAGCGCTCGACGAGCACGGGACCGCCGCGCAGGCCGACGAGCCACCCGCCCGCCGAGCCCGCGACGTAGCCGAGCGCGCCCGCGAGCGACAGCACGAGGTACGCGGGCAGCCCGTCGTCGATGCGCAGCCCGAACAGCGACGCGTGCTGCGCGAGCGCGCCGGACGCGAGCGCGCCGGCGAACAGCATCACGATCTCCCCGCCGGCGGGCAGGACGGCGTCGACGGCCATGATCAGCGCGACCGCGACGACGCCGTGATCGCCGACGAACTGCGTGAGCTGCTCGGTGACGGAGGCGAGGGGCATCCGCGCAGCATCAGTCGGCAACCCTGACCGCCGCCTGAACGGGTGGTCGGCGGGCCATCCTCGACGGCTCCTACGGAAATCTTAGACCTCGCCTGCACTGTGTCTGGAGTGAGCCTTGGCTACGAACCTCGTCGCGTGTGGACCCGGGATGCCGGTCTGCGGCGTCTGCGCGTGACGATCGTCGGCGTAACAGCGGGCGCGGTCTGCTTGGCGGGCGCCTTCTCGGCGATGGCCGCACAGGCATTCCGCGGGCACACGCGGCGTGCCACGACGACGGTGCCCGCCTCGACGACGACGGCGCGTCACACGCGCGCGGCGCGGTCACCCGTGCCGGGACCCCAGGCGATTCCCGCGATCGCCGGCGAGCCGGCACCGCTGTCAGCACCACAGCAACCGCCCGCCGCCGAGTCCCAACCGCCGCCTGAGCCGGCCCCCGCGCAAGCCGTGTCGGGCGGGTCGTGACCGCGACCGCGACCGCGACGACATCGACGTGGCATGCGCTCGGAACGACGGCATCGATCGTCGTCGTCGGCGGCGCCGGTGCGCACGCCGACGCGCGGATCGAGGTCGAGGCGCAACTTGCGCTGATCGACGCCGCGTGCAGCCGCTTCCGCGAGGACTCCGAGCTCGCGGCGGTGAACCGCGCCGGCGGCCGGCCGGTGAGGGTGTCGGCGACCCTCATGGGCGCGCTGGAAGTGGCGCTGCGTGCGGCAGCCGTGACCGCGGGCCGGGTCGATCCGACGGTCGGCGCCGCGCTCGTGCTTTCAGGTTATGACCGCGACTTCGCCGCGGTTCGCGGCTCGCGCGTGCGCCGGATCCGCGCCGCGGTGGTGGCGGGCTGGGACGTGATCGAGCTCGATCCGCAGGCGGGGACGGTGCGGGTGCCTGCCGGCGTGACGCTCGATCTCGGCGCGACGGCGAAGGCGCTGGCGGCCGATCGCTCCGCGGAGCGTGCGCTGAGCGCCAGCACTGCCACGGGGGTGCTCGTCAACCTCGGCGGTGACATTGCGACGGCCGGCACGCCGCCGCGCGGCGGTTGGCGCGTGCGAGTCGCCGACAGCCACCGCGCGGCAGCCGCCGCGCCCGGCCAGTCTCTGACGATCGAGTCCGGTGGCCTGTCGACATCGAGCACGACGGCGCGACGCTGGCGGCGGCGCGGAGCCGACGCGCATCACATCGTCGACCCGGCCACCGGGGCGCCGGCCACGGAGCATTGGCGGACGGTGTCGGTGGCAGCCGCGAACTGCGTCGACGCGAACATCGCGAGCACCGCGGCGATCGTGCTCGGGGCCGCGGCGACCGACTGGTTGGAGGACACGGCGTTGCCCGCTCGCCTCGTCGGCATCGACGGAGACGTCGCCGTGACGGCCGGCTGGCCCGACCCGTCGGATCCGTGGCGCGGCGACGAGCGCTGCGTCGCGCACGTGGTGTCGCCGTGATCGCAGCGGCCGGCCCGTCGCCGCTGTGGTACCTGACGCGCGGCTCGGGTGTCGTCGTGCTGATCCTGCTCACGGCGAGCGTAATTCTCGGGATGCTGCAGGTCCTACGCTGGGCGCCGCGCCGATCGCCGCGGTTCATGATCGTGGGGCTGCATCGCGCGATCTCCCTGCTCGTCCTCATCTTCCTGGCCGCGCATGTCGGGGCCGCCGTCCTGGATCCGTTCGCGCCGATCCGGCTGGTCGATGCCGTGCTGCCGTTCACGGGATCCTACCGGCCGTTGTGGCTCGGGCTCGGCGCCGTCGCGCTGGATCTGCTGGTCGCGCTCACCGTCACGAGCGTCTTGCGCCGCCGACTCGGGCTGGCCACCTGGCGCGCCGTGCACCGGCTGGCCTACGCGTGCTGGCCGATTGCTCTCGTGCATGGGTTGGGGACGGGCTCAGACGCACGGACGCTGTGGATGCTCGTGCTGTCGATCGGCTGTGTGGCGACCGTGCTGCTCGCGCTCGCGTGGCGCCTGGCGGACGGCTGGCCCGCGTCGGCGGGCGTGCGCGGCACCGCGATCGGCACGGCGGTCGCCGTGACCGCGGCGGGGGCACTGTGGTTCGTGCAGGGGCCGCTTGCCGAGGGCTGGGCGCGCCGTGCCGGAACGCCGACGAAGCTGCTCGCGCCTGCCGCGGCGACGGCGCGGCGACGCGCGGCGACCGTGCACGAAGCCCGTTCGCCCGTGGCACTCGCGGCACCGTTCACCTCCGAAATGCGGGGTAGCGTGCGGCGAGGTCTCAGTGCCGGCGGCAGCGCCGTCGTGGATCTCCGGATGCGGCTGACGGGCGACGTCCCCGGGACGCTGCGGCTGCAGTTCGCCGGCGATCCGGCGCAGGGCGGAGGCGTGCTCATGCGACGCAGCGCGGTCAGCCTCGGTCCGCCCTCGGCACCGAACGAGTACCGGGGACGGGTCGTCTCCCTGCGGGGCTCGTCGCTGCAGGCGCTCGTCGGATCGCGTGCGGGTCGCGCGCTGCGCCTGGCCGTCGACCTCGCCATCTCTCAAGCCGAGGCGACGGGGACGATCAGCGCCGTTCGGGCAAGCGATGTGGGAGCGACGCCGTGACGACCGCCTACGGCCTGCCGCGCGTGCTCGCCGGAGCGCCCGCGGGCGGCCTCGCCGAGCATGTCCGCCAGCACGGCACGCCCGCGCAGATGCCGCGGCGAGGCGCCGTATTGATCGACGCCGTCGATGCGGCGGGCCTGCGTGGACGCGGCGGTGCCGCGTTTCCGACTGCGGTCAAGCTCCGTGCCGTCGCCGCCGGCCGCGGGCGAAAAGCGCTCGTCGTCAATGGCGCGGAGGGCGAGCCGATGAGCGCCAAGGACCGCGTCCTGCTGGAGTGCAACCCGAACCTCGTGCTCGACGGCGCCGTCCTCGCTGCCGAGACGGTCGGTGCGCAGGACATCGTGATCGCCGTCAACCGCTCGGCCCGTGCGGCGCGAACCGCGGCGACGCGCTGCGTCAGCGAGCGCTCGGATACCGCGGGCGTCGTCGTCTGCACCGTCCCCGACGCCTACATCAGCGGTGAGGAGACCGCGCTGCTGCACTACCTCAACGGCGGGCCCGCACGACCGACGCTGACGCCGCCGCGACCGTTCGAGCGCGGCCTCGCCAAACATCCCACCCTGGTCTGCAACGTCGAGACGCTCGCGCACCTCGCGCTCATCGCGCGTCACGGCGAGGACTGGTTTCGTGAGCTGGGCACGCGCGAGCACCCCGGCTCGATGCTCGTCACCCTGGCCGGCGCCGTGCAGCGACCCGGGGTCTTCGAGATCGCGCTGGGGACACCGATCGGCCACCTGATCGCGGGCTCGCCCGGATCCGTGCGCGCCGTGCTGGTCGGCGGCAACTACGGCTGCTGGTTGCCGGTCCCCGACGCGGCGGGCATCGGGCTGGACGAAGCGTCACTGCGCGCCTGCGGCGCCGGCGTGGGGGCAGGTGTCATCGTCGCGCTGCCGGCCGGCGCGTGCCCGGTCGCCGAGACCGCGCGGGTCGTGCGCTGGATGGCCGCCGAGAGCGCCGGCCAATGTGGGCCGTGCGTGCATGGACTCGACGCCATCGCCGGCGCGCTCGAGGCGATCGCCGCCGGCACCGCCCCGCCGGACGCGGTCGACCGTCTTCGGCGCTGGACGCGGCAGGTGCAGGGGCGCGGCGCGTGTCGGCACCCCGATGGGGTGGCGCGGTTCGTGCGCAGCGCCCTCGTCGTGTTCGAGCACGAGCTCGAGAACCATCGGCGCCACGGCCCGTGCACGTCCTGCGGACGCAGCCCCGTGCTCGCAACGCCGCACACCCGCGAGCGGTCGGCGGCATGACCGTGCGCGTGACCGTCGATCCGATCGCCTGCACCGGCCATGGTGCCTGCGCGGAGCTGCTTCCCGAGCGCATCGAGCTCGACGACTGGGGCTACCCGATCCTCGAGGACGCGCCGATCGGCGACGATCTCATCGCGCACGCCCGTCGCGCCGTCGCGGCCTGCCCGACGCTGGCGCTGCGCCTCGCCACGGTCCGGAGCACCCGATGATCGGTCCGCTGCGACGCGGCCACCTCTCGGCTGTCGGTGAGTGCGAGCGAGGAGACCGCTTCGGCGGCACCGTCGGCAACGAGATCCTGACGAGTGCGACCGCCGCCGTCCTCACCGTATTGCTGATCGCCGAGGCGGTCACGATCGTCTGGCTGGGGGACCTGCGCACCGCGCACATGTTCATCGGGATCGTCCTGATCGGACCCGTCGTCGTGAAGCTCGGCAGCACCGGCTACCGCTTCGTGCGTTACTACGGCGGCTCGCGGCCCTACCGCCAGAAGGGTCCGCCCGTGATCGGGCTGCGCCTGCTAGCGCCGGCCCTCGTGGCGACGACGCTGCTCGTGCTCGTGACCGGCGTGTGGCTGCTGGTGCTCGGCCACCGCTCCGACGTGGTCCTGCAACTGCACAAGATCGGCTTCATCGTGTGGGGCGCATGCTTCGCAATCCATTTCCTCGCCTACGTCCCGCGCGCCTGGGGTGCCCTATCGGCAGCGGGCGCGGACGGACCACGGCGCACCGCTGGATCTGGTCTGCGCAGCGCCCTCCTGAGCGCCGCGCTTGGCGGTGGCGTCGCGGTCGCATTGACGCTGCTGTCGCTGATGCAGGTCTGGCACGGCGGCGGCGGCTAGCCGTCCGCGGCCGCCGTTCGCGCCGTCATGGATGCCGGGATGCGCGCCGTGCCCGACCGCGACACCATGAGCGGGCCGTGCGAGCGCTGATCATCGACGACGACCGTGCCCTACGCGACGCGCTGCGCCGCGCGCTGGTGCTCGCCGGCTACGAGGTCCAGACGGCGCCGGACGGCGAGCAGGGGCTTGCGCGCATCGCGCAGCTTGCGCCCGACGTCGTCGTGCTCGACATCGGAATGCCGGGCATCGACGGCCTGGAGGTGTGTCGCCGGCTGCGCGCCGCCGGCGACCGCGTGCCCCTGCTGATGCTGACCGCCCGCGAGGCGGTCGAGGATCGCATCGACGGGCTGGACGCCGGCGCCGACGACTACCTCGTCAAGCCGTTTGACATCGGCGAGCTGAAGGCGCGGCTGCGCGCGCTGATGCGTCGCGGCGATTCCGGGCTCGGCGATGGCGCCGAGGCACCTGCCTTTCATGAGCTGCGTCTCGACCCCGCACGACACGGCGTCGTCGTCGTGGATCGGCTCGTCGAGCTGACACAGACGGAGTACCAGCTGCTGGAGTTGCTGCTGCGCAACCCCAGGGTCGTGCTGACGCACGCCGTGATCTACGACCGCGTCTGGGGCTATGACTTCGGTCCGGCGTCCAACGCGCTGCGCGTCTACGTCGGCTACCTACGTCGCAAGCTGGAGAGCGCGGGCGCGCGACCCCTGATAGCGACCGTCCACGGCGTCGGCTACGTGTTGCGCGAGCCATGACCCTACGCACACGCATCGCCGCGGTGGCGGGGTTCGCGGTCGCGATCACCGTGCTGCTGGCCGCCGCCGCGGTCTTCGTCGCGGTCCGCGCGCAGCTTCACCGGCAGATCGACGACGCGCTTCGCACTCGCGCGCACGCGGTCGTCGCCGCGGGGGATCCCGACAGCGACGGCGACACGGCGTGCAGTCCCAGCTCGGCCGACAGCGAGCACACGTTCCCCGCGCCACGCAGCGATGGCGACGACGTGCGCTTCGGCGGCGCGGAGGGCTACGTGCAGTTCATCTGCTCCGACGGGAGGGTGATCCGTCCCGCCGGCGTCGCGACAAGGCTCCCGGCGACCGCATCGGCGCGGATGATCGCGCGCTCCGGCAGGGGCCAGACGTTGGCGAGCATCCGGGTCGGCGAGACACACCTGCGGGTGCTCACGCGCGCCCTGACCGGTGGACGGGGCGCGCTGCAGGTGGCGCGGCCGCTGACGGAGGTCGACGACGCGCTGCGCGACATCCTGTTCGTGCTCGTGATCGTCGCGGCCGCGGGGATCACGCTCGCTGCCGCCCTCGGCGCGGTCGTCGCCCGCTCGGCGCTCGAACCGGTGCGGCGGTTCACGCGGCGCACGGAGGAGATCGCTGGCAACCCGGACCCGGCGAAGCGGATCGCCACCGGTCGCGATGACGAGCTCGGCCGCCTGGCGCGGTCCTTCAACGCAACGCTCGATGCGCTGGAGCGTTCCGTGGACGCGCAGCGCCACCTCGTCGCGGATGCCAGCCATGAGTTGCGCACCCCGCTCGCGAGCCTGCGCGCGAACATCCAGACGCTCGAGGAGATCGATCGCCTGCCCGTCCATGAGCAGGCCGCGTTGCGCGCGGACATCGTCGGGGAGCTCGACGAGCTGACCGCGCTCGTCAGCGACGTCGTCGAACTGGCTCGTGGCAACCAGCCGGGACGGCTGCTCGATCACGTCCGCATCGACGAGATCGCGGCCGACGTCGTCGAGCGCGCAACGCGACGCGGCGGGATCGACGTCACGTTCAGCGCGGAGCTCGAGCCGACCGTCGTTCGCGGCGAGCCCGACCGGATCAATCGCGCGATCTCCAACCTCGTCGACAACGCGATCAAGTTCAGCCCATCCGGCGCCACGATCGAGCTGACGCTGCGTGACGGCACGCTGACCGTTCGCGATCACGGCCCCGGGATCATGCCCGCCCACGTCCCACATGTGTTCGAGCGCTTCTACCGGGCCGACGAGGCCCGGGGGATGCCCGGCTCCGGTCTCGGGCTGGCGATCGTCCGACAAACGGCCGAGGCACACGGCGGCTCCGTCGAAGCGACCAACGCGCCGGGTGGCGGCGCGCTCGTCAGCGTGCGCTTCGCTGGGCGCGAAGACGGCGAGCAGGGCGGCTGACCCATTCGGCGTCCTTGCGCCGCCAGCGTCGCTTACCTGTTGCGGTGCGGGACGCATTTCGCCCGCTGGGACCGCGACTGACCGACTGACCGCTATCCGACGAGCGCCTTGAACGCCCGCCCACGCGCCTCGTAGTCGTCGAACTGGTCAAAGCTCGCACACGCGGGCGACAGCAGCACGACCTCGCCGGCGCGCGCGGTGGCGCGGGCGCAAGCGACGGCGACCTCGAGCGTGCCGCAGGCATCCCCGCCGACCTCGCGCTCGAGCTGCGGCGAAGACTCGCCGATGAGGTACACCCGCTCCGCCCGGCCGCGCAGCGCGCTGAAGTCCTGGCCCTTGCCGACGCCGCCGAGGATGAGGTGCACCACGGCGTCCGAGAAGCTCGCCAGCGCGACGAGCGTCGAGGCGACGTTCGTCGCCTTGGAGTCGTTGATGTAGAGCACGCCGTCGATCGTCGCGACGTCCTCGCGCCGGTGCTCGACGCCGGCGAACGTGCGCAGGCCGGCGCGCACGGCGTCGATGTCGATCCCGCGCGCGAGCGCGATCGCCGCGGCGGCTGCGGCGTTCGAGCGATTGTGCGCGCCGCGCAGGCGGATCTCGGCGTGCGCGATCAGCGGCTCCTCGTCCCACCACAGGTGCCCGGCGCGATCGTCGAGCTCGCCGCCGGGACCGAACGGCACGCGCCGCGCGCAGCCGCCGAGGTCGCCCTCGAAGCCGGCCGGGGCGACCGCCACGTCGTCGTTGCCCTGGCGCGCGAAGATCCGCAGCTTCGCGCCGCGGTAGTCCTCGAACGTGCCGTGACGGTCGAGGTGGTCGGGCGCGACGTTCAGCAGCACGGCGCCCTCGGGTGCGAACGCGACGGCGTCCTCGAGCTGAAACGAGCTCAGCTCGCAGACGACGATCGCCTCGGGCGCGAGGCCGCCGCGCGCGGCGAAGCCCGTGAGCGCGTCGCCGACGTTGCCGGCGACCGCGACCGCGATCCCCGCCTGACGGTGGATGTGACCGAGCAGCTGCACCGTCGTCGTCTTGCCGTTCGTGCCGGTGACGGCGATGAACTCGTTGCGCAGCAGGCGCCAGCCGAGCTCGGTCTCGCCGAGCACGGGGATCCCGCGCGAGCGTGCGGCCGCGATCACCGCGGCCTCGCGCGGTACGCCCGGCGACTTCACGACCGCGCGCGCGCCGTCCAGCAGCGCGAGCCCGTCGCTGCCGAGATGGACCTCGAAGCCGCAACCCTCGGTATCGAAGGGCGGCGAGCCCGAGTCGACCGCGACGACCTGCTCGCCGAGCGTGACGAGGGCCCGCGCGGCGGCGATGCCGGACCGCGCCAGCCCGACGACGAGCCACGGACCGGCCGGCAGCGGCGGTCGAGCCCGCTTACACAACGGAGTACTGATAGAGCGTGAACCCGATCGCGGCGCAGATCGCGGCGACGATCCAGAAGCGCAGGATGATCTTCGTCTCCGACCACGCCATGAGCTCGAAGTGGTGGTGGATCGGCGCCATCAGGAACACGCGCTTGCGAAACGTCTGAAACGAGAACACCTGGATCAGGACGCTGAGTGCCTCGACGACGAAGATCCCGCCGATGAGGATCAGCAGGGTCTCGGTCTTCGTCATGATCGCGAGGCCGGCGATCGCTCCGCCGAGCCCCAGCGAGCCGGTGTCGCCCATGAAGATCGTCGCCGGGAACGCGTTGAACCACAGAAACCCGACGCACGCCCCCACCAGGCAGCCCGACAGCAGGGCGAGATCGTGCTGGCCGGTCGTGATGAACGTGATCCCGATGTACGCCAGCAACGTGATCGCCGCGCAGCCCGCGGCCAGGCCATCGAGGCCGTCGGTGAGGTTCACGGCGCTCGTCGTGCCCGCGACGACGATGTAGATCATGATCAAGAACGGGATCCCCGCCAGGAAGCTGAGGTCGACCTGGTAGTCGACGACGCGCAGGCGAAGTGTCTGTGGCAGCCCCGCCTTCTCGGTCGCGATGTACCACAGCAGGATCGAGATGAGGATCGTCACGCCGAGCTTCATCCGGCCGCTGATCCCAAGCGAACGCCGGCGCACGATCTTGATGTAGTCGTCGGTGAAGCCGAGCAGCGCGCACAGCATCGCCGCGCCGTAGACCCCGACCGATCGCCAGTCGTAGTCAGACAGCATGAGAAACGGGATCGAGATCGCCGTGAAGATGATGATCCCGCCCATCGTCGGCGTGCCCGCCTTGACGTGGTGCGCGGCCGGGCCCTCCTCGCGGATGAACTGGCCGAACTCGCGCCGGCGCAGGAAGTCGATGAACTTCGGCGACAGGAAGATGCAGATCAGCAGCGCCGCCGTGCCCGCGATGAGGACCTCGCCCATCAGGCCTCCGCCGCCTTCGCCGTCGCGAGCAGATGCTCGCAGACGACCTCCAGGCCGACACCGCGCGAGGCCTTGACGAGCACCGTGTCGCCGGGCGCGACGAGCCCGGCGACGAGCGTCGCCGCCTCGCCGGCGTCGCCGACGGCGTGCATCTCGCCCCCGAAGCGCGCGCCCATGTGCGCCGCGCGCGGGCCGACGGCGATCAGCAGCGCCACGCCGCAGGCCGTCGCATGGGCGCCGACCTCGGCGTGGAAGCCCAGCTCGTCGGGCCCGAGTTCGAGCATGTCCCCGAGCACGGCGACTCGGCGCCCGGGCGCGGACGCGGCGAGATCGTCGAGGGCGGCGCGCATCGACATCGGGTTCGCGTTGTAGCAGTCGTCGACGACGACGACCGACCCCGATAGCTCGATCCGCTGACCGCGCCGCTCGCTCAGCGAGACGTCGAGCTTGCCGCGCGGCGCGACCCCGACCGCTCGCGCCGCGGCGAGCGCCGCGAGCGCGTTGGAGCGCATGTGCGCGGACGCAAACGGCAGCTCGAGCTCGCCGAGCGAGCTGACGTCGCCGCCCTCCCCGAACGTCACGATCTCGAGGTCGCGGCGGCGAAAGCGATCGAGCCGAGGCTCGTCCGCCGGCAGCACCGCGGTCGCGCCGGGGCGCAGCTCGGCGAGCAGCTCGCCCTTCGCGGCGGCGACGTCGTCGAGCGTGCCGAGGATCTCGAGGTGCACGGGCCCGATGTTCACGATGACCCCGACGTCGGGCTCGGCGATCGCCGCGAGCTCGGCGATCTGACCGCTGCCGCGCATCGCCATCTCGAGCACGAGCACCCCGGTGCCGGCCGCAGCGCCGAGGATCGTCAGCGGCAGCCCGATCTCGGTGTTGTGGTTCTGGTGGCTCGCCACGACGCGCCGCTCGGGTCGAAGCATCGCCGCAAGCAGGTCCTTCGTCGAGGTCTTGCCGGTCGAGCCCGTGATCGCGATGACGTCCGCGCCGAGCTCGCGCCGCCACTGCCGGGCGAGCGACTGCAGCGCGGCGAGCGGCTCTGAGCCCGCGATGACGACGCCCGGCGGCGCGCAGCGCGCATCCCAGACGAAGTCCGGCGAGACGAGCACCCCCCACGCGCCGGCCGCGAGCGCCGCGCCCGCGAAGCGCCCACCGTCGGTGCGCGAGCCGCGCAGGCCGACGAACAGGTCGCCGGGACGCACGTCGCGCGAATCGATCGTGACGCGCAGCGGGCCGACATCGGCGCGGGTCGCGCCTGGCGGACCGGCCGCCGCGCCTGGCGGACCAGCCGCCGCGCCTGGCGGACCGGCCGCCGCGCCCGCCGCGCCGCCTACCGCGACCAACTCGGCGCCCGCGGCGGCGGCGACGCGCTCAGGCGACCAGGCGCGCACGCAACGCCTCCCGCACGACGCTGACATCGTCGAACGGCAGCTTGCGCCCGTCCGCGAGCTCCTGACCCTGCTCGTGGCCCTTGCCCGCGACGACGACGACGTCGCCGTCGGCGGCCAGCGACACGGCGCGGTCGATCGCCGACCGGCGATCGACGATCGCCTCGGTCGCAGCACGATCGGCGATCCCCGCCACGATCTCGGCGACGATCGCCGCGGGCTCCTCCGAGCGCGGGTTGTCGGACGTGACGATCGTGTGATCGGCCAGGCGCGCCGCGATCTCGCCCATCAGCGGGCGCTTGCCGCGGTCGCGGTCGCCACCGCAGCCGAACACGCACAACAGGCGCCCGCGCGTCAGCGGGCGCGCCGCCGCAAGTACGTTCTCCAGCGAGTCGGGCGTGTGGGCGTAGTCGACGAGAACGGCGAAGCCCTGGCCCTCGTCGACGGGCTCGAAGCGCCCGGGAACGCGCTCGACGTCGCGCAGGGCGGCGATGATCGTGGCGTCGTCGATGCCGAGCGCGCGCGCCGTCGCGACGGCGCCGAGTACGTTGAGGACGTTGAAGCGCCCGGGCAGGGGCGAGCGCAGCGCCAGCCCGTCGGCGACGAACGTCGAGCCGGCGAAGTCGGAGTGCAGCTCGGTCGCGCGCAGATCGGCTTGCCCGCTGTCGATGCCGAACGTCACGACGGCGACCGCGCCCGCGATCTCCGCGGCGAGCCGCGCGCCGAACGGATCGTCGACGTTGACGACCGCGACCTTGGGCCCGGCCTCGAACAGGCGGCGCTTGGCCGCGAAGTAGTCCTCCATCGTGGGATGGAAGTCGAGGTGATCCTGGGTGAGGTTCGTGAAGACCGCCGCGGCCCAGTGGATCGCGTCCGCACGCCGCAGCTCGAGCGCGTGGCTCGACACCTCCATGACGCAATGCGTGTCGCCCGCTTGCAGCATCGCCGCGAACGAGCCCTGCAGCTCGATCGCCTCGGGCGTCGTGCGCGCGACCTCGTGCTCGACGCCGCCGACGACCGACTTGACCGTGCCGAGCAGCCCGGTGCAGTGGCCGTCGGCCTCGAGCAGCGCGCGCACGAGATACGCGGTCGTCGTCTTGCCGTTCGTGCCGGTCACGCCGACGGTCCGCAGCGTCGCGGTCGGGTCGCCGTGCAGCCGCGCAGCGGCGGGCGCCATCGCCGCGCGCACGTCGTCGACGACGACCTCCGGCACGCCGAGGCCGAGCGGGTGGTCCACGACGAGCGCGACGGCACCACGCTCGACCGCGTCGGCCGCGAAGTCGTGGCCGTCGCGGGTGAAGCCGCGGACGCAGAAGAACACGCTGCCGGGCTCGACACGGCGGTTGTCGAGGGCGAGCGAGGACACCTCGATGTCCGCGACCGCGGGCGCCGACGCCCCGAAGAGCTCGTCCAGCCTCATGGCGTCAGCCCTCGACCGGCTCCTGGATGTCCATGCGCGGCGATGGCCTGGAGGATAGGCGGGGCGGCGGCCGGTCCCTACCCCGGAGCGATGCCGAGGTAGGGCAGCGCGAAGCTCATGATCTGCTGGAAGGCGGGGGCCGCGACCTCGGCGCCGAAGATCTCGCCCTGGGGCTCGTCGACCATGATCGTCACGAGCAGCTTCGGGTCGCGTGCCGGCGCGAAGCCGACGAACGAGGCGATGTAGCGCGTCTTGGAGTACGTGTTCGTCTTGAAGTCGATCTTGTTCGCGGTGCCGGTCTTGCCGGCGATCGTGTAGCCGGGGATCGCGGCCGCCGTGGCGGTACCGCCCGCCTGGGTGACGCCGGTCAGCATCGTGCGCAGCTGGGCGGCCGTGTGCTCGGAGATCACGCGGCGCCCGACCGGCGTCGCGGTCGGCTTGCCGCCGATGCGGGCGATGACCCGTGGCCGGCGCAGGATGCCGCCATCGGCGATCGCCGAATACGCGGTCGCGAGCTGCAGCGGCGTGACGGACTCGCCCTGGCCGATCGGCAGGTTGCCCATCGACGAGCCGGAGTACGTGCTGCGCTTGATGACCTGCCCGGACTCCTCACCGGCGAGCTCGATGCCGGTGCGCTTGCCGAAGCCGAACCTGCGCACCCAGTGATCGAAGCGCGTCGGGCCGAGGCGCTGGCCGATGCGCACGGTGCCGACGTTCGAGGACTGCGCGAGGATCTGCGCCGTCGTGAGGTCGACGGTGCCGCGATCCTCGGCCTCCTTGATCGTGCGATCCGCGACCTGGATCGTCGGCGGCAGGTGGAAGTAGTCGGTCGGCTCGACGACGCCGTCCTCGAGCGCGCCGGCGACGGTGAACGCCTTGAACGTCGAGCCGGGCTCGTAGTTGAAGCCGACGGCGCGGTTCTGAGCGGCGTACGCCGGCGCGCCGCCGAGGTCGTTGGCGTCGACGCGCGGCCAGTTCGCGAGCGCGAGCACCGTGCTCGAGCGCGGATCCATGACGAGCGCCGTCGCGCCCTTCGGCCGCCACTTCTCGCCGACCTGGGCGAGCACGTCCTCGACCTTGCCCTGAAGCTGGGCGTCGAGCGTCAGCCGCAGGTCCTTGCCGGCGACGGCGGGCTTCGTGTCCTGCACGACGATCGGGTCGCCGGCGCCGTCCTTGACGATCCGGCGCTTGCCGTCGGTGCCGTGCAGGACGTCGTCGTGCGCGTACTCGAGGCCGCTGAGGCCGTTGCCGTCCGTCCCGACGCCGCCGATCACCTGCGATGCCAGCCAGCGGCGCGGGTAGTCGCGCCGGGTGCTCGGGACGAGGTCGACGCCGGCGATGTTCAGCTTGCGGATCTGCTCGGCCTTCGCGGCGGGCAGGTTGCGCGCGAGGTAGACGAAGCCGCCCTTGACGCTGAGCTTCTGCAGCACGCCGGCCCGGGTCTGGCCGAGCAGCGGCGCGAGCTGCCTCGCCGCGCGCAGCGGCGACGTGACGAGGTACGGCGTCGCGGACACGTCCGCCGCCGGCTCGGAGACGGCGAGCTCGAGCCCCTTGCGATCGGTGATCGCGCCGCGGCGCGCGGGGACGGTGATCTCGTTGACCTGCTGCGTGTTGGCCGCGCGCTGCAGCGCCGACGCCTTGACGCCGCCGAGCCACAGCGTGCGGCCGCCGGCGATCGTGAGCAGCCCGAGGAAGATGGCGAACAGCAGCCCGATGCGCCGCTCGGTCAGACCCACAGGCGCTGCGCTTTCTGCGCGCGCGTGCCCGGGCCCGCGGGTCGCCGAGCCGTCACGGCGTCTGCGGGGTCGCTTGCGCGGCGGCGCCGCCGGCGCCGGCCGGGGCTGGCGCCTGCGTCGCGGCAATGGCCGGCGGCGGCGCCACCGTTGGCGTCTGCGTCGCCGGAGGCGTCGTCTGGGCGGTGGCGGTCGTGGCGGGCGCCTCCGGCACGCCCGTCGCGGAGACGCCCGTCGCGGCGGGGGTCGTCACGGCCGCCGTCGTCGAGGTGATCGGAGGCGTCGAGGTCGCGGTTGCCGGGGTGCCGGAACCGAGCACGGTGGTCGCCACGGCGCCGCCCAGCCCGGCGCGGGCCGGATCGGGCGCCGTCATGCGCTGAGCGGCGCGAACCGCCGTCGCGCGCCCGTCGCCCGCGCTGAGGTAGCCGACGTCCCCCGGGGCGGGCATGACGAGCCCCTGCGCCTCGGCCAGCGGCTGGATGCGCTCGCCCGAACTCAGGCGCGAGATGTCGCGGCGCAGAGCGGAGTTGCTCTGCTCGAGGGTGCTCGCGGTCGTCACGGCCCGCGTGATGCCGTGGTTGAGCTTCAGCAGCGACACCTGCACGGCGACGATGCCGACGAGGACGACGGCGATGACGCCGATCCAGACGCGGCTGCGCACGACGCGGTCCATGAGCCGACTGGCGGAGACGTCGATCGCGACGTTGGCCATCCGCGACGCGATCGCAACCCCTCCGTAGGCGAGGCCGACTCCGCCCGAGGCGATGCGCTGCGGGCGCGCCGCGGCGCGCGGGCGGCGCGGGGTCGTGAGCGGACGGGCGCGCGGGGTCGCGAGCGGACGGGCGCGCGGGATCGCGAGCGGGCGACCGCCCGACCTCGGCGCGAGCGCGGCATCGGCGTAGGCGAGCGCGGTCGGGTCGATCCGCGCCCGCGGTACGCGAGCGGGCCGCCCGTCGGCCGTGTCCGGACGCGGCGGCGGGGCGTTCGGGTCGCGGCGCGGCGGCCCCGCGGGACCGGAGACGCGCCGCGGCTTCGCGGGGGCCGGCGTGCGAACGATCGTGCGACCGGCGGTCGTGGCTGCTGCGGTTCGGCTCATCCGTGTTCCTCCCTCAGCTTGCTTGCGACCCGCAGGCGCGCGGAACGTGCGCGCGGGTTTGCGGCGACCTCACCCGGCGTCGGTGCGATCGAACGACGGCTGACGAGCTCGGCCTCGGGCTCGCGCCCGCAGCCGCAGACCGGCAGGTCGGGCGGGCAGATGCAGCCCTGCGCCCGCGCGGCGAGAAAGCGCTTGACGCGCCGGTCCTCGAGTGAGTGAAAGGAGATCGCGCCGAGGCGGCCGTGCTCGCGCAGCAGCCCCCATGCCAGCGGCAGCGCGGCGTCGAGCTGGCCGAGCTCGTCGTTGACGGCGATCCGCAGCGCCTGGAAGACGCGCTTGGCGGGGTGGCCGCCGGCGAAGCGCGCCGGCGTCGGGATCGCCTGCGTGATGACGTCGACGAGCTCGATCGTCGAGCCGATCGGCGTGCGCGCGCGCTCGCGGACGATCGCGCGGGCGATCTGACGGGCATAGCGCTCCTCCCCGAGGTCGCGGAAGATCGTCTCGAGTTGGCGCGACTCGCCGTCGTTGACGAGGTCGTGGGCGCTGCGCTCGAGGTCGGGATCCATGCGCATGTCCAGCGGCGCGTCGTAGGAGTACGAGAAGCCCCGCTCCCGCGTGTCGATCTGCATCGAGGACATGCCGAGGTCCATGAGTACGAGGTCCGCGCGCACGCCCTCCTCGGCGAGCTGGCGCAGCCCGTCGACGAACGACGCGCGGATGAAGCGCGTCGCGCAGGTCACCTCGCCGGCGAGCTCCGCGAAGCGCTCGGAGGCGGCCGGGTCGCGGTCGATCGCGATCAGCGTGCCGGTCGAGCCGATGCGCCCGGCCAGCAGCCGCGCATGGCCGCCCGCGCCGAACGTGCAGTCCACGACGAGCTGACCGGGCTGCGGATCGAGCAGCTCGATCGCCTCGCCGGCGAGCACCGGCACGTGCGGAATCGTCATCTCAAGCAGTGTGGCCAAGGCGGGATGTGATGTCGGTGACGTCGGATGCGAGCGCGGCGTTGTACTCGGCCCAGGCGGCGCGGTTCCAGATCTCCAGGGCGTCGCCGGAGCCGGTCACGACGACCTCCTTGTCGAGCTTCGCGTGCGCCATCAGGAAGGCCGGCACGCCGATGCGGCCGGCCGCGTCGAGCTCGGTCTCCAGCGAGTTCGCGGAGAAGAAGCGCTTGAGCTTCTGGGCCTCGGGCGCGAGCGGGTGAAAGCCGGCGAGCGCGCCCTGGGTGTAGGCGTCGTAGTCGCTGGGCCGCCAGAGCGACACGCACGGCTCGAACCCCATCGCGAGGACGACGCCGTCCGACAGCGCGGCCCGGTAGCGCGCCGGCACGGTGAGCCGGTTCTTTGCGTCGAGGGAGTAGTCGAAAGTGCCGCGAAAGACCATGGGGTACCGCTCGTAGCGGGGCGAATCGGGAGACGCGGCACTGCCGCGGAGAAGATCGAGAGCCGGCCTGGAGGGGTGGGAGGAGCCCCTCCAGCCCGGCTCGCTGCTGCGAAGGTACCCCACTCTCCCCCACAACTCAACCCAATCTGCACGTGATTTCCCACTTCTTTGCTCAGCTCGCCCCCAGTTCGCTCGAATCCTCGCGATACGCAGGACTTTTCGGACCATTGGCCATTCGCAGTCGGCATCGCGCAAGCTGCAGCGGCGGTTGCAGACCGCCTCCAGTGGGTGCCTTCTTGCACTCCGAGCAGGATTCCGCCGCGCCGTGTGCATGGCCGGGTGGGGGTTCGTGGGAGGCGGAGGCATTGACTTCCCCCGCGTTCTGTCTGTAGTACACGCATCGTGGCTGCGCCCTCCCCCGCTCGCCGTCTCGTGCCAGCCGTCGTCGCGCTCGCGGCCGCCCTGACGGTGGCGTCCTGCGGGGGCTCTAAGCAGAACGCTGCCGCCGGCCACGACGCCAAGGGCGCGGTCGACGTCGCGGCGCTCGGCGCGCGCGCCTTCGGCCCGAACGCCGAGGCCCGCTCGGGGCGCATCGACGGCGAGATCGCGATCACATTGAAGGGCGTGCCGCGCTTCGCCGAGCCGTTCTCGATCACGAACAGCGGCGTCTTCTCCTACCGCAAGGGCAGTGCCCTGCCGGACTACGCGCTCGACGTCGGTGTGCGCGACAACGGCGTCACGCTGACGTCGGTGGGCGGCCGGTCGTACGTCAGCCTCGGCTCGACCGGCTTCGAGGTTCCCGCCGCGGTCCGTGGGCGTCTCGAGCGCTCGTCCGCGCGCGGGCGCAACGGCCTGACGCGCACGCTCGAGCAGTTCGGAATCTCGATCGGGCGCTGGGAGACCGACAAGCGCGCCGGTCCGACCGAGCCGCTGGATGGCGTGCAGACGCGGCGCGTGGACACCGGTGTGAACGTCGGGCGCGTGCTGCGCGACGCGAACATCCTCACGGGGCTTATGACGTCGCTCGGCATCACGCGCGCCGTCGGGCTGGCGCCCGAGATCTCTGCGAACGCTCGCCGGATCCTCGTCCGATCGGTGCGCTCGTCGAAGGGCACGTCGTGGATCGGCGTGCGCGACGGCGTCCTGCGCAAGGCGGGCCTGACGATCGTCTTCGCGATCCCGAAGGCCAAGCGCGCCGCGCTCGGCGGCATCTCGAGCGCGAAGGTCGTCGCGTCGGTCGACGTCACCGAGGTCGGCCGGCCGCAGAAGATCGCCAAGCCGAGTCCGCTCGGCCACTACGCTGACTTCCGGCTCGGCCTCGCCGCGCTCGCCGAACAGCAGCCCTGACGGCTGGTCAGATCCAGTCGCGGCGCCGGAAGGACCAGTACAGCGCGATGGAGCAGACGACGATCAGGGTCGAGGAGACCCAAAATCCCCCGTGTGCCGAGAAGCCCGGGTATGGCACGTTCTGGCCATAGAAGCCGGTGACGGCCGTCGGGACGGCGATGATCGCCGCCCAGCTCGTGACCTTCTTCATGACGAGGTTCATGCGATTGCCCTGGATCGTGAGGTTCGTCTCGAGGATCGTCGTCACGAGGTCGCGCAGGGACTCCGTCCACTCGGTCGCGCGCAGGACGTGGTCGTAGACGTCCTGGTAGTACGGGGTCATCGGCGCGACGATGACGTGCGTGTCGCGGCGCATGAGGGTGTTGACGACCTCGCGCATCGGGAGCACGAGACGGCGCACCACGACGAGGCTCTTGCGCAGCTCGAAGGAACGGCGCTGCACGTCGCGGTCGTGTGGGACGTCGTCGAAGAGCAGGTCCTCGAGTGCCTCGATCTCGGAGTCCAGCTCCTGGATCGCGTCGAAGTGGCTGTCGGTGAGCTCGTCGAGCAGCCCCCACAACAGGAACGACACCCCGTTGCCCGCGAGCTCGGCGGACTCGTCCCAGCGGGCGATCACCCGCTCGATGTCGAAGCGCTCGTCCTTGCGCACCGTGACGAGGGCGTTGGGGGTGATGAAGGCCCCGAGCTCGCTCGTCGACAGCACGCCGGAGTCGACGTCGAGCTTGGCCGCGTACGCGCTGAGGTACAGATGCGAGTCGTAGCGGTCGAGCTTCGGCCGCTCGTGCCTGGCGACCGCGTCCTCGATCGCGAGGCTGTGCAGCGACAGCTCATCCTCGATCGTGGCGAGGTCCTCCGCCGTCGGCCGGCAGTAGTCCAGCCAGACGACCGTCGCGGGATCCTTCAGCTGCTCGGAGATGTCCTCCGGCGGGAAGTCCTCGAGCTCAAGCACGCCGCCTCGGTACAGCCGGGTTCGTGCCATTGGTAGTCAGGGGCGCAGTGCCCGCCGGTGGCGGGTCTGGTTCCCCATTCCCCTTTCAATTCCGTGCGTGCGGTTTTCCCGCACACGGCTTACCGATGATCTTCGTGGCATGGCTTACGCGGTCCCTGGGTAGCGA
>JBBSNY010000037.1:0-39687 GCA_038260305.1 Solirubrobacterales bacterium
CGACCGGCACTCGCCCTACGGGCTCGCACCGCTCGACGCCGGCGACGCGATCCTCCATCAAGGTCCTGCTCGTGCTGCGTGTGTTCGTGGGCATGAGACTCCAGTTCGCTCATGCCTACACAGTTCCTCGGACACTCCCAATTGAAAGGGGAATGGGGAACCAGACCCGCCACCGGCGGGCACTGCGCCCCTGACTACCAATGGACATCACCATTCACTCGAGCTTCCTCCCGCACGACGACCCGGAGGCAGCGCGGGCCTTCTACCGCGACACCCTCGGCTTCGAGGTCCGCAAGGAGGTCGCCTATAACGGGATGCATTGGATCACCGTCGGCCCTACCGGCCAGCCGGGCACGTCGATCGTGCTGCACCCGCCGGCCGCGTACCCCGGCATCACCGACGACGAGCGCAGCACCATCAGCGAGATGATGGCGAAGGGCACCTACGCGATCATCACCCTCGCCACCGCCGACCTCGACGACACGTTCGAGCGGGTGCAGGCGAGCGGCGCCGAGATCGTGCAGGAGCCGATCGATCAGCCCTACGGCGTGCGCGACTGCGCCATCCGCGATCCCGCGGGCAACCTCATCCGCATCAACGAGGTCCAACGAACGTAGCAGGGCAGGCCGCGATTTCGGGCCGATGTGCGGCCGGGTCGCCGGCCTTTGCTTCGGTGCATCGCGTCCCGCTTCGCCGAACCACACACCCAGTCCCACGGATGCGAACGGTAGCCGGACCTTCCCCATGTCCGACCGCCGTCTCGTAGATCCGCCCCCTACCGTCGCCGCCGATGCCGCGCATCATCACCGGTGCCATGCCGGGTCGCAAGGCGCGCGACCTCGATGATCTCGCCTCCCAGCAGGATCGGGTAGTACGGAATGTCGTACAGTTCCGGTGTGGCGCGCACGGTACAAGCACGGCTCGATGACGCTGCCGAACACGATCTCGCCCTGCTGCGCGGCGAGGCCGGTTCAGACTCCTCGGCGGTTCGTCTGGCGCTGCGCGAGTCAGCTGCGCGACGACAACGACGGTCGGCGTTGCGCCACGAGGCGCAGCAGGCCGCGAGCGACGACCGCGACCTGGCAGCGTCGCGAGAAGCGATGGCTGACATGGACGCGCTCGCGCCCGACTGGCCGCCGGACTGAGTGGTGGTACGCGGGGAGATCTTCCGGCTGCGACTTCCGGCGCAGCGCGGTCGCGAGCAAGCCGGCGCACGCTACGGCGTCGTCGTTCAGGCCGACGAACTCCTGGCACTGAGCACAGCGCTGATCGCCCCGACGTCCCGTTCAGCGCCCTCACGGTCGTTTCGTCCGACGATCACGATCGACGACTGCGACACGCGCATCCTCCTCGAGCAGCTGCGGGCCGTCGACATCACCCGTCTCGGCGAATCGGTGGGCCGACTGAGCGCCCCCGAGCTCTACGCGCTCGACGCCGCCCTCGAACGCGTGCTTGGCCTCTGAAGCATCCGAGGCTGAGCGGCCTGGCCGAACGCGGCACCGGAGCACGCGGGGGTGCTGGCGGCGCTGGGACATCCGTCAGCTCGATCGTGGGAAGACGCTGCGTGCGAGACTCGACGGCGTGCTGCGCCCCTTCGCCCAGGTCGACGTGTTCACGACGACGCCGTACAGCGGCAACCCGGTCGCGGTCGTGCTCGACGCCGCCGGGCTCAGCACCGGGGAGATGGAGCGCTTCGCGCGCTGGACGAACCTGTCCGAGACGACGTTCGTCACGGCACCGTCGGATGACCGGGCGGACTATCGCGTGCGGATCTTCACGCCCGTGGCCGAGCTGCCATTCGCTGGGCACCCGACGCTCGGGACCTGCCATGCGTGGCTCGCGCAGCAGGGCGGGGCGCAACGCGAGGCGGTCGTGCAGCAATGCGCCGCCGGACTCGTGCGCATCCGGCGAGGCGCCGCCGGGCTGTCGTTCGCGGCGCCGCCGCTGCTGCGCGACGGACCGGTCGACGAAGCGCTCGTGCAGCGGATCGCGACGCTGCTCGGGATCGATCGCGGCGAGATCCTCGATGCGCAATGGGCCGACAACGGGCCCGGCTGGGTCGCAGTCCTGCTCGAGGACGCCAGCGCCGTGCTCGCCGTGCGGCCGGGCATCGCGAACCTCGACATCGGCATCGTCGGTGCCTATCCCCCAGGCTCGCCGGAGGCGTTCGAGGTTCGTGCGTTCTTTCCGAAGGACGGCGCGCTCGTGGAGGACCCGGTCACCGGCAGCCTGAACGCGTCGATCGCGCCGTGGTTGCTGCGGACGGGCCGCGCGACGGCGCCGTACGTCGTGTCGCAGGGCACGCTGCTGGGTCGCGCCGGCCGTGTCCAGGTGGAGCGCGACGACGATGACACGATCTGGGTCGGTGGCGCGACCGTGACGTGCGTGTCCGGTGAGGTCGAGCTGTAGCCGACGGTCCGCGCGCGTCAGCGCATGCGCAAGGTGCCGGGGGTGTCGTGAGTCGTCAGGTTCGACGCCACCGACTCGAGATGGCCCCAGATGCGATCGCGGTACGCCGGCTCGAGACCGGCCTCGTCGACGGCGATGCGCATCGCTCGCAGCCAGGCGTCGCGATGCACCCGCGCGATCCGAAACGGCATGTGGCGCGCCGCCAGGCGCCCCGGACCGCGCAGCCGCGTGTAGCCCTTGGGGCCTCCCCAGTGCTCCACGAGGTACAGCCTCAGGCGCTCCTCAGCCGGCCCGAGGTCCGCGTCGGTGTACAGCGCGAGCAGGATCTGATCGATTGCGACGAGCTCGTAGAAGCGAGCCACGATCCGGTGAAACGCCGGCTCACCACCGACGGCGTCGTAGAGGCTCTGCGATGACGCGCTCGGCTCCGTGGTCATACGAGCAGGCTATCCGCGCGGCAACCGAGAGCGGCGATCAACCCCGCCGCGAAGCACGACACGGCGGTCGCCCGCCTGCTCGGGCTGCCGCCCCCGAGCGCACGGCGCGCAGCATGGCTCAGTTGCGCTCGTCGCTGCACCTGTGAACCTATGAGCGCGATGTTCGACGCGGCACAGCAGAGCTACCTGCTCGAGGCACGCCAGATGCAGGCGTTGTCGTTCGCCGTGCACATCCCGCTCGTCTGCTTCGGGATCGCGTTTCCGGCGATGGTGCTGCGCGCCGAGTGGCTGTGGATGCGCACCGGCGACGAGGTCTACCGGCTGCTGGCAATGCGCTGGACGAAGATCATGGTCGCGCTGTTCGCCTGCGGCGTCGTGACCGGCACGATCCTGAGCTTCGAGATGGGGTTGCTGTGGCCGGGGTTCATGGGGACGTTCGGCGCGGTCTTCGGGCTCGGATTCGCGCTCGAGGGGTTCTCGTTCTTCGTCGAGGCGATCTTCATCGGAATCTACGTCTACGGCTGGAATCGGATGTCACCGCGTGCGCACTTCATCAGCGGCATCCCGATCGTCATCGCCGGCCTGACGGGCTCGCTGTTCGTGCTGGCGGTCAACTCGTGGATGAACGACCCCGGCGGCTTCAAGCTCGTCGCCGGCAAAGTCACCGACATCGAGCCCGTCAAGGCGCTGTTCGGCAACGGGCACCTCGGCTTCGAACTCGTGCACATGTACCTCGCGGGGTTCATCGTCACCGGCTTCCTCGTCGCGGCCGCCTATGCCGTCGGTCGCCTGCGCGGGCAGTGGGGGCGCTATGAGCGGATCGCGCTGACGATCCCGCTGACCGTCGCCGCGCTCGCGGCCCCGACCCAGCTGCTCGTCGGCGACTGGGCCGCGCGCGAGGTCGCGAAGACCCAGCCGATCAAGCTCGCCGCCCTGGAGGGCGTCGGGCACACGCAGCGCGGCGCCCCGCTACACCTGCTCGGCTGGTATCGCGACGGCGACGTGAAGCTCGGGATCCCGATCCCGAAGGGCCTGTCGCTGCTCGCCTTCCACGATCCGAACGCCGTCGTGCAGGGCCTGGATTCCGTGCCGGCGGCCGATCGCCCGCCGGTCAACGTCGTGCGGATCGCGTTTCAGCTCATGGTCGCGATCGGCACGTTCCTCGCCGCGCTCAGCGCGTGGTACCTGTTCATGCGCGTGCGGCGCAGGCAGATCCCGTCCGGCCGCTGGTTTCACCGCATGCTAGTGCTCGCCGGGCCGGCGTCGGTCGTCGCGCTGATCGCCGGCTGGGTGACGACCGAGGTCGGCCGCCAGCCGTGGGTCGTCTACCACGTCATGCGAACGACCGAGGCCGTGACCGCGGCGCACGGCATCCCCGTCGGCTACGCGACGCTGGCGACGTTCTACGTCGCGCTGATCGTTGCCGTCGGCTGGATCCTGCGGCGCCTTGCGCGGGCGCCGATGGCGGGTGGCGGCGAGCCCGACCCGACGCCCGCGGGCGGTTGACGCGATGCTCGGGCTGCACCTCTACGCGCTGCCGATGGTCTTCGCGCTGCAGGGGATCGCGCTCTACGCGATCCTCGCCGGCGCGGACTTCGGCGCCGGCATCTGGCAGCTGCTCGCGGGCCGCGGCGAACGCGCGCAGCGCATCCGCGAGCACGCGCACCACTCGATGGCGCCGGTCTGGGAGGCCAACCACGTCTGGCTGATCTTCGTGCTCGTCGTCGTCTGGACCGGCTACCCGATGGCGTTCGCGTCGATCGCGTCGACGCTCGCCGTGGCGCTGACCGCGGCCGGCCTCGGGATCGTGTTGCGCGGGGTCGCCTACGCGCTGCGGTCGGCGAGCGCGGGCGCCGCCGAGCTGCGCGCCGTCGACACTCTGACCGCGGTCGGATCGGTGATCGCCCCGTTCACGCTCGCCGCTGCCGCCGGCGCGATCGCCTCCCAGCGCGTACCGGTCGGCAACGCCGCCGGCGACCTGTGGTCGAGCTGGCTGAACCCGACCTCGATCATGGCCGGGGTGCTCGCGCTCGTGTCGAGCGCCTATCTGGCGGCCGTCTACCTCGCCGCCGATGCCCGTCGCGAGGGCGACGAGGAGATGGCGGCGATCTTCCGCACCCGCGCGCTGTACGCCGGAACGATCGCCGGCGCCGCCGCGATCGTCGGCGGGCTCGTCGTGCGCTCCGACGCGCGCTGGATCTTCGATCGCCTCATCGACACGCCCGCCGTGTTCAGCGTCGCTGTGTCGGTCGTGGCAGGGGGCGCCACGCTCGTGCTCGTGCACCGCTGGCGGCTCGGGGCGGCACGGATCAGCGCCGCGATCGCCGTCGCGGCAGTGGTCGGCGGCTGGGCGCTCGCGCAGAGCCCGCTGCTGCTGCCGGGCCTGACCGTGCGCGAAGCCGCCGCGCCCGACAACGTCCAACTGCTGCTCGTGATCTCGATCCTCGTCGGCGGGCTGATCCTGTTCCCGTCGCTCGGGCTGCTGTTCCGGCTCGTCCTGCGTGGGACGTTCAGCGCCGAGCCGGCCATCGCGCGCGACACGGCACTCGCAGGCCCAACGGAGGGGCTGGCCGCGACGCTCACGGCCACGCGGCTCGCCGGCGGGTGCTTCGCGATCGGCGCCGCCTTCCTCGTCATCGGCGACAGCGCCTGGCCGCACGCGATCGGCGTCGCGCTGCTCGCGGCCTTCATCGTGCTCGGCCTGTCGGCGCTCGCGGGAGAAGACGCGCGCGAGTGATCTTGACCTCGGATTCGGTGCATCTGTGACGGAGCGATATGCCGAAACGCGACGGCCGGAGCCATCGACACCATATGGGTGCATCTGCGACGGATGCAGAATGGGCCAGCGGTCTATCCGTCACAGATGCACGCGCCGACAACGCGCCAGGCACCCCGGATCCAGCTCTCCGACCGCCCGCAGGCGTGCCGGAGTCAGCCCTCCGAGCGGCGCATCCCCCGCTCGACGGCCTCGATGATGTGCGGGCGCAGCCGCTGCGCGGGGATGATGGCGTCGATCGAGCCGACGCGCAGCGCCCGCTGCACGCTGTGCACGTCGTCGAACTCGTCGGCCACCTCGCCGAGCTTGCGCGAGCGCACGGTCGCGCGCAGCTCGGCGAGCTCGGGGCGCAGCCGCGCGCGCTCGTCGTCGTCGGCCGCAGCCAGGCGCGCCTCGAGCTCGACGACGAGCGGATCGGCGTCGGTGCGCTTGGAGATGTCGCGCGCGAAGACCGTCGCGGCGGCCGGCGCGCCGCCGATGACCGACGCGTAGGAGCCCTCGACGGCGATCACCTCCATGCTGTCTGACAGCGTGCCGGAGAAGACGACGAACGCGCCGCCGTGGTAGCGCGAGATGACGCAGAAGACGATCGGGCCGTCGAAGTTCACGACCGCGCGGCCGATCTCGGCGCCGTACTCGAGCTGCAGCTTGCCGAGCGACTCCGGCGAGCCGTCGAAGCCCGACAGGTTCGCCAGCACGACGACCGGCCGGTTGCCGCTGGCGGCGTTCAGCGCCCGGGCGAGCTTCTTCGAGGAGCGCGGGAACAGCGTCCCCGCCGTCCACTGGTCAGGACCGTCGGCGGGCAGGAAGCCGCGCCGCGGGATTGACCGCGACTCGATGCCGAGCATCGTCACCGGCTGGCCGCCGACGTGGACGTCGAAGACGACCGCGCTCTCGGCCTCCGCCATCGCCGCCCAGCGCTCAAGCGGCAGATGGTCCTGGTCGGCCACGGCCCGCATCACCGTGCGGATGTCGAACGGCTTCTTGCGCTCGGGGTTGAGCTGCTCGGAGAAGATGTCGCCGACGAGCTGAAAGTCGCTGGACGGTGCGCGGTGCGGGAACTCGCAGACGTCGCGGTCCACCGGATCGCTCGTCACAGCGCGCCGCGGGAAGCGCTCGCCGGGCGCGACGTACGTGTGCTCGTAGTGGGCGAAGAGCACGTCGCAGGCGGCGGCGAGATCCTCGGCCCAGTACTGCGCCTGGCCGTTGGGCCCCATGATCCGGTCATAGCCGCCGATGCCGAAGTTGTCCTCGGCCGACACGCCGCCGGAGTAGTCCAGTGCCTGCTTGCCGGTCAGCACCATCGCCGAGTCCGGCGTCATGACGAGGATGCCGCGCGTGTGCAGGAGCATCGTCGCCTCGGCGTTCCAGTACGGCTGCGCGCCGACGTTGATGCCGCAGACGACGACGTTGACCTCGCCGCGCGCCTGCGTGAACTCGATCAGTCGCCGCAGCACGCGCGAGATCCAGTCCATGTTCTCCGTGCCGCTCTCCATCGAGATCTTCGCCCCGGCCGATACCGCGAGCCACTCGACGGGGACCCGCATCTGCGCGGCGAGGTCGAGCGCGCGCATGATCCGCACGGCCTCGGGCTCGGCGATCGCGCCGAGCGCCTTCGTCGGGTCGCCGAACAGCGCGACGCGCGCCATCCCCTCCGGATAGCGGTCGGTGATCGTGCGCACGACCCCGACGACGATCCCGGCCGTGTTGGCCCCGTACGGACGCTGCACCGGTACGAGCCGCCCGTCGGCGTCGAGGTCGTGCTCGGTGAAGGACCCGCCGTCGCGCATCAGCAGCGGCACGAGCTCGTACGGGTAGACCGTGCCGCGGCGTCGCGCCTGCAGGACCTTCTGGCTGTAGGCGTCGATCGTGCGCAGCGGCTCGGTCGACGGGTCCTCGACGGAGACCGTGACGCCCTTGCCGGGCTGATAGGAGAAGCCGAGCGCCATCTCGCGCGGCTCGCCCTCGGGCGGCGCCGCGACGCGCGCGTGCATGACGACGTCCTCGAGGCCGAGGCCGAACGTCAGCGGGGCGAGCGTGCGCGTGATCGAGCGCAGATCCTCCAGCGGGAAGTCGATCGTCGGCCAGGCCGACAGCAGCACGCGGTTTCCGTGCAGCCGCGCCCGGGCGGGACGCTGGGCCTGGAAGCGACGGATCCCATCGAGGCAGGCGGCGAGCAGCCGCTCGGGCTCTGGCAGCGCGGTCAGCGCCCCGGAGGCGTCGCGCATCGGCGTCACGTCGCGGACCTCCGCGAGCGCGACGAGGCGCTCGTCGGCCGGGTTCTCGCGACCGACGCAGTGATAGAGGTAGACGTCCTCGATCGACGGCAGGCGGGTGAGGTCGAAGTTCGACAGGCGCCAGAGGTCCAGGCGCTGCGCGAGCATCGGGTGCAGGCCGCGGGCGATGCGATCCTCGGCGAGGCCCTCCTCGCCGGTCGGGCGAAACGTGAAATGGTCGACGTCGGCCCCGCCCCGGCTGCTGACGGCGACCGCCACCTGTCGCACGGAGGACGGCAGATGCGCGGCCGCGAGGGTCGCACCGAGCTCGGCCGCCATCGCGTCGGCATCGGGCGGCGGCTCGTTCCAGGACACGTAGAAGTCCGCCACCGCGGCCGCCTCCGGATCCGGCGGTGCGAGCGCGGCGAGCGCCGCGGCCGCAGCGCCCAGCTCGCAGAACTCGGTCAGCGTCGTGACGACGTGCACGCGCCGGCCGTCGTGGACGTAACTCGCCGTGACGAACTGACGGCCGTCGATCCGCGCGGCCTCGACGTCCTCGAGCGCGCGGATCCGGTAGTAGCGACGGGTCAGCAGCTCGACCATCGGCTCGATGCCCTCGCGCATGCCGATCCGCTCCCCGAGCAGCCGCACGAGCGTGTGCGGGCTCGCGACGAGCGCCTCGATGCGCGCGTCGTAGTCCGGCGCCTGCGGATGGGCGACGAGGTAGCCGAGCTGCTCGCGGACGGTCGCGAAGACCTCGTCACGAGCCTGTTCGATGAGCGGCTGGTCGAAGACGCGGAAGCGCACGCTGCGGGCGAGCTCGCCGACGGCCGGGTAGCGCAACTGCGTCGCGACGATGAGGCGGTCGAGCGTCTCGCGGTACTCGTCATGCAGCGGCTCGCTCAGCGCCTCGGCGTGCTGCAGACGCTCGTCGAGCAGCGCCATGACGGCCGGAAGCTGCGACGGCGCGCGCTGGTGGGCGAGGAAGATCCGGTAGACGGCCTCGTCGAGCTCGGGCGTGCGCGCGAGGTCATGGACGCCGTAGCGGGCGAGCGCGCGCGACAGCCGGGCGCGGAACGTCTCGGGCAGCCCCTCGCGCTCGGCGTCGAGTGAGCGCAGGTAGGAGCGGAAGTGCTCGCGCGGGTTGCGCACGAGCTCGCCCTCCTCCTCGCGCTCCGCCGCCTCCCCCGCCGGCCAGTTGCGCGACAGCTCGGCGAGGTCGGCGAAGATCTTCAGGATCTCGAGCTCGCGCTGCAGCAGCTCGGGATCGTCGGCCGGCAGCTCGCCGCGGGCGCGCTGGAAGTCGGCGACGAGCCGGCGCGCCTCCGCCGCGCTGACGTCGAAGCCCATGATCAGGCTGCGCAGCGCGTCGAGCTGCCCGCGCGCCTGCGCCCGGGCGCCGGAGCTGCCGGCGGCCACGAGCGCGTCGAAGCCGACCCGCGGCGCGTCGGGCGCCGTCGCGTCGTCGTCGCCGCGCGGCTCCACTCGCACGAGCGGCGCGCCCGCCTCGACGTGGACGTTGCCGGCGACGAAGACCTCGCGCACGCGCCCGGCGTGCGTCGAGACGATCGTCATCTCCATCTTCATCGCCTCGAGCAGCGCGACCGGCGAGCCGGCCCGCAGCTCGTCGCCGACGGCGACGTCGACGTGCACGACGAGCGCCGGCGACGGGGCGCGCACGACGCCGCCCTCGTCGTGGGAGATGCGATGCGCGACGCCCTCGACCTCGACGAGGTGGTCGGGGCCGTCGGCGACGGAGGTGACGGCGAAGGCCCGCCCGTCGATGGACAGCCGGCTCTGGAAGCGGCGCAGGCGCTCGACGACGACGTCGACGCTCGCGCCACCGGCGACGATCCGGTAGCGGCGCGGCGCGACCTGGCCGACGGCGAGCTTGTAGGTCCGGCGCTGCAGCGTGACCTCGGCGGTGCGACCGATGTCGTGGCTGGCCTGCGGCCGCCCGCGTCCGGCGGCGGCATAGAAAGCGCGCCGCTCGCGCTGCTCCTCGGCGTCGTAGAAGTCGATCGCGGCGGCGAGCAGTGCAACGTCGGCGTGGCGCGTCGGGATGTGGCCGCCGGCGGCGACGAGGCGGTCCAGCCA
Organism: Solirubrobacterales bacterium; assembly: GCA_038260305.1. Classification (GTDB taxonomy): domain Bacteria; phylum Actinomycetota; class Thermoleophilia; order Solirubrobacterales; family Solirubrobacteraceae; genus CADCVQ01. Next base: position 9,936 of record JBBSNY010000037.1, read on the forward strand.
GCCGGTGTCGGCGCTGCCGGCGATCATCTCCGGCCGGTCGAGGATGTCGAGCAGGAACGCCTTATTCGTCGTGCCGCCGCGGATGACGACCGTCGTCTCGCCGAGCGCGCGCCGCAGCCGCGCCCGCGCCTCGTCGCGGTCGCTGCCCCAGGCGATGACCTTCGCAACCATCGAGTCGTACTGCGCGGGAATGACGTCGCCCTCGGCGAGGCCGGTGTCGACCCGCACCCCCGGCCCGGAAGGCAGCCGCAGCAGCTCGACGGTCCCCGGCGACGGCGCGAAGTCGCGTTCGGGATCCTCGGCGTTCAGGCGCGCCTCGATCGCGTGGCCGGACGCCGCCGGCGGGTCCCGGTCCAGGCGCCCGCCGCGGGCGACGTGCAGCTGGAGCTTGACGAGGTCGATCCCGGTCGTCAGCTCCGTGACGGGATGCTCGACCTGCAGCCGCGTGTTGACCTCGAGGAATGTGAAGACGGACTGCGCGGGCTGATAGAGGAACTCGACGGTGCCGGCGTTGCGGTAGCCGGCCGCGCGCACGAGGTCCGTGGCCGCGACGCGCAGCTCGCGCTCCTGCTCGTCGTCGAGCACCGACGAGCTCGACTCCTCGATGACCTTCTGCTTGCGGCGCTGGATCGAGCAGTCGCGCACTCCTGCCGCCCAGACGTTGCCGTGGTCGTCGGCGATGACCTGGACCTCGACGTGATGGGCGTCGGTGACGAGCCGCTCGACGAAGATCGTCGCGTCGCCGAAGGCGTGCAGCGCCTCGTCGCGCGCGCGCTCGAACGCCGCCGCGAGCTCCCGCTCGCTCGATGCGACCCGGATGCCGCGCCCGCCGCCGCCGGCGCGCGCCTTGACGATGACCGGGTAGCCGACCGCCTCGGCCTGCTGCACGGCCTCCTCCAACGACTGCACCGGCGCCCGGCTCCACGCGGCGACCGGCACGCCGACCTGCTCGGCAAACAGCTTCGCGCCGATCTTGTCGCCGAGGCGGCGCATGACGTCGGCGGGCGGACCGACGAACACGACGCCCAGGCGCGCACACAGCTCGGCGAACTCCGGGTCCTCGGCGACGAAGCCCCACCCGACCCAGGCGGCGTCGGCGCGGCTTGAGCGCAGCACGCGCTCGAGCTCGGCGTGGTCGAGGTACGGGCTCGCGCCCTCGATGAGCACCGCCTCGTCGGCCTCGAGCACGAACATCGCCCGCCGCTCGGCGGCCGTGTACAGGGCGATCGTCGTGATGTCGAGCGCGTGCTCGAGGTTGAGCTCGCGGACGGCGCGGATGAGCCGCATGGCCGCCTCGCCGCGGTTGACGATCGCCAGCCGCTTGAAGCTCGTGTCACCCAAGGAACACGGCTCTGCGATCGTATGACGTCCTGGCCGAGCTGGCAGCGACCTTCCCGGAAGCCAAGTCCGTCACCCGCCGGATCATAGTCCGATGAGCGCCGGCACCCCCACGGGTCGAGGGCCGTCGGCCCGGGCGTGCGATCGGCGCGGCGCGGCCTTCATACGGGGCTCGGCGGCCGGGGTCAGGGCGCGCAGCTCGGCTGCCAGCAGCGCGGGCAGCTCGTCGACGTCCGGCAGAGCGTCGGGGTCGGCGTAGCAGCCGACGAACAGCTCCGAGCGGTAGCGCACCATGCCGATCGCGAGCGCGTGACCCTGGGCGATCGGGACGGCGGTGTAGACCTCCTCGAGCTCGCAGCCGAGCAGGTACAGCGAGCCGCGCGGCGCGGGCGGGTTGGAGATCGTGAGGTTGAACTGGCGCGGCGCCGCCAGCAGTCGCGCGACCGGCGAGCGCAGCAGCGGCGGCAGCATGCCCGCCGCCTCGTAGAGCGCCTGCACGGCGACGGAGCGGTCGTTGTCCTTGAGCATCCGCATCTCGTGACGCACGTACTCCAGCCGTGCCGGCGCCGTCTCGAGATGCACCGGCAGCGAGATGCTGACCATCGCGATCTGGTTGCCCGCGTCGGTGTCGTCGAGGCGGCGCATGCTGACCGGGATCGATGCCTTGAGCGGGGCGTCGGGCCGCTCGTCGCGGCGCAGCGCGAGCGTGCGCAGCGCGCCCGCGACGACGGCCAGCCCGATGTCGTTCAGCGTGCCGCCGCCGGCGCGCGCGGCGCGCAGCTCGTCGCGGCCGGCGCGGTAGCCGACGAGCGTCCGGCGGGCGCCGATCCTCGCGTTCAGCGCTGACTGCGGGGCATGCGGCAGGACGTCCTCGCGGACGGCGCCTGCGAGCAGCTTCGCCCGCCGCACGATTTGGTTGGCGGCAGTCTCCGGGTGCGTGATGGCGCTCGCCGCCTCGCGCAGCGCGCCGACGCCGTCGTCGAAGGTCCGCGAGATCGCGTCGACCGTCCAGCCGAAGCGCCCCGAGCGGCCACCGGGGCGCCACGGCTTGGCGCGGTCCGGGTTCGTGCACGGCTCGGGGATCGGGTCGGCATCGAAGATGAGCTTGGCGAACTGCAGCGCGCCCATGCCGTCGACGAGCGCGTGGTGGACCTTGCCGATCATCCCGACGCGACCGTCGTGCAGGCGCGGGACGAGGCAGATCTGCCACAGCGGCCGCGCGCGATCCAGCGGCGTCGACAGGACGGATGCGCGCAGCGCCTCGAAGCTGTGGTCGCTGACGAGGTCCTCCGACGACGTGAGCTGCATGATGTGCGCGCGCAGGTCGAAGTCGGCATCGGCGACCCAGCGCGGCTCGGACAGGCCGAGCGGCGCGTCGTCCAGGCGCCAGCGACACCATGGCACTTCGTGCAGCCGGCCCGCGGCCCGCTCGCACAGTGCCTGCACGGACGGGCGGGGCTGGTCGCCGGGCGCGGCGAACATCGCGCTGAAGCCCATGTGCATGTGCGCCTGGCCGGATTCGACGCGCAGGAACGAGCCGTCGAGAACCGACAGCCGGCCGCCGTTTCGCTGTGGCGTACTACGGAGCACACCCCGACCATGACGACTTTCGCGCGCGGACGCGAGGCGTTCCCCCCATCTGGGGGGAGTCGCTCGGGCGAGCGTTCCCTCGTCTGGGTGCAACGCTCGGGCGGTGCGCGCTCCCTCATGGGATCGGTCAGAGTGCGCTGGCGCGTCGATGACCGATCGTGACCCCAACGGCTGGCTCGAGGGCACCGCCGTCCCGACGTTCTTTCAGTCCGTGCCCGGTGAGCGCGTGGTCGTCGTGTTCCTGCGCGCGGGCAGCTTCGACGAGCCGCTGGTGCTGACCGGCATCACCGAGCTTGCGCTGCGCGCCGCGCTCGCCGGGCTGCCGCGCGGCCACGCGGTCCGCGAGTCGCGGATCGACGGGCAGCTCAGCACGATCGTGCTCGCCGGCGACGAGGACGACGTCCTCGAGACGCTGAACGAGCTCGCGACGCTGCTGCGCGAGCCCGACGGGGCCCGCATCCAAGGCGAGCTGGCGCGCGCGAAGTCCGCCGTCGGGGAGCACCCGCGCGGTCCGCGCGAGCTGCACCTCGCCAAGCGCTTCGGCAGCCGCGGGCCGGGCGCGGCGGACCTGCCGCGCTACGGCCCGTTCAAGGCGAGCGTCGACGATGTCGCGAACTGGGCGCGGCAGGCGTTCGCTGCCTCCAACGCGGCGCTGCTGCTGCTCGCGGAGGAGCCGCTCGAGCTCGACTTCGAGCTGACGCTCGGCGGCGGCGCTTCGCCGGCGACGGCCGTCGGCCTCGTCGACGTCGCCCTCCCCGGGCGGGCTCGCGGCGCCGCGGGCGGCGTCAGCGCGTCCGTCGAGCTGCCGGGCACGCTGGCCGGCCGGCTCGCGTTTCGGTTGCTGCACGACCGCCTCGAGGCGGCGGGCACGCCGGGCAACCTGTCGGCCGTCGTCGAGCGGATCGGCGAGCGCGAGCTCGTCGGACTGCTCGCGGCGCCGGTGGCGGACGCGTTCCTCGAGCAGGCGGGGTCGGCGATCGTCCGCGAGGCTGCGGCGCTCGCCCGCGAGCCGCCCGAGCCCGAGGAGCTGCGCGCCGCGCTCGGCGCCTGGCTCGCCGAGGTCGGCGCGACGCCGTACACGTTCGGCCGCTTCGTCGTCGGCGAGGCGCTGCTCGGCTCGCGCCACGACTCGCGGGCGGAGATCGTCGACAGGCTGTGGGAGGTCGAGCCGGCCGATGTGGCGCTCGCCGCCCAGCTCATGTCCTCGACGCTGCTGCTCCTGCTGCCGCCCGGCGTCGCGATCGACGAGCTCGGGGAGATCGAGCCGCCGCCGCGGACGCCGCGTGTGAAGGGGCGCCGGCACCGCGCGGTCGGCGTGGCGATCGACTGGGCGGCCTTCGGCCGCGGGGTGGTGTTCGTCGGCGACGAGGGCATCTCGCACCTCGAGCGCTCGGGGATGGTCATGACCGTCCTCTTCGACGATGTCGAGCTCGTCGTCGACTACGACGACGGAGTCCTCGTGCTGATCGGCAGCTCGACCTGGCTGCAGGTCGATCCGCGCCTATGGCGCCGCGGCGAGCGCGTCCGCGCGGCGATCCTCGAGCATGTCGCGGCGGAGCGTGTCGTTCCCGTTCCCAAGGGCGAGCGCCAGGTGCTCGCCGGGACGCAGGCGATCAAGCACGAGCAGCGCAAGGCCCGTCGCAGCCTGCTGAAGGCGCTGTCGATCTTCTTCGGGACGATCGCGTTCGTCGTCGCGCTCGGCGTCTGGGCGAGCGGCCGCAAGGACGCCGAGCAGCCCGGTCGTTGTGCCACCGTCGCCGACGATCGGGCGACGCGCCTGGATTGCTCCGACGGCGAGGCGCGCTATCGCGTCCTCGGGATCACCACGCCCGGGGCCAAGCCCTGCCCGCTGCCGACCGACGCGGTCGTCCCGATCGCGGGCGCGTTCTCAGACCAGGGCTGCCTGCGCAGCCTGCGCCCGCCGCATGCCTCCGCGCCGGGCGGAGGCGGCGGGATCCTGCTGGCGGGCGACTGCATCGCCGACCCGACCGCGGGCCTGGCCATGCCGGAAACGCGCTGCGGCTCGCCGACCGAGTGGGCGACGGTGTCGGCGATCACGACCTCGCGCGGGCGCTGCCCGCGATCGGCGCTCGACGTCGTGTCCCGGGCGACGTTCGAGCCCGATCGCTTCCTCTGCCTGTCGGGCGGCCCCGGCGTCATCGAGCCCGGCGACTGCGTCACGGACCCGCTCGTGACGGGGCTCGAGGAGGTTCGCTGCGGCCTGCCGGAGGCGGCGTTCCGGGTCTCCAAACGCGTCGCCTCGCGACAGGCCTGTCCGGCGGGCGCACAGTTCGCCTCCGTGCTACACGCGCTGCCGCACGCGGCCGTCGCCTGCCTGCGCCGGGCCTAGCATCCCGTCAGCGCAGCGAGCCCCCAAGCGCCTCGAGCAGCTCGAGCGCCGTGCGGCCTTCGACCGTCCAGCGCGAACGGGGTGACGCGTCACGACGAACAGCGTATTCCTCGCGGGGACGAAGCCCAGCCTGCTTTCGAGTCTTCCGCTCGGCTCCCTGACCTTGACGGGGCGGCACGTCGAAGCAGTAGGCGAGCGGTTCAAGCGCGAGGGTCACCGGGCCCTGGGGTGAGCAGGCTGTTCTTCGTCACGCTTCCGAGGGGTGCGGGATTGTAGGAGTGATGGCGCTCGTCCAGAAAGACCTGTCGTCGGTGATGGACTCGGTGGAGTTCGCCGCGTTCGTGCGCATCCTGGAGCGGCCGTTGGGTGCGTTTGTGGCGCAGATGATCCCAAACGGCGCGGTGGCCGAGGACGTCTTGCAAGAGACGTTTCTGGTCGCGTGGCGCGAGCGATCCCGGATGCCATCTGAGGCGCAGGAGCGGCGTGCCTGGGTGTACGGGATTGCTCGCAACCAGGCTCTTCAGGCGTTGCGTAAGCAGCGCCGCGGAAAGCGTGCGCTCGATGCCGTCATTGCTGGCGGCGCGGGCGAGCTGAGCATTGACGGGATCGATGGGCTGGCGATGCGCGACCTCGTCGCCGACGTGTTGGGCCCGCCGGACCGGAGCCTGTTCGTGTTGCGCTACGTCCACGGCTTCACGGCGCAGTCGCTGGCCGTCATGACGGGGATGCAGCCGGCCACGGTGCGCAAGCGCCTGGAGCGCTCGTCCGCGGCTTTGCGCCGCGCCCTGGAATCCGAGACCCCTCTCATGGAGAGTGAGCATGGCTCATCCGCCGTCATCGCATGAGGATCAGACCATCGGCCGTGTCGTCGACGCTCTGAGCGCGGTGCCCGCCGTGTCGCTGACCGCACCGGAGCGCTGGCGCGCCGCCACGACCGAAGCCGACCGCCCTGCTCGGCACGCGGTCGCCTCGGTGCTCGCCCACGGCTTCATGCCGCGGCGGTTGGGCCTGCTCACCGCCTGTCTGGCCGGGGTCGTCGTGCGGCGTCGAATGGGCATCCGTGGGGCGATCGCCGCGGCCATCGTCGCTGTCTGTCTGACGGCGATCGACTACCAGGCGGCACCGAGCGCAGCCGCCCGCGCATATGCGGCCGCGGCGGTCAAACCACAGACGATCGTTCACGCCGTATACACCTCGCGAATTATTCGGGCCGACGGCCGTGTGCTGGAAGCGGAGCATGTCGAGGCGTGGATCGCGGCAGACGCACGTGCGCACACGGTGCGCAGGCGGCGCCTCCCCACCGACGCTGCCGGCCGGTACGAGTCGGCCCTGGGACGCAGATACGCCGTGGAGCGCCACCCGAGCGGGAGAGTCACGCGCCGCCGGATGGATCGTCGAGCGGCAGCTCTCAACGCGCAGGCTTCCTCTCCGGGAGCGGTGTTCGCCAAGCTCTACCGCCGTGGCGCGGTCCATGAGCACGGACGCGAAGTCGTCGAGGGCCGGACCCTCATCAGCTTCTCCATGCAGGACGGCGATGCACGAATGACGTACCTCGTCGATCCGCGCACCTATCGACCCGTGGTCATTCAGGTCGTCACCGACAGCGCCGGAGGCGCGCGACAGCGCACGGTGGCGACGACACGGGTCACGACCTTCGACCGACTGCCTGACAACGCTCATAACGAGCGGCTTTTGACCCTGGATTGATGCCGAGCGATGAAAGGCTTGGCGGCTGTCACATCCTGACGGTGCTGCTCGTATACCTGCTGTGGCCATCGAGGACCAACGCAGCGATGCGGAGTTGCTCGCGTCGACGGGATGTGAACCGGAGGCGTTTGGCGTGTTCTATTGCCGACACGTCCGAGCGGTCCTCGCGTACACGCTGAGTCGTACGCGTCGTCCGGAGCTTGCGGCGGATCTGACCGCCGAGACATTCGCGGTCGCGCTCCAACGGCGCGACCGCTTTGATGGGCGGCGCGGACCGGCGCGCGGGTGGCTGCTATCGATCGCGTCGTCAAAGCTCGTCGATGGCGCCCGCCGCGGGCAGGTCGAGGATCGCGCGCGGCGGCGTCTGGGAATCACGCCGCGCGAGCTGACGGACGCCGACCTCGAGCGCGTGGAGGAGCTGGCCGACCTTGGTGGCGGGCTCGACGCCGATGCGATCGTCGGTGACCTGCCACCCGATCAGCGCGAGGCTGTGCTCGCACGGATCGTCGACGAGCGCTCCTACCCCGACATCGCCGCGGATCTGCAGACCTCGCAGAGCGTGATTCGCCAGCGCGTCTCGCGCGGCCTAGCGGCGCTGCGCAACCAGACGGAGGCAGACACATGACCGACTTCGTTGACGGACTCGAGCAGGATCTCGTCGATGCTGCGCGACGCCAGGCGACCTCACGGCGGGCGGCCGCGGGCATCCGCCGCGCGCGTCTACCGGGCCGCGGTCTGGCGCTTGCCCTCGGCGCGATGCTGGTGGCCGGGAGCGCCGCCGCCGCTGTCGTCGGGCTGAACGCCGAACCATCAAAGCCGCTGACTGGCCCCGTCAGCGACGCGAAACTGAGCGTACGCGCCTATGCCATCTCGCTGCTGCCCGACCTGCGCGCGGGCGAGGCCGGCTGGTGTGGCCTCATGCGCGTGACGAGCAGCGGTCGGTTCTTCGGGGCAGGCATGGGCTGCGGGCCCGCGCGCGGTGCCGGAGCAGCGCAGATCGTCGGCGGAGGGGTCTACGGAAAAGGCGAGGCGATCGAGTACACCGTCGTCACGTCGAACGTCGCTGCGGTGCGCTTTGACAAGCGCACGACCGTCGCCACACGAACGGACCCGACGTTGCCGTATGGCTGGCGCTACGCCGTGGCGGTCGTCCCATCCGGAACCTTGCCGGCGCCGGCCCCACCCGCTGGCAGCGACGCTGTCGCGTCCCCGCCGACGCCGGGCCGGGATCTCACCGCACCGGTCGCGCTCGACGCCGCCGGTCACGAGTTGCCCGCCACGACGCACGCTGACGATCACTCCCGCGGCGCGGGTTCGCGCGCGGTGACACGAGCCGAGCCGGCGCGGCGCTGCGTCATCGGCCGCGCGCCCGGCTACATCGCCGGCTACGCGCGCGTCGCGCTCGGCACGCCACGGGTACCACCGCGCACCGAGGGACGTGCGTTCGCGGCCTGTGCCGTCACGGTGTTCCACACGCACGCGCCCCGCAGTGGACTGAAGGCAGCGATCCTGCTCGACGCCCACCGACCCTCCGAGCTGGCCGCAGCACTGCCGCGGACGCCTGGGCTCAGCGGCCGCCGTCTGGGGCCCGGATGGCTCGTCGTCTACGGCGCCAGCGCCTCCCGACGCGCCGACCTTCTCTCGCGGCTGACATCACACCTGTGACGAAGCGCACGACGGGCGCCGTGCTTATAGGTAGATGTTCAACGGGAGGACGACCCGCCCCCGACGTAGCGGCGCATCGCCGCGGCGGCCGACGATCCGTAGCCGCCGCCGAACAGCGCGGCATGCGCGAGCAGCGGCATGACCTGCCACAGGGCGGTGCGGTCCTCGTGGCCGTCCGCCAGCGGCGCGACCTCCTCGTAGGCCGCGAGGAACCCGGGCCCGGGCGAGCCGAACAGCGTGAGCATCGCGAGATCGACCTCGCGATGGCCGCCGTAGGCGGCGGGGTCGATGAGCCACGGCGCGCCGTCGGGCCCGGTCATCACGTTGCCGCTCCAGAGGTCGCCGTGCAGGCGGGCCGGCGGCTCGGCCGGACCGCAGAGGTCATGCAGCCGCGCGAGGAGCCGGTCGAGCAGCGCCGACGTCCCTGCGGGTAGCGCGCCGCGGTCGGCGGCCAGTCGCGCGAGTGGCTCGAGGCGACACGTCGCGTAGAACCGCGGCCAGTCGGCGAGCGCCGCGTTCGGCAACGTGAGCGGGCCGAGGACGAGGCCGGCGTCGCCGCCGAACGCGGGCGCGCCGGCCGCGTGCAGCGCCGCGAGTCCGCGACCAAGGCGCGCGTCGCCGTCGGCGCTCGGGCTTCCGCGTTCGATCCATTCGAGCGCGAGGAAGCGCGGGCCGGGCGGCTCGTCGGAGCACGCCAGGACACGGGCGACGGCGATCGCGTCGGCGTCGGCGAGCCAGCGCAGCCCCTCCGCCTCACGGGTGTAGGCGCCGGGCGCGGCATCGGCCGCGGTCTTCACGAACACGCGCTCGCCATCCTCCATCTCGGCGGCGTAGGCGTCGTTGAGATCGCCGCCCGCGATCCGCCGCAGGCTGCCGACGGGCCGCCCGAGCGCGTCCGCTACGGCTTCACGCAGCGTCGACACGCTCGCGTAGCTCGTCGAGCAGCCCGCGGCAGGCGGTGTCGACGAGATCGAGCACGAGGCCGAATCCGTCGCTCTCGCCGTAGTACGGGTCGGGCACGTCGAGGTCGCGGCCGCCGGCCGACGCGGGATCGAACTCGCGCAGCAGCCGCACCTTCGCCGCGGCGTGCTCGTCGGGCGCGAGGCGGCGCAGATCGCGGGCGTTGGCGGCGTCGAGCGCGACGACGAGATCGAAGCTGTCGAAGTCCTCGACGCGGACCCGGCGCGCGCAGCCCTCGACACGGACCCCCCGCCGAGCGGCGGCCGCGACGGCGCGCGAGTCCGGCGGTGAGCCGGCGTGCCAGCCGCCGGTGCCGGCGCTGTCGATCGTGATCTCGTCACTCAGGCCGGCGTCCGCGACGAGGCCGCGCATGACGCCCTCGGCGGTCGGCGAGCGGCAGATGTTGCCCATGCAGACGAAGAGGACGCTGGTCGGGGGCATCGTTGGGCGCAGGGTAGCGACGGCACGGACCCGGACGCAGGATCCCGCGCATGGCGAGTCGGAGCGAGATCGAGAGCGCCGAGCCGGACTCGCGATATCACGTCGCGTGCCGCGCCGGACGCCCGGCGAATGCGATCCATCCGCCGGCTCCGAGCAGCGTGGTCGCCGCGATCAGGCCCGACAACGCTGACTGCGCATCAGCGCCGTCGCGCGGCCCTGACCGTGATCGTCGTACTCAGCCGCTTGGGCTTCGCGGCGTCCAACGTGACGCGCAGCACGAAACGCCCGACCCGCAGGCGGCGGGTCGAGAGCCGCACGACCAGCTTGCCCGATGCCCGCGCGACCACGCGCCTATGGCTCAGCGCACGGCGCTGGGCGGCGGTGCGCGGCGCGCGGCGATAGACGCCGATCGTCACGACGCCCTTGCCACACGCGCGCACCCGGACCGCGATCGCCCGCGGTCGTCTAACCGTCGCGGCAAAGCGTGCGAGAGATGGGGCGCAGCTCTTGGAGAATGACGCCGGTGGGACCGGCGTGGACGGGATGAGCTTTGGCGGAGGCAGCGGCACGGGAGGGATCGCGCGAGGCGGGGGCGGGACAGTGGCCGGCGGGGGTGGGACCGGGGTCGGAGGCGGAGGCGGAGGAGGAAGAGGAGGCGGCGGAGGCGGAGGCGGAGGAGGCGGCGGAGGAGGAGGAGGAGGCGGCGGAGGCGGAGGAGGCGGAGGAGGAGGAGGCGGCGGAGGAGGAGGAGGCGGAGGCGGAGGCGGAGGCGCGGCGGTCGTGAACTGCCACGTGATCGGCTGCGCCGCCAGCAGCGGTGTCGGCTGCCACAGCAGCGAGGCGTCGTAGGTCGTTCCCGGCAGCAGCGGATCGTCGGGCAGTAGCGTGGCGCGCCCAAGCGTGCAGGAGGGCAGCGGCTGTCCGCCCGCGGGGGTCAGCCGGAAGCTCGACACGGTGCCGCCGGGAACCCACAGGCTGACCGGCGTGCCCAGCGGTGCGGTGACCTGCTGGCCTGCCGCTCGGCAGGCGGTCGCTGGATCGGGACTCTCGCCGCCGGCCGACAGCGGCCCATCGTACGTCCCTCGCGGGAACATGACCGGGCCGACGAGCAGGTTGCCGCTCTGGCCGCCGTCCATGACGCTCGGCCCGCCCTCCACCAGCCCACCGCCGACCACGAGCGAGTTCGGATGCATGATCAGGTCGCGGTGATACACGCTGTCGACCCACCCCGCGATCGAGCTCAGCATCACCTCGCTGCAGAATGGCGGGGCACCGGCGAACCCGCAGCGATCGGAGGGGCTCGCTCCCGTGAAGCCGGGGTTGCCCGGCGTCTCAGAGTGCGCCGTGGCGAAATCGAAGGTGTTCAGCGTCCAGTAGCGCGAGTGGTTCTCCGCCGCGGCGCTGATCGCGGGGTCGCCGATCAGCGGCGGCAGGCCCGCCTGCGCACGCAGCGCATCGGCCTCGTTCAGCCAGGTCGTGAACGTCGCGCTCATCGGGCCGGTCGAGAACGGCGGGGCCGACAGCGCGCCCGCGTGCCAGAGCATCCGGTAGGTGGCGGTCACACTTGGTGAGCGCCAGTTGTCGTCGAGCACGACGATGCCGTCGCCGGTCGACACCGCGCGATCGATCGGTGGGAACGTGTCGGTCCAGCCCTGCGCCGTGGCGGAGAACAGCGCGGGGCTGTAGCGTCGCACGATCCGGTTGTTGGCGGTCAACAGCGCCGGGTCGCCCTCCACTGCGAGGGCGCCCGCGACGGTGTCGTAGTAGGACTGGCCACCGTCGAGGCTGAAAGCGTCGGCGATCACGAGCGGTCCCTCCTCGAAGACAGGGATGCCGTGCGGCATGGCGACCAGCGCAGCGCCGGACAGCCGGTAGGCCTTGTTGCCCATCCGCACCCACATCCCGGAGGAGCGAAACTGGATCTCGCCGTTGGCTTCCGCATACGCCGGCGCCGGCGCCTGGTAGGTCTGGGCCGCCGCGCCGGCGGCGATGCGGGCGACGGTCAGCGTCGGCGAGCCCGACGGGACCCACGCGACCCACAGCCGTCCCTGCGCGTCGAACGCAGGTGCGCTGAGCGCCGCAGCACCGTCAGGCAGAGGCAGCACGCTAACGATCGACACAGCGCCGTCGGCCGGGTTGACGCGCAGCAGGCGGCCGAAGCTCCCGGGCGAGATCGCGATCGGGTAGCGCACCGCGAGGTAGAACGCCGCATCGGGGCCGACGACGACCCCCGCGAACTCGGGCAGCGACCCCATCGGGCCGGCCGGCAGCGCGACAGCCGTCCACGTCTGACCGTGATCGCGCGAGATTCGGGCCGCCTTGGCTTGAAGCCCTCCGGACGCGAGGCCGACGAGCCACGCACCCTGCGATGCGGCGAACCCGTCGATGGCCGCCGTCGCGCTCGGCCTGGTGACGTCGACGAACGCGCCGTGCGCCGCCACGGGCGCGGCGAGCACGATGAGCACGCAGAACGCGCTCAGCCGCCGCAGCCGGCGCCCGGTCGCGCGCGGCTCAGCGATGCCGTCGCGCACGGATGACCTGCAGTCGCGTCGTCCGGGAAGCCGAGCGGCCGGCCGCGTTCGTCGCGGTGATCTTCGCGCGGTAGGAGCCCCGAGCGAGCGCCCGCTTGCCGAGCCTGCCGCTGAAGGCCAGCGTGTTGCGCCCCGCCTTGCCCATGCGAGTGAGCGCACCACGGCGCGAGTAGCGGGCGCAGTTGCGCTTGGCGCCACGCTTCGCGGCGACGCAGCGGCCCTTGACCCGGTGGCCGGTCAACCTACGGTCGATGTCGATCCTGACGGCGGCCGGGAGGCTCAGTGTGTACTTGAAGATTCCGCCCGTGGCGCGCGCAGAGAGGACCGTCGCCCGCGGCCCGACGACGATCGAGCGGGGTGCGAAACCGAAGGCGCTCACCGCCGAGCGAGCCGGCAAGGCTGGACGGGGCGGCGCTACGGGAGGAGGCGGAGGTGGCGGTGGCGGCGGTGGTGGTGGCAGTGGCGGCGGCGGCAGGGGGACCGCGTCGATCGTTGCGAAGCCCGCGCCCGTGTCCTGGGCGTTGCGGTCGTCGGGCGCGCCGACGATGACACGGCCGCCGGAGATCGCGACCGACGCACCGAACGTGTCGACGTAGCCACCGGTCGCGACGAGTCTCGCATCGGAGACACGCGTCGCCGGGCCGGTACGCGCCCACGCATGAACGGAGCCCTGCATCGGCCCCGGGCCCTCCCCCGCGGGAATCGCGTACGGCGCGCCCGCGACGATCGAGTCGCCTTCGATCGCGACCGACTCGCCGAGCTCCTCGGTGCCGAGGGCCGTGAGCTTCGCTGTCTCGGTGCGCTGGACCGCACCGCCGCGCGTAAAGGTGTAGACCGCACCGATGTCTGGGTTGTACGGGGAGAGAGCGCCGTTCTCGCCCGGCGCGCCGGCGACGATCGTGTCGCCCTCGATCGCGACCGCCAAGCCGACCGTGTCGCCCTGCTCGCCATCTGACACCGTGAGCTTCGCGGTCTCGCTGCGCGCCGCGGCGCCGCTGCTCGCGAACGTGTAGACCGAGCCCTGAGCGACGTTGCCGCCAAACGTGTCATCCGGGGCGCCGGCGACGATCGTGTCGCCGTCGATCGCGACCGCCGTGCCGAGCTCGAGGTGTGTGCCGTCGGCGTCTGAGGCCGTCAGCTTCGCGGTCTGCTGGCGTGCCGCGAGGCCGGTGCGAGCGAATGTGTAGACCGAGCCCCGGTTGAGGTTCGCGTCGATCGCGTCCGTCGGGGCGCCCGCCACGATCGTTTCACCCGAGATCGCGACGGAGCTTCCGAGCTGATCGTTGGCCGCGCCGTCCGCCGCAGTCAGCTTCGCGATCTGCGTGCGCGCCGCGGCACCCGTGCGCGGGAACGTATAGGCCGAGCCCTGGTCTTGACCGCCGGCGCCGTCGTCGCCCGGAGCGCCCGCGACGATCGTGTCACCGTCGATCGCGACCGACGAGCCGAGGTCGTCGCCGTTGGCACCGTCGGAGGCCGTCAGCTTCGCGACCTGCGTCCAGGCGTCACCGGAGCGCGTGTAGACGTAGACCGCACCCTTGGCCGGTCCGATGAACCCGTCGCCCGGCGCGCCGACGACGGCCGTGTCGCCGTCGATCGCCACGGAGCCACCGAAGCGGTCGCCGTTGATGCCATCCGAGGGGTTGAGCCGCTGCTGTTGTGCGCTCGCCGGAGCGGGTAGCGTCACGAGCAACGCCAGCGGGAGCGCGAGCGCTGCCCGACAAGCGAGGCGGCTTGCGCGGGGCTTGTACATGACTTCTCTCCCCTCGACTCGTACTGCAACGAGTCCCAGAAGGGAATCCCGCACGGCTACACGGTGAGGTTAGGCGGTCGACAGCGGCGCCTGGACGTATGTGCGGGCGATCTACCCTCACACCCCGCATGACCGACTCCAATCCCGAGCGCACGTGCGTCTTGGAGAAGTAGCATTCTCTAACGTGGCTGGACCATCACGGTCGACCGTTCGTCGGCGAGCACCACGATCTCGGTCACGAATGGGTTCGTGGACCAGGCCAAGCCCCCATTCACCGTGATCTGGACCGATCCCGACGAAACCAAGAACATCATCATGACACCCAGCACGGACATCGCCAAGGCGCTCCTCGACCCGGCGGGCTGACACGTTCCTCGCCGGTCGGCCCGCCGCATTCGCGGGCCGACCGCGGCGCGGTCGTGCAGGCGTGTCGCCGGGATCTGTCACAGATCGACGGGCTCGTGCACCTTGTGGATATTGAGCGTTGGTTTGTGTCGCTGACTTCGGATGACATCTCTCGTCTGTATCGCCTGGAGGCGCGTCGTATGGCTGGGTTCTTCGTGCGTCGCACCCATGATCCGGAAGTCGCGGTCGACCTTGTGGCGGAGACGTTCGCGACGGTCGTTCGCGATCGCAGGCAGTTCCGGGGTACGGGTGACGATGCGGCGTTGGCGTGGGTGTACGCGATTGCGCGCAACCTGCTCAGCGGCTGGTATCGCCGCGGCGCGATCGAACGCAGCGCCATGAACAAGCTTGGCATCGAGCGTCTCGCGATCGATGACGACGAGCTTGAGCGCTTGGCCGAGCTCGGCAGCCTCGCCGATGACCGCTTGCGTGTCGCTGCGCACCTGCGCGACCTCCCTGATGATCAGCGCACTGCCGTGCGGCTGCGTGTCGTCGACGAACGGTCCTACGCGGACGTGGCGCGCGCGATGGGTGTCTCCCAGCAGGCGGCGCGCGCGCGTGTGTCGCGGGGGCTGCGAGCGTTGGCGGCCAAGGTGGCGACCGATGGCTGACTGGGATCCCGAGTTCGACGATCTGCCGTCGTTGGTCGCTATCGGCGAGCAGATCGACCGTGCAGCGCGGGCGGATGATCAGCATTCGTCGGCGCTGCGGCGCTTGCGGGCTGCCCGATGGCGCCGGCGCGATCCAAGGCGGCTGTTGCTCCTGGTCCTACTCGCGATGGGGCTCGCCGGCGGGGTTGCCTACGCTGCAACACAGCTCATCCAGACCGGCCCGCCCGTTCCCCAATCGCCCGCAGCCGCTCGCTCGACGCTCGGCCAGATCGTGCCCGGAACCACCCGTCTGCTGTCCCTACGCGCGGTCGATCCCGCGGGCGGACCTCCTTGGGGGCTGCGTGTATTTCGCACGAAGGGCACGCAGTACAAGCTCGCCTGCGTCCAGATCGGACGCGTCGTCGGCGGCAAACTCGGCGTGCTGGGCCAAGACGGCGTGTTTCACAACGACGGTCGCTTCCATGAACTTCCGGTCGCGGCGGAAGGCTGCGGCGGCCTCGACGCAAAGGGCCAGATATCCCTCAGTGGCGGCGCCAACACCCAGACAGCGAGTGGCTATGACGGATCGGGGACGCAGATCGTCGGCGGCTGCGAGACGCGCGTGGACCGCCAGAATCGCATCGACACGCCGGGCACGCTGCGCGACGCACTGCGACTCCAGCTGCGCCGCCACGAGTACGCAGCGGCGCGGGTACAGCGACGCGTCATCGCCCGCTTCGAACGCCGCGCGCGCCAGAAGATCGCGCTGTGCCCAGACGCCGACCTGCGCGACGTCATCTGGGGCTTCGAAGGCACGCTCGCGCAAAAGGTCACGCTGACCGAGCAAGGCAACACCACGACCGTGACGCCCGTCAGGCGGGACGGCGGCGCCTATCTCGCGGTTCTGCGCGGCAACTCCCAAACCCACCAACGCCTACAGCGACGGACCTTCTACCCCGGCGCCATCGTCTGCGGACGCGGCTTCGGCGTTCACTCGACCGCCGGCTGCAGCCCACCGCCCGGCTTCAGTCCAGCTCGACGATCGCAGCCGCCCCATCTCCCCGGGGTCCCTCGCCTGCCACGCCGACCCGCCAAACCGCCCGCCGCGCTTCACCTGCCGGTCACCGTCTTCCCCGGCCTGGCGATCCGATTCACACCGCCGCATGCAGGACATCGATACGGCGTCCTGCTGCACTGCCGCAGCAACGAACTCATGGACGTCTACACCGCCAGGGTCCTGCCCGCTGGACAGCCGCGAACTCTGCGTCTGCGCGGACCATTGCCGAAGTTCTGCGACCCCCGTCCCACGGGCGTCATCACGGATGCCACCACGGGCCAGCAGCTTGGAACATTCCGACTCCGCTGAGACGAGCCCCCAGGCGGGAGCTTGGCGCTGCTCGCAGCGGCGATCGTCTGGGGCTTCAAGACGGGGTCGCGCCCAGTCTGACGTGGCCGGTCGCGGAGGTCTGGCCCGCAGGGTCCGAGCCACAGGTCCCCAGCATGGTGCCCGTCGGACGGCTGCCGGGGCCTGCGGCCGCGGAACGGACGGCGCCTATCGGCGGCCGTCTCAGCGCTGCCAGAACGCGAGCCGCTGCACCGACGCCTTGAGGACGTGGCCCCACGTGAGGTGGGCGTCCGCGCGGTTGGGCACCGCGTCGAACGGGCTGAAACGCATCTCCCCGCCGGTCCCGTGCTTGATCGTGCCGTCGTCTTGACGCGTCGCGTCGATGTAGATCCAGCCGCGCTCGATGCGGACGTTGTCGCTCATGGCCCGAGCGTACCGTTCCCGCGATGCGTCCTGCGTCAGAGCGCCGTCACGCGCGCCCGCGGACGTTCGAGACCACCGGGCCGGATCCGCCTATGATCGATCGCCATGCGACGAGTGACAGCGTTACTGGCGGTCGCGTTCTACGCCGGCGCGTGTCCCGCCGCGTCGGCAAGCCCGCAGCTTGCGTTCGATGTCGGCTGCCTCGTGTCACACGGACAGGGCGAGGCCGGCGTCACGGTCGACGAGCCGCAGTACCCGCTGCATGCGACCGGCTTCGCGCCGTCGACGACGTTTCGCCTCATCTACCGTCAGTCCGACGACATGCAGGCGGGAGTGAACGGGTTGGAGTTCACGACCAGCGCGTCGGGTTCGTATGACACGGCGCTGCCCGCGATGGAGGATGTCGCGTCGAAGTCCGCGACGCTGCACGTCGAGGTGCGGGCGCAGGGCAGCTCCGCGGTGCTGGCGGCGCTTGACGTTCCGGTCGTCCCGCGCCAGCTGTTCGCGTACGCGCCCTACAACCGGCGATTCGACATCCGCCGGCCGCTGCGCTATCGCTTCGAGGGGTTCCCCAACGCACCGATCTACGCGCATCTCTCCACCGCTCCGGCGGGAGCCTCGGGCGGATTTCGCTACGTGCGATCGGTGCTGTTGGGCCACGGGGCCGGCGCGTGCGGCACCCTCAAGGTCCGCAGCAGCAAGCTCTCGCGCATCGTCGGGACGCGCCGACGCAACTGGCTGATCCAGTTCGACGACCGTCACGACTACAGCCGCCACGCGCCGAACCGGCTGTTCGACTGCCTTGAGGTGGTCGGCAAGATCGCGTATGACGACAGCGCCTGCAACATCGCCGGGCACTGAACTCGATCCTTCGCCTCATGATGTCGCCGCAGCAGCAGCCGCACGCCGCCGACGTCACGATCCGCCCGCTGCGCGAGGACGAGTGCGCCGAGGCCGCAGCGGTCGCGCGCACCTCGATGGAGACGTTCTATCCCGAGACGCTGACCGCCGAGCAGGACGCGATCCGCGCCGCCGGCGCGACGGCGCGAATGGCCCACATGCAGCGCACCGATCCCGGCGGCTGCTGGGTCGCCGAGGTCGACGGGCGGATCGTCGGCGCCGCGATGGCGATCAACCGGGAGGGCATCTGGGGGCTCAGCGTGTTCACGATCCTGCCTGGCTTCCAGGGCCTCGGAATCGGCAGCCGCCTGTACGCGCCAGCGCTCGCCTACGGCGCCGGCGAGGCGGGCGGGCTCATCCTCTCCTCGACCCATCCGGCCGCCCTGCGCCGCTACGCCCGCAGCCCCGGCTTCCAGCTGATCCCGATGCTCGGGATGTCGGGTGTCTGCCACCGCGAGCGGGCGCCGGCGACGCTGCGCAGCCGCCCCGGGGACCTCGACGCGGATGCGCAGACGATCGAGGCGGCGTCGCGCCACGTGCGCGGCGCCTCGCACCTGCGCGACCTGCCGACGCACCTCGACCGATCCGGCTCCGCGCTGCTCGTCGTCGACGGCGACGGCTTCGCCTGCGTGAGCGACGGCAAGGTCACACTGCTCGCCGCGCACACGGAGGCCGGCGCCGCGGACCTGCTGTGGGGCGCGATGCTCAGCGGCCCACCGGGCGCGGAGATCAGCTGCGACTTCGTCACTGCGGACAACCAGTGGGCGTTCCGAGTCGGCCTCGAAGCGGGCCTCGCGATCACCGACTGGGGCGCGATCTTCGTCCGCGGCGCCGTCGGCCCGCTCGCGCCGTACCTGCCGAGCGGCGCGTACTTGTGAACGTGAGCGTGCAGACGTCGTAGGCTGCGCGAACTTGAGCATGGACGCCGCAAGGCTGCTCGTCGTCGACGACGACCCGATCAATCGCCGCCTGCCGGCTTCGTACCGGCAGCGGGAGCGGCACGCGTTCGTGACCGCCATGCCGGTCGTCGTCTTGGACGCCGAGACGGCAAGCGTCATCGTCCAGATCTCGCTCGCGGCCGGTCACAATGCACGGCCCGCCGTCATACAGGGATGAGATGCAGCGTAGATCAGACCAGGAACTGCTCGTCCGCGCTCGCACCGATGCGGACGCGTTCGCCGTCTTCTACCGCCGCCACGTGCGCGACGTCTACGCCTACTTCGACCGCCGCACCTGCTCCCCGGAAGTCGCCTTCGACCTGACCGCCGAGACGTTCGCGGCCGCACTGCAGTCCGTCGACCGCTACGAGCCGCGTCCCGAGCCGGCGCGCGCCTGGCTGTTCGGCATCGTCCGCAACATCCTGTCGGAGGCGCGCAGGCGAAGCATCGTCGAGGACCGAGCGCGGCGCGAGCTCGAGATGCAGCCCATCGCGCTCGACGACGACGCCGTCGCGCTGCTCGCATCCGAGGCGGGCGACTCCGCCCTCGAGGCGCTCGAGCAACTGCCCGCCGAGCAGCGCGAGGCGATCGTCGCGCGCTACGTCGACGAGCTCGACTACGCGGAGATCGCCGCACGCGTGCGGTGCTCGGAGAGCGTCGTCCGCCAGCGCGTGAGCCGCGGCCTACGAGTCCTGCGCGCGAGGCTCGAGGAGGCCAACCGATGACCGATCATCCCTTCGACCTGCTGGCGCGCGAGCTCGACGCCGCCGCCCGGCGCCGGCTCACCGTCGCGCCGCTTCGACGTCGGCGCTCGCGGCTACGGCTGCTGCTGCTCACCGCCGTCGCCGGCCTCGGCATCACCGCCGCGGCATGGGCGGCGGGCTCGCTGCTGTCGGCCGGCGATCCGGTGGCGTACCGCTACGGAGCGCCACCGTCACCGGACGCGCACTACGGGACGACCGTCGCCGGCAGCGTGCGGACGCTCGCTGACGACGTGCCCGATCCCGACGGCGGCCTGCCGTGGGGGCTGCGGACGTTCACGACGAGCCGCTCATTCGGGTGCGTACAGGTCGGCCGCGTGCAAGAGGGCAGGCTCGGGGTGCTCGCGCTCACACAGCGCGCCAGCCCGAAGCTCACCGGCCGCGGCGCGTTTCACGAGCTGCGCCCGGCCGTGCTCACGCAGGCGACGACCTGCATGCCGCTCGACGGCGCCGGCCACGTGTTCATCGCGCTACACACGCTCATGACGTCCGACGCGGTCCCGGCGAACTGCTTCTACCGGCCGGACGGCAGCGCCTGGCCGGGCTGCCGCGCCAAGGGCCTGCGCACGGTCGACGTCGGGCTGCTCGGGCCGCGGGCGCGGTCGATCACCTACCGCCTAGGCGCGCGACGAACGAAGACCACCAACACGCTCGGCGACGGCGGCGGGTACCTGCTCGTCCAGCGCCAGATCAAGTCCCCGACGAGGACGATGAAGCTGGGCAGGCTCGGCACGGTGCGGACGCAGCTCGAGACGCCGATCGCGCTCAGTCCGGCCTCGGCGGTCATCACGCGGGTCGACTATCGCGACGCTCCCGCCTGCAGGGTGCGCGCGACGACGAACCCGCGCGGGTCGTGCCCGGACGCGCCCGGCTTCACGCCGATCCCCCAGCCCACCGCCAAGGACGTCCGCGCTCGGGTCCTCGCGTTCGCGGCGCCCAACCGCCGCGGTATCCGCCTGCGCTTCACCGCGCGCAGCGCCGTCGAGGACGGCCGCAGCGCGTACGTAGTGACGATCCACTTCCCGCGCCGGCCGTGTCCCGTCCGCCACCTCACCCGCGCCGAGCGCGCGGCGTTCGCAGGCAAGACGTGCTTCGGCGGGACGCTCGGGACGGACCTCGCAAAGAACGTCGCGGCCGGCGACCGCGTACGTACGACGATCGACCTCCCGAACGTCGGACTCGATCACCGTCCGGCCCTGCGCCCCGGCGTCTACCGCGTCGACGTCTCCTACCGCGTCCAACCGCCACATCCGCGCATCACGGGAAGCCTCGCCTACCCCGGCTACGCGGTCGGCAGCACACGCGTCGTCGTGCGGTAGCCATCCGCTACGAACGCCGTCGCACAGGCGAGCTCGCCGTGCAGGGTCTCCTGAGCTATCACTTGGTGCGTTCGAACTCCAACGAACCCCGCGGTCGCACCCCACCGAGGAAGATGGGAGGTTTGCGTCACGGGGGTCCTACGGCACAGACAGGGAGAAACCAACCATGACGCAGGGGAGCACAGCCAGGCACAGATCCGATCGCCGACGCGCGAGCCGCTGCGTCGGGGCGGCCGCTGCGGTGATCGCGCTCGCGGCGCCGATGGCGATCGCGCCCGCGGCCCAAGCGGAGACGACGAACAGTCTCGGCGCGATCGTCGATCAGGCGCTGGTCACGGGCGCCGGCGGACCCGGCGGCGGCAAGGTCGACTCGCTCGGCTCGCTCGGGAGCGCGGTGCTCGACGGCGTCTCCAACATCGTCCGCCCCAAGCCGGCGGCGACCCGGTCCAAGGCGCGGCACAAGAAGCGGCACAAGACGCGGCACAAGACCTTGGTGCGCCGCCGCTGACCATCACCGCCGGGCGACGCGGCCGGCGGCGGCTGCTTCGCCGCGGACGCCGCCTTGGGCCTGGGCTCGGTCCCTGCCTCTGCCTTGCGTGATGGTGTGACACGATCGTCGCGTGACGGACTCAGCGGCGGGCATCGGGCTGGACGCCGGACGTCGGGGCCGAGTCGGGCTGATCGCGTTGGTCGTGGGCGCCGTGCTCGCGGATTCGTCGATCGTGACGCTTGGCCTGCCTGCTGTGTCGCGCGAGTTTGGTGCCGGCGTCTCGGCTGTGGCGTGGGTGTTGGTGTCGTTCAACCTCGTGCTCGCGCTTGCGGCGCTGCCCGCGGCCGCGCTTGTGCGCCGGCGCGGCCCCGGCGGGGCGTGGCGCGGCGGGATCGTGCTGTTCGCCGCCGCGTCGCTTGGCTGCGCGTTGGCGCCGAACCTCGAGTTCCTGGTGGCCGCTCGGTGCCTGCAAGCCACCGGGGGCGCAGCGGTCGTCGCCGCCGCGCTCGTGCTGCTGGCGGCCGAGCGCGGTCGCCGCGACGGCGCGCGGATCTGGAGTGCGGCCGGTGTCGTCGGTGCGGCGTTCGGACCAGCGCTCGGTGGTGCGCTCACCGAGCAGTTCTCGTGGCAGGCGATCTTCGCCGTCCAGGTTCCGCTCGTCCTCGTGGCCGTCGGCCGCCTGGGCGCCTCCGCTGCGGACGCCGTGGCCGACGAACGCGTGGGCCGCCCCCGGCTGGGGCCAACGGCGGCGCTGGCGCTCGTCTCGGCTGCGCTGACGGCGGCGCTGTTTCTGCTCGTGATCCTATTGACCGAGGGCTGGCGGCATTCGGCGCTCGAGGCGGCGGCGATCGTGTCGGTGATGCCGCTGGCCGCGCTCGCCGTCGCACCGATGGCTCGCCGGCTGGGCAGCACCGCGGCGGGCGCTGCGGGCGGCGCGACGCTGATCGCCGGCGGGTTGCTGGCGCTCGGGCTGCTACCCAAGGCACAGGCGTGGTGGACGGTCGCGCCGCAGCTGTTGATCGGTGCCGGGCTGGGGCTCGCGCTGTCGGCGCTGGCGGCCCGCGCACTGCGCGCCGACGGGGCGCTGCTGAGCGACGGCGCATGGGTGATCGCCGCGCGCCACGGCGGCGTCGTGCTGGGGCTGCTGCTGCTGACCCCGCTGTTCACCGCTGATCTGCAGCGTGAGCAGGTCGCCGCGGAGCGGGCCGGCACGGCGAGGCTGCTCGACGCGCCGCTGGCACCGGCGCTCAAGATCGATCTTGCCGGCGCGCTCGCCAAACGGATCTCGGGCGCCGGTGGCCGCCTTCCCGAGCTCGGGCCCGCGTTTGCATCGATCGATCCGGGAACGCAGGATCGCGCCGCCTACGCGAAGCTGCGCGCCGACCTGACCGACGACGTGCAGAGCGCCGCGACCCATGCGTTCAGCCGCTCGTTCATGCTCGCGGCCTTCCTGGCGCTGCTGGCGTTGGTGCCGATCGCGTTCATCGATCGTTCGCTTGCGCTGATCCCTGCGACGCTGGTGGCGTTGCTGCTTTCCGGCGGGCTTGCCGCCGCGTATATCGCGTCCGGCGGCGGCTCCTACAAGCCGCCGGACGTCGAGGATCCATGCAAGGTGCGGCCCTGGCCGCGAGACGTCAGCGGCCTGCCGGCGGTGGCGGAGCAGCTCAGCCTGTCCGCGTTGGATGGAGCGGCCTGCCGGCTGCGCGTCACGCGCGAGGAGCTCGCGCTCGCCATCGCCAGCTCGAAGGGCCGTAGCGATTTCCTGCGCGAGCACGCCATCAGCGACGGCGTGCTGCAGGACGCCCTACGCAAAGGCCTCCAGCGCGCGATCGTCGAGGCGCAGCAGGGCGATGCGCTCACGCCGCAGCAGGCCCAGATCGCACGCGCCGTCGTCGGAGTGCTGCCGATCGGCACCTTGATCGACGCGGTCCGCAGTGGACCCGGCGCGCTCAACGCGCTGCGTAGCCTGCTGGGCGGATAGTCATGATCGACCTGGTCGCGCTCGTCGGCGTCCTGCGGCACCTGGAACCGTCCTCGCGCGCGCTGCTGGAGCTCGCGATCCGCCACGGCCTCAGCGACGAACGGATCGCCGACGGCGCGGGCCTGCAGCCCGACGAGGTTGCGGTCCGTCGACTCGCCCTGCTCGAGCGCATCGCGGACATGCCGGAGTTCGAGGGCCGCCGGTCGGAGGACTTGGTCGCTGCCCTGCGCGAGCTCCCAGCCGATCGCTGGGCGTCCCCTCGGCCTGCTGGCGCGGGCGCCATCAGCGAGCGGTTCGCAGCGCTGATCGTGCGCGGGCGCGGGCTCGTCGCCGTCGGCTGGATCGCGATCGCCATCGCGGTCACGCTCGGGCTGCCGTCGATCCGCGAAGCACAGGTCGGCGCGCTCGGCGACCTCGTCCCCGCCGGCGCGAAGGCGATCACGACCGAGGAGCGCTCGGCCGAGCTGTTCGCGTTCCCGCTGCTGAGCCGAACGGTCGTCGTGGCCCGCGACCCCGGTGGACTGTCCGCGGCCACGCAGGCCCGCGTCGCCGCCGCCACGGTGAACCTGGACCGCGGCGAACTGCCCCTCCTGCACGGCACGCGCGGCTACCTCGTCTCCAACACGCTCGGCGTCGCGCCGATGGTCCGGGAGAGTTCGACCACGCTCGTCATGCCGCTGCTGTTTCCGCCGAGCATCGGCCAGAACGGGCGCATCGGCGCGGCACGCCAGTTCGCCCGCGCGCACGTAGCGCCCGCGGCCCCGGGGGCGTTTGTCGGGGTCACCGGCGCGATCGCCGCGCGAGCGCAACAGGCGGATGTCATCGCCGAGCACCTCCCGTTGGTGGAGATCGCGACGCTCCTGCTCGTGCTCGCCGCCGTCGGCGTCTACTTCCGCGCGATCCTCGCCCCGCTGATCAACCTCGCGGCCGTCGCCCTCGCGTACCTCATCTCGATCCGGCTCGTCGCCACGATCGGCAAGCTGATCGGCGTCTCGGTGCCCAGCGAGGTCCAGCCGATCGTCGTCGCGCTGCTGTTCGGGGTCGTCACCGACTACTCGCTGTTCTTCCTGTCGCGATTTCGCCGCCGGCTCGCCGCCGGCGACACGGCGCACGCGGCCGCCCGGCGGACGACCGCGGAGCTCACACCGATCATCCTCACCTGCGGGCTCGCGGTCGCCGCCGCCTGCATGGCTCTGGCCGTCGCGAACCTCGGTTTCCTGCGTGCGTTCGGGCCCGGGATGGCGATGGCGATCCTGATCGCGCTCGCGGTGTCGATGACCTTCATCCCCGCGACGCTCGCGCTCGTCGGCAAGCGCATGTTCTGGCCGCACGTCCCCAGCCCCGCCAGCCGCGTCGCCGCCACGACCGCGCGGCACGGCATCGCGCACCGGGTCGTCGCAACCGCGGTCCGAGCACCGCGCAGGACGATCGCGGGATGCCTCGTCGTGCTGGCCGCGATGTGCAGCGGACTGGGATGGATTTCGCTCGGCAACCCGCTGATCCGCGGGCTACCGGAGAACAGCGACGCCCGCGTCGCCTACACGCAGGCAAGCCGCGGCTTCGTGCCCGGCATCCTCTCCCCGACCGTGCTGATCGTCGAGCAACCGGCGATCACCACCCATCGCCCCGAGCTCGTGTCGTTGCAACGCCTGCTCGTCGCCCAACCGGGCATCGCGCAGGTCATCGGCCCGGCCTCCAACCCGACCGGCCTCCCCGTGGGAGCCGTCCTGGCGCGCAACACGAACGCCGCCCGCTACATCCTCATCCTCAAGGCCGACCCGCTCGGCGCCGGAGCGGTCGAACGCATCCGGCGGCTGCACCGCAGCATCAAACCGCTGCTCGGCCAGGCCGGACTGCCAAACGCGCGCGCGAGCTTTGCGGGCGACAGCGCGCTCTCCCAGGAAACGATTGACGGCACGACCCGCGACCTGCTGCGCGTCATCCCGGCAGTGCTGCTGGCCGTGCTCCTCGTGCTCATCGTCTTCCTGCGCGGCCTCGTCGCCCCGATCTATCTCGTCGCCGCTGCGACCCTCGGACCGCTCGCCGCCATCGGACTGGGCGTCGCCGTGTTCCGCGGCATCCTCGGACATGACGAGCTGACCTACTACGTTCCCGTCGCGGCCGGGGTGCTGCTCGTCGCACTCGGCTCGGACTACAACATCTTCCTCGTCGGCCGAGTCTGGGAACAGGCGCGCCACCAGCCGCTGCAGGCAGCGATCATCTCCGCGGGCGCGGGCGCCGCACGCGCGATCTCAGCCGCCGGGATCGTCCTCGCGCTGTCGTTCGCAGCGATGGCGATCGTCCCGATCGCCGCCTTCCAGGAACTCGCGTTCATCATGGCCGCCGGCCTGCTGATCGACGCCTTCCTCGTCCGCACCATCCTCGTCCCCGCCATCATCTCGCTGATCGGATACCGCAGCGGCTGGCCTGGCCAACGCCTGCGACCGTCCGCCGCCGCCGCGCTGCGCGTCCGCACAACCCCGCCGCCGCTCGAGCGAGGATGATCAGCGCGACAGCCGGTCTCGCGCACGGCGCAGGAGCGATCTCGGGTGGTCGCGGGGCGCCGGCGACGCGTCCCCGGCGATCGCGCGAAGCTGCGCGACGTAGGCGTCCGCGAAACGCCGCACGGCGGCCGCGCTGAGCATCTGGCACGGGTAGCGGAAGGTGAGCTGCAGCCCTCCGCCCATAACCAGCGCGCCGACGCACAGGATCCTTGGCGAGCGGGCCGGCGGCGAGAACCACAGCTCGACCGTGTCGCCGGCGTCCGCGCCGAACGACGGCGCGTCGCCGATCGGCCCGAGGTCGGCGAGCATCGCGCAGTCGACGCGGTCGTGCGCGGTCAGCGGCGCCAGCACGACGCTCGACTGCTTCGCCCATAGCGCGAGCATCCCGGCCCGCTCGAGGCCGGCGATCAGGGCGACCCCGGTACGGCTGTTCTCGTTGCGCGTCCCCTGCGCGGTGACGGCCGCGAGCGCACCGGCCGGGCTCGAGCGCTCGCCGGGGCTCGTCGAAACCCGCGCGTTGATCGAGAAGTTGCCGATCCTGCCCGTCGGCCAGCGCGCGTGACGCACGTCGGCCGGAGCCAGCACCCCGATGCTTCGCCCGCGCTCGCCGTGGCGGCGGTTCCAGTCGCCGATCGTCAGGTGCAGCGCGGCCATCAGCACGTCGCCCGCGTTGCCGGGGTGCGCGACGTGCAGGACGTCGCCGGTGTCTCGCGCCGGCAGCCCGATCATGTGGAAGCCGTGTCCGAGCTCGTCGGTGGCGCCGTCCGGCGCGATGCGGGCGGGCCGGGCGCGCAGGTCGCCGAGCTTCTCGAGCACCCGTTCGTAGGCCTGGACGATCACCGCGGACGTGGACGGCGGCACGGGCCGGACGGGCAGGTCACGCAGCGCCAGGAAGTCGAGCGCGCCCGGGTCCGGCTCGCCGACGTACGCCCTGGCGACCGTGCGCAGGATCTGCAGCGCGCCGACGCCGTCGCTGACCGCATGGTTGACGTTGAACATCAGGACGTCGCCTTCGGCGCCGGTTCGGGCGAGCAGGACCCGCAGCGGCGGCCGCTCCTCGACCGCGACCGCCATCGCCTGCAGCCGGCCGCGGGCGGCCGCGAGCGCGTCGTCGTCCTCGCAGTCGACGACCTCGAGCGGGTCGCGCTCCATGACCGGGCCGAGCGCGGTCGCGAGCGCCGCGCGCAGGCGCGCCGCGTCGAGCGAGCCGCTGACCCGCGCCTCGAGCTGGACGTTCCAGCCCGTCGGCGTCGTGTCGCGCCCGCGATCGAGCAGCACGCGCTGCGGCTCGTGCGCCATCCATTCGCAGTTCAGCACGCAGCGATGGTCACCCTGGCGGCCCCGCAGCAGCGACACGAGGTCCTGCGCCATGCCGGCGAGGTTGTGCACGAGCGCCCGCCGAATCGAGTACCCCGACGAGTGCCCGGCCTTCGCGTGCAGCGGCGACACCTCGTCGACGTGGGCCGTGACCCGGTTGCCGTCGACCGAGACATGCAGGCTGCCCTCCGCGACGTTCTCGCGCAGCGACACCTGGCCGCGGTGAAAGAGCCGTCCCAGGCGCCCGTCGCGGTGAAAGTGCCCGCTGACGTCGAGCTGCTCGAGCAGCGCGGCGGGATCGGCGATCGTCGCCTCGGGATGGGGCGTCCGCCAGCCGCCGGCGTCCGCCGCGTCCTCCAGGCGCGACTGGAGGCTGTCCGTCTCGCCCTCTCGATCCAACGGTGTCACCTCTCCCAGCGGTTGTCCCGGCGGTGCGGCACTCCCCACGCTCGAATGCGGTGGACAACACCCTACGGACGGACCCCGTCGGTACCGACGGCGCTGCAGCGCAGCAGAGCGCGGAGGCTGAGCCGACTGCTCGAGGGGGTGGCCGTCAAAACGTCCTCTCCGTGGGCGTTTTGGCCGCCACCCCTCGCGGCAGGCTCCGCCGGTGGTCGGGGTACGCCCAATAGCGTGTAGCGCCATGGCGCCCTACACGTCCGCACTCGCCGAGCAGCTCGCCCCCGACCTGCTGGCGCGCTTGGACCGCTACGTGCGCATCGCGACGCAGTCCACGCGCGATCGCACGCAGAGCCCGAGCACGCCGGGTCAGCTCGAGCTCGCCGCGCTGCTCGCCGACGAGCTGCGCGAGATCGGGCTCGTCGACGCCGGCGTCGACGACGACGGCTATGTCACGGCGACGCTCCGCGCGAGCGGCGGCGGCGACGGCGACACGGTCATCGGGCTCGTCGCGCACGTCGACACGAGCCCCGACGCGCCCGGCGAAGGCGTCGTGCCGATCGTCCATCGCGGCTACGACGGCGGGGTCATCGTGCTACCGCGCAACGGCACGACGCTCGACCCGCAGACCGAGCCGCACCTCGCCTCGCGCGCCGGCCACGACATCGTGACCGCCTCGGGCGACACGCTGCTCGGCGCCGACGACAAGGCCGGCGTCGCCGAGATCATGGCCGCGATCGCCCACCTCCACGGACACCCCGAGCTGCCGCGCCCGACGATCCGCATCTGCTTCACGCCCGACGAGGAGATCGGCGAGGGCGCGACGCTGTTCGACGTCGAGGCGTTCGGCGCGCGCTGCGCCTACACGATGGACGGCTCGTCGCTCGGCGAGATCCAGGACGAGACGTTCTCTGCGCTCGAGGCGACGATCGACATCACCGGCGTCGACGTCCATCCCGGCTTCGCGACCGGGATCCTCGTCAACGCCGCCCGGATCGCGGGCCGGATCCTCGCCGCGCTGCCGCAGGACCGCCTGACGCCCGAGACGACCTCGGGCCGCGAGGGCTTCATCCATGTCTTCGAGCTCGGCGGCGAGGCGGGCACGGCCCGCATCCGCGCGATCGTGCGCGACTTCGACGACGACCTGCTCGCGTCGCACGCCGAACTGCTCCGCAGCACCGCCCAGGCGGTGATCGACGCGACGCCCGGCGCCGCGATGACCTTCGAGCTCGTCGAGCAGTACCCGAACATGCGCGCGCACATGGCGCCCTTCCCAGAGGTCGTCGAGCACGCGATCGCGGCGATCCGCGCCGAGGGCCTGGAGCCGCTGCGCGAGCCGATCCGCGGCGGCACCGACGGGTCGCGGCTCAGCGCGATGGGCCTGCCGACGCCGAACATCTTCACCGGCGGGCACGCCTATCACTCGGTCCGCGAGTGGGCTTCCCTGCAGGACATGGCGGCGGCCTGCGCGGTCATCGTCCACCTCGCGGCAGCCTGGGCCGAGGACTGACGCGCTCGTGCTGGAGTTCAGACCCTGTGCGATGGACGAGGAGCCGGGCGCGACGCTCGCGCAGGGCATGCGCGACGAGATCGCGCTCATCTACGACGGGCTGCGCCTCGACGGACCCGACATGCCGAAGGCCGGGCCCGAGGAGCTGAGCCCTCCGGGCGGCACCTTCATCGTCGGCTACGACGATGCGACGACGGTCTGCTGCGGCGGCCTCAAGCGGCTTCCCGACGGCGCCTGCGAGATCAAGAAGATGTTCGTCGTGCCGTCCGCCCGTGGGCGCGGCATCGCACGCGAGCTGCTCGTCGAGCTCGAGCGCCGCGCGCGCGAGCTCGGCTACACCGTCGCACGCTTGGACACGGGCCCGCGCCAGCCACGCGCGCAGCTGATGTACGAGCGTGCCGGCTACGTGGCGATCGAGAACTTCAACGCGAACCCGGTCGCGAGCTTCTTCGGCGAGAAGCAGCTCTAGCCGCCCGCGGCCGAGGCGGGCGGCGCGGGCACGGGCGCGGGCGGCGCGAGCGCGGGCGGCGCGGGCGGC
>JBBSNY010000038.1:0-38409 GCA_038260305.1 Solirubrobacterales bacterium
CGGCGCCTGGCCGGCGCTCGCCGGCCAGGCCCGCCGCTGGGATACCCGCGCCGCCCTCGGCGCGCTCGGCGGCCTCTGGCTCGTCGTCGTCGAGGCGCTGACGCACGAGCGGCTGCTGGCCGGCCAGCCGCGCGACGTCCTCGCAGCGGGGGCGTGGGAGGGCTCGGCGCTCGACGCGATCGGCTCCGCGATCGCGCCGCTGCTGTCCGGCGGCACGCTCGCCTTCGCGGCGCTGTGGGCGGTCGCGGCCGCCCTTGAGCCGCTGCTCGTGCGCGGCGCGTCGGCGAAGCTCGACGTCGTCGCCGCGACCGCTTGGGCGGCGACGCTGGCGGCCGCGACGCAGGCGCTGAGCGGAGCGCTCGTGCTCGACGCACCGCGCGGCCTCGTCGTCGGAGCGCTCGCGGCCGGCGCCGTCGCGGTCGGCGCGCGGGCCGCGCGCGGGCGCGCATGAGCTCGCGTGACGTGGGCCGCTCGCGCCCCGCGCCTGCGCGAGACGCTTTGCGCGGGCTATCGATGCGCGCTTGTCCGTAGCATGAGGGCCATCGATGAGCGTGCTGCGCAACCTGGAGACCAAGCTCGCCGATCTCGTCGAAGGGACCTTCGGCCGGGTCTTTCGCTCGGAGGTCCGACCGGTCGAGTTGGCGCGCAAGCTCGCGCGCGAGATGGACGAGCACAAGACCGTGTCCGTATCCAGGACCTACGTGCCCAACGAGTACGTCGTGTGGCTGTCGCCGCAGGACCGCGTGCTCTTCGAGGAGGTCGAGGCGTCGCTGATCGAGGAGCTCAGCGGGTACCTGCTCGAACATGCCCGTCGCGAACGCCTCGCGCTGCTGTCGCGCCCGCAGATCGAGTTCCGCACCGACGAGCGCCTGTCGCTCGGAGAGTTCGGCATCCAGACACGTGTCGTGAGGCCGGCCGAGGAGGCTGCCGCGCTGGCGCCCGATGCGCCGCACGCGGTTCAGAGCGACCACGGCAACACGATGATCTACTCGACGGCCGGCCGCATCCGCGGGCCCGTCGAGGAGGTCCAGGGCACGCGCCCGACACGCGCGCTCGTGCTGGCCGAGGGCCGGCGCCACGTCGTCGCCCCGGGCGGCGCGACGATCGGCCGCAGCCGCGACTGCGACATCGTCCTGTCGGACGCGAACGTCTCACGCCGCCACGCCGAGATCGTGCCGGCCGCGGCGGGCACGTGGACGATCGCCGATCTCGGCTCGACGAACGGGGTCCACGTCAACGGTCGCCAGGTCGAGGGATCGGAGCTGCTGAGCGGCGGCGACCGGATCTCCCTCGGCACCGCCGAGATCGGGTTCGAGCTCGAATGAGCGAGCGAGCCGCCCGCCATGCCGGCCGTCTGCGCGGGCGCGTCGCGCGCGGCTCGGTGAGCGTCTGACGTCATGCTCGAACCGGTCTCCGTCGGGCTGAAGTTCGCGTTCCTCGCGATCCTCTACCTCTTCCTGCTGTGGGTCTCGCGCAGCGCGCTGAAGGACCTTCGCCGCGGCGCCTTCGGCGGCGCGCCGCAGGCGCGCGAGCCCGCCCATGCCGCTGACGCGACGGGGATGCATCCCGCGTCCAGTCTCGAGGTCCTGTCGGGCGACGGCGACGTCGCCCCGCGCCTCGTCGTCGAGTCCGTGCCCGGCCTGGCGCCGGGAATGGCCTACGACGTCTCCGACGGAGCGGTGCTCGGCCGCGGCGACGTCGAGATCCAGCTCGAGGACCCGTTCGCCTCATCACGCCACGCGCAGCTCATCCGCCAGGGGGCGATGCTCGTGATCGAGGATCTCGGCTCGACGAACGGGACCTACCTCAACGACGAGCTGCTGCGCGGGCCGCGCCCGCTGCATCCCGGCGACCGCGTGCGCATCGGCGACAGCACGTTCCAGTACGACAACTGATGCTGCGCGTGACCATCTAGTGCTGCGCGTCGCCGGCGGCAGCTTCTCGCACTCCGACACCGGCCGCCAGCGGCGGGCGAACGAGGACGCCTACTTCGCGCGCGCGCCGGTCTTCGTCGTCGCGGACGGGATGGGCGGGGCGCAGGCCGGCGAGGTCGCGTCGCGCGTCGCTGTCGAGGCGTTCGAGCGCGGCCTCGACGACGTCGGCGAGTCCAGCGCCGAGCAGCTGCTCGCCGAGCGCGTGCTCGAGGCGAACACGCGCATCTACGAGATGTCGCAGGCCAACCAGGAGCGGGCCGGCATGGGCACGACGATCACTGCCGCGTTCGTCGGCGATCACGACGTCGCGGTCGCCCACGTCGGCGACTCGCGCGCCTACCGGTTGCGGGGCGAGGAATTCGAGCGCCTGACCGAGGACCACTCGCTCGTCGAGGAGATGCGCCGCCGCGGCCAGCTCACCGCGCAGGAGGCCGACGAGCATCCGCAGCGCTCGATCATCACGCGCGCACTCGGCCCCGAGCCGCAGGTGCTCGTCGACACGTACTCCTGGCGCGGAGTCGCGGGCGACGTCTACCTGCTGTGCAGCGACGGGCTGACATCGATGGTGCCCGAGCTGCGCGTCGCCGACATCGTGCGCGGCGCGGCGAGCCTGCGCGACGGCGGGCAGGCGCTCATCGATGCCGCGAACGCTGCCGGCGGACGCGACAACATCACGGTCATCCTGTTCGCGCTCGAGGACGTCGGTGGCCCGGACCGGGCGCTCGAACAGCCGACGAGCGTCGGCCTCGCCGGGCCCGCCGGCATGGGCACGGGGGCGCCGCCCGCCCCGCCGCCCGCCCCGGCGCCGCGCGCCAGCGGCGGCGGGACGCCCGTGGCCACGCTGCAGGGCGAGACGCCGAGTGGCGCGCCGCCCCGGCGGCTGCGGCCGAGTGCCGCGCCCACGCTCGGACGCAAGCGCTCCACGGGCGGGCGCCGCGTGCGCCGCGTCGGCGTCATCTTCGCGATCTTCGCGCTGATCGTCATCCCGCTCGGCCTCGGCGGCTACATCGCCAACCAGGCCGTCTACTTCGTCGGCGCCGACGACGACGGCTTCGTCACGATGTACCGCGGGCTGCCGTACTCGCTGCCCGCGGGGATCAACCTCTTCACCCGCAACTACGAGTCGGGCGTCCCGGTCACGACGCTGCCGGCGGCGCGGCGCAAGCAGCTGCTCGACCACACGCTGCGCTCACACGACGATGCCGTCGACCTCGTGCGCGCGCTCGAGCGCGGCAAGGTCGCCTCGTGAACGACCGCAACCGCGAGCTGTTCGCGCTGATCCCGGCGTCGCTGCTCGTGGTGGCCGGCTTCGCCGCGGTCTTCATCCAGCGCGACGACGTCCTGTCCAACGTGTCGCTGACGTACGGGCTGATCTTCCTCGGCCTATGCCTCGCCGCGCACCTCGTCATCCGCTTCACGCTGCCGCACGCCGACCCCTACCTGTTCCCGCTCGTGGCGGTGCTCGCGTGCTTCGGCCTCGTCATGCTCTACCGCCTCGACGCGACGTTCGCGCGCGACCAGGCGCAGTGGTTCGTCGTCGGCCTGGTCGTCTTCTCGGCCACGATCATCGTGCTGCGCGAGGACCATCGCGTGCTCGAGCGCTACCGCTACAGCATCGCGCTCGCTGGGATCGCGCTGCTGCTGCTGCCGCGGCTCGGCTCGCCCGTCAACGGCGCCTACCTGTCGTTTCACCTCGGCCCGATCGCCTTTCAGCCCGCCGAGCTGGCGAAGATCGCGATCGTCATCTTCCTCGCGTCGTACCTGAAGGACACGCGCCAGGTGCTCGTCGTCGGCGCGCGCCGCTTCATGGGCATCACGTTCCCGCCGCTCAAGCACCTCGGGCCGCTGCTGGCGGTCTGGGGAACGGCGATGGTGCTGCTGTTCGTCATCCAGGACCTCGGCTCGTCGCTGATGTTCTTCGGCGCCTTCCTGGCGCTTGTCTACGTCGCGACGAACCGGATCTCGTTCGTGCTCATCGGGCTCGGCCTGTTCGCCGTCGGGGCGCGGCTGCTGTACGCGATCCGCCCGACGATCGAGCACCGTGTGGACGCGTGGCTACACCCGTTCAACGACGCGCTCTACGCGCGGGATCCCGGCGGCAGCTTCCAGATCGTGCAGTCGCTGTTCACGCAGGCCGACGGCGGGCTGTTCGGGCGCGGCTTCGGCCAGGCGATCATCCAGCTCGGCGACAGCCCGCCGATCCTGCCCGCCGCGCACACGGACTTCATCTACGCGGTCATCACCGACGAGCTCGGTCTGCTCGGCGCCGGCGCGGTGCTGCTCGTCTACCTGCTGATCATCGAGCGCGGCTTCAAGACGGCGATGATCGCGACGGACTCCTTCTCCAAGCTCCTGGCGACGGGGCTGACGGCGGTGCTCGCGCTGCAGGTGTTCGTCATCGTAGGCGGCGTCACGAAGCTCATCCCGCTGACCGGCGTGACGCTGCCGTTCATCTCCTACGGCGGCTCGTCGATCGTCGCGAACTTCATCCTGCTGGCGCTGCTGCTGCTCGTCTCCGACCGCGCCCGCCGCGAAGCCCAGGCCCGCTGACTTGAACGCCCCGATCCTCAGGCTGTTCGGATTGGTCCTCGTCCTGTTCGCGGCGCTGCTCGGGATGACGAGCTACAACAGCGTCATCCATGCCGGCGCCTACCGCGACAACGCGAAGAACGCCCGCCCGCAGATCGAGGAGCAGCGCGTGCATCGCGGCGCGATCCTGGCGCGCGACGACACGGTCCTCGCGCGCTCGGTGCTCAGCGACAGCTCGCTCTACAGCCGCCGCTACACGCCCGAGGGCAACGTCTTCGCGCAGGTTCTCGGCTACGACTTCCTGCGCATCGGCCGCGCCGGCCTGGAGCGCGCGCGCAACGACGAGCTGACCGGCAAGCGCAGCCAGCTGACGTCGATCGTCGACGAGCTGCGCGGCAAGCAGCGGGTCGGCGACAAGCTCGTCACGAACCTCGATCCGGCGGCGCAGCGCGTCGCCATCGCCGAGCTGAACGGGCGCAAGGGGTCGGTCGTCGCGATCGAGCCGGCGACCGGAAAGGTGCGGGTCATGGTCAGCGTTCCGGGCTACGACATCAACGCGCTGGATAGCAAGGGCGTCTACGACAAGCTCGTCAAGGACGACGCGAACTCGCCGCTGCTGAACCGAGCCACGCAGGCCGGCTACGCCCCCGGCTCAACGTTCAAGGTCGTCACGGCCGCGGCCGCGCTGGACAGCGGCGAGTTCACGCCGGACTCGATGGTCGACGGCAAGTCGCCGATCACGATCTCGGGCACGCCGCTGTCGAACTTCTCCAACGAGCAGTTCGGGCAGATCACGCTGACGACGGCGCTGACGAACTCCGTCAACACCGTCTGGGCCCAGGTCGCCGAGAAGCTCGGCCACGATCGCATGGCGGAGTACATGAAGCGCTTCGGCTTCGGCAGCGATCCGCCGATGGACTACCCCGATGCCCAGATGCGCCCGAGCGGCGTCTACGACACGCAGAAGCAGGAGTGGATCCCGCCGGAGTCCAATCGGGTTGACATCGGTCGCGTCGGGATCGGCCAGGAGCGCCTGCAGGTGACGCCGTTGCAGATGGCCGAGGTCGCGGCGACGGTCGCCAACGACGGGGTGCGTATGGAGCCGCATATCACCAACCGCGTCGTCGACGTCGACGGGCGCACCGTCGAGCGGGTCGCGCCGAAGGAGGCTCAGCGGGTGATGAGCTCGTCGAGCGCGCGCCAGCTCGCAGAGATGATGAGCAACGTCGTGCGCGAGGGTACGGGCGTCGGCGCCGCGCTGCAGGGGATCGAGGTCGCCGGCAAGACCGGCACCGCCGAGCTGAACATCGCGCAGTCGATCAACCAGCCGTGGTTCATCGGCTTCGCGCCCGTCGTCAAGCCGCGCGTCGCCGTCGCGGTCACGCTCGAGAACATCCGCGGCCCGCAGAGCCAGGGCGGGATCGTGGCCGCGCCGATCGCCAAGGCCGTGCTGCAGGAGCTGCTGAAGTGACCCGGCTCGCCCAGAACGCCCTCATCGACGATCGCTACCGGATCATCGGCCACCTCGGCACGGGCGGCATGGCCGAGGTCTACTGCGCGCAGGACCTCAAGCTCGAGCGGCGGGTCGCGCTGAAGCTCCTGCACGACCGCTTCGCCGCCGACGAGGAGTTCGTCGAGCGCTTCCGCCGCGAGGCCTCGTCGGCGGCGCGCCTGCAGCACCAGTACGTCGTCTCGGTGTACGACAGCGGCGAGTACGACGACACGCCGTACATCGCCATGGAGTACGTCGACGGCCGCACGCTCAAGGAGCTCGTGCGCGCGAGCGGCCCGCTCGCGCCGGCGCTCGCCGTCGACCTCACCGTGCAGGTCCTGCGCGCCGCGCGCTTCGCCCACCGGCGAGGGGTCATCCATCGCGACTTCAAGCCGCAGAACGTCATCGTCGACGACGAGGGCCGCGCGAAGGTGACGGACTTCGGCATCGCCCGCGCGGGCGCCTCGGACATGACGCAGACGGGCTCGATCATGGGCACCGCGCAGTACCTGTCACCCGAGCAGGCCCAGGGCCACGCGGTGAACGCCCGCTCGGACCTCTACTCGATCGGGATCATCCTCTACGAGCTGCTGACCGGCCGCGTGCCGTTCGACGCCGAGTCGGCGGTGACCGTGGCGCTCAAGCAGGTCTCCGAGACGCCGATCCCGCCGAGACGTCTGAACCCGGCGGTGACGCCGGAGCTCGAGGCGATCGTCCTACGCGCGCTCGCGAAGGATCCCACGGACCGCTTCGCCGACGCCGACGAGTTCATTGCCGCGCTCGAGGCCGCCGCCTCGCGGATCCCGTCGCTCGCGGTGATCGCCGCCGCCGACGCGGTTGCCGCGTCGCTGCCGGGCGCCCCGCGCGCCACTGCGGGGCCCGCGACGTCGTCCTGGGAGGGCACGCGCGTGCTGCCCGCGGAGCCGTATCAGGGCGTCGAGTCGCCGCCGCCGCTGCCCGCGTCGAGCGAGCGCAAGCGCTGGCCCTGGGTGATTCTGGGCCTCGTGGTCGTCGCGATCCTGATCGCCGGCTTCGTCACGTTCACGTCGCCCGACCAGGTTCAGGTGCCGAGCGTCGTCGGCAGCTCGAGCTCGGTCGCCCAGCAGCGGCTGCGCGGCGAGGGCTTCGAGGTCGCGGTCGTGCGCGACACGTCCGACAAGCCGAAGAACACCGTCATCGGGCAGGATCCGAAGGGCGGCCAGATGGCCGACAAGAGTTCGACGGTGACGCTGAACGTCTCCGACGGGCCCGAGATCGGCAAGGTTCCCGATGTCGTCGGCGACAAGCGGCTCGTCGCGAGCGCCAAGCTCAAGGCCGCCGGCTTCACGGTCGCCGAACGACCGCTGGCCGACGACAAGATCGCGGTGGGCACGGTCATCGCGCAGACACCGTCCGGCGATGCGCAGGCCGCGCGCGGCCAGAAGGTGACGCTCGACGTCTCGACGGGGCCCGAGCAGGTCGGCGTGCCGGACGTCGTCGGCAAGACCGAGGACGACGCGCGCAGTGCCTTGCAGACCGCGGGCCTGACGGTGACGGTCGTCGAGAAGGAGGACGACAAGGCCGATCCGGGCACGGTCCTCTCGCAGGACCCGGGGTCCGGCGCGAAGGCGGGCCACGGCAGCGCCATCACGATCACCGTCGCGACCGCGCCCAGCATGGTCACGGTCCCCGACGTCGTCGGGCACTCGCAGAACAAGGCGACCGAGGCGCTGTCGGGACGCGGCCTGAAGGTCGTCCCG
The DNA here is from genome assembly GCA_038260305.1 of Solirubrobacterales bacterium. Lineage (GTDB taxonomy): Bacteria > Actinomycetota > Thermoleophilia > Solirubrobacterales > Solirubrobacteraceae > CADCVQ01. The sequence continues at coordinate 7,695 of JBBSNY010000038.1, forward strand.
GAGAACGCGCCGGTCGATTCGCCCGACCAGGACGGGATCGTGCAGTCGCAGGATCCCGAGTCCGGGGCGAAGCGCGATCGCGGCTCGACGGTGACGATCCAGGTCGGGTCCTTCGACCCCGCCCTGAACCCCGATCCGACCGCGACGACGACGACCCCGACGACGACGACCACGACGCCGAGCCCGCCGTGACCCCGATGCGGGTCGCGGTGCTGGCGGGCGGCCGCTCGTCCGAGCACGAGATCTCGCTCGCCGGCGGCGAGTCGGTCTCCGCCGGGCTGCGGGCGGCAGGTCACGAGGTCGTGGAAGTCACGCTGCTGCGCGACGGCAGCTGGCGCCACGACGGCGAGGAGCTCGACCTGCGCCCGGGGCGCGGGCTGCTTGGCGCCGGCGTCGCCTTCCCCGTCCTGCACGGCCCGTTCGGTGAGGACGGCACGGTCCAGGGTCTGCTCGAGCTGCTCGACGTGCCCTACGTCGGCTCCGGGGTGCTGGCGTCGGCGGTCTGCCTGGACAAGATCGTCGCGAAGGACCTGATGGCGCGCGCCGGCATCGACCAGGTCGAGTACGCCGGCGTCCGCGTTGGGCGTTGGGCGCGGGAGCGTGCGCTCGTGCTGGTGGAGCTGGCCGCCCTCGGGCTGCCGGTGTTCGTGAAGCCCGCGCGGCTGGGCTCGTCGGTGGGGATCGCGAAGGTCGCCGTCGCCGCCGCGCTCGGCGCGGCGCTCGACGTCGCCTTCGAGCACGACCCATTCGTGATCGTCGAGGCGATGTGCCAGGGGTTGGAGGTCGAGTGCTCGGTCCTCGGTCTCGCGGGCTCGGCGCGCGCCTCGCAGCCCGGTGAGATCGTGCTCGAATCCGACTGGTATGACTTCACGGCCAAGTACGAGCCCGGCGGCATGACGCTGCGCGTGCCGGCCTCGATCTCGGACGCGGCGAGCGAGCTGCTGCGCGCGACGGCCGTCGAGGCGTTCGACCGCTTCGGCTGCTCGGGCCTCGCGCGCGCGGACTTCTTCGTCGACGGCGAGCGCGTCCTGCTCAACGAGCTCAACACGATGCCCGGCTTCACGACGACGAGCGTCTACGCGAAGCTGTGGGGGGCCAGCGGCCTCGCCTACGAGGCGCTCGTCACCGAGCTCTGCGAGCTCGCCCTGGCGCGCCACGCCGACGAGCGCTCCTACCGCTTCTGAGACGCAACTCGGGCGTGGCCCGTCGCTCGGTCGCGGTCGCGGACGCGCGTCTGCGTTTCAGCACGGTCGCTGTCGCTCGCGGCCGATCACGCGACGCGACCGGCCGCGCGCTTGGCGCGCGGCCGGTTTTCCACCGCGCCCTATATGACCCCAGCCGACGCCGAGGCGGGCAGGTTGGCGGAGTCACCGGCGAAGCTGACGGTGTACGTCCAGCCACCCAGGATGACCTGCAATAGCGAGATCACCGGCCTGCAGCCGGCATCGCCGGCGGCGTTCGTCGTGACCGTGCAGATGACCGTGGATCCCGTCTTGAACGTCAGGGTCTTGCCGCCGAGCGATGTGGTTGGGTTGAGCGCCTCGAGCTTCGCGGTCGGCGCGAGCGTGAACTTCAGCGGCGATTTCTTGAGCAGCGCCGGGTAGGCCGTCAATCGCGTCGGCCTCTTGTCGTCGACGACGACCGTTCCCGGCTTCACGCATGAGGGATCCAGCGCGGCCGTCCACTCCAGCTTGACGACGACCTGGGTGGGATTGCCGCTCGCGCCGACCAAGGTGATCAGGAACTGTGGCAGCCCCGAGGGCGTGTTGAGGCTCAAGCCCGTGAGATCGACGATGCCCATCGCGTCGAGGGGCCGGTCCGCAGCCCCCGGGATCGGCGTGGCACTTCCGTCCTGGAAAGACACCATGCCGCTCGTGTACGTGTTTCGCGCAGGTGACAGGACCGACAGCGCCTTGTAGCTGGTCGGCTTGCACTTCTCGGTCGGGACGACGATGCTCGACGCCAGCACACGGATGGCACCCGTGCCGCACGGACCGCCGGTGAAGGCATCGAAGTTCTGGATCTGGCTCGCGCCGTTGTCAGCGTTGACCCACAGGCAGGTCGGGCGTTGCGGGTCTGGGTTGACGGAGTACAGGTAACCCGCTCCGGTCAACGCCTTCGGGAAGTTCGGGCATCCCGCGCCGGTGTTGTAGTCGTAGCACTGGACCTTGTCGCCATTGCCATTGGGGAGGTAGATCCGCGGGCCGATCGTGACCGCGGGGCTGTTCCACGGCGTCCCCGGCGTCACGGCGGCCGGCAGGCCGGCCGGTGTGCTCGCGCTCACGCCGTTGAGGTCAAAGCACGGGATCGCCGGTACCGCCGTCGGCAGGCACAGTCCGGTCGGCTGCCCGTTCTGGGTGAGCATCGGGAATGACGCGCCGAAATCATTCGCGTAGCCCGCCGGTGCAGCCACCGGCCAGGAACCGGTGCAGTTGGCGGCAGTGGCCGTGTTGTAGCACGCGAGCACATCGGATCCCGCGAGCGCGGGGACGATGATGCGCGAGCCGATCAGCGCGAGCGACGGGACGCGAAACGACCCGCCCGAGCTCATGGCGCCAGCTCCGTAGTTGACGCTGAACGGCTGTCCCGCGCACGCCGCAGCGGTGGCCGTGTCAAAGCACAGGAGCTTGTTGCGTGCTCCAGCGGCGGCGGCGTTGACGTAGTTGAACGCGTACAGCCGTGTACCGACCTCGACGTGGTTGCTCACCCCGGAGGCACCCGGGGCGTCGCCCGCGGGTGCGAGCGCGGTGAAGCCGCAGAACGGGTTCGGGTCGGCAACCGGCTTGGTCGTGTCGATGCACACGACCCCGGCGCTGGCATCGGAGTCGCGCGTGGCATAGACGTAGAGATGGCCGTTGGTCTGGTCGATCGTCAGCGACGGCTGACCGGCGACGCGAAACCCGTTGGAGTTGGCGTCCGTGATCGACTTGGGAGCGGCCCAGCACGCAGAGGCGTCGCTCTGCTTGTGGCAGGCGACCTGCAGCGGCCCGTGATGAAAGACGTTGTAGACCGCCGCCGGCGTCATCGCGACCGCCCACCCATCGCCACCCGCGCTGCCCGCGTAGTTCGATGCGGGTGGCACCGGGATCGTCTGCGTGTAGCTGTACGCGGCACCCAGCGCGGTTGCCGGTGCGACCGCGAGGCCGACGGCGACGCAGCTCGCCACGCCGACGGATCGGAGCCGTGACGTACGCCGTCGCTGTGATGTCAGAGGCGTCGGGGCGCCTCGCTCGAATCGCAAAAGGCTCATGTTAACTATTTCCTCGGGTTGAATGGAAGCCGCACGTAAGTGCCCGACGGGGCTCCCCGTCCGCTGCGGCCTCGTATCCCCCTCGGCCTTCAGTCAGCGAAACGTCCCGAGTTGCCGCCTAGACGGACGGCACTGCGGACATGCTAGCCGAGCACATCGTCGATGTGTGAACACATCGCCCCACGTCGTCCTTACTGTGACCCATCTCACAGCCGTGCGCTTCGATCGGTCGGCTCGCGGGAGTGACAAACCGATGCCTGGTCAGCGAAATAGCTGCAGCTCCGAGATCCCCGCGTGCTGATCGCCGAGGGCGAGCTTCGTGATCCAGACGAGGTAGCGGCTGTAGCGCCGGCTCTTCGTCCTGAGCTCGAACTTCTCCGTCGAGCGCACCGTGCGCGTCTCGCTGACCGCGGTCCAGCCGTCGGGCGGGGCCGTCGCCGGCGTCGTGGACGGCGCCGCGTAGATCGTCGCTTCGAAGCCGGGAGTCGGGGTGCGCAGGTCGAGCTCGCGGGCGGCGACGCCGGGTGAGGCGTCGATGACGATCCCGACGCCCGCCTTGAGCAGGTCGCCCGTGCGGTAGTTCTCGGTCGACCAGGTCGACGAAGGGTCGCCGTCGACGACGGCGCTCGTCTGGTCGGGGTGCTCCTTCTTGTCGGCACTGAGCGGGTCGAAGTCGCTCGCCGCGCGCTGGCCCAGCCCGACGTTCTTCAGGCCCGCGGTCGGCGTGATGTTTGGCCGCTTGCCGGTGCCGCGCTCGGTGTGGCCGAGCCCGAGCGCGAGCGTGACGACGAGCGCCGCGGCGACCGCGAGCGCGACGAAGCCGACGAGCGCCCTCGTCGAGCGGCGTGCGCGCAGCGGCAGGCGCCCGCGCGTGTCCGGCGGCAGGCTGCGCAGCACGGCGGTGGCCTCGCCGGTGACCTGGCCGCCGCTGCGCGAGGCTTCGATCGCCAGCACGTCCTCGAGGTCGACGATGAGCGCGGCGGCGTTTGGGTAGCGGCGGTCGAGCTCCTTCGCGGTCGCGCGGTCGAGTACCGCGGCGAGCGCCGCCGACACCTCGGGCCGGCGAACCTGGACGTCGGGCAGCTCGTCGCGGACGTGCTTCATCGCGACGGCGATCTGGTTGTCGCCCTTGAACGGGACGTCGCCGGTCAGCATCTCGAACATGACGATGCCGAGCGAGTAGAGGTCCGACTGGCCGGAGACGACATGGCCTAGCGCCTGCTCGGGCGAGACGTAGTCCGTCGTGCCGAGCACCCGGCCGTCGGCCGTCAGGCCCTCCTGGGCGAGCGAGCGAGCGATGCCGAAGTCCGTCACCTTGGCCGCGCCATCCTCGTCGACGAGCACGTTCTGCGGCTTGACGTCGCGGTGCACGATCTGGCTGGCGTGGGCGGCGCCGAGCGCGCGCGCGATCTCGATCGCGTAGGCGATCGCCTCGGACACGGGTAGGCGCCCGTTGCGGCGGATGCGGTCCTTCAGCGTCTCTCCTTCGATGAACTCGAAGACGATGTAGGGCGTGGGAAAGTCGGGGTCGCCTTCCTCGCCCGCGTCGATGACGCCGACGACGTGAGGATGGTTGAGCTGCGCGACGGCCCGCGCCTCGCGCCGGAAGCGCTCGAGCTGGTCCGAGTCGCCGGCGATCTCGCGGTGCATGAGCTTGATCGCCACCTGGCGCTCCAGGACGGTGTCAAACGCCCGGTAGACGGTCGACATCCCGCCCGTCCCGACCTTCGCGTCGAGGCGATAGCGCTGCGAGAGCAGGGTGCCGACCGGCGATGCCATCGTCCTATTGTGCAACGGCGAGCGGGCGGTGAATGCCAACTACCACACAGATCGCGTCTACCCGCCCTCCGGGGCCGCCAAATCGCCTCCGTCAAGCGGGCGTGCGCAGGCGCTGCAGGACGACCGTCGCGAGCGCGATCCGGTAGCCGGCGAGCGCCTGCAGCGCGCCGCGGCGCTCGACGATTCGCAGCAGCCGCAGCGACCCGAGCGTGGCCGCGAACGACGCCGCGGTCCCGGCAGCGAAGCCCAGCTGCGCGCCGCGCGGGAACCCGCTGCGCAACAGGCGTAGCGCCTTGAGGCCGGTCGCGCCCGCGGTGACCGGCAGCCCGGCGTGGCGCGAGAGCAGGCTCGCATCGGCGCGCGCGAAGCCGCGTGCGCGCGCGACCGTGAGCGTCGCGCCGTTGCGCGAGACGCCCGGGACGAGCGCGCACGCCTGCGCGAGGCCGAGCAGCAGCCCGTCGACGTCGCCGGCGTCGGGCGCGCGCCGCGTCGTCGCGCCGAGCGCGTCAGCGGCGGCCATCGCGACGGCGCCCGCGGCGAGGCTCGCCGCGATGCTGCGCGGTGTGCCGAGGCGGCGCGCGATTGAACGCTCGAACGCGAGGCCGACGAACGCCGGTGCGAGCGTGGCGAGCGCGAAGACGCGCCCTCCGCGGGCGTCGAGCTCGGCGGTCGCCGCGCCGATCTCGCCGCGCAGCCCGACGAGCAGCGCTGCGACGGTCCCGGCATGCAGGGCGACCTCGAAGGACTTGCGCAGCTCGCCGTCGAGCTCGGCGTAGGGCCAGCGCAGCAGCCACGGCACGAGCGTGACATGGCCGGATGAGGAGATCGGCAGCAGCTCGGCCGGGCCGTGCAGGAGCCCGAGTGCGACGGCATCGCAGGTGCGCAGGCGGGCGTCGGTCGCCGCCGAGGCGCGCGGCCTGCGCTCGGCGACCGACGGACGCTGCGGGCGTGGCTCGCGCTCAGCGGCCGGCGGACCCTGCCGGCGTGGCCCGCGCTCAGCGGCCGGCCGCATCGGCGGCCGGCTCGCCGGCGACGGGCGCCGCGTCGCCACCGCCGGGGCGGCGGCGGCGGCGGATCACGAGGTAGGCGATCGCGGCGAGCACGAGCACGAGCACCGCGTAGTCGACGTAGTGCAGGTTGTCCTTCCAGGACGCCCAGCGGTCGCCGACCTGATCGCCGAGGAACGCGAGGCCGAAGACCCACGGCAGGCAGCCGGCGAACGTCAGCGCGGTGAAGCGCCAGAACGGCATCCGCGCGACGCCCGCGGGCAGCGAGATGAACGTGCGGATGATTGGCACCATGCGCGTGAAGAAGACCGTCGCATCGCCGTGGCTCTCGAAGTAGCGGTCGGCCGCCGTCAGGTGCGACGGCTTGATGTGCAGCTTGCGGCCGTGCTTCTCGAGGATGTCTACGCGCCCGTAGTAGCCGATCGCGTACGCGACCCACGAGCCGCAGAGATTCGCGAACGTGCCGACGAGCGTCACCGCGATGAGCGAGTAGTGGCCGTCGGAGACGTTGAAGCCGGCGAACAACATCGTCGCCTCGCTCGGGATCGGGATGCAGGCGCTCTCGAAGAACATGAGTACGAAGACTCCGAGCAGGCCGAGATCGCCGACGACGTTCACGGCGAAGTTGACGATCGGATCCGTGATCGAGGCGATGACGATCGCGAGCAAGGGCGGAAGGGTATCGGCCACGCAGTGACCAGGGTGGGGTGTGGCGTCGGCAAGGTAGCGTCGACCGCGCCCGTGGCCGATCTCGTCGCCGGTCAGCGGCGCTGATCATCTACTTCGACACCTCGGCGGTGGTGAAGCTCCTCGTCGAGGAGCAGGGGTCGTCACTCGCCGATGAGCTGTGGACCCGGGCGCCGCGGCGCGTCGCAAGCCGGCTCGTGTACCCCGAGACGCGGGCCGCGCTTGCCGCCGCGACCCGCGCCGGGCGGATATCCGTCGCATCGCTTCCGGACGTCGTCGAGGACCTCACGTCGGCGTGCGCCGCGATCCGGCTCGTCGGCGTCGATTGGGAGCTCGCGCTGCTCGCCGGCGATCTTGCCGAGCGCCATGCCTTGCACGGCTACGACGCCGTACACCTCGCGACCGCGCTGACGATCGACGACCCCGATCTCGTGGTCGCGACCTGGGATCGCGACCTGGCGACGGCAGCCGTGAGCGCGGGGCTGGCCGTCGTGCCGGGCGCCGCGCAATAGCCTGCGGCGCCGGATGCGCGTCTGGGTTGACCTCACGAACAGCCCGCACGTGCTCGTGCTGCGGCCGATCGTCGCCGCGCTCCGCGCGCAGGGCCACGAGGTCCAGATCACCGCGCGCGACTTCGCCCAGACGCTCGGGCTGCTCGAGCGCTTCGGGATCGAGCACACCGTCGTCGGGCGCCACCGTGGCGGCCGCCTCGCCGCGAAGGGCCTGGGCCTGCTGTCGCGCTCGACGGCGCTCGCGCGCTGGGCGCGCGGGCGTCGCTTCGACCTCGCGCTCGGCCACGGCTCCAACGACGTCACGGTCGCCGCGTGGCTGCTGCGGATCCCCTCCTCGACGATGTTCGATTACGAGTGGGCGACGGTCCAGCACACGGTCAACTGCCGCCTCGCGCGGACGGTCGTCGTGCCCGAGGCGATCCCGCCCCAGCGCCTCGCGCGCTACGGAGCGGATGGCAAGATCGCCGCCTATCCGGGGCTCAAGGAGGAGTACTACCTCGCCGATTTCGAGGCCGACCCCGCCGTGCTCGCCGAGCTCGGCCTCGATCCGGCGCTCCCGATCGCCGTCGTGCGCACGCCGCCCGCGGTCTCGCTCTATCACCGCTTCGAGAACGACGTCTTCGCCGCCGTGCTCGACCGCCTGCGCGGCAGCCAGACGGTCGTCCTGCCACGCACGCCCGAGCAGCGCGCGGCGCTCGGCGACGGCTTCGTCGTCCCCGAGCAGGCGATCGACGCGCAGTCGCTGATCGCCTACGCCGATCTCGTCGTCTCGGCCGGCGGCACGATGAACCGCGAGGCGGTCGCGCTCGGCACGCCCGTCTGGACGACGTTCCAGGGCCGCCTCGGCGCGGTCGACGAGGCCCTCATCGCCGACGGCCGCCTGCGCACGCTCGAGCGCGCCGAAGACGTCGTCCTCGAGAAGCGCGCCGCGGGCGCCACGGGCGGCGAGCGAATCCGCCGCGACCCGGCCGTGCTGGCGGAACTGCTGATGCGCGCGGTCGGGCGAGACGAGGGCACGCGTTGACTGAATCCCAAAGCGGTACCCTTCTGGGATGAGCCGGCAGATCGCCGTCCGCCTTCCGGACGATCTCGTCGAATTCGTCGACCGGCTCGTCCGAAATGGCACCGCCGGTAGCCGTGCGGTCGTCGTGACACGCGCCCTCGAACGCGAGCGGCGGCGAACCGTCGCCGCTCGCGACGCGGCAATCCTCGCTCGTCTCGGCGCCGACCCCGACATGCGCGGTCTCGCCGAGTTCGCGGCCGGCACGTCACTCGACATCGACTGATGCGCCCGATCCATCGGGCGTCTCTGGACAAGACCAGGCCGGTGCTCGTGCTGACGCGAGACCTCGCACGGCCCTACCTCGGGCAGGTGACGGTCGCACCGATCACGACGACCGTCCGGGGACTGTCGACGGAGGTCGCGGTCGGCAGACAGAACGGCCTGGACGCCGCGAGCGTTGTGAGCTGCGACAACATCGCGACGATCCCGGTGGACCGGCTCGGGCCTCAGATCGGCGTGCTGCTCGCCGATCAGGAGGCATCCTTGACCGCGGCGATCCACGCTGCGTTCGATCTCGACGAGTCCTACTAGAGCGTTTCCCGCGCCCGCCGGATAGGGCGCTCGTATGCGGCTCGCGTGGCGACGATGTGAAAGGTCGTTCGTCGTCGGGCGGCGTGCAGGCGGCGCGTTCTGGCGCGTGCCCCGTACAATCGGCGACGATGCGCCGACGGATCCGCTCCGCGGCCTTCCCCTTGCGCCGCCATTCGCTGCCCCAGATCGCGGTCGACGGGGCGTTGGTCGCGCTCGCGTACTGGCTCGCCTACCGGCTGCGGTTCGACGGCCCGCGCGGGGCCCCAGTGCGATACCGCGACCTCTTCGAGGCCACGATCGTCCCCGTCGTCGTGAGCTCGATGCTCGTCTTCACGGCGTTCGGCCTGCATCAGAAGTGGTGGCGCTACGTGACGCAGCGCGACTACGTGCGGATCCTGCAGGCGGTTGTCATCGCGACGCTGCTGCTGCCGGGCTACATCGCGATCGTCAAGCCGGTGACGCAGCGCTCGGCGGGCGGCGACGCGCCCGTCACGCTGCCGGCCGGCGTCATCGTCCTCTACCTGCTGCTGACGCTCGCCTTCATCGCTGGCACGCGCTTCGCCGCGCGCTCGATCTACGAGCGCCCGCTGACCGGCTTTCGCGCCCGCGCCGGCGCGCGCGGCCTGCTGATCGTCGGCGCCGGCGACGGCGGCCGGCTCGTCCTGCGCGAGATCCTGCGCAACCCCGAGCTCGGCCTCAAGCCGGTCGGCTTCGTCGACGACGACCCGACGAAGGCCCGGCTGCGGATCGACGGCGTCAAGGTGCTCGGCACGACGAGCGAGCTTGGCCGGATCCTCGACGAGGTCGAGCCCGACGAGGTCACGATCGCGATCCCGTCCGCGCCCGGCGTCGTGCGCGCGACCGTCGTGCGCGCCTGCCGCGAGCGCGGGATCCCGGTGCGTACGCTGCCGACGGTCTTCGAGCTGCTGCAGACGGGCGGCAACTACGTGCGCCAGGTGCGCGACGTGCAGGTCGAGGACATCCTCGGGCGCGAGCCCGTCCGGATGGAGCTCGATCGCGTCGGCGCGTACCTCAGCGGCGAGGTCGTGCTCGTCACCGGCGCCGGCGGCTCGATCGGCAAGGAGCTCTCGCGCCAGATCGCTCGCGTCGCCCCGCGCCGCCTGATCCTGCTCGACCACGCCGAGGACAACCTCTTTCAGATCCAGCGCGAGCTCGAGCACGACCGCCACGTGCACCCCTCCACGCTCGACGCGGTCCTCGCGGACTGCAAGGAGGAGGAGCGCATGCGCGAGGTGTTCGGCGCCTACCGGCCGACCGTCGTCTTCCACGCCGCCGCCTACAAGCACGTTGGGCTGATGGAGCAGAACCCCGTCGAGGCCGTGCGCAACAACGCGATCGCGACCCGGCTGATGGCGCGGATCGCCGGGCAGGCCGGCGTCAAGGCGTTCCTGCTCGTGTCGACCGACAAGGCCGTCGCACCGGCCACGGTCATGGGCGCCTCGAAGGCGCTCGCGGAGTTCGCGCTGGAGGCCGAGCAGGCCCGCTTCCCGAACACCCGCTACTGCGCGGTGCGCTTCGGCAACGTGCTTGGCTCGTCGGGCTCCGTCGTGCCGATCTTCCGCCGCCAGATCGCGCTCGGCGGGCCGGTCACCGTCACCGACGAGCGGATGACGCGCTACTTCATGACGATCCCCGAGGCGGTCCAGCTCATCGTCCGCGCGGGCGGCCTGTCCAAGGCCCAGGGACCAGTCACCGAGGGCACGGCCGGCGGCGAGGTGTACGTCCTGGAGATGGGCGAGCCGGTGCGGATCCTCGACCTGGCGCGCACGATGATCGAGCTCTCCGGCCTCGATCCCGACCGCGACATCGCCGTCGAGATCGTCGGTCGGCGGCCCGGCGAGAAGCTCCACGAGGAACTCTTCAACCCCTACGAGCGCCCGCAGCCTACGACCGCCGAGAAGATCCTGCGCGCCGAGCGCGAGCACCGCGCGCCACAGGCCGTCGACGACATGTTCGACCAGATCGGACTGCTCGTGCTCGAGGGTGACGCGGCCGGGCTCGCCGCCAAGGTGGCGGAGCTGTCGGTCTCGACCGATGCCTGGACGACTCGCGATCCGAGCCGTGACACTAGGATCCTGCGGTCGTGAACGCCCCGCTGCTCGCCGCCGTCGCACTCGGAAACAAGATCGAGACCTTCGGCGCGTACTTCGGCTACGCCGCGGTCGTCGGCCTCGGCGTTCTGTCGCTGCTGTACTTCGCCCAGGCGAAGGAGGTCAAGCGGCTGCGCGAATGGGCCGGCCGCGCGCCCGAGCGCGACGCCGAGCTCACGTCACGCCTGCAATCCGACGTGCAGCGCCGCGTCGTCGCCCAGCCGGTCGTGCCGCAGCCTGGCGCCGTCGCGCCCGCGGGGCCGCAGACCCCCGCCGCGCAGCAGGCCGAGGCGGCCCGCAAGGCCGCCGCCGCGGCGGTCATGCAGAAGTTCCAGGCCCCCGGCACCGGCGCCCCGGGAGCACCGGTCGTGGCCCCACCGGGGCAGCTTGCCCGCCCGACCCCCGGCCTCGGCAGCCCGCCGGCCCCACCGCAGCCGGCGCCCGCCCCCGCCGCCGCTACGCCGACCCCCGTCGGTGCGCCCGCCTCGCCGGCGCCGGCCGTGCCCGCCGGCCGAGCGCCCACTCCCGGCCCGGGCGTGCCCCCGAACGCCGCGACCGCAGGCGCCGTCGCGGCGGCGCGGCAGGCCGCGATCGCCGGTCGCAGCCCGGCCTCGGCCAACGGCGACGCGGACGCGCACGACCCGCTCAACCCGCCGATCTCGCCGAAGCCGCTTGACGTGCCGCCGCGCCAGCCGCGCGAGATAACGCTCACGGCCGACCGCGACAGGGGAGGCTCGGTGAGCCGTGTCGGCCTCATCGCCGGCGGCGCCTTCGTCGCGATCGTCATCGCCGTCGGGATCGTGCTGCTGCTGTCCGCCGGCGGCGACACGCCGCCGAAGGACAACCAGATCGGCAATGCGACCCCGCCGCCCGCATCGGCGACGCCCCCGCCCGCATCGGCGGCGACGAAGCTCAACCGCCGCGCGACGCAGATCGCCGTCCTGAACGGAACCTTCCAGAACGGCCTCGCGGCGAGCGTCGCGACCAAGATCGAGGACAAGGGCTTCACGATCCTCTCGAGGGGCACAAACGCCGATCAGCAGGTGGCGACGACGACGGTCTCCTACGCGGCGGGCGACAAGCCGGCGGCGCTGCTCGTGGCGAAGATCGTGGGTGTCAGCGCCGGCGCGGTGAAGGCGTCTGACGCGAACACCGCGACCGCCGCCGGGCCGGACGCGAACGTCGTCGTCATCATCGGCGCCGACATAGCGAGCACCGGTTAGCCGCAACGGACGGGAAGGCGTTTCGACGGCCTCCTCGAACGACATTCTGCTCGTGCGCCCTGGGGAGACCGACGACAGCGTGGCCGCGGCCCCCCAAGGCCATCTCGACGCGCCGCGGCGGGCGTTCGCGGTCGCGCCGTGAGCCGCGCCGCGCGGATCGCGTTCACGCTGCTCGTCTGTGCGACGTTCGCGGCGTTCTTCGCGGCGCAGGAGCTCAAGAGCAAGCCGCCGCGCGTCCAGGATCTGCACGCGGACCCGGTCTTCTCGCCCAATCACGACGGCCGCAGGGACCGCGCGCACCTGTCGTTCGTGCTTGAGCGCACCGACGACGTGACTGCGACGGTCGTCGATCGCGACGGCGACACCGTATACGTGCTCGTGTCCGACCGCCGCATGCGCGGCGGCGTCATGCAACGGCTCGCCTGGGACGGCCGGCTCGCGAACGGACGGCTGGCGCCTGACGGCACGTATCGCGTGCGCCTGAACCTGCGCCGCCAGGGCCGGGCCGTGCTGATTCCGCGGAACATCGTCAAGGACACGAAGCCGCCGGACATTCTCGTCACGTCGATCGGGCCGAGCAAGGACACGGTGCCGCGGCCCGAAGTGCTCCCAAACCTGATCGGCAAGCCGGCCGAGGTGCGCTTCCGCGCGCCGATCTGCCCGCCGGAGTCGACCTCGAACCGCCCGTGCAGCCCGCAGATCGAGGCGCTCGTCTTCCGCACCGACGTTAGCCCCGTGCGGATGATCCTGGCCAAGCCGCGGCGCCTGGCCAACGACGCCAAGAGCTGGACCTGGAACGGGACGGTCGACGGCCGCCGCGTCGCTGCCGGCACGTACCTCGTCGTCATCCGCGCCCGCGACCGCGCCGGCAACATCGGCTCCTCGGCGCCGATCCCGCCGCGGCTCGGCTACGGGCAGACGTTGCCGGGACGCGGTGGCATCACCGTGCGCTACCTCAGCGCGCAGCCCGAGGCCGAGCCGGTGCTCGCCGGCGAGCAGGGCGACGTCGCCGTCAGCTCGGTGGGCAAGCGCTTCACCTGGCAGCTGCGCCGCGTCGGCGATCGCCAGATCCGCGGCCATGGCAGTGGGACGAAGTCGCGGCTCGTGCACTTCACGGCGCCGGCCGGCAAGTCGGGGCTCTACGTCTTCGAGGTGCGCACGCGCACGCGCAAGGTGTCGGCGCCGGTCGTCGTGCAGTCCCAGGTGCAGCGTCCCGTGCTCGTCGTGCTGCCCGCGACGACGTGGCAGGGCACGAACCCCGTCGACGACGACGGCGACGGTGAGCCGAACACGCTCGTCGCCGGCCTGCCGGTACGCGTCGGTCGGCCGTACGTGAAGAGCGGGCTGCCCGAGGGGCTGGCCAAGCACGAGGCGCTGCTGCTCGCGCAGCTCGATCGCCAGCACCACCGCTACGACCTGACGACCGACGTCGCGCTCGCCCGCGGGAAGGGACCGAAGCTCGCCGGTCACCGCGGCGTCATCCTCGCCGGCGACACGCGCTGGCTCGACGCGCGCGTGGCGACCGCGCTGCGCGGCTTCGTGCGCAGCGGCGGCAACCTGCTGTCGGTCGGGACGCAGTCGCTGCGCCGGACGGTGCGGCTGACGCCACGCGGGCGAGCGATCGACCCGACGGCGCAGACCACCCGCGATCTGTTCGGGGCGCGCCTGCGGCCGATCGAGCGACTCGCTGCGCCGGTGACGCTCGTGAACGTCGTCGACGACGTCCAGCTGTTCGCCGGCACGTCGGGGCAGTTCGCCGGCATCGGTGCCATCGAGCAGACGCTGGACGTGCGCGGCGGCAGCGCCGCGATCGCGGCCGCGGCGGCGACGCAGGACGGTCAGCGGCGGGTCATCGTCGCGTCGCGGCTCGGCAGCGGGCTCGTCATCCGGCCCGGCCTGCCGGACTTCTCGGCGAGCCTGAAGACGAACACCGAGCTCGCCGGTCTTCTGGAGCGCTCGTGGACCCTGCTGTCGCAGCCATGATCGCGACGATCTCGACCCTCGGCGAGCTCACGCAGACGGCCGGCGTCATCGTCGCCGCGCTGCTCGCGGCGGCCGTCCTGCTCTCGCGCTCGGACCGCGCGCGCAGCGTCGCGATGCTCGGCGCGCTCGTGCTGACACCGGTCTTGCTCGTCGCGAACATCTGGTCGACACCGCAGCTGGCGCCGCTGCGCGACCGGCCACTGCTCGCGCTCTGCGCGGCGGGCGCCGGGGCGCTGGCGCTCGCCGCCGGGGCGTGGGCGATCCACCGCCGACCGCAGCTCGTCGCGCTCGCCGCCGCCGCTGCGCTGCCGTTCCGGATCCCGATCGCGTCGGGCGGGGACACCGCGAACCTCCTGCTGCCGCTCTATCTCGTGATCGCGGCGGGCGTGCTCGCGTACGCCGTCCCGCGCCTGCGCGCGGCGCGCGGCCTCGATGATGACGACGACGACGATGACGAGGCGCCGCGCCGCAGCCGCGGCCGCGGGACGCTCGAGTGGCTGCTCGCGGCATCGGTCGTGCTGTACGCGGCGCAGTCGGCGTACTCGTCGGACTTCGACCGTGCGCTGTCGCAGGTGATCTTCTTCTACGTCCCATTCGCGCTGCTGTTCGCGCTGCTCGTGCGGGTCGAGTGGACGCCGCGCCTCGCCGGGCGCTGCCTCGCGGTGCTGCTGATCCTCGCGCTCGCGTTCGTCGGCATCGGCTTCGTCGAGTACGCCCGGCGCGAGCTGCTGCTGAACCCGAAGGTCATCAGCTCCAATCAGTTCGAGACGTACTTCCGCGTCAACTCGCTGTTCTTCGACCCGAACATCTACGGGCGCTTCCTGGCGATGGTCATGCTCGCGCTCGCCGCCGTGCTTCTGTGGATCCGCGACGTCCGCGTCGTGGCGGGCGCGATGGTGGCGCTCGCCGTCCTGTGGGCGGGTCTCGTGCTGACGCTGTCGCAGTCCTCCTTCACGGCGCTGCTCGCCGGCCTCGCGGTCCTCGGTGGACTGCGCTGGGGAGCGCGCCGGGCGGCGGCCGTCGTCGCGCTGTTCGCGGTCGTCGCGCTCGCGGCGGTGCTCGTCGCGCCCGGCGCCGTCGGGTTGCAGGGCTCGACGGACAACGTCACGAGCGGGCGCTTCAAGCTCGTCACGGGCGGCTTGGCGCTGGCCCGTGAGCAGCCGATCTTCGGCTGGGGGGCGGGCTCCTTCCGCCATGAGTTTCGCCTCCGTGAGCGGTCCTCCAACGCGCGCGCCTCGGCGGCGTCGCACACGATCCCGATCACCGTCGCCGCCGAGCAGGGGTTCGGCGGCCTGCTGCTCTACCTCGCCCTGCTCGTCGTCGCGATCGGAGGCCTGCTGCGCGGGGCGCGCGGTTCGATCGCGCGCGCGGCGATCGCCGCGATGTTCGTGGCGCTCGTCGTGCACACGCTCCTCTACGCCGCGTTCCTCGAAGATCCGCTCGCGTGGGCGCTGCTCGCCGTCGGCAGCGCGCTGACGCCGGTCGTCTCGTCGCGACGCCCCAGGTCCGCGGCGCCCGCCGAGCCGTGAGCAATACGCGCGCCGATCAGCACGCCGTTGGGGGGTCCGCCGCCCAGCGCGGCGGTCGCCGTCCGCTGGGAGACACCCGCGGCGAGCGGCTCGGCCTCGTGGCGCTGCTCGTCGCGGCGATCGCCGGCTGGGCGCTCATCCCGACGTATCCCGACTACGACGCCTACTACCACCTGATCTGGGGTCGCGACGTCCTGCACGGCATCGCGCCCGGATTTCAGACGTCGTTCGCACCGACGGAGCACCCGCTCTACGTCGCGCTTGCCGGCCTGCTGTCGCTCGCCGGCGGCGGCGCCGATCGGCTGCTCGTGCTCGTCGGGCTGCTCAGCCTGGCCGCGCTGACGGCGGGCGCGTACGCGCTCGGCCGCGAGCTCTTCGGCCGCGCCCCGGGGCTCCTCGGCGCGCTCTTCGTCGGCTCGAGCTTCGCCTTCCTGCTCTACGCGGTCCGGGCCTTCGTCGACGTCCCGTTCCTCGCGCTCGTGGTGTGGGCGGCGGCGCTCGAGGTGCGCCGGCCACCGCTGTCTCGCGAGCCGCGAGGCGAGCCGCTGCGCCGCGGGCTCGCGCCGATGGCGCTGCTCGCGACCGCCGGCCTGCTGCGGCCCGAGGCGTGGGTGCTCGCCGGCGCGTACTGGCTGTGGTGCCTGCCAGGGCGCACCCGCACGCCGGGGGGCTCGCAGGGCACAGGCGGCATGCGCGAGCGCCTCGGGCTGCTCGCGCTCGTCGTCGTCGCCCCGCTGTGCTGGGCGCTCGTCGATCTCGCGGTGACCGGTGATCCGCTCTACAGCCTCGACGCGACGAGCAAGCTCGCCGCGTCCCTGGACCGCGAACGCGGCATCGCCGCCGTGCCGCGGTCGTTCCTGACGTTCCTGGCCGGCCTCGCGCGGCCGCCCGTCGCGCTCGCCGGCGTCATCGGCCTCGCGCTCGCAGTGCGTCGCTTCGGCGTCACGCGGATGGCCGTCCCGCTCGCGCTGCTCGGCGCGGGTGCGCTGACGTTCGTCGCGACCGGCGTCGCCGGGCTGTCGATCATCCAGCGCTACCTCACCGTCCCCGCCGTCACCCTGTGCGTCCTCGCGGGCTACGCCGTGCTCGGCTTCAGGACCCTCGAGCCGGGCCCGGCACGCACGCGCTGGCGCCGGGCGACGCTCGGCGCGGCCGTCGTCGGCGCGGCGTTCCTCTTCGTGAAGGCGTCGAGCTTTGAGAAGCTGCGCACGGAGCTGCGCTTCATCCAGTCCACGCATGCCGATCTGCGCACGCTGCTGGCGGATCCGCGCGTCCGTGACGCAATGCGCTGCGGCGCGCTGACGTTCCCGACCTACCGTCTCGTACCGGACAGCCGCTGGCTGGTGCACGTCGACGCGCGCGCGGTCCGCTCACGCGCGGACGACCGTCGCCCCGGGGCGGTCGCCGTCTACATCACCGACGCCACGCTCGCGCGACGCTACGGTCGCGCGGACGGCGTCAGCCGGGCGACGAACGTGCCACCCGCGGGAGCGCCCACGCTGCGCTCCGGGCCGTTCGCCGTCTACATCGCACCCGCTCGCCCGGCGGCGCGCAGGGCACAAGCGGGGAGCTGCTGAGCCCCCCGCCGCTCGCTCGTGGATACTTGCAGCGATGCCCGATCGCAACGTCCTCGGCGGTGAGCTCGAGCCCTGCGGCATGGATCCGCTGACGGGCTTCTACCGCGACGGCTGCTGCAGCACCGGTCCCGAGGATCTCGGCAGCCACACGATCTGCGCGGTCGTGACGGCGGAGTTCCTCGAGCACCAGCGCGCGATCGGCAACGACCTCAGCACGCCGATGCCGCTGTACGGCTTCCCCGGGCTCATGCCCGGCGACCGCTGGTGCGTGACGGCGCGCAACTGGCTGCGCGCGCACCAGGACGGCGCGGCGGCCTACGTCGTGCTCGCCTGCACGCACGAGCGCGCGCTGGACATCGTCTCGCTCGAGGCGCTGCGCGAGCACGCGGTCGACGTCCCAAGCGACCTCGGCTCGCTGTAGATGGAGCGCAAATGGTGGACCCTCCTCGCCGTCTGCCTGGCGACGTTCATGCTGCTGCTCGACATCACGATCGTGAACGTCGCGCTGCCGGACATCGCCGACGAGCTCAGCGCGAGCTTCAGCGACGTGCAGTGGGTCATCGACGCCTACGCGCTGACGCTCGCCGCGCTGCTGCTGACCGCCGGCTCGCTCGCCGACCTGCTCGGCCGCCGGCGGGTCTTCGCGATCGGCCTCGTCTGCTTCACGGCCGCCTCGTTGCTGTGCGCCGTCGCCTCGAGCGCGACGATGCTGATCCTCGCGCGGGGGGCGCAGGGGATCGGCGGCGCGGCGATGTTCGCGACGTCGCTGGCGCTGCTGGCGCAGGAGTTCCACGGGCCGGAGCGCGGCACGGCCTTCGGGCTGTGGGGCGCGACGACCGGCGCCGCGGTCGCCGTCGGCCCGCTCGTCGGCGGCGCGCTGACCGACGCGCTCGGCTGGCCGTCGATCTTCTACCTCAACCTGCCGATCGGCATCGCGACGATCGCGATCACGCTGCGCAAGCTGCCCGAGTCGCGCGACGCCGACGCGGGCACGATCGACTGGCTCGGCCTGACGACGTTCAGCGCGGCGCTGTTCCTGCTCGTCTACGGGCTCATCAAGGGCAACGAGCGCGGCTGGGGCAGCGGCCTGATCGTCGGCCTGTTCGTGACCGCCGCGCTGCTGCTCGCGCTGTTCGTCGTCGCCGAGCGCCGCCGGGCACGCCCGATGTTCGACCTCTCCCTGTTTCGCAAGAAGACGTTCGGCGGCGCGTCGATCGCGGCGTTCGCGCTGTCGGCGTCGATGTTCGCGATGTTCCTCTACCTCACGCTCTACCTGCAGACGATCCTCGGCTACGACCCGCTCGAGACCGGGCTGCGCTTCCTGCCCGTGACGCTGCTGTCGTTCGTCGCCGCGGCCATCTCCGGCAAGCTGACGGCGAAGCTGCCCGCCCGCGGGCTGCTCGGCGGCGGTCTCCTCGTCGTCGGCCTCGGCCTGCTGCTGATGCGCGGCGTCGACGCCGGCTCGGACTGGACGGCGCTGCTGCCGGGCTTCGTCGTCGCCGGCATCGGAGTCGGGACGATCAACCCCTCGATCGCGAACGCGGCGATCGGCGTCGTCGCGCCGGCGCGGTCGGGGATGGCCTCCGGGATCAGCTCGACGTTTCGCCAGGTCGGGATCGCGACGGGGATCGCCGGCCTCGGCGCGGTCTTCCAGAGCCAGATCACGAGCCGCCTTACGACGGCCCTGGCCGGGACGCCCGGCGCGTCGCACGTCGACGAGATCGGCCGCGCGGTCGCGGGCGGCGGCGCGCGCCAGGCGATCGCCGCGTCGCCCTCGGCCGCCCGCCCGCGCCTCGAGCACGCCGTTCATGCCGCCTTCACGGCGGCGCTGAACGACATCCTGCTGATCGCGGCCGTCGTCGCGATCGTCGGCGGCCTGCTCGCGCTCGCGCTCGTCCGCGGCAGCGACTTCGTCGCGCACGGCGCCGGCGCGCCGCAGCCGGAGGCCGCCGCCGGCTGAGCGGAGTACGTCCGCGAGCGCCGGCGCGTCCGCGGGCTGCTCGCGGTCCTCGGGCTGCTGCGGGCGCGCGCGAGATTGCGCTGCCCTCGGTTCAGTCGGGCTCGGTCACCCCGAGCTCGCGCAGGCGCTGCCACAGCGGCTCGTTGACGCGCTCGGCGGTCTGCTCGAGCGCCCATGCGCGCAGCCCGGCGTCGGGGCGCATCCGGGCTCCCGCCTGCGCGCGCAGCGCGGCGGCGAAGGCGTCGGCATCGGCGGCCGTCGTCACCGCGCGGTCCCATGTGTGGACGCCCGCCAGCTCGGGCGACACGGTGCGCCGGCCGAGGCGCGCGTACTTCAGGATCCGGTAGGGCAGCGCCGCGTCGTTGAACGGTTCGACCGCGAACGGCAGGATCCCGACGTCCGCGCAGAGGATCAGCCGCGCGGCCGCCTCGTCGGATTGGCGCCCGAGCCAGACGAAGCCCGGATGCTCGCGACACCAGGCGAAGTCGTCGTTCCCGGCGCACTCCTCCTCGTGCCACGCGCCGACGAGCAGCAGCACGAGCTCGGGGACGCGCTCGGCGACGCGACGCAGCAGGGTCCAGTCGGTGCGCCAGCCGAGGTGGCCGAGCGACACCGCGACGACGGCCGCGGCCGGGTCCGGGGCCGGGAACGAGTCCGCCGCCAGCCCGACGACCGTCGCGTCGCGTCCCGCTTCGTGCTCGATCGAAGCGAGCTTGTCCGAGGCGACGAACGTCAGCGCCGAGCGCGCCGCGGCCGCCTCGTGCAGCGCCGACAGGCGGCGGCGCATCTTCGGCGACGCGTCGTAGGCGAGCTCGTAGCGATCCCAGCGCCCGTACCACAGCTCCGCGTTGGGCCGGGCGGCCAGCAGCGCCTCCGCGAGCGGCCACTGCACGGGGTGGAAGATCGCGACGGCCCGCAGGTCGCCGCCGAGCGCGCGCAGCAGGCGCCGCGCCGTTCCGTGCGCGAGCCGGTTGCGAATCGGGGCCGGAAGCCGGGCGACGGCGCCGTAGCGCACCCGCGGCGGGTCGGCCGCGACGACGCCCGGCGCGCGCAGCAGGTCGCGCGCCTGATCCTCGAGGATGAAGCCCTCCAGCGGGCGCGGCAGCAGCAGCAGGGCGCGAGGCTCGGGCTCCGGCACGCTCGGACAGTAGCGTGGCGCCCGATGCGCAGCCTCTACACGCGCCTGCTGACGGGTGGCGTCGCCTACCAGGCGTCGAGCGTCGTCTCGGCCGTGCTCGCGCTCGTGACGCTGCCGCTCTACACGCACGCGCTGACGAAGTCCGACTTCGGGATCGCCGAGACGCTACTGACGTTCATCATCCTCGCGTCGATCCTGCTGCGTTTCGGGCTCGGCGAGGCGTTCGTGCGCTTCTACGGCGCGCAGGAGCCCGGCCCCGAGCGCGACCGCCTCGCGGCGACGACGACGCAGATCGTGCTGCTGACGACGACCGCCGCGGCGCTGATCGGAGTCGCACTCGCTCGCCCGCTGAGCGAGCTGCTGCTCGGCTTCGAGGACGGGGGCATCATGCGCATCGGGATTCTCGGGCTGTGGGCGTTCACGAACCTCGAGATCGCCTACGCCGTCCTGCGCGTCGACGAGCGCCGGCGGGCGTACCTCGTCGCGTCGCTGTGCAACGTCGTCCTGACGGTCGCACTGACCGTCACGCTCGTCGTGGTCGCCGATCAGGGCGCGCGCGGCTACCTGGCCGGCAACTACGTCGGATCGGCGCTCGTCCTGCTCGGCCTGTGGTGGACCCTGCGTGCGCAGATCGCGCATCGTCCGGACTGGGGTGCCCGCGTGCTGCGCCCACTGCTGGCCTTCGGAGTTCCGACCGTGCCCGCCGAGGCGACGGTCTTCGCGCTGAACGTCGTCGACCGCGCGTACCTGCTGCGCGCGCAGAGCGCCGCCGCCGCCGGCCTGTACGCGCTGTCGGTGAAGCTCGCGACGGCGGTGATCCTGACCGTGCGTGGCTTTCAGCTCGCCTGGCCGCCGCTGGCGTACTCGATCGCCGACGACGACCGCGCGCGGCGCTTCTACGCCGCGGTCACGACGTGGTACGTCGTCGCGACGGGGCTCGTAGTCGCCGGCCTGACGCTGCTCGGGCGCTGGCTCGTACGGCTGCTTGCCGCGCCGCAGTACTTCGAGGCGCACGAGGCGCTGCCGTGGGTCGCGCTCGGCTGGGCGATGTACGGGCTGTACCTCGTCTTCGTGACGATCGGCGGGCGCGCGGGCGTGACGGCACGCAACTTCCCGGCGTCGCTCGCGGGCCTCGTCGTGAACGTCGTCGTCCTCGTCGCGCTCGTCGGCCCGCTCGGCATCGCCGGCGCCGGCATCGCGCTCGTCGCGGCCTACGCGGTCATGCTCGTCGTCCTGCACCTGCTGACGCGGCGCCTGTTCGCCGTCCCGTTCGAATGGGGCCGCCTGGCGCAAGCAGTGACGCTGCTGGCCGGGATCGCCGTGGCCGGCGAGCTGCTGCTGCCGACGGCCGGGTTCGAAGGCTTCGCCCTGCGCGCGCTCGCGCTGGCGGCGATCCCCGTCGCGTTCATGGCGACGGGCTTCATGCGCCCCGAGGAGCGCGCGGGATTGCGCCGGCTGCTCGCGTCGCGTCGCGCTTCGTAACCGGGTTGGTTGGCTTGGCTGCCGGCACCGTGGTACGCCAGACCCGTCCCGACGGACGCTACAGCCGCCGGCCGCGGTTGTGGTCGGTGGCCGCCTCGCGCAGGCCCTCCCCGCGCGCCGGGCGCAATGTCGCCGTGACGTGGCGCCAGTAGCGACGCGCGTCGTGATGCGGAAGGGCGAGCGCGGCTGCGGCGCGCAACGCGTACGTCAGCGCCGTCAGTAGCCGCACGGTCAATGCGGCCTGCGGGGTGTGGTGCTTGCGCATGTAGAGGTCACGATTGCGCGACAGCTCGACGATCCGCCGTTCGGGCACCGCCGCGGTCGACAGCTGCTCGTGGTGGATCGCCGCCGCGCCGGGGACATAGAGCGTGCGCCAGCCCGCGTCGCGCAGGCGCTTGCAGAAATCGACCTCGTCGGAGTAGACGAAGAACGCCGGGTCAAACCAACCGATCTGCTCGGCGGCGTCCCGGCGGACGAGCAGCGCGGCGGACTGCGCCCAGTCGATCTCGCGCGTCGCGTCGCCGCGGCTCTGGACCGTGTAGCGGCGGTGCAGGAAGAGCGCGCCGACGAGCGCCGTCGTCGGGGTCGGGAAGCGCCAGGCCGACGGCTGGCGGCGCCCGTCGGGGCGCAGCAGCGAGGCGCCCGCGGCGCCGGCGTCGGCGCGCGCCTCAAGCGCCGCGTGCAGCGCGGCGGTCGCGCCCGGCAGCAGCTCGGAGTCCTCGTTGAGCAGCAGGCAGTAGCGCCCGCGCGAGCGCTGCAGCAGATCGCTGTCGTTCTCGCCCTTGCCGCGGCGCCGTGTCAGCGCGACGAGCTCGGTCGTCGTCGGGTGGCGGCGCGCGGCGCCGGCCGAGCCGTCGCTTGACGCGTTGTCGAGCACGAGCACCTCGGTCTCGAAAGGCAGCGCGCCGCGCTCGGCCGCGATCGCGTCCAGACAGCGGACGAGCAGCTCGCGCTGCTGGGTGTTCACGACGCAGAAGGAGACCTCGACCATGCCGCGGCCGACGATACTTCGCCTTCGCGCGCGGCTGCTCGCGCTCGGCACATCGGGTAGTCCCGCATGTCTTGGTTCGGTGAGCCACACTCCTGAGCCCAGATGCAGGCGACTTCTCCAGCGCTGCGGGTCGACGTCGTCGACCCATCGGCCTACACGCCGCCCTACGACCACGCGCTGTGCGCCGCGCTCGCCCGAGCCGGCGCGGGCGTGCGGTTGCAGACCAGTCGCTTCCCCTACGGCGCCGTTCCCGCGCCCGACGGGTACGAGCGCGTCGAACGCTTCTATCGCCGCGGCAACGACGAGGCCGGCTCGAGGCGGCGGCTCGCGGCGAAGCTCGTCCAGCACGTCCCCGACATGCTGGCCTACCGCCGGGCCGCCGCCGCCGCCGACGTCGTGCACTTCCAATGGCTCACGGTCCAGCCGCTCGACGTGCACCTGCTGCCGCGCGTACGGCCGCTCGTCATCACGGCCCACGACGTCCTGCCGCGCGAGCCGCGCCCAGGGCAGCTCGCCGCGCAGCGGCGCCTCTACGAGCGCGCCGACGCCGTCGTCGTGCACTCCGAGCACGGGCGCGGCCGGCTCGTCGAGGCACTCGGCATCGCCGCCGAGAAGGTCCACGTCATCGAGCACGGGGCGTTTCAGCACCTACGCCACGTGCCCGGTGCGCGCCTGCTGCCGGCCGAGCTCGCGGCCGTCGACAAGCCCGTGGTCCTGTTCTTCGGGCTGCTGCGCCCGTACAAGGGCCTCGATGTCCTGCTCGAGGCGTGGCGCGAGCTCGCCGCCGACGCTGAGCTGTGGATCGTCGGCCGTCCGCGGATGGACATCGCCGCCCTGCAAGCGAGCGCGCCGCCGTCGGTGCGCTGGGTTTCGCGCTTCGTCGCCGACGAGGAGATCGGCGCCTACTTCGAGCGCGCCGACCTCGTCGTGCTGCCCTACCGCGAGATCGACCAGTCGGGCGTCCTCTTCACGGCGCTCGCGTTCGGAGCGCCGCTGCTGCTCTCAGACGTCGGCGGCTTTGCCGAGGTGGCCCGGCAGGGCGCCGCGGCGCTCGTCGCGCCCGGCGACGCCCCGGCGCTCGCGGCGCAGCTACAGCGCCTGCTGGCCGATCCCGACGCCCGCGCGGCCCTGTCTGAGGGCGCACGCGCCGCGGCGGGCGGTCGCTATGCGTGGGACGCGATCGCGCGCCGCCACCTAGAGCTCTACGAACGGCTAGCCGAGGCGCGCTGAGGCACGGTCTCAGAAGCGCGACTGCCCTGTTCGTGGAGGTCGAGCCCGCTACGGCGCGAACATACGGCGCTACGTTGGGTTTCCTCCCACGTTGAAGTGACATGCGACACCTACCCCAGCTCGCTGCCTGCGCCGCGATCGCCTCGTGCGTGATCGCCGCCCCGGCGGCCGCACAATCACCTGCCGAAGGCCAGCGCGTCGTCGATCTCGGACGCTTGACGCCGTTGCGCGAGTACGCGGGAACGCTGCTGTTCAGCCGCTGGGATGGATCGGCGTACCGCCTCGCCATCCTGCGCGGCGGCGTGGCCCGCGATCTCGCCGTGCCACCACAGAGCGGGCCGTTTGACGCCGACATCGGACCGGACTCGCGCGGCCGCGCCTCCGCTGTCGTGTCGATCTGCCGCGGCTCCTGCGACCTGTTCGTGATCGGCTTCGACGCCGGCGACCTACTGCGGCCCGTGAACAACGCGAACACCACCGGCCACGACGAGATCGCGCCTACCGTGTGGAAGGGCAGGCTGGCCTTCGGTCGGCGCTATGGCAAGGATCTGGTCGTCCCGTACACCAAGCTGCTGAAGGCGCCGCGCTCGCGCCCGTCTGACCGCGTTGGCGGCCTCCCGCGGCGGCGCTGTGATCATGACGGCTGCCGCAGGCTCCTCGACCAGGACCTCAAGGCGATGGATCTGTGGGGACGGTGGATCGCCCAGAGCTGGACCTACGGCGACCCCGGCCCGGGCTCCTTTCAGAACGAGATCCGGCTGACGAACGTGCGCCGCACCGACACCCGCCAGCTCGCTGCCGTTACGACGGGCCTGAGCGGTCAGAGCTATCTCGGCCCGGGGTTCACCAGCGGCTACGTGGGATTCTTCCGCGCCTGCCAGGTCGATCCCGGCGGCTGCAAATCGGGCAACTCCGGCGCGATCCGCTACAAGATCTCGAGTCGCAGGTACGAGATAGCCGCCGACAACGAGGCATGGTCAGGCTGGACGCTTGCCAGTCGCGGCACGGACTACCACGTTCCCTCTGTCTATGCCTGCAGCGGCGGCGAACCCGGCTTCCCGCCGAGCGCCCAATGCGGCATCTACCGGCGAACGGGTCTGCAGTGGACGAACATCGACGAGGGGCGCATCCGCTGAGCCTCGGGTCCTCCTCTCCCTCCCGACGCTGCGTGGGCCGAGCACTGCGTGACCAGACATCCCGAGGGGTTTGTGTGCCGCGCGGCGCGGTCCTCTGACCGACCGCGGTCCCGTCCCTGCGTCAGTCGCGCGCTTCGCCGACGAGATCGACGGTTTCGTCTGCGAACACGACTTCGACGTGCAGCCGGCCGCCAACCGCTTCGGCGTGACGAAGGGCCCAGGCCGCCTGTGCCGTCACAGCGACCCCACGCCTCCGGACTCATCCCTGCGTGCGCACGGGCCGAGGCAGGAGCGCGGCCACGATGGCCCCGGCGGCAACGACCGGGCGGACGGTCTGCGCAGCGTGCATGAGCGCGAAATATGCGGCGACGGTCCCGGCGGCGCGACTCAGCCGCAGTCGCTGGCTACCTCATGACGGTCTGGCGTTGCGCCGGGGCCGCGGTCTCCGATCGAGCGCGCCAGCACACGCGTGCTGGTGCTCAAATCGCTATCGCGGGTACCGCGCTCGGGCCTGCTCCAGGTTCGACCGGTGGGGGCCGGAGAGCCAGTCCGCATGCGGCCCCAGACGCGCGTCGACCGGTTGCACTCCTCGCCGGAGCGCGTCGATGTAGGCATGGTCGGCGGCGAGGCGGGCCGCCACCTCGGGACCTTCGGCAACGGCGCCGTGGCCGGGGACCACGACGTCGACGTGCCCGGCGGCCTCACCCAGCCGGTCGAGCGCCGCCTCGTAGGCTCCCACCTGATCGTCTTGGCGAACGTCGAACAGCGGGATCAGGACGTCGGAGAGCATGTCGCCGGCGAGCAGGACGCCACGGTCCGCGAGGAGGATCGCGGCGTGGCCGACGGCGTGCGCCTGATGCACGATGATCTCGCCCGGCACCGGTCCGCTGTCCGCGGGCAGCGGGGTGACCAGCGCGACGAGGTCGAGAGGGACGCCGGACGCGCTCTCCGCCGCCATCGCCTGCGCCCGCTCTCTCGCTTGACTGGCAACTTGAGCGGTGGCGGGGGTGGCATAGCGGGGCACATCGCCGAACCGGGGATGCCAGAGCAGGTGGTCCCAGTGGGGATGGGTGCAGAACCCGGCGACCACCGGAATGCCGAGCCGGTCCACGTCATCGGCGAGTTCGTTCAACTCCGAGCCATGGATGCCGGGATCGATCAGGATCAACCCATCCTCCCCGCGCACCGCGATGGAATTGGTCCAGACCCACTCGCTCTGGCGCACCCATACGCCGTCGGCCACCTCATTCAGCTTGCCCATCTGTACTCCAATCGGTTGGTCACAGTGCTGAGACTGCGATCCGCGGCCAAATTCATCGCGCGGCCTCGAGTTCGGGGCTGGCTGGCGTCCCGGATCCTGATGACGAAGATGCCCTGCCGCACGCCGTACGCGATCCGTGCGCCGTCCGGCGACCCCGCGGAACTCACCGTCTGGCGCGGTGCGGGCAAGTACAAGGGCGAAGGGGACGTCGGGGCCACGGCGCGGGACTTACCGCCGCGATCTGACCGGCGCTGACGGCCTGGCCGTCGTGCTCGTGTGGCGCGTCGCGGAGGGCGCCGAGGACGACGCGTTGTTTGGCGGTCACGATCCGACGAACCTAGCCCCGAGCGTCAACGCTCGCAACCCTGCGACACGGGTGGCGATGCGGCGCCGTGGCGGCCCGATCGCAGCGGCGGCGCGAGGGCTACGCGCCCGACGACGTTCGTCGTCTGACTCCGAGTTCGGGGGCTCCTCCACTCCCCTCGCCCACGCGGCGCGCGCCGAGCACTGCATGACCGGACACCGCGACGAACGACTGACGCGGCGACCGCGCGCGTGGCGGCGGGCGGGTCGCGTAGATGACCACGCGCTCGCGGCCTGCGGATCTTTCCCGTTCGGAACGTCCCGGCACGTCAGCTAGATCCGGCTGATCCCGCGGTACAGGAACAGCAGGCCGACGAGGATGGCGATGGTGCCGAAGACCCTCGAGCCCCAGCGCTCGACCGCTCGGCGCACGGCGGCCAAGGGCTTCTTCGCTCGCTCGCCTGCGATCGCCCTGACCGCGACGACGGCGATCAGCGGCAGCGCGTAGCAGACGTTGTAGATGACGATCAGTCCGACCCGCTGGGCCGTCGCGATCGAGGCGCTGATCACGGCGACGATCACTCCGAGGTAGGGGAAGGCGGTGGGCAGGTCGAGCACCGCGATCAGGGCGCCGAGCGCGACCGGTGAGCGATCCTCGAACTTCTTCGCCTCGGCGTCGGGGTCGCTGTCATGCGCGTGGTGGATGAACAGCCCGATGCCGACCACGACGCCAACGGCACCGCCGACGATCTGCCCGACGTGCACGAGTGTCGGCGAGGCACGCGAGACGAGGCCGTGCACCGCGGTCCCCGGCCCGGCGAGCATGATCAGTCCCGCCGCGAGGGTGACGACGAAGCCGCTGGCGACGTACAGCACGACGCAACGCAGCGACCGTGCGGCCTGCAGCACGGCGATCGCGAACGGCACCGGGTTGATCGAGTCGGCGAGGCCGACGCCGACGACGAGGAGCAGCAGGCCGGAGGTCATGACCGCCATCGCCTACCCGCGCAGGCTCCCTCTTACGTCACGGGCGGATCGCGCGACCACGTGGGACGGCGCCCCGATCAACCTCGGCTTGAGCGCGAGATGCGATCCGCCGCCTGGCGCCTGGCGTACCCGACGATGGATGCGCGGTTGGCGCGCCCCGGCGGGTGACGCGAGTGCGGTTGCCCTCGGTCCTGCGGCGCCGAGGGCGCGCGGGATCTGCGAGCCCGGCTGCGATCAGCGCGGCCTCCCCCGGTCCCATGATCCCCACGCAGCTGAGCACGGCGGCGAGCGCCACGCCGATGTAGTCGACGGGCGGCCCGATGAAGCGGTGATGGACACGCGCGACCTGGTCGGCCAACCCGAGCGCCAACAAGATCGCGTGCAACTCCCCCACCGTGACAGCCGCAGACCCCGCACGCATCAGGCCCCCTATACCCGGGCCGACAGCTCGCTCGTCACGTCGATGGCGCCGGGGGTGCCAGGCCGTATGTCGCGGGCGCCCAGGCCACGGCGCCCGCAATGGACGACCAGCGAGATCGGACCCGCGGCGCGACAGCTCGTTGCAGCTCTCGGTCGAAGCTGGAGTCCCGACGACGATCCCGCAACGGGACACAGTCAGGAAATGCCTGGTCGTCGGAGCTTGAGAGCGTCGGTGCTGGCGCGGTAAGTTGGGTTGCGTGCGTGGCAGCCTCGCGATCTTGCTCATCATCGCTTTCGTCGCGGCACCCGCGCAAGCGGCTGATAGCGTGACGGGCATAGTCGCCGGGACCGTGACGTTGGGTCCGACGTGTCCCGGGCCTGAACGTCCGGGCCAGAGTTGCACCGCGCCGTTTCGTGGGACGATCGAGATTCGCCGGTCGTCAAGTCACCGGCTAATCGCGCGGGTCCACACCACCCGCCAGGGCGCCTTCACGCGGCGGTTGACGCCCGGTCGCTACATCCTGCTGGCCCGCAATTGCGGAATGCTCGCTCGCAACGAGGCAGGCTCGCCACCGACCGTGCGAGTCGTCGCGCGCAGGACGGCGCGGACGCAGATCCGCTGTGACACCGGCGTGCGCTGAAGCGGCCCCGCGACTAACGTTTGCTGACCGTGCGCGCCCGTCTGAGGCTCTCGTCGAGGCCGGCGCGCAGTTCGAGTCGACCAACCGCTCGCTCGCACTGGCGAGCTGACGTTCGGTTCGCTTCTGCCGGGTTGATCTAAATCGCGGCTTGCTGCGATCTTCTCTTACGGCAGGCGCTTCCCCCGAACGCCCCCGTCGGCAGGCGTCGCGCGGTCGTCCTTCCCCTTTCTGGCGATCGCGGCGGCCTCGAGATCGCGACGAAAATCGCTGCCTAACCACCTCCATTTATCCGGGGGAGGTAGCTAGCGCACGTAGGTCGCGGTCGCCACGGCGTGGTGGCTGGGCGGCGCCTCGGAGCCGTAGTAGGGCTGGACGAGCACGCCCTCGGCGCCGATGTCCCAGTCGGGCTCGTCGATCTCAAGCTCCTCGCCGAGGCGCTCGACGACGACGTGCGTGACCGTGCGCGTCCGTGGATCGATAACGACGTCGCCGAGCTCACCGAAAATCCCGTCGGTGCACGCTGCCGGGCTGCCCGGCTCGAGGCGCATCGCTCTACGGGTTGGAGCGCGCTCGGAGCATCAGCGAGCGGGCTTGTCGACAAGCTTGGCGATCGCGGTCGCGGCGATCGCCGTACCGGCAATGCTCAGGTGGATGCCGTCGGGCTCGCGCACGCGCACGTCGCGCCCGCGGTAGCGCATGACGTCGCGGTAGCCGTCCGGCGTGAAGATCTGATCGATGCGCAGGACCGTGACGCCGGACATTCCGGCGGCGGCGTAGAGGATCGCGCGGTTGACCGCCGCGAACGGCAGATCGTGCGCGCCCGGGCGCGGCGCCGGCAGCGTCAGCCAGATGACGCGGCCGCGGCCATGGCGACGGTAGCTGCGCATCATCGCGCGCACCCGGCGCGTGTACTCGGCGATCCAGGCGGCGCCGCAGCAGTCGCCCGCCGCCGGCATCGGCAGGCCATCGTTGGCGCCGATCGCGAGGACCGTGACGTTCGGGCGCAGATGGCTGGCCTGCTGGGTGGCCCAGCCCAGCCACGGGGTCCCCTTGCTGATGCCCGTGCCGGGTCGCACGTCGCTTCGCACCGAGAACGCGTTGCCGAGATCGTCGCCGAGGAAGCTGTCGATGCCCTGCATCATCGAGTCGCCCGTCGCGAGCACGACCGGCGGCGGGGCGGCCTGCTTGGCGCGCTTCCCACCGACCGCGACCGTTGCGCCGATGCTGTGCCCACGGACGCGCAGCTCGATGCGCCACTGTCCGCGGGCGTCCGCGCGCACGCTGCGCCGGACGCTGGAGACGGCGCTCGCGAAGGCCAGCGGCTTGCAGCCGCGGCGCTCGTGCGGGGGCGTGAAGCACAGCTGCGGGTGGATCCCGCCGATCGCCCAGCGGTCGACGATGCGCACGGCGAGCCGTGCTCCGGGGGCGATGCGGCGGGGCGCGCGCAGCTCGAAGCGCTGCGCGCAGGAGCGCGTCCGCACGCCGAAGGAGCCGGTCTCCATCGAGCCGTCGGTCGCGGTCGCGGTGGCCACGAACCGGCGCTTCAGCCGGACGCACGACCACGTCGTGGCGTCCGGCAGGATCGTCGGCGGTGTCGTCGTCGCGGCCGTGCCGAGCCGACGGGCGCGGTCGCCGACGCACTCGTAGTACGTCACCGGTGCGGCGCCGCCATGGAAGAAGTACAGGTCGATCACGCCGGCGCGCGAGGCGTCGGCGCCGAGGAAGTTCGTGTCCCCCGCCGCCGAGCAGGGGTTCGCGACGCCCTCCACCGACGCGGCCGGCGCCGGTGCGGCGGGGACGGTCGTCGCGAAACCGGCCACCAACGCGACGAGGGCAGCGGCACACGACCGGCGTCGTCTGCCGGGACTGCTCGCGCTGCGATCGAGGGCGTGCGCCATCACCACCCTCATCGGC
>JBBSNY010000039.1:0-35792 GCA_038260305.1 Solirubrobacterales bacterium
CACCATGATCGCGCGTCTCATCACGCGCGACGCATACGCCGCTTCGGTGACCGGCGGACCGGTTGACCCTTCCGCCATCAACTCGCCAAGCTCCGTCACCACGCGCAAGAACCACTGCTCTCCGGAGAGCTCGCGAGCGGAAATCCTCGAAATGCCGCCGTCGCCATGCAGAACGGCGACCATCAAGTGACGCCGGGCATTGTCGAGCTCGGCGAGGCTCGGGCCCGGCGCCGACAACGCGATCAGGAACGTCGCGGCGCCAGCGCCGAGCTCGGCGACATGAGGGCGCAGCTCGTCGGGGCTGGCTCGTTGGCGCAGGCGATCGGCGATCGGCGCGAGCGCCCCGCACAGCGCGAGCGTCGCCGTGCCCGAGTCCGGCAACGGCTGATCGGGCGGCGCTGCCGCGACGGCGGCCGCGAGCAGCTCCTGCTCGACGTCGCGCAGCTCCTTCCGCGAGAACGAGCGCTGATCGGCGCCGACGCGGTCAAGCATGCCCCGAAGAATGTCCACGTTCGTCACCGCGTTGGTCAGCGACTGATGGGCGGCGCGCAGCTGGCCAGGAAGCGCGTCGACGTCGGCGGTCGCCACGTTCTGGCCGGCACCGATCACTTCAAGCAGCGCCTGCAAGCCATCAGCGGCGTGCGCAGCCGCCAACGGAATCGGGCCGGCCTCCTCCCGCGCCGCGATCTCCCGCAGCGGCCCCGCGAACCGCAACGCCTGCCAGCGCAAAAACGCCATCAGCGCACCGGGATCATCCACTGCCCCGGCAGAACGCAGCTGCTCACGCCACGCCGCATCACGCTGCTCGACACTCACCCCGCCGGCGCCATCGGCGAGCACCGCCTGAGCTTGGACCGAACCGAGCAGCGCGTTGCACAGCGATAAGCGGTAGGCGGCCCTGCCCCCGAGCCGCGCCGCTTCCTTGCGATGCTCGGCCGCAGTGTTCTGGCCCTCCCAGAGCCCCAGCGCCGCCATCGCATTCGCGAGCTGCTCAATCGTCGCGGGCTCATGCGGACGGGAAGCCACCGCCCGCAACGCTACCGGGGTCATCTGAGTAACGGCGTCAAAGTGGCCAACAATCCGTCCACTAACACGGCTTGGTGGTTATCCGTGCCCTACGTGTCGGGTCCTCAGTTCCACGCGGCTCGCGATCTTTTCGTTCCGTTGTTCTCCTCCCCAAACCCGTGTAGGCCCAGTGCTCGGGTCCATGCGACCAGCCGCAAGGTAGCCGGACGCTCACCCTCGTCGATCGCGGCGGGGCGCGGGCCGCCGGGCTGGTGAGGCCCGGCAGGAAGATCGGCAGTTCCCCCGGAGGGCCGCAGACTCGTGAGGATCTCACCGTGTGCCGCATCCGCGGTTGCGTCGGCAGTTCGCCTGTCGCGAGTCCTGGGGGCCCCTCGGCGTAGGGTTGGGCGAGGGATAATGTGCCGGCTCCGCCGATTCTCGGCACTTCGCCCGCGGCTACCTTGCGGCTCGTGACACCGACCCGAGCAATGGGCCGTGTAGCGTGCGTTCTAGCGGTCGCGGCGAGCTGCGGAACGCGCGAGCGCGAGAGATAGCCTTGGTGTACTGGCTCGGTGGACCGCCCGACGGCGTGAGACAGCGGACGGGGCCGGCTATCTCGTTGGGGCCCCCCATGGATCGTTCGCCGGGGCCTGGGTTACCGGATCGCGACGGGATAGTCACAAGCGTGTGACGACGGCGCGTGCTCGAGGCCGCGCTGTTCGTGCTCGGTTTCACCGGCGCGGCCTGACCGCGACGGGGCGGTCCCCGACGAGCTCGGGTCCTGCTTTACGCCGCGACGGGGAACCTGACGGTCGCGGGATAGTCCGTCGCGCACCACAGCTCGCGCGACTTGCGGCCGTGCTCAGTCTCTTGCCATTCCAGCACGCGCGTCTCGACGCGCTTCTCGCCCACGTAGACACGTGCCGTGGACTCGGCGCGAGCGTAGGTGTGCTCCGCGGCCGTGAGGATGGTTCCATCCGCTGCTTCTACGAGATATGGCATGTGCGTTCCACCTTTCGGTTGTTGCGGCCCCGGGGGCCGCAGGTGCCTCGCGGCCCCGCCGGTCCTCCGGGGGGAGGAGCGACATGTCCGGCGGGGCCGCTGAAGCGGGACAGGGGAGGAACACGATGAATTTTACAGCCCGCGATCCAGATGTCCAAAACGCGATTCGTTAGTTGGTCATAAGCGAAACGCATGAATCATCGCGCGCCGCACGCTCCGCTGCGATCCTCGGAGAACTTGTGGGCTGTTGTGCTCGGCGCCCTGACTACAACCGTCGTCTAGATGCCATCGGCTCGGACTGACACCATCGGACGCGCTCAAGGCCTCCTATGCCGCGCCGACGTCGTCGTCGAGCGTGATGCGGCCGCGTTCGCGGCGGGTGACGACGTCCTCTTGGCGTTGCGCATCGCTTGCGAGGTAGATCGACGTCGTCTTGATCGAGGCATGGCCGAGCATCGTGCGCACATCGGCGAGGTTGGCACCGGAGCGCAGCAGCTCGGTCGCGCAGGTGTGGCGCAGCGCGTGCGCGTGGCAAAGCTCGACGGGGATCGATGCGGCGTGGCCGAGGCGCTTCATCACCGCGGCGAGCACGGGCTGGCCGCAGCGGGCGCCGACGCCGACGTAGGTGCCGTCGAGGCGGCGGCGGCCGAGCGTGATGAATAGCGCCGCGTCGTCGGCGGTGGGTCCGAGGGCGCGTGCGCGCTCGCGTTCCCAGCGCACGATCGCGCGGGTCGCAGTGCGGCTGAGCTTGACGACGCGGCCGCGGTCGCCTTTGCCGCGGCGGACGTCGAGGGTGCGCAGCTTGGCGCCGGCGCGGGCAGCCTTGAAGTCATAGCGATCAAGGCCGGCGAGCTCCTCACAGCGCAACCCGCCGTCGCCGAGGACCAGCACGATCGCGAGGTCGCGCGCGCCGGCAAGCGGGTCGTCGGCGATCGCGGCCCGGGCGGCCTGCAGGAGCGCGTCGTACTGCTCGCCGCTGAGCGCCTTGGGCGTCTCGCGCGCGGCCTGCTGGGCTCGTGGGAGCTTGATCGCGAGCGCAGCGCGCGCCTGAACGGCGGGGATGTGGTCGAAGTCGACGAGCCAGCGCAAGAACGAGTTGATCGCCGCGCGCTCCTTTTTGATCGTCGAGCTGGCCAGGCCACCGGCGACCAGCTGCGCGTGGTAGGCGGCGACGTTCGCCGCGGTCAGATCCTCTGGGCCTGCGAGTGGTCCAAGCCAGTCGACGAGCCGGCGGCAAGCGCGCCGGTACGTGCGCTGCGTCTGCGCTGCTGCGATGAGCGTCAGCGCGAACGCGTCGACGAGCTCGTCAGCGGGCCCGACGAGTTCTCCGACGCCGGCCGCGGCCGGCACGCCCCGGTGCATGACGAGTTCGCTCGAAGCCGCCCCGTGGGAGATCGCCTGGGTGCTCATGTGAGCCCTGCGGCCCGCTCGGCGCACTCGCGGCCGGCCGATGTGACCGTCAGGCCGCGCTCGCCGGCGACAAGCAGCCCCCGCTCGAGCGCGTCGTCGACGCGGACCCGCACGACATCGACGGGCGCGCCGCGATCCCCCGCGATCTCGTCGACCGTCGCCCACGCGGGTTCGGGCAGCGCCGCGCCGAACGTGCGGGCTCGTTCGCCCGCCACCCAGCTGGCAGCCGTGACGACGCTGACGACGTCGCATTGATCGGTGCGCAGCTGGAGCACGAACGCGTCAAGATCGCCCTGGCCGGCGCCGGCCGCGGCCGCGGCGTCGAGGACCTCGACGACCGCCAGGCGCGCCTGCTCTATCTGCTCGTCCTGGTCGCCGAGCATCCGGTGCGCGCAGAGCGCGAGGTCGTGCGCGGCGATCCGGACCGCCAGGCGCTCGCGCCACTGCGGTAGCGCGACGACGCGGTGCAGCTGGTCGCCTTGCAGGCGCGCGATCCGCGCGAGGAAGTCCTCGACCTCCGCCCATGCGTCGCTGACGTCGAGCTCGCGGGCGCCGGCGAGGTACGCGTCGACGAGCTCTTAAGAGTTCAAGCTTGGCCTCGGTGGCGGCGAACTCGATCGCTTCGAACAGCGCCGCGTTGACCCCAGGCGTGGCTCCGTCTGATCCGTACACGTCGGCCGCGGCGCGCGCCACTCGCGCCCACGCTCGGACCTCCAGCCGGTTCTCGCTCACATCCATGCTCCGAAGGTGGCCTATTCAGCGCTTGACGCGGCTCAGATGAAAGCGAGCGACGCCCGGTTGCGCAGGAAACAGGACGCGTGGCCTCTGAGGCCGGATGTGGCGCTGGATCGCCTCGCGAACAACCGCACTGACTGACTTCTCGCCGGCGACAGCGAGACGCTCGAGCTCTTCGCGCTCGCTGACCGCGATCTTCGCTGTCACGACGACCAGCGCGTTGCCGCGGTTGTACGGTGCCTTCGGCGGCCGCGCTGCCGGCGCAGCGCGCGCCCGCGACCCTGAGAACTCATCGCCGATCAACTGGGGCATTCGCTCTGCTCCTCGAGACTCGGTTGACTGTTCGCGTAAGCCTTTCAGGCGCGTCGGACGTACCGAGGGGAACTGCCTTTCCCCCCGGTACCTCCAGCCCGCTGGCCGGCAGCACCTACACGCCCGAAGTGGGAAACGGCACCTAAACCACCCCGAGTCGCGCTCCAACCGCGATTCGCCCGCGCCGGCGCCCGATCAGAAGACGACATCCTCGCCGTCCCCCGTCGACGCCAAGCAACTGCTCCTTCGCCTTCGTTGCGCACGACTCGCAGATCGGCTCTAACGCCTGCTGGTTGGAGTGGTCAGGTCCTCCGTCCTCGCGTCTGCCGATGCTGAACCCTGCGACCAGCTCTGAGCGCCGAACCTCGGCGCCGCAGCGCGGACAGACCGCGAGCTTGCTCGCCGGACCTGGCGGGCGCGCTCTCGGTTTCTCGCCATCCTCGGACCCTAACGACGGCCGCGGCATACCTAGGGCTGTGCTGCCCGCATTCACAGCAGTCGCACGGCTCGCGTGTCTCACGTCCGCCGATCGCTACGCCTACGCGCTACCGCGAAGCCTATTAAGGCTCGTCGTCACCTCTGGCGCGCTGAGATGTCGTTGACGTCATCTGCTCGGCCACTGCCTCGGCAGCGGCGACAAGGCTGTTGTGGCCAGCACGCATCACGGACATCTGCAGCTCGTAGAGGAAGTTGTCGGTGGTCGTCCAGCCGGGCCACGGGAGAACGCTGCCGAGCAGGATCACCCCGTGGTCATCAGCGGCGCTGAAGTCCTCACCGACGTAGGGCGCGCGGTGACGTGCGTAGATCTCACCACTGCGAAGCCAGTAGATCGACCACACGGACAGTTCCTCGTCGCGCTCCGGAAGCTCCCACGACCACTCGTGACCGAAGTCCACCCCGCCGGGCGTTGGCGGACCGCCATCGCTTGGCCAGGACTCGTCTCGATGCGCGGGATCCTCGAAGAAGCGCTCAGTCGTCATGCGCGTAACAGCGACCGTGAACGCGTTATCGCGCCGCAGAGCGCGACGATCGCGCGCGTATCGCATGCGTGACTGACTCGGGGTACCGTCGAGCTCATCGTCCAGCCAGGTGCGCACCCGCGTGAGCTCCCTGACGTAATCGCGGTTGAGCTCCCTGATGGCGTTTTCACGATCGCGCTCATCGTTCCAGCGCTCAAGCGCCACGTCCACGAGGCCCGAGGCTTCGTAGCGAGCTCGCCACCATCCAAGCAGCGCCCATACCTGCCGGATGCGCCCGAACTCGACGTCCTCAGGACGACGTGCCATCAGCCGAGATCGTGCTTGCGCCGCCTGCGAGTACGCGAGCTCGGCGCTGTGGACGTCCTGGGAGGCCCAGCGCACATCTCTCTGCGAACTCTGCAGCGCACATCGCACATCAGCCTCGTAGACCACCTCCCCATCAAACCGGGGTACATCGGTACGGAATCGTACGCGTCCCACGCCGTGAAATGGCAGCAGCTCGCGCTCGCGATCGTTACCGCCCTCGGCGTAGCCCGCGGTCCAGCCCTGCGCCCACGCCGCCTGCCGGATCCTCTCTCGCTCATCGTCAATCATGCTCGGAAAGTGTGCCAGGCGCGGTGGATGTGGGCACCGAGCGCGAGGCCTGGCGCTACTGACCCTCCGTGACGGACGACGTGCCTCACGCTCCAGGCCACGACCTCAGTGCCATCCCGGCGCTCGACGCACACCAAGCGCCACACACGGCCACAACCGCGCGCCCCTTCCGTCAGAGATGGCGTTCAGAACGCCGCAGCACGACTCTGCGGCGCTGGGGGCGTCGACCTCAGCGCACGCTTCACGCACTGAGCTCGAGCTGCGCGCCGACGTCGGGCGCAGGCAGCGCCTCGACGACGTCGGGCCCGCCCGCTTGAGGCTGCGCGGTCAGCGATCGCAGCGCGCGCAACACGTAGCCGCCGTCGTCGCCGCGCAAGACCTCGAGCGAGCGATAGGAGCTGTCTGCGGCGACGATCCGACGAGCCGCCGCGGCCAGCGCCGAGCGGTTGTCGCGCTCGCGCTCGGCCTGCAGATGCATCGCTGCGTAGAAGTCGGCGTCCAAGACAAACGTCAGCGCGACGATGTCCGGAAAAGCGGTCGGCTCGAAGTCGGCCGCGAGCGCGCTGAGTTGGTACCACAGCCGCTTGGCCGCACCGCCGAGCTTGCGCTGCGTGCGCCAGTCCAGCACTACGGTTCCGGTCAGAAGTTGGCGCACGAGCCAGGGCGCGATCGTGACTTCGACGGAGTCCGCGCGCAGGCCGCCCAGGACGGGCGCGTGCGTCTTGCGAACCCGCTCGCGCTCCTCAACGTCGGAGTCAGCGTTCTCGAGGTCGTCGCGGAAGCTCCCGACCACTTCGTGGTCGACGACGGTCTCCAGGATGTGAACCTTCGAGCGCAACGTGCGCTGCGTGTCGCCGTCGTTGACGTTGATCGAGCGCAGCGTCACGACAACCTGGTGCAGGTGGTCGATCGCGTCCTTCATCAGCTCGCGGTGCCGGCCGCTGGGCGACCATGACGCACGGCCCGCCGCGTACAGGTCACAACCCAGCGCGTACCAGGTGAAGCGAATCCGCCCGTCCACCGCGGAGCCCTGCTGGTGCCACTCGTCAATGATCCAGCTCAGCGAGTCCAACTCGGGCTCGGCCAACGGGGCGCCCTGCGCCTTCGCGATCGCGCCGAACAGATCGCGGCGCTGGATGCGCTTGCGCAGCGGCTGCGGCCCGAGCTGCCAGAACGGCTGCGTCGCGAGGTCGCGATCGATCATGCCCGTGCGCCGCTCAGGAAGAGTCATCAGCGCTCGACGATAAGCACCGCACAGGACGGACCCGCGAGGCTTAGTACCCCGTCGCGCGAGGCTAGGTACCCCGTCGACGCCGCGCCGCACGGGCACCAGACCGGGACCGCCGCTCAGTGAGCCGCTGACGTGCCGGCCCGTCGATGCGCGAGCGCGGGTACCCCGTCGCGGGCGCAGGTACCCCGTCGTGCGCGGGCGCAGGTACCCCCTCGCGGGCGTAGGTACCCCGTCGACGCCGCGATTCCGTCCGCTGCTCGGGTGAGCCTCCGGTGCATGTGTCGCCCTGTTACCGCTCTGTGGCCACCCCTGGGCTGCCCGCGCGCTGACGACCTCCGCGACACACGCCACGTCGGGGGGGCCGCCACCCGCTGATCACTGCGCGCCGATCGGCGCGGGCCCGAGAACGCGAAAGACCGCCTGCCAGGGCGGTCTCTCGGAGGGTCATATCAGTGCGGCGACACGACTGCCGCAGAAGGTAAATCCGGTACGCAGAGCTTAGCCGACCGGCGGACGGAATCGCAACGTCCGCTCTCCCGGCCCCCCCGTCCGTGCGCTCTCTGACACGCGCCCGGCGTGCGCTCCGCGTTGTCTTAGCCGCGTCGCGAGCGTCCACACGCTCATGTGCCGGTTGCGCGTCCACGTGCGCGCGCCGGTCATCGTCGAGGAGCTCGTCTCGCCGTACCCGCACCGCGGGCGCTGGCGATGCTGCTGGACACCGACTCCGCGAGCCTCTCGCCGCGCCCGGCCTCACCGCCGCGGTGCTGGTCTGAGCCGCCAAGAACGCCCTGTCCGCCCGAAGTCGGGCGGCTGGTCACGCACGCGTGCGTGAACGTCAGCCGTCACGCCGACGGAGCAACCACGCTGGGTGATGACCGCGTCGAGACGCATTGCGTCAGGACCAAGCGTCAGCTGTGGCGCTGGGGCGAGAAGCGAGGCGGGCACTACGCGACGTCGCTCTGGCAGATCACCGAGGCGCTCGCCCCGGACATGGGCTGGGGTAAAGCGCCACCCCGCGGTCATCCGGACCGCGAGACGTGGATGCGCAAGCACGATCACAACGTCCGCGCCTGGCTCAAGCACCTGCAGCGCGGCGGCCTGATCACGTTCGTCGCCGAGCCCGACAACCGCGGCCAGGACTGGCGCACCCTGATCACGCTGCACAAGCCCCCCGAGCTCCCCGAAGACGAACTCCAAGCTGCCGAGCGCCGCCACAAGGCCTACAAGCGCCGCCGGCGCATCGCGCGGCGCACACGCGGCCCGGGCCCACGCCGCCACCGCGACCTCGACCTCGTGCGCCGCGCGTCAGCGCGCCCGCAGAAAGCCACACGTCGGCGCCTGGCGATCGCGCGCGCCTGCGCGATCCGCGACCACCGCGCCGCCAAAACCGCCGCCCTCGCCGCGGCCGGCGAGGCCGCGTGCCTCTCCCCCCCTACCTCAGAAGATAGAGCCCACCATTTCATGGCTGTGCCTTCGGCACAGCACTCTCCCGGTAGCGAAATCGTCAACTCAAGCGCCGGAGCTTGCTCCGACAGGACGGGCGTGACGCGCGCCCGCGACGGCGCGGTAAACAGCGTCGTGGCCGCGTCCAAACCAGCGCCGCAAACGGCATCACTGAGAGAACGTCCGCCAAGCGGTGATGTCGAAGTTCAGTCCTATGCCGAGCGCGTGGAGTGTGCCGGGCAGCGCGTAGCGGCGGCCCAGGCCGCCCAACGATCGCGTACGCGGCTGATTGCTGAACAGGCCGCACGCCGAGCGGCTGAACTCGCTGAGTCGGCGGCCGATCGAGGATGGCCGGCGTGGCGTGTGCAGGAGGCGTTCGTCGTGTGGCGCCGTGGCGCGGTGTTCGCCGGTGAGGGCCACGCCGGCGAGGCCGGCCCACTGGCGCCCGGCGACCTCGAGCTGCTCGCGCGCACCGCCCAGGCCTACGAGGCGAACGTGCTGGCTTGCCCCGTCGGCTGGCCGGCGGGCGGCTACGCGGCACTCGGCCACCTCGCCGAGCTCGTGCGTGGCCATGGGCCCGACGCGCGGCCGCAGATCCTGCACCACGCGATCCGCGAGCTCGCGCTGCTCGCCGAGCAGATGCACGCGATCGCCACCGAGCACGACTCCGACCGTCACGCCAAGCAGGTCGCTCGCGCCCGCCGGCGCCGCCAGCCGCCATCCGCGATGCCCGACGCGCTCGGCTTCCGCGTCACCGCAGCCTCCGCGTGGCCCCACTGGGCAGCGCTGGATGAGCACGGCGCACCGATCATCCATGACGAGCAGCTCGTGGTCGTCGACGTCCTCGGCGCCCCCACGCGCGACGAGGACCGCTACCGCAACGTCCTGCGCGACGCCTACCTCGTCGCCGGCCTGGCGCCGCCGCCGCACGCCGACGGGCGCAGCGCCCGCGCCGACCGCGGCACCTACGACCTCGACTCCGGGCGCCGGCGCGCGCAGCCCCCGCCCTACCACGCCCCCGGCCACGGCCGCGACCAGGCCGACCCCGCCGACATCGAGCTCGCACGCCTCACCGCCATCCCGCTGCGCGCCGCGCAGCGCCTCGACGTCGACGAGCGCGACCGCCGCCTACACAACGCCCGCGCCGCGCACGCCGACCAAGCCCGCGACGAACGCGACGACTTCTGGCAGCGCATCCGCAGCGCGACGGCGCATAGGCCGGACGACAGCCCGGGAGAATGAACCCATCGACCGAGTCATGTGCATGCATGCATGCCCGCAGAGCGCGCGCTGCACGCTGCTACCATGCATGGCGCATGCCCCTACCGCGCACACAGGAAGCAGGCCACGCATGACGAATGCTCGCCCCATGCGTGGCGCGATCATCACAGTCGCCGGCCAGAAAGGGGGAGTGGGAAAGACCACACTCGCCTACGAGCTCGGCGCAGTCCTTGACGTCGCGGCGATCGTCGATCTCGACTTCCACGGAGGCGGCGTGACGAACCTCTGGGGCTTCGCCCCAAGGAACGCCCAGCGAGCTCCACTTCTTGACGCGCTGGAGAGTGGCCGCACGCCGCGTCCCAAACACCGCCCAAATCGCCCATCGCTCGTGCCGTCACACCCCGACCTCAGCGCGGCGGACCTTGATGCCGACGACGTCGCCGAAGCCCTCTCGCGCTGGGCCGTCGACTGGGCACCGAAGCCGATCGTAGTCGACACCCATCCAGGCGATCACTGGACGACCAACGGCGCGCTGCACGTCGCCGATCTCGTCGTCGTTCCAGTGCCACCTGGTCGACGTGAGATCGCCGCGCTTGAAGACATGCTCAGCGACTACAGGAATTTCCCGATCCTGCTGGTTCCCAACATGGTGCCTAGGACACCACCGGCATGGTGGATCGACCGCCTCGAGGCCCTCGCCCGCGCGGCCAACGTCAGCCTCGCGCCACCGATTTCCGAGCATCGCTGGCTTCGCAACCGCCTCCTAACCACCCCTGTCACCCGCCAGACGCGCCCCGGACGCCGCACTGAGCTTGCTGCCCAGCAGTTCCGTGCCGCCGGCCAACGAGCAGCCGAGCTATGTCAGCAGACAACGACAGCAGCGTAATCAGCGGGCTGCGCGCGACGCGCGCACACCGCCAGCCCCCGACACGGCGCGTGGTTCCCGGCGCCGTCGCGGCCCCACACATGACCGACACGCCCGCGGGATCACCCGCCGCCGGCGCGAGCGGCAGCCGCGAGCCAGCTTCCGTACTGAACGACGATCCGACACCCACCAGAGCGAGTTCACCCAAGCAAACGGCCGCACCCAGGCGCGACGTGCTCACAATCGCGCTCGACGACCCGACGACGAACTATGCAGTCCGCGTCAGGCGAACGCTCGACGATCTGCTCTCCCAGCAGCTTGGCGAGCTGCGTGCCCGCGGTACCCGCTCAAGCAAGGTCGAGATCACCGAGCTCCTGCTGTGGGAACTGGCGCAGAGCACACCAAGCCAGCTCGACGAGCGGCTCGCCGAGTTTCGCCGCCACGCGCCGCGCTAACGCCGCGGGCGGACGCATTCGGGTGCGTCCCGCTTAGCCTTCCTCGCGCCAAGGGCCCGGTGGCCAGCGATCCCGGATCCCGGGAGGCACGAACGGCCAAACATCCTCCGGCGCGATCCGATACGGCTTGCCGACACGCGAGGCCGGCAGCTGTCCGCGGCCGATGAGAGACAGGATCGTCTGCCGATCGACGGCGAGGAGATTGGCGACCTGAGTCGTCGTCAGCACTGCGGGCCAGTCCTGTGGTGTGTGGATGTCCAAGGACTGAGGCACCGGCCGCATCATGCGTCGTCGCTGCGCCCGACGCGGCCTGCCTCGGACCCATACATTGCACACGCGGCATACTCGGCAGGACAGTGCTAAACGCAGGCAGATTCGATGGCGCGCGGACCCACGCGCGGCCCCGCTCCTACAATTCGCCTGGAGCTTCGTCGCGCCAGGGTCCCGGTGGCCACCGGCCGCGCACACCGGGTGGAATCAGTGGCCATAGATCCTCGGGCGCGATGCGCCACTGCTTACCGACCTTGACCCCGGCGAGCTCGCCGCGGGCGATCATGGCGACCACGGTCTGGCGGTCGACGAGCAACAAGCCTGCCGCATCGCTAGCGCTCAGCAGCTGTGGCCACGTGTCAGGCTCATGCAGGCTCAGCGGCGTTGGCACGCCGCGGATCATCGCTGCGTTTCATCACCCGCCGCCAAGGCTGCCATCATAACTCCCGTGGTTCCCGCAAAGATGCCGACTTCTAAGTCGTTCTCCTACGCGGTCAACCAGTGCTCAGGTCCGGCATGGCTGCCAACGACCTGCCGGCGTCGGCGCCCGAACGTCCGGCGAGCACACACAATCGAAGGGGGGCCACGAAACTTTTTGTCCCCTGGGGCGCTGCGACATCGATTACTAGGTATGAACCCAGGTGTCGAGCCCGTACGAGTGCTGCCTGTCCCGAGGTGGCTCGCAGCGCACACCGAGCCCAACATCGAGGCGATCGTCGCGATGCTCGGTGCTGAAACTCAGCAGCTGTATCTGCGCTACCTCGCTGACGAGGTTCGCAGGCGTCGCAGCTCGTCCAAGCTGCCCGTCTGCGTGCTGGCGTTTGACCGCGCCAACCAGGAGGTCGAGCGTCGCAACCGCGCCCGGCATCCAGACCTATGGCCTGGCCGGAGCGAGCCGCGATGAGCGTGCTCGCTCGACGTCGCCGCGAGCAAGACGACGCTGGTCGGCGCGCCCTGCTGGGCACGCGCGACAGCGTGATCGCTGCCGTCACAGGCCGGATGCCGCAGGCTGGGTCGCTGGCGATTGAGGAGGCCGTCGACGGCGCGCTTGAGCAGCTGCTGGGCCAGCGCGCGGAGCGTTGCGAGCTGGGTTACGCGCGCAGGTGGTGGATCGCTTGGGCGCAGCGTCGGCTCGTCGACAAGCACCGCACGGCTGCCCACATGCACCGTGACCCGGTCCCCGTTGACGAGCATCCGCACGTCCTCTCCCAGCACACAAGCGAAGATCCGTTCGCGCAACTCGATGAGGAGCTCGTCACCGCGCGATTGGCGGAGCTCG
The DNA here is from genome assembly GCA_038260305.1 of Solirubrobacterales bacterium. Taxonomy (GTDB): domain Bacteria; phylum Actinomycetota; class Thermoleophilia; order Solirubrobacterales; family Solirubrobacteraceae; genus CADCVQ01. The sequence continues at coordinate 12,803 of JBBSNY010000039.1, forward strand.
TCGCGAGCCTCGCGGGCCCGCAGCGCGAGTGGGCCGAAACATTGTTCGCGCAGCTGCAGCGTGCCGCCGCTGCCGACCAGCGGGGCGACGACCCTCCCGTGGCCCTGCCGCTGCACGAGGTGCTCGGTTGGAGTGCGGCGAAGGAGAAGAAGACCGCTCAGCGCGCCCGCGAGACGATGACGGCGTTCGTCAACGAGCGCAGCGCCGGCACGATCTGCAGCCGACGCCAAGCGGTCCTTGACGTCTACATCACCGCCACCGGCGACGTCGGCGCCACGCAGTCCGCCGGCGCTGACCGCCGCGAGTTTCAAGCAGTCGCGCTGCACCTCGCCGGCTGTCTGGAATGCCAGATCGCCTGGGCACAGCGACGTAGCAGCCTGCTCGGGCGCTTCGGCGCGTTCGTCCTCGGGCCGCTGGACGCCCTCGCCGCCGGCGCTCACGCCCTCGCGGACAAGCTCGCAGGCGTATGGACAGGCACCCAACAGCTAACGCTGTCGCTGCTGCAGCGCCTGGGCATCGGCAGTGGAGCCGCGGCCGGCGGCGCGATCACGCTGACCGGCAAGACCGCGGCAGTCTGCGCCGGCCTCGTGTGCGCCGCCACGGCCGGCGGCGAGCTCACCGGCGTCCTACCACCGATCCTCCCCAACTCAGCGCAGCACAAGCGCGTCGACGCCACGAGCAAGCCCGCGCCGCCAGCGCTGCCGGCGCGATCGTCCTCTGGGCCGGTCGCCGTGACGCCACCGCCACCGCCGGCGCGAGCGGCCTCGAGCGCAAAGACACACCACTCGTCAGCCACGCGCACCGCCACGACCGCACAGCGCGCCAGCTCGGCGCCGACTTCCTCGACGAGCTTGCCGCGCGTCACGCCCGGCGATCTGCCGCTGGCCAGCAACACCGCCTCGCCGACGCCGACCAAGCCCTCGCCGCCACCCGCTGCCGTGCCACCACCAGCTTCTACGCCCAACTGCTTCCCGGGAGATCTCGGGTGCTGACCACTCAAACGATGGGGGAGACCATGCCTGACCTACGCCGCGCCCGACCGCTGAACACCCGCCTCGCTGTCACCGCACTGATCGCCGTCCTCGCCTTTACCGCTGCCGCAGCCGTTGAAGCGAGCACCGCTGTAGCCGGCGTGTGGATGCGCGTCAGCTGCGTGAACCCCGACCAGTCGCCCGCCCCGAGCGACGGCTGGGCCGGCGCGAGCGCCGGCGGGATCTCGCTGGGCTCCACCAACAACGTCAACTGCTCGCCGACCGCACCGATGTACGCCGCCTTGAGCATGACCAGCCCAGCGGCCTCAGGTGCCAGCGAGTACCTCGCCTACACGCCGCCGGCAGGCTCCACGCTGATCGGCGGCTCCTTGTACGTCGGCCTCGCAGCTGACGGCTACGGCTACCGCGCGGCCGCGACAGCAGCGATGTTCACGCCCGCCCATCAGTACGACGCGAGCAACGTCTTTCTGCAGTGCGTCGCGATCCTCGCAGCGTGTCAAAACGGCTTGCCGGAGTACGTCGGCGTCGTCGAGCTGCCACACGATCGCGGCGGCAACCTGTATCTCGGCGCAGGCTGCACCGGACAGGCTGCCGGCACCTACTGCAGCGCCGGCGGCGCGCGCGGCGTCTGGTCCTCGGTCGCCGTCAGCTACGCCAACCTGCTGCTGTCAAGCAGCTCGCTGCCGACCGCGACGGCCTTCGCGGGCTCGCTGCTCACCGCCGGCGCACACGGAACGTCCAACCTGACGTTCACCGCCGCGGACCCAAGCGGACCAGGGGTGTACCGGGCGACCGTCAGCGTGGACGGCAGCGTCGTCTACAGCGCAACGCCGAACACCAACACGGGCAAGTGCGCGCCGGTCGGCACCGACCCGGGCAGCGGCGCGCTGATGTGGGACTGGCAGCAGCCATGCCCCGTCTCCCAGGCCGTCTCGATCCCCGTCGACACCACCGGCCTGCGCGACGGCGAGCACGAGGTCAAGGTCGTGCTGCAAACGGCCGCGGGCAACACCTCGACGGTCCTGACGCAGACGATCATAACCAACAACCGCACGACGATCGTCGGCAAGCTGACTTCCGACAAGGCCGCCGGCCCCGCGGCACCCGAGCCGACCTACGTGATCGTCCTAGACGCACCCACCCAGAAGCTCGTGCGCGGCGTGCACAGCGCGTGGGCGCGCTCCGGACTCACGCTCTCGGGCACCCTGCGAAACAGCTCCGGTGTCCCCGCACCCGGAGTCACGGTCAAGCTGCTCGCACAAAACGGCGGCGAGGGCGCCCCGGGCGTGCTGGCGACCACGATCAGCGACGCGTCCGGGCACTGGACCCTGACCGCGCCGAGAGGTCCCTCGAGGGCCTTGACGATCACCTACGGCTCAGGCGCCAAGGGTGCCGTCACGATCGCGCAGACCGTCACCCCCGCCGTCACGCTGTCCGTCCAACCGCTCGCCCACGGGCGGCTGCGCTTCACCGGCCGCCTGCGCGTCAAGCCACTCGGCTCACCACTGCCGCTTGTCACGGTGCAGGTCCGCAAGCACGGGCACTGGCAAGGCGTGGGCCCCGCCGTCCGCGTGCGATCCAGCGGCGCGTACAAGCTCACCTACAACGGTGGCCGCGACATCATCGGCTACCGCTTCGCCTTCCGAACGCTCGCTCCCGCAACCCGCCTATTCACGGCAGGAACCTCGCCGATCAGAAAGACGGTGGCCCGCTGATGCCCCGCACCAGCCCGCCCGCCCGCACCCTCCCGACCGCCATCCTCGCGGCCCTGCTGCTCGCCGCCTCGCCCGCCGTCGCCGGCGCGACGTCGCCGCCCATCACCGTCCAGGCCGCGGCCGCGAACGCCGCGTTCCTGGCTTACGCACCCGCCCCACCGGCGGGGGCGAAGGCGTTGTGCCTCGTCGACAGCGGCGTCAACGCCGTCCCTGACACCGCGCCCGGCCTCATCTCCGCCACCGCTCTTGACGGCGGGCCCGGCACTGACGTCGACCCGCTCACCCACGGCACGATCGACGCCGCCGTCGCCGGCGGCACCGGCAGCGGCGTCCTGGGCGCCTGGCCCCAGCTGAAGATCGTCTCGGTCCGCGCAACTGACGTCCCCAGCCCCGGGCAAAGCCCGAGCTACCAATACAACGACTACTTCAACGCAATCGAGCTCTGCACGCGTTTCGTGGGTAGCGCGCAGATCGCCGCGATCGACATCCCGCTGTCGTCGAAGATCCCGCCGACCCCTGACCAGAGCGACGCGTTCACAGCAGCGGTCAACCGAGCCAAGGCCAACAGCATTTCCATCCTTGCGGGCGCCGGAAACGATCCTGGCCCGGTGCAGCTGCCGGCCAATCAGCCCGGCGTGTTCGCTGTCGGTGCCGGCGACGCGAACAACGCGGCTTGTGACTTCAGCGCCAGCACGGGGCTGACGTTCTACGCGCCGGGCTGCGGCATCGACCAGATCAACACCGTGGGGGAGACGTTCTGCTGCGGCAACGGCACCTCACAAGCCTCCGCGTTCGCCGGCGGCGTCCTCGTCGCCCTGCGCTCCTACGCGCCGGCGCTGACGCCCGACGCCGCGGTCGGGTACCTGCTCTCGACGACGCACAACGGGCACATCGACGTCGCCGCCGCGTTCCGTGCCGCGGGGCTCGGCGCGATCGTCGACGCCGGCACCGCCGCCATCCCCAAGACAGCAGCAGGAACACCACCACCGCCGCCGCCCCCGGGGCCCGCGCCTGCTGCTCGTCGCGTGCCGCGCCCGAGCGTCAAGAGCGTGACGTGGCATCGCGGCGTGCTCACGATCGCGCTGAAGAGCATCGCCAAGGGCGCCCGGCTGCGCGCCACGATCACGTTCGCGCACGGCAAGTCGCTGCACCTCACAACGACGCATCTGCGCTTGCGCGCCCGCACCAGGGCGCCGAAGACCGCACAGCTCAGGCTCACCCGAGACGGCGCCTCGAGCGCTACCGTCTCGGTCAGGATCAAACGCCGATGAGACGCGCCATCCTCAACGCCCTCGGGCTCACCGCCGCGACCGGAGCCTGCCTGGCACTGCTCTCCTGTCCTGCCCTCGCGGGCGGGTACGTCGTCAGCGCCTGCAGCCCATCCAGCTCACCAGGGATGTGGGTGCAGACCAACACATTCCCGGTCTCCCTGGCAACCGGCAACCAGTGCGGCGGACCCGCGATTGGACGGACCGACGGCAGCGAGCAGGGGTCCCTCTACGCCGAGGACATCCTCAATTCAACAAGCGCTATACCCGACGGCGGCCGAGCGGGCTGGACGTTGACCGCGCCCGCCGGGACGACGGTCACGGCGATCAGCTACTACAGGACCCTCAGATCTTTCGCGGACCCGAACCTCGGCTCGGGACTGTTCGCAGCGGACGGCACGCCGCTCGAGCAGTGCAAGCTCGCGTGGCCCGCCCCGTTGGGCAGTCCGATCCACTGCGACAAGATCAACGATCAGGCACCGGTCACCTTTTCGGGACTTAGTACAGCCGGCCTGTTTTTCGGCGTCGCATGCCACATCGTTGACGGTACGTCCTGTCGCGCTGGCGGCGCGCCGCTGCACGCAGTACAGGCGGAGCTGTACTCGGCGAGGGTGACGCTCTCGGAGAACGGCGCGCCCAGCCTGAGCGGTCTTGGCGGGCCGCTGTGGGGGGGAGGCATCGTCTCGGGCATGGTGCCCGTGACGTTCGCCGCGAGCGATGCGAGCGGCATCCAGGAGCAGCAGGTCCGCGGCGACGCTGGCCAGACGCTGATCTCCGCGTTGCAGCCGTGTGACTTCTCGCGCACCCCGCCATGTCCGCAGCAGCCCGCCGGATCGTTGAGCGTCGATACGGGGCGTGTCGCTGATGGGTCGCACACGTTCAGCGTCGTCGTCAGCGACCCGGCCGGCAACAGCCAGCTCGCGACGTCGCCACCGGTCGTCGTCGACAACCAGGGGCCGCCACCGCCGACCCTGACGGCGACCGCGCAGGGCCCGGGCTCAAACGTCATCGCGCTGTCATGGCGAAACCCCGCCAACCCCCCGGCACCGATCACCGGCGCGATGGTGCAGGTATGCCAGGCGACGTGTGCGCCGGCGACGAGTATCAGCGCGTCTGGGGCCGCTCACGTCAGCGCTGCGGGCCCCGGCCTGTACAGCGTGCATCTTTGGCTGCTGGACGCCCAGGGACGCGGAGGACCCCACAACGCGGCCCTGGAGAGCGTCACCGTCCCATCGCCGTCCGCGATGACACCCGGGCTGCCGGGCGCCGGCAAGCACACGAAGATCGCGGCCGTCATCAAGGGCCGGCGGATGCGTGTCAGCGGCACCATCATGCGCAGCGGCCGTGTCCGCGTCAGCTGGCGCTCAAAGACCGCAGCGCGCACGCTGGGTGCCGGTAGCCGCGTCGTCACGATCCACAAGCACGCGATCGCGCTGACCTTCACGCTCAGCGCCCGAGCTCGGCGCGGAACGACCCGTGTCGCGGTGCGCTCGGGCAGTCGCGTCCTCGCGCAAGCCCGCGCTCGCCGCGGCTAACCCCCCCGGTCGCCGTCGCGCCACGGCAACCGCGAGCCTCGATCGGGCCGATCGCCCGTGCGCACAGAAGCACGCAGGCACCCGACTCGACAGCGGAAGCGAACTCGTCGATCCTCGCCGCCACGTTGCACCTGCGAACACAACCCAGCGAAGGAGCACCACCATGAATACCCAGCACGGCCTGCTCTCCGGTCTGTTTGATCTGAGCTTCGACAAGCTCGTGACGCCGAAGATCATCAAGTTCATCTACGTCATCGTGCTCGTCTTCAGCGCGATCACGTATCTCGGGTACACGATCTTCGCCTTTCAAGTGTCGCCCGCGCTGGGCGTTCTCGTGCTGATCATCATCGGGCCGCTGGCGTTCCTGCTGACCGCGATCCTCTGGCGGATGGCGCTTGAGCTCGCGATCGCGATCTTCAAGATCGCCGAGAACACCGGCCGAGCCGCGCAGCCTGCAGGCACTGTCGCGCCGGCGCCGACGTCCTTCGAGCCGCCCGCTTCGCCGCCCTCCACGCTCGCCTAAACCAGGAGCCCCGACCGTGCCGGCCGCGGGTCGGTCAGCGTGTTCGCGGCGCCGTCAACCACGCGAGCTCACGGCGTCCGCGAAAACTCGTTGTCCCTTTTGGCGATGTGAGATCGATTAAGAGATGTGGGAGACGAAACCGACACCTTCTTCGCCGAGCCTGAGCCCCTAGCGCCCGCGTTTGTCGCAGACGCGTCGGGCGAGGCCGCCTCGGACGTCGACGTCGACGTCGACGACGCGTGGTTTGAGCACGCCGCGCTGGACGCACTCAGCGGCGAGGGCAGTGCGCACACGGCTGCGGCCGCGGTCGGTGCCGCGGCGCTGCCACTTGACCGCGAGGTCACGCGCCGCCCCACGCGCCGACGCCGCAGTGCCGTGGCGCAACCCGTGCGCGAGCGCCGCGGCCGCCGGCTCGGTCTCGGAGGCCGCCTGGTCGCGGCCGGCGGCCTGCTCATGGTGGTCGTGATCGGCGTAGCGCTCATCGCCAACCCTCCGCGCCCGACGCCGGCCACGCCAGCGCCCGCCGCCGCCCGCACGCGGCCCGCCAGCACCTCGACACCCACAGCGACACGGAGGCCGCGAGCCGCCACGCCCGCGGCGCCGCCGACCGCCGCGCCCAAGCGTCGCCGACACGCGCTGCGCCGGCCAGCGATCGTGGCGGCGCACCGCCGCACACCGCGCGCACCTCGCCAACCCGCGCGGCTGCAGCCGGTGTCGCCGCGACCACGCCCAGCCATCAAGCCGCCTGCCCTCGCGCCGCAGCCGCGTTCAGCGACGCCGCCGCCAGCGCCGCGCCCCAGCGCTCCGGCCGCGTTCCCCGGCGATCTACCGCGCGCCACAGGCACGCCATGAGCGCGCCCGTGCACCCGCCGTCCTTGTGCCCGTCTCGTCAATCCACCAGGCCCGGAGGTCTCTCGTCATGACACACACCACCGCTCCCACCCCCGACACCGTCGCGCCGGCCGGCGCGCCGGTCGTGGTCCTCGAGGAGGCCTGGAAGCTAGCTCCGGGCGCCGGCCAGCTCGCGGCGGCGACAACGGCGCTCGTCGCGCTCGCGCTGCTCGCTCACGCCCAGCTGCTGTCCGGCCTGAAGGCGGCCGGCCTGACCGGCACGCCGCCGCCCAACTCCGCCCTGATCACGAAGCTGATCGGCGATCTGACATCCAACTGGCTGTGGCTGGTCGGAACCGGCGTCGGCCTCGTCCTCGTGCTGCTCGGCGGCATGCTCGCGTTCGGATCCAGGAGCGCGCCCGACGTGCTGTTTCGCGTCATCGCTGGGATCGGCATCATCCTCGTCGTCATCCCCAGCGCCCTCGCGTAAGCGTCGTGCGTGACTGGCTGACATCGCTGCGCGGCGCTCGACGAGGCGTCCTGCTGTGCGCGCTGACGATCGGCGTGCTGCTCGCCGGCGCCGCGCCGGCCTCGGCCGCCGGCCATGGCGCGGTCGCGCTGCCGGTCGCCTTCCTTGGCGGCCTGCTGGGCGACATCGGTCACGCGGTCCTCGGCGGCGTGGACTGGACCGTCAACGTTGCCGGCGACTTCATCCTGAACCTCATCGGGGGCCTCGTCCGCGACCTGATCCCACGGTCCTGGATTGAGAAGGGGCTTGAGATCATGCAGTGGCTCGTCACGGTCCCCAACTACGGCGCGCGCATCACGGGCCCGGGCGGGGGACACAGCTACGGCTTTGCCGGCGTCAACGCTATGCGCGGCCTGTACACCTGGCTTGGCATCGCGATCGCGCCGCTCACGCTCGTCTACGCCACCTCGAGGGCTTGGAGCGGGCAGGGTGACCCGCCGTCACTACCGATCACTCGCGTCCTCGTCGTCGGTGTCGCGCTGCTCAACTACACGTGGCTGTGGGGGCAGGCCGTCGCGCTGACCAACCAGATCACGCACGCGATCCTCGGCGTCCCCGCCGTCACCAACGGCGTGCAGAAGATGTTCGAGGTCCTCATCGCCGGCGCCGCCCTCGGCGGCCTGCAGCTGGTTGGCCTGCTCGTCATGGGCGTCGGCGCCGTGCAGCTGCTCGCCCTGCTGTTCGTGAAAGTCGTGCTGATCCTCGTCGGCGCGCTCGTGTTCGCGATCGGGCCGCTGCTGCTCGGCCTCGTCGCGACCGACCGCGGGCACGCTGTCGCACGGACGTGGTTGACGATGGCACTCGGCCTCTTCGTGCTCCCCGTGCTGTGGGCGTCGATCTTCGCGATTGCCGCGGTCCTCATCAACGACGCCAGCGGCGGCAGTGAGGTCCTCGGTGCCGGCAGCGGTCTCGGACGGATCCTCGGCGGTCTGCTGATCGCGTTCGCCGCGATCGCCGGCTTCTGGTTGAACATCAAACTCACCAAGGCGTTTGGCAGCCTCGCGTCCGGGCAACTCGCCGGCCTGCTCGCGCTTGCACGCACCGGCGGCGTGCGCGGCCTGCTCGGCGGTGGCGGCGCAGGCTCCGGCAGTCGCGCCGCAGGCAGCGGCGGTGGCGCGGGCGCCGGGGGTGGGGCGGCCGCGGTCGCTTCGCTACGCGGCTTCGCCTCGAAGGTCGGCGGCGCCGCGAGCGGCGCGGCCGGCGCACTGCTACCTGCCGGGCGCGCCGGAGCTGCCCTCGCCGGCGCCGGCGCTGGCGCCGGCACGCTCGCCCGCGGCGGCCTGCTCGGCGCCGGCGGCGCACTGCTGTCCAAGGGCGCCGCCGGTGCCGCCAAGAGCGGCCTGGCGCGCGGGGCCGCGAGCACCCGTGCCGGCGCCGTCGCGACGCGTGCCGCACGCGGCGCGCAACGCGGCTGGAAGAGCGCCGGCGGCGCGGCTGACGGCGCCTCGAGCAGCCGCCCGTCGACGCCGACACCGCAGACGCCGACTACGCCGGCCTCGGGCGGCCCAGGCGCACCGCAGTCGCCGAGCAACCGCCACCCCGTCGGCGCGACCACCGCTACGCGGCAAGGCAGAACAGGGGGTGGCGACGAGGCCTCCGCGAGCAGCACTGCGGCGCCGGCGCCGTCGCGGCGAGCACCCCGGCCGACGAGCGCGCCGCGCTCGGGCTCGCCGACGCCCGCCGTTCCAACTGATGCCGGCAGGCGGGCGCCCGGCCGGCCGTCGAAAGATCCCAACGACGCGGCGCGTGACGCGTTCGGTCGCGCGCCGAGGCCGACACGGTCCGCCCGGCGACCCTTCAAACGGGGGCCGCGATCATGATGCCGACGCTCCGTCGCCTCGACGACGGCACCCGCTACTACTTCCTGACGTGGCGTCAATGGCTCGCCGCGCTCAGCGCCGGCGGCCTGCTGTACGCCGCGGTTCGCTTCTCCCCGCTGTCACAGAAGTGGACGTTTACCGCCGTCCTACTGCTGCTGGCGACGGTCGCCGTCGCGATCCTCCCGTTGACCGGAAACGCGCTCGGCCTCGATCGCTACCTCGCCGCGATCGCACGCTGGACGCTGGGCGCCAAGCACTACACCCCGGCGGGCCGCCCGGGCCGCGAGCAGCGCGGCGGCGTGCTGCTGCGCACCGTCCCGATCGCCCTCGTCGATGTCGACGAGGCCGGCGACGCGCCTCTGTGGCCTGCTGATGATCCCGACCTCGAGGTGCTCGCATGACCGCCACCACTGCTGCTCGGCCACGGTCCTCGAGGACCGCGCGTCGCCATGATCGTCGGACCGGTCAGATCGCTGATCTGATCGACATCGCGGCGATCGAACCGGACGGCCTGATCGTCACCCGCGACGGCACCTACGTCAGGGTCATCGACTGCGAGTTCGTTCCGAACCCGATCACCGCTGACCCGACCGAGATCGAAGCGATCGAAGAGGGATGGGCCGCGCTGTTCGGCGCGATCCCCGACCACCAGGGCCTTTCGCTGTACGCGCAGATCGACCCGATCCCGATCGACGACGCGCTCGCCGAAGACCACGCCCGCGTACAGCGCGCGATCGCCGACGACCTCGCCGCCACACCACCCCGCGAGGATCTCGCGCGTACACGGCGGCGCTTCCTGCAGGCCCAGCGCCAGTCCGTCACGACCGCCGCCAGCGGTGAGCAGCCCGCCGTGCAGGCGCGCTACTGGGTCGCCGTGCCGTGGCGCCCCGAGCTCTCGATTCGCGATCGCTTCCGCGACACGTGCACACCGCCGCGCCCTGAGCATCGCACGAGCTGGCAAGCACATCAGCAAGCCGCGCGCGACAGCCTGCACTACACCGAGCAGATCGCCGGCCTCTTGGTCGCGATGGCTATTGACCCGCACATCGCCGGGCCCGTCGAAACGCTTGCGCTGCTGTGGGAGCGCCTGCACCCCGCCGCTCGCTCACTGCCGGACTTCGACGAGCTCGCCGACGTCGCACAGATCGTCCAGGCCACCACGCCCGAGACCGCGGCCGCGCACCGCCAGGCGATCGTCGACGCCGTCATCAGCGGCCCCGACCCGGTCGGCTTGGACGCCAGCGACCGCCGCTGGGTCAGGCATGCCGACGGCACGCTCGAGGAGACGATGCATCTCGGCACGGTGCCGCAGGAAACCTCGCCGTGGTGGCTCGCTCATCTGTTGCAGGTCCCGCTGCCGTGCACCGTCGCGGTGCATGTCCAAGTGGGCGATCGCAGCCGCACCCGCAGTTCCCAGCGCCGCCGCTGGGCGCGCCTACGGGCCGCCAAGAGCTACAAGGAGCGTCGCGGCCAGCTCGTCGGCAGCGAAGAGGACGACGCCGTCGACGAGGCCCAGCAGCTGGACCGTGAGCTGCGCAGCACCGTCGCGGCAACCGTCTACAACGTCGCGACCTACGTCTCCTTCCGCCAACCGGACGGTGACGACGTCGCGTTCGGCGAGCGGATGAAGGCCACCGCCCGCGCATTTCAGTCGCTGACCGACGCGCGCGTCCTGCGGGGCGCGTTTCTCAACGTTCAGGGCTGGCCATGCACACTGCCGATCGGCGTCGACCCGTTGCGCGCCACGCGCGCGTACGCGCAGCGCAACATCGCGCACTGCTCACCACTGGTCACCGCCGCATGCGGCTGCCCGGAGGGCCTGATCCTCGGCTTCGCAGACCCCGGCGGCACCCTCGAGCGCCTCGACCCGTACGACCCGAAGTTCCAGACCTACCTGACGGTCCTGATCGGCCAGGGCGGCGGTGGCAAGACCGTGATGGTCAACTCCCTGCTGGTCGCGGCGATCGCGCAGGGCATGCGCGGCTTCATCATTGACCGCTCCACCATCTCGACCGGTGATGGTGGCGAGCGCGTCCAGGGCCACTACGACCCGCTGCTCAGCCTCGTGCCCGGCTCGGCGAAGGTGCATGTCGGCACCGGTTCCAAGGACGTCATCAGCCCCTGGGACGTCGCCGACCCCGCCGAGGTGGCCGGCGCGAAGCTCGAGTTCCTGCTCGCCTTTCACGCCCTGCTGATCGGCAACATCGCCGACGGCGAACGCCGGCTGACCGCCGATGAGGAAGGCCCGCTCACAACGGCGATCGCCGCGGTCTACGCGCACTGCGCCAAGACCGGGGAGAGGCCCCGCGAAACGCTGCTCGTCGACGAGCTCACCGCGCTCGCCGACCGCGCAAGCAGCCATGGCAACGTCGCCGCGACGCTGCACTCCCTGATCGCCCGCCTCACCCCGTACACCGAGGGCGGCCCGCTCGCGCACATCGCCGACCTGCAGACGACGATCGCGCCCGATCCACCGCTGACGCTGTTTGACATCGCCGGCGCTCCGGACCGGCTGATCCCGGCGTTGATCTTGACGATCGTCGATCACATCGAGCACGCGATCCACAAGACGCGCAGCCAGTACGTACGCGGCGAGCTCGCCGACAGCGGCGCCTGGGCCGGCCGCCCGTTCCTCGTCATCGAGGAAGGCTGGAAGCTCACCGCCAGCGCCGCGTCCGGAGCGTGGTTGAACGAGTACGCGCGCCGCTCACGCCACTGGCAGCTGTGGATGCTGTGGGTCACGCAGCTGTGCAAGGACGGCGACAACGAGCAGGGCCGCGCGCTCATGGAGAACTCGAGCATCCGGCTCTTCTTTCGCAACAACCGGCGTGACCTCGAGTTCGGCCGTGACCCGTTCGGGCTCACCGACACCGACATCGACGCGATCACCAAGCTGCAAACCCGCGCCGGCCTCTACAGCACCGTCTACCTACAGTCCCTCAGGGGTCGCGGGCAGGTGCGCAGCATCCTCGGCTCACTCGCCTACTGGATCTGCTCAGACCATCCCAAGAACGATCAGCCCGTCCGCTACGCCGCACTCTCAGACGCCGGCGGCGATCCGTGGAAGGCGCTGCGGCTGCTGTGCACCGCGGATTGGCAGCGCTCCTACCGCGACCGTGAGGCTGGCTGAGCGATGGCTGCGCCCGTTGCAGCCGCCGCGGCGCGCGCCGCCGGCGCCGCGGTCCTCGATCGCGTCCGGATCCCAGACGTCACGCCGCCGCCGCAGCCGCCCAAGCGCAGCGGCGCCGTCCTGAAGGTCGTCGCGGCGCTTGCCGTCATGCTGCTCGTGCTGCCGGCACTGATCGTCGTCGTGCTGTTCGGTGGCGCGCAGCAGAACGCTGACTGCGCCCCGACCGCCGCTATCCCCGGCGCGTGGACCGGGCCAGGCTCGCTCGGCGGCGTCGCCGGCACTGGCGTCAGCACGGCCGAGCTCACCACGGCGCGCGCGACCAGGGGCGTGGGCGGCACGCGGATCACGCCGGGCACCTACAGCCCGACGGCGTACTTTCCCAACCCGCACGCGCCGTCAACGAACTGCGCCGCGACGTGCGAGTCGACGGCGAGCGGGATCGGCGTCAACAACGCCACCAGGCGCGCGTACCTGATCGCGTCTAACCCGCGGCTGAATCAGTACGGGGCGCTGGCGTACATCTGGCCCAACCCCTACGGCTGGACAGGTCCGTTCGTCGTCGCCGACACCGGCGGGGACTTTCACGGCAGCGGCCGGCTGGACTTCTACATCTTCATCGCAGAGGGAGAGACGTGGCAGCAAGCGCTCGCCCGCGCCTACCAATGGGGGCCAGCCAACCAGGTGAAAGTGTCCGCGGCGCCGATCCGGCCCGGCGGACCGGCGATAACGACGTCGCCGTTGGGGCCCGGACCCGGCGACCTGGGCCCCGGCGGCGCGCCACCACCGCTCACTGACGCCACGCCGAGCTCGCCGACGTCCAGCGGGCCCGTGCTGAACCTCGGCGACTCGCTCGCCGTCGGCAGCGGCCCGGCGCTTGCGGCCAAGCTCACCGGGCGCACCGTGCGGACGCTCGCGGCCCGCAACCGCACCAGCACGCAGGGCCTCGCCTCGCTGCGGCGCGTCAGCGACGTCCCCGCGACGCTTGTCGTGCAGCTGGGCACCAACGACACGAACGTCGCCACGTTCCGCGCGAACGTTCGGTCGATCCTCGCGATCGCAAGGCACGCCAGCGCCCGCGTGCTCTGGGTGAACATCTCGCGCCCCGCCCTGGATGGCAGCACCGCGGGCGACCTGAATGACGTCCTTGAGCGTGAGGTCGCACGTCACGACAACCTCAAGCTCGTCGACTGGGCCGCCACCGTCGCCGCGGGCCGCGTCGACCTCGCCGATGACGTGCACCCCGCGACGCCAGCCGGCTATGAGACACGCGCACGGCTGATCGCCGACGAGCTCGGCGCGAACAGCGCGCTCAGCGCGGGCAGCTGCGGCGCCGCGACCGCGCCCGGCTCGCTGGGACAGCTCACCGGCACACCGGAGCAGATCGTCAACCGCGTCGTCGCGTACGCCCACGACCACGGCTTCCCCGCGATCAGCCCCGACAGCGTGCGCGCCGCCAATGCCGCACACAGCGAGCTGACGGCCGCCGGCTACCCGTCTGATCACAAGGGACCACCTGAGCACGCATGGGCAGCCGACATCTCAAACGGCGGGCTACCGACACCCGAGATGGACGCTCTCGCGGCAGCCATCGCATCCGCGTTTGAGATCCCGTGGCAGGGCGCCGGCCTGGTCAACCACACCTCAAACGGCTACCGCATGCAGCTCATCTACCGCGCCGCCGATCACTACGACCACGTCCACTTCGGCGTCAAGGCCCTCATCCCACCAGCCGCACATGGGGCACGGCAGTGATCGCCGTGCGCGTCTTCGCGACCGTCGCGGCCACCGCCGCGCTCACGGGCTGCGGCATCAGCAACCCAAGCGATCCCAGCTCCCAGCCGACGGTTGCTGCGCCGCCCTCCGGTCTGCGCGCTGCACCGTCGCGGCTGCGCGATGAGCTCGTGCGAGCCGCCGTCAATTTCACGCTGACGCAAGCGACGTGGTCACCGGACACCTACGTCGCGCAGAAGGGTCTGCTCGCCGCGGCCTCGACCGGCCTCGCCCGGGCGCAGCTCGCCACCCCTGACGGGCAATCACCCACCGCTGTAGCCCGCCTGCTGAACGCCGCTGGCGCGAGCAGCCGCGCGTCACTGCTCGGCACCGACGGACCTGATGAGAGCCATCGCGTCGTCGTCGCCTACAAGACGGTCGTCACCGGCAGCGGCCGCGCGCGTGATCGCGCCGCCTATGAGATCGCCCACGTCACGCTCGTGCGCGAGCACGGCCGCTGGCTCGTGTCGACCTTCGCGATCCAGCCGTGAACAACACCTCTCCTCCTGTCCTGCCTGCGACCGTGAGGTCCTCGTCGACGCGGCCGTCGACGATCGCGCGAGCCGCGACCGAGCACCCCGCCACCAGCGTCGCTGTCGGGATCGTCGCGGTCACGCTGCTGGGCGCGATCGCGAGCATGCTCGTGCCCGAGCTCGGGCCCGCTCGTGCGCCGCGACCGACCCTCCGCGGAACGCCCGGGGAGGCCGTCGCGATCGCCGTCACCAACGCACAGACGCTCCTCGCGCCGCTGCTGCTCAGCGCCGGGCGCTGGCATACCAGCCGCGTGACGCGGTGCCTCGGCGACCTCGTTGTCGCGGCGATCGTGATTGCCAACGCCGCCCTGATCGGGGTCGCGCTCGGACGCCATCCGGTCGCGTTGCTCGCTTACCTACCGCACCTTCCCTTGGAGGACGCAGCGCTCACCGTGGCGGCCGCGGCGTGGTTCTCACGCCGCGCGATGAGCACGGCTCACCAGCCGCCGCGCAGTGTCGCAGCCTACGCCGCTCTGACGCTCGCGTTGACGGTTCTCGCGGCGCTCGTGGAGACCTACGCCGTGCCGCACAAGGGCTGACCAGGGGTTGGAGAAGACGACCAAGAGGACGCTCATCGCCGTGCTCCTGACGTGGCTTGTCACGCGCGCGCTGCGCCGCCTGATCGGTGTCGCGATGATCGGCGCCGTCCTCACAACCGGGCTCGTCGTCGCCGGCCGTCACGGCCTTGACGTCAGCGGCGTAGGCCGCGTCGTGCACTGCGAAACCCGCGCGCTCGGCGACATCGCCAAGCAAGCGCGCCGCTCGAGCTCGAGCAGCTCGCCGAGCTCGGGGCGACGGCAGCTACGCGCCCTGCGCCGCGTCGGCGCGTGCGCCCACAAGCCCGTGCCCAAGACCGCGGGCCGCGACGGCGATCGGGCATCGCGATGAGCACGATCCGACGCGAAGCCGCGTGCTCGCAGCCCCTCCCCAAACCCCTCCCCAAACCCCTCCCCTTCGGGGAGGGGCCGGCCCCGGGGGCCCCCCGGCCAATCCCGCCCCAATACCCCGCGGGCGGGGGGTGACCCCCCCCCCCCCCCCCGGGGGGGGCGGGCCCGGCCCCGGATCCCCCCTGCAAATGCACGCCAAATTCCCCGGCGGCCTGCTTGACCACCCCCCCTCCACGTTGTGATGAGTTGGGGTGGTCAAGCAGGCCTTGGGGGTGGCTGGGCATCAGCAGGGGGGATCCGGGGCCGGTAGTAGCAGGTTCTGTCAGAGATGGTGATCAGAAGAAGAATCAGAAAGAAGAAAAAAACAACAACAACAACAACCAAGACGAAGCCCGAAACAGGGGGCTTCGTCTTGGAGAGGACGCCTGTAGGCGTCGTGTGATCGCATACGCGATCGAGGAACGCGTCGCGTTCTGTGGCAGCGACGAGGTACGCACAGGGGTCAGGGTGCAGCTCAGCGATCGGGTGCTGGGTACGCGAGGCGGCGCCCGCCGGCGTCGGGTGATCGCCTTCGCGATCGACGAACGCTTCGCGTTCTCTGACGGCCGCCGGCCGGGTGCGCGGCGATGACGTTCGCGGACTCGCTCGGGCCCGGGCGCCAGTCGCTGCACGCGCTCGCATGGCTTGCTCGCGTCGGCGCGGCGCCACGTGAGGCGCTGCAGCTCGTGATGGGCTGCAGCAAGCGCACGGCCAACGATCACATCCTGCGTCTGCAAGACGCGGACCTCGTCGTGCGCACGCCGATGCGTCGCGGCGACGGATCGCTGATCGTGCTCACGCGCAAGGGCGCCGTCGAGGCCGGCTTACCTGCTCGACACGCCCTGCGCTCCGTGGCGCCGACGACGTGGGCGCACATGAGCGCCTGCGCGTGGGTCAGCGCTTGGCTTGAGGTCCGCGGCCGCGTCTGGTGGAGCGAGCGCGAGATCCTCCAGGACGACTGCTGGCGCTATGAGGTGCGCTACAAGGACCGCCGCGGCAACGTGAACGTCACGCACCGCCCCGACCTCGCCGTCCAGATCGACGCGGGCCCGGTCGCGATCGAGGTCGAGCTGCAACCCAAGCTGCGCGCCCGCCTCACGGGGATCCTCGGCATGTACGCCGAGCTCTGCGACCCAGCCGACCCGGTGCTCGCCGGCGTCATCTACATCACGGGCCGCGACGACATCACAGCGCTCGTCGACGCGGCGGCGCTCGACGTCGACCTCGGTGCTCCGGCCCTGAGCTTCCGCAGCCTGGAGACCGTCAAACAGCAAACCCGCGACGCCGCGCTCAAGCATCGCTGCGCCGCCGCGACACAGGCGGTCGGCTGATGGTCGGCGTCCTACACGACGGCCCGTACTACGTCGCCGCCGCGATCCTCGCCGCCGGCGCCGGTGTCACGTTCGCCTGGTGGCTGCGCCGGCGCACGATGCTCTCGATCCGCAACGCCTACCTCGCGACCGCCCTCACGCTCGCGCTCGACGTCATCGTGACCGTGACGCAGGCCACGGTGCTGCTGCTCGTGCTCGTGCCGCTGACGAGCCTCACGATCGCAGCCAGCGCGCTCGGCCGCCGCTGGCGCCTGTCTGACCTCGGCGCCGGCGAGGAGCTTCGTAACCACGAACGCGCGCGCCGCTGGATCTGGCAGTCCGCCGTCACGCGCGACACAGGCGAGACGGTGCGGATCGCAACGCAGGGTCAGATCGTCCGCGAACGCGCCTGGCCTACCAGCGAGACGTTCGTCCCGCTGACCGCAGACCAGGATGGGCCACGGCTGCCGCGGCGCTCGGGCCGACACCTCTTCTTCGCCGGCGCGACCGGCAGCGGCAAGACAACGACGGCGCTGCGCGCCGCAGCCGGCCGCGTCCTGAAGGACCACGCCGCCTTGTTCTTCGTCGACCAGAAGGGCGACCCGAACGTCGCCGTCTTCCTACGCCGGCTCGCCGCGTTCGCCGGCGTTCCGTTCATCGAGCTTGACCCTCGCAACCCAGAGTCCGATCACTGGCAACCCCTGTGGGGCGACCGGCCGGCCGAAGTCGTCGCCCGCGTCCTCGCCGGCATCGAGACCAACGAGCCCTACTACGCCGACACCCTCAGAAAGCACGTCGGGATCGTCGCATCAGTCCTGCACGTCGGCGGCTACTGGCCACCCTCCTTCCCGCTGCTCGTCGAGGCTTCGCAGCTCAGCGAGTTCGACCGCATCATCGCCCTCGCCAAGCGCCACAAGGACAAGCATCCCGACCTCTGGCGACGCGTCGGTCACCAGGCACGCTTCGTGGAGAGCAAGGAGGGCGAGAAGGCCCTCGGCGGCGGACTCGTCCGCCTGGACCTCGTCATCGGCGAAGCGTGGCGCCACGTCTTCACACCCCGCCAGACACCCGCAGACGCCGACAGCGACGGCGGCGGGCAGCTGGTTGGTGTCAGCCTCGCCGACGCGATCCGTCAGCGCGCGGTCGTGCTGTGGCGCACGCACGTCGACCAGATGCCCGACGAAGCCAAGACCGTCACCGCGGTCATCCTCAACGACATCCACGCAAGCGCGGTCGAAGCACAGGCCGATGGCCCAGCGCCGTGGACGTGCGTGCTTGACGAGTTCGGCGCCGTGATCGCGACCGCCTCCCAGCAGGCGCTCGCGCTGCTGCAGCGCGGCCGCACCCACGAAGGCCAGGTCCTCGTCATCACGCAGTCCGTCGCGGACATCGAGGCGTTGACCGGGACGACCGGGCTGCTGGCGTCGATGGCTGACAACTTCGCCGGCTTCGTCATCCACCGCCAGACCGCACCGGAGTCCCGCGACTGGCTCGCCAAGCTGATGGGGACCACGGCGCTCTGGCAATCCACCGACCAGACCAGCGCATACGCCGCGACCGGCGCGGGCAGCCGCCGCCGCGTCCGCGAATTTCGCGTCAGCTCCGACACCTTCGCCGAACTGCGCATCGGCGAGGCCGTCATCCACACCACGCTAGGCCCGCCGCCCGCTCTTTGCCGCGTCCTCGAGGCCAAGCTGCACACAGCGAAGCGGCTGCTGCGCCTCGGCACCGGCGAACAGACCTCCTGCGAGATCGAGGTCCATGCCGCCAAGGAGCTCCCGCGGCCACCGCGCGCCAAGACCGCACGCACAGCACGCACAGCCGCCCCGGCGCCCGCACCGCTCGCAGACTCCAGGCCTAGCGCGGACGTGGCGGCTGTGACGCCCGCCCCGCCACCGCGCCCGCGCGGCGGCACGATCGCGCCGCCAGCCGCATCCGAGAGCCTCGGGAGCAGCGACGATGTCTGAGCCACGCTGCACGCTCTTGACGCTCAAGCGTCAACCCACGGTCAGCACGGCGATCCTCGTCGCGGTCAGCGCGCCCGCCGAAGACGCCGGCGTCAGCGGGGAGCCGACGTCGTGATGTGGCGATCGCACATGGTCGTCGGCACGAGCTCATGGCTCGCGTTGCAGACCCTCGCCGGGCCGCTGACGGGCAGCACGCTGGACACGCGCGAGCGCGCGTGCGGCGCCGTCGTAGCCGCCGGCGCCGCGCTGCTATGCGACATGGACACACCCACCTCCCGACTCGCTAACGCGCTCGGACCCGTGACGCGAACCGCGGCACGGCTGATCGGCCGGATGTTCGGTGGCCATCGCCATGGGACGCATTCGCTGCTCTTCTGCGCAACGGTTGGGGCACTCAGCATCGTCACGCTCGGACAGGGCGAGCTCGTGCATGTCAGTGCGCGCTGGTCGCTGACGGTTGGGCAGCTCGCCGCGCTCGTGATCGCGTACATCGCCGCGTCTCTGAGCGTGGCGTGCCTGCTACGCCTGCACGGGATCCGCGCCGCGTTGCTCGCGGCGCTGCTGGTTGTGGTGGCGGCGTCGACGACGCCACCAGCCGGGCTTGTCAGTGCCGCCGTCACGATCGGTTGCGCATCGCACCTGCTCGCCGACGTGCTCACGCCAGAGGGCATCCAGCCGTTCTGGCCGTTCTCGCCGCGGCGGATCTCGTTGCGCGTCATCCGACGCACCGGTGATCGCCGCGAAACGCTGCTCGTAGTAACGACCGCGCTCATCACGCTCGCAGTCGCTGGCGGCTACGGATGACACGCGACCGCGCCCACACGCCGGCGGCGATGTCGACGGCCTGGCGCCCGTCGCCGGGTGCGTTCGCACTCGCGCCAGCGCAGGCGGCCAGCGACGACGCCCAACGTCGCGTCGCCGACGTCGCCGGTCCACGCACGCGGCCCGCCGGATCGTGCTCGAGCACCGCCGCGCGGTCTGCCCACCCGCGCGGCACCGGCAAGCGCGTGGCGCGCGATCGGGCTACTGCGACGAGCTGGCCAGGGGGAGTGACGTCGTCGCCCAGGACCGCGGACGAGAGCGTCCGCTTGGCCGTCACCGCGTTGAGGTGCACCGCACAGGCTGAGCGGCCTCGGCGGGGTGTCGAGCGCGTCCGTCCCGTGATGGATGTGCTCCGCAGCGAAGCGCACGTGCGAGGAGTCCGCAAGCAATTCCCGATCGCGCCCGGAGGGCGCGCAACACAGAGTCCATTGGAATTGCCGGCCGCTTCGCGGCCTTTGCAGACCCCTCGCGCGCACGCCCCACAACAGAACACGTCCACACCGGACGAACACGATCAACAACCAGCAGGAGGCAGATCAGCATGAGCGGATTCGACATCAACCACGTGACCGTCAGCGGCTCACTCACCCGCGACCCCGAGCTTCGCAACCTCCCCTCGGGCCAGGCCGTCTGCAGCATCCGGATCGCGCACAACGAGCGCTTCAAGGACGCCGCCGGCGAGTGGGCAGACCGCGCCGCCTACTTCGACGTCACGATCTGGTCGGGCATGGGCGAGTGGATCGCCAAGAACGTCAGCAAGGGCGAGAAGGTCGTCGTCGCCGGCCGCCTGCGCTGGCGCGAGTGGGAGACCGACAGCGGCGACAAGCGCCAGGCCGTCGACATCACCGCCGACAGCGTGATCCCGATCCCGCGCCCCGCCACCACGCAGCCCGCCACGGAGGCGCAGGCCAGCGAGGAGCCCCCGGCGCCCGACAGCGCACCGGCCACGGCGAGCAAGAGCCGCGCGAAGGCAGCGGCCTAACTGGCCCCGGGGCGGCCCGCCAGCAGGCGGGCCGCCCCCCCAAGGGGCTCCCGACATGAACGGAGACCGAGATGCCAGCCACGAACCGCACCGACCAGCGAAGCGTCCGCGACATTGACCCCGCCGAGCTCCGCGACACGATCAGCGTCACGATCGCCCGCGAGCTCATCGCTGAGCTCGACCGCCAGCGCCACAACCACTCGCGCAGCGCGTACCTCGAGATGGTCCTCGACGCCAACCTCCGACGCGAGCACCCCTACGTCCCGGACGACTGGTGTCCCGAGGACGAGGACGAGGAGCGCTTCCAACGCCTTTTGCGCTACCTCGAGACGGGGCGCTGACGATGCGCACCATCCACGCCACCGGCCCACGGCAGGCACGCGAGACCCAGGACGTGCAGCGCTACCTGCACGCGCTGCACGGCCGCGCCACCGCTGGCGCATTGATCGAGGTGCGCTACCGCCACCGCGCCGTGATGCGCAGCGCGTTCTTCGCGCGCGACGACACGTACGCCGCGGCGCGCATGATCGTGCGTCTCGGCATCAGTACCGACGTCTACGTCGGCGTCGCAGCACGCCGCAGCCGCTACGGCGGCAAGACCGCGATCAGCGACGTCTGGACGCTGTGGGCCGACCTCGACGACGTCGACAGCTTCCACGAGCTCGAGCAGCTGCCCGTCCGCGCCGCGATCCTGATCGCGTCCGGCAGCGCCGGGCACTTCCACGCCTACTGGCCTCTCAAGGAGCCCGTGAGCATCCTGGAGGCCGAAGCCGCCAACCGGCGGCTCGCCGCGCAGCTCGGCGCCGACCGCGGCGCGGTCACGAACGCCGCGACGATCCTGCGCCCACCAGGGACCTACTCGTTCAAGACCTCACCGCCCACGCCCGTGCTCGTCGAGCGCCTAGAAACGAGCCTGAGCACCGCGGCCGTGATCCTCACCGGGATCGCCGAGGACCCCTCGCCGGCCGCTGCGACAACCTCGACGACGACGTCGACACCACCGCGGCCCGGGCAGGATCCGGTCCGCGCGGTCGACCCGGCGCACTACGTCACCGTTCTGACAGGGCAGGCTGTTGGCCGCTCGCGCAAGATCAGCTGCCCGTTTCACGAGGATCGCACCCCAAGCTTTCACGTCTATGAGGACCCCGCCGACGGCTGGTACTGCTTCGGCTGCAAACGCCACGGCCACACCGCATACGACCTCGCCGGCGCGCTGTGGCACCTCGACACACGCGGCCCCGCATTCGTGCAGTTGCGTGCTCGCCTCTATGAGCTGCTGCTGCCAGGCCAGACACCCCCGGCCCGCCGATGAGCACTCGCAAGAGCGTCTTCGCGCGGATCGCCTCGACGCCGCTACCGCGACCCGGCGACCGCGTGACGCTGGCGAGCGGTCAGACCGGCGTCGTCGACAACGCGAAGGCTGCTGATGACCTGCACGACGCCAAGTGCGTCGTGATCCTCGATGACGACCACACGGCGGACCCGTCGTGAACCAGCCACAGCCCCGCCACAAGCTCCGGGCGCCTAAACGAACGGGAGGTCAACGATGCTCACCGCCACAGCGCTCGCCGAGCGCAGCACGCAGGTCCGCCAGGCCAAGAAGCATCTACGCCGCGCACTGGCTAGCGGTGAGCTGACGATCGCCGACGTGATGCGCGATCAGCCCACCGAGCTCTGCGACCGAGCGCTCTTTGAGATCCTGCTGCTCGCCCGCGGCGTCGGGCGCAAACGCCTGCACGAGCTCAATCGAGGAAGGCGTGAACCTCGCGCTCACCCTCGCCAACGCCGATGAATCCACGCGACGCTGGGTCGCAGCCAACGCGTTGCACAGCACACCGCTGGCTGTGTGGGACCGACTGATGCTCTAGACGGCGCCCCAGCTCGCTCCGTCTCGCGCGTTGTGCGCGCGGCCCGCAGCTGGCAGTCGCTCAGGCAAACGCCTGCCCGGGGGCCGCTACGAGCCCATCGGGGGGTACAGCCAAGGTAAGCCGGAAACCGGAAATAGAGCCCGTGGTCCGCTGATCGCAGCGGGCGGGGCTACTCATCGACGTCGAGGAGGTTGAGCGCGTTGGCGCGGTCTTCGTCGGTGGGACGGGTGTATACGCGCGTCGTTTCCAGGCGGGCGTGGCCGAGCAGCTCGGCGGCGATCACGAGGTCGGTGCCGCCGCGGACCAGGCGGGTCGCGAAGGTGTGCCTGAGGACGTGCGTGGTCGTGTCGTCATCCAGGCCGGCGTCGTGGGCGATGGCGGTGATGATGTCGTGGGCTCCGCGCGCGGAGAGCCGTGCGCCGCGCTGGTTGAGAAACAGCGCCGGGCTGTCGGCGCCGGGCCAGTCGGG
>JBBSNY010000040.1:0-34800 GCA_038260305.1 Solirubrobacterales bacterium
TCCCTCCAAAGAGGCTCTCGACACCCCGCTCAGCCACGAGGATCTCTCCCCGAGACCGGGGTCTGCTACCCGGCGCTCCGGCGCCTACCGGGACGGGACTCGCACCCGCCGGCCTGATCCAGCTTGCAGGACGCAACATGATCGGGACCATAGAGCGGGCCCCGGTCTGATCGGCTGCCTCAGCGTGGGCGGTGGAAGTTGCCGCCGCACTTGCGCCAGACGCCGCGGCCGGGCTTGCCCTTCGCCGATGCCTGCGCTCTGCGGTAGGTGCTGACGCGACCGAAGTCCCGCTCGAAGACGTAGGTCATGGCCCATCCCGATGCGATCATCGAGCGGCCGAGGTCGGCTCCGCCGGTCTTGACATAGGCGAGCACCCGGCCGTAGCGGTCGAGGCTGTCCTGCGTCGGATCGGTCGTCAGCGTGACGGTCCGGCCGACGCCCCTGCGCAGCGCGAGCTTCTTCATGCGGGCGGTCGCGTCCGGGCCCCCGCACTCGACGGGGGTTCCGGGCTTGCGCGTCTCGGGCGTGTCGATGCCGATCAGGCGCACCGTGATCGTCTGGCCGCCGGCGAGCCGGACCTTGAGCGTGTCGCCGTCGATGACCCGGGTGACGCGCGCGTGCACGCTGTGCGCCGCCGCGACGGGCGCCGGCGGCGGTGGTGGCGGCGGCGGGTGCGCGGTGGCAGGCGACGGAACGGAGCCGGCGCACGGACAGGGCAGCGCCTCGCAGGCGGTACCGTCGCTGTCGCCGTCGAGGCCGTCGGGGTCGCCGGGATGGGCCAGGAGGTGGGCCTGCGCGGCGGCCTGGGTGGCGAAGTCCGCGCAGTCCACATCACCCGTGTGCGTGGCGGAAGCGGACGCCGGCACGCCGACGAGCAAGCAGGCGGCGCAGGCCAGGGAGAGCAGGAGGCGCACTGCACGTCTCTTCGGCATCCGCGCGGGACGGCGCGAGGTGCTCTGGACGCATCGGCGGTCGACCGAGCCCCGGCGCCAGCCGGACGCGGACCGTGGGCGCGGCAGGACGCCAGCGCCGCTGCGGCCCGGATTCGGCTAGATCAGACAGGGTGCGGACGGCAGCGCCGGGCGGCCTCCAGATGGGGCTACATCAGCCGAGCGACTGCATGAGCACCGCGCCCACGAGCAGCATCACCGCCGGCACGAGCACGAGCGCGACGACGAGCTGGATCTTCGGCGCCGCGCGCGCGGCCTCGTCGCGCAGCAGGCGGGCCTGCTCGGCGCGGGCCTCGGCGACGATCGCCTCGAGCGCCGGCGCCAGCGGCGCACCGTGGCGGTCGGCGCGGGCGACCGCGTCGGCGAAGCGGGCGATACCGTCGACCGGGCAGCGGGCGAGCAGCACGGCCAGCGCCTCGTCGCGGGTCGCGCCGAGCTCCAGCCGCGCGGCGGTCGCCCCGATCTCGGTCGCGATCAGCCCGTTGCAACGCCGGCCCACCTCCGACAGCGCGCGACCCACCCCCAGCCCCGCCTGGACGGCGACGCGCAGCAGGTCGAGCACGTCGGCGATCTCGTGGCGCATCCGCCCGGCGCGCTCCCGCGCCCGGCGCGACAGCGCGAGGTCGGGCGCGAAAAAGCCCGCGGCGGGCGCGCACAGCAGCGCGGCGAGCAGCAGCCTTCCGGGCAGCGCGCCGACGAAGGCGAGCGCGCAGAGCGCGCCGACGAGCGCGCCGGCCGCCTTCAGCGCCATGACGTCCGAGGGCGTGAGCCCGAGCGGCGAGCCCGCGGCCGCGATCCGCGCCTCGAGGTCGGCGGGTGGCGGACGGACCCCGATCCGGCTGGCGATCCGCGCGAGTAGGACGGTCATCACGCCGAGGTGACCGCCGCGCGGGCCGGCCGCCGGACGGACACGACCGACGGGACGCGGCGCGCCGAGCAGCTCGGTGATCGCCGCCGCCGCGCACAGCCCGGCGAGCCCGCCGAGCAGCACCGCGGGCGTCATCGCCGCGCCCCGACGCCGACGAGCCGCCGTGCGGGCACCGGCGCGACCGTCATCGCGGCGTCCCCACGCGCGCGATCCGCCGCACGAGCACGAGCGCCACGACCTGCAGCGCAAACGCGGCGCCGATCATGATCGCGGTCACGGGCGAGCGCACGAGCGTCAGCAGGAACCCCGGCTTGGCGAGCTCGCCGAGCGCGACGCCGGCGATCGGCAGCCCCGTGACGATGAACGCGGTGAAGCGCGCCTGCGCCGTCGACGACCGCGCCTCGGCGACGACGCGCCCGCGCGCCTCGAGCGCGACGGCGAGCGAGCGCAGCAGCCCCGCGAGGTCGCCACCGGCGTCGCGCTGCAACAGGATCGCGGCGGCCAGCGTATCGCACGGGCCTTGGCCGGCGCGGCGTGCGAACGCGCGCAGGACGTCATCGGTGCGCTCGCCGAGCTCGAGCGCAGCGGCGGAGGCCCGCAGCTCCTCGCCGGCCGGTCCGCGCACCCCGCCGCCGCGCGCGGCGGCGGCGATCGCGCCCCGGACGGAGTGCCCGCCGGCGAGCGCGTCGCCGACGGCACGGGCGATCGCCGGCGCCTCGGCGGCGATCGCGTCGCGGCGACGGCGACCGCGCGAGCGCAGAACCGCCCGAGCGATCCACGGCGCGCCGCAGCCAAGCGCGAGGCCGGCGATCGGGCCCGCGATCAGCCATCCGCCGGCGGCCAGCGAGAGCGCCGCGACGACGACGAGCCGGCGCCGCTCGGGGCTCGTCGGCTCGCGCCCGGAACGCACGATGTCGAGCGCCGGCGAAAGCCAGCGGCCCGCGGCGCGCACGACGCGCTCCTGCTCGGCGGCGGCGATGAGCTCCCAGGCCGCCAGCACGGCGCAGATGCCCGCGAGTCCGGCCAGCAGGGCGGCCGCGCTCACCTCGCCACGCCGCTCGCGGTCGTCATCGAACACGGGCCGCCGGGCGCCGGGCAGCGCTGGCAGACCCCGCCCGGATCGCGGCGCGGCGAGCTCACGCGACGCGCGCCAGGCGCTCCGCCAGCTCGCCGCCGAGCGGCGCACGCCACGCGGGACGGCCGCCGCGCAGCGAGTACAGCTCGCGCGTTCCCGCTCCGCCGGCGACGCGCACGACCTCGCTGACGGCGACGACCTTGCGCGTCCCGTCGGGCATCCGCGCCTGGTGGACGACGAGATCCAGCGCACCGGCGACCTGCTCGCGGATCGCCTCGTGCGGGAGCCCGAGCCCGGCCATCAGGGCAAGCGTCTCGACGCGCCGCAACGCCTCCTCGGGCGACCCGGCATGAACGGTCGACAGCGACCCGTCGTGGCCGCTGGACATCGCGCTGAGCATGTCCAGCGCCTCGGCGCCGCGCACCTCGCCGACGACGATCCGGTCGGGGCGCATGCGCAGGGCGTTACGGACGAGGCGCCGGACCGTCACCTCGCCGCGGCCCTCGAGCGACGCCGGCCGCGCCTCCAGCCGGACGACGTGCGGATGGCGCAGCCGCAGCTCCGCCGCGTCCTCGACGGTGACGATCCGCTCGCGCTCGTCGATGAACTCCGTCAGCGCGTTCAGGGTCGTCGTCTTGCCGGAGCCCGTGCCGCCGCTGATCAGCACGTTGCAGCGCGCCCGCACGACGCTGCGCAGCAGGTCGTGCAGCGGCGACGCCCACGTGCCGTTGGCGACGAGGTCGTCCGGCCCGAAGCCGCGCGGGCGAAAGCGGCGGATCGTCAGCACGGAGCCGTCGAGCGCGAGCGGCGCGACGACGACATTGACCCGCGAGCCGTCGGGCAATCGCGCGTCGCAGAGCGGCTCGGCCTCGTCGACGCGCCGGCCGAGCGGGGCGAGGATGCGCTCGATCGCGTGGCGCAGATCCGACTCGCCGGCGAAGCGGGCCCCCGTCGGCTCGATGTGCCCGTCGCGCTCGACCCACACCTGGCCGGGGCCGTTGACCATGACCTCGTCGACCGTCGGGTCGCCGAGTAGCGGCTCGAGCGGCCCGAGCCCGAAGGATCGCTCGGCGATGCGGGTCGCGAGCCGCTCGCGGGCGTCGTCGTCGAGCAGCCCCGCCTCGCGATCGACGAGCTCCCGGATGCGCGCGTGCAGGTCGCCGCCGGAATGGCGGCTCGCGGCCTCGGCCAGCAGGCGGTCGCGCAGCGAGCCGGCGAGTTCGTCGAGCGCGACATCGTGTTCGAGGCGGTCCATGCCCCCTATAGGGCGCGGGCCGCCGAAGTTCGCCCCCTCGGGCCGGAAAAGCCTGCGGCGAGCCCGGACCCAGGCTCAGGCGGCAGGCACGATGCGGCCGTGCGCGAGCGCGCCGCCGGCCCGGCGCCGGCGGACGTCGTCGAGGTCGGACACGCTTGAACCCTCGCTCTGGCGCGACGTCGACGGCGCGACGGCCTGCTCCTCGAGCCCGGAGCGCAGCTTCTCGAGGCCGAGCCGGATGCGGCTCTTGATCGTCCCGAGTGGCACGTCGGACCAGTCGGCGATCTCCTGGTGCGTCATGCCGGCGAAATACGCCAGGAAGACCGACTCACGCTGCGCGGCGGGAAGCTCGCCGAGCAGCGCGAGCACGACGGCGCGCTCCGGCGCCGGTGTCTCCGAGCCGATCGCCGTGTGCAGCTGGTCGGGACCGTGGTCGTCTGAGGTCACCTCGACAGGGCGCACCGCGGAGCGGCGCCAGGCGTCGATCGCGCGGTTGCGGACCATGCTCGACAGCCACACGGGCACGCTGCCGAGCGCCGGGCGGTAGCGGTGCGCGCTGCGCCACAGCGACAGGAACGTCTCCTGGGCGACGTCCTCGGCGAGCTCGCGACTCGCGCAGAGCTTGCGCGCCTGCAGCAGCGCGTGCTTGCCGTGGCGGCGGTAGAGCTCGTCGAAGGCGTGCTCGTCGCCCGCCGCGATGTGTGCCATGAGCGCGCGATCCGTGGTCTGGGTCGCGTCGTAGCCGTGGCCGGCGGCGATCGGAGTCTGTTGCATACGAGCAACTGTACGAGGTTTGTCAAGAGTTTGTCCAGCTTTGCCCAAAACCTGGAATACTGCGGCGCGTGGACACGGACTCATGCTGGCGGATCAAGGAGTTCTCGGCGCTCGTCGACGTGCCCGAGGCGACCCTGCGGGCGTGGGAGCGTCGCTACGGCCTACTCGAACCGCAGCGCAGCTCGGGCGGCTTTCGCCTCTACTCGACAGCCGACGAGCGACGCATCCACGCGATGCAGCGGCACATGGCCGAGGGCATCGCCCCCGCGCAGGCCGCCGCGCTCGCGCTCGCCGAATCGGCGGCCCGCGAGATCCCGTCCACGCGTCCCGGCGAGCTCGTCGCCGCGCTCATGACCGCGGCCCGCGCGTTCGATGCGACGGACTTCGACAAGCAGCTCGACATCGCGTTCTCGTTCGGCCACCTCGCCGCGATCCGCGACGTCGTCCTGCCCACCCTCGTCGAGATCGGCGATCGCTGGGAGCGGGCGGAGTTGGCGGTCGGCCACGAGCACTTCGCGAGCCACCTCATCGAGCGCCGGCTGCTGTCGCTCGCCCAGGGCTGGGAGGCGGGCCGCGGCCCGCTCGCCCTGCTGGCGTGCCCGGCGGGGGAGCGCCACACCCTCGGGCTCGTCTGCTTCGGGCTGCTGCTCGCCGACCAGGGCTGGCGGATCTCCTACCTCGGGGCCGACACGCCGATCGACGACATCGTCGCCGTGGCCGCCGAGGTCCTCCCCAGCGCCGTGATGCTGGCGGTCCGCGACCGCGAGCACCTCACGAACAACGCTGACGGGATCACCGAGCTTGGAGCCCTCGCGCACACGGTCGTCGCGGGCAACGGCGCCTCGGACGAGCTCGCGCGGCAGCTCGGCGTCCACTACGCCGGCGGCGACCCGGTCGACGCCGCGTTGCAGCTCGCCGAGCGTCCGCTGCGGCCGGCATCCGATCGCTCGCCGTGGGAAGGCGGCCCGCCGGCCTGATCGCGCCCGACGGTCACGGCACGAGCGCGCCCATCCGCAGCCCGGCGCGGCCGTGCGCGCGATCACCGTCCGCGCGAGGCAGCAGCCGCAGCTCGCGCGCGAAGTCCTGCGCTGCCGCGAGGTAGACGGCCTGGCGCAGCGAGACGCGCAGCGAGGCCGCGACGTGCTCGCCGGCCCCGGCCGCGGGGCCGCGATCGCCGCCCGAGGGCGCGTCCTCGGCCGCCACGGAGGCGGCATCGAGCACCTCGACGTCCTCGAGCGCGAGCACCGTCTGCCCGCTCTCGTCGGAGCGCGGCTCCGGCGTGACGAGCACGTCGACGCGGCTGCCCGGCGTCACGAGCGACGGCGAGCCGAGCGCGACGACCTGCGCGACCCGCTCGCCGCGGCGGATCGCCGGGCCGGCCGGCCGCGGGAGCCCGTCGCCGACGAGCGCGGCCGTCAGGTCCGTCCCGGCGGCGATCTCGACGGTCGCCTTGAGCCCGACGACGGAGCTCGGCGCGTCGACCGCGTCGACCGGAGCGAAGCGCCGTGGCACGCGGCGTACCGCGAGGGCGCGGGCGCGCACGGGTGAGCCGGCGGCGATCCGCGTGCGCGCGACGACGACGTCGACGAGCGAGCCGACGCGGCGCGACAGGGCGGCCTCGCGGCCCGCGACGCTCGACGCCGCCAGACCGCCGAGCACGAGCGCCAGGCCGCCCAGCAGCAGGGCGCGACGGCGGGCGTTCACGGCGCCCGCCGCAGGATCGGCAGCTCGATGCCGATCCGCGCCCCGCGCGTCGCGGGAGCGGCGACGAGCCGGCCTCCGTGGCGCTCGGCGATCTCGGCCGCGATCGCGAGGCCGCGTCCGCGCTGCCCGCGTCCGCCACGGGCGCGGCGCGTCAGCTGCGACACGGACGCCGGCAGCCCGGGGCCCTCGTCGACGACCTCGATGCGCACGTGGCGCTGGCCGACGCCGCGCGCCGCCAGCTCGATGCGCCCGGGACCGTGCTCGAGGGCGTTGGCGACGAGGTTCGAGACGGCCTGCGCGAGGCGCAGGCGATCACCGTGGACCATCGCCCCGGGCAGCAGCGTGCCGAGCGCGACGTGGCTATCGAATGCGCCGGCCACGACATGCCAGCTCTCGAACTGCTCCTCGAGCAGTTCCGCGACCTCGACCGGCTCGGTGCGGTCGACGGCGCGCCGACCGCTGCGCGCGGCGGCGAAGTCGTCGAGCGCCAGGCAGGCGCGGCGCAGCTCGAGATCGAGCGCGGCTAGGCGGTCCAGCGGCGCGTCGAGGCGGCGTTCCATCGTGGCCAGGCCGAGGCGAGCCGCCGTCAGCGGCCCGCGCAGCTCGTGGCAGGCGCGCGCGACGAGCTCGCGCCGGCGTCGCAGCTCGAGGACGGCCGCGCAGGCGAGCGCGAGTCCGATCACGGCCGTAGCCCATGCGAGGGTGCTCAGCACGTCACTCGCCCGCCTCTGCTGTCGTCTTCGTCATGACCCGCGGTCCTCTCAGATGTTGCGCTGGCGGCCGCGTCTCGCCGTGTCTGGGAGACGCCACACCTACAAGAGGCGCGTGAGGCGAAAGTTCGCCCCCCTGCCGGGCGAATCTTTATGTGCCGAGGAACTCGTAGGCGCCGGCGCCGAGGCTCCGACGCGTCTTACCACCCGTCCGCCGCCGCGAGCTGCAGCTGCGGCATGTCGACGAGGCGGTAGCCGACGCCCCACACGTTCACCACATATCGGTCGCCGTGTACGCCGAGCTTGCGGCGCAACCGGCAGGCATGTGAGTCCAATGTGCGGGTCGAGCCGACGGAGCGATAGCCCCAGATCGAGCGCAGCAGCTCGTCCTTCGTGAAGACCCGGGTCGGCTCGGCGACGAGCGCGCGCAGCAGCGCGAACTCCTTCTGCGACAGCACGACGCGGTCGCCGCGCAGCCGGACCTCCCGCGACGCGGGGTCGACCTGCAGGTCGGCGGCGCGCAGGCAGCCGCGGGCGGGCCGGCGATCGGCGCGGCGCAGCAGCGCGGCGACGCGGCCGCGCAGCTCGGGATAGGAGAACGGCTTGCAGAGGTAGTCGTCGGCGCCGCGATCGAAGCCGCGCACGCGGTCGAGCTCTGACGAGCGCCCGCTGAGGACCATGAGCGGCGTGTCGGGGTCGACGCGGCTGGCGATGCCGTCGGCGCTGCGCACGCGGCGCAGCAGCTCGTAGCCGCTGGCATCGGGCAGCCCCAGGTCGACAAGCGCGATGTCGGGGAACTTGCGCTCCAGCAGGCGCATGCCGTCGGAGACGCAGTCGGCCACGAGTAGGTCGTAGCCGTCGGCGGCCAGGTTGTCAGCGAGGAACGTGCGCGTGGCGGCGTCGTCCTCGACGAGCAGGATCGTTGCGGCGTCGTCATCGGTCATGCCTCCTATAGGCCCAGGCCGCAGGAGTTCGCCCCCCTTCGTGACGAAATGCGCGTTGTTTGAACGACTCTGGCCCTTGAGACGTGCAACTTCGCGTGCACCCCACATCGCGGGCAGGACTCCCACCTAGGATGCCGACGGCGCATGGACGACACGCAACGACGCGGAAACTACGACTCGGGGGAGGACTTCGTCCTCGAGTACGGCGAACTGCGATTCACCTTCAACGAACGCGACTTCAGCGAGCGCTGCGAACAGGCGGCGCTGAAGCTCGGCTTCGTCCACGGCCGGCTCTCGGAGACCGAGCTCGACGATCTCGTCAACCTCGCCGTCAACGGCGAGATCCAGGATCCGGCGTCGTCGCTTGGCGAGCACGTCAACGACTGCTGGCCCGAGCTCTGCGGCCCCTCCGACCGCTCGCTCGTGCACTGGCTGCGGCGCCTCGTCTTCCGCTCCGCGTGGCTGGACCAACGCGTCAAGGAGGGCGAGCTCGACATCGCCTTCGACGTCGACACGCATACCTTCGGATACGTGCAGCCCGACCGCGGCGGCGAGGCCATCGAGCTCTCGCCCGAGCCCTCCTGGGGCCGCGTCGCGTACGTCCCCCGCTGAGCCGCGCCGCTAGCGCTAGCCGATCGCGGTGGCGCGCGCCTCGGCGATCGCCTGCGCGCCCTTCTCCCCCACGAGCAGCTCGGGACGGATCGTGCCGCTCGACGCGAGGTCGAGCGCCGGGATGCGGCCGCTGCCGGCGAGCTCGGCGTCCAGTGCGATGACGGTCGTCTCGCCGCCGAGCGCCTCGCGGGCCGTGGCGATGATCGTCAGCGAACCGCTGTCGACGATGTTGCGCGCCGCGGCGAGCGCGCGGCGGGCGAGCGCCGGCGCGACGTGCTCGAGCGTGTCGATGAGGACGACGGCGTGCCCGCCGCGCGAGGCGACGCGGCGGCCGGTCTCGATCGCCCGCTCGATCGCCTGGCCGTGCGCATCGGACGCCGTGCTCAGCGTCAGCTCGCAGATCGGCTGCAGCGGGCCCGAGCGCCAGTCCTGGACCTCCTCGGGGCGCACCCCGGCGAGGACGACCGAGCACTCGAGGTCCTGCTGGCCGGCGAGCGCGCCCGCCAGACGGCGTAGGGCCTCGGTCTTGCCGGCGCGCGCACCGCCGACGATGCAGACGCGCGAGCCGCGGCCGAACGGCGTCAGCCACTCGATCGCCTTCAATGTCAGGTCGTCGGAGTCCAGCGCGATGCGCTCCGTCGCGTACGTGCACGGCAGGTCGTCGTACTTCGTGCCCTCGGACACCTCTTCGGCCGAGCGGCCGTTGATCGTGTCGACGCGGATCAGCGACGGGTAGCGCTCCGAACGGCGCGGCGCGCGCACCGGGCCGGCGACCTCGTCGCCGGACACGAGCTCGCAGCGGCGCACCTGCGCGGCCGAGATGTAGACGTCGTCGTCGGAGGGCTCGGGCGGCGCGACGCGCAGGAAGCCCGAACCGTTGGGCAGCAGCTCGACCGTGCCGGTCGCGTCACGCTCGTCGGCGCTGGCGGCGGGGCGCTCACGCTCCGCCGAGCGCTCGCTCGAGCGCTCGGACGACCGCTCCGACGGGCGGTCCCGGTCGCGATCGCGATCGCCGCGGCCGGCGCCGTTCTCGCGCACCGCGCGCGGCGGGCGGCTCGAACGCGCGCTCGGAACGGGCGCCGCGTCGGCCTCCGGCGTCGTCGCGTAGGCGGCGTCGACATCGCCGTCGACGTCGCCCGGATCGCGATCACGGGCGCGCGAGCGGCCGCGGCCGCCGCGGCGCGAGCGGCGGGCGGGGCGCTCCTCGGCGTCGGTCGCGTCGGCCTCGGCATCGTCGCCGACAGACTCGCCGGCGGCGACGACGTCCTCGTCGGCCGTGGGCACGGCGGGGACGTCGTCCTCGCCGCCCTGGCGCTCGATGATCGCGTCGACGAGGTTGGCCTTGCGCAGACGGCGGTAGCCGTCGAGCTCGAGCTCCCCGGCGATCTCGTGCAGGTCGGCGAGCGAGCTTGACTCCAGTGCGGAGCGAGAGATGACAGACATGTGGACCTCCTGTGTTTCGTCGGTAGGCGCCCGGCCGCGTTGGACAGCGGCCGGCGACTCGTAGAGCTTCAGGCTAGCGCGTCGTTCGGCGGACGTGGCGGATGTCCTCGTCGAGCGCCAACGTCGCGCCGACCTCGAGCTCGCCGCGCAGCGCCGCCCGCACGCGCAGGAACTCGGCCACCTGCTCGACGTCGTGGACGCGCAGGATGTGCGCCCCGGCGTCGACGCCGCAGCCGATCGCGGCGAGCGTTCCGGCAAGCCGCTCGCGCGGACCGCGGCCGGTCAGCGCACCGACGAAGTCCTTGCGCGAGACGGCCAGCAGCAGCGGCCGCCCAAGCGCGTGCAGCTCGTCGAGGCGCCGCAGCACGGCGATTGTCTGCGCGGGCGTCTTGGCGAAGTCCGGCCCCGGGTCGAGGACGATCTGCTCGTCGCGCACCCCGCGAGCGCGCGCGACCTCCATGCGCTCGGCGAGGAACCCCGCCACGTCCGCGAAGACGTCCTCGTAGCGGTCGGGATCCTGCAGGCGCTGCTTCGGCGCGGCGCGGGTGTGCATGAGCACGAGTGCCGCTCCGCTGCGCGCGCAGACGTCGGCCAGCTCGGGGTCGCGCAGCCCGCTGACGTCGTTGACGATCACCGCACCGGCCGCGACCGCCGCCTCGGCGACGGACGGCTTGTAGGTGTCGACCGAGACGACCGCCCCGAGCTCTGAGACGAGGCGCGCCACGAGCGGCGCGACGCGCTCGACCTCCTCGGCGGCCTCCACCGGCGGACGGAGCGTCGTCGCCGACTCGCCGCCGACGTCGATGATGTCCGCGCCCTGGGCGATGAGCTCGCGTGCGCGCCGCACGCGGGCGTCGAGGTCCGGGTAGGCGCCGGGATCGGAGAACGAGTCCGGCGAGGCGTTGACGATCCCCATCAGCAGCGGCCGCTCTCCGAGCTGGAAGGTGCGGCCCACGGCGCACAGCGCGTGGCGGCGCGCCGGCGTCACTTCGTGATGCGGACGGTACGCTTGACCGCGGTCTCGTTGCCGACCTTGTCGCGCGCCGTGACGGTCAGCGTGTAAGAGCCCTTGCGGCGGTAGCGGTGCGTCACGCGGACGGCGCCTTTCGCGCGGGCGGCGCGCGTCCCGTCACCCCACGAGATCCGGACGCTGTCGATGCCCGAGGCGGCCGACGCGAGGCGGGCATCGTCGCGCGGGCGCGCGCTGATCGTGACGACGCGCTTCTTGCGCTTGTAGCCGACGGACAGCAGCGGCCTGCGCGCGTCGATACGCAGCAGGCGCGTCTTCGAGCGCACCGACTGCCCGCGGATGTCGGTCGCCGTGACCTGCCACTTGTGGGTGCCGTTCGTCAGCGGCGTGAGCACCTGGAACGTGTCGGCGGTCGTCTTGGCGACGGGCGCGCCGTCGATCGTGACGTCGTACGTGATGGCGCCCCAGAGGTTGAACGCCTGCTGCCATTTCAGAGCGGGCGTCACGGTGCGACAGCACTTCTGGCCGGTGTAGCCGAGGAACGCTCCCGGGGCACGGTCGTAGGAGCCGACGACGATCCGCTTGTCGTCCGCGCCGCCCTGCACCCACGCGACGAGCACGCCGCCGGCGCGGTCGGAGGCCGCATCGAGCCCAGCCGCCGCGTCGACCGGGCCGAAGTCCGGTCGCGACAGCGTGCCCACCTCGCCGGCCTTGCCGTCATCCAACGGCTGCACGACGACGGACGGATCGCCCGCCGCGGAGATGATCGCGGCGACGAGCGAGCCGTTGTTCTCGGAGATCGTCCCCACCGTCGCCGGCGCGGCCAGGCTCGGAGCCATGATCCGCCCGCCGATCCCGAAGGCGTTGCGCACGTCGACGAGGTTGAGCATCGGCTGATGGGTGCTGACGCCCGCCATCGTCGCGATGGCGAGGCCGCGACCGTTGAGGTCGATGCGCGGGTCGGTGGTCGCCTCGTCGCCGCCGTCGACCGCGACCGGCGGATCGAACTGCGTGCCGCGCTGACGGCGCGCCAGGATCCGCGAGCCGCCGTCGGCGAAATGCTGGCGAAAGACGACCCAGGCGTAGCTCGAGTCGTCCTCGACGTCGACGTCAGGCTGGTCGGAGACCGTCGACGCGCGCCCGGCGAAGTCCGGCGGCGTGAGGTCCTGGGGCGCGTTGGAGAGCCCGCCGTTGAACATCTTGCGAGCGAAGACGTGCCCGGCCTCGCCCCACGTGACGATCCCGATGCCGTCGGCGGAGATCGCGACCTTCGAACGGTCGGCGCCCACCCCAGCGATGTTCGCGGGGTCGATGTCGGCCGGGGCCCCGAGCAGCGACCAGGCGTTGGAGCGGCGGTCCAGGCGGGCGATCCGCACGTCGCCCGTCGACGACGTGTACGAGGCGTAGGCCGTCCCGTTGATCGACAGGTCGACGGCCGGGGCATCGCCCGGGCCGAACGCGACCGGCGGCGCGAACGCCGCGCCGGCGGGGCGCACGACGCCGTAGACCATGCCCGCGCTGACGAAGGTGATGGCCAGCCGTCCGCCGTCGGACGCACCCACCATCGGCTGCGAGCTCGGCCCCGCGAGGCCGACGTCGAGCTGCTCCAGGGACTGGAAGGCGCCGCCCACGAAGCGCGCGGCGAAGACATGGTCGATGCCGCCGACCGCTCGTGTGTAGACGACGGCGCCGGTCCCGTCGCGGGCGAGGTCGATGTCTCCGAGCGCCCGTGCATCGGGGCTCGGAGCGTCGATCGCCTCGCCGACGAAGAAGTTCGCGCGCGCGGGCGCGGCGACGGCGACGGCAAGCAGCGCGCTGAGGACGAGGCTGAGAATCGACGGGCGTCGCATCGGGCGGGCTGGCTCCTTCGTCTGGCGGGGTGGGTCGTCCGGTTGCAACCCGCGAAGGCGCGCAAGGTTACGTGCTGCCGACGACGCCTTCGGCAGTTGCCTCCGTCTCCCACGCGCCGATCTGGTGTGTGATCGCCACCTCGTCCCAGCCGAGCTCGAGCGCGAGCGCCGCCGCGACGCGGGCCGCGGCCTCGCCGCCGGCGAGGATCTCGCGACCGGCGAGCAGGGCGAGGCGGGTGCGCCGCAGGAGCACGTCGCCCAGCGTCCGAGCCTGCTCGTGGCGGGCCGCGTAGGCGACCTCGGCGAGCACGTCCGGCAGGCCATCGACGATCGGCCGCGCCAGCTCCTCGCGCTCGCGGGCGATCGCGAGGACATCGTGCGCAGCGTGGCCGTAGCGCCCGGCCAGAGCGGCGTAGCCCACGTCCGGAATGCCGTCGGCCCGCGGCAGGTCCGCGACGGCCACCGGCGCTCCGAGGGGGATCTCATGCGTGCGGCAGGGCGCGCTGCGCGCCTCACGGTCGACGAGCCGGTCGACGGTCATCTTCGCCATCCGCCGCCACGTCGTGAGCTTGCCGCCCGTGATCGTGACCATCCCGCTGGACGTTTCGTACAGCTCGGCCTTGCGCGAGATGTCGACGGACTTGCGCGGGTCGCCGGTCGAGATCAGCGGCCGGACCCCCGCGTAGGCGCCGGTGAGGTCGTCGGCGGTCAGCGCCGTGCCGAAGTACTCGTTCGCCGCGTCGAGCAGGTAGGCGATGTCCTGCGCGGCCGGCGGCACGTGGTGGGTCTCGAGCGCGCCCTCGAAGTCGTTGTCGGTCGTGCCGAGCAGCGTCCGTCCGAGCCACGGCAGCGCGAAGATCGTGCGCCCGCCGGCGGCTGGCACGATCGCACCGCCCGCCGCGAGTGGCAGGTCCTCATGGCGCAGCGTGATGTGCGTGCCACGACTCGGGCGGATGCGCGGCACCTCGGCCTCGTCGTGCAGCTCGTCGGGGCGCAGGCGGTCGGCCCAGACGCCGGTCGCGTTGACGACGTTCGCGGCGTGCACGACGAACTCGTCGCCTTCGCTGGCCCGCACGCGCACCCCCGCGGCGCGGCCGGCGTCGTCACGCACGAGCTCGGTGACGTCGACGCCGTTGGCGCAGACCGCGCCGAAGCGCTCGGCCTCGGCGAGCACGGTCAGCACGAGCCGCACGTCGTCGGTCTGGCAGTCATAGAAGAGGTAGCCCGAGGTGGGCGCGCGGGCGGCGAGCGCCGGGACGAGCTCGACGACCTCGGCGCCGGAGATCATGCGGTGGCGCTCAGGGCTCCACTCCGACGGGTCGCCGCCGTGTCCCGGGGTGCACCCGGCCACCGTCGCCGCGCCGCCGCCGCCCCGCCCGCGCAGCCGCGAGCGCGATGGCCGGCGCAGGCGCTCGACGGACATCACGTCGTAGAGGTTCAGCCCGACGCCGGTGCGGCGGTCTGGGCGCTCCCCGTCGAAGGCGGCGACGACGAGCGCCAGCGGGTGCACGAGGTGCGGTGCGAGCGCGACCATGAGCTGGCGCTCGAGCAGTGCCTCGCGCACGAGTCCTAGGTCGAAGTTCTGCAGGTAGCGCAGGCCGCCGTGGACGAGCTTCGATGACCGGCTCGACGTGCCCGCCGCGTAGTCCGCGCGCTCGACGAGCGCCACGCTGTAGCCGCGCGTCGACGCGTCGAAGGCGACCCCGGCACCGGTGATCCCGCCGCCCACGACGACGAGGTCGAAGGTCTCCGAGGCGAGGGCATGCAGCGCGTCGGCGCGAGCGATCATCGCGGCCAGTCTGTCAGGCGACCGCGCTCAAGTCGGCCGGCCGGGCTGCCGATGCAGAGGGTAGATAGCTCACCGGCCGGCGCCATCCCGGCCTCCCGATCATCGGACGGCGATCCCGGCCCACCTGCTTGCGCCCGGCCGAACAGGCATTGCGTGAGCCGGTCGGGCCGTGGGCCGTCCGCTACTTGCGCGATACCCGCTCGCAGTCGCGCGCCACACGGTCGATCCGGTCGGCGATGACGACGTCGCGACCGGATCCGCAGGTGATGCTGTCGCGCCGGTGATCGCGGGCGAAGATCCTGTCCGCGCCCGCGCCGCCCGACAGCGTGTCGGCGCCGGCCCCGCCGGTCAGCGTGTCGTTGCCGGCCTGGCCGCTGAGACGGTCATTGCCGGCGCCGCCGTCGAGGCGGTCATTGCCGGCGCCGCCGTTGAGGCGGTCATTGCCGGCGCCGCCGTTGAGGCGGTCATTGCCGACGCCGCCGTTCAGCCGGTCGTTGCCGGCGCCGCCGTTCAGCCGGTCGCCGCCCGCGCCACCGAAGAGCCGGTCCGAGCCGGCGCCGCCGCTCAGGCTGTCGTCGCCGGCCTCACCGTAGAGGCAGTCGTTACCGCCGAGCGCGCTCAGGCGGTCCTTGCCGGACCCGCCGAACATGATGTCCCGGGCGGCCGTGCCGCGGCGCGTGTCGGGGCCGGAGGTGCCGGAGATGACGTGCCCGGCACCGGGACAGCCAGGCTGGGCCGGTGCAGGAGGCGGTGGTGGTGGCGGCGGTGGCGGTGGTGGCGGCGTGACGGGCGGTGGCGTCGGCGGTGGCGTGACGGCCGGCGGGGGCGGCGGAGCCGGGAGCGTGGTCAGCGCGATGTCCCCGGTCTCGCCGTCGTAGCCGTCGGCGGCGATGGAGTAGGTCACGCCCTGGGTCGCAGCGAAGTCGACGGTCAACTGATTCTGGAGCGGGCCGCAGGGAATGAGGGAGGTGATGTTCACGTCCACTGGCGCGAGCGCGTCGAGGCTCGCTCCCGTATAGATGGCGGTCAGCGGCCCGAAGCCCGCATCGCTGCATGCAGAGACGCTCGCCCGCTCGGTAGCCGGAGCGAGATAGCGCCACCACACCGACGCGTGCGCCGCCACGCCGTCGTGCGGAGGCTCACCGGCCTCGGCGCTCGCTCCGACGTTCGAGCCCAGCGACGTCGCGCCGACGATCGTCGTGGCGTTCGCGAAGTTGTCGTTGACGGGCGCGCCCGGCGCGCTGATGTGCAGCGCGATGTTGCCGGTGGCCGCGCTGACGTCCTTGTAGCCGTCGACCGCGATCCGGTACTCCACGCCTGACGTCGCGAGGAAGCTCAGGCGACTCTGTTCGCCGCAGGACTGGTCGCTGGCGCCGACCTTCGTCAGTGCGGCGAGCGATGTCCCCGCATACACCGCCAGCAGCGTGTCGAAGTCGCTGCCGCAGACGTCGATCGTCACGGTTGCAGACAACGGCGCCGTCCACCGCCACCAAACCGACGCGCCGCCATCCAGGTTGGCGTGCTTGGGCTCGCCGGCCTGCGTCGTGGCACCGACATTCAAGCCGGTGGTGGACGTCGGCAGGCCACTCAGTACGGCCGCGGAGGCGAAGTCGTCATTCGGTGGTGCGGCGGAGGCGGCGGCCGGCGCCAGCGCCAGCAGCGCGAAGGCGGCGCACATCGCCGACCCCAGGCGGATGCGGGAGATCATCGCGTCAC
This sequence comes from Solirubrobacterales bacterium, assembly GCA_038260305.1. Lineage (GTDB taxonomy): Bacteria > Actinomycetota > Thermoleophilia > Solirubrobacterales > Solirubrobacteraceae > CADCVQ01. Next base: position 16,661 of record JBBSNY010000040.1, read on the forward strand.
CTTACGGTGTGAGACGACCTCCAACCGGGTTGTTCACGATAAATGGCTCGTGGCGAACGACTACAGCTGCCCGAGCTCCGACGTGATCTCGGCGACGCTGGACTTCGCGTCGCCGAACAGCATCTGGGTCTTCTCGTTGTAGAAGAGCGGGTTCTCGATGCCGGCGAAGCCCGACGCCATCGAGCGCTTCAGGACGATGACCTGCTTGGACTCGTCGACGTTGAGGATCGGCATTCCGTAGATCGGCGAGTCGGCCTTCATGCGCGCGTCGGGGTTCGTGACGTCGTTGGCGCCGATGACGATCGCGACGTCGGTGCGGCCGAACTCCGGATTGATGTCGTCCATCTCCTTGAGCTGCTCGTACGGCACGTCGGCCTCGGCGAGCAGGACGTTCATGTGGCCCGGCATGCGGCCCGCGACGGGATGGATCGCGTAGAGCACGTCGATGTTGCGCTTCTCGAGCTCCTTGGCCATCTCGCGCACCGCGTGCTGAGCCTGCGCGACCGCCATGCCGTAGCCCGGCACGACGACGACCTGCCGCGCGTAGTTCATGAGGATCGCGACGTCGGCCGCGCTTGTCGAGCGCACGGTGCCCTCGATCTCGGAGCCCTCTCCCCCGCCCGCCGCGGGTGCCTCGCCGCCGAAGCCGCCCATCAGGACCGAGCCGATCGAGCGGTTCATCGCCTTCGCCATCTGGTCGGTGAGGATCGTGCCGGAGGCGCCGACGATCATGCCGGCGACGATCAGCGCCGTGTTGTGCAGCGCGATGCCCGCCGCCGCCGCACTCAGACCCGTGAAGGCGTTCAGCGTCGAGATGACGACCGGCATGTCGGCGCCGCCGATCGGCAGCACCGCGAGGTTGCCGAGGATCCCGGCCGCGAGCAGGACCAGCAGGAACAGCCCCTCGCTCGTCGAGCCGGCGAGGATCGCGATCGCCGCGCCGATCGCCACGAGCGCGAGGCCGATGTTGACGAACAGACCCGCCGGGATCTTCACCGGGCTGCCCGAGATCAGGCCCTGCAGCTTGCCGAAGGCGATGTTCGAGCCCCAGAAGGAGATCGAGCCGATGATCGCGCCGAACATCAGCGGGATGCCGACGGCGAGGTCGGCGCCGAGGTCGCCGCCCGCCTGGCGGAACTCGGCCCACGCGATGAGCGCGACCGCGCCGCCGCCGACGCCGTTGAAGAGCGCGACCATCTGCGGCATCGCGGTCATCTTCACGTTGCGCGCGCTCGGGACGCCGATCGCCGTGCCGATCGCGAGGCCGACGACGATCAGCAGGAAATCGGCGCCGTCGAGGTCGGGGTTCAGCAGCGTCGCGACGACGGCGATCGCCATGCCGACGGCGGCGAGCTTGTTGCCTTGCACGGCCGTCGTCGGGCTCGTCAGCCGCGACAGGCCGATGATGAACAGCGAGAACGCGACGATGTACGCCGCGGTGATGAAGTCGGGGTCCTGCAGGAAGATCGTCGCGAGGCCCATGGGCTACTTGGCGTCCCCGTCGGACTTCCTCGGCGCGTCGGGCTTGCGCTTGAACATGCTCAGCATGCGATCGGTGACGAGGAAGCCACCGATGACGTTGATCGTGCCGAAGATGATCGCGACGAGGATCAGCGCGCGGCTGAGGAAGCCGTCGGCGTGGGCGATCGCGATCAGGCCGCCGAGCAGGACGATGCCGTGGATCGCGTTCGTGCCCGACATCAGCGGCGTGTGCAGCGTGTTCGGCACCTTCGAGATGACCTGGAAGCCGACGAACGCGGCGAGCATGACGATGGCGATCTCGGTCAGCAGGCTCATGGCTACTCCGCGTCCTCGGTCGTGGGGGCGGGCACCTCGGGCTCGCTGGCCTGCTCGCCGTCGGGCGTCGGCGCGAGCTCGGACGGCGCGGGCGGCTCGGCGTCACCCTTCGCCGCGTCAACGGCCTTCTTCGCACCCGTGTGGACGATCTCGCCGTCGCGCGTGATGCAGGCGCCCGCGACGATCTCGTCGTCGAAGTTCAACGCGAGCTCGCCCTCGTCGTTCACGAGCAGCTCGAGCAGCGACTGCACGTTGCGTGCGTACAGCGCCGAGGCGTGCTCGGCCATCGACGCCGGCAGGTTCAGCGGCGAGACGATCGTGACGCCGTGCTTGACGACGACCTCGCCCGGCTCGGTCAGCTCGCAGTTGCCGCCCGACTCGCCCGCGAGGTCGACGATGACGCTACCGGCCTTCATGTTCTCGACGCTGTGCGCCGTCACGAGGATCGGCGCGCGCCGGCCCGGAACCAGAGCGGTCGTGATGACGATGTCGAATGTCGCGATCTTGTCGGCGAGCTCGGTCTGCTGGGCGGCCTTCTCGTCGTCGGTCAGCTCGCGGGCGTAGCCGCCCTCGCCCTCCGCGCCCTTCCCAGCCTCGAGTTCGAGGAAGGCGGCGCCGAGTGACTTGACCTGCTCGGCGACGGCGGCGCGGACGTCATAGCCGGTGACCTGCGCGCCGAGGCGGCGGGCCGTCGCGATCGCCTGCAGGCCGGCGACGCCGGCGCCGAGCACGAGCACGCGCGCAGGCGGGACGGTTCCGGCTGCGGTCATCATCATCGGCAGGAAGCGGCCGAAGTGGTCGGTCGCGAGCAGCACCGACTTGTAGCCGGCGACGTTCGATTGCGAGGACAGCGCATCCATCGACTGGGCGCGCGAGATCCGCGGGATCGCCTCCATCGCGAACGACGTCGCGCCGGCGCTCGCGAGCGCGCCGATACCGTGCGTGTTCGTCAGCGGGCCGAGGAAGCCGACGACGATCGTGCTGTCGCCGAGCTTTGCGATCTCCTCGTCGGACGGCGCGGCGACCTTCGCGACGACGTCCGCGCTCCAGACGTCGTCCGACAGCTTGGCCCCGGCCGACTCGTAGAGCGCGTCGGACAGCATCGCGTCGTCGCCGGCGCCCGCTTGCACGACGAACTCGAAGCCCTTGGCGGCCATCTTCTTGATGACCTCGGGCACGAGTGCGACGCGGCGCTCGCCCGCGGCGGTCTCCTTGGGGACTCCGACGATCATGCGGGGGGAGAACCTATCCGATTCGATTTGGCCAGCGACGGCGCGCGGGGTTCATCGGATCGGGAAGGGCCGTCGCGCGAGCCCCGTCAGGGCCTGCCCGGTGACCCAGACGGGCGTCTGAGCGCTCGTTCGCGAGTAGCGGATCGCCCCCGTCGAGCCCTGCAGCGAGCGCAGAAATGCGAGCGGCGAGCGGGCACCCCGGCGGCGCGCCCGCGCCGGATCGCGGCCGGCGGCGACGAGCCCCTGAATGGCCCAGGCCGTCGACTGGGCGTTGGACATGCCGCCGGGCGACAGCGGCATGCCGCCGTCGGCGTTCTGGCGCGACGCGAGGTAGGCGGCGGCGCGCCGCACCGTGGCCGTGGCGCGCTTGCCGGCCGCGGCCAGCCCCTGCAGCGCGGCGGCGGTGTCGTCGATGCCGCTCGGGCCGCCCCGGCCGGCGAAGTTGAAGCCGCCGTCGGTGTTGTGCTGGCCGGCGAGCCAGCCGGCGGCCGCACGCACCGTGCGGTCGCTCGCCGGTCGGCCCGCGGCGCGCAGCGCGAGGATCGCGAACGCCGTCTGGTTGACGAGGCCGGCGAACGACCCGTTGCGACGGCGCTTTGCGATCAGCTCGACGACGAGGTCGCGGCCGCGGACCGCGCGCACCGAGCGCCCGCCGGCGCGCAGCGCGAGGATCGTGCGCTCGACGTCGCCGATGCCACGCGCGCGGGCGATGTTGCGGGCGAGGTAGTCGAGGCCCGAGCGCCCGTTGCGGCGCACGCTGGCCGGGTTACGGCCGGTCGCCGCGATGCCCATGACCGCCCAGCTCGTATAGAGCGGATCGGAGCCGCGGCCGCGATCGCCGCCGAAGCCGCCGTCGCCGTTCTGGGCCGACGCGAGATACGTGATCGCCCGCGACTGTGAGCGATCCGCGGCGGCGGCGCGCGCGTCGCCCACCCTCGGCCCGGCGGCGAGGCCGATCGCGACCGCCAGCGCCGCCACGATCGTCGCGGCCCCGCCGATCTTGGCGGCGGGCAGCGGATGCCAGGTGACCTCGAGGCGGTCGCGGTAGCGCTCGAGCGCGCGCACGAACAGCGGCCCGAAGGCAAGGCAGAAGACGACGTTGGAGGCGGCATGCGTGAGGTTGAACGGCACGCCGCGACCGGCGACGAGCACGTACTCGTCCCAGCTATGGGCGGAGTAGGTCACCCACAGGTGGAAGTCCAGGAACGACCCGTACGCGAGGCCCGCGAGCGCGCACGCGGCTGCCAGCGGCCAGCGCCCGAGGCGGCGGCCGAACATCCGTGCGAGCACCGCCCCGAAGACCCCGACCGCGCCCCAGCCGACCATCTGCCAGGGCGTGAACGGACCCTGGCCGAAGAACACGTTGGACGCGAGCGCCGCGACCGCGCCGACGACGAAGCCGGGCGCGCCGCCGAGCGCGTAGCCCGCGAACAGGACGATGTCCGTCGTCGGCTTGACGCTCGGAAGCGGCGCGAACGCCACGCGGCCGAGCGCGGCGAGCGCGGCGAGCGTCGCGACGAGCGCGAGCAGCCGCGCCGACGGCCGCGCGCGCTCGTACCACGCGAAGCCGGCGGCGAGCGCGATCGCGAGGATGGAGAAGGAGGCGAGCTGCCAGGTCATCGCGCGCGCCTCCTGCGGGCGCGACTCAAACGATCGTGTCGGATATCCCCCGGATGGCGGGGAAACGACGACACGACACAGGCAGCAGCTGCGCGGCGGTGCGTCATGGGCGCACCTCCATCGTCATCCGCGCGCGCAGGATCTCGGCGCCGTCCTCGGGCAGCAGCGCGCCGTCGACGATCCGCGCCGTCTCCGTCGCGAAGTACCAGCCGCCGCTGAGCAGCTCGGCGACGGGGCCATCGGCGATCGAGCGCCCGTCGGCGAGCAGCACGACACGATCGGCGATCAGCGCGGCGAACTCCGGGTCGTGGGTCGCGACGAGCACGGCGCTGCCGGCCGCGGCGGCGGCGCGCAGGTCGCCGGCGAGCTCGCCCTTCGCGGCACGGTCCATGCCGCGCGTCGGCTCGTCGAGGCACAGCGCCGCGGGCGGGTCGTCGCCGCCGCCGACGATCGCCAGCGCGAGGCGTTGGCGCTCGCCGCCGGAGAGGTCGCGCGGATGGCGATCTGCGAGCGCGGTCAGGCCGGCGCGCTCGAGTGCCGCGGCGTCGACCTCCTCGCCGACGCGATCGGCGAGGAAGTAGTCGTTGGGGTTCTGCAGCAGCAGCGCGACGCGCCCGGCCCGCTCGACCTTGCCGCGGGTCGGCGTCATGAGCCCGTTGGCGTGGCGCAGCAGCGTCGACTTGCCGGCGCCGTTTGCGCCCATCAGCGCGACCCGCTCGCCGGGTGCCAGCGCAAGGTCGACGCCGCGTAGCACGGTGCGCCCGCCCGAGCGCTCGTGCCAGACGCCGCGAACCGCGAGCGCCGCCGGCGGGCCAGCGGGGGCGCGGCGGCCGCGCAGCAGCCGGCGGCGCGGATCCGGCGCCTCCGGGCCGACCTCGCCGGACCGCGCACGCGTCCAGAGCGGCGCGGCGTCCGAACCATCCACCGATCCCGGGTTGACCTCGCCGGACCGCGCACGCGTCCGGCGCGCCGCGGCGTCCGCCGGCGCACCCACCGGCGCCTCGACGAGCAGCCCGTGGGCGCGCAGCGTCGCGCGCGCCTCCTTGACGCCGCTCGGCGGCGGCCGCAGGCCGGCGCGCGCGAACAGCCGCGCGCCCGGCGTCGCCAGCGCGGGCGCCCGCTCGGCCGCCCACTCCAGGAAGCCGCGGGCCGTGTCATCGCAGGCGATCCGTCCGTCCTCGAACGCGAGCACGCGGTCCGCCGCGCCGAGGCAGCGCTCGAGGCGATGCTCGATCAGCACGATCGTCGTCCCCCACTCCTCGTTCAGGCGCCGCAGCAGCCAGACGAGCTCGTCGCCGGCGACCGGATCGAGCTGCGAGGTCGGCTCGTCGAGCAGCACGAGCCGCGGGCGCCCGGCGAGCGCCGCACCGAGTGCGACACGCTGCAACTCGCCGCCGGAGAGCTCGTGCGTCGAACGCTCGAGCAGGTCGCCGATACCGAGCGCGAGCGCCGTCTCCTCGACGCCGCGGGCGACCGCCGCGGCGCCGTGGCCGCGGTTCTCGAGCGGCAGCGCGAGCTCGGCGCGCACGGACGACAGGACGACCTGCGTCTCGGGATCCTGAAACAGGGTCCCGGCGACCGCCGACAACGCCGCCGGCCCGTTCGATCGCGTGTCCAGACCGCCGGTCACGACCCGCCCGGCGAACTCGCCGCCGTGGAAGTGCGGCACGAGCCCGCACGCGGCGCGCAGGAACGTCGACTTGCCCGACGCCGACAGCCCGGCGGCGACGACGAACTCGCCCGCCGCGATGTCGACCGACACGTCGCGCAGCGACGGCACCGCGGCGTGCGGGTAGCGGTAGGTCACGTCGTCGAAGCGCAGCACGCTCACCGCAGCACCCCGCGCCCGTCGGCGAACCGCAGCATTGCGACGTCCTCAAAACGCCGCGCCCTCACCGCAGCACCCCGCGCCCGTCGGCGAACGGCAGGATCGCGACGTCCCCGAAACGCCGCGCCCTCACCGCAGCACCCCGCGCCGGTCGGCGAACGGCAGGACCGCCACGACGACGATCGCCAGCGCCAGCAGCCATTCGCGTGCGCCCGCCGCGACGACGGTCAGCGGATAGGCGTCGAAGTCCGCAATCGCGAGCATGCGCGCGCCGATGCAGAGCGCGACGAGCGCGGCCGCCGACGCCGCGAACGCGAGGTCGTGGCGCGACCACGGCTCGCGCAGGCGGCGCGGGCCGCCGGCGGCGGCCGGCGAGGCGTAGCCGCGCACCTCGAGCGTCGCGGCGACGTCGAGCGCGCGGTCCAGCGCGCCGGTCGCGACGGCGCGCACGATCTGCAGGCGCTCGGCGGCGCGCGGCTTGTCCGTCGCGTCGGGCCGACAGCGGCGGGCGTCGGCGAGGCGCCGAGCGTCGCGCCCGAGCACCGGCACGAGGCGCACGGCGAGCGCCGCCGTCAGCGCCGAGCGCACGGAGATGCGGCGAAAGCCGCGCAGCAGCTCGTCGGGATCGACCGTCGCCCCGAGCAGCGCGCTCGACGCGAGCACGACGAGCAGGGCGCGCAGGCCGAGGATCGCCCCGAATGTCAGTCCCTCGCGGGTGATGTCGACCTGGCCGAACGGCCCGAGCTCACCGAGGCGCAGCCACACGGTCAGCCCCTCGTCGGTCGCCAGCGGGTTGACGACCGCGATCAGCAGCGCGAACGGGACGCCGAGCAGGGCGGCGCGCGCCAGCTGCCGCCCGGCGCCCGCGAGCAGCGCCGCCGCCACGATCGCCGTGCCGACCGCGGCCAGGGCGATCGGGTTCTCGAAGGTCAGCACAGCCGTCACGAGCGCGCAGGCGTAGGCGGCGGCGACCGGCGCGCGCGCGGCGTGAAGCGGCGTGGCGCGGCGCGCGTAGAACATCGCTCAGCCGCCCACCACGGGGCTCGCGGGCCTCGCGGGGACCACCGGCGCCGCGGGCGTCGCCGGGCCGGACATCAACCCGATCGCGCCGGCAGCGCCACCGGCAGGTCGTTGGAGATCGCCAGCGCGAAGCGGTCCTTCAGCGCGCCCTCGTCGAGCGCGCGCGCGGCGGCACCGACGCCGGCGTCGTCGGTCCCGGTCACGAACCACACCGGCTGGCGGTCCTTGGAGCGCGTCGCGGCGATCAGGCCCGTGCCCGCGGTGAGGATGCGCGCCGCCTGGCCGCGCGCGTCGAGCACCGTCAGCGCGTCGCCGGCGCCGTCGAAGCGCGCGAAGACGCCGCTGGCCTTTGGCCCGCTGTCGATCGCGTCGGACTCGGCGTCGCGGCCGCGCAGCATCTTCCACGGCCCGACGAGGATCCGCAGCGACTCGTCGGCGGCGCTGCGGCTGATGTTGCTGCGCCCGATCGGGACGCCGAGCGCGATGAGCTTGTCCGCCACGACCGTGCAGACGTTCGCCACGGGATCGACGCACTCGACGCGCACCGGCAGGCGCTTGCCGTCGAAGCCGTGCACGAACGGCTCGGGGTACGCGCCGACGACCGCCCGGATGTCGGGCGTCACGCCCCAGTCGTGGTGGTCCCACCAGATCCGGTCGCCGCCGTGGACGTCGATCGCGCCGGCGCCCTTGTCGGTGAGGATGCCGTTGAGGTACACGAACCAGTCGGTCGGCCTGCCGTCGCTGCGGCCCCCCGAGAGGCCGTCGATCGACTGCACGAACTCGCCGCCGAAGCGCGTCGTGACCTTCGCGTTGCGGCGCAGGACGCGCATGACGGTGTCGGCGCCGGAGACCCGCGCGCCCGGTGTCTGCACGAGCGAAGCCGCCCCGAAGTCGCGCGTCACGCTGAGCGCGACGGGCTCGTTCGGGGTCGAGCCCGCGCCGAGGCCGCAGCCGCCGACGGCGAGCGCGGCGGCGCACAGCAACGCGAACGGGGCGACTGCACGCGCCCGACTCGGCCTACGCGACACGGAAGACGACGCGGTTGGCGCCCCGGCGGCGCGTGTCGTCGCGGTTGTAGGCGTTGTCGATCGCGTTGGCGTCGAGCACATAGCGCCCGCGCGGGAGCTTGGACGGCAAGAGATAGTCGGTCTGCTGCTTGGCGCCGACGGCGAACCAGAACCCGTTCTTCGCGCCGCACGCGCCGTGCTTGCCGAGCTTGAACCGCTCCGAGCCGCCGCTGAAGTACGTGCAACGGCGGCCGTCCGTGCGCGTCAGACGGAGCTTGACCGTCCGCAGCGCGGAGAATTCCGAGACCCTCACCTGCAACGTCCGCGGCGCCGCCGCGCGCGTGAAGAGCTGGCCGTCCTTGATCCCCGCGATGGTGGCGACCGGCGCCGTCAGGTCGCGCGAGCCGCACTTGCCGTCGCGGCCGTTCGTGGCGCACGGGAGCGCTACGGTGGGCGGGCCGGTGCCGCAGAACCCGTCAGCGCCGTTCGTTGCGCAGACGGTCAGCGCGTTCGAGCGGATCGCGCCCGCCTTCGTCGCCTTGAACGTCGCCGGCCCACCCATTGCGACCGTCACCGTGGCGATGCCGGAGGCGTTGGTCGTCGCACCGCCGACGCTTGCGCCGGCAACCGGTGCACCGGTCCCGGCGTCGACGACCTCGAGGGTCGCCGGGGCTCCGACCGCGACAGAGGTCGCGCCACCGCGCAACTCGAGCAGCGGCTCGCTGCCCGTGCCGTAGGCGTACAGCAGCTTGTCGCCGTTTGAGATCTGGTCGCCGCAGGAGCCGAAGTTGGCGGCCTTGGCGTTCTTGTACTCGACGAGGTACTCGCCGCTCCCGGCGTCGTATTCGACGTTCGTGCCGGCGATCGTCGTGAAGCTCATGTCGAACGAGTAGGAGCCCGTGAACGCGAAGCCACCGGGGCCCTCGGCGGCGGTCATGAGCGCCGCACCGCGCGTCGGGCCGGGTGTCGGCGTGTCGGGATTGCTCGTGCCGTCGCAGACGTGAGCGCCGGTGCCGTCTCGCATGTCGATCGAGCGCGTGTTGGTCGTCACCGTGCCCTCGTAGAGCGTCGCGGTCTTGCCCTCGATGCGCAGTTCGACGGTGACGGGGGCGGCGGCCGCGAGCGCGGGCAGGCCGAGGAACGGCAGGACGGCGCCGGCGAGGACGGCCGGGAGACGACGGAGCATGGGATGACCCCTTCCACGAGGGCGTTCGCACGGATGGCCGGAGGCAGGTCTCCTGGCTTCCGGGCCTACCGGCTCGCGCCTTCCCGAGGGCTGTCTGCGACACCCGGTGGCTTGCGCTCCAATCGCGTTGGAGCGCGTGCGGACGGCTTCCCCGGTGACAGTGGCGGGTCCGCGCCGGATTTGCACCGGACTTCCCTTGACCACCGACCAATGGACGGCACGAGTGTAGCGTTGACGACACCATGACCGTGAACCTCACGCGCATCTACACCCGCCTCGGCGACGGTGGCGAGACGCACCTCGGCGATATGAGCCGGGTGCCGAAGACCCACCCCCGGATCGAGGCCTATGGCGACGTCGACGAGCTGAACTCGCAGCTCGGCGTGGCGCTCGCGATCGAGGGCCTGCCCGCGCGCTACGGCGAGTGGCTGCGGCGCGTCCAGAACGACCTCTTCGACGCCGGCGCCGACCTCGCCGTCCCTGCCGGTGGCGAGCGCGAGCGCCTGCGTCTGCGCGGCGAACAGGTGACCTGGCTGGAGCAGGCGTGCGACGAGGTCAACGACACGCTCGACCCGCTGAAGTCCTTCGTGCTGCCGGGCGGCACCGCGGCCGCCGCGCAGCTGCACGTCTGCCGCACGGTCTGCCGGCGCGCCGAGCGTCGGGCGCTGCTGGTGGAGGATGCGAGCCCGGAGGTCATCCGCTACCTCAATCGCCTGTCGGACCTGCTGTTCATCCTCAGCCGCGGCGCGAACGCCGGCGACGAGCCGCTGTGGGAGCCCGGCCGCTACCGCGGCGAGCCGCCCGCTGGATCGGCCGTCTGATGGACGACGCCGCGATCGTCGCCCTGCTGTCGGGGATCGAGCCGTCGGTCGGCGAGATCCCGCATCCGCCGTTCATGGCGGCGATCCCGGCGGCGCAGGTCGTCGACGCCGGTGCGGACCTGGCTGCCGTCGACGCCTGGGTCAAGGGGCGCGGCGGCTGGACGCATCGCGTCCCGGCGCACCTCGCCGGAGCCGACGGTGAGCGCGCGCCGCTGTTCTACATCGTGCCGAAGGGGCACCTGCAGCCGAGTGGGCCGGGCGTCCTGCCGTTGACGTCGGGGCGTGCGTCCGGCGGCCGGCCCGGTGGCGGCCCCGTGATCACCGGCGGCCCCGCGATCGCCGGCGGCCAGGCCACCGCCGGCGGCCCGCTGGGCGTGGTACCTGCCCGCTCCGGGGGCGGGTCGGCCGCGCCGCCCCCGGCCGCCTCCGCCGGCGGGTCGGCCGCGCCAGGCGCTGCCGCGACGCGGCTCGGCGGCCTGGCCTCCGCGCACGTCATGGCATTCGTCGCGACCTCCGACATGGCGGCCGCGCGCGCCTTCTACGAGCGTGGGCTGGGGCTGCGCCTCGCCGGACAGAGCCCGATCGCCTGCGAGTTCGAGGCCAACGGGACGAGGCTGCGCGTCGTGGCCGTCGAGGAACCGACGATCGCGCCGTACACCGTGCTCGGCTGGACGGTCGCCGACATCGTGACGACGATCCGCGATCTTATGATGCGCGGGATCGACTTCGCGCGCTTCGACGGCATGCAGCAGGACGAGCTCGGCATCTGGAACGCGCCCGGCGGCACGCTCGTGGCCTGGTTTCGCGACCCCGACGGCAACGTCCTGTCGCTGACCCAGTTCGGCTGACGGCGCCGCGCCCAACCGCGGCCCCGCTGGCTACTTGCGGGCCTCGGCCCGGCGGCGGATCTCGGCCTTGAGGTCGGCGGCTTTGCGCTTCTCCTTCGCAGCCTTGTGGGCGGCTTCGTTGCGCTGCTGCACCTCGAGGATCTTCGCCTTATGCGCTGCCTTCACCGGTCCGGACGCTTCATCGGCCATCTCTGCCCGCCTCGCTCGCTCCCGTTGAGGACCCTGGGCCGCGCCAATCGATGCAGGGAGCACAGGCATCCGGCGGCGGCAGCTACCTACCCAGACTACTCGCAGATGCGGCGGTCGATCGGGGGCTCGCCCGACCGTGGCTGCGCGTGATGGCGCTATTGTCGAGCCACATGACCGACGCCAACCTGACCGACGATCCGATCCGCACGCTGCTTGCCGGCCTCACGCCCGCGCCCTTCATCTGGTCACGCCCGGGAACGGTCGTGCTGATGGACAACCACGTCGTCGAGGCCGGCGGCGACAGCGAGGCGGTCGGCGAATGGGTCGAGGCGCACGGCGGCGAGATCGATCGCACCCTGCCGGTCGTCGCGACGCGTCGCAACGTGACGGCGATCCCGAAGCCCGTCGGCAAGCGCTACTACGTCGTCCCGACGGCCCTCCTCGACGACTGACCGTCGCCCCGCCCGGGCGCTCCGGCTCAGCTCAGCTCAGGTGATGGCGCCGAGCTGCGAGCCGACGACCATGAGGTAGCCGGACATCGAGAACACGACCCACGGGACCGAGCTCTTGTGCTCGGTGAGGGCGATGTACACGACGCCGACGAACTTGCCGCCGAGGGCGATGACGAGGCCCATGATCAGGAACGCGTGCGACATTCGCCGCGACCCTACCGGTGTGGCGGCCGCCGGCAGACCGCGCCGACGCCAAGATCCGGTCATATGGGAGCATCGGGCGGACCGTGGACGATGCAGAGCCGCTCTTCATGATCATGATGCTCGTGCACGACGACGGCCCGGGCGGCGTGTCGGTGTGGCACGCGGCGCTCGTCGAGGGCCACGGTCGTGTGCTGAACCGCGAGCAGGCCGAGGAGATCATCGCGGCCGAGGGGCCGGGCTCACGCTTCCTCTATCCGTGGGATGAGACGACGCGCCACCTCGCGCCGCCCGACGGCGCGGCGCCGCCGCTGACGATGCCGCCCGGACACACGCTGTGGGACTACGGCGAGCCACCGCGCGTCGACATGGTCGAGGTGCTGCGCGCCGCCTACGCAGCCGCCGGAAGTACGCCCCCGCCGCCCGACGTCGACAACGCCTCGGTGGAGGTCGCGACGACGCTCGAGATCGCCGCCGACTGGTTCGGCGCCGCGGACGCCCATCGCGTCGAGAGCGCCTTCGATGAGCTCGTCATGGACGTCGGCGGCAACCGCCACGGGACGCCGCCGTTCTACGGCGTGCCGCTGGAGGCGCTCGGGCTGCAGTGAAGGGCCACTACTGTGGTGGTCATGGCTTACACGAACGCCCAAGCGCGCCAGGATCTGCTCGACATCGTCGCCGAGGCGATCGACGAGCTCGCGGTCGCGCTCGCCGCGCTCGGCGCCGCCTACGAGCAGCTCGACGAGCAGCACGCCGACGAGCTCGAGGCGAAGCTGTTTCGCCCCGTTCAGCTCGCCTACGGCCGGGCGAAGCGCACGCATGCCGGCTTCGCCGAGCGCTCCGACCTGCCCGGCAGGACATTCGAGGCGGCATCCGCGGGCGCGCCGTCGACCGGCGTCAAGGGCTTCGTGAGCGCGGCGGTCGAGGCCGTCGGCTCGACGGACACCGTGCTGTCGACGTTGCAGGACTCGATGCTGCCCGTCGAGGTCGGCGACCGCGAGCTGCGGACCGGGCTCGGCGAGGTGCGCGAGCTGATCGCCGAGGTCCCCGCGCGGGCACGCGGCGTCGTCAGCACGATCGGCCGCTGACCCGACCCCGTAGCCCGCGTTGACGTGGACCGGTCACGCTGCTAGTTCTTCGGTCGTAGGGCGTACGCCACGACGGGTCAAGGGGAGGCGCTTGAGATGAAGAAAGTGCTGGCAGTGGTCGCATCGCTGGCTGTCGTTGCGGGGCTCATGGCGCCGTCGGGCGCCGCCGCGAAGAGCAAGGTTCCGAAGCCGTCCGCGCAGACCACCGCGCTGCTCAACGGCGCCGTGTCGGAGGTCACCGCGCTGCTGAACGAGGCCGTCGCATGCGCGAACGCCGCGGTCGCGGGTGGCGCGAGCGGCATCTCGAGCCCGGCCGTCATCGCCTGCGTGCGCACCGCGGTCACGAAGGCCCGCGCGATCGTCAACCGCGCGATCGACACGATCGAGTCGTCGATGGGCGACCTCGGGGCCGCCGGCAAGTCCGCCTTCAAGCAGGTCCGTGCCGCGATCGCCGCCGCGTTCGATCGCGTCGACGCGCAGCTCGCCGCCGCCGCCGGCTGAGGAGTTCGTCAGACGTCGACGTCGTAGGTCAGCCCGAGCTCGTCCCCCGGGACGCCGTGCAGCCCCCAGTTGTGGCGCGGCGTCTCGGTGAGGGTGATCTCGAGGTTGACCGGCGTCAGTCCGGCCTCGGCGCCGAGGTACCGAAAGAGCAGGCGGATGAGCCGCTTGCGGGTCTCGACGCTGCGGCTGGGCCATCGTCGCTCGACCGTATCGAATGCTCGGTCCCGATCCGGAATGAGGGCCTGCGGTGTGTGACGCAACCCACCGTATGTGCGCTCTCGAGCTCGTACGTTGGTCCAAGAGCAGGGCAGCGCGGGTCCGCAGGGCTCGTGTTCCTATCGCAAATCGGCATCAGGGAGCCACATGACCTCCAAGTTTCTCGTCGTCCCGTTCGCCATCGGCGCGCTCGCGCTCGGTGCCGCGGGCGCGCAGGCGCAGATCACGATCGGCAACAGCAGCCAGTCCAACAACCAGAGCTCGACGACCAGCCAGGGGATCTCCCAGAGCAGCGGCGGCGGCATCGTGCTCGGTGGTGGCGACCAGAACGCCCAGAACAACTCCAACACCACGCTGAACAACACCCAGGACTCCGGTGCCGGCCTGCTCGTCGTCGGCGACACGGGCCAGAGCAGCAAGCAGGACGCCAAGACCGACCAGAAGGTCGGTCAGGACGCGAGCGGCGGCACGCTGACGCTCGTCGGCGGCGACCAGAACGCCCAGAACAACTCGAGCACGACGCTCAACAACTCACAAGCCGCCGGCGGGCTCATCGACATCGGCGACACGACGCAGTCCAACGATCAGAAGGCCGCGACGACCCAGGGCATCGGCCAGAACTCCGGTGGCACCATCGTCATTCTCGGCGGCGACCAGAACGCCTCGAACAACTCCGACACGACGCTCAACAGCGCACAGCTCGCCTTCGGCCTGCTCGTGCTCGGCAACACCGGCCAGTCCAACACGCAGGGCGCGTCGACGGGTCAGGCCCTCGACCAGGATGCCGGCGGCGGAACGCTGATCCTCTTCGGCGGCACGCAGAGCGGCTCGAACAGCCAGACGTCGGTCGCCAACAGCTGCCAGGAAGTCGGGTTCGGGATCTTCTGCATCTGATCTCACCAGCCGGCTCCTTGAGCCGACGCTCGTTCGACGGGCCGCCTGCGGGCGGCCCGTCGTCGTTGACGCCCGCGGCCGGGTGGTGACGGCGGCCCGCCGGGCCGTGATTCGCGCGATCGAGCGGCCCGACCGGCCGGCTGGCCTACGGCGTCGGCGCCGCCTCGGGGGCGGCCACGACACGCGGTCGATCGTGCTCATGGATCACCGGGCGGGTCGCGTCGAGGGCCCCGACCGACACGCGGTTGCCGCCCTGGCTCTTGGCGCGGTACATCGCGCGATCGGCTGCCGCGAGCGCGCTGTTGAGGTCGACCGTGGCGTCGGCAGGCAGCTCGACGACGCCGATCGAGATCGTCGGCGACCGCGGGCCCGGGCCGCTGCCGAGGGCGCGCTGAATGCGTGTGCCGATGGCCGCGGCCGAGCCCGCGTCGGGACCGCTGAGCAGGACGGCGAATTCGTCTCCCCCGAGCCTCGCCGCCGTGTCGACTTCGCGGACGTGCGCCCGGATCACGTCGGCGACGCGCCGGAGCGCATGGTCGCCCTCGACGTGCCCCTGACGATCGTTGAGTGCCTTGAAGTGGTCGCAGTCGAGGACGAGCAGCCCTCCGAGGGTGCCGAAGCGCGCGCTGCGAGCGCGCTCGTCGGCGTAGGAGTCCGCGAACGCCCGCCGGTTGGCGAGCCCCGTCAGTGGATCCACGGCGGCGTTGTGAGCGGCCGCTCGCAGCAGCTCGTCGACCCGCGCGCGGAACGCGCCGACGAGCATGCCGATCGCCGCGATCGTGCCGACGCCGACGACGCTCGTGGCGGCCGGGAACGCGCTATGCGTCGCGACGGTCGCGAACACGAACAGCAGCGCCGCGAACACGATCTGCCTCGACGCGCGCGATGGCGCCAAGAAGTGAAAGGAGTGCACGACGAGCCAGACGTGAAACCACAGAAACGGCGCCTCGGCCCCCCACAGCAGTGCAAGGGCGGTGATGAGCAGCTGCCCGAGGTACGTGAACGCCTCGAGCGCGGCTTGCGGCAGCGTGCCCGCCCGCAAGAACAGGACGAGCGCTCCGAGGTAGCCGAGCCCGACGATCAGCGCCAGCCCGAGCTCGTTCGCGGCCGCGGGATGCGGGAGCAGCAGCGTGGCCGTCAGGCAGCTCGATCCGAAGCACCAGACGTAGGCGAGCGACCGTCCGTTCCCGGTGGTCTCGCCCGCGAGCAGCCGGCCCATCCGCCCGAAGAGGGCATCGACCATGCCTCGCCCATCGGCAGGTCCTGCTTCGGACATGAGGCGGACGGCGCCCATGTCGACAAGCGGCGATCCGGCAGTCTGATCATCCCCGGATGTCGCCATCCTACCGTCGTAGTATGGTTTGCGCATGCCGCGCGGAAACCCGTCGCCGAAGCTCGCCATCACCGTCGACCCTGACGTTCACGCCGGGGTCATAGCCGCGGCGAACGAAGCGGGCACGAGCGTCTCGGCGTGGATGACGGGCGCGGCACGCCAAGCGCTGCTGGTTCGCGACGGCCTCACCGCCGTCGCAGAATGGGAGGCCGAGCACGGTGCCCTGACCGACGCCGAGCTCGACGCCGCCCGGCGTCGCGTCGCCGCCGCGATCACCGATTGCACCGAACCCTCGCCGGGGTGACGTTCGCCTACGACGCCGGTGTCCTGATCGCGGCCGAGCGCAACGACCGTGCCGCCTGGGCCGATCACGCCGCGCGGCTCGAGCTCGGGCTCGTCCCGCTGACCACGGCGCCCGTCGTCGCACAGGTCAGCCGCTCGGGTCGGCAGACCCAGCTGCGCCGATTCCTGCGTGGCTGCCACATCGTCCCGTTCACCCCCGACCAGGCGCACGCGGTCGGCGCCCTGCTCGCAGCCGCGGGCGCCGCAGACGTCGTCGACGCCCACCTCGTGCTCGTGGCCAGCGCATCCGCAGCGAGCGTGCTGACGTCCGACGCGGGCGATCTGTCGTCACTCGGCGCCGAGTTGCCGTCGCCGGTCCGGATTCTGTCGATCTGACCATCAGCGGCGGCTGGTCCTGCTCGCTGATAGGCACGCGGATCCTCGCTGCCGGCGGGCAGCGACCGCAGCGGCCCTCACGGCTGTCCGACAACCGTCTTACGCTGGGTGGCGTGCTACGTGACGACGAGTCGGCGCTGGAGCAACTCGCCGCGGCCAATGACGCCGAGGCGCTGTGCCGGCTGCTGCTTGCGGCCCCGTTTGGCTGGGTTCGGAGCACCCTTCACATGGAGGCCGTCGAGATCCTCGACAGGATGAGCACTTCCGGCCAGCCCGCGATCTCGATCGTCGCGCTGCTGCTATGCACCTGCCGGCGCTGGGATCGCGTTACGGCGAAGCTGATCGCGGCTGTCGAGGATCGCGGCCTGCTCGCCGACGCGGATCTCGATGACCTCGCGGCGGCGTTCCTGCAGCAGGCGCTCGCGATCTCGTATTCGCTGGCCTGGATCTCCCCGCAGCAGCTCGAGGTCGACCTCCGTGACGGTTCCGTCCACGCCAGCACCGTCGCCGCGGACGCGATCGGACGACACCGCCCGACGGTCGAGCCACCGCTGCGCAGATGGGCGGCCCACCGTGCGCTGCGAGGCGATCCCACGCGACTCGACGACCTGCTCCTGCGTGCCGCCGAGTTCGAACCGCGACATCGCGATGCGCTCATCCACGGATTGCTCGATGCCACCGGTGTCCTCGACGAAGCCCAACGGCGCTGCCTCATCGATCCGGGCATGAAAGCCACGCAGGCCGGGACCCGGCGCGCAGCGCTCGACCTGCTCTACGAACTGGATGGTCCCGAGCCCGCGCTGCGCCGGGCCCGGACCGACGGCAATGCCGCGGTGCGCGAATGGCGTCCGCCATCGGAGCCGATCCCGACGCCCAGCCTGTTCGCGATGTGACCCGACCCGGATCCGCGATCAGCTCTACGGACGGCGCCGAGCCGATCAGGTCGTCGATCGCCTGCCCCGTGCGCACCCATCGGACAAGACCGTAGATCACCCGCAAGGGCCGGACGACGGGATCTGCCATGGTCGAGACACGGTCGAGAGCTCTCCTAGGCTCACCCCGGGATGACGAACACCCGAACACCCTTCGGTCGGGTGGCCGGGGGCGTTGCAGCCCCCGGCTCCCTCGGATCCCGGCGTGACAGTCTCCCGTCACCGGGCTCTTCTCACCAGCCGGTCAGCATCAGCGAACCCACCGCCAATGGGCGAACAGGTCGGGCTGCCTTTCGA
>JBBSNY010000041.1:0-33371 GCA_038260305.1 Solirubrobacterales bacterium
CAGGTGACGCACAAGGTCTGCGGGTCGGCGGCCCCCGTGGGCGCGCCGCGGCGCCGCTCGAACCGAGCGCCGCCGCTCGTCGTCCTACGCAGCCGTCAGCCCGTGATACACCGAAACGGCGACGTCGCCCCGAGCGTCTGGACGCCGATCGCTCCGGCATCGCTGACCGTCGCGTAGCCTTGCAGCAGCGCCAGCGTCGCCGCGGTGATGTTCGCGCTCATCTCCCCGCCGCCGAGGTTGATCGAAGCGAGCCCGCGCGCCCCGAGCAGGACGTCGGGCGGCACGAGGCGGCGGCCGGCCGCGCCGCATGCGGTGGCCGCGTCGGCGTAGGACTGCGCCGCACGCGGCGACGTCTCGATGCAGCCGCCGCCGGCGAGCGTCGTGCCCGTCGGGCAGGTTGCGGCGCCGGCCCCGCCGCCACCGCCGATCGCCTGGACGGCGGCGGTCGCCGCCTGGCTGACGATCTCGCTCGCGTGCAGGCTGTCGACGCGGTCGGCGTTCAGGCCGACCGCGGTCGCGGTCGCGTTCGTGACGAACGGCGCGGCGTCGGGCCGCGGCGACGTCAGGCTGTTGCCGGCCTGGAAGATGCCGATGATGCGGCTCGTCTTGGCCTGGAAGTCAAACGCCTTGCCGCTGGAGAGGTTGTTGATGCGCACGCAAGGCGTGCTCTTCTTCGGATCGGCGATCCCCTGCGGGTCGAGGGTCGATCGACAGCCATAGATCGCGCCGCCGCCGGCCCCGAGGTTCGATTGACGCGTGCCGTACGTGTCCTTGCCGGTTCTGGCGATGATCTGCGTCTCCTGCTGGGCGTCGCCGCTCGTCGGGTTACGGATCCCCTCGCGGATGTTGTCGCGCGTGGCGGCGACCGCGAACGGGGCGCTCAGTACCGCCACCGCGCTGATGGCGATGATCGTGGACGTGCGAGACATGAGTCCTCCTCGGTGGTGCATGGCTTTGGCTTCCCGGTGTTGGCCGTTGTCCAAGCAACACCTACCCCGCGGCGGCGTTGCGGACGAGGCGAGGAAGCGGCCGCAGCCGTTGCTAGCCTGCGGCGGGTGACGACGCTCGAAGATCTCCCGCTGCTGGCGACCGGCAAGGTCCGCGACATGTACGACCTCGGCGACCGCCTGCTGATGGTCGCCTCCGATCGCATCTCGACCTACGACGTCACTCATCCGACGCCGATCCCCGACAAGGGCAAGGTGCTGAGCGCGCTGTCGGTGTTCTGGTTCGAGCAGTCCGGCGACGTCGTCGCAAACCACCTGCTGTCGGCGACCGAGGACGTGCCCGACGAGGTGCTCGGGCGCGCGCTCGTCGTGCGCAAGCTCGAGATGCTGCCCGTCGAGTGCGTCGTGCGCGGCTATCTGACGGGGTCGGGCTGGAAGGACTACCAGGCCACCGGTGCCGTCGCCGGGATCACGCTGCCCGAGGGCCTGCGCGACTCCGAGCGGCTGCCCGAACCGATCTTCACGCCCTCGACGAAGGCCGACGTCGGCCACGACGAGACGATCGACTTCGATCAGGCCGCCGACATCATCGGCGACCGCGGTGTCATGGAGGAGCTGCGCTCGCTGTCGATCGCGCTGTACTCCTTCGCCGCCGAGCACGCCGCTTCGCGCGGCGTGATCCTCGCCGACACGAAGTTCGAGTTCGGCCGCGACGCCGACGGCGTGCTGCGCGTCGGCGACGAGGTGCTGACGCCGGACTCCTCGCGCTTCTGGCCCGCCGACGGCTATGCGGTCGGTCGCGCGCAGCCGTCCTACGACAAGCAGTACGTGCGCGACTGGGCGACCGCCACGGGCTGGGACAAGAAGCCGCCGGCGCCGGCGATCCCCGACGACGTCGTCGCGGGCACGCGCGCGAAGTACGTCGAGGCCTACGAGAAGATCACCGGCGCGCCGTTTTCCGACTGGCTCGCCCGGGTGTCCGCGTAGTGCGCGCGCGGGTGCTCGTCCGTCCGAAGGCCGGGATCCTCGACCCGCAGGGCGTCGCCGTCGAGCGCGCGCTGCCGGCGCTCGGCTTCTCCGGCGTCGCCAATGTCCACATCGGCCGGCTCATCGAGCTCGACGTCGAGGACCCCTCGCAGCTCGAGGCGATGTGCGAGAAGCTGCTCGTGAACCCGCTGATCGAGGACTACGAGATCCTCGACGGCGAGTGATGCACATGATGCGTTAGCCTGTGCATCATGCGCACCACACTTTCGATTCACGACGAGTTGCTCGCCTCGGCCAAGCTTCGCGCTCGCGAGCGCGGGGTCACCTTGGGCGCGCTGGTCGAGGACGCCTTGCGAAGTGAGCTTTCGGTGAGTCACGAACCACGCAAACGCGTGCCAATCCCGGTCTTCGATGGCGAAACCGGCCCGTGGCCCGGGGTCAACCTCAACTCCAATCGCGAACTGCAAGAGTTCCTCGACGAGGGGCTGCCATTCGAGAAGCTGCGCTGAGCGTGCTGCTGCTCGACGTCAACGTCGTGGTGGCCGCGCACCGCGTGGACCATGCTCAGCACCGGATCGCGCGCCCATGGTTCGACGAGCTCGTGGATGGGGCCGAACGCTTCTCAGTGCCCACCGTGGTGTGGGGATCGTTTGTCCGGCTCGCCACGAGCCGTCGGGTATTTCCGCGGCCAACTCCACGGGAAAAGGCATTCGACTTCGTGGAGGCGGTGTGCGCGCACGAGCATCACGTGCTGCTTGGGCCGGGTCCAACGCACCTCGAGATCCTGCGGCGTCTCTGCGAGGAGGCGGACGCGAACGGCGATCTCGTACAGGACGCGGTGATCGCAGCGATCGCGCTGGAGCACGGAGCCGCAGTCGCATCCTTTGATCGCGATTTCGCACGCTTTCCTTCGATCGAGCACGTCATCCCGGGCCGCTTGTGAAGTTCGGGGTCATCCGCTTCCCGGGCTCGTGCGACGAGACCGACGCCGTGCTGGCCTGCGAGCGCGTGCCGGGATGCAGCGCGACGCTGTTGTGGCACGGCGACCGCGACCTGCAGGGCGTCGAGGCCGTCGTCGTGCCGGGCGGCTTCTCCTACGGCGACTACCTGCGCGTCGGGGCGATCGCGCGCTTCTCGCCGGTGATGGAGTCCGTCATCCGCTTCTCAAACGAGGGCGGGCTCGTGCTCGGGATCTGCAACGGCTTTCAGGTCCTGTGCGAGGCGGGCCTGCTGCCGGGCGCGCTGCTGCCCAACGAGGGCCTGCGCTTCCGCTGCCTGCAGGTCGATCTCGACGTCGTGAACGCGAGCATGCCGTTCACCAGTGATTGCGCGCCCGGCGAGCGCCTGTCGATCCCGGTCAAGCACACGACGGGCCGCTACTACGCGCCACCAGCCGACCTTGAGTCCCTCGACGCACATGGGCAGATCGTCCTCCGTTACGCGCCGGGGCACAACCCCAACGGCTCGCTCGGGGACATCGCCGGCGTGCGCAACGCCGCCGGCAACGTCTTCGGGCTGATGCCGCACCCCGAGCATGCCGTCGACCCGCTGACCGGTTCGGTCGACGGCCTGAAGATCTTCCTCTCGATGGCCCATGCGCACGGTTGACCGCGCGCTCGCGCTCGGGCTGACCGCGAGCGAGTTCGACCTCATCTGCGAGAAGCTCGGGCGCGAGCCCAACGAGGTCGAGCTGGCGGTGTTCTCGCTGATGTGGAGCGAGCACTGCGCCTACAAGCACTCCAAGAAGCTCCTGCGCTCATTGCCGTCGGAGGGGCCGCGGCTGGCGATGGGGCCCGGCGAGAACGCGGGCGCGGTCACGGTCGGCGACGGCTACGTGCTCGCCTTCAAGGTCGAGTCCCACAACCACCCATCCGCGGTCGAGCCGTTTCAGGGTGCCGCGACCGGCGTCGGCGGGATCCTGCGCGACATCTTCGCGATCGGCGCGCGGCCGATCGCCGTGCTCGACTCGCTGCGCTTCGGCGAACCTGATTCGGCTCGTACGCGCTACCTGCTCGACCACGCGGTCGGCGGGATCGGCCATTACGGCAACTCGATCGGGGTGCCGACGATCGGCGGCGAGGTCTACTTCGAGGGCCCGTACGAGCAGAACTGCCTCGTCAACGCGATGGCCTTGGGCCTCGCGCGTGCGGATGGGTTGATCCGCAGCGCGGCGACCGGCGTCGGCAACGCGCTGATCCTGTTCGGCGCATCGACGGGGCGCGACGGGATCGGCGGCGCTTCGGTCCTCGCGTCGGCGGAGCTCGGCGAGGAGGATGCATCGAAGCGTCCCACGGTTCAGGTCGGCGACCCGTTCGCGGAGAAGAAGGTCATGGAGTGCTCGCTGGAACTGCTCTCGCGCGGGCTGCTCGTCGCCTTGCAGGATCTCGGCGCCGCCGGGCTGTCGTCTTCGAGCGCCGAGATGGCTTCCAAGGGCGAGGTCGGGCTCGACATCGACGTGTCCTTGGTGGCGCTGCGCGAGGCGGGGATGGCGCCGTGGGAGATCATGGTGTCCGAGTCCCAGGAGCGCATGCTGTGCGTCACGACGCCCGAGCGCGCGGCGGTCGTGCTCGAGGTCTGCGAGAAGTGGGAGGTGCACGGCTCGGTGATCGGCTCGGTCATCGAGGAGCGCGTCCTGCGCGTCTCGCACGGCGACGAGGTCGTCGGCGAGATGCCGGTCGAGGCGCTGGTCGACGACTGCCCGCTGTATGACCTCTCGCCGGCGCCGCCCGAGGTGGGCCTGTACCCGGCGCCGGTGGGCACGCTCGCGGGCTCGGTCGTGGATCCGGGCGCGATCCTGCTCGCGCTGCTCGCCTCGCCGAACATCGCCTCGCGCCGGCCGCTGTTCGAGCAGTACGACTGCATCGTGCAGTCGCGCACGGTGCGCCGTCCCGAGCAGGCGGACGCCGCCGTGCTCGCCCTAGGGGTGGGTGGGACGGATATCGCGATCGCCGTGTCGATCGACGGGTCGGGGCGCCGCGTCGCGTGCGACCCGTACACCGGCACGGTCGAAGCCGTGCTCGAATGCACCGCGAATCTCGCCTGCACGGGCGCCGCCCCGCTCGGGCTGACGAACTGCCTGAACTTCGGCAACCCGGAGAAGCCGCACGTCGCGTGGCAGCTGACCGAGTCGATCCGCGGGCTCGCCGACGCCTGCCGCGCGCTTGACGTGCCGGTCGTCGGCGGCAACGTGTCGCTGTACAACGAGAGCGGCGGCGGGCCGATCTACCCGACGCCGGTCGTCGGCATCGTCGGCGAGCTGCCGTCGGCCGGACGCGCCGGCCGCTCGGGCTTTGCGCGTGCCGGGGACGCCGTCGGCTTGGCCGGCCCGTTTCGCCCCGCCTTGCCCGCCTCCGAGCTCGCGAAGCTGCGCGGCGAGGAGCTTCCGTCGGGGCTGCCCGCCCTGGACATCGCCGCGTTGCGCGCGGCACAGGAGGCGATCCGCGACGCGGTCCGCTCCGGCGATCTCGCGAGCGCGCACGACGTCGCCGAGGGCGGCCTGCTCGTCGCGATCGCGGAGTCCTGCCTCGCCGGCGGGCTCGGCTGCACCCTGGACCTCGGCGCAGGCGACGACCTCGAGCGTCAGCTCTTCGGCGAGTCGCCGGGCTCGGGCTTCGTCGTGTCGGGCTCGGAGGAGGCGCTGCGGCGCCTCGGCGAGCACGTCGAACTCGAGGTCTTGGGGACGGTCGGCGGTGACGGCCTCGATGTGACGAGCGGCGACACGCGCGTGACGGTCACGCTGGACGCACTGCGCTCGGCGCACGCCGCGCTCGCGCCGCTGTTTCCCTGATCTTCGGCGGACTGCGGTCCGAGGGTGGCGAGCCGGCGACGGCGGCGAACGCCACGACCGGGACCGCGCTGTCGCGCGACCCGCGCACGATCCGGTGCCACGTCCGGCCGATCGCCGACCAGGTCCAGGGGGTCTTCGTCTTTGCGTCCACGATATGGACGCTTTCGCGAAGACCCTCCAAGCCGAGCGCGGCGCAGGCCCGTCAGGCGAAGGGCAGGACGCGATCGGAGGGGGCGAGCCGGTCGATCTCGTGGCGCAGCGAGCGAGCCCGCGTGCGGTCGCGGCGCGCCGGCGGGGCCGGGACGCGACCATCGGCACGCGCGAGCATCGCGCCGAGCGCCAGCCCGAGCACGGTGCCGGTGACCCAGAGGATCGAGAGTACGATGGCGACGAAGAGGAGCATCGGTACTGAGGTCATCGGCAAGTTGCGGTCTTGCTGTAGCCGATGGACGAATGTCGCATCCTGCGCCGAGAAGTGCGAGCGCGTCGGTTCGCCGCCGAACCCCGGGCTATCCTTGCAGGAGTGACCACGCTCGATGGCCGCGACGGGCCGCGTGACGAGTGCGGAGTGTTCGGGATCTATGCGCCCGGCCACGACGTCTCGCGCCTGGCCTACTTCGCGCTGTACGCACTACAGCACCGCGGACAGGAATCCGCGGGGATCGCCGCCGCAGACATCGGCGGCCACATCATGACCCTGCGCGACCTGGGGCTCGTCAACCAGGTCTTCGACGAGCAGAAGCTGCGCGCGCTCGGTGGTCAGATCGCGGTCGGGCACGTGCGCTACTCGACGACGGGGTCAAACGGATGGGACAACGCGCAGCCCGTGCACCGCTCCGATCGCCGCGAGCTCGCGCTCGGCCACAACGGCAACCTCATCAACGCCGTCGAGCTGCACTCCGAGCTGCGCGAGCAGGGCGTGAGCTTCCGCTCGACGTCGGACTCCGAGATCATCGCCGCGCTGCTCGCCTCGCACGAGGCCGAGCGCATCGAGGACGCCGTCGCCGACGTCATCCCGCGCCTGCAGGGTGCGTTCTCGACGGTCCTCATGACGAAGGACACGCTCGTCGCCTTCCGCGATCCGGCCGGGCTGCGTCCCCTGGTCCTCGGCAAGCTCGGCGAGCGCTACTGCGTCGCGAGCGAGTCCTGCGCACTGGACATCATCGGCGCGACCCGCGTGCGCGACGTCAAGCCCGGCGAGATGGTCTGGATCAACGAGAACGGCCTGCAATACCGCCAGATCGTCAGTGGTCAGCGCGAGGCGTTCTGCATCTTCGAGTACATCTACTTCGCGCGCCCGGACTCGCGCATGAATGGCGACGTCCTGCAGGCGATGCGCGGCCGGATGGGCGAGATCCTGGCGCGCGAGTCGCCGGCGCCGGGCGCCGACCTCGTCATCCCGGTGCCCGACTCCGGCGCCCCCGCGGCGCGCGGCTTCGCCCGTGCGAGCGGCCTGCCGCAGGACGACGGCCTGATCAAGAACCGCTACGTCGGGCGCACGTTCATCGAGCCCGGCCAGGAGCTGCGCAAGCACGGCCTGCGGCTGAAGTTCAACCCGCTGCCGGAGATCGTCGGCGGCAAGTCGATCGTCGTCGTCGACGACTCGATCGTGCGCGGCAACACGACGCGCCATCTCGTCGTGATGCTGCGCGAGGCGGGCGCGCGCGAGGTGCACCTGCGGATCTCCGCGCCGCCGATCATGCATCCCTGCCACTACGGCGTCGACATGTCCACGCGCGAGGAGATGATCGCCCACGGACGCAGCGTCGAGGAGATCGCCGCCGAGCTGCACTGCGACTCGCTGGCGTACCTGTCGCTCGGCGGCGTCTACGAGGCCGTGCGCGGATCGAGCGATCGCCACTGCGACGCGTGCTTCAGCGGCACGTACCCGCTCGAGGGGACGGCCGAGGCCAACGGCAAGTACGCGCTCGAGCTGCCGCTCGTGCGCGTGTAGCCAACTCGGGGTTCGAACGCTCCCGCAATTGGGGATGATGCGGTGGCCGGTACAGCGGACAGACCACGGGCGTCTCGCTGGGAGACCCTCGGCGCGCGACTGGGGATCTGGACGCTGCCGGTTGACGTTGACGACCCGCCGCCGATCGCGGGGCGCACGATCGTGCTCGGGCTCGCGGGGCTGGCGGTTGTCGTCGCGGCGCTCGTCACCCTCGTGATCCCGGCGATCGAGGACTCCAAGGCCGCGACGGCCGCGCGCGAGCGCCGCGAGCACGCCGCCTTCGTGCGCGGCGAGCGTGCGCGCCTCGCGATCGAGCAGGCGGCTCGACATGGGCGTGCGCCCGCCGCCGCACTGCTGCTGACGGCCGGTGACGCGGACGCCGCCGGTGCCGCGCTTCGTCGCTCCGCGCGCGCGTCGGTCCTGCGCGATGCGCGCGCACGGGTCGCCGCGGGCACGCTCGACGGCCCGATTCGCGGGGCGACCTGTGACCGCGAGCGCGGGGATCGC
Organism: Solirubrobacterales bacterium; assembly: GCA_038260305.1. Lineage (GTDB taxonomy): Bacteria > Actinomycetota > Thermoleophilia > Solirubrobacterales > Solirubrobacteraceae > CADCVQ01. The sequence continues at coordinate 8,183 of JBBSNY010000041.1, forward strand.
GGCCCTCGCGTGCATCTCGACTGCCTCGCGATCACGTCGGCGCCGGGGCCCGCCGGCCGGCCGATCGCGACCGCGGGGCATCCGTTCATCGTCAGCGGCTCGCTGCGTGACGGGCGCTACGCGTGGTGCAAGGTCAACGCGCCCCCGGGCGAGGGCGCCTCGACCGCGGGCGTGTCCGTCGCACCGCCGGTGGCGTGTACGCGATGACGTCCGCGACTCCCGATCCGACCGACCCTCCCGATCCAACCGATCCTGCCGATCCGACCGATCCTGCCGATCCGACCGCTCCGACCGATCCGACCGATCCGACCGATCCGGACGCGGTCGTGCTGCACGGCGCGCGGCTGCTGCTGCGCCGCGCCCAGGTCGCCGACGAGGACGCGCTCGCGGCGATCCTGAGCGAGCCCGAGGTGTCGCTGTGGTGGGGTCCGTTCGATCCCGAGACGGCGTTCGACGAGCTCGACGCGAGCTTCGTCATCGAGGTCGACGGGGCGGTCGTCGGCTGGCTGCAGTTCGCGGCGGAGGAGTGGTGGCAGTACCCGAGCGTCAGCTTCGACATCGCGCTCGCGACCGCGATGCAGGGCCGCGGCTACGGCCGCGAGGCGCTGCGCGTCGCGATCGGCCACTTCGTCGGCCGCGGCCACCACCGCTTCACGATCGACCCGGCGACCGACAACACGCGTGCGATCCGGACATACGCCGCCCTCGGCTTCAAGCCCGTCGGCGTGCTGCGCGCCTACGAGCGCCGCAACGGCCGCTGGTGCGACGGCCTGCTGATGGACCTACTGGCCGACGAGCTCGTCGACGGCTGACCGTCACCGACGCTCGACGGCTGCACACGATCAAGGTCCGCTGACCCGAGGCCTCAGCGATCCTCGATGTCCCAGTCGATGTTCAGCAGCGCCGCCTCGAGATCCTCGATCTCGCGGCGCGTGCGCGTCTCGGCGACGGTGTTCTTGGGCAGCTTGGGCAGCTTGAACGTCGTGATGCCGTAGCCGCTCGAGAGCTTGACCTGCGCCGCGTCGTATGCGGCGCGGGCGCGGGGCCAGTCGCGTCCGTAGCCGCTGAGCTGCAGGCGACCGCCGCTATAGCGGAGCGTCAAGCGCGCGTCGTCCTCGTCGATGTGCGACAGCATGATGTCCATCGACATCGTGTTGGGGTGGCGGAGCAGGTGCTCGCGGGCCTCCTCCAACGTGTCGACCGTGAATGGATCGAACTCCTCGTTGAAGATGACCTCGCAGAGGGCTGGATCGAACGGCCCGGCCTCGATCGCCAACAGGGCGGCGGAGAAGATCGCGTCGAGATCCTTCCAGTTGCACCACTGCTCGCTGAGCTCGAAGCGGTCCATGACGAGAGGATAGGACCCAAGGGTTACGGTCGCGCTCGCCGCGCCGGCGAGCCGGGGGCGCGGGCGCTTACTTGACCTGCGGGCCGTAGCCCCACTTCGGCATCGCCGAGCGGGCACCGAGCGCGACTGCCCGTTCGGTGTCGGCGCTGCGCAGCGTCGTGGGATACGGCGGGCTCTTCCAGGGGTGCCAGCCGACGGTGCCGTAGTGCTCGCGCAGGAACATCGTCAGGTCGCCGCGGTGGTCGGGGCAGGCGTAGCGCGTCGGTCCGTACAGACCCTTGCCGTGCCAGACGAGCCAGCGCTCCGGCATCGCGTCGAGGTAGGCGCCCCAGACGACCTCGGCGACGGTCTTCTCGAGGCTCAGCTGTGTCAGCGGATCGGGTTTGCGATCGCAGTATTGACAACGGAAGAGGAGACGTACCGACATCGGTCGCTTCGACTGTACCCCTGTGAGGGGCCACGTCAACCCGACACTTGACCGTGGGGTTGCGCCCAAGGGCCGTCCGTGTCAGCCGGGGGCGATCAGAAGCCGCCGGTCATGCCACGCCGAGTCGCGACGCGCCAGGCGTGCTCGGTGTCACCGGTCTCCAGGCTCGACGGGTACGGGGGACGCTTCCAGGGATGAAAGCCGATCGTGCCGTAATGCTGGCGCAGGTAGGCGACGAGATCGCCACGATGCTCCTCGCAGGCATAGCGCGTCGGCCCGTAGAGGCCGCGCCCGTGCCAGACGAGCCAGCGGCCGGGGAGGGCATTCTGGTAGGCGCCCCAGGTCGTCTCGCGGATCGTGGCCTGCAGCGCCATCTGCGTCAGCGGATCGGGCTGCGCCGAGCAGAATTGACAGCGGAAGATGTAACGCACCGACATCTTCCTTCAAGACGGTAGCGCGACGGAGGGAGCGCGATTGCGCAAACTTCGTGCGCTTCGTGACGAATCTGCGCAGTGCGTGTGACATGTCTGCGCAACGTGGCCGACCGCGCCCGATCGCCGCCTAACGTCGCCCGCGTCATGGATCCCGCCGCCGCCCTGCGCGAGCATTTCGGCTTCGACGCCTTCCGCACCGGCCAGGAGGACGCGGTGCGGGCGGCGCTCGGCCCGCCGGCGCGCGACGTGCTCGTCGTCATGCCGACCGGCGCCGGCAAGTCGCTGTGCTACCAGCTGCCCGCGCTCGTGCGCGACGACCTCACACTCGTCGTGTCACCGCTCGTGTCGCTCATGCAGGACCAGGTCGACGCGCTTTCGGCGGTGGCGCCGGGGCGGGTCGCGCTCGTCAACGCCCAGCGCGACGCCGGCGACAACCGCGCCGCGCTGCAGCGCGCTGCCGCGGGCGAACTGCGGCTGCTCTACGTCGCCCCGGAGCGCTTCTCGTCGCCGCCCTTTCTCGATGCGATGAGGCGAACGTCGATCGGGCTGTTCGTCGTAGACGAGGCGCATTGCGTCTCGCAGTGGGGCCACGACTTCCGCCCGGACTACTTCCGCCTCGCCGACGCGGCGCGCTGGCTGGAGGCGGAGGCGATCATCGCCTCGACGGCGACGGCCACGCCACAGGTCGCGCGCGACATCGAGTCGCGCCTGGGCCTGCGCGATCCGGTCCGCGTGTCGACGGGCTTCGATCGTCCGAATCTCTCGTTCGCGGTCATCGCCTGCTCGACGACGCCGGGAAAGCATCGCCACATCGCGGCGGCGCTCACGCAGCCGCGGGCGACGCCAGCGATCGTCTACGCGGGCACGCGTGCGGGTGCCGAGAAGCTCGCCGCCCGGCTGTCGTCGGCGCTCGGCGCGGGCGTCGGCACCTACCACGCGGGGCTCGGTCGCGAGCAGCGCTCGGCCGTGCAGCGGCGTTTCATGGACGGCGAGCTGGAGGTCGTCGTCGCGACGAACGCGTTCGGCATGGGGATCGACAAGGCCGACGTGCGAACCGTCTGCCACGAGACCGTCCCGGGCTCGATCGAGGCCTACTACCAGGAGGCCGGGCGCGCCGGTCGCGACGGGCTGCCGGCACGCGCGCTGCTGTTCGCGGAGGCGCGCGACAAGGGGCTGCACGTCTTCTTCATCCAGCGCGGGGAGCTGTCCGATCAGGCGATCACGACGGTTGCCCAGCGGCTGCTCACGCGCGCGACGGACGGGCGCTACGACGTCGGCGCCGACGAGCTCGCCGCGCTGCTCGGAACGCGTGGCGAGGGCGAGGATCAGGTGCGCTCGGTCATCGGCCACCTCGTGCGCGCAGGCGTGATCCGACCCGCGCCGTCCTCCCCGGACCGCATCCGCGGGCGCGTCGTGGGGGCGTTCGACGCGCGCGCCCGGGCGGCGTGCCGGTCCTCGTCGATGGACGGCCGGCGCGCGCGCTGGCGCCAGTACCGAGCGGTGTGGTCGTTCGTCGAGGGGTCGGCCTGCCGGCGGCGGGCGATCCTGCGCCACTTCGGCGACAAGCAGGCACCGGCGCCCGGCGTGCCGTGCTGCGACGTCTGCGACGCGAGCTGGGTGCCGGCCGCGCCTGGTCGCGAGGGCCACCGGGCGGCGGCCGCAGCGGGTCGCGCGCGCCCGTCTACTGGGGCGGCCGCTAGGCCCGCCGCGGCCGGCGAGCGCCCGCCGTCTGCGGCGGATGCGGGGCCCGCCGCGGCCGCGCGTGCCGGCCCCGATCTCGACGCGGCGATCGTCGAGGTCGTGCAGGCGGCGACGCCGCCTGTCGGGCGCACGCGGACCGTGCAGATCCTGCGCGGCGGGCGCGCCAAGGAGCTCGTCGAGCGCGGCTACGACGGGCTCGCTGCGTACGGCACGTTCGACCATCTCAGCGCAGCGACCGTGCTCGCGCGCGTCGACGAGCTCGTCGACGCCGGTCGGCTGCGCAGCAGCGGAGGCGCGTTTCCCAAGCTCGAGTCGGTGCGGGGCGGCTGTGTCGCGGCGTAGTCGTGAGCGCAAACCCGCCACCAAGGCGCCTATGCAGCAGGACCAACAATCGCTAACCAGGAGGATGTTCGGCGGACTCCAGGATGTTGTCGTACCCGCCACCCGATGCATGCTGATTGAAGGCAGCCAGCATGCCGACGAGCTGTGGCGCGTTGGTCCAATAGACGACAGCAGACACGATCGCATCTCGGGAGGCGCGGATGCCGAAGTCCCGAAGCAAGGAAGCTTGGAGCGCTAGAAGCCGCGTTTCTGCTATGTCGTCAACGCGCGCGCTCTTTGGCATCCGAGAGGGTCTCTACGCTAGGTATTCGCTGGCCATCTGCATGCAGGCTGCATGCAGAACTTGAATCTGATGACTTTACTAGGCTTGCGGCAGAGGGAGTCGACGATGGGCGTGATGGAGATTGGGACTAGATTGCGATCAACCTGGGTTGAGAGGGATCGGCATGCCACGGGATGACAATGTGCTGGGGGACGGCGTGAAGGATCTCGCCGCGCTCATCTTCAATAACGTCGAGGACGCCGCGGGGTCGTTGCCTGCCGAGGAGCGGGAGGCATATCGCGCGGCCCAGCGATCGGTGGTCGAGGCGCGCCGACGCGCCGAAACCAAAGAAGGCCTGCTCCGCATTCGGTAGTCCCGTGCGTGGCTGGGTGGACCCGGACTCCCACGGATGGGTGCATCACCCCGTAGGCGCAGCGGGTTGGAAGGACCTGCTCGCTCGCTACGGTGCTACGCGGACGAGCCCCCTCGCACGCGTCTACGCCGTCGCACGGGCGCACCGTTGTCGATCGGTCGTAGAAGAGAACCGCTATGTCGATCCCGACTACAGGAGCGAGTACTCCGCGTTCTGGTCGCAGCGTTTTCCCACGACCCCACCGTTCGCGCGCAGGCTGCATTTCTTCAAGCGGCGGATCGCGAGCGATGCGCTGCACAAGCTCGACCCCCGCACGGCGGGATACGTCGGCTATGCGACGCTAAAGCCGATCACGCCCGGACGCGTCGGACGGACGATGCTTGCGCCACCGCCGAGACTCGGGCGAGCAACGCTGACGCTTGCCACCGACAGAGTGTCGCTCTTCGGAACCTCGTTCGAGGTTCGTGGCGCCCCATTTCTCGAGCAGGACGTCGAGTACCTTCGGTGCGCGCACGCAGCAGCGTGGATGTGCCACTACTCAGCCCATCTCCGCCGGCTCGTTGGTCGTCAGATGACCGCACGTCTTGTGGATCTGTCGCCAGCGAGTCTCTCGTACGAACGCCAGCTTCCGTCGCCCGGCTTGACGCTCAACCAGTTGCAGGCTGTCTTCGCGGCGACTGGTCAACCAGCCCTGTTCTACGGATTGTCGAAGATGCCGACCGTCTTGGGGGTGGCAGATCCGACGCCCAAGTACTTACCCGACGGCGGGACTCAGCAGCATCCCGGCTATTGGGACACACGAATCTTCAGCGTCGTGTGCCGGTACCTCAACGCTGGTTCTCCCGTTCTCGTCGCCACGTTCGATCACGCGTTCGTGATCGTGGGATGGTTCCGTGAGGGGACGCGTATCAGGTTCGTGGCGTGCGACGACCAGTGGGGACCGTACGAGACGATCACCTCCCCCTTCACGGATCGCCGCGCACCCTGGGACGCCATCATGGTGCCGTTGCCGCCCAAGGTCTACCTCAGCGGTGAGCAGGCGGAAAGCGCGATGTACGCGTACATCCGGGCGCAATCGACGATGGCCGACGCCCCGACAGCGTGGGCGCAGCTAGGCCAGGATCTCGCGGCGGGAGACGTGAGTCTTAGAACGTTCATGCGCTCCAACCAGCAGTACAAGAACGTCGTCGCCATGCAGGGTCGAGGTGAGCCTGCTGTCCAATTGCTGCGGCTCGCCCGGATGCCTCATTGGGTCTGGGTCGTCGAGGCCCAGGTGCGATCCCAACGAGCGGCCGGCCGGCCATCCGTCCTCGCCGAGATCGTGTTCGACTCAACGTCAAGCGATCATCGGCCGAGTCCGATGGCCTTCAGCCTTCCAGGGCTCGTCAGAACCTTCCCTCCCGATGAGGGCGTACCCCAGAGCGCGATTGGGCCCGTCAAGCCGTGGCGGCCGCACCGGGACTTCACCACGGAGTAGCTCAGGCGCGGCTGGCCTGGAGACGCTCGCGAAATCGGCACCGATACGCTCCGCCGATGCCGAACGGACCGCTGCGCGTCGGGGTGCTCGCCTCGGGCTCGGGGACGAACCTGCAGGCGCTGCTGGACACCGTGCACGGGCGGGAGGCCGTCGTCGTCGGCGTCGTTGCCGACCGTCCCGAGGCGCGCGCGCTCGAGCGTGCGCGGGCCCTGGACATCGAGACGGCGGTGTTCCGCCTCGCCGAGCACGACGACCGGCCCGCACGCGACGCGGCGATCGCCGACTGGATGACGCAGCGCGACGTGGAACTGATCGTGCTCGCCGGCTACATGGCGATCCTCACGAGTCCGTTTCTGAGCCGCTTTCCGGGTGCGGTCGTCAACGTGCACCCGTCGCTGCTGCCGGCGTTCCCCGGGATCCGGGCGATCGAGCAGGCGCTCGACTACGGCGTGAAGCTGTTCGGCGTGACCGTGCACTTCGTCGAGGACGACGGCGGCGTCGACACCGGGCCAATCATCCTGCAGGGCGGCCTCGAACTGCCGAGCGCGAACGATTCGGAGGAGATCCACGAGCGGCTGCGGCCGATCGAGCACGCGCTCGTGCCCGAGGCGGTGCGCCTGATCGCCCGCGGCGCGGTCACGCGCGACCCCGACAACCCGCGGCGCATGATCATCGCGCCGCAGTAGCTGCCCGCGCAGCGTCAGCCCGCGGCGCAGCGTCAGCCCGCGGCGCAGCGTCAGCCCGCGGCGCAGCGTCAGCCCGCGGCGCAGCGTCAGGCCGCCGCGCAGCGTCAGGCCGCGCTGCGGCGTCAGGTCGCGGCGGGCTGCTCGCCCGCGGCGACCGTCGCACGGCGTCGGCGGCCCTTCGCAATCGGCAGCTGCGAGGACGGGCAGAAGTCGGCCAGCACGCAGGCCTCGCAGCGCGGCTTCTTCGCGCCGCACACGCGCCGGCCGTGGAGGATCAGGCGCGAGGAGAACAGGCCGCGCTCGGCGGCCGGCAGCATCGGGCTGAGCTCGAGCTCGACCTTCACCGGGTCCTCCTGCTCGGTCAGCGCGAGCCGCCTCGAAAGGCGTAGGACATGGGTGTCGACGGGCAGGCCGGGCTTGCCGAACGCGACGCTCAGGACGACGTTCGCCGTCTTGCGGCCGACGCCCGGCAGCTTCACGAGGTCGGCCATGCGATCGGGGATCTCGCCGTCGTGGCGCTCCAGCACCGCGCGCGCCATCCCGAGCAGGCTGCGCGACTTCGCATTGAAGAAGCCCGTCGAGCGGATGAGCTGCTGCAGCGCCACCTCGTCGGCGCCCGCGAGCGCCTCGGCATCGGGATAGCGCTCGAACAAGGCCGGCGTCACCGTGTTGATCATCTTGTCGGTGCTCTGCGCCGACAGGATCGTCGCGACGAGCAGCTCGTACGGGTTGCGGTGATCGAGCTCGCAGAGCTCGGCCGCGCTGCCGGGGTACTCGCCCGCGAGCCGCGCGTGCGCCTCGCGGGCCCGGCCGGCGGCTGTCCGTGGTCTCAGCATGATGAGCGGGATCCTACGGGCACCGCTCGCGTCACCAGCGCTGATCGCCGGGCAACGCGCCGCCATCGCGGCGACCGTCGCGGGACGACCGCGCCGCGCCACAGCGCCGACCGTCGCGGGACGCGCCGCGCGACCGTTGCGAGACGACCGCGGCGCGCCACCGCGCGCTGTTTTCGGATGGACCTGGACATCTGTTCGATCATCGGACCTCGACGCCGGTTCAATCTTTACGCGGGAGCGCCCGCACGCCATGATGGCCGCGTGGGGGACGACGCCAGAGCGGATCGCAGGACGCTGCGCGGGCTGCTGTGCGCCCTGCTGCTGGGCGGGCTGCTCGCGGCCCCGGTCGCGCAGGCCGTCGTACGCGACGGCACCAGCCGCAACGATCACCTGACCGGCACGAACCAGCGCGACCTGCTGCGCGGCGGCCAGGGCTCGGACGTCCTGCGCGGGCGCGCCGGCCCCGACGTGTTGATCGGCGACTTCGGCAACGACAAGCTCTTCGGCGGAAGCGGCAACGACCGCCTCGAGGGCGGCTCCGGCAACGACAAGCTCGTCGGCGGGGACGGCATCGACCAGATTGACGGTGGCAGCGGCAACGACAAGGTCGACGGCGGCCCCGGCGACGACCGCCTTGACGGCGGCGACGGCGACGACACGATCTTCGGCGGCCCCGGCGACGACTTCATCCTCGAGAAGGGCTTCGGCGACGACATCCTCATCGACGGCGGCCCCGGCGACGACTACATCAACTCAAACCGCGGCGACGACAAGGCCGTGTACGGCCGCGAGGGCAACGACATCCTCATCGGCGGCAACGGCAACGACAACCTCAACGGCGGCGACGGCAACGATGTGCTCGAGGGCGGCCGCGGCAACGACGTCCTCGAGGGGGAGGGCGGGAATGACAAGATCATCGGCGGTGGCGGGTCGAACACGATCCGCGGCGGGTCGGGCGACGACCGCATCTGGAGCGGCTACAACGCCGGCGACATCGACTGCGGCGACGGCTACGACATCGTCTACGGCGACAACATCCGCATGGGCAAGCTCGAGCGCGGCACGCCCGAGCAGGTCCAGGATCCGCTCGTGCGCGAGCCGCTGACGTTCGCCAACTGCGAGGTCCTGATCCCCGCGACGGTCCGCGACCTCGGCCCGCTGTCACCCGAGCGGCCGAACCCGCAGTACCTCGATCCGACGAAGGAGGAGGGCATCGAGACGAACGCCGGTCTGCTGCAGGCCGGAGCACCCGGTGCGGGCGCCGTCGCGTTCGTCAACAACAACAACTCCGACCAGCCGTCGCCGCGCTATGGCCAGGCGACGGCCGGCAACGACTCGCTGTCGGTCTCCAAGGGCCTGGCCGCCGACGGCGGCCTCTACGGCCTCGCCGGCAACGACCGTCTCGAGGGTGCGAGCGGCCCGGACCGACTCTTCGGCGGCTCGGGCAACGACGGCCTCTACGGCCGCGGCGGCGACGATGTGCTGTCGGGCGGCACCGGCGACGACACGCTCGAGGGCGGCCGCGGCGACGACCTGCTCGACGGAGGCCCAGGCCGCGACCACCTCAACGGCGGCTTGGGCAACGATCTACTGCTGGGCGGCAGCGGCAACGACCGGATCACCGCGGTCGGCGGCGGCAAGGACACGATCGACTGCGGTCCCGGTATCGACACCGTGCTCAAGGACAAGAGCGATGTCGTGAAGAACTGCGAGTACTTCCGCTGACGCCGGCGCGGGCCTCGAAGGCCGCAACGAGCGGCTTCTGAATCCGCCGGCGCGAGCTCACCCCCCGAGGGCGGCGATATGCTCGACCGATCGCCGACACCGCCGACATCGACTCCACAGAGGCTCCTGAAACCGGCGTGACGCCGGGCTCCACGAAGGTCCGCCGCGCCCTGCTTTCCGTCTCTGACAAGCGCGGCGTCGTCGAGTTCGCGCGCGGGCTCTCCGAGCTCGGCGTGCAGCTCGTCTCGACCGGTGGGACGGCCAAGACGCTCGCCGACGCGGGCCTCGACGTCCGCTCGATCGAGGATTTCACGGGCTTCCCCGAGATCATGGACGGGCGCGTGAAGACGCTGCATCCGCGCCTGTATGCAGGGCTGCTCGCGGTGCGAAGCGATGCCGGCCACGTCGCCTCGCTCGCCGAGCACGAGATCGAGGAGGTCGACCTCGTCTGCGTCAACCTCTATCCGTTCGAGACGACGGCCGCGCGCCGCGACGCCACCGAGGCCGAGGTCATCGAGAACATCGACATCGGCGGCCCGACGATGATCCGAGCGGCGGCGAAGAACCACGCCTACGCCGCTGTCGTCACGAGCCCGGAGTCCTACGACGCGATCCTCGACGAGCTGCGCGACGCCGACGGCCGGCTGTCGATGCCGACGCGCGCGTCGCTGGCCGCCGAGGCGTTCGCCTACACCGCGCGCTACGACACCGCGATCGCCCGCTGGTTCGCGGAGAAGTCCGAGGACTTCCCGCCGCTGTTCGTACGCGCCTTCGAGAAGGTCACGGACCTGCGCTACGGCGAGAACCCGCACCAGCGCGCCGCCTACTACTCGCAGGTCGGCTCGCGCACGCACCTGCTCTCGCAGGTCCGCCAGCACCACGGCAAGGAGCTGTCGTTCAACAACCTGCTCGACCTCGACGGCGTGCGCAAGATCGTCGCCGACTTCTCAGAGCCGGCGTGCGTCATCGTCAAACACGGCAACCCGTGCGGCGCCGCGCTCGGCGAGACCCCGCTCGTCGCCTACGAGCGAGCGCTCGCGACCGACCCGCTGAGCGCGTTCGGCGGCGTCATCGCCTTCAACCGACCCGTCGACGTCGCGACGGCCGAGCTGCTCTCCCAGCAGTTCGTCGAGGTCCTGTTCGCGCCCAGCTACGAGGACGGCGCGATCGAGGTCCTCTCACGCAAGCCCGGGATCCGCATCCTCGAGAACGACGAGCGGCGCACCGCCCTCGTCGCAGAGCCCGACGTCAAGCAGGTCATGGGCGGGCTGCTCGTGCAGGATCGCGACCTCGAGTTCGCCGACCGCACCGAGATGGAAGTCGCCACCAAGCGCGTGCCGACCGACGCCGAGTGGCGCGACCTGCTGTTCGCCTGGCAGATCTGCAAGCACGTGCGCTCGAACGCGATCGTGCTCGCCAAGGACCAGACGACCGCCGGCATCGGCGCCGGTCAGATGAGCCGCGTGGACTCCGTTCGCCTGGCGGTCGACAAGTCGCGCCTGGAGTCGCTGGAGGGTGCCGTGCTCGCCTCCGACGCGTTCTTTCCGTTCTCCGACGGGCCGGAGATCGCGATCGGCGCCGGCGTCACGGCGATCATCCAGCCGGGCGGGTCGCGCAACGACCCCGCGGTGCGCGACGCCGCCGACGACGCCGGCATCGCGATGGTCTTCACGAGCCGCCGCCACTTCCGCCACTAGCGATGGCGTTCGGCACGCCGGCGATCACGCCGGACGAGACGCACGTCTCGGGCCGCGGCTTCATCGCGTACGTCGTCGCCGCGTGAGCGAAGTCGAGCGCTTCGGCTCGGGAGGGCCGTGGGAGTCCGCATACGGGTACTCGCGCGCCGTGCGCTGCGGCGAGCACGTGCTCGTCGCGGGGACGACGGCGGTCACCAAGGACGGCGTCGTGCTCGCAAACGGCGACGCGGCGGGCCAGGTGGCGGCGATCCTCGACGCGATCGAGCTGGCGCTGAACAACGCCGGCGCGCGCATGGACCAGGTCGTCCAGACGCGGATGTTCGTCACGGACATCAGCCGCGCCGACGAGATCGGCCGTGCCCACGGCGAGCGCTTCGGCCAGCACCCTCCGGTGTCGACGATGGTGCAGGTCGCGGCGCTGCTGGACCCGCGGATGCTCGTCGAGATCGAGGCCGTCGCCTACGTCGGTCCGTCCGGCGCATCGCCCACACTGCCCCGCTCGTGAACGCCCCCGCCCTCACCCTGCGCGCCTGGCAGAAGGCCGCCCTCGAGCGGATGTCCGACTGGCACGAGGGCCCGTTCCTGCTCTCTGCCGCGCCCGGCGCCGGCAAGACGATCCCGTCGCTCGTCCATGCCCGCGACCTGCTCCAAGCCGGCATCGTCAGGCGCGTGCACGTCGTGTGCCCGACGACGCCGCTGACGCGCCAGTGGGCGGAGGCGGCCGGTCGCCTCGGCGTCCAGCTCGCGCCCGACGCCGACGAGCTGACACCGCCGCGCGACTTTCACGGCATCGTCGCGACGTACGCCCGCGTCGCGCAGTCCGCCAAGCGCTGGGCGTCGCAGTGCGGCGAGCGCACGCTCGTCATCGCCGACGAGTGCCACCACCTCGGCGACGAGCTCGCCTGGGGCGAGGGCTTCACGCGCGCGTTCGCCGCGACCGATCGCTGGCTGCTGCTGTCCGGGACGCCGTTTCGCTCCGACCAGGCCGCGATCGCCGGCGTGCGCTACGAGGGCGGCGTCGCCGTGCCCGACGTCACCTACACCTACGCAGACGCCGTCCGCGACGGCATCTGCCGCCCGGTCGCGTTCATCCCCTACGACGGGACGCTGTCGTGGCAGTCCGGCGACGACGTCATCGAATCGTCGTTCGACGACATCCTCACGACGCGCGAGGCGAGCCGGCGCTACCGCACCGCGATCTCGACCGAGCTCGCCGACGGGCTGCCGCGGATCCTGAGCGCCGCGCACGAGCGCCTGGAGGAGGTCCGCGCCGGTGGGCACCGGGACGCCGGCGGGCTCGTCATCACCGCCGACAGCGGCCACGCGCGACGCGTCGCGGCGACGCTCAAGCAGATCACCGGCTCCTCGCCCGTCGTCGTCGTGCACACCGACGCCCGCGCGGCGCAGAAGCTGCGCGCGTTCGGCAAGGGCCGCGAGCGCTGGATCGTCGCCGTGAACATGGTCTCCGAGGGCGTCGACATCCCGCGCCTGCGCGTCGGCGTCTACGCGACGGCCGCGAAGACACCGCTGATCTTCCGCCAGATCGTCGGGCGCTTCGTGCGCACGCTGGCCGGGCGCCCGGCCGATCTCAGCTACCTGTTCCTGCCCGCCGATCGGCTGCTGCGGATGCACGCCGCGGAGGTCGAGGAGGAGCTGCTGCATGTCCTCAAGCCCCCTTCCGAGCCGGGCGAGGGCGAGCTCGACGAGCTCTCCGAGCGCCGCCGCAGCGAGCCCGAGGCGCCGGACGCGTTCATCCCGCTGACGGCCGACGTCGCGCCGCAGCTCGCGCTGTTCGGCGGCGGCCCGCCGCCACCGGTCGTCAAGCCGATCGCGTTCGCCGGGCCGCCGGCCGTCGCCGACGAGCAGCCTGAGCCGCCGGTACCGGCCTTCAAGCAGCGCGCGCGCCTGCGCGATAAGCGGCACGGTCTCGTCAAGACGCTGGCCGGCTTCAACGGCAGTTCGCATCGCGAGATCAACACCTGGGTCAACCGCCTCAGCGGCGTGTCGCGCGTCGCCGACGCGACGATCGAGCAGCTCGAGCAGTCGATCGAGCTGCTCAACGGCGAGCTCGACCGGCTCAGCCGGCGGCGCGCGGCGGGCTGATCGCGAAACGCAGCACTTCGTCTCGGAGGTGCGACGTTTCATCGCAGGAGTGCCCCATTGGGCAAGGTAGCCGCGCCAGGACGGTCGGGCCGGCCAGGAACGGCGAGTGGGCCGTCTGGGACTCGAACCCAGAACCTCGAGGTTAAAAGCCTCTCGCTCTGCCAATTGAGCTAACGGCCCGGCGATGGGGATCGGCGTTCTGGAGCGCCGGCTCCGAACGTCGGATACCCCCAGGGGGAGTTGAACCCCACTCCTCGAGCTTGAAAGGCTCACGTGCTAACCGTTACACCATGGGGGCGCGCGCCCGGGCATTCTAGGGCGGCGTGGCGCGGGCGCGGCGGCGGGGCCGATCGCCGGCGTCGTGCGCCCAGCCGTGACGGCGCGCTCGCGAATGAGTAGCCTGCGCCGGCGCGCGTAGCTCAGCGGCTAGAGCATCGCCCTTACAAGGCGAGGGTCGCCGGTTCGAATCCGGCCGCGCGCATGGCGTCGGCCACCGGCTCGCCGCGCCCCAGGAAGCGGTCCGCCGCGCGCGCTGCACGCGCGAGCCCGAAGGCCCTTATCGGCGCGTTGCCGGGGTCGCTTGAGCGATCGGTTGTAAGACGCCCAATTCGCCAAGTGGGCTCAGGGTTTGGCGTGTACCAGCCGATCTAAGACTCATGGACGGATGTCTCAGACTCTTCTCACAAAAACTATCGATCGGGTTGGCCGCGCTGCTCATCGTCCCGGCCGCCGCCTCGGCCGCCACCGACCCGCTGCTCGCCCAGCAATGGGCGCTGTCTGATCCCGCGCAGGTCGGAGCCGAGGAGGCCTGGACGCAGTCTGACGGCGCCGGCGTGATCGTCGCCGTGCTCGACACCGGCGTCCAGCTCGACCACCCGGACCTGGCGGGCAACATCTGGACGAACCCGGGAGAGATCGCCGGCAACGGCCGTGACGACGACAACAACGGCGTCATCGACGACGTCCACGGCGCGAACATCCTCAACGCCACCGGGGACGTCAACGACGACAACGGTCACGGCACCCACGTCGCCGGGATCATCGCCGCCCGCAAGGGCAACGGCATCGGCGGCGCCGGGCTGGCCCCGGGCGCGACGATCATGCCCGTCAAGGTGCTCGACGCGAACATGTCGGGCACGACCGACAAGCTCGCGCTCGGCATCCGCTACGCCGTCGACAAGGGTGCGCGGATCCTCAACGTCTCGGTCAACAGCGACACACAAACGCCCGACGTCGTCGCGGCGGTTCGCTACGCCGGCGAGCACGGCGCGATCATCGTCGCCTCGGCCGGCAACAACGGCCGCAACATCGATCTGCTGCCCTCCTACCCGGCCGCGCTGACGGACCCGGCGATCATCAGCGTCGCTGCCGAGTCCGAGACCGACCGGCTGTGGAGCGGCTCGAACACCGGCCTGGTCGCCGTCGACCTCGCGGCGCCCGGCGAGAAGATCGCCTCGACCGCGACCGGCTCGGGCTACCAGGCGCGCACCGGTACGTCGGCCGCCGCGCCGTTCGTCTCGGCCTCGCTCGCGCTGCTGTCCGCGGCCCGGCCCGAGCTGCCGATGAGCACCCTTCGCACCGCGATCCTCGATTCGACGCACGGCTCGAGCGTCCTCGCCCCGTTGCTCGGCGGCGGGCGGCTCGACGTCGGCGCCGCGATGCATCGGATCGTCAGCCCCTCGTCATGGCGCACCAGCGCCGGGGCCGCCGACGCCGCCGGCCCGACGCTTCGCCTCAAGACGAAGTCCAAGGCCAAGGCCGGCGCGAAGATCACCGTGCGCTGGACCGCCGCGGACGCCGACGCCGTCAGCCGCTGGCGCGTCTCGCTCGACGGCCGGGTCATCGGCACGGTCAGCGCCGACAAGGCCGGTGTCTCGCGGAAGGTCAGGCGCACGGGTCGCCACACCTGGCGCGTCGTGGGCTTCGCCGCTGACGGCGCCAAGGTCGTCGCCGCCAAGCGCGCCTTCCGCATCGTCAAGGTCAAGCGGCACGCTTCCCATTAGCCGCCGCCACCGACGGCGCGCTGGACCGCCGTTCGATGCACGCAACTTCCGTGCCACGGCGCTCGTTGCAAGGCTGCCTCCCCCCCTTGCCTCGACGACGCCGTGTCCGGAGAAGACCATGCTGCGCACCCCGCCCCGCCCCCGTCTCGTCGCCGCCGCGCTGCTCGCCGGGCTCGCCCTGCCCGCCGCCGCGGGGGCGGCGCCGGCGCCGGTCCTCGACACGGCGCCGGGCCGGATCGTCCTGCAGGTCGACGATGGCAAGGTCGTCAACGATGTCGACGCCGGCGGCGCGGGGATCGGAGTCGCGCTGCCCGACCGCGGCATGCTGCTGTTCGGCTCGGGCTCGGACGCGCGCGGCGGCGGCTACGTCGCCAAGATCGGCGCGGACGGCGCGCTCGACCCGGCGTTCGGCACGCGCGGCGTCGCCGCGCTGCCGGCGCTGTCGTTCGGCACGCTGCAGATCCTGCGCCAGGCCGACGGCAAGCTGCTCGTCGTCGGCGCCCGGTTCGGCGGCCTCACGCCGGCGCGGTTGCAGGTCGCGCGGCTGAACGCCGACGCCACGCTCGATCCCTCTTACGGCGTCGGCGGGATCGCCACGACGCCGCTCGGCGAGGGCTGCGCCGCCTGCACGTCGGCCGCGCTGCAGGCCAACGGCTCGCTCGTGCTGACCGGGACGACCGGCGAGGTCAAGCGGCCGCCGGCCGCGCCTACCATTCGCTGGGCGCTGACGCGACTGACGCCGGGCGGCGCGCTCGACACGAGCTTCGGCAGCGGCGGCGTCGCGACCGTCGCGCCGACCGTCGCGGCGAGCGGCTTCAATGTCGCGATCGGTCCCGGCGGCGCGATCGTCACCGAGGCGCAGACGGCCGGTCTCCTGCTCGCGCCCGGCCAGAGCTCCCAGCTACTGCTCGCGCGGCTGCTGCCAAGCGGCAGCCCGGACCCGACCTTCGCCGGCGGCGGCGCCGTGGCGGTGCCGTTCTCCTCCGGCTTCCTGCTGCGCGTCGCGGCCGACGGCTCGGTACTCGTCAACGGCCAGCCGCCACGCAGAGGCAGCGGACCGCAGTCGTTCATCGCCCCGGCCAAGCAGTTCCTGGCCCGCTACACCGCGATCGGCACGCCCGATCCGACGTTCGGCTCGGGCGGCCTCGTCGACCTCGGCAACGCGGTCGATCCGAGTGTGCTGTTGCCCGCATCGGCCGGCGCCGTGCTCGTCGTCGGCGCGCCGGCGTACGGCCTGGATCCCAACAACGGGCCCACACCGGGACGCCTGAACGCGCGCGTCGTGTCGGCGAACGGCACACTCGATCCCGCCCTCAGTCGGACGGTCGACCTGCCGTTCGGCGGCGGCGGGGGCTCGTTCCTCGTCAGCGTTCATTCGCGCCCCGTCGCGAGCCTGCGCCAGAACAGCTTCTTCGGCAGCCTGCCGGTGCGCCGCTCCGACGGCTCCTACGTCGTCCCGGGCGTCGTCAGGGTCAGCCGGCCGACGGGCGAGGGGACGGGCTACTCGCTGGGCCGCTTCGCTGCCGCCGCGTTGACGCCCTCGTTCACGCTCGACCGCTCGTTCGGCGGGCCGGCGACGACGCCGCAGCTCGCGCTGCGCGTGTCGCGCCAGCGCGCGACGACGGCGCGCAAGCGGCACGGGATCCGCATCCGCCTGAGGTCCTCGGCCGTCGGACTCGCGCGCGTGAGGATCACGCACGGCGGCCGGACGATCGCCCTCAGCCTCGTGCCCGTCTTTGGCACGGGGTCCTACCAGACGCTGCCGATCGCGCTGACGAAGTACGCCAACACCTACCTGCGCCGCCATCACCGCAACCTGCGGGTGTCGGCGACGGCGACGGTGCGCGACCTGCTGACCGCGACCGCGACCGCGACGGCCGCAGCCCGCCTGCGGTAGCTCAGCCCTGGCGCGGCGAGCCGTGGCATGCCCCAGGCTCAGCCGGTCTCTGCCGGGAGCGCTCGCGCCGTCAGGCCGGGGGCGGCGTGGCCGACGGCGGGTCCGCGCCGGGTGAGCTCGCGCCGCCGTTGCCGGACGGCGCGGTCGCGCCGCCGGTGGGCTCGGACGATCCAACCGTCGCGGCGGCGGGGGCCGGGGGCTTCGCCGCCACGACCGGCTGCGCGGGAGCCGGCTGCACGTGCACCTGCGCCGGCGGCGCCTTCGTGGCGGCCGTCGGCTCGGGCGGAGCGGTGCCCCCGACGGCGGGGCCGTACGCGCCGGGAGCCGTGGCGGCCGTGCGCGGCGGTGCGTCGGTCCCAGCGGGGGCGGGCGCAGACGCGGAGGCGGGGGCGGGGGCGGGGCCGGGCGCGGGCGCCTCGACCGGGCCGGCGGTTCGCGCGGCGACCGGCCGGGCAGGCGCGCTCGCGCTCAGGACGGCGAGGCCGAGCATCTTCGCCACCGTGCGCTGCGGGACCTCGCCCGACAGCAGCGGCAGCGGATCGACAGCGCAGGCCTGGCAGGCGGCCGGGCCACGGCGGACCTCGAAATGCAGATGCGGCGCCGAGCTCGAGCCTGTCGAGCCGACGAGGCCGACGACCTGGCCGCGGCGGACGTGAACGCCCTCGGCGATCCCGGGCTCGACGACGCTGAGGTGCGCGTAGCAGGACGACAGGTGCGGGCGATGCTGGATGCAGACGAAGTTGCCGTAGCCGCCGGACTCCCCCGGCGTCTGGACGAGCGCGATGCGCCCGGAGTCGGCGGCGTGGACGGGCGCGCCTTCCGGGGCGAGGAAGTCGACGCCGTTGTGCAGGTGGCCGGGACGCGGGCAGCCGAAGTAGCCGCAGCCGCCGACGGTGCCGGCGGCGGGTCGCAGCAGCTCGCCGCTGCCGGGCTGCGGGATCGTCCCGAGCAGGTGCCACGCGCGCGCGCGCTCGATGACCATCGCGGTCGAGAGCTGGCCCGTCGGCTTCGGGCCGTAGCGCTTGGCGACGGCACGCACCGCGTCGCGGCCGAGATCGGTCTGCGCGTGGTCGCGCTGCAGCTGGGCGGCGATGGCGTCGACGCGGCGCGGCGCGTCGAACGGGGACTTCGGCTTCTCGAAGCCCGTCTCCTGGTAGTGCACGGAGGCGACGAGCTCCCACGAGACGCCGTAGCGGCGCTGTGCCGCGATGTAGAGGCCGAAGAACGGGTGCTTGGCGAGCAGGCGCAGGCGCTCGGGCAGCGGGCGGCGGACGCTGCGCACGTCGCTCGGGGCGGGCGTGCCCTCGAGGTCGAGGGAGAGCGCGCTTGCGAAGCGCTCGTGCGCGGGCGTCTCGACGACGCTCTTGAGCGGGCCATGGCGCCCGCTCGCGAGCGACCCGTTCGCCACCGTCAGCGCGAGCGCTCCGAGCAGGCAGGCGATCGCCACCCCCGCCAGGACGGGGAGCAGCAACACCCTGCGGACCAGCAGGGCCAGCCGCAGTCGATGTCTCGTCATCAGAGCCTCCACCCGGCGGACAGCTTCCACGCGCCTTGCGGGGTGGCCTTTGCCTGCAAGCTCGCTGGCATACGCTGGCGGGCGTGGTCGGCGTCATCGTTCCCGTGCACGGGTTTGCCGGCTACCTCGCGGAGACGCTGGACTGCGTGCTGGCCCAGGTGCCGGCGCCTGCGGCGGTCGTCGTCGTGGACGACGCGTCGCCTGAGCCGGTGGCGCTGCATCCCGACCATGTGGCGTCATGCACGCTGGTGCGACGGGCGCTTTGCGGCGGCCCGGCGTCGGCGCGAGCGAGCGGACTGGCCGCGCTCGGTTCGGAGATCGATGTCGTTGCCCTGTGCGACGCCGACGACGCGTGGGAGGTCGGCAAGCTCGCCGCCCAGCTCGCCGCCTTCGAGCGCTTTGCGGACGCGGGCCTGTGCTTCGGCCGGGCCGTCGTCGTGGGTTCGGACGGGCGACCGACCGGCGAGTCGTGGACCGAGTTGTCAGCGGGTCTGCACGCCGGCCCGGAGCTAGCCGCGCGGCTGTACGAGTCCAACCCGCTGCCGACGTCGAGCGTCGTGATGCGGCGGGAGGCGTTGGAGCGCGCGGGTGGCTTCGAGTCGGCGGTGCGGGTCGCCGAGGACTGGGACCTGTGGCTGCGGTTGGCGGCCTGCGGGGTCGGCTTCGCGTACGAGCCGGCCGCGGTCGTGCGCTACCGCCGCCACCCGGGCGGCCTGACGGCGGACGTGGCGGGTCTCGCGCGCTGCCAGCTCGAGCTGCACCGCGCGCATGGTGGGTTGGTGGCGCCCGAGGTGCGAGCCCGGGCCTTGGATGCCGATGCCGCGGCGCTGCGGTCGGCGACGCGCGGTGGGTTGCGGGCGCTCTTGCCCAAGCGCGATCCGTACCGGCGCTGAGGGGGTCAGCCCGCGCCGGGCCGCGGCAGCCGCGGGCGCGGCCGGTTCGGGATCAGTCGCCCGAGCTCGAACGCCCACACGGCCGGGCCGTCGAGCAGCCCGAGCAGGGCGTCGTCGCGGCGCCCGCGTGCGGCGGCGGCGAGGCCCTCCACAGCGCGCTTCGTGCTCCACCACGCGAGGCCGGGCCAGTGGCGGCGCGGCAGCGCGCCCGGCCAGCGCCGCGCGAGCCAGGCGGCGCCGGCGCCGTGGCGCGCGCGCTGGGCGAGCATGCGTGGGATCGTCGAGCGATTGCGATGGACCACCGCGGCGTGTTCGCGGCGCTCGAGCGTCCAGCCGGCCGCGCGGACGCGGAAGCAGAGGTCGGCGTCACCGCCGGAGCGCACGCCCTCCGCGAAGCCGCCGACGCGGTCGAAGGCCGCGCGCCGGAGGGCCGCGTTCGCGGTCTGCGCGAACGCCCAGTCGCGGTCGGCGAGCGTCACCTCCTGGCTCATCGAGGACTTCAGCCACGCGTAGCGCTCGGACGCCGTGGCGCTCTCGCCCTTGGCCGGGGCCTCGTCGATGACCGTGCCCGCGAGGATCCCGACGTCGTCGCCGGGGTGCGGCTCGAAGTAGCGATCGAGCAGGTCGGCCGGCGGGTGGACGTCGGCGTCGAGGAACACGAGCCACGGGGCGCTCCCGCCCGCGACCCCGCGATTGCGCGCGTGATAGGAGGTCTGCCGCTCGCCCGCGCCGACGATCCGCACGACGCCGCGGCGCCCATCGACGGCCCCGCGCCGGTTGTCGGCGATCGTCATCGTGTCGCCGGCTCGCAGCTGCAACGCGGCCAACCGCTCCGCGACGCGTTCGAGCTGCTCGTCGCCCCCGCGAAACGGGAGGACGACGTCGACGGCAGGGCGAACGCTCACGCGCCGCAATCTACGGCCGCCGACCCCGCGGCGCCGCCACGCCGCCCCAGTCGCGCGGCCCTACCCTTCCGGTGTTGGCATACTTGCCGCTCCCCACGCATGGGGGCGTAGCTCAGTTGGTTAGAGCGCCGGCCTGTCACGCCGGAGGTCGCGGGTTCGAGTCCCGTCGCTCCCGCTCCGCAGCGGACCGCAGGAGTCCGCAATAGCAGCAGGAGCAGGAAACTTGCCCGCGACGCTTCTGAAGGCGATCCGCAGCAGTCCGCAGCGATCCGCAGGGGTCACGGCGAAATATGTGACGGGCGATGTGACGGGCCAGGGCGCACCTGCCGCTACGCCGACCACCGGGAACGGCCGTGGCTGAGCCGGCCGTCCACGTCCACCTCCGACCGCACGCCGTCCCGGCGCGCGAGCTCGAACAGACAGCCGCCGAGATCGCCGCGCTCGTATCGCGGCCCGTGGTCGACTTCGCGGCGCTGCGCCGACTGGTGCTCGCCCCCGGGACGCCGGGCCTGCCGAGTCGCGACCGGGGGCGCGTCGTGAAGCGCGCGAAACCGACACGGTCGCGCAACCGCATCGACACCTCGTTTCTCAGCGAGGCCACGCGGGAGCTGTTCGAAAGCCTCGGCGAGGGGGAGCGGAGCACCATCGACGGCACCGTGATCCTCCGCTGGAATCGCGGCGAGGGTGACGGGATCGTCGTCGGGCGGATGTCCAGCGAGGAGAGACACGGTGGCGAGACTATCGGCGGCCAGATCGCGGCGATGATGGAGTACTGCGAGGCGCGCGGCATGGCACCGCGCATCATCGTGGCGGTCCTCAATATGAGCGGGCAGAAGCACTTCGAGAGCCGCCACGACTTCGGCGAGGTGTTCGAGGCCCACTTCCAGGGCCACGCGTCGTGGGTCGTCTACCGCGATGTGCACCGCGTCGCGCGCGCGATGGAGTGGCTGAGTCTCTTTGTGTACTACCTGCGCGAGCGCGACATGAACCTGCATATCGCGGGCCTCAGCACCGAGTTCACGCTGCACGACCGCAGCCAGCTCGTGTCCTTCTGGATCCACGCGATCTACGCCGAGCTGGACTGGGAGACCACAACGAAGCGGCTGCAGACCGCGTCGACGCGGCAGCTGCTGGATGCCGGCAAGGGCTGGTCTAACAGTGGCCCGTACGGCTTCAAGCGCGATGCCCGCGGCTACGTGGTTGTCGACGACGAGGTGTGGCCGCACATCCATCTCGTCCACCTCCTCTGCGGCCAGACGCGTAACTACGAGGACCTGCGAGAGGTGCTCGCTACTAAACACGGAGTCGTCCTGAGCCAGGGCCTGGTCTCCCGGATCCTCAATGACCGCGTCTACCTCACGGGCGAGTTCTCGACGAAGGACACCCGCACCGGCGGCATGCGAACGGACGTCATACAGATCGACCACCGCATCCCCGAGGAACTGTGGCAACACAATCACCGCGTCATCGCGGCCAGGCGCGGCAAGCAGGTGCACGCAAAGCCCGGCGAGTTCGTGCTGCGCGAGATCCCCGTCTACCACGCGCGTTGCAGCGACCACGGAGGCGAGGACGCCGGGCGGTTGGTCGTGAGACTCGGCAAGGGCCGACAACCCCTGCTCGCACACAAGGCGACCTACCTCGGTGAGGACGGCAAGCTCCATGTGCCACCGACCTGCGCCGGCTACCGGCTAAACGTAACGACCATCGAGGCGGCCGTGATGGCCGCCCTCCGTGAGCTCGTCAACGATGACGCCTCGCTACGGCGCGCGATGGCCCGCGCCCAGTTGCGCACCGACGACCAGCCGGACGGCACCCTGCTCACCGACGCGCAACGCCGCCAGATGACGGGCGCGATCGGACGCCTGCGGCGCCACCACGACGCGATCTGGCAGGAACACGTCGCCCAGATCAGCAAGGGCGCGCAGACCCGCAGCCGGGACATCCTCGAACTCGAGATCGGCACGATCGAGGACGAGATCCGCGCGCTCGAGAACACACTTGCCGTCGACCAGAGGCTGCGAGAGCGCCCCGTCCAGACATCCGCTCCACCGGAGCTGCTCGAACTGCTCAGCGATGACGCGCCTGCCGACGACGACCGTCGGCTACGGCGCGTCGAGGTCGTGAAGAGACTCGTCAGCCGCGTCGTCATCGAGGACCGCGACGACGGCATCGCCATCGACGTGCACGGACCGCTCGTCCCGTCCGACCGCGCGGTCACGTGGGACCCGTCGGACGCGTTCCCGCAGACGGTCGACGAGCATCGCCGCGACGTCCCCCAACCGTTCACGTTTGGTCCCAAACGTGAACGGTTGGTCGTGGTGTTCCGGCACCCCGCGACGTTGCTTCACGGCGGCGTCCAGACGCTCGCGGGCGAATGGATGCGCCATGACTTGCTTGTCGACGAGCTCAGGTGGCTCGCCGCTCAGCACCCGAAGGGACGGCTCCTCAGCAACCACGGCGAGGGACGCGAGCGATGGAACGCCCGCGCACGTGATCGAGGGCTGAGGCAGGCCGCCGCCACCATCGAATGGCTCGGTGCGCATGGCCTCACGATCGACGCGGCGGTCAGAGATGCAATCGGAGATCGCGCCGCACTCATGGATGGTCGGATCTACGTGACGCGCCGTGACGATGCCGTGCTGATGCTGGCGGAGGTGCTTCGCGAGGGGTTCCGCTTCGGTCCCGGGTGGACGGTGCCATACGAGCGTTTCCGACGTTCGAGCGACTATGCGCCGTCGGACCATCAGCTGCGTAACTGGGCGCGGCGGTTTGAGGGCGACTGGCGCCGCGTCGAGCCGCTCCTGCGTGATGCAGGCCGCCTGGCCGGCGTTGAGGCGTTGCCGACGGGCAGTCTCTCCGCACCGACCGGACGCGATCTCATCATCCGCGATCTGCGGTCTCGGCCCGCGACCGCGGCGATGCTCGTCCGCTCGACTGGCAAGGCCACCGCGACGGTCATCCAGGCGCTGCGCCTGCTGCTCGACACGCGGGTCGTCGCAACGTTTGACGCGCCGGGCGATATCTACCGGCGCAACGTTCCGTGGTACCGGCTGATCGACGCTCCGGATCACGAGGAGACCACTGAGCACGTCGACGGCGGCGAGCCGGCTGGGTGAGGTCGATCGCCTCAGTTGTGCGGTGCCGCCTAGAGTCGGCGTGACCATCTCCCGAGCGTGTCCGGCGGCGCGTCTGACAAACCGTCCTCGTCCAACCGCGACCAGCGCTCACGCTCGTGTACCGCGGCAGCACGGCTAGCCACCGAGAAGTGGGGTTGCCGAAGCGCTCGATCACGAAGGCGGGGCGCCGCGGACGGGACGGACCGGCGGCGCAAAAGTGTCAGTAGTCGCGCGCCGACGGATGACGGCGTTGCTGACGCCACCAGCGGCTCGCGTCGGCGGCGTGGCGATAGGACAGTCGCGCGACCCGTAAGAACGCGCGACGCGGATCCGCGTCGATTGCGTTCAGCACCGCGTTCGCGCCGTAGCCATCGACGAGCATCTGGGCGCGCTTGTCGCCGACATGCGGGATACGACGAAGCAACGCGTCGACGTCCGGCGGCGGCTGCGCGGGCTGCAGCTCGGGCCGGGCCTGGCGGACATGAAGCTGCAGGCCGTACACGGGATCATGTTTCCAGGCTCCGTGCACGCGTATCCGGCGGCCCGGCTCCGCGAATAGTCCGAGCGTGGTGCCGACGATCCTGATGGGCTCGCCGTTGTGGTCGGCGGCCTCAAGCACCGCCCACTGTCCGTGGCCGCGCACGATCACGCGGGCGACAGTCACGACCTCGTCAGTCACACGATCACCGGCTTCCATCTCGCGCTGAAGCCTGCCAGAACGACAGGACGACAACCATCCAACGTGCACACCGCACCCTGAATCCCGACGGTTCGATTTGACCCAGTCGCTGCCACGCCGAAACGCACGACGGGCACGCCCGGGCTACTCAAGCGTCGAAGATTCGGCTGTCAGCGTATGGCCCTGACCGCGGCCCGCGTCGATCCATGCGAGGCCGCAGCCGACGGCGTTGTCCCTGGCTGGGCGATCCGTCCGCCGGGACGGTGTCGCCCGGCCAACAGCTCTGTCGCTCCACGCACCGTCTCCCATGCGGACGACGCAGGCAACGATCGCGAGGTACGGGACCCCGGGCGTGCGGCCGCTCGGGTCTGCGTCCGCGAGGAGCCACGGCCGAGCCGGTTGGTTCGACCGGGGCGCACGAGCTCGCGCTTGTGCTGCTTAGGAGCGCGCGAGTGCGAGGCCAACGGTGAGGCCAAGCGCGAACATCTCCACAGCGAGGGTCAGCACAGCAACCAGATCCTCCATCACCACCACCTCCTTCGGTTCTGCGCTCGCGAAGACGCTACGCCGCGGACCGACGAACCTGGGTTCGGGCCGTCCGCCGCGGTCGAGAGGATGTCCTCTGATGACCATTGGTAGTCAGGGGCGCAGTGCCCGCCGGTGGCGGGTCTGGTTCCCCATTCCCCTTTCAATTCCGTGCGTGCGGTTTTCCCGCACACGGCTTACCGATGATCTTCGTGGCATGGCTTACGCGGTCCCTGGGTAGCGA
>JBBSNY010000042.1:0-32199 GCA_038260305.1 Solirubrobacterales bacterium
AGTCCTCTCGATCACCGGCGACAGCTACCGCATGCGCCGCCACCGCGACACCATCGCCGCCCTCCGACCAGCCATCACCGGCCGCCCAGAGGGTGGGGAATTCCCATCGTCACAAGTGGGGAATTCACGTCGTCCTTGACACCGCTACCTCAAGTGCTATGAGCTACGGGACAACCTCCTGGCGTCGCCAACCACCGTGGAAGCCTCGCATAAGACGGATTGCGCCGCCCGTAAGCGCGACCGCGCCAACGTAGATCACGAACGCACGGAGTGTTTGAAGCAAACCGCTCGCGATTGTCGTCTCGAAGTTCAGAAGCACGCTTCCGAGCATGGCGGCGTAGACGCCCAACACCGCGTAGTTCTCTCGTCGCTCGCGCAGGTAGAAGTTTAATGCTCGCATCACGCCTCCGAGGATTAGCATGCCGACGACTAAGCCGCCCCAGCCGAACGTTCCCCACAAGTCACCGATGGTAGTGATCGTCACCGAGGCGGTGTTGCCGGGCTGAATGACACCGTACCTAAGTCCGAACTTGTTTCCGATGGTGCTCGCATCGCGCTTCGTGGGCAGCACCGCGCGTGGCACGAGCGCACCGGCGTAGGTGCCCAGCGCTTCGCCGGGTTGTACCGGGTAGAACGACGTCCCACGGTGCACGATCGCGGCCAGGGACGCGATCCCCGCAAAACGACGCAACGTCTCATCCACACCGGTCAAGACGGCGGCACCGGGGCTCTGGCTGTACTGGCTCACCATCTGCGTCGCAACCAAACCCATTCGGCCGATGGGGTCTGCGTTGTAGCTGTTGGACGATGCGTCCACGGTTCGGTAGGCAGCCACAAGCGGGAAGACCACGAGCACCGCGATTAGCGCGAAGACAACCGCTCGCGCAATTGGGAACCGCTTCTGGCTGGCGTAAGCCCGCACCACGATCAGCATGATGCCGAGCGAAAGCAACGGAGCCCGGCCGCCGGACCCTGTCGCCCAGACTGCTTCGATCAGCACGAGCGGCCAGAAGATGAAGGCAGCGTGCGGCCGCTCACGATAATAGCGCGCTCCAATCATCGCCACCGCGACGACCGGCAGTCCGGACAGCACCATTACGATGTTCCGAGCGCCGCTCGCCGCGGCCACCTCGTCAGTTATGTGAAAGTACCAGTTGTTACGCAACATCACTACTCGGGCCGCGTACCCGACGACTATCAGGACCACCACGACGCCGGTCAGGATGTCGTTGACATGGGGTCGAGGAAGATGGGACAGCGGCTCGTCGGTGAAGCGGCTGACGTTGTAGCCGACGACGAGTAGCGCCCACGCCCCGAACGCGATAACGAGCGCGATCCCGAGAGATCCCGGGGTGTACGCGAACAAGAAGCCGCCGAGAACGGAGTCGACTCGGGGCGTCCGGTAGAAGACCGCGCCAGCAGCGAACTCCAACAGGAAGAAGCCCGTTACGGCAGGGAGGGGCGAGAGTCCTTCATGCCTTCGCGCGTAACGGACGATAAGCGCCGGCCCGAAGGTCCAGAAGGCGACCATCCCGACGCCGTAGCCCCACGTCGATAGCGAGACGTTTGTGAGCGCGCCGACGCCGATCCCCGTGCTGATCGCAACCACGATCACGAGGAGCGCGACAACGAGACGTTCAGCGTTGCGGCCAGACGCGGGCCCATGCGGACTGCGCAAGGAACTGACGTGTGGCGCGCGCATGCGCCGCGCTATCCCGCGACTCCAAGCCTGGGGACTGCACGCGAGTCTGATGCGGGAGCGGTGCGGCGGCCTCATCAGCTGAACTGATCTCCCAGGTTCGTGATCGTCACAACCCGCACGCTCGTCGGGTGCAACTTGGTCAATGGAAACATGGCGAGGTTGGCTAGTCGGCCGGTTTGAGCCCTGCTCGTGATGGCCTCCGTCGTTTCGTAGGTTTCTGCTCCGTTGGGACTGCATACACGTAATAGCCTTGATACCCGGGGAGGTCGTCGGTCTCCGCGCCCGTGATGACCTGACCGAGGACCGGGATCGTCAAGCGATCGAGCGCCGTTCGTAGCTCGGTGAGCATTGCTCGATGCACAAAGCCGAGACGCACGCAGAGGAACACCCCGTCGGCGATGTCAGCGATCACCGAAGTATCACTCACATGCAGGAGTGGTGGAGCGTCGATCAGGACGAGGTCGTATTGCTCCCGAAGCTCTTGCACGATGTTCCTCACCGCATTGGTGTTGATGAACTCCGATGGATCCGGCGGGAGGGCGCCGGTGTTGAGCAAGTCGAGGTGCGCGCGAGGATCCCTCGCCGCACTGCCTGCAGGACGGTCCAGACTGATCGGCCTGAGCGCCTCCGCCATGGACGCCAGCCCGAGGGCGATCCCGGCCACGCCCGCCCCCCCGGCTTCGCCGAACAATCTCGCGAGGCTCGGGCGACGTAGGTCGAGGTCCACGATCACCACACGCTTGCCGCCGAGCGCGTATGCCACCGCGAGATTGGCGATCGTCGTCGATTTGCCCTCGGCTTGAGACGAGCTTGTAACCATCAGGACCTTGGCGTCGCTCGACAGCAACCCGAAGCTCAGATTGCTGCGCAGGATACGGAAACCCTCGCCGCCCACGCCACCGGAGGCTTGGAGTAAGGCGAGACTCTGCGACTCGTCGCGCTTCCCGGGCTGGGGGCTCGGAATCCGACTCAATATCGGCGTGGCGAGCAATGCCTCAGCCTCCGCGCTTGTCCGCACGCGCGTGTCGAGAGCGTCACGGAGGAAGACCGCGGCGAGCCCCAGGACCAGACCAATGAATAAGGCAAGTAAACCGTTGCGCAACGGTCGTGGCCGGACCTGCGTCACCCCATCCGGTTCGGCGACGACCTGCGCGTTCGCCGTCTGCAACGCGAGCAGCGTCTCGAGTTGCTGTCGACTCGTCGTCAGCCGCGCGACCAGTGAGTCCCGCGCAGCGCTCCGCTGCTTTGCGGCCACTGCAAGTGTGGCGTTCACATCGCCCAGCGCGCGCTCGAGGGAAGCACTATCAAGCGTCCGTCGATACTGCACGTAGGCATTGGCGTAGGACACCGCGAGTCGCTTAGCGCCGCCAACATCAGGGCGGACGACATCGAATGTCAAGAGGTCGCTATCGGGGTTCGCCTCGACCGTGGAATCCGCTCGGAGGTCGTCCACAGACAGGCCTCGTCCAGCATTCCCGGCGCTCTTAAGCGTGGCTCGGAGCACATCGGGAGTGCGTGCCAGGCGGGACTGCGTCACCAGCACCTGCTGGAAGCTCTGTTGCTGGAGGCCGACGTCGGTCGAGCCTGATAGCTGATTGGCCACCGACTGCCGGCTGATCAGAACCGTACTACTGGCCTGATAGAGCCTTGACTGGTTCAAGGAGTAGCCGACCGCGGCTGCGGGCACGAAGACAAGAAACGCGACGAGAAGCCAGATCCGCCGCCTGAGGACCGTGACGAAGCGGCGGATGGGTGCGTCAGAACGACTTTCGGCGGACAACAATGCTCCTGTCGAAGATGGCGGAACTTTACACGGGGAGCTGGCAGGATGGCGGTCGGGACCCGGTTGAGGAGCCCGCCCACACCAGCAACCGGACGAACGCAGCGTATCGTGAGCGACCGCATTGGAAGCTGGGTGCTGCTTCCGCAACGTACCGCGAGCCGACCGGCTGGAAGCGGGCAAGGTCGCCGAGCGCGCCCGCACTCCGGCGCGGCGCGCGCTACGAGCTACTACTAGCGCTTCGGCCGGGGGCCTGCTCATGAACTGGCGGACCAGGCGAGATCACGGCGCTGCGCCGAGCTTGCGGATGGCAACTTCGCATGCTGGGTTGCCCCGATAGACACGGCCGCGCTCGGTGTTGGACATCAGCACGGCCCCCAGTCCGACGACTGAGTTCTCCGCAACGCAGATTCCCGGAGCCACGCGCGCGAAGGCGCCAACCCAGCTCCCCGATCCGATCGTGATCGGACTGGGCATAAGACCCATCCCCGGGTCCGTCCAGTCGTGATTGCCGGTGCACAAGTACACGCCCTGCGAAATTACGGCGTGGGCGCCGATCTCCACATCCGCCATGTTGTCGATCCAGGCCTTCTCGCCGATCCAAGCGTGGCCTCCGATGATCAGCCTCCACGGATACTTGACATGGACCGACGGCTTGATGACGACGCCCACGCCGATCGTCGCACCGAACATGCGAAGGATCGCCGCCTTCAGCTTGTAGGACACCATGAGTGGATTGCGCATGATCAAGGCATCGACCGCCAACCACGCGACACGCTGGATCGGGCTGCCCCCGGGACGGTAGCCGCGGTGGGAGAACTTGCGCAGGTCGACGGATGATTTCATCACGACACCATTCTCGCGCATCGGCGCTCGACCCTCATCGCGAGCCACCCGCCCCCGTCCTGCGCGCACGAGACGTTGGCGTATTGAGGCAGGCCTGTTTCGCGGAAACCGGGTTTGTAGCGACCCGGTGCAGAAGCGCCCGCCCGTACTGCGGGTCTGCGAGCAACGATTGCAGTTTGGACACGCGGCGCAACTGCCGTCCAAGAAAGCCGGTCGATTGGTTCACTTGCGCAGCTGTAGAAAATAGTGGGTAGCGAGATTATTTCGACCCGAAGCGGCGGCCCACTCCTCATAAAGAATGTATGCGGCCTGTACGTGGACCAGGCTGCGAAAGTATCCGGCGCCGGCCCATTTAGCCTCGATCTCTACTGACGACCATGGTCGCCCAAGTTTATCGAGGGCCGACCAGTAGCAGTGGTTGTAGTAGGCGGGAAACACCGTTTCTGGATCGCGACGCATCACCCGAGCCACGAGTCCGACACCAAGGCGACGCGGAAGAAGCATGTTGAGGATCCCGAAGAGGGAATTGCGTCCTGAGAGGCAAACGATCGCATAGCCGCCGGGACGGAGGTAGGCATGAAAGTTTTCTAGGGCTGCCGGCACTGAGCGTAGATGTTCGAAGACCTGCCAACTCACAATCAGGTCGAACTGACGCTCCAAGCTCGCGAGCGGCTTTGTAACATCGGCAGCCACCTTTTCGTCATATGATCCCGTCGGGGCCGCGTCGAGCTCTGAGCGCACAACGTCCAAGCCTACGTAGGTCACTCCCGCGGGACGCTCATCCGGCGGGAACATCGGCCGCCGACCAGCGCCGACATCGAGGACACGCGCTCCCGGCTTCAGGGCAGGCCCGGCGAGCCCCTTAAAGTCCGACATCCAACTTGCGTTGTACCCGGCGTAGCGGGGCGGAAGCTCCCCCCTACGCGCTGCTCGCGCAGCGTGAACCGCCAGACGAAAAGGCGAAGATTGGGCTCGCGCGATCATGTCTTCGGAGCCAAGCCGCTCATGCCTGCTTCCCCACTGGCGACAATAGCGAATTGCCTGAGACGCGACGTGCTGAATGAACGCAACACTCGGCTGGCTCAGCCCAACCCACCGAGAATCATGCCCGCACCCAGGGTGTCGTTCGTGGACTCGTCGATGAGGATGAAGCTCCCCGTCGTCCGATTCCGCAGGTACTCGTCCCAGATCAGCGGGACTCTCGTGCGTAGGCTGACGCGACCGATCTGATTGAGCTTGAGGTCCGCGGCGGTCTCATCATGCTCGAGGCTATTGACGTCGATCCTGTAGCGGAGCTCGTCGACGATCGCCGTCGTCGTACGCGTCGTGTGCTTGATGAGATAGCGACCACCCGGCACCATCGGGCGTTCGTGCATCCAGCAGACGTTCGCCTCGATCGAGCGGCTGACCTCGGGCTGGTTGTCGATGCGGCAGATCATGTCGCCGCGGGACACGTCGAGTTCGGCCTCCAGGCAAAAGGCGACCGACATGAATGGCTCAGCCCGTTCGAGCGGCCCGTCATACGTGTCGATCGTGCCGATCCGGGCGGTCCGCCCCGACGGCAGGACCAGGATCTCCTCGCCGGCCTGGAAGATTCCGCTGGCTACCCGGCCCGCATAGCCGCGGTAGTCGTGATGCTCGGCGCTCATCGGCCGGATCACCCACTGGACCGGAAATCGAGGGTCCTCGAGATTGCGGTCCGATGCGATGTGGACATGCTCGAGGTGATACAGAAGCGGCGACCCTCCGAACCATGGCATGTTCGCTGATCGGTCGACGACGTTGTCGCCCTCCAGCGCGGAAACCGGGATGAAGGTCAGATCGGAGATCTGCAGCTTGGCCGCGAACTCCGTGAACTCCGCGACGATGCGGTCGTAGACCTCCTGATCCCAATCGACGAGGTCCATCTTGTTCACGGCCACGACCATATGGGGAATGCGCAGCAACGTCGCTAGGAATGCGTGCCGCCGTGACTGCTCGAGCATGCCCTTGCGTGCGTCGATCAGGATGATCGAGAGGTCGCTCGTCGAGGCGCCGGTGACCATGTTGCGGGTGTACTGCTCGTGGCCGGGAGTGTCGGCGATGATGAATCGCCGTCGCGGCGTGGCGAAGTAGCGGTAGGCGACGTCGATGGTGATGCCCTGCTCGCGCTCCGCACGCAACCCGTCCGTGAGCAGCGCGAGGTTGACGTAGCCATCCCCGCGCCGCCGACTGACGTCCTCGACGTGCGCCAACTGGTCGGAAAAGATCGATTTCGAGTCGTAGAGCAGTCGGCCGATGAGCGTCGATTTGCCGTCGTCAACGGACCCGGCCGTAGCCAGGCGAAGCAGCTCCGCCGGCATCTCCGCGAATGTCGACCCGTTGGCGCCTGCTCCGGTCACGCTAGAAGTATCCGGCGATCTTGCGGTCTTCCATCGCCGCATCGGAGACGCGGTCGTCGGCGCGCGTCTCGCCGCGCTCGGTGATGCGTGTCTTGGCGATCTCCGCGACGACGGAGTGAAGGTCGGCGGCGTGCGACTCGACGGCGCCGGTGCAGCTCATGTCGCCGACCGTGCGGTAGCGCACCGATGTCGTGAACGGCACCTCGGTGTCGGCCAGCTCGACGGCATCTGAGACCGCATAGAGCATGCCGTCTCGCGCGAATACGCGGCGTTCGTGAGCGAAGTAGATCAAAGGCACCTCGAGCCCTTGCTCATGGATGTACTCCCACACGTCGAGCTCGGTCCAGTTCGAGATCGGGAACACGCGCACGCTCTCGCCGCGGCGGATGCGCCCGTTGTAGAGGCTCCACAGCTCCGGGCGCTGATTCTTCGGGTCCCAGCCGCCGAAGTCGTCGCGAAACGAGAAGATCCGCTCCTTCGCTCGGGCACGCTCCTCGTCGCGGCGCGCGCCGCCGAACGCGGCGTCGAAGCCGTGCTGCTCGATCGCGTCGAGCAGCGTTGTCGTCTGCAGGCGGTTGCGCGACGCCCGCGGGCCGGTCTCCTCCTTGACGCGCCCGCCGTCGATCGACTCCTGCACGGAGGCGACGATAAGTCGCTCGCCGAGCTCGGCCACGCGGCGGTCGCGAAACTCGATGACTTCGGGGAAGTTGTGGCCCGTGTCGATGTGCATGAGCGGAAACGGGAAGCGACCCGGCCGAAACGCCTTCTCGGCGAGGCGCAGCAGCACGATCGAGTCCTTGCCGCCGCTGAACAGCAGCACCGGCTTGCTCAGCTCGGCCGCGACCTCGCGCATGACATGGATCGCCTCGGACTCCAATGCCTGCAGGTGGGTCAGACGGGTCATGCCGGCACCGGCTCGCGCTCGGTTGTCTCGGCCGGCTCGGCCGTTTCGCCGGTGGCGAGCGGCTCGCTCGCCTCGATGCTCGCGCCCGCCCCGCCTGCGTGGGGCTGCGGTGGCGCGATCGGCCCGCGCGAGCGCTGCAGCCGGTAGGCGCCCAGGCCGACGGCGAGCGGGACGCCGACGAGGATGGCCGGCGGCGCGTCGGCGCCGGCCTTGCTCAGCACACCGAGCGCCGAGGCGAGCAGGACGCAGCCCAGGGCGGGGCGCAACGCGTTCGCGGACACCTTGTCGATCAGGTGCGCGCCGAGCCACACGCCCGGCAGCGAGCCGATCAGGATCGTGCCCATCAGCGCGAAGTCGACGTTGCCGCTGACGATGTGCGCGATCCCCGCGGCCCACAGCAGGATCGCGGCGTGGAAGACGTCGGTGCCCACGACCCGGTGCGGGGTAAGCTGGAAGACGAGGATCAGCGCGAGCCCGATGAGCGCGCCGCTGCCGACCGACGTCACGCCGAGGATCAGTCCGAGCACCGCGCCGATGAGGACCGCCGAGACCTTCGCGCGCGCAGTCTGCTCGACGGAGTGGCGTTCCCGCGCGACGAGCTTGGGCATGAACAATGCGCGCCCGAGGATCGTCAGCGCGACGATGATCAGCGCCACGGCGATCGCCACCAGCAGGGTCGGCTCGAAGCTCTTGCCGTAGGTGGCGTGCAGGCGGTCGAGCAGCCAGACGCCGACGAGTGCGCCCGGCACGCTGCCGACCGCCAGCCACATCGAGACGCCGAGGTCAACGGTGCCCTTGCGCCAGTGCCGCCAGCCGCCGAGCGTCTTCGTCACGGCGCCATAGGCGAGGTCGGTGCCGATCGCGACGACGGGCGGGATCCCGGCGAACAGGACGAGGAGCGGCGTCATCAATGCTCCGCCACCGATCCCGGTCAAGCCGATCATGATGCCGACGCCGAGGCCGAAGACGATGACGAGCGGGTCCACTACATCACGTGCAGTCCGCATTCGGACTTGTCGGTGCCCGCCCAGCGGCCGCTGCGGCCGTCGCCGGGCAGCGTGCAGGGCGCGCAGCCGATCGACGCGTAGCCGTCGTCGTGCAGCGGGTGGTAGGGCAGGCCGCGGGCGTTGATGCGCTCCCACAGGTCGCGCTCTGTCCACAGCGCGAGCGGGTTGTACTTCGCGATATGACCGCGCTTGGCATCGGCCTCGACGAGCTGCGTGCCCGCGCGGGTCGGGCCCTGCTCACGGCGCAGGCCGGTGACCCAGGCGTCCGCACCGGCCAGCGCGCGATCCAGCGCGGCGACCTTCTCGGCACCGCAGCAGTGCGGTGGCCCACTCCACGGCGGGGTCCCGTAGGCCTCTTGGACCTCGATCATCACGCCGAAGCGCTCCTCGAAGGCGTGCCACGTGGCGAGCGTCTCCTCGAACAACACGCCGGTGTCGATCGTCACGACACGGACGTGCGGCGCGATCTTGAGCAGCTCGTCGAGGATCACCGACTCCTCCTTCTGAAACGAGCACAAGAAGACCAGCCGCTCGTGCGCGGCCGCCAGCCGCAGGGTCTCGGTGAGGGATGCCGCGACGTCCCTGTCCGGCTCAGGCTCGAACACCTGCGCAGCATTGCAGCTCCTGCTGGTCCCGCCACCGACTTGCGGGCGATCATTATCCGATTCGGCAGGACCAAGTGGACCTGTTAGCGCCGGATCTGGGGCGTGGATGTCTGTACCGATGCTCAAGGCAATGGTCACCATGCTATTTGTGGTGTGACCGTCGTGTGATGGTTCATCGCGACTGGTTGCGGTCACACGTCTCGACCAGCACTGACTCAAAGCGATGAGCGATGTGCTGCGGTGAGAAATGCTTTCGAGCGAAGCCCAGCCCGGCCATGCCCCGCTCGTGCAGCGCCGTCGGGTCATCCAGCACCGTAGCAAGAGTCGACGCGAGCGCTCCGGTGTCCCCACTGTCCGTGACCCAGCCGCCACCCGACTCGTCGATGATCCGGGCCACCTCGGAGTCAGCCCGCACGGACGCGACCGTCGGGATGCCGTAGGCCATGAAGTTCATGAGCTTGGACGGCACGTTGAAGTCGATGCCCTCATAACCCTGGCTGACGACCGCGACGGCCGCCTGGCGCAGTTCGTGCTCCAGCGGCTCGCTGGCCATCATGCCGGTGACCCGGACGCGGTCGGTGCCGATGGCCGCACGAACCTCGGATCCGGCCTCGCCGTCGCCGGCGAGGACGAACTTCGCGCCGAGATCCTCCAGTGCCTTGGAGTCCTCGAACGAGCGCACGACCTTGACGAGGTTCTGCGAGTGGCCGATGTTGCCCATCGTCAACACGAGAGCCGGATCGATGCCCTTCGGATCGCGCATGTCGGCCAGGATCGGGCGGCTCGCGGGGTTGTAGCTGCGAACGAGCTTGGATTCGTCGACGCCCTTGCCCCGCAGGTTGTCCTTGAAGCTCTCGGAGATGACGACGATCTTCGAAGCCGAACGGTAGGCAGCGCGTTCGAGGCGGCGCGCCATCTCCACGACGCGCCCCTCCTCGAGGATGCCCGTCATCGTCGCGCCGTCGGGAAGGATGTCCTGCAGCCACAGCACCCACGGGATGCGCCGAGCACGCGCGTTGGCCATCGCCGGCAGGAGCGCGGGGAAGCTGGGAGAGACGGCGACGATGACGTCCGGCGTTGACAGCAGCGGGGTCGTCAACGTCAGCGCCGTCGCGAAGCTCGCCTCCTGGCGCATCCGCTGCAGCGCCGACCCGCGGCCAACCCACAACGGCAGGCGCAGCACCGGAATGCCCTCGCGACGCTCGCGGTAGGGCCGCAGGCGCCGGCCCCACTGCGGCTCCGGGTAGTGCGGATGGGCGGCGATGACCTCGATCTCGTGCCCGCGGGCTTGCATCGCCCGCGCCCACACGCCGCTCAGCGGCGCGATGCCGGACGGCTCAGGGTCGTAGTTGTAGCTCCACAGCTGGATGCGCATCGAGGAGACCGGCTATGCCGCGGCGGCGGCGGTCCAGTGCTCCACGTTGGAATCGTGGATCTCGGCGAGGACCGCCTCGATGCCGTAGCCGGGCTTGAACTCGGGGTAATCGCGCTCGAAGTCCGAGAAGTCCGAGATGTACCAGCGGTGGTCCCCGATCCTCGCCTGGTCGGAGAGCGTGTAGTCGAGCTCGCGACCGGCGATCCGCTCGCACATCGCGATCGCCTCGAGCATCGAGACGTTGCTGCGCCGACCGCCGCCGAGGTTGTAGACGGCCGCCGTCTTCGGGTTGCGATGGAAGGCGTCGAAGGCCCTGACGACGTCGGCGGAGTGGATGTTGTCGCGGACCTGCTTGCCGCCGTAGCCGAAGATCGTGTAGGGCTCGCCCGTCACCGTGCACTTCATGAGGTAGCTGAGGAAGCCATGCAGCTTGGCGCCGGCGTGCGCGGGGCCGGTCAGGCAGCCGCCGCGAAAGCAGACCGTGGGCATGCCGAAGTACTTGCCGTACTCCTGCACCATGAGGTCCGCGGCGGCCTTGGACACGCCGAACAGGGAGTGCGTGCAATGGTCGATCGACATCGACGTGTCGATGCCACCGTGGTAGCCGTGATCCTCGGGCAGCTCGAGTCGTGTCTCGGTCTCGTACAGCGGCAGACGGTTTGGATGGTCGCCGTAGACCTTGTTCGTCGACATGAAGATGAACGTCGCTTCGGGCTTGTGCTGGCGCACCGCCTCGAGCAGGTTCATCGTGCCGTTCGCGTTGACGGTGAAGTCCTTGTGTGGATCCGATGCGGCCCAGTCGTGCGACGGTTGGGCGGCGGCGTGGATCAGCAGGGCGAGATCGGGCGCGTGCTCGCGCACGACGCGCGTGATGCCGTCGGCGTCGCGGATGTCGAGCGGCAGCGAGCGAAAGACGCCGAGATAGTCGTCCAGCAGCCGCTGCGTCGTCCGCGCCGTCGATGCTGACGGGCCGAAGAACTGCGCGCGCATATCGTTCTCGATCCCGACGACGTCATAGCCGGATTCGACGAGATGACGAACGGATTCCGAGCCGATGAGGCCCCCTGATCCTGTGACGATTGCTACGGGAATGTGGGATCTCTCGAATAGTCGCGCGTGCCGTCGCGCGGGAGGCGGAACCCTACCAGCGTGATCTGGCTCCCTGACTGGCGCAATGTCAAATTCGCTTCGCACAGATTTGGGTGCCCTTCACCTGCGCTACGGTGCCCAACGTCCATGAATTGGCCACGCCTCCTCCGGACGAGCGGCCGCTGGCTCATGCGTGGCCCGCGCCGCCGGCGCGTCTACGAGGCGCTCAACCGACTCGGACAGGGGCTGCTCGGCCAGCGCATTCGCAGCGGACCGGCCGCGGGCCTGCGCTTTCGCGGCGGCGACACGGTCGGCTACGTGCTCGGCGTCAGCGAGCCGGCGTTGCAGACGACGCTCAGCAAGCACCTGCACCCGGGTGACGTGCTCTACGACATCGGCGCCCATGCAGGTTTCGTCGCCGTGCTGGGGTGCCGCCTGGTCGGTCCGGAGGGGCACGTGCACTGCTTCGAGCCGGTCCCGGCGAACGTCGCGACGTTGCGCTGGAACCTGGCTGCCAACGGCTTTCGCAACGCGACCATCCACACAGTGGCGCTGTCTGACAGCGATGGAGAGATCCGCATGGATCTCGGCGACCGCGGCATCACGGCGCACATCGCCGCAGACGGTGACTTCGTCGCGCGCGCGGCGCGCGGCGACTCGCTGGCCCTGCCGGCACCCACCGTCGTCAAGATCGACGTCGAGGGAGCGGAGAGCCGCGTGCTCGGCGGCATGACGCAGATGCTGCGCAGCCGCCGACCCGTCGTCGTCGTGGAGGTCCATGCCGGACAGGACGCGCCGGTCCGAAGCATCCTCGCCGAGCTCGGCTACGACCTCCATGAGCTCGATGACGGCGGCGGCATGCCCCACCTCCTGGCGTTGCCGGCCGCGACCGCGCGGCGATAGCCAGCCGATGCCCCGCTCGCTGCATCTGCCCGCGGCGCTCAAGGCGCCGCTTCCGTCGGGCCCTCGCGTGCGCAGGATCCCGCTCGGGCTCGCGCGCGGCCTTGACTTCACGGTCGACTTCGATCGCCACCTTCGCTTCTACCTCGGCCTCTACGAATCGGAGCTCGGGCCGTGGCTGAAGCGCTTCGCGGTCGCCGGCACGGTCGCGTATGACGTCGGCGCCGACATCGGATTTCAGGCACTCGTGATCGCGCGATTGACGCGGGCGACGGTCGTCGCGTTCGAGCCGAACCTCGGCGCGGCCGCACAGATCGAGCAGCACTTCGACCTCAACGGCGCACGCGTCGGGCCCGTCGAAGTCGTCAGGGCACGCGTCGGCGCCGTCCGCGCGGAGGGCCAGACGACTCTCGACGACTTCGCACGCACATCGGCGCTCGCAGCGCCCGGGCTGCTGCTGATCGATGTCGACGGCGGCGAGGTGGACGTCCTCGACGGGGCGTCGAGACTGCTCTCGGAGGTCCGCCCGCACGTGCTGCTCGAGACGCACTCGCTCACCCTCGAGCAGGCCTGCCTCTCGCGGCTGAAGGACGCGGGCTACGACGCGGTGATCGTCGAGAACCGGCGGCTCTTCGGGGACTACCGTCCGACGCAGCACAACCGCTGGATCGCGGCCACGGGACGCCGCTAGGCTTCGCATCATGACGACGCTTGTGCTCGAGCCGCACTCGTCGTGGAGATCCTCTCCCCGGATGAATCGCGGTAGGGGCCGCCCTTGGTCCTTTCGGGTTGGGGCGGCCCCCCGCGCAGATCCCAGCGTGCGCGTTCAACGCACTGGGCTCCTGCCTTGGGTTCTGGCGTCGAACCGCGCGTTGGGCCAGGGGTGCAGGATCCGGGGTTGGGGCAGCCATCGCCCGGCGATCGGGGCGTACCGCATCCAGGTCATCCGCGATCGTTGGCTGCGTCGCCGGAGCGAGCGCAACCACATCGTCGTGACCGCGTGACGGAACGCGCCGAGCGCGCGGCTGTTGTCAGGCACCGCGTAGTACTCGTAGTGCCCGCGAAGGACGCTGGCGAGCCAGCGTCCCTGCTCGGGGATCGGGAGATGCCGTCGCCGGCGCATCTCGACCTTCAGGTCGTGAAGCTTGGCGCGCATCTTCTTCTTGCTCGTGACCCGCTGCACCTTGAAACGGCCGGTCTTGGTCGTCGCGCAGATGTGCGTGAACCCCAGGAACTGAAACGTCTCCGGCTTGCCGAGGCCACGGCGTCCCCGGTCCCGGGCGGCGTACCGCCCGAACTGGATCAGCCGTGTCTTCTCGGGGTGCAGTTCGAGGCCGAACCTCGCGAACCGCTCGCGCAGATCGGCGAGGAACCGCTCAGCGTCCTCACGATGCTCGAAACCCGCCACGTAGTCGTCAGCGAACCGCGTGAGGATCATGTCTCCTCGCGCGTGCCGATCCCTCCACTGGTGGGCCCACAGATCGAACACGTAATGCAGGTAGACGTTCGCGAGCAGCGGCGAAACCGATGCCCCTTGTGCCGTCCCTGTGTCCGTGGCCGACCATTCCCCGTCAACGATGACCCCTGCGCTGAGCCATTTCTGGATCAGGCGCAGGACCCGCTCATCACCGATCCGATGCTCGAGAAACCTCAGAAGCCATGACTGATCAACGCTCCCGAAGAAATCGCGGACGTCCGCGTCGAGCACCCAGTTCACCTTCTTGCGCGTGATCGCGACCGACAGGGCGTCCAGCGCGTGATGCGGTGAGCGTCCTGGCCGGAATCCGTGCGAGAACCCGAGGAAGTCCTCCTCGTAGACGGCATTCAGCACCTCGGCGATCGCCCGCTGAAGGATCTTGTCCTCCAACGAGGCGACTCCGAGCGGTCGCAACCGCCCGTCCGCCTTCGGAATGAACACCCTGCGAGTCGGGACCGCCCGGTACGCCCCTCGCTGAGCCCGGGCGTGGAGATCCCGGAGGTTGTCCTCCAGGTTCCCGCCGTAGCTCTTCCACGTCACGCCGTCCACTCCCGGCGCAGCGTTCGAGCTGATCGCCCGATACGCGGCTCGCAAACGATCGACGGTGACGTGGTGAAGGAGCGCGGTGAACCGTGCTTCCTTGTCCCTGCGTGCTGCCTGGCGCACACGATCCAGCTCCTGTGACACGCCCAGTCCGGCGCTGCGTCCGGGGCGTGCTTCGCTGCCCGTGTTCCCCTTGGCCGGTCCCCTTCCCTCCACCACCTCCGCCCCCGCCATCACAGCGGGCTTGTTCGGCGGCTTCGCAGGTAGTACGGGACCGTCTGACTTCCCATGGTCGTTCATCGAGGGCGTACCGCCATCGGCGTTCCCCCCGCGTCCCGCCCAGCGCCCGTCATGCCACCCCGCGAACCCGAAGGACGGGGCATCGACAAGCGCCCGCGGGCAACCACGGGACCTCCCGGTTCTCGCGCATGGAGAGCTTCGTGCGTGCCGTGGCTCCTCTGACCGCGCCGGGCCCGACGGTCACTCGCGACTATCGCGACCGCCGGTATCGCCTTCCGCTCTTTCGACAGCGTCAGCACCCGAAACATCTCCCTTTCGCGGCTCAATCGCCCAGCCCACACGACCCCTGTCAACGCTTCGCCTGCGCCCTCACGAACGCCGACGCATGACTCGGGGACATCGTGGATCGCTATGCCTTCGATGTAGAGAACTCTCATCTCCATCTCCATGCCGGTTTATCCCGGCGCTCCGAAAGCTGGCAGAAGCCTGCCGTTCTACGCCGAGCACCACGTCGACGAGGTGCTGATCGTCGACCCCGCCGGGCGAGCGGTTGCGTGGTCGGCACTGCGCGACGGCGAGTATCAGCCTGTCCAGCGAAGTGGGCTGATCGATCTCGGGCCTATCGAACTCGCCGAACAGCTCGACTGGC
Source organism: Solirubrobacterales bacterium (assembly GCA_038260305.1). Classification (GTDB taxonomy): domain Bacteria; phylum Actinomycetota; class Thermoleophilia; order Solirubrobacterales; family Solirubrobacteraceae; genus CADCVQ01. The sequence continues at coordinate 15,499 of JBBSNY010000042.1, forward strand.
CCTAGCCTGCCGGCCCCCAGCCCGCGAGGGCAACGGGTTCACGAAGATCACGACGGCGAGGCGGGCGCAGGCGCCGCGAGCAGGAAGAAGCGCTCGGCGAGCGTATCCGCGGCGAGCTCCAGCTCCTCGAAACGGTCGGACTCGCCCCAAGCCGGCGCGACGAGGAACGCATAGCCCGAGCCAAACGCCGCGACGATCTCCTCGGGTGGCCGGTCAAGACCATGTCCGACGTGCACCTCGACGAGGAACGTCGTGCGCCGGCCGACGATCGTGGCCTGCGCCCCGGTGAGGACGTGGCCCTCGAAGCCCTCGACGTCGACGAGGACGACGGCCGGCGATCCGTAGCGCTTCGCGAGGTCGTCGACGGTGACGGCCGGGACCTCGACCTTTCCCAGGCGGCCCGCGTGCTCGTCGACCCGGCCGTTGAGCCCCTCGGCGAACATCAGCGACCCGCGCGAGGCGGCCCCTGCCGCATGCAGGACCTCGACGTTGGCCACCTCGTTGCGAACGCGGTTGCGCTCGGCCATGCGAGCGTTGTGGGGCTCGGCCTCGACGGCGAGGACGTGCCCCGACGGGCCGACGGCATCGGCCAGCATCAACGCCACGACACCCTGATGGGCGCCGATGTCGAAGACCCGGGCGCCGGGCACGAGGCCGTGCTCGCGCAGACGTTCGAGCTCGGGCAGCGGAGGCCAGTCGTGGTCGTACCATCCCTCCGCAAGCGCGTCGGCGAGCTCGATCGTCAGCGTCGTCGAGCCGTAGCTGTGCACGACCTCGCGACGCGCGTAGTGCGCGACCCCCCAGGCCACGCGCCGCTGGCGGTACAGGCGGTAGATCGGCTGCGGCAGAAGCGCGCGCACGACGCGCTTGGCCGTCTGCATCAACACGCCGACCCCGCCTGCGTCGGCGCGCGCCACGCCCAGACCATGCCATGCGAGCAACCGGCCCCCTCGGCGCGGACCTGATAGCCGGCAGCGCGCATGGCATCCACGGCGGCGGCGCAGGCATCGTCGTGCGGGCAGCCCTCCTGATGCCACTCCAGCACGAACACCGACGGCGTCACGGCGGCGAACCTGGGGTCGTCGAGGATCGCCCACTCGCCGCCCTCGATGTCGATCTTCACGAAGTCCGAGCCCTCGATGAGGGCGAAGGTGTCGACGGCCGCCACGCTGATCGCTCCGCCGGACGGGCCGTCGACGATCCGCGAGTCCGCGTAGCGGCCCGCGGCGAACCAGACCTCGTGCTCGTGCGTCGACGCGCACGCTCGCAGCAGTGTCCAATCGCCCGCGGCGTTCGCGGCGATGCAGCGCTCCAGCACAGGCAGGTTGAAGGGGTCGGGCTCCACGGACGTCAGCCTCGCCGCCGGGAACCTGTCGAGCACGAACACGCCGAAGAGCCCGACGTTCGCGCCCAGGTCGAGCACGGACATCCCGTCGGCGAGCAGCGCAGCGACCTCGGCGGGCGGCTCGTACGCCGGCTGGCGGCACCACAGCTCGTCGAGGATGTCCACGTCGCGCGAGCGGTGGCGCAGCGCGACCTGCAGCGCGCTGCCGCGCAGGCGATGCAGCGCGCCGCGACCGTCGCGCCCGAGGAACTCGAGGACAGCGAAGCGAACGGGGTCCGCGAGCACGCCTCGCCGGCGCACCGCACGCACCGCGCGCTGGACCGAAGCGGCCAGGATCAGGCGATCGATCGGCCGCCAGCGTCGTCGCAGGGTCTCGATCATCGCCGCTCAGACGATCCGCGGGCCGTGACGCAAGCCGTGTATCAGCGGGACGACCTGAGCCACGCACGCCGCGACGCCCGTCAGCGCCGCGAAGTACTGCAGCTCGAGCGGACTGGCGAGATCCAGCGTCACGGCCGACGCGAGCTGCGTGAGCACGATCATCCCCAGGCCGAGCGCCGTCGACCACCACCAGACGAAGCGCCGCGCCAGGTTCATCGTGTACAGGACGCCGGCGAGGAACGCGAGGCCCGCGCCGAGCACGAACCAGGCGACCTCGGTACGCAGCCCATCGTACGCCGGCCCGAGCAGGAACAGCAGCGGCTGCGGCACCAGAAAGGCGACGGCGGTGAGCACGGCACCGAGCGCGGCCGCAGCCGCGGCCGTCTGCGCGATGCGGCGGGACAGCATCGAGACCTCTATCCGCGGGAAGCGGGGCGCGATCAGGACCTGGTTAAGGCTCGCGAAGACGACGAACAGCGCCCCGACCCGGCTCAGCGCGCCGACCTGCGCGATCGCCTCCGTGCGACCGAAGACGGCGACCAGGAGGATCGTGATCTGGCCCTGGAAGGCGTAGAAGATAAGTCCCGGCACCGCAGGAGCAGCCATCCGGCGGATCTCCCGCGCGCGCACGGGGTCCACGCGCGCAGGCAGATCGCTGTGAGCCGCGGCCGACCGCCGGTACAGCAGGCCGTTGACCAGCACGACCAGGGCGTTGACGAGCGACGCGGTGAAGCCCGTCAGACCGCGTGTGAGCTGCAGTAGCGCGTGGGCCGCGATCCGCCCGATCGACGTCGACACCTGCGCCGAGTAGAAGCTGCGGTAGGCGTTGTGCATGAGCAACGGCAGGGAGAAGGTGTCGATCATCGCCCGTGCGAATAGCCCGAGGAGGACGGTGGCGAAGAGGCCGAGTTGTTCGACCACGCCCCACCGATGGCCGGCCGTCAGGACGAAGAAGACGACGGCGCTCACCGGCACGACGACCATGGCCATGCGACCGCGGAGATGAAGCGCCGCCCGCAGGTACCCGCCGATGAGGTTCGCGTCGTTGGCACGGGTACCGACGAGGGGCATCACGGCTGCCATGAAGCCGAGGTCGAGCAGGCCGCTCAGCGTCGCGAGGAAGCCGAAGGCGATCGTGTACTGCGCGTAGGACTCAATCGACATCCAGCGCAGTAGGAGGAACCCCGATGCGAGCGTCAACAGCTGCGCGACTGTCTGCGCCGACAGCACCCCGCCGACGAGCCGGACCACGCGAACCCGGCCGGCGAAGGGTGACCTGAGGCGCACGGCAAGCGACCCTATCGGCGGCTCGTCGAGGCATGGCACGCGGAGAAGCCGCGCGCGTGGGTTCGTAGTCTGTGGCGCCGTGCCCTGCGCTGACATCACGCGATGAGGATCGGCTGGATCGGGCCGATGCCGAGCGTGCACGGCGGCGTCGCGTCGATGGCGACTCAGCAGCTCCTCGGGCTGACCCGAGCCGGCGCCGAGGTCGAGGCATTCGTGAGCTCACCAGCCGAGCTTCCGCGCGCGCTGCACGGGCTGCCCGGACTCGTCGTCCACGCGCAGGCGACGCGCTGGCACTACGACCACTGGTACAGCGCGACTGACCTCACGGCGCACATGACGGGGGCCACCGCTCGTGCCCTGCGCCTGCGCGGCGTCGGCGCCAGCGTGCTCGAACGTCACCGCTCACAGCCGTTCGACGTCATCCATCAGTTCTCGATGCCGGAGCTGTTCGCGCTGCACGGGCGCCGCGGGCGGCTGCCGCCGGTCGTCGTGCACCCGGAGGTTCACGCCGCCGGGGAGCTGCGCTGGCATCACCGCGAACGCGCGCTCGCGCTGCGCGGCGAATCGACGACCAGGCACCTCGCCGTTCGCTCGATGCTGACGGCGCGCAGCGTGCTCCAGCGCGCCGACCTGTCGCACGCCGATCTCGTCATCGCGCCCTCGTCGCGCTTCGCGCAGTTGTTGGGTCAGGACTGCGGCGTCGCGGACGAACGCATCCGGGTCGTGCCCAACCCGATCGACGTCGCGCAGTTCCATCCGGCGGACGAGCCTCCCCGCGATGGGCCCCGGCGCCTGCTGTTCGTGTCGCGGATCGCCGTGCGCAAGGGCGTCGACGCGATCGTCGAGCTCTCACATCGCATCGACGATCTCGCGGGCCAGGTCGTCATCGAGGTGCTCGGAGACCGCTCGATGTGGTCGGACTATCGCCATCTGCTCGCCGACCTGAACCCCGCGACGGCGATCTGCGTCGGCCAGCTCCCCAACGACGAGTTGCGCGGGCGCCTGCAGCGCGCCACCGCGCTGCTGCAGCCCAGCCGCTACGAGCCGTTCGCGCTGACCGTCGCCGAGGCCCTCGCCTGCGGGACGCCCGTGATCACGACCGACGAGGTCGGCGCGACGGAGGACGTCGACCCGAGCGTCGGCGTCCGCGTGGCGGCCGGTGACGTGGCCGCGCTGGAGCGCGCGCTGCGAGGTCTCCTGGTGGCCCTCGCCGATCCCGCCACGGAAACGCGGCTTCGACGGCTCGCCCGCGCCGAGGCCGAGCGCCTCTTCGCCACGGACGTCGTCGGGCGCCGGCTCGTGGGCGCGCTCGAGGACGTGGCGTCGGCGTGACGCATCGCGTGTCCATCGTCGTGCCGAGCTACCGGCGCCCGGAGCGCCTCGCGCGCTGCCTGGACGCCCTCGCGAGCCAGACCCGTCCGGTCGACGAGATCCTCGTCGTGTGCCGACGCGATGACGAGCCGACGCGCCGTGCGGTCGACGAGACCTCGGGCGTGCAGCGCATCGATGTCGAGGCAGCGGGCGTGCTGGCAGCGATGCGGGCCGGAGCACGCGCCGCCGGCGGTGACCTGATCGGCTTCGTCGACGACGACGCGGAGGCGCGGGCAGGCTGGCTCGAGGGCGTCGTGGCGCACTTCGCGGACCCCGCCGTCGGAGGCGTCTGCGGCCGCGACGTCGTCAGCACCGAGCCGGGCTGGGTGCCTGCCGCCACCGTGGGGCGCATCACCGCCGTCGGCAAGCTGATCGGCAACCATCACCTCGGTAGCGGGAGCGCACGCGACGTCGACGTCCTCAAGGCGGCGAACATGGTCTTCCGCCGGCCGGCGCTGGCGCTGGCGGAGGGCCTGCGTGGCGAGGGCGCCCAGGTGCACTTCGAGGTCGCCACGTCCCTCTGGGCGACGAACGCCGGCTGGCGGCTCGTCTATGACCCCGAACTGGTCGTCGACCATCTGCCGGCCGCGCGCTTCGACGACGACGCGCGCGGCGCGCAGTCCGCCCGCGCGGCGCACAACGCCGCGTTCAACCTCGTGACATGCGTTGGTTCGCTGCGGCCGGGCCTGCGCCGCCGGCGCCTCGCCTACGGACTGCTCGCCGGCGACCGCGAGACCCCCGGGCTGCTGCGCGCGGCCCGCGCGATCACCGCACACGACATGCGCGTGGTCACGGCGCTGGCGCCCTCCATGCGCGGCCAGATCGCCGCGCATCGCGCGCTGAGCGGCGGGCGCTCGGGGTTCTCGATGTACGGCTACCCAAGCCCGGGACAGGAGATCCTCGTTCGCCACGCATCTCCGTTGCGCCCGCGCTTTCACGAGCCGTTCTGACGAGTGGGCCGCTTCAGCTGCCCAGCGGGCCTATGCCGGCCACGCTCATCGCGCCGACGACGAGCAGCGCCGACCCCGCGCTCACATAGCCCGTGATGAGCAGCCACAGACGGGCGGGTCGCGCGCGCGGGGGCTCGCCCATCAGCAGCCTGCGTCGCAGCGTGCCGCGAAACGCGGCCGTCGGGACGGGGCGCTCGCGATCGAGTCGTTCTGCCAAGCGGATCAGCTCCTCGGATACGCCGGGATCGAGGTCGTGTCTGTCGTCGGGGGTCGGGGTCATCTGGCTCCCAGGAGTGGGGATCGGGGGTTCAGACGTTGTGCGTTGCGCATCTGGGCGAGGGCCGCATCCGCGTGGCCGAGCTTCGCTTCGATGCGTGCCAGTGTGAACCAGGTGCGCCAGTTCGTCGGCTCGGCGCGGGTGGCCGCCTTCGCGGCGGCGGCGGCTTGCGAGAGCGCACCGGCCTGCTCGAGCACGAGCGCCTGCTGCAGCCGCGGCGTCGCCGCATAGGGCTGCAGGCCTTGGGCCGTGCGGCTGTCGTCGAGCGCCGTGCCGACGTGTCCCGCGGCCGCAGCGTCGCGGCTGTCGCGCGTCGCCAGCGCCGCGGCCAGCGGAACGGCGACGGCGCCGATCGCCGCGGCCGCGAGCAGCGCGATCCCGAGACGGCGCGGTAGGCCGCGCTCCCGGACAGCCGGGGCGTCGTCCTCGCCGGCGGGCTGATCGCGCCCGGCGACGATGACCGCGCCCAACAACATGACCGCGCAGGCGATCGCTCCCAGCTCCCAGACCCACTCGAATGCCGCCGACGTCAGGAACGCGGCGAGGCCGCCGACAGCGGCCGCTATCCAGATCCGCATGCCCGGCGGACCGCGCAGCGCCCGCGCGGCCGCGACGGCGAGCAGCAGGGCGAGCAGGGCGACGATCAGCGCGAAGCCGGGGATCCCGGTCTCCGCGAGCGTCTCGAAGTACAGCGTGTGCGCGTCGCGGACGAAGCCCGGCGTCGTGCCGTGGCGCGACCACCAGAACTCGAACGTGCCCGGGCCGATGCCCTTCCACGGTGCGCTCGCGTTGGCGTCCAATGCCGCCTGCCAGTACTGATAGCGACCGTTGCCGTTGACGCCCTGCAGCCGGCTGAACACGTTGTCCGCATTGCCGGCCACGACGCTCGCGGTCGGCGCCTTGAACTCCTGCCAGCGATCGCTCAACACGCCGGGAGCGCCGGCGAAGATCGCCGCTACGACGACGACCTCGACGAGCACGAGCGCGCGCATCAGCGTCGTGCGGCGATCGGGCGCCAGGCGCGCCGGCCAGGTGACGTGGCGCGCGGCAAGGCTCAGCGCGACCTGCAGCAGCAGGACGCCGAGACAGACGATCATCGCCATCCCGAGCAGCTCGGTGCCCTGATGCAGCGCGATCGGACTTGACACGCCGTCCTGCAGCGCATCGCGCTGGGACGCCGCGGAAACGAGGATCGCCGAGCCGAGGCCCGCGACGACGAGCGTGCCGATCGCGTCGCGGCGCCGTGGGGCGAATGCGAGGAAGACGCAGATGCCGACGACGAGCGCGATCGCTCCGCCACGCGAGATCGTCAGGTACATGCACAGCGCCGACAGGGGCAGCGTCGCCGTCGCGACGGCCTGGCCGGCGAGCGTACGAGCGCCGAGCGCGACGCCGAGCAGCAGCGGTACGCCGATCGCGGCAAACGCCGCCAGCCCGTTCCAGTAGTTCAGCGGGTAGCTCAGCTTGCGCGCCGCGATCGCATCCAGGAACTCGCGGTGATCGTTGGCGGGAAACCATTGCGGGTGCAGCCGCGAGAGCACCGCCAGCAGCGTCACGAGGCCGATCGCGCACGCAAGGCCGTTGATCGTGTGTCGAGCCGCCGTGCGCCCCTGCAACGCGATCCCGAGGACGAGCACACCGAGGTACGTCGCGACCCGCCCGAGCTCGATGGTGCTGCGCTCGGCGCTCTCCGACCAGGTCGCCGCCAGGCCGGTCCAGAGCGCGAACGCCGCGAGCAGCCCGATCGCCACCCAACCGGCTCGGCCGATGCGCCCCAGCAGGATGCCGGCGAGCGCGCCGAGCAGCACGATCCACCAGACGGCGACGCCGACCTCGCTGCGCACGATCGTGTCGTAGCCGCCGTTGCTGAGCGCCAGGTAGACGACGACCGTGAAGGCCAGCGTCCAGGCGGCGATCGCGGGTGGATCCAGGCGCACCGACAGCCGGCGCGGGTGTGCGACGGCAGCAGGTGTCCCGGAGGCGACGATTTCCATCGGGAAGCCATACGTGCGCGCGGTCCGAGGGCTGACGCCGAATGACGAGTCGATGATCCGTTGTGTTGGCGTCGATGGACGAATCGCTGATCCGCGGTTTGTCGCCTGCTCGACGAATCGAGCATCCGAACTCATGACACCGGTTTTTGCGGTCTCTACTGGCGGACGATGCGATTGCGCCACGTGGCACACTCCCTAGCGTCCGCGGTGCCATATCTCGACCGAATAACTGGGAATGACCTGATCTCGGCTCGCGACTTCTCAGCCGTCTACGACGAGCACGTCTGGCGTGTCTATGGCTTCTTCGCCTACCGCATGCGCAGCAGGGCCGATGCCGAGGATCTGACCCAGCAGACCTTCGAGCGCGCGCTGCGCGCGTGGTCGCGCTATGACCCGGCACGCGCCGGCGTCGCGACATGGCTGCTCGTCATCGCCCGCAACCTGCTCGTCGACCATCAGCGCGCCGACCGCGGAGCTCGCCAGCAGCCGCTGCACGAGCTCGACGACGGCCACCGGGCCCTGGTTGCACCGACGCAGTCCCCGGATCTGGGGATTGACCCGGATCTCGAGCGCGCGCTCGCGGGCCTGGGAGCGCGCGAGCGCGAGATCGTCGCGCTGCGCTTCGGCGGCGAGCTGAGCGGGCCCGAGATCGCCGAAGCGATGGGCCTCAGCCTGGCCAACGTCCAGCAGATCCTGTCGCGGTCGCTGCGCGCGATGCGGGCCCTGATGGACGAGCCGACGACACCCGCCGCCCGCTCGGATACGGGCCCCGGAGGCCTGGCGGCAGGGCGTGGCGGGTAGGAGCACCGCGGAAGTCGCGATGCGTTCTGCCGGAATTTGGAGCATGCAGCCCGGATCGCACCCGAAGATGCACTCTCTCCCCTGGTGTGGTGGCCCGGATGTCGAACGGAATTGGCCGGATGTCAATCGCGTCCTGTGTTACGGTCACGGACACGGGGAAGCAGTGGCGACGGTCTGATCGGATCAGGTCATCGCGCTTGAGCGATCAGATCATCGCGCTTAGGGTCAAGAACGACGACATGGACCAGCACACAGCCCCCCATCGGTTCCGTGACCGAGCCTCGCCGCCGACCGTCGAGCGCGGCGGTTCGTCGATCGGCCCCGGACCCGCACCCATCGAGCGCGTGGCCCCACCGTGGCGCGAGATCGCCCACGAACTGAGCGAGGAGAGCGGCCTGCGCGAGCGCCGCCTGCGCCGCGCGCTGTCGCTCGCCGATGTCGTCGCACTCGCGATCGCCTTGAGCGTCGCGGTCTACGCTCTCTCAGATCACTACGCGCTGCACCCGATCGCCGTGCTGCTGTTCCCCGCGCTCGTCGCGGCGGCCAAGACGATCGGGCTCTACGAGAGCGACCACCAGCGGATCCGCAAGACGACGGTCGACGAGCTGCCGCAGCTCGTCCAGCTCGGCGCGCTGCTGATCCTGGCGGTCTGGCTCGCCGACCGGCTCGTGATCGGCGGCGAGGCGGGCAAGGGTCAGGCGCTCCTGCTCGGGCTCGTGTTCGTCGTGGCGGCCGTGCTCGGCCGGCGCACCGCGCGCAAGCTGGCAACCCGTCGGATGCCCAGGGAGCGCTGCCTGTTCGTCGGCGGTGAGCTCTCATATGTGCGCCTGCGCACGATCTTCGAGCGCCACGATCTCTCGTCGGAGCTCGTCGCCCGCGTCCCCGTCGAGCGCACGCTGATCGAGGGCGCCGACCCGCACGGCGAGGCGAGCAGGCTGCTCGAGCTCATCGCCCGCCACCGCGCCCACCGCCTCATCATCGGCCCGCACAGCTTCACGAACGCCATGACGTTCGAGCTGCTCGAGGCGGCCCGCGACGCCGGCGCGCGCGTGTCGCTGCTTCCCGACATGCTCGAGGTCGTCGGCTCGTCGATCGACTTCGACGATCTCTTCGGTGTCACGCTGCTCGGCGTGCGTCAGTCAAATCTGAGCCGCTCCTCCAAGCTGCTCAAGCGGGCCTTCGACCTCGCCGGCGCGGCCGTCGTGCTCGTGCCCACCGCTCCGCTCATGGCGGCCATCGCGGTCGCGATCAAGCTCGAGTCGCCGGGCCCCGTCCTCTTCCGTCAGTGGCGCATCGGCCGCGACGGCGAGGCGTTTCGGATCTTCAAGTTCCGCACGATGGTCGATAACGCCGACGAGCTCAAGCAGCAGCTACGCGAGCTCAACGAGGCCGACGGCCTCTTCAAGATCGGCGACGACCCCCGGATCACCAGGGTCGGCCGCACACTGCGCCGCACGTCACTGGACGAGTTGGCACAGATCTTCAACGTGCTGCTCGGCCAGATGAGCCTCGTCGGCCCGCGACCGCTCGTCGCCGACGAGGACGGCCGGATCCTCGGATCGCACCGCGGCCGGCTGCGACTGACACCGGGCATGACCGGTCAGTGGCAGATCGCCGGCTCGTCGCGCATCCCGCTCGAGGACATGGTCAAGCTCGACCACCTCTACGTGTCCAACTGGACGCTCTGGGGCGACGTGAAGATCCTGCTGCGCACCGTGCCGTACGTGCTGTCGCGCCGCGGCCAGTAGTCGAGCTGCACGTAACCAAACCAAGCAGCCGCGCGCGGCGCAGGATCACGCTCTCGCGTCGGCCGCGCCCTCGCGTCAGCCCGCGACCTGGACGGGTGCGCCGCGCAGGACGCCGCGAAAGTCCAGGCACGCGGGAACCCGGTCGGCGATCGCTGCGTAGTCGATCTCCGGGTGTGCCGTCACGATCACCACGAGCTCAGCGTCCTCGAGAGCGGGTTCCAGCTCGACGTTGCTCAGACCCAGCTCGGGCACCTCGGGAACGTATCGGTCGTGGTAGCAGAGATCCGCCTGCAGGCCCATCAGGGTCTCTGCGATCTTGATCGCCGGCGACTCGCGCACGTCCCCCACGCCGGCCTTGTAGCTCATGCCAAGCAAGAGGATCTTGGTGCCGTTGACCGGCTTGCGGATGCTGTTGAGGACCCGCTCGATGCGCGTCACGCAGTGCTCGGGCATGAGCGCGTTGATCTTGCCGGAAAGCTCGATGAACTCCGTCGCAAGGTCGTACTCGCGCGCCTTCCACGTCAGGTAGAAGGGATCGACCGGCAGGCAATGGCCGCCCATGCCCGGCCCGGGGTCGAAGCGCATGAAGCCGTAAGGCTTGGTGGCGGCGGCGTCGATGACGTCCCAGACCTCGATCCCCATCCGGTCGCAGAGGATCGACAGCTCGTTGACGAGCGCGATGTTCACGCTGCGGAAGATGTTCTCCAGAAGCTTCGTCATCTCGGCGATCTCTGGTGAAGCAACGCGAACGATCTGGTCGCAGACTTGGCCGTAGAGCGCTTCCGCGCGGCTGCCGCTTTCCTCGGTGAGGCCTCCGACGACCTTCGGAGTGGTGCGCATGGTGTAGTCGGTACGGCCCGGATCGATGCGCTCGGGCGAGAAGGCGACATGAAAGTCGCGGCCGGCCCGGAGGCCGGACTGCTCGAGGATCGGCACGAGACAGTCCCGGGTGGTCCCGGGGTACGTCGTCGACTCGAGCACCACGAGCTGTCCAGGTGCAAGAACCTCACCGAGCGCGGCCGCTGCGGCCACGAGTGCCCGCAGGTCAGGCTCGCGGTTCGCGGTCAGCGGCGTGGGCACGCAGAGGATCACCGCGTCAACCAGCGCGAGCTCGTCGTATCGGTTCGTGGCGTGAATGCGGCTTTGGACCCCGCGAAGCACTTCAGAGGAAACGTCCTCGATGTAGGACTCTCCCCGGCGCAGGGCATCGATCTTGGCGGCATCGGTGTCGACGGCGATGACATCCGCCCCGGCCTCCGCGAACGCGACGACCAGCGGCAGACCTACGTAACCCAAGCCAACGACGCCGACCTTCAGGTGCGCGTCACCGTTCTCCGCGAGGTACGATTCCGCAGGCACTTCGCGCAGTTTGGCAGACCGTGCTGGTAGCAGAGACCTCGCTGTCTCGGCCACCCGAGCGATGTCAGCTTCCTACCGGTCGATCCGTATGTCGTGAAGGTGCTTTCGCGCAAGACAGCCATCCTGGCGCTCCTCGTGGCGCTGTTCGTTGCTTGCCCCGCAGCTGCACAACAGACGAACGCTCCGCCCGGCAACTCCGCCGTCGACGAGTACCTCGAGACGGTGCCCTCGGCGACCGGCAGCAGCAGACCGCGGACGCCGGGCAGCGGCGGAACGTCCAACGGCGGGCTGACGGCCGCCCAGCGCACGCAGCTCGAGCGCCGCGGGCCCGACGGTAAGGCGCTCGCCGATGCGATCGACGCAACCTCCCCCGATCGCAGCACGGGCGCGGGTTCGACGTCATCGACCGGGTCCGTGTCCTCCGCCGAGGGACGCTCGCCGATCTCCGAGGTCTTTGACGTCGCCGCCGGCCGCGACGGCGGCGCCGGCATGGGCGTGCTGCTGCCCGCGATCCTGCTCGCCAGCCTGCTCGGCTTCGTCGCGCTCGTCGTGATGCGCCGGCGCTCGGCCTCCTGATCGCCTTTTTCGCAGTGATCGCGCCGCGCCCGCCCCGGATCCGGATCGCACCGCTGCTCGGCCTGGCGCTGGCGCTGCTCGTGGCCACGGCCACGGCCATGTCGCCGTCGACCGCGAGCGCCCGGTCCTCGCGCGGTCTGTCGATCGGCTTTCTCGACGGCGTCTTCACCGCGGACGCGGCCGTGCGCGGACCATGGCTGACACGCGCCGTGGACTCCGGCTCGGACATCCTGCGCATCGACGTCGGCTGGCCGGTCGCGAACACGCCGACCCGCCCCGCGAACTTCGACGCCCGCAACCCCGGCGACCCCAACTACGACTTCACGCGCGCGGATGCCGCGATCGTCGACGCCACCTCGCACCGGCTGCGCGTGCTCGCCTCCTTCACCGGCGCGCCGCAGTGGGCCGAGGGGCCGAACCGTCCCGCCTCCGTATCGCAAGGAAGCTGGAAGCCCGACCCGGCCGCGCTGCGGGACTACGGCACCGCGCTCGCGCGGCGCTACTCCGGCACGTTCCCCGATCCCGCGCGCCCCGGCAGCACGCTGCCGCGCGTCTACGCCTTCCAGGTCTGGAACGAGCCGAACCTCGACAAGTACCTCAGCCCGCAGTGGAGCGCCGGCCGCACATACGCGCCCGCCCACTACCGCAAGATGCTGACCGCCTTCTACCTCGGCGTGAAGTCCGTGCGCCGGGCGGCGCTCGTCGTTACGGCCGGCACCGCACCGTTCGGCGATCCGCAGCCAAACGGCCATCGCATCATGCCGGCGCGCTTCGTCCGCGAGCTGCTCTGCCAGCGCCGGTTCAGGGGCAAGCTTCGCCGCACGAGATGCCCGAGCCCCGCGCGCTTCGACGTGCTCGCCCATCACCCCTACTCCGTCGGCGCGCCGACACGCGAGGCGCTGAACGCCGATGACGTCTCGATCCCCGACATCAAGAAGCTGACGCGGATCCTGCGCGCCGCCGAGCGCAGCCACCGGGCGCTGCCGCGAAAGCGCCATCGCATGTGGGTCACCGAGGTCTCCTACGACTCCTCCCCGCCGGACCCGCAGGGCGTCCCGCTCGCCCGCCACGCGCGCTACCTCGAGCAGGCCTTCTACCTGCTCTGGCGCCAGGGGGTCGACACGATCACGTGGTTTCAGGTCCGCGACCAGCTCCCGCAGCCGAGCTATGCCGCCTCCAACCAGTCCGGTGTCTACTTCGCCGACGGCCGCGCCAAGCCGGCCCAGCGAGCGTTCCGCTTCCCGCTCGTCGCCGAGCGCGCCGGGCGCACGATCCTGCGCGTCTGGGGGCGCTCACCGGTCGCCGGAAGGCTGCGCATCGAGCGCCGCGCCGGCTCGGCCTGGAAGCTCGTGCGCACCGTCGCCGCGCGCCGCCACGGCACGTTCCTCGTACGGATCACCGCGCGCGGACGCACCAGGCTGCGTGCCCGCGTCGGCGGCGAGACGAGCCTGACATGGCTCGCGCCGTGAGCGGCTGCGCATCTTTCGCGGCGGCCGCCATGCCATCGATACGATTCGGCCCCTTGCACGCGCGAACTGGACCGCAGCCGCATCGACAAGCGCGGCACGACGATCTCGGCGCGCAACGTGCGCGTGCGGTCCGACTGCACGTATCGCAGCCGCGTCTCGTTTCGCTCACGACTACGCACGCGCATCGGCAACCTGAGCGTCCGCTCGCGCTTCCAGGGCAACCGCGTGCTGCTGCCGCGCACGTCCGCCACGCGCATCGTGCGTGCGCGATAGCACGTCACGAGCGGGCATGCGTCAGCTTCGGTACGGTTGCGACGTATGTAGCAGCGGCCCATGCACGCAACCCTCTCAATAGGAGTCGCCTTGAGACGCTCCCTCGTCCTGACCGGAGCGCTGTCGCTCCTCGCCGTGCTGATGTGCACCACTCCCGGCATCGCCCAGTCGCCGACGATCGTCCGCGGGCAGGCGACCTCGGTCTCCTTGAAGACAACGCCCAAGCGCGACCGTTCGCGGCCCTACACGTTCACGTCGACCGGACGGGTCGTCCCGCCCGCGACCTACTGCGCGCCGAACACGAACCCGATCCCGGGCGCGGGCAACTGCGTGCCGATCATCTGCCCGCCGGGCGTGACCGACATCCGCTACTGCATCTTGCCCGCCCGCGACCGCATCTGCTCTGGCACGGTGACCGTGCGCTTCCAGAAGCGCGGCACGACGATCTCGTCGCGCAACGTCTTCCTGCGGTCCGATTGCACGTACCGCAGCCGCGTCACGTTCCGCACGCGGCTGCCCACGCGACGGGGCGTCCTGAGCGTCCGCGCGCGCTTCCAGGGCAACGCCATCCTCCAGCCGCGCAGCTCGAGCACGAGGACCGTGCGAGCCGGCTAGAAGCCAGCTGAGTCACCGGTTCCGAGCGCGGCTCGGGACCGGTCGGCTCAAGCCCGCACGCTCGGGCGTCGATGATGTTGTTCATGCGCCTCGTGATCGCCGTGCTCCTCGCCGCAGCCGGCCTGTCGGTCGCGACGCCGGGTGCGGCGCTCGCCGCCAAGCCCCTGACACTCGGCTTCTATGACCCGGTCTACCGCACGGCTCCAGCGACGAGCGCGCCCTGGCTGCAGCGCACCGTCGAAGCCGGCGCGGACATCGTGAAGATCGACGCCGGCTGGCCAGCCGCCACCCGCCCGGTCAGCCCGCGCGACCCCGCCGATCGCGCCTATGACTTCCGCGCGACCGACGGCGCCGTCCGCGCGGCGCACGCGCGCGGACTACAGATCCTGCTCATCTTTGCCGGCGCGCCCGCCTGGGCGGAGGGCGCCCGACGACCGGCAGGCGTGGCGAAAGGCTCGTGGAAGCCCAACCCGGTCGCGATCGGCGACTACGGCGCGGCGCTGGCACGGCGCTACTCGGGCGACTACCCCGACCCGCTCGGCACGGCGGGCACGACGCTGCCCCGCGTCAAGGCGTTTCAGCTCTGGAACGAGCCGAACCTCGCGGCCTATCTCACGCCGCAGTGGTCGGGGCGCAAGCCGGCCGCACCGGATCGCTATCGCAAGATGCTGAACGCGTTCTACGCGGGCGTGAAGTCCGTGACGCGGAAGGCGCTCGTCGTCACGGCGGGCACGGCACCGTTCGGAGACCACGGGCGCGTGGCCCGCAACCGGGTCGCACCCGCACGGTTCTGGCGCGGGCTGCTGTGCCAGACGCAGGTCGGCACGAGGCTCAAGCCAACACGCTGCAAGCACCCGGCACACTTCGACGTGCTCGCCCATCATCCCTATCCGAGTGGCCCGCCGCACTGGAGGGAGAACTACGCCGACGACGTCTCGATCAACGGGATGCCCAGGCTGACGCGGATCCTGCGCGCCGCGGAGCGCAGCGGCCGCGCGCTGGGGCGCAAGCGCCACCGCGTCTGGGTCACGGAGGTCTCCTATGACTCCTCCCCGCCCGATCCCGCCGGCGTCCCGCTCGCGCTGCACGCCCGCTACCTCGAAGAGACGCTCTACGTGCTGTGGCGCGCCGGCGTCGACACGATCACCTGGTTTCGGATCGTCGACGAGCTGCCGGTGCCCAGCTACGGCGACACGAACCAGTCCGGCCTCTATCGCCTCGACGGCAGGGCCAAGCCCGCCGCGCGGGCCTTCCGCTTCCCGTTCGTCGTCGAGCGCGTGGCGACGCGCGGGCGCGCGATACAGGCCTGGGGACGCAGCCCGATCGCGGGCCGCGTCACGATCGAGCGCCGGCGTGGCACGCGCTGGATCGCCCTGCGACGGGTCACCGTCAAGCGTCACGCGACATTCCTCGTGCGACTGCCCGCGCGCGTGGCGCCGGGCAGCCTGCGGGCGCGGGTGGGCAGCGAAACCAGCCTCGCCTGGCGCGCGAGCTGACGTCGACGCTGCGCCATTCCGACGCGGTCTGGACAGATCGTGGTCCCGACGGATGGCGGTCTGGACAGATGGTGGTCTGGACAGATGTCGGGTCTCGCTTCGTCCTGAGGTGCCGATACGACCTTGACCTCGCCCCGAAGGAGACCCCGTGAAGCGTATCCTCATCCTTGCAATTCCGTGTCTTGCAGCATTGCTGCTGTCTTCGTCGTTCGCCTCCGGCGCGACGGTGCAGCAACTCGTCAAGTCGACCGTGAGCGCCAAGTCGACCCCGAAGTCCGACCGCAAGGGTCCACGGATCTTCAAGGTCACGGGGAAGATGACGCCCGCCAGCCGGCCGCTGACGTGTGGCGCCGGCCAGACGAACCCGAAGTACTGCTCGCCGGCCCCGATCGCCCAGATCTGCATCGGCAAGGTGCGCATCACGATCAAGCGCGGCCTGACGACCCTGGCCCGCGGCACCGTCAAGCTGAAGCTCAACTGCACGTACTCCGCCAAGATCCGCATCAAGCGGGTCAGGCGGCACGGCAAGCTCGTCGCCACCTCGCGCTTCCTCGGCAACGGGCTCGTGGCCGCCAAGAACTCCAAGAAGGTGAAGCTCAAGGTCTGAGCGTTCGCTGCACCCGAGGTCGCGACGCGGGGGCGCGGGCAACGCCCGGGG
The DNA here is from genome assembly GCA_038260305.1 of Solirubrobacterales bacterium. Classification (GTDB taxonomy): domain Bacteria; phylum Actinomycetota; class Thermoleophilia; order Solirubrobacterales; family Solirubrobacteraceae; genus CADCVQ01. The sequence goes on from JBBSNY010000042.1 coordinate 32,099, forward strand.
GCGCGCGTGGGCCGGCGCGCGCCGGACGGCCGGGGGGACCGCAAACGGGGGCGGGGCCCCCCGGGGGGGGGGGCGGGGGGGGCGGCGGCGCGGGCCCGCGG
>JBBSNY010000043.1:0-27445 GCA_038260305.1 Solirubrobacterales bacterium
CCCTCCAAAGAGGCTCTCGACACCCCGCTCAGCCACGAGGATCTCTCCCCGAGACCGGGGTCTGCTACCCGGCGCTCCGGCGCCTACCGGGACGGGACTCGCACCCGCCGGCCTGATCCAGCTTGCAGGACGCAACATGCTCCGACCGTAGCAGTTCGTCTACGGCCGCTCAAACGGCCTCCCCGGTTGCAGTCGCCGCGGCAGGGGCGTAGCCTCGAAGCATGAGCGCCGTTCCAGGTGAGCCGTTGAAGCAGAAGCCCGCTCAGGTGACGCTCAAGGACGGGCGCAAGCTGAAGCTCAAGCTTCCCGGGGTGCCACCGCGCATCGAGCCGAGCGCGACTGAGGAGCGCGGCGCCGCCGAGCCGCCGCGCGACAACCCCGGGCCGCTGCACAACCCGTACCACGCCGCGGGCTGACCCAGCGCCGGAGGTCGGGTCGGGCGGACCGACCCTATCCTCCGCCCATGCCCGTTCCACGCGCACGCGCCGACAGGGCCGCCACCCCGACGGGCATCGCCGCGCAGCTCGTCGAGTTCTCGGGAGCGCTGCGCGCGGAGGGGATCAACAGCGGCACCGCGGAACTGCTCGATGCCGTCGCCGTGCTCGAGCAGATCCCGTGGACCGATCCGCTCGACTTCCGCGAGGCGCTCGCCGCGACGCTCGCGAAGTCCCAGGAGGACCGACGCATCTTCGAGCTCGTCTTCGAGCGCTTCTTCTTCCGTGCGACCGAGCTGGCGGCGATCGTCGAGGGCGTCAAGGAGGGCTCTGCCGGCGGCGTCGAGGGCGGCGAGAGCGGCGAGGTCGACCTCGAGCAACTGCGCCGCCAGATCGCGGCCGCCCTGCGCGACGGCTCGGAAAGCTCGATGCGCGACCTCGCGCGCCTGGCGATCGCGGCCTTCGGGCGCGCCGGCACCGGCTCGGGGGTCATCGGCGTCGACGTGCAGCGCATCCGGCGCGCGCTCGGCCTGCGCTCTGAGCCCCAGCCGGAGCTGCCCGAGGACGACCCGCGCCGCGACGGCGTCCCGCGCGAGGCGCTGCGACGCTTCGAGGTGCTGCTGCGACGCGAGCTCGAGCGCGGCCAGATCGAGCGCACCGAGTTGCTGCCGCCGTCGCGCCCGCTGAACGAGCTCGATCGCGCGCTGCCGTCCGGGCCGCTGCAGGATCTCGCGGCCGTGCATCGCGTCGTCGCGCAGCTCAAACGCCGGCTCAAGACGCAGGGCCAGGAGAACCGCGGCCACCGCCGCCACGCGCACGTCGACGTGCGCCGCACGATGCGCGCGTCGCTGCAGACCGGCGGCGTGCCGGTCGAGCTGCGCTTCAAGCCGCTGCGTCCGCGGCGGCCGGAGATCTACGTCCTGTGCGACGTCTCGACGAGCGTCACGAGCGCGTCGGTGTTCTTCCTCTCGGTCCTGCACGCGCTGCACGACTCCTTCCGGAAGATGCGTTCGTTCGTCTTCATCGAGCGCATATCAGAGGTCACCGACGTCTTCGATCGCGAGCGCGACTTCCGCGCCGTGTCGGAGGCGATCGCCCGCGACGCCGGCGTCGCGGACGTCAGCGGCTACACGGACTACGGCCGCGTGTGGTCGGAGTTCCGCGAGCTCGTCGAGGACGACCTGCATCCGCGCGCGACGGTCATCGTGCTCGGCGACGCGCGCACGAACGGGCGCGACCCCCGCGCGGACATCTTCGCGGAGATCGCGTCGCGCGCCGGGCGCACGTTCTGGCTGAACCCGGAGCCGCGGCTGTACTGGAACTACGGCGACTCCGTGATCGCCACCTACGAGCAGCACTGCCAGGCGTTCGAGTGCTGGACGACGAGCCAGCTCGAGGAGTTCGTCAAGGCGCTCACACGGCCGGTGCGCGCGGCCTGAGCGCGCCCGCCGCGTTCAGTCCGACGCCAGCGGCTCGAGCAGGAAGATCTCCACGGCGACGTCCGGGTCGTAGAGATTGTCGCTGAGGAACGCCTCGACCTTGCGCAGCGTCAGGCGCTCGACCGCGGCGATGAGATCCTCGCGCATCGTGTCCTGGAAGGCGCGACGCATCGCGAGCACCTCCACCGCCTGCCCGCGGATGGCAAGCGTGCGCTCGGCCTTCGTCAGGCTGTCGCGCAGCGTGACGACGACGGTGTCGCCGCTCATCACGGTCCGTGCGCGCGTCGGCCCACGGCCCGTGTACTCGCGCAGCAAGGCGACGACGGCGTTGGAGATCGCGGCGGTCAGATGGCCGTCGCTGGGGTGGACGGGTAGAACGGTTGCGTCGGCCATGAAGCCGGCTCCGTGCTCGCCCACCCTCGAGGTGTGGCGCCGCTCGAGGGAGAGAGGAGGCGATGGAGTTCCTCGAGCTGACGGCGCTACGACGTTCAGGGTAGCGAGGAGTCGTTACGCTGTCTGAAATCCGAAGACCAGGGGGGCTGGCGGCAGGCCGGCTGAGAGGGCGCCCATCGAGCGGCGCCGACCCTTCGAACCTGTGGGGTAATGCCCGCGGAGGGAGCGATGCAGACGCGGACAACAGCGCCTCCCGTGGCGCCGGCGACGAGGATCGACGTCGATGCCGTGCGCCTCGATCGCGTCTGCAAGACCTTCCCCGGGACGCGCCGCGGCTTCCTACCGGTGACCGCGCTCGACGGCGTCTCGCTGCGCGCCGCGCCCGGCGAGATCGTCGCCGTCGTCGGCCCCAACGGCTGCGGCAAGACGACGCTGCTGGAGATCGTCTGCGGGCTGACTGCGCCCGACGGCGGATCGGTCGACGCGCAGCCGGCGGCACTCATGGCCCAGCGCGACCTGCTGCTGCCGTGGGCCGGCGCGGTCGACAACGCGGCGCTCGCGCTGCGCGTATCGGGCATCGACCGCGCCGCGGCACGCGAGACGGCGGCGTCGCTGCTGCGCGACTTCGGCCTCGGCGGCTTCGAGCGCGCGCGGCCGCACGAGCTGTCGGGCGGGATGCGCCAGCGTGTGGCGTTCGCGCGCACGCTGCTCGCCGGGCGCCCCGTGCTGTGCCTCGACGAGCCGTTTGCCGCGCTCGACGCCCTCACGCGACTCCAGATGCAGGACTTCCTCGCCGCGACGCTGCGCGCCGACCCGCGCACCGTCGTGTTCGTCACGCACGACGTCGAGGAGGCGATCCTGCTCGCCGACCGCGTCGTCGTGCTGTCGCCGCGGCCAGGGCACGTCGTCGCCACGCTCGACGTCGACATCGCGCGCCCGCGCGTGCGCACCGACCCCGAGCTCGTCGCCCTGCGCGCGCTGGTGTTGGAGTATCTGGAGGAGCTCGTCGCATGATGGCGGCGCTGCTGTTGCTCGTCATCGTCGGCGGCTGGGAGGCCTACGTCGACCTCGGCGCCATCGACGACCTGCTGCTGCCGTCGCCGAGCCAGATCGCGACGGCGCTCGTCGACGACCGTGGGCTGCTGTGGTCGAACTTCGCCGTCACCGCGCGCGAGATCCTCCTCGGGATCGCTGCCGCGCTCGTGCTCGGCCTGCTGTGCGCGGTCGCCGTGCACCTGTCTCGATCGCTGCGCCGCGCGCTGTACCCGCTGCTCGTCACGACGCAGGCGATCCCGATCCCGATGATCGCGCCGCTGCTCGTCGTGTGGTTCGACTACGACCTGCGGCCGAAGGTCGCGATCGTCGCGCTCGTCTGCTTCTTTCCGATCGTCGTCTCGACGATCGACGCGCTCGACCGCAGCGACGCCGACCTGCGCAAGCTGCTGCGCTCCTTCGGCGCCTCGCGCTGGCAGACGTTCCGCCTCGTCGAGGCGCCCGCCGCGCTGCCGGGCCTCGCGACCGGCGCGAAGCTCAGCCTCGCGTTCGGCGGGATCGCGGCGATCCTCGCCGAGTGGTCGGGATCGGAGAACGGGCTCGGCCATCTCATGCTGCAGGCGCTGTCGCAGTTCGAGACCGCCCGCGCGTGCGCGGGCGTGCTGATCCTCGCCACCTTCTCCGTCGCGCTGTTCGGCGCGCTGTCGCTCGCCGAGCGGCGCCTGCTGCCATGGGCGCGGGCCGCCCGCTGACTTCGATGACCCACCGAGAGGACAACACCCCGTGACGCTCCGCCGCGCCCTGCCCGTCGTGCTCGCCGTGCTGATCTGCGTCGGCCTCGCCGCCTGCGGCGAGCGCAAGGAGCCGAGCGGCGCGCCGGGGACTCAAGCACTCGACCTCGTGCTGGACTACTTCCCCAACGCCGACCACGCCGGAATCTACGGCGCGATCGACGGCGGGCAGTTCGCAAAGGCCGGGCTCGACGTCAAGCCGCGCACGCCCTCGGACCCGTCCTCGCCGCTGAAGCTGCTGCAGTCCGGCCGCGCGGATCTCGCGATCTCCTACGAGCCGGAGCTGCTGCTCGCCCGCGCGAAGGGCGCGAAGCTCGTCTCGATCGGCGCGCTCGTGCAGAAGCCGCTGACGTCGATCATCTCGATCGGCGACAAGCCGATCTCCAAGCCCGCCGAGCTCGAGGACAAGACGGTGGGGACGGCGGGGATCGCCTATCAGGACGCCTATCTCAAGACGATCCTCGACACAGCCGGTGTGGATCGTGCTCGCGTGAAGACGATCAACGTCGGCTTCGGGCTCGTCGGGTCGATGCTGACCAAGAAGGTCGACGCGACGCTGGGCGCGTTCTGGAACGTCGAGGGCGTCGACCTGCGGCGCCGCCACAAGGACCCGAAGATCCTGCGCATGGACGCGATCGGCGTGCCGACCTACAACGAGCTCGTGATCGTCGCGCGCGAGCAGGACGTCCAGAAGCGCGGCGCGCTGCTGCGACGCTTCATGCGCGCGCTCGCGCTCGGCCACCAGGCGCTGAAGGCGAACATCGACCCTGCCGTCAACGCGCTCGTGAAGGCCAATCCGGATCTCGACCGCTCGCTGCAGCGCGCCCAGGTCAAGGCGACGCTGCCGGTGTTCTTCCCGGCGAAGACCTCGCAGCCGTTCGGCTATCAGGACCCCGCCGCGTGGCGGCGCTACACCCGCTGGATGGTCGACAACAAGCTGATCCCGAACACGCCCGCGGCCAACCGCGCGTTCACGAACGAGTTCCTGCCGGGCGAGGGGATCTGAGTTGCCGGCGTCGCCGGTCGGCCCCCGTAGCCCGTCCGCCGTCCGCAGCGCTCGGACCGGCGCGGCGCGGGGCCGGTTTGCGGCGGCGAGGGCTCGGCGCTGACGCTGCGCGCGGTATCGCTGCGCGACGCGCGGCGGCTGGCGCTGCATGCGCAGGGCCTCGCCGGCGCCCACGTCGCCGGGGGACGTGGACCCGATGCGATCGCGGCGGTCGTGCGGCAGATCGGCTGCCTGCAGCTCGATCCCGTCAGTGCCGTGGCGCGCAGCCCGCTGCTCGTGCTGTTCGCGCGCCTCGGGCCCGTGCACGAGAGCGCCTTGGAGCAGGCGGCCTACCGCGATCGCGCGCTGTTCGACGCCTGGGCGCACGAGGCGTCGCTCGTCGCGACAGCCGACCTACCGCTGCACCAATGGGCGATGCGGACCGTGCACGACGGCGATGGGGCGCGCGCCGTGCGCTCGCGGACGTTCCTCGACGCGAACGCCGCGTTCTGCGACGAGCTCGTGGACGAGTTGCGCGAGCGCGGCCCGCTGCGAGCGCGCGAGCTCGAAGACCGCTCGGCGGAGCCGTGGCGCCACGGCTGGTGGACGGACGAGGTGTCGGGCCGCCAGACGATCGCGCGGCTGCTGCACATGCTGTGGCTGCGCGGGCGTGTCGGCGTCGGCGGGCGGATCGGCGGCGAGCGGTTGTGGGACGTCCTCGAGCGCTGCCTGCCCGCGGGCGCCGCGGAATCGGTGTGCGACCTCTCCGACGAGGACGCGGAGCGCGCAGCGGTCCTGCGTGCCGTGCGGATGCTCGGCGTCGCGCGGCCGGCGCACGTGCGCGCGCACTTCCTACGCCGCCGCTACGCGCGCCTGCCTGCGACGCTCGCGGAGCTCGTCGCGGCCGGCGAGCTCGAGCAGGTCACGGTGACGGGCCTCGGCGGTGGCGGTGCCTGGTATGCCGCGCCGGAGGATGTCGAGCGCGCCGGCGTACTGGCGCCGGGCTCGCGCACGACGGTCCTCTCCCCCTTCGACAACCTCTTGTGCGACCGAGCCCGCGCCGCCGAGCTGTTCGACTTCGACCATCGCCTGGAGATCTACGTCCCGCCCGCGCTGCGCCGCTGGGGCTACTACGTGCTGCCGATCGTGCACCGCGAGCGGATCGTCGCACGCGCCGACGCCGCGCTCGACACGGGAGCCGGGCTGCTTCGCGTGCATGCCCTGCACCGCGAGCCGGCCGTGCGGCGCACTCCGGCACTCGATCGGGCGGTCGCGCGCGCGCTGGAGCGCCTCGCCGCGTGGCGCGGGGCAGGCGGCGTCTCGATCGCGTCCGCGGACTGAGTCCCTCCCCCGCCGGGTGCCAGCCGGCGCGGGACGATCATCGACTCGAGCAACTTCTGCCTTCGTCCAGGAGGAGCACTCACGCGAGGTCGTCAGCATCGTGCTGGATTGCGTGGACCAGCACACTCTCGTTGCGCGAGTGTTTTACGCGGCGGACGTAGCCGTCGGCGCGAGTTACGTCGACTCCGCTCTCGCGCTGAGCCGAGCCGCGGATGGGGACCCGCGCTTGAGTAACACGGTCGCGATCTCGCCGATCGAGTGTTCGCTGTCGATCGGGTGGCGCAGCGGTAGCTCGGGATGAACCTCGTAACGCTGCGTGCACCTAATCGCTGCCGTGCGACGTGCCATCCTCCATGTGCTCATCGACGATGCGGGCGCGCTCCGCTCCGTGATCTGAGCGCAGAGGGCGCTGTGTCGGGAGCCGAACGCCGGGTTCTTGAGCGATGCACAGCATCTGCGTCCGGTCGTGCGAGGTCGTGGCACAAGATCTGTGGTCCGGCCTGCCGTACCGACGGAACGGTCGCGTACGGGTTCGGGGGCCCGGGAAGGATCGTACCTGGCGCGTCGCCGGCCGGATCACGCGCGTCCGTCGCTCATTGCGTCGCGGCACGGTGCCTACACCCTGGCGCCGCTGGCCGGGGCGGGCGAAGCGAGCAGCGCGCGGTCCCAGCTCGGGTCCTCGTCGCTGCAGGCGGCCAGCAGGGCGAGCGCGACGCCGGCGGCACCGGTCAGCAGGCCGGCGACCGGTTGGCGCTCCTGCACGCCGCCCTCCTGCGGCGTGACCATCGCCGCGAACCCGCCGACCGATTCCCCACCGCTCGCGGGCTCGTGCAACGCGAGGGTGCGCGCCAGCCACGCGCGCCCGGCGATCGCGCAGTGCTCCTCCTCGGTCAGCTGCCAGAGCCGGCCGAAGAGCTGGGCGAGGCCGGCGGCTCCGTGGCAGAGGCCGGCGTCGACGACGCCCGCGGTCGCGGCCGGCCTGGCGGCCGCTCGCGCCGCAAGCTCCCTTGCGGCGCGATCGAGCTCGTCGTCGCCGAGCGCGAGCGCGGCGAGCAGCAGGGCGACGGCCGCGCTCGCGTCGCCGTAGCACCAGGCCAGCCGCGCGGGCTCGCGGTCGCGCGCGCCCGCGACCGCGTAGGGCAGGCATCCCTCGCGTGGCGCGCCCGGCATGCGCTGCGCGAGCAGGAACGTGATCGCGCCCTCGAGCAGCTCTCGCGTTCGCGGCGGCGGGCGCTCTGTGGCCAGCGCGCCGGCGAGCACCCCGACGACGCCCGCGGCGCCGTGCGCGACGCCGAGGTCGAAACGACCCAGCTCGGCGTCCGCCCGTTGCGGTGGGGTGGCCCACGCCAGGCCACCGTCACGCGGCTCGGCGCTCGCCGCGAGCGTGCACACGACCGCCTCCAGCAGCTCGCCCGCGCGCCGATCAGCGCCGAACTCGAGCGCGAGCGCGCCGATCCCCGCCGCGCCCGAGACGAGATCGTGCTCGCCGCCCGCCCCATCGGCGACCCAGCCCGCGAGCCATGACGTCAACGACGGGCTCGGCGGCCGCGCGACGACCTGCGCGAGTGCGAAGGCGACGCCCGCCCGCCCTACCCACAGGCCCGGTGGTGGCGCGTCGTCGCGCGTGCGCCGGACCGCGTGCTGGAGCAGCCGCCGTGCGGAAGGCAGGCCCGGCGCGCGCCGCCCGGCGCGCTCCAGGGCGGCGAAGAGCAGTGCGCCGCCAGCGGCCCCGTCGGCGAGATCGGCGCCCGCGTCCTCGGCCAGCAGGAGCGGCGCGACGGCCGTCGCGACCTCGTCGACGACGCCGAGCGCCACCGCCGCCTCGTCGCCGCGCAGCTGAGGCTGCCAGCCGCGCGCGGTCACGGCGCGAGTTGGACGGTGTTGAGGTGGTAGTACAGGGCCTCGCGTTCCATGAGCTCCTGCGGGGTACCGAGCTCCACGAGTCGGCCCTGCTCGAGCACGCCGATGAGGTCGGCATCGCGCAGCGTGCTGATGCGGTGTGCGATGACGACGGCGGTGCGACGCTCGAGCACGCGGTCGAGGCTCTCCTTGACGGCACGCTCGCTCTCGGTGTCCAGGGCACTCGTGGCTTCGTCGAAGAGCAGCACCGGCGGATCGTGGTACAGCGCGCGGGCGATCGACACGCGCTGCGCCTGGCCGCCCGACAGCCGCAGGCCGCTGTCGCCGATCTTCGTCTCATAGCCGAGTGGCAGTGCCTCGATGAACTCGGCGGCATCGGCGATCTCGGCCGCACGCCGCACGCGGTCAGGCTCGGGCTGCTCCTCGCCGAGCGCGATGTTCGCGGCGACCGTGTCGTCGAACAGGTAGGGCTGCTGGAGCACGAAGCCGATCTTCCGGCGCAACTGGACCCAGTGCAGCTCGCGGAGGTCCACGCCGTCGTAGAGGATCGCGCCCTGCGTCGGCACCAGCAGCCCCGCCAGGCACTTGACGAGCGACGACTTGCCCGAGCCCGAGCGCCCGACGAGGCCGAGCGTCATGCCGGGCTCGAGCTCGAGCGAGATGTCGGTCAGGATCGGTCGGTCCGGCGCGCTTGGGTAGGCGAATCCGACGCGGCGCAGTGAGAGGTGCCCGGCCAGCCCCGGCACGGGTCGCAGCTGGCCCGCCGCTTGCGGGCCCTGCTCGGGCGTCGCTTCGAGCACGTCCTGCAGGCGCAGCATGAGCACCGATGCGTGCTGGACCTGATCCCACAGGCCGAGCAGGACCACGACGGGCCCGTTGGCGAGCAGCACGAGTGCGTTGATCGCGACGAGCTGGCCGAGCGTCAGCTCGCCGGCCAGGACGAGCAGGGCGCCGATCCACAGGAACACGACGAACAGGCCGAACGTCGCGAGCGTGACGGCGCTGTCGTAGGCCATCATGAGGAAGTCGCCTTTGAAGACGCGGTGCGCGAGACGCCGGAACTCGTCGAGCATGCCGCGCCGCACGCCGGCTTCGGCGCCCGCGCTCTTGATCGCCTCGATGCCCTTGATCGCATCCAGCTGCTTGGCGCTGTGACGACTGTAGGCCTCCTCGAGACCGTCGAACGCGGGCCGCAGTCGCCGCGCCGAGAAGCACATGAGCAGGACGTACAGCGGCGCGGTGGCGAGGAACGCGAGGCCGACGACCCAGGAGTAGACGAACAGGATCACGATCGTCACGAGGAGCTGGATCGCGCCCGTCACGCCCCTGACGAGTTCCTGGACGAGCAGCTGGCGGACCTGGCGCAGCCCGTTCAGGCGCCGCTCGACGTCGGCCGTGCGCCGCGTCTCGAAGTACGACATCGGCAGGCGCAGGAGGCGGCCGACGAGATAGTCCAGCGTGTCGCCGTCGAGCTGCACGGCAACCCGGGCGAGCATTCGCCGTTGCCACAGCGAGACGGCGAGCGACGCCACGAGCACGGCGAGCATTATGGCCGCGATGAGGCTCACGTAGCCCGCGCTCTCCTCGCGCACGACGGCGTCGATGACGTTCTGGGTCAGTAGCGGCGGCACCATCTCGCCCGCCGTCGCGACGACAGCGAGTAGGAGCGCGACGATCAGCCGGCCGCGCAGGGGCCGGACGAATGTCCCTATCCAGGCGAGGTTCACCCTGTGCCGCGGCGCGTGCGCGAGAGCGGGGGTCGGACGGGCGGTGGCCACGTAACCCGACCAGTGCGCGTCGACCTCGCTGCGCGGGAGGCGCCGCAGCCCGCGTGCGGGGTCGGCGACGCGCACGTGATGCCCGTCGACGGCGTAAAGGACGAGCCAGTGGTTGCCCTCCCAATGCAGGATGCACGGCAGCGGCAGCGTGTCGAGGCGATCCTTGGAGGCCTTCAGCGCGCGCACCTCGAGTCCGGCGTCCTCGCCGCCGCGCTGGATGCCGCGCAGGCTCGTGCCGTCCTGCCCGGTCCCGACGGCCTGGCGGATGAACGGCAGCGAGACGTTGTGGCCGAACGCGCGGCAGAGCATCGCGACGCACGCCGCGCCGCAGTCGACCTCGTCGATCTGGCGCAGGAACGGAAAACGGCGCGGCGCCTTCCACGCCGCGGCCTGCACGGGCGTGTCGACGAGCGCGGCGCCGGCCACCGCGCGCAGCCGGACGTCTGGGGCCCTCAGCGGCACGGCCGGCGGGCGCTCCTCGCCGGGCTCGCCGTCGCCGATGAAGTCCAGCGGCCGCTGCACCGGCCCGCGTGCGTACAGCGCGAGGCGCTGCTCGATGCGCCCGCGAAAGGCGTCGTGCTCGGTCATCAGCTCGTGCAGAGTCGTGGCCGGAAGCTCGACGAGAACGCAGTCCGAGGTCGTCTCAACGCTCGCCGTGCGCGGTTCGCCGCGCAGCAGGGCAAGGTCGCCGTGGAAGTCGCCGGCGCGCAGGAAGCGGATGTCGCGCCGGCTCGCCTCGTTGCCGGTGAAGACCGTCAGCCGGCCGGACTGCACGATCCACCAGCGGTCGTCGGCGTCGCGCTCGCGCACGACGAGCTCGCCGGCCGGGAGCTTCACCTCGCGGGCGTCGCGCAGCATCGTTGCCAGGGCGTCAGGCCCGAGCGTCGAGAACACCGAGTCCATGCGCAGGAAGTTCGCCAGCCGACGCGCGCGCGACTGCCGCGCAAATGCGCGGCCGATGTCGGGATACAGGCGGGCGAGCGCCTCGGCGATCGCGCGGTCCAGTCGCGCGACGCGCACGGCCGTCGAGGCGCGTACCGTCGCCTCACGGACGCCGCCGGTGATGAGCGCGCCCTCGCCGAACGTGTCGCCGGGCCGCAGGACGTTCAGCGAGACCTCGCTGCCGTCCCTGCCGGTGGTGATCACGCGCGCGACACCGTCGACGAGGACGAAGAACGCGTCGGCGGCCTCACCCTCGGCGACGATCGACTCGCCGAAGGCATGGCTGCGCAGCTCAAAGCTCTCCACGACGAGGTCGCGTAGCAGCGCGGGCAGTAGCGTCATGCTTGGCAGCGCGCGGATGACGTCGCGGTGATCGCCGCCGCGCGTGCGATCGGCGGCGAGGCCGAGCTCAGTCACGGTCGTGCCATCGTACGCGGCCGGCCCGGCGGCGATCCGCGTCGGCGGCGAGCACCGTGCTCGCCGCGCGCTCCGCGAGGACACGATCGTGCATGTCGGGCGGTGCGCGTCGCTTCACGACCCACACCTCGTGGCGGCCCTCGAGCTCGACGGGTCCCACGACCTGGCCCGCCGCGGCGGCCGCGAGGACTGCGCCGAACGCCCCTGCGCCGTCCTCGAGCAGCAGCCGCACGCGCGCGATCTCCAGGCCCGCGGCGCGGGCGACGTCGTGCAGCGCGATGCCGTCCTCGCGCAGCTGCATTGCGACCTCGGCGGCGACCGAGGGCGCCTCGCAACGCAGCCCCTCCAGGTCGAAGGTCACCCAGGCGAGCCGGTGGGCGTCCAGGCAGCGCGCGATCGCCTCCCCGCCAAGCGCGGCGGCGCGCTGCGCGGCGAAGGCGCCGTCGGCGGAGAGGATCCTGCGCAGTCGCGCGCTGCGTTCGCCGGCAGGCTCGCCGAGCGCGGCGACGGCGAGCAGCCGCGCCTCGCCGACGGCGACCGCGCACAGCCGCTCCTCGTCGACGTCCGCCCCGGGCGCGTGGCCGGGGGCACGGTGCGCAGCCAGCACCCGGTCGGCCAGCCACCAGCCGCACTCGCGCAGTGCCCCGCTCAGGACGACCTCCGCCGGGAGCGCGGCGAGCGCCCGCTCGCGATCGGCGGCGTACGCCGGGTCCGCCCCGCGCCGGCCGTCGCGCGCCAGTTCGCGCTCGATCGCCGCACGCAGCTCGCCCAACTCGAGCTCGCGCCGGGCCAGCCAGCGACGCATGTCCTGCGCGCTCGTGAGGCGCCGGGAGTAGCGAAACGCTCGCAGCGCCGCATCGACCTCGGAGCGGCCCGGTAGGCTGACGTCGCAGAGGGCGAGGCCGCGTGCGAGATCGGCCTCGAGGCGGCCCCAGCGCCCGCTCACGGCGCCCGCCGCGACGAGATCGCGCCCGTGCAGCGGCTCGCCGGACACGGTCAGGACCGTGGCGTGCAACAGCGCCGCGAGCGGTTCGGCGGCGCCGTCGCGCAGGACGGTCGTCAGGGCCGCGGCCGGTAGTCCATCTTCCATCGGTAGTCGAAGAGCGCGTTGTGGGTGTCGCCGAAGCGATCGTAGATCGCCACCGAATAGAAGAAGCGAACGAACGTCCGCGTGGCGGTCCGCGTCGCGGCCACGGCGCCGTGCACGCAGTACGCGTCGAACAGGACGACGTCGTAGGGCGCGATACCGACAGCGCACTCCGGCCGGGCCTGGCGCGCGAACGTGGCGTTGTAGGCATCGCCGGCGATGTCCTCAACGCTGAGATTGAACGGCTGCACGAAGAACCGCGGTGGATCGCGGTCGGTGCAGAGGTAGCCATGGTCGACGATGTGCTTGCGCGCGAGCCGGGTTCCCTGCAGGAAGTCGGCATGGATGTCGAAGCCGCGCTGCGCCAACCCGGCCGGGATCAGGCCGCGGTCGACCGTGAGGTAGGCGTAGCAGTCCGCGACGCCCGGGTTGATCGCGTGCTCGCAGTCGATGCAGGACTGCAGAAGCTCCGTCACCCCCGTCAGCTCCGCCGGGATGCGGTAGCCCGTCCCGGGGAACTTCACCACCACGTTGGAGACGTTCGCCGCCGGCACACGCGAGAACTGGGCTCGATCGCGCAGGCGGCCGAGGTGGATCGGACCGCGCGCGACCGCGTAGCGCTCCGGGTCCCAGACGCGGCCGATATCGTCGAGGATCGCCGACGGACCCGGCGGCGGGACGGTCTCGTTTGGCCTCAGCTCGAAGCCGCCGCGTGCGCCCACCTCCACGGCGTACTTGCGGTCTGCATCCTCGTCCGCACCGGCCGTTGTCTTCACCTCGCAGGACATGACTCAAGCGGGCACGATATCCGCGTGTGACCCGCCGAGACAAGCGTCTACCGAGCCGCACGGTTGAAGCTTGCGTTTGACTGAACGGCGCCATAGCTTTGTACCGTTTCGACGGGGGTGCCGTCAACCCCACAAGTCCCAAGAAAGGATGTCTCGTGTTCGACGACGACGAGAAGGGCGACGCGGAGCTGGACTCCACGCCGGAGGAGATCGAGGATCTAGACGCTCCCGACGAGGAGGGCGAGGACGTCAAGGGCGGAATGGCCCCGAAGATCATCACCAAGGGCTGCACGTGCAAGATGGATTGCCTCACTCAATAGCGCCTGTCGCAGAGCCCGCGGCGTGAACCGCTCGCGGGTGCTGCCCGGCCATCGTCCATCGGGGTTCTTCGTGCTGCGCACGCCGCTGCTGCCCGCCGCGGTGCACCGGCGGATCGGCGAGGGACTTCACGCGGCCGTCGCATCAGCGGCGGCCGCGAACGTGGGCGAGCGCGATCTCACGGCGGCGATCGAGCGCGACCGCGCCATCGCGCGCGGTCGCCTGAGGGAGGTCTTCGAGGATCCGGCGCTGCGCGCCGCCCTCGCGATGGCGTCGCCCGCCACCGAGGCCGCGATCGAGGGCTGGTCGCGCGACCCGCACGACCGCCGGGGCCGCAAGGCCGAGCGCGCGCTCATGCGCTACGTGACCCGCGCCGCCGATCGGCCGACGCCGTTCGGGCTGTTCGCCGGGGTCACGACGGGCGAGCTGGGCGAGCGTACGGCGCTCGTCCTCCCCGGCCGCGACGGCTACGTCGCCGCCACGCGCATCTCGTCCGCCTGGGCGACGGAGCTGGCGAGCCGGCTCGGCGAGCGCCATGACCTCCGTGACGAGCTCGTGTACCGGCCCAGCACCAGCCTCTACCGCCTGCCGGGACGCACGCGCTGGGTGGCGTGGCGTGAGCAGGACGAGCAGCGGATCCACAGCATTCGCCAGCTGCGCGACGGGCCGGCACTCGCGCTCGTCCTCGATCACGCGAGCGACGGCGCCACTACCGGCCAGCTCGCCGAGCGACTCGTGGCCGAGGGCCGGGGCGACGAGAACCGGGCGATGGCGTTCGTGCGGCGGCTCGTCGGCGAGGGGCTGCTCGTATGCGAGCTGGCGCCGCCGGTGACCGGCGGTGCCGAGCCCGATCGCGTACTGCTCGCCGGGCTGGAGGCGATCCCGGCCGCCGCGGGCGTCGCCGCCGCGCTGCGCGACGCCGGGCGCGCGGTGCGCGAACTTGACCGCGAGGGATTCGCCGCCGCCCCGCACCGCTGGCGAGCCGTCCGGGCCCAGCTGCGCCACCTCGACGGGATCGAGCTGCGCGTGCCGCCCCTGGCCGTCGAGTTGCACAAGCCCGCGCCCGGACTGACGATCGGGCCGGCGCTGACCGACGAGCTCCTGCGCGGCGTCGATGTGCTGCGCCACTGGCAGCCACTCGCCGGCGACGACCCGCTGCACGCGTTCCGGGCCGCGTTCCAGCGCCGCTACGGCGAGCGCGAGGTCCCGCTGACCGAGGCGCTCGACGAGGATGCGGGCGTCGGCGCCGGCGTCCTGCGCGAGAGGCCCGCGCGGCCCCCCGTCGATGAGCGGCGCGAACGCCTGCTGCTCGCAAAGGTCGAGGACACGCTGCGACGCCGGGCGGGCGACATCGTCGTCGAGCGCGGCGAGCTCGAGCGCGAGCCGGTGGCGCTGCCCCCGTCCTTCGTCGTCGGCGCGCGCGTCGCCGCGGCCTCGGCCGCAGCGGTCGATCGCGGTGACTTCCGCGTCTGGCTGAAGTCCGCCCGGGGACCCGACGCGATGGGCATGTTCACCCGCTTCTGCCGCGGCAACGACCCGCTTCGCGACCACGTCTGCGCGCACATGCGCAGCGAGGAGGCGCTCGACCCCGACGCGGTCCACGCGGAGATCGCGCACCTCCCGCAGCTCGAGCTCGGCCCGGTGCTGCATCGCCCGCTGCTGCGCAGCGTCGAGATCGACTACCTCGGACCCTCGGGCGCGCCGCGCGAGCGGCGCCTGCAGCTCTCCGATCTGCTCGTCAGCGTGGCCGGCGAGAGCGTGCTGCTGCGCTCGCGACACGATGGGCGCTGGGTCGTTCCGCGGCTGGGAACGGCGCTCAACATAGACCTCAACCTGCCGCCGGCGTTTCGCCTGCTCGTCCTCGTCGAGCGCCAGGAGGGCATCCACATCGGCTGGAGCTGGGGCGCGCTGCGCGACGCGCCCTATCAGCCGCGCGTGCGCTCGGGACGCACCATCCTTGCGCCCGCGCACTGGCGGCTGGACGGCGACGACGTCGCAGTGCTCGGGCACGGATCGGACGCCGAGCGCTTTCGTGCCGTGGCGCGGCTGCGCCAGGCTCACCGGCTGCCGCGGCACGTCGCGGTCACCGACGAGGACAACATCCTGCCGGTCGACCTCGACAGCACCGTCGGCGTCGACCTCCTGCTTGGGCTCGCGCGCGGCCGCGAGGCCGTCGATCTCACCGAGGTGCATCCCGATCCGTCGCAGCTCGTCGTCGAAGGACCCGAGGGGCGGTTTGCGCACGAGCTGATCGTGCCGTTCCTCGGGCGCGCGCCGCGCCGCCGGGCGCCGGCGCCGGCGTCGGCGCGCGGTGGGACGGCCGCCGGCGGCGGCGCCGCGGATGCCGCACACCGGTCGTTTCCGCCCGGCTCGGGCTGGCTGTACCTGAAGATCTACAGCGGGGCGGGCGCGGCTGACGAGATCCTGCGCCGCGGCGTCGCACCACTCTGCGAACGGCTTGCCGCCGACGGGGGGCTGACGCGCTGGTTCTTCATCCGCTACGCCGATCCCGACCCGCATCTGCGCGTGCGCCTACAGGTCGAGCGGCCCGAGCGGCGCGGCGACGCGCTCGCGCAGATCGGCGAACTGGGAGACGCGCTGCTCGAGCGGCGTCTCGCCTGGCGCACGACGCTCGACACCTACGAGCGCGAGGTCGAGCGCTACGGCGGACCGGCGGGCACGGACCTGTGTGAGCGATGGTTTGCCGCAGACAGCGAGGCCGCTGTGGCCCTGCTGGGCGCGGCCCACGAGCGCGGGGCGAGCACCGACGCGCGCTGGCGCGCAGCGCTGCTGGCGGTCGACGCCGCGCTCGACGCGTTCGGCCTTGGCGACGCGGCCCGTCACGACGCGATGCGGGCAGCGCGCGAGCATCGGGCGAGGCTGCTCGAGGAGGCGGCCGGCGTCACCGACGCGCGGTCGTTCGCGCGGCGCTACGCCCACCGCCACCGTCGCGAACACGACGCGCTCCAGCACGCGCTCGCCCAGGCGCGCGACGGCGCGCCCGACGTGCTGCTCGCGCCGTACGCCGAGCGGGCCGAGCGCTTTCGCGCGATCGCCGCCGAGCTGCACGCAGCGCACGACGCCGGCGCGCTGACCCGCCCGCCGCTGGACATCTGCCTGAGCCTCGTCCACATGCGCATCAACCGGCTGGTGGCGCTCGCCACGCCCGAGCCCGAGGTGCGCCTGTACGACGCGCTCGAGCGCCTGTATGCATCCCAGCTCGCGCGAGCGCGCCACAGTGCTCGTCATCCGATCGCATGACCGACCACGACGAGGGCATGCGGCTGGCGGGCGCGATCGACACGTTCGCGCGCACGCGGGGGCTCGAGGCCGGCGGCAGTGATGACGACGGGTGGCGCGCGCTGCTGGAGGCGATGGCGTCCACCCGGTCCGGTCGTTACGCGCTGCTCGGCCGCCCGCCGTTCGTGAGCGACGCGCGCCTCGCCGAGCTCGAGCAGGAGGCGCGCACGCTGCGCGCCGGCGCAAAGCCCGGGAGCGACGATCCCGGCCAAGCGGGTCAGTTCTCCGCGGCCGTCGGCCCTGCGGCGCGGGCGCTCGTGCGCGACCGCGGCTGGCACGATATCTGCTGGCGCGAGCTGAGCTTCGAGCCGCGGCCACCGTACTACGCGAGCTATCTGTACTACGACCGGCCCGGGGCAGGGATCGTGCCGCACGTCGACGATCCCGAGTTCGCCGTCAATGTGCTGTTCATGGTCAGCCGCAGCGGCCCCGCGGGAGGCCGCGCGGGCTCGGCGACGGTCCTGCATCCGCCCGGCGAGGAGCCGCTGCGCCTCGTGCTGGCGCCCGGCGAGGCGGTGCTGCTCGAGGCCAACGGGCTCGTCCACGCCCGCGAGCCGATGGGGCCGCGGGAACGGGTGACCGTGCTGACGATGGGGTTCAGTCGCCCAGCACCGCGTAGCTGACGCCGACGTAGGGCTCCAGGCGGCGCAGGCGCAGCGTGCTGATCCCGAGGGCGTGTTCGACGGCGAGCGTCTCGCCGGGCCACTCCGGGCTGTTGAGCTCATCGAGGGCGATGACCGCGCCCCGGGGCATGCGCGGCACGAATGCCTCGAGCGCGGCGAGCGTCGGTTCGTAGAGGTCGAAGTCGAGGAACAGCAGGCTGACGGTGAGGTGTGGGTTCTCGTCGATGAAGCGCGGAATCGTCTCGCGTGCGTCACCGACGACGAGCCGGTCGGCCCACACGCTGTCGGGCTTCAGCGCGTTCTCGTCGGCGTCCATGAGCGCTCGCAGTTCCTCGAGCGCGGTCTGGCCCGCATCGAGGTGGCCGAGCGGCGGCAACTCGCCGCCGGGCGGGCGGTCCTGCTCTGCGACGGAGGGAAAGCCCTCGAAGGAATCGAAGCCATAGATGAAGCGGTCGGTGCGTCGCGGTTCGAGGATCGCGCGCAGCCGCACGAACGACATGAAGCTGAAGCCCCACAGGACGCCGCCGTCGACGATGGCGCCCTTCACCGGCAGGATCATTCGATACAGCTCGTGGAGGTTCAGAAAGCGTGCCAGCCACTCCCACTG
This sequence comes from Solirubrobacterales bacterium, assembly GCA_038260305.1. Taxonomy (GTDB): domain Bacteria; phylum Actinomycetota; class Thermoleophilia; order Solirubrobacterales; family Solirubrobacteraceae; genus CADCVQ01. The sequence continues at coordinate 18,097 of JBBSNY010000043.1, forward strand.
CACGTAGCGCGGAAACGCGGCGAGGCGGGCGGCGAGCGGGAGCGAGGAGCTCGCGAACAGCTCGGCGTGGCGGCGCTCGATGTCGGTCGTCCACCAGTGAGCGAGCGCCTCCTGGGCGCCGCGTTCGTCGGTCATGGCCGGGCCGCCATGACGCGACGGTACCCCAGTTGGTGTCGCGACCGAGCGATGCGCGGCCGCGACGTGCCCGTGATCGCCCACGACGCCCCGCCCGGCGTGCCCCGCCTTCGAGGCAGCGCGCCATGAGCGGACGGCAGTCGACCGGCAGAAGGATCGCCGCCGCCACGCAGCAGGGCGATCGGCTCGGGATGGTCGGGGTTCTGCGTCCGGCGCCGGTTCGCAGCCAACTCCTCACGATGGATCGTCGACCATTCTCGCACCACCCGCAAGACTCGATCGGGCAGCGTCCCCCGAAGGATTTCGCCGGTCGCAGCAGCCATCGTAGAGGCACCCGCGGGGAAGGGCCGCGGCGCGAAGCGCGTCAGGCTGCCGCGGCGATGAGCGCCCTCGTGGGCGGCGCCGGCGAGCGCAACGCGTGCGCGCCGGCTAGACCGCGCCACTCGCCAAAGCGCTCGAACAGCGCGCGCACCTCGCACTCCTCGGCGCGCGCGGAAGGGTTGCCGCCCGAGCGCCAGCGGCCGAGCAGCTTGAGGTAGCCGAGGTCGCCCGCGGGCAGGACGTCGTAGCGGCCCTGGCCGCCCTGGGCGAGCAGCTCGACGGTCCAGCGGCCGATCGTCGGGATCGCGAGCAGGCGGCGCCAGGCGACCTCGTGCTCGGGGCGCTCGAGGTCGATCCGCCCGGCGGCGACCTCCCGCGCGACCCGCACCAGGGCGATCGCTCGCCGGCCGGCGAGCTCGAAGGACTCGATCCGCGCCGGCGCGCAGCGGGCGAGAACCGCGGCGGATGGGACATCGCGCAGGCCGCTATCGGGGCAGCGCACGCCGAACGTGCGCACGATCCGCCGCTCGATCGCGAGCGCCGCCGAGGACTCGATGAGCTGCTCGCAGATCGCCCACGCGAGCGCCTCGAACGCGACCGGACGGCGCGCGAGCCGCAGCCAGGGCCGCTCGCGCAGCGCGGCGCCGATCAGCGGATCGTCGCGGTAGCGCTCGTAGAACGGGGCGAGGTCGTCGTCGACCGACAGCGCGAAACGCATCCGCGCGATCGCCCACTCGGCGTCGGCGCGCGAGTCCGCCCACGCGCCGAACAGCACGCTGGGCGGCGCCGTCTGCGCGACGCGCACGATCACCGGCCGCCCGCCGACGTGCAGGAGGCGCTCGAGCACGCCGCCGCGCACGCGCGCGACCCCGTCGGCGCCGCCGCGCGCGGGCAGACGAAACACCCAGCGCGGGATGACCTCGACACGAACCTCAACCGTCACCGCGCCGACCCTACGCCGCCGGCAGGACGGTCGCGCCGCGCGTTCCCGCTCGTTGCGGGCGCGACTACTTGCGGTCGCCGAGGACGTGCACGTCGATGAGGAAGGAGCGCGTCACGAGCACCGGCGCCAGCACCTTGCGGCCGCGGCGTGCGCGCCGGCTCTTGCCGCGGCGCACGAGCGCGACGGCCGTCGCGCCCGCGACCATGCTCGTCGCGGCGACCGCGGCCGACTGCACGACGAGCGGGCTGAGCACGCTGCGCGGGCGAGCGGCCTCGACGACGCGCGGTTCCGCGAGCACCGGGATGCCGTCGACGAGCTCGGGCTCTGGCCCCTCGGTGCTCATGTGGCGGTCGGTCCCGAGGGCAGAGGCACGGCCTTCAGCATGCCCGCTGCGGCGGTCAGAAGAACAGAAGCGACCCGACCGACCATCAGAAGCGCGACTCGTACACGCGGAAGCGCTTGACGATCGTGCCGCCCATCGCCTCCATCCCGCGGTTCATGCCTCGATTCGTCTCCAGGATCCAGCCCATCTCGCCCCACTTCTGCGGCGTGACGCGGGCCATGTCGAAGTGCTCGACGTAGAACAGCGCGGCGGTGCCGGTGTGCTGGTACTCGGGCTTGACGCCGAGAAACCCGACGCGCACCCGATCGATGTACTTCTTGCGCTTGAAGAGGAAGGTCACCCACTTGAAAGGGAACACCTTGCCGTTCATGACCTTCAGCAGCTGGTTGACGTCGGGCACCGTGATCGCGATCCCGATCGTCTCGCCGTCCTTCTCGGCCGCCATGAACCAGTTGCGGTCATAGACGAGCTGCAGCTCCTCGGCGTAGTGCTTGAGGTCGTTGTCGGAGTACGGCACGAAGCCCCAGTTGCGCTTCCAGGCCGCGTTGTAGGTCTCGCCGAAGACGCCCTTGATGTTCTTCGACAGGTCGCGCCGGCGCAGGTGGCGCAGCGTGATGCCGTGCTTCTCCTTCGCGGCCTCGGCGAGCTCGAAGATGATCGGCTTGATCTTCTCGCGGTCGGAGATGTCCAGCGCCCACATGTAGAGGTCCATGGCCTTCTCCATGCCGGCCTCTTCCATGCGCGCCTGGTAGTACCGCGGGTGCCACGGCTGCTTGATCATCGGCTCGCGCTCGAAGCCCTCGATGAGGACGCCGCACTCGTCGTTCATCGTGTAGTCCATCGGGCCGATCATGTGCGAGCGGCCGTGCTCTGACAGCCAGCCACGGGCCGCGTCGAGCAGCCCGCGCGCGACGTCGACGTCGTCCTCGAGCTCGAGGAAGCCGAACATGCCCGTGCCCACCCCGTGCTCGTCGTCGTAGGCCGTGTCGAACTGCGCGCTGATGCGTCCGACGACCTGCTTGCCGCGCCGCGCGACGAACTCCTGCGCCTGCGCGTGCTTGAAGTACGCGTTCATCTTGCGGCTGTGAAAGAGCTTGCGTTCCAGACGGATCGGAGGGATCCACTGCTCGGAGGTAGCATGCAGCCGGAACGGGAGCTCGATGAACTCCCGCCAGTCCCGCCGTGACTTCACGGCCTTCACCTCGACGTTCACGGGGACCACGCTACATGGCTTCCACGACACCCGACGTCTTCGCCAAGGCAATCGGCCACGAGCGCGCGGAGCAGCTGCGCATGGCGCGCGAGGCCGACCTGCTGCCGTACTTCCGCACGCTCGAGGGCCCAGCCGGCCCGGTCGTCGAGATGGAGGGTGCCGAGCGCATCATGCTCGGCTCCAACAACTATCTCGGGCTGACCGCCGACGAACGGGTCATCCAGGGAGCCGCCGATGCACTGCACAAGTACGGCACCGGGCTCACGGGCTCGCGCCTGCTGAACGGCACGATCGCGCTGCACCTCGAGCTCGAGCAGGAGATCGCCGAGTGGATGAGGACCGAGGAGGCGATCGTCTTCACGACCGGCCACCAGGCCAACCTGTCCGCGCTCGGCACGCTGCTCGCGCCCGGCGACACCGTCGTCGCGGACTCCGGCGACCACGCGTCGATCCTCGACGGCTGCATCCTCAGCCGCGCCAAGCTGAGGATCTTCCGCCACAACAAGATCGACAGGCTCGAGCGCACGCTCCAGAAGGCGGCGCGCGACGAGGGCGGCATCCTCGTCGTCGTCGACGGCGTCTTCTCGATGGAGGGCGACGTCGCGCCGCTCGTCGAGATCGCCGATCTGTGCGAGCGCTACGGCGCGCGGCTGATGGTCGACGAGGCCCACGGCGCCGGCGTCCTCGGCGCCCGCGGCGCCGGCGCGTCGGAGCTGCTCGGCGTCGAGGATCGCGTCGACCTGCGGATGGGCACGTTCTCCAAGAGCCTCGCGAGCTGCGGCGGCTTCATCGCCGGCAGCCACGATGTCGTCGACTTCCTGCGCGTGCAGAGCCGCGCCTTCCTGTTCACGGCGGCGGGCGTCCCGGCGGCCGTCGGCGCCGCGCTCGCCGCGCTGCGGATCGTGCGCTCGGACGAGGGGCCGCCGCTACTGGCGCGCGTCCTCGACAACGCCGCCTACCTGCACGCCGGGCTGCGCGAGCGAGGCTTCAGGGTCGTCGCGCACGAGGGCGGCGCGATGACGCCGATCGTGCCCGTCAGCGTCGGCGACGATTGGAAGGCGGTGCTGCTGTGGCGCGCCCTCTTCGACGCCGGCGTCTTCGTCAACGTCGCCATCCATCCGGCCGTGCCGCCGGGCGGCGCGCTGCTGCGCACGAGCGTCATGGCGACCCACGATCGCGCCACGCTCGACCGTGCGCTCGAGGCGTTCGCTACGGTCAAGGCGCAGTTCGAGGCGCAGCACGGACCGTTGCCCGCCTGAACACGGGCGTTCGATTTGTCCAGATCTTCACAAGCGAATTACTGAAGAAAAACCTCGCTCTGAGCGGTGGGATTGAGCGGCGATGCGTTGACGCAGGCATCACCGCTCCCTTAGCTTCGCGGGGCGCTCAGGGACAGGCGTGCGAGGATGGCAACCGAACCGGTCAGATCGCCTTCACGGGACGATCCGGCGTCGGACGACGGTGCCTTGGGGATGTCTGCAGCGCGCCCGTCTGACAGGTCAACATACGAGATCACTCTGCCTCTCCACGGACGGGGCAGACAGGAGGACACATGCACGACGCAACAGCGACGATTGCCCCTGCGCCGCAGCATTTGCAGGCACTTCAGCGCGCGAACGAGGTCCGACTCGCCCGCGCCGAGCTCAAGCGCAGCGTCGCGGAGGGGACGGCGACGGTCGGTGCCGTGATCCTCGCCTGTCCATGGGAGGCGGCGAGCATGACGATCGCCGAGCTCCTGTTGAGCCAGCGTCGATGGGGCACGACCCGCTGTAGCAAGTTCCTCGCGGGCATCGGGATGACCGAGACCAAGACCGTCGGCTCGATGACCGACCGCCAGCGCCGCGCGCTGGCCGCGATGGTGTGACGAGTCACGTCTCGCCGGAGAGTTCACTCCGGCGAGACGTCCGTCGCTCCAGCACCATCAGCACGGCCGGCAGGACGACGAGCACGCCGAGCAGCGAGACCGTGAGATCGACGACGGTGACGAAGCCGAAGTCGCGCAGCATCCGGATGTCTGACACGACGAGGACCGCGAAGCCCGCGATCGCAGTCGCCCCGGAGGCGAGCACCGCGACCCCCGTCGAGCGGTAGGTCCGCTCGAGCGCATCGCGCGGCGCAAGGCCACGGCCGCGCTCCTCGCGGTAGCGCTCGGACAGCAGCACGCTGAACTCCGTCGAGATCGCGATGACGAGCGCGCCGAGCGTCACCGACATCGGATTCAGCGGGACGCGCAGCACGAACAGCACGAGCGCCGACCAACCCGTCGCGAGCGCAATCGGCACGAGCGGGACGAGCGCGCGGCGCGGATCGCCCCGGAACGCGGCCAGCAGGACGAGCGCCACCGCGGCGAGGCCTGCCAGCAACGTCAGCTCGCGCCGTGCGCTCGACGACACCTCGGCGTTCGCGTCGGCCGCGAGGACGGGCAGCCCGGCGAGCGCCGCGCGCACGCCCGCGGGACGACCGTCGTTCAGCCGCGCGCGCATCGCGTCGATGACGCGCTTCTGCTCGTCCAGCGGCATGAGCCGGATCCCGAACGCGAGCGTGGCCGTGTGGCGGTCCTGCGTGATGACCGAGCGCGACAGGTAGGGCGGGACCGCGTCGAGCAGCGCGCCGGCGTCGCGACGCGAGGCGACCGTCGTGAAGAGATCGGGCAGCGAGAACGCCGGGCACAGCTCCGCCTGCCCGCAGCCGCGCCGCGCGCTGTAGCCGTGATCGCGCAGGACCGCGCTCTGGTAGCCGACCATCCAGCCGATCGTGCGCGCGCTCGTGAGGTCGCTGCTCTGTACGACGACGTCGATCTCCCCGCCGACACCGGTCGAGCGTTGGAGCGCGTCGAGGTCGCGCAGCGCCCGCATGTCCTGCGGGACGAGGCGCTGGATGTCCGATTCCACGCGGGTCTGCGGGTCGAGCGCCCAGCCGCCGATCGCGACGGCGAGCGCGATCGCGAGGACCCGCCCGGGGCGCCGCGTTGCATAGGCGAGGGTGCCCTCGCTCGCGTGCCGGGCGCGCACTGCGGCGTCGTGCGCGACCAGCCGAGCGCCCGCGCGCAACCCGACAGGCGCGGGCGACCGCGGCGGCCGGGCCGTCGGCGCCGCGCGATCTGCGAGCACGAGCGCGGCCGTCCCCGCGATCAGCGCGAGCGCGAAGGCGATCGCGATGCCGGCGACGAGCAGCAGCCCGAAACCGCGCACCATCGGCACCGGCGAGAGCGCGAGCACGGCGAACCCCGCCGCCGTCGCCGCGGCGGCGACGGCGATCGCCGGGGCGCCGAGCAGCGCCGCCCGGCGCGCCGCCGCGGCAACGCTCAGCGACGCCGGGGACGCCGGGGACGCCGGGGACGCCCCCTGCTCCTCGCCGATCCGCGACTGCAGCTGGATCGCGTAGTCGACCGCTAGGCCGATGAGCACCGGCAGCACGGCGATCGAGGCCATCGTCAATGAAGCGCCGACGAGCGACAGCGCGCCGAAGGTCAACGCGGCCGCCGCGAGCGCGATCACGAGCGGCAGCAGCCGCGGACGGCGGCGGAAGACGAGCGCCAGGATCGTCGCCATCACGAGCAGCGCCGCGACGAGCAGCGCTCGCAGCGAGCCGCTGATCGACGCGCTCAGGTCCGAGACGACGATCGGCGCGCCCGTGACGGTGTACTCGGCGCCGTTTCGCGGCTTGAACTGCGCCATCGCGACGGCGGCGCGCACGAGCGCGATCGCGTCCTCGCGCTGGGCCGAGCTGAGGCCCGCCTCGAGACGGACCTGCACGAGCGCCGCCCGCCCCGGCCCGGTCCCCTCCGACGGGAACAGGTAGGCGAACTTGCGCTTCGGCGTTCCGGCCGGCTTCGCGGGATCGAAGACGAGCGTCGAGACGAACGCGGTGTCGTCGAGGCGCGGGATCGACACGAGCCCGTAGCGGGTCGCCAGCGCCAGCAGCTCGTCGCTGAGCCGCATCTCCACGAGCGCGCGGGCGCGGGCGCCACGGCGCCGCGCAGCGGCCGCAGACAGGCCGTGGCGGCGCGCGTCCCGGCGCGCGGCGGTGTCGGCGGCGGTGGCGGCGGCCTCGCTGCTCGCGACGCGGCGCGCGTAGCCGGCGCGCAGCTCGCGCACGGCGGTATTGACGAACGTGCCGGGGCCGAGCACGACCTTGACCGGATGCGTCCGCGCGAGCCGGGCGCACGGGCCATCCGAACCGCCCGGCGGTGTCGCACCCGCCGGGGCGCTGCCGGCGAGGCAGCCCTCGAGCGCGAGCACGCGCTCGAGGTCCTGCGTCAGCAGGAGCTTGCGCAGGTCGCCGCGGACGAGCACGATGATCGCGTCGTCGCCGAAGCGCTCGCGCAGGATCCGCGTCGCGGGATAGGCCGGGGTGTCGGTGCCGACGAGCGTGTCGACGCCCGCATCGGGCTGCAGGCGAAGCGCGAGCACGAGCCCGGCGACGGCGAGCAGCGCACAGAGCGCGAGCACGAGCCGCGGCCGTCGCGCGGCTAGCGACGCGGCCGCGTGCAGCGCCCCGGCGGGCCTCACACCCTCACGACCGCCGTCGCGGCGACCGCGCGGTCACTCCATGCCGAGCGGGCCGGCCGACTCACCGGCCAGGAACTGGCGCACGAACTGGTTGTCGGAATCGAACAGCTGGTCCGCGGGCCCGGACTCGACGATGCGGCCCTTCCACAGCACGGAGATGTGCTCGGCAACGCGACGCGCAGTAGCGATGTCGTGCGTGATCAGCGTGAACGCCGGCGGCGGCGTCCCCCGCTTCTCGGCCTCGCCCATCATGTCCGCGTGGATCTCCTGGATGAGCTCGCCGAGCAGCGCGGTGCGCACCGGATCGAGGCCCGAGTCGGGCTCGTCGAAGAGGACGATGTCGGGATCGAGCACGAGCGCGCGCGCGAAGCCGGCGCGCTTGCGCATGCCGCCGGAGAGCTCGTTGGGCATCTTGTCGTGGGCGTCCTTGAGCCCCACCTCGGCGAGCCGGCGGTTGACGATCTCGCCGATCTCCTGCTCGCTGCGCTCGGTGTGCTGGCGCAGCGGAAAGCAGACGTTGTCGAAGACGTTCATCGAGCCGAACAACGCCCCGTCCTGAAACAGGACGCCGAACTTCTGGCGCATCTTGAAGAGCTCTTCGTCGGCCATGTTCGGCACCGACTCCCCGTGTACGAGGACGTCGCCCTGGTCGGGATACAAGAGCCCGACCATGTGCTTGATGCAGACGGACTTGCCCGTCCCGGAGGGCCCGAGGATCATCGAGATCTTCCCCTCGGGCAGGCCGAGGTTCAGTCCGCGCAGGATCTTGTTGCGACCGAACGCCTTGTGGACATCGATGAACTCGACCGCGTCGCGCGCGCCGCTGGGGCGCTTCTCGCCGCTATGCCAGCGGTACTCGTCGTCCGCCGGCCCGCGGGCCGGCGGCGCGAGATCGTGACCCTGCGAGAACGCCACAGGGCGATGCTACTGCTGCCTAGGACTGGATGTAGCCGTTCGCCTTGTCGAGCGCGTACATCGCGCGTGCGGCCTCGTCGGCGGCCTGCTTGGACGCCTCCTGCCAGCCCGGCGCGCACTGCAGGCTCGAGTACTTGAACCAGGCTTCCTTGCGGCGGGCGTCGAGGACCTCGGGGTCACTCGACTGTTGTCCGTAGCTCATGTTCACTCCCATGCTCGTTGTTCGGAGCGGGGGCTCCGAGACGCCGCAGTGGCCCACGGCCGACCGGCTCCCCGCCTGACAGTTGGTCTTCGTTCCCCGGGTCCGAGACGAGATCACACGCGCAGCCGCCGGACCGCGCGCCCCGATTCGCGCCCCGTCCCGGCTGTGTTCCCAGCGTCTCGCAATCGAGAACGTGCTCGATAGATACCACGTTCTCGGCTCCGGCAACAGCGGTCGTGGCACGCCGGCGGTCGACCGCGACGCTTCGCCGCGGCTCGGGCGCTGCTCGTGGACGACCGCCGATGTCGGCTTCAGCCTCCGGCGCCCTCCCAGGCCTCGCGCGCGGCCTCACGTGCCGCCACGGCCTCGGTCAGCCCCGGGTCGCCCTCCGCCGCACCGCCGGCGCGGGCCGCCATGACCGCGGAGGCGGCCGCCATGTACGCCGCGTAGAGGTCCGGTGCCGGCGCGGCGGCGACGGGCTCGGGCGCTGGCTCAGGCTCAGGCTCAGGCTCCGGTTCCGCGGGCGCGGCCTCCGGGGCGGCCGGTGCCGTGGCCCATGACGGGGCCGCGTCGCCGGGCGCACGCAGCCGCGTGACGCCGTGCCCGGATCCGCCGCTCGCGATCGTCTCGGTCGGCGCCGGCTCGGGTGCGATCTCGGGCGTCCGCGCGGCCTCCGCCGCGCCATACGTCGCGCCGCCGAGGCGCAGGCGACCGGGCGCGGGGGCCGCGGCCGGGCTGGCTGCCTCGGCCGCGGGGGCCGGGGCCG
>JBBSNY010000044.1:0-26586 GCA_038260305.1 Solirubrobacterales bacterium
CACGAAGCACGCCTGCCTACAGGCCGATCAGGACAAGATCGTGGGGAGATCCGGTGGCCGCCCATGGGGAGATCCGATGACCGCCAGCGGGGAATTCCGATGGCCGTCTACGGGGAGATTCCCATGGCCGCCGTCACCCGATCGGTTAGGGGCGGGGTTGGTGCTTCAGCATGGTGCGAAAGAACTGGGTTGCGTATCGCTCAGCGTCGCGTAGAACCCACTGGTCGGTAACCATCGCCCACCAGAACGCGCACAGGACGGCGTCTACGAGGGCAGCACCGCCGAAGCTCGCTGGCGAGTTACTCGCCGACGCAAGCCAGAGGGTGCTGGCCAGCAACGTGCCCACGACGGCTGCGCCGCGGCCGTACCTCCGTACCGCACGGCAGTTGCGACGAAAGCCGTAGCTCGCGTTCACGTCCGCCAATATCGTGTTGTCGTCGTCTTCGCGAAGCCAGGAACGCACTTGATCAATGGCACGATCGTACCCGCGCATCGCTTGTTCGAGGTCGTGCTCTTCATCAGCGAGCGTTGGGAGCGGCGATCCGGTGGCGGTCTCGACTGCGGCGCGACGCGCCTTGGTCGCCTCGGTATCCGTCGTGTCGCTGAGGCGCAATCGTTGGCTCGTGGGTGTCCCGCCCCACGACCGAAACAAGGTCTTCTCCAGTTCGCGTCCCAAATCAGCTACTTGTTCTGAGAGGACGACGGCGAGTACGGTCGTGGCGCCGCAGGACAGCACGGCGAGCGTTGCCGACGAAAAGCCGACGGCGACCAGCAGACTCATCGCCGGTGACGTGAGAAGCAACGACGGGCCGACGCGGGCGCGTAGACGATAGGTGCTGGGCATTTAGTCGTCTTCTTCGATCATCGGGCCGAGCGAGGCAACCGGTGTCCAGCCTGGCCGGGTCCCTGTGCCTTCCCGATTGCAGATCGTCTTGCCGGCGGTTGCGACGACGCGGCATCCACGGCGGGTGTGGGCGTTGACCACTTTGCCGGACGGATGTTTGTCGGATTCCTCGACACAGGACACGATCGCGCTTCGGGCTTCGGCTTGGCCGGTCGGGCCGAGGAGGCGGTCAAGCCACGCGGACGAGCAGTTGCGGCGGCTTCCGTGATGCGCGATCTGCACCATCGTGGGTGTTGATGCGAGTCCAGCCGATTCGGCGTAGTCCCAGGCTGCTTCGAGGGCGGGAACGCCGGCGTCGGCCGTGAAGAGCTGCGTCCCGTCGCCGAACTTCGCGAGGACGATCATTGAGGAGTTGTTGCGCGGGTTTACGTCCTTGGCGTCGAAGGGGATCTCGATGCCGAGTGCGCTTGCCACCCGATCCGCGAGGTTTCGTGCTGCTTCGAGCAGTGCCATGCCGGCCTTTGCGGCGGTCGACTTCTCGTCGACCTGCTGCTTGACGAGCTGCTCGTAGTAGGCCTTCGTCGGGCCGAGAATTCTGATCGCGCCGCCAAACTCGGACGCTCCCGGCCATGCCTCATAGACGGCGGTGCCGTGTTCCGTGGCGACCTTCATCAGCTCGTCTACGGCAGCGGCGGCGGGGAGCGAGGAGCCACCGCGTGCTCCGATGTGGTGCAGCCACAGCTGCTTGACGGTCAGGCCGCGGATGACTTCTCCCATTCCGCCGATGTGGTCACCGTCGGGGTGGGTCAGGATCGCGAGGTCCACGACGTCGGTCCCGTAGTACTCCTTGATGTGCGCGACGAGGGCATCTCCGTCGTCGCTGAATCCGGCGTCGATGACAACGACAGCCTGAACGCCGGTGTCTGGGCGCGTGAACCGCATGCAGATTGCGTCGCCAGATTTGCCGCCATCGCCTACGGGAAGGAAGTCGATCTCGTGCACTGCGCATTCCGCCTTTCCGGCACCGGGAGAGCTCCTCCGTTTCTCTTGATGAGCGGACGCGGTAGAAGCCGTAGCTACCAAGCGCCTCCCAGTAGCAATGCAAACCGGTCGGACGGAATCGGGCAGGATGCTGTTCCGCGCGCGGCGCGGCGTCAACGACGGATCATGACTCAGGCGACCGCGCGAAGGCGGTATCGACCCGTGCGGCGGCCCACTGCCTCGACGGCGTCGGCGCGGCTTACCTGGGAGAGGAACGTGGCCACGGGGTCCTTGCCAGCCACGGAGATCCCCTCGGATGCGACGAGGTCGTACCACTCGCGATAGTGAACCTCGACGCCTGGCGGATGGTGCTTCTGCAGGATCGCGACGGCTACCTCGCGAAGGCGGTGACCGCGCAGCGCTCCCCCGAGTTCGTCGATCGTGGCCTGGGGCGAGATGCCCAATACTTCGGCCATCGATCGCAGCAGGCGCTCATCGGAAACGACCTGTTCCGCGGCCTGCTCGGCAAGGTCCCGGAGTCGCTGGGCGCGGGCGCGGCCGCGCTCAAGCCTGACCATCATCTGCAGGTGCTCGGCGCGCAGCGCTTCGGCGAGCGGAAGAGCGGCAGCGGCATCCACAACGCTCATCATGCTGTTCCCAACGGACAGACTGGCCCTCCCCGCCTGGTCTGCATCTCGACTCCGCGATGCGTGCCGCCGCTCCGCACCCCTCTTTCGCTATTGCGAGGGCTGCGATGAGCGAAGCCGAAGGCGCTGCCACTCCGTGTCGTACTCGTAGTTGACGATGGCGTCGCTCTCGATGAGGCGGACCGCCTCGTCGATCACGCGAAACGGCACCGCGAACCACTCGTTGGCCTCCGCGGTGACGTAGCCGTTGCGCTCGAACCACACGTCCATGCGTGCCGCGGCGAACATGCGGTGCAGGATGGTCTCGAACTGGCGCTCGACGCCGCGCGGCACCCGGTACTCCTCGACGATCTCGACCGGCGCTCCGAGGAACGTGGTGTCGGACTCTGCCGAGGCGACTCGGTCTTCGGCGGTCGAGGATGTCGAGCCGATCTTGTGCAGTTGCGGTAGCGCCTTGACCTGCGGATCATCGCTCAAGGACCGCAGGACGTAAACGCTCGCCATCGGTGTGTCGGGTAGCAAGCCCATTTCCGTGGAGACCGTCGCGTCTGAAACGGTCACGCGCTTTCCGCCCTTGTAGAGGTTGCTGGCCAGTGACTGCAGCAAGAGGTTGGACTCGGTGCCGTTCTCGAAGATGCACCGCGTTCGAGCGTTGGCCTTCTTGACCTCGTCATACGTGCGCTCACCGACAGCGGCGACGTAGAGCAGCACGCCGGCCTGTACGAAGAACCTTCCCGCCCCGATCTCGATCGGGTTCCTGAAGGCCAGGAGCTTGCGGGCACCGGAGCGCAGTTCCGCGTGGCACTCGACGAAGAGATGGCGGAAGCTCTCGAAATCGTCGCACGGCTCCCGTCGTGCGACGTCGGCAGGCATCGTCTGTGTCTTTGGGACGTGGCGCAGCGTGAAGAGGTCATCGTCGCCGGAGAGCAGCCCGAACGGATCATCGGCGACGACTTCTTCGATCGAGGCGGGGGGCTCGGGCTCGGCGAGCAGCCCGAGCTCGTCGATCGGTTCCAAGGCCTGGCACTGTTCGTCGCTCTCGCACATGGCCTTCAGCCGCATAGCGAGCTTGGCCTCCCCGATGTCCGTCGGGTTCATCTCGGGCGGTCGCCCGTGCTGGCGCGTGAAGTCGGCGATCTCCTCGTAGGCGGCTCGCAACCGATCCTCGGGCCCCGGAGCCGGCGAGGCCGCGGGTAGCTCGAGCAGGCCGAACTCGTCATCGGCGAGCATCAAGAGCAGCTCGACGGCGTCCACTCAGATCCCCAGCGTCCGGCGCTGCGCCTGCAAAAACAGCAGCGCCTCGGCCAGCCGGCGCTCCAGCGGGTCCTCGGAGCGCACGCTCGGTCGCACCCCATGCTCGCGGACGAACGCGTTGACCTTCGGCCACAGGATCCGTGCCTCCTCCTCGGTGATCTCGATGCGCGTGGCGTCGATCACATCCTGGATGAGCCCGAGTACCTGCTTGGTGATCGACTTCGACAGGATCTCGAAGGCGTGCTGGAACGGATTGACGGTGTCGATCAGGTCGACGGTGATGTCGTCGATGTTGACGAACTTGTTGGCCATGAGAACGAATTTTCTGCCGCCGACGTCTTTGATCTCGCCGTTCTTGATCACCGCGTCCGTGACGACGTGCTGGCGGACCTCCTCGACCTCTTCCTCGCTGATGTCGGGATAGCGCTTGCGGATGACCCTCGGGATGAGAACCTTGTTCATCACCTCGGGATCAACGTTCCCGGGCATCGCCTTGAGCATCGCCTGGTCCTGCAGGATCTGCGCTTTGAGATCGTTGAGGTCGGACTCGACGATGCTCTGGACCCTCGCGGTCGATGGCTCCTTGAAGCCCTTGATCTTCAGCTCGCCGATGTCGGGGCGATCATCGTCCGAGCGTTTGGTCTTGAACTTGAAGTTCGGGGCGATGACCTGCTCCATCAGCAACGACGCGCTGATCGCCTTGAGCATGTTGTTGACCGCCACGCGAACCTCGTCGTCACCCGCTTCGGGCTGGGCGATGAGGTTCGTGAACTGCGCGTGCGTCTTGTTCGGGCTGTCGCGCGTCGCGCGGCCGATGATCTGCACGATCTCAGTCAGCGATCCGCGGTAGCCGACCGTCAGCGCATGCTCACAGTACGGCCAGTCGAAGCCCTCCTTGGCCATACCGAGCGCGATGATCAGGTCGAGGTCGTCGACCTCGGTCATCGTCCTTAGGTACTCGACGATCGTGGCTCGCGCGCGCGGTTCGTCGTTGACGAGGTCGGCGACCTTGATCATCTTGCCGTCTGCGTTGCGTCGTACGTGCAGGACGCCGTGCTCGTCCTGGTGGTCGACGGCGCCGAATGCGTCGATGATCTCGTCGACCTCGCGCAGCTTGTCTTTCGTCGACTCGCCCGACTGCACGCTGGGGATGTGCAGGATCGTCTTCTTGTCGGTGTCGAGGACTTCGCCGATCGCGTCGGTGTAGCGACCCTGATAGAAGTGGTAGCCGATTCCCAGCGACTTCAGGTGCGTGTAGCCGTCGAGCTGCTCGTAGTAGTTGTAGGTCACCTTCCTGAAGCGAGCCTCGTCAGCGGGCTCGAGCACGGGGATGGCGTCGCCGCGAAAGTAGGACCCCGTCATGGCGACGACGTGCGCGCTGGTGTTCTGGATGACGGATCGGACCAGCTCACCCAGTCGGCTCGCCTCCGAGGCGGACACGTGGTGGAACTCATCGACAGCGAGGAGGACGTCGTCGAACGCGCGTTCATCGATCGCGTCGTGGGCAAATCGCAGCGTCGCGTGCGTGCAGACCAGTATCGCTCCGGGCCCGTCCAGGAAGGTCTTGACGGCGTTGACTTTGGTCCCGTCCGATCCGGGCGAGCAGAGGTTGTGCTGGGGCTCGACGTCCCAGTCGGCGAAGAACCCGGCCGCCGTCAGCTTCGTGCTCGCGAACGAGGCCCCGATTGAGCGCTCCGGCACTGCGACGATGACCTTCTTCAGGCCCTGATTGAAGAGCTTGTCGAGGGCGATGAACATGAGCGCTCGCGACTTGCCGGACGCCGGGGGCGCCTTGAGCAGGAGGTACTGGCTGCCGCGTGCCGCATAGGCCTTGGCCTGCATCTCGCGCATACCGAGCGCGTCGGTCCTGGTGCTGCCGCCGGTGTTCTGATACGTGACGTGAACGAGGTCGGGCATCTCAGGCGGGCGATCCCGCGTTCATCGACTCGTATAGAGCGAAGAGGCGCTCAAGGCGCTGCTCGTCGGTCGGGTTCGGTGCTAAGCTATAAAGGCCATCAACGGTCGCGTCGAGCGCAGCATGGGCGTATCGGAGGTTCGGAGGCATCTCATCCGGAAGGTACATGTCTCCGAGCGAGCGATCGGCGTGGTGCTCGCGAGCCTCGAGCACAGCCATCGCGTGCTCGGTTAGCCGGAACCTGTCCCCGGCCGAGAGCGCCGGCACCGGGAACGCGTTGTAACACAGCATGGAGATCTTCGCCGGCGTGGAGGTAGCGGTCAAACACCCGGCCCTTCCACAGCGTCTCCCCGGCGCGCGAGGACCGGTTGTACGTGCCCGATCGCAGGCGGCTCAGCGCGGCCTTCGGAATCCCGTAGGCCAGCAGCAGCGAGTGGATGAACGTCGGCCCCTCGGAGAGGTCGAGCTGTGCGACGCGCTCCTCGATCTCCTGCAGGTTCATCGCCGCCGCAGGCTACTTTGCGCGGCAGGGGATCGTGCAGGCGCATCAGGTCAACCGCAGCAGGGGAGCGACGGCACCGCATCGCAGCACCCCGCCCGTGCAACGTGCTCGTACCTTGACCGGCCTGGGTATAGCCGTCGAGTGTGCGGTGCCGCGGTCTTGGTGGCGGCGATCTGAGGTAGGCCTCGCGCGGCCCGCCTGGGGGCAGAACCCGGAGCTCAGCGAGTTGTCCCCAATGTGGCGGGGATCAGGGCGGCGCGGCCGCGGCCCAGGGGATGACCTGAGCGCCGAGCGTCTCGATCAGGTCGACCACCATCCGCCGCACCACGGTTTGATTTTGCCGAGACCGGGGCCTCGAGACGATGACGCAGCTGGGGTTGCCGATCAGGTTCGCGCGCACAAACCACGAGATCCGAGCGGCGCGGGCGCACCGCGAGCAGCCCAAGAAACGCCTCTCCCCCGCCTTTCCGGCGCCTTGCAGGTTCCTCACCGTCTGGTTTCCATAAGCCTCGTTCTGAGGCGTCCGGCGTGGATCTGGTCGGTGGCGCCGGGATTTCGGCCGGTTGTGGCGGGGTCTTGGGTCCGGGCGCGGCGGGCCGCGGGCTGACGGAGCCTCGGCGTAGGCGGTCGTGTTGCGCTCAGGCGTCGTCGAAGCTTTGCGGCGGTTCACTGCGGGGCTGCGGCGCGACGTCGTTGCGGGGGGCCTCGCTGTTGGCGCTTTCATCGTGTGCAGGCGGTGCGACGGTCGACAGATCCGCGGAGCGGGCAGGGGCTGTCGCCCCGTCGTTGGCGCGCGATTGGGCCGGCAGTTGTGCCGCGGGATGCACGCTGATCTCGTACGGGCTGGGCTCTCCAGAGGCGACGCGTAGGAGCATGCGGCGGGGCGCGAGTTGCACGGCTCGGACACGGCAGATCGTGGGTGGCGGTCCGAGCGTCGTGTAGATGACTGCTTCGCCGACGCGCAGTTCGCTGAAGGTGTCAGAGCTGACGCGGAACTCGCGTACGCGTCGTCGGCTGCCGGCGCCGGTAGCGGCGTGGGCGCTGGTCTGGTCGGTGGATTTTCAGAGGGCGGTGGTGCCCATGAGCTTGGCGAGCCAGTCGCGGGATTCGGGGGCGCTTTGGCGATGGATGACGAAGCCGGCGAAGTTGTCGGCCAACGACGCCAGCAACCCCGGTTTGCCCGTGAGCGCTTCGATGTCGGCGATCGATTGCGTTACGACGAGCACTTGGCCTTCGTGGGTGCGCCCGCGCTGCAGCAGCGCGAGTGCTTGGTCTGACGCTGTCGAGATGACCGCTGCGAACTCGTCGAGCACGCACGTCCACAACGCCGGCCCGTGGTCCTGTGCTTTGACGGCGCTTGCGTGGATGTCGTTGAGGATGATGGCGGTGACGGTCTTGGCCTCGTCGGGCATGATGTCGACGTGGGTGCGCCACAGCACGATCGCGCGCTCCCGGATGGCGTTGGCGAGGCTCACGCCGACCGGCTGGCCGGTCGGGTCGGAGCGTGGTGTGAGGACGCTGCGCCACGCTTCGCCGATGACGAGCGCGAGGCGCACGAGACCGCCGCTGAGCGCCTTCTCGCCCTCCTTGCTTGAGACGAAGCGGGCGTGGCGCTCGACGCGCCGCCAGTGCTGCGCGCTGCGTGCTGCAACGGAGGTTGCAAAGGATTCGCCCACGCCCTCCCGAGCCCAAGGTCGCGCGCAACCGATCTGAGCGCCGCCCGTCGAAGGGAGCATCTACCGCCCGAGCACCCACGGAGTCCGCCCCGGCGGCGGGCGAATCCCTGCTCTTCGCCGGGCAAATGCGCCTCCGCAGCGGGATAAATCGCTGCCTTTGGTACCTCCTTGGTACCTTGGCGCCCGATCAAACGTCCTGCAAATCCGCACAAACCGCTCGTTTGCAGGGACTTCGCGGAGGGTGAGCGAGGGGACTCGAACCCCCGACCGCCTGGACCACAACCAGGAGCTCTACCAGCTGAGCTACGCCCACCGTGCGCGTTTGAATCTAGCAGCGCGCGCGCCAGCATCCCGCGCCCAGGTGGCCGGTTCGCTAGATATATGGGCATGAGCTTCGAAATCGGCGATGCCGCACCGTCCTTCACGCTGCCCGACACCGCGGGTGTCGAGCACTCGCTGCCGGCCGATCCCGCCCCGGAGGCGACGGTCGTGATCCAGATGTGCAACCACTGCCCGTTCGTGCAGGCGTGGAACCCGCGCGTCAAGGCCGTTGCCGAGGAGTACACACCGCGCGGCGTGCGCTTCCTGGCGATCAACTCCAACGACGCCCAGCGCTTCCCCGGCGACTCGTTCGACCGGATGGTCCAGTTCGTCAACGACCAGTCGTGGCCGATGCCCTACCTGCACGACGAGTCCCAGGCGGTCGCGCGCGCGCTCGACGCGCAGGTCACGCCCCACCTGTGGGTCCTCGACCGCGAGCACACGCTCGTCTGGACCGGTGCCCCGGACGCCGACGCGGGCGACGAGAGCGAAGAGGAGAACGCGGGCTATCTGCGCGAGGCGCTCGAGTCCGTCCTCGCGGGCTGCAAGCCCGCGATCGAGGAGCGTGCGCTGCGCGGCTGCTCGATCAAGTGGAAGCCGTAGCGATCCGTTCTCCGAGCGAGACGAAGCAGCAGCCAGAGCGCCCGCCCCCGGCGGCTATGGCCCTGCGGTGAATCCTCCGCGCGTCGATCTGTCCCGGCGGGCGAAGGTCAGCCGCGCGCGCCGCGGATAGCGTTGCGCAACGGATGCGACTGACCCCCGCCGACAAGGACAAGCTGCTGCTCTCGATGGCCGGCCTGATCGCGCGCGAGCGCCGCGCGCGCGGGGTCAAGCTGAACCATCCCGAGGCCGTCGCGCTGCTGTCCTGCTGGATCATCGAGGGCGCGCGCGACGGGCGCTCGGTCGCCCAGCTCATGGAGGAGGGCCGCCACGTCCTCTCGCGCGACGACGTCATGGAGGGCATCCCCGAGATGGTCGGCGAGGTCCAGGTCGAGGCGACGTTCCCCGATGGACGCAAGCTCGTCACGCTGCACGAGCCGATCGCATGATCCCCGGCGAGCTGCGCACCGCGCCGGGCACGATCGAGCTGAACGCCGGCCGCGAGTCGATCGAGCTCGAGCTGCTGAACACCGGCGACCGCCCGATCCAGGTCGGCTCGCACTTCCACGTCGCCGACGTCAACGCCGCGCTCGAGCTCGACCGCGACGCTGCCACCGGCTTCCGCTTCGACATCCCCGCGGGGACGTCGCTGCGCTTCGAGCCCGGCACCTCGCGAACGGTGACGCTGGTCAAGCTCGCGGGCCGCCAAGCGGTCCCAGGGCTGCAGGTGCGAGAGCCATGACGAGCATCGACCGCTCCCGCTACGGCGCGCTCTACGGGCCGACGGTCGGCGACCGCCTCAGACTCGCCGACACCGACCTCTGGCTCGAGGTCGAGGAGGACCGCTGCGTCGGCGGCGACGAGGCCGTCTTCGGCGGCGGCAAGACGATCCGCGAATCGATGCTGCAGGGCAGCCGCACCGCCGCCCAGGGCGCGCCCGACGTCGTCATCACGAACGTCGTGGTGCTCGACCACTGGGGCATCATCCGCTGCGACGTCGGCATCCGCGAGGGCCGCATCATCGCGCTCGGCAAGGCCGGCAACCCGGACATCGCCGATGGCGTGCACCCCGCCCTGGAGATCGGCCCGTCGACGGACATCATCGCCGGCGAGGGGCGGATCCTCACCGCCGGCGGCATCGACTGCCACGTCCACTTCATCTGCCCGCAGATCGTCGACCAGGCCGTCGCGGCCGGGATGACGACGCTGATCGGCGGCGGCACCGGTCCCTCCGAGGGTACGCGCGCGACGACCTGCACCCCGAGCCCGCGCGCGATCCACGAGATGCTCATCGCGCTCGACACGATGGCGGTCAACGTGCTGCTGCTCGGCAAGGGCAACACCGTCTCGCACGAGGGGCTCGTCGAGCAGCTTCGCGCTGGAGCCGGCGGGATGAAGCTGCACGAGGACTGGGGATCGACCCCGGCCGCGATCGACGCCTGCCTGCGCGCGGCCGACGAGACCGGCGTGCAGGTCGCGATCCACACCGACACGCTCAACGAGGCCGGCTACCTGCAGTCGACGCTCGCCGCGATCGATGGGCGCACGATCCACGCCTACCACACGGAGGGCGCGGGCGGCGGCCATGCGCCGGACATCATCGAGCTCGCGAGTGCCCCGAACGTGCTGCCGTCCTCAACGAACCCGACGCGCCCGCACACGGTCAACACGATCGACGAGCACCTCGACATGCTCATCGTCTGCCACCACCTCAACCCGCGCATCCCGGAGGACCTCGCCTTCGCCGAGTCGCGCATCCGCGCGAGCACGATCGCCGCCGAGGACGTCCTGCAGGACCTCGGCGCGATCTCGATGATCGGCTCCGACGCGCAGGCGATGGGGCGTGTCGGCGAGACGATCATCCGCACCTGGCAGACGGCGCACGCGATGAAGGCGCGGCTCGGCGCGACGGCGGGCGCCGCCGACAACGCGCGCCTCAGGCGCTACGTCGCGAAGTACACGATCTGCCCGGCGGTCACGCACGGCATCGACGCGCACGTCGGCTCGATCGAGGTCGGCAAGCTCGCCGACCTCGTCCTGTGGGATCCGGCGTTCTTCGCGATCCGCCCGCGGCTCGTGATCAAGGGTGGCACGATCGCGTGGGCGCCGATGGGCGACCCGAACGCCTCGATCCCCACCCCCCAGCCCGTGCTGAGCCAGCCGATGTTCGCCGGTTCCGGCCGCCTCGCCGCCCGCAGCTCGATGGCGTTCGTCTCACCGCTCGCCGCACAGTCGGGCACGCTCGCCGCGCTCGGCTTGGAGTCCGCGATCGTCGCGGTCGGCGACACCCGCAAGCTCGGCAAGGCGGACATGCCGCAGAACACCGCGTGCCCGACGATCCGCGTCGAGCCCGACACGTTCAAGGTCTTCGTCGATGGCGACGAGATCGAGCCGCGGCCGGTGTCCGAGCTGCCGCTGGCGCAGCGCTACGAGCTCTTCTAGTGGTCCACGAATGAGCGCAGGAGCCGTCGCCTGCCTGCTGCTCGCCGACTCGCGCTTTCCGGCCGGCAGCTACGCGCACTCGCTTGGGCTCGAACAAGCCGTCTCCGAGGGGCTCGGCGTCAACGGCGTCGCGCCGTTCATCGGCGCGCGGCTGCGACTCGTCGCCCAGCCCGAGGCCGCGCTCAGCGTGGCGGCGCGACGGGCGGCCCAGGCCGGCGCCGCCGCGCTCGCGGCACTCGACGACGAGCACGCCGCGCGCTGCCCGAGCCCCATCCTGCGCGACGTCGCGCGGCGACTCGGCTCGCAGCTCCTGCGCAGCGCGGCGACGGCATGGCCGTCCACGACGATCGACCGCTACCGCGTGGACTCCACGATGACGCCGCGACCGGTCGCGCTCGGCGTCGTCGGCGCCGCCGCGGGGCTGAGCGACATCGAGGTCGCGATGGTCGCGCTCTACGACGATGCCGCGACGGTCGCCGGCGCCGCGCTGAAGCTGCTCGGGCTCGATCCCGCACAGACGGCGCACTGGCTCGCGGAACTCGCGCCGCGGATCGGATCGCTCGCGCGCGAGGTCGCCGACGACCTGCGTCCCGTCGCCCAGCAGGCGGCGCCCGCCGCCGTCGGGCTCGAGCTCGCCGCGGCCCGGCACGCCGATCGAAGGGAGCGCCTCTTTGTCAGCTAGGCCACAGCGGGCATTGCGGATCGGGGTCGGAGGGCCGGTCGGCTCGGGCAAGAGCAGCCTCATCGCTGCGCTCTGTCGCGAGCTTGCCGGCGAGTTCGCGCTCGGCGTCGTGACGAACGACATCTACACGACCGAGGACGCCGAGTTCCTGCGCTCGACGGGCGTGCTCGCCGCCGAGCGGATCGTCGCGGTGCAGACCGGCTGCTGCCCGCATACGGCGATCCGCGACGACATCACCATCAACCTCGAGGCCGTCGAGGAGCTCGAGGCCGATCAGGGCCCGCTCGAGCTCGTGCTCGTCGAGAGCGGCGGCGACAACCTCACGGCGGTCTTCAGCCCGGCGCTCGCCGACGTGCAGATCTTCGTCATCGACGTCGCCGGCGGCGACGACATCCCGCGCAAGGGCGGCCCTGGGATCGCGCGCGCCGACCTGCTCGTCATCAACAAGACCGACCTTGCGCCGTACGTCGGCTCCGATGTCGATCGGATGCTCGGCGACGCCGCGGCGCGGCGCGGCAACCTGCCCGTGCTCGCGCTGTCGCTCGTCGCGCCGCCGCACGCGCGGCCCGTCGCCGACTGGATCGGCGACCAGCTCAGTGCGTTCGCGCGCCACGGCCACCTGCACTCGAGCGCGATCGGCGCGCCCGACCCGCACCACGACCATCCGCACGCCCACTCGCACTGACGCGGGCGCGATCGCCGTCCTGGCGATCGAGCGCACGCCGTCCGGCCATGTGATCTCCGAGCTGCGGCGCGGCGAGCGGCTCGCGCCGCGGATCCTCGAGCGCGGGGCGGTCGTCCGCGCGGCGTTCGTTCCGACCCAGGCCGGGCCGCTGGCTGGCGACCGCGACAGCGCGCGGATCGTCCTCGGCGCCGGCGCGGTGTTGGCGATCGAGCCCGTCGCCGCGACGCTCGCGCTGCCGGGCGCCGCGCGCACGGTCCTGCGCCTCGACGTGACCGTGTGCGCCGGGGGCCGGCTCGTGCTCGACGAGGGACCACTGATCGTCGCCGCCGGCGCAGACGTGCAGCGCCACTGCGTCATCGAGCTGGAGCAGGGCGCGGTCGCCGCCGTGCGCGAGACGCTCGTCCTCGGCCGAGACGGCGAAGCGCCGGGCCTGCTTGACAGCACGACGCGGGTGACGCTCGGGGGCGCGGCGCTGCTGCACGACGGCCTGCGCTTCGACGGCGGCGAGGACGGCCACGTCGCGCTGGCGCCCGGTCATCGCGTCGTCTGCATGGCTTGCATCCTCGGGATCCGGCCGCAGCTCGCGATCGGGCCGCGGGTGCCGCTGGCCCTGCACGGTCCCGGGGCACTGCTGCGCGCGACAGGAGCATCCGCGGCAGCGGTCGAGGCCGCGATCGACGGGCACTGGCGCGTCTGGTCGCGGGCGGTGCTCGACAGCGGCGGCTGAGCCTGCCCGCCGGGCCCCGGAGCCGCGCTCCGGAGCCCGTGTCGCGTCAGTCGATCAGTTCGGCTTCGTCAGCCCGAACGTGTACGCGCCGCTGCCGGTCTTCGACACGATGCGCCAGCGGTAGGTCCCGGACGTGCCGTTGTAGGCGATGTCCTCGCTGGAGGTCGCCGTCGTCGCCGAGGCGGCGGTGAGCCAGAAGAACCACAGCTGCTTGTCCAGGTACAGGTCGAAGTTCGCCGCCGCGGGGCCGCGCAGGCAACCGCGATGGACGCCGGCCGTGCTCGACGTGTAGGACGTACCGCTCGGCATCGCCGTCGCGCCCGCCGACAGCGTGCCGCTGAACGTCTGGGCCAGCCCGCAACCGGGAGGCGGAGGCGGCGGCGGCGGTGGTGGCGGTGGCGGTGGTGGCGGTGGCGGTGGTGGCGGTGGCGGTGGTGGCGGTGGCGGTGGTGGCGGCGGTGGCGGTGGCGGCGGTGGCGGCGGTGGTGGTGGCGGCGGTGGTGGTGGCGGTGGCGGTGGCGGTGGCGGTGTCACCGCACCCGGCGGCGAGTACAGCAGCCGGTTCGGCGAGCCGCTGCCCGCGTTCGTGACCTTGCCCGTCGTGGCATTCGCGATCAGCGCGCTCGCGACCTCTGCCGGGGACGCCGTCGGGTGATCCTGCAGGTAGAGCGCCGCGACGCCCGCGACGTGCGGCGTCGCCATCGACGTCCCGCTGATGGTGTTCGTCGCCGTGTCCGACGTGTACCAGGACGAGAGGATCCCCGTACCCGGCGCGAACAGGTCGATGCAGGAGCCGAAGTTCGAGTACGACGCCCGCGCGTCGGTCTTCTCGGTCGCACCGACCGTCAGCGCGGTCGCGGCGCGCGCCGGCGAGCTGTTGCAGGCGTTCGCGTTGTCGTTACCGGCGGCGACGGCATAGGTCACGCCGTCGGCGATGGAGCTCTCGACGGCCTGGTCGAGCGCGGTCGACGCGCCGCCGCCGAGGCTCATGTTCGCGACCGCCGGCTGTCCGGCCTTATGGTCGCCCGTGACCCAGTTGATGCCCGCGATGACGCCGGAGGTCGAGCCGCTGCCCGAGCAGTTCAGCACGCGCACGGCGACGAGCGTGACCGACTTCGCGACGCCGTACGTGGAGCCGCCGACCGTGCCGGACACGTGCGTCCCGTGGCCGTTGCAGTCGTCAGCGGAGCCCCCGCTCGTGACGGCGTCATAGCCGAAGATCGCGCGGCCGCCGGCGAACTGCTGGTGGGACCGGTGGATGCCGGTGTCGATGATGTACGCCTTCACGCCGGAGCCGGTCGGCGTGTAGTTGTACGTGCTGTCGAGTGGCAGGCTGGCCTGGTCGATGCGGTCCAGACCCCACGGCGGATTGGCCTCGGCCGTTGACGCGGTGACAACGCTGTCGGCCTCGACGTAGTCGACATCCGGGTCCTTGCGGACCTCCGCGAGTGCAGCCGGCGGCAGCGTCGCGGCGTAGCCCTTGAGCGCCCGACCGTAGTCGCGGTCCACCCTGCCGCCCTTGTTGCGCGCGCGGCCCTTCGTGCGCTCCTTCGCCGCATCGGTCGACGCCTTCTTCATGACGACGATGTAGCGATCGGGGATCGCGTTGGGTCGATTCACCCCGGTCAGCGGTGCGGCGGCCTGGGCCACACCGGTCAGCGGCAACATGGCCGCCGCGACGACGGCGACTGCGAATGCCCTCGTCGTGGTCTTGGACGTCGGTCGATCGTGTCGTTCGTGACAACTCATGGGTCCGGGAAGCGTAACGGCGCGGGGGTGCAAAACACAACATCCGATTAGCCCCGTCGGCGATCGAACAAACGGTAGCGTTCAAGGCCTGCGAGCGGGATCCAACCGGGAAAGCATGGAGCGGGAATGACCGTGGGAGACCCGACCGCCTCGGGCGCCTCCATGGCGCCGCCCGACGAGGTCAGGCGAGCCAGCGTTCGCTGCCGGCCTCGCCCGGCTCGCTCGAGCGCGTGAGTCCGAGCGCGAGAGCGACGCGATGTGAGGCCTCGTGCGCCGGATCGATGTCCGCGATGAAGCGGTCCACGCCCTCCGCGCGCAGCCACGCGATCATCGCCGCGGCCGCCTCGCGGGCGTAGCCGCGCCCCTGGTGTGCCGTTCCGAGGACCCAGGCGAGCTCGGCGACGACCGCGCCGTCCTCGACCGTCAGGTTCGCCTGCACCCCGCCGGCCGCCTCACCGCTCGCGCGGATCCGCACGACCCAGTTGCACCAGCGATCGGACTCGGAGAGCGACCAGACCGTCACCTGCTCGCGGTAGCGGCCGCGCAGCTCCTCGAGCGTCCTCGGCGCCCCCGGCATGAAGCGGTACAGCCGCTCGTCGTCGAGGACGATCTGCATCTCCTCGGCATGCGCGACGCGCAGCCGCTCGAGCGACAGGCGCTCGGTTTCGAGCGGCGGGGCGGGCGGCCAGTCGGCGAGCGCGCGCATCCTCGCAGCGTAGTTTCAGCGCCGGATCGTCACCGTGACGCCGGGGCCGATGCGCGCGGCGAGCCACCGAATGGCGCGGTTGGTGAGCCGCACGCAGCCGTGTGAGACCGCGGTGCCGGGCACACCGCCGAGATTCTGGACACCATGCAGCCCGATCTGGCCGGGGCCGCCGTCGAACTCCTGCAACACGCTCGATCGCGCGCTCGTGGCGAGCGCGAACGGCCCGCCTGGGGCGCCGGCCGGGACGCGAACGCTCTCCTCGACGAAGAACCGCCCGTGCGGGGTGGGAGTCGAGGGCTTGCCGACGATCGCCGCGAAGATCCGCACGAGGCGTCCGTTGCGGTACACGCGCACCTGTCGCGCGGACGTCCGGACCTCCAGTCGCCAGCGCGTCGTCGTCAGCTCGGTGCCGCGCTGCTCGATCCAGCCCTGGCGCCCGTTCGGGCGCCCGGGGACGAGGACCCGCAGCCA
This sequence comes from Solirubrobacterales bacterium, assembly GCA_038260305.1. Classification (GTDB taxonomy): domain Bacteria; phylum Actinomycetota; class Thermoleophilia; order Solirubrobacterales; family Solirubrobacteraceae; genus CADCVQ01. The sequence continues at coordinate 16,203 of JBBSNY010000044.1, forward strand.
CTGTGCTCCGCCGGCGGTCGTCGCGCGGCCGGTGACCGGCAGGACGGTGCGGGCGCCGGTGATCGGTCGCCGTGCCGGCACGACAGCCACGATCGCCGACGTCGCGCTGCGGAAGCCGTGGACCTGATGCGTAGTCAGCAGCACGGCGAGCTGCTGGGTCGCGGCGACGGGCGTCGCGGCGCTCGCGGCCGCCGGCGGAACGGCGCGCGCGACGAGGGCGATGGCCGAGCTCATGGCGATCACCGAGCAGGCCACGACGGCGAGCCCGCGGCTACCGTGCGGGCGGCGCGCGCCCACAGCGTGGCCGGCGGGCGCCGCGGCGCGGCTCATCCGGGCGCTTCGTAGTGCACGTGACCGGCGCCGTCGAGCTCGGTGACGACGAAGCGCGTCGTCCCGTGCGGGGACATCGTCATGCAGTTGAAGACGAGCCCCTTCTTCTGGTGCACGCCCGAGGGACAGCTCACGTGGACGCGCTTGTGGCGCTGGGCGAGGCTGCTGGCCTCGATCGCCCGCTCGATCTTCTCGGAGTTGAGGATCGTCGGCGAGGGCGCATCACCGCATGCCGCCACGGCGAGGCTCGCCGCGGCGGCTCCCCCCGCGACGAGCATGCGGCTTCCCCAGCGCCTCGACGTCCTGTGCGCCGCGGCTCGGCGACCGGTGTGGAGCGTCGTCATGAGCTAGCCAACCTTTTCGATGAGGACGGAGGCGTTCACATTGGTCTGCGTGCCGCCCGACAGCGTCTGGAGCCCGACCGCAGCGGCCGACGAGTGGTTTCGCACGGTCAGGACGTCACCCGACGAGACCGTCGCGAGGACCTGACCGGTGTTCTGCTGCGTGCCGGCTCCGGAGCCGTAGGTCGATCCGGGGACGACGGCGCCGTTGAGGAACAGCGCGATCTGGTTCGGCTCGACACCGGACACCGAGAACGTGACCTTGTAGGTCCCCGCGGTCGTGATGTTGATCCCGGCGGTTCCCGGCGCGTGCGTGACGCCCGCCGTCAGCGGGCCGTTCTTGTCGAACGTGATGTCGGCCTCGATGGCGACGGTCTGCGCGCCCTCGTTGTAGACGTACGCGTACTCCGAGATGCCGCCGGATCCGGCGGCGCCCGTCGCACCGGTTGCGCCCGTCGCACCGGCCGGTCCCGTCGCGCCGGTCGTGCCGTTCGCACCCGTGGGGCCGGTCGAACCAGCAGGACCTGCCGGGCCGATCGAGCCCGCGGCTCCCGCTGCTCCCGCGGCGCCATCGGAGCCCGGGGCTCCGGCTGCGCCGTTCGAGCCCGCGGCGCCGGTCGCGCCGGTGAGTCCGGTCGAGCCGGCGGCGCCGGTGTTGCCCGTCACGCCGGTGAGACCCTGCGGGCCCGCGGCGCCCGCCGCTCCGGCGGCACCCGCGACACCCTGCGCGCCAGTGGCTCCCGCGGCGCCTTGCGCCCCGGTCGCACCCTGGGCGCCGGTCGCGCCCGTGGCTCCGGCCGGGCCAGTCGAGCCGTCGGCTCCCGGCGTGCCCGCCACGCCGACCGCACCCTGGATGCCGGTGGCGCCCGTAGCGCCGACCGCTCCGGCCGTTCCCTGGGCGCCCGTAGCGCCCGTCGCGCCGGCGACACCTTGGTCGCCCGTGTCACCCTTCGCGCCGGCCGTCCCGGCGACACCCTGTGCGCCCGTCGCGCCCGTGGCACCGTTGGCGCCGGCCGTGCCAGCGACACCCTGCGCGCCGGTCGCACCCGTCGCACCCGTCGCTCCGGTGTTTCCAACGGCACCCTGCGGACCGGTGGCGCCCGTGGCACCGGTGGCCCCGATCAGTCCGCTCACGCCCGCGGCGCCGGTGTTGCCCGTCAGCCCTTGGAGCCCCTGTCCGCCCGCGGCGCCCGTCGGACCCACCGCGCCGTTGGTCCCGTTCGTCCCGGCGAGGCCCTGTGTTCCAGCCGCGCCCGTGTTTCCGACGGCACCCTGAGCGCCGGTCGTCCCGACGGCCCCCTGGGGACCCTGGGCGCCGGCGACACCCGTCGTGCCGGCAGGTCCTGCGGAACCCGTCGCGCCGGTGATTCCCTGCGCGCCGATCGGACCCGCCGGCCCCGGCAATCCCGTCGCGCCGGTGCCGCCGGCGGCGCCGACATCACCCTTGACACCCTGTGCTCCCGTGGCTCCCGTCGAGCCGGCCGCGCCGGTCAGGCCGGTCGCCCCGGTCAGGCCGGTCGCGCCCGTCGACCCATTCGCACCCGTCAGGCCGGTCGCCCCGGTCAGGCCGGTCGCGCCCGTCGACCCATTCGCACCCGTCAGGCCGGTCGCCCCGGTCAGGCCGGCCGCGCCGGTGCTGCCGGTCACGCCCGTCAGGCCCTGCTGACCGTTCTGGCCGGTCAGACCGGTCGCTCCGACGGAGCCCGCGACGCCGGTCGCGCCAGTCGCGCCGGTCGCGCCGGTGGCCCCGCTGGCGCCGACCGCGCCCTCGGCGCCGTTCTTACCCGTCGCACCGGTCTTGCCGGCAACGCCCTTGAGTCCCCGCTTGCCCTTCTTCGCGGTGCAGACCGGGGTCTTCCCGGGCGAGCAGGCGCTCGACGTGGCCTGCTTGCGGACGCTGCCCGCGAGCGCGAGTTGATTGCCCTTCGCGTTGCAGGGCGGCAATGGGCGGGTCGGGCAGACGGCCGCGACCGCCACGCCGACGGGTCCGAGGACGGCGATCACGCTGACCGTCAGGATGAGCAGTCTCCGACACCGGGCGACGTGCATGCTGGCCTGACTCTCCGATGGGCGCGCCGCGGATGCGAATGCGGCGCACGAATCCAGTTGTGGGCACAGGCGAAGGCCGACGCTGACCCTGGACTAGGTCAACGACAGGAAGCGACCGTGAGATGAAGTGAACCGATCGCGCGGAGCCCCGTGGGCTGCCACTTATCCGCTACGACCTGTCATCAGTTATCGGCCGCGAGCGCCGATTCTCCATCCTCCCAACGGAGGATCTTTTGCGGCCGGCGCTATTCGATCAGGCCGTGGCGGATGGCCTCGGCGACGGCGGCCGCGCGATCGGAGACGCCGAGCCGCGCGTAGATTCCGCTGAAATGACTCTTCACCGTCGTCGCGCTGATGCACAGCAACTCGGCGATCTCGCCGCCTGAGCGTCCCTGCGCAGCGAGCGCGATGACCTCCAACTGTCGCGCGGTAAGCGTGCTCGAGCCCAGCTCGCCGCGCCGGTGAAACAGAAACCGACCGATCTCCCTGCCGATCGCGCCCAGGGAGCGCATCAGGCGCTCGTCGAGCTTGCCCGCATCGCGGCGGTTCAGCTCGATCACGGCCACGACCTCGTCGCCGTGCAGCGCCGGTATGCCGATCGCGCCGCGTAACCCGGCTCTGATCGCGGCATCGCGGCGTCCGTACGCCGCATGGCACTGGACGTCGACGATGTTGATCGGCGCCCCAATCTCCCAGACCTTCCCCGGCAGGCAGGCGCCGCGCAGAAGCCGCAGTCGCCTGGTCGCCGCATCGAATCCGGCCGCGTCGTGGGCGGGGTTGGTCCAGACGGCCCGCGCGAGCAGCGCATCACCCGCGGGCGCCCACAGCGTGCCGAAATGGAACTCCAGTGACCCAGCGAGCGCGCCGAGCAGCCGCGGCGCGCCCTCCTCCAGTGACTCCCATGCCTCGAGCGCGTCGGCGACGGCGATGTGCGAGGCGATCTTGTGTTCCGCCCCGACCTCGTCGGTGACGTCCTCGACGACGCCGACGATGGAGCTCGTGCCGCGGTCGTCCCGGTCGGCGTCGGAGAGCGTCAGACGCAGGTGCCGCACCGTGCCGTCCGACCACGCGATGCGGTAGTCAACCGGTGCGAGGTGACCCTCATGGCCGAAGAACGCCTGTACACGCGCCACGCGCTCGCGATCGTCCGGGTGCGTCACCCCGAGCACGTACTCCGGCGTCGGCGTGACCTCCCCCGGCCTCAGTCCGTGCAGTCGGTAGAGGTTCTCCGACCACGTCAGATCACCGCTCACGGGAAACCACTCCCAGCTTCCGATCTCGGCGACCCGTTCGGCACGTTCCATCCGCGAGATCCTGTGCTCCGCCTCCCGCCGTACGGACGCGTCGTCGTCACTCACGCCCATAAGCCGAGCCACCCACCCTCGAGCCCATCCTGACCCGACATGCAAGCAATGGAGTAGACGATGCGCCAAGTGTAGCCGCGCCGGAGGTCTGACTATGGGTGTGAAGCAACGCTCACCGGCACACCGGCAGAGGGCGCGTCGCAGCACCCCGGGTTGGATTCGAACCAACGACCTGCGGATTAGAAGTCCGCTGCTCTATCCACTGAGCTACCGGGGCAGGTGCGGCCGGGAGGCCCGCGATCGGGATCTTCCCATTCCGCGGCCCACGACGGCCGCATTCCCGCGCGGACGAGAGCGCGACCCGTTCGCCGCTCATCGGGATGATCCCATCATCGCGACGGCAAAGCCCGTGCCCACGGGCGCGGTCACGATGCCTGCTCCCGGCCGCGCCCCCGATCATTCCTCGAGCCCGAGTGCGACGCGGACCGCGTCGAGACGTACAAGAGGCTTGCGGTTGTACACCTATGACATCTTATGTACCGTCCACGATATGCCCCTCGACACGACGCATTCGGTTTCGGAAGCGCGCAAGCACCTCTCGTCGATCATCGACCGTGTGCGCAATGAGCACACGCCGATCTACCTCGCCCGCCGCGGTCGACGCGTCGCGGCGCTCATCGATGCGGACGACCTTGACGAGATCATCGAGCTGGCCGAGGACATGGCCGACATCCGAGCCGCCGACGCAGCTCGCGCAGACATGCAGGCCACGGGCGAGGCGCCGATTCCATGGGAGCAGGCCAAGGCCGATCTCGGCTTGACGTGACGTACCGCGTAAGCCTCGCGCCATCCGCAGCGCGCCAGTTTCGCAAGTTCGACCCGCAGGTACGCCGCCGCATCCAGGCCGCGCTCGAGCTGCTCGCATTGGCGCCTCGACCTCCGGCGGCCACGCGATTGGTCGGAGGATCTGGCGAGTGGAGAGTCCGTACCGGCGACCATCGCATCGTCTACGAGGTCCACGACGACGAACTCCTCGTCCTCGTCCTTCGGATCGGCCACCGCCGCGACATCTACAAATCCCGCTGACCCGTCGCACTGCGTGCGCCGGTGAGCTCGCCAGTAGTCGGGATGATCCCATCATCGGAGCCGCACGACCGCGAGTTGCGGGCCGTGTCACGTGGCCTGCTCCCGCTCTGCTCCCGGCCGCGTTGGCCGTCGGAGCCGTCTTGGCCCGCGCTCGCCGGCGCGGAGACGACGCGGTAGGGTCGGTTGATGGCCTCGATCGCGCACGACACGGTCAACCTGACGATCCGCTTCGAGGATGGCGAGGATGGCTGGATTCTCGCGACGATCGCGGAGGTACCCGGCGCGATCAGCCAAGGTCGCACGCGTGCGGAGGCTCGCGCGAACGTCATCGACGCCTTGCAAACGGTCCTCACACCCGACGACCAGCTCGCCGGCAGCCCATCATCGGCGGACGATGAGCGGCTGACGCTCACCGTCGCTGAGTGAAGCGCCGCGACCTCGAGCGCCACCTTGGCGCGCACGGCTGCCGTCACATCGGAGAGGGCGCGAAGCACTCGAAGTGGCGCGGACCCGATGACCAGCCGAGCGCGGTCCCGCGTCACGGCGAGCTGGCGCCGGGGACGGTGCGGGCGATCTGCCGGCAGCTCGGCATCCCGTTGCCCTGAGCTCGCCGGCGGTATGGCCAGCGCAGTCGGGATGGCCGGATTCGAACCGACGACCCCCGCGTCCCAAACGCGGTGCTCTACCAAGCTGAGCTACATCCCGTGCGCGTGAACGGTACGGCCTGCAAGCGACCGGCGCGCGCCCGCCGTAGTATGCGTCCAGACGGCGCGCACCCTGGGGTCGAACGTTCGTCCACTGGGGGTGGCCAACGTGATGGACTGATGGTCCAGCACCGATCAACGTCCTGTGACCACCCGACCCACATACTTCGCCCTCCTGACGACGGTGCTGGCCACCGTCGCGATGGCCCTCCCGAGCGCCGCGTCGGCCTCGCGGACCACAACCTGTGCCAACGCCGACCTCGCGCCGACGAGCAGCAACGTCGTCGCCGTGCGCTCCGCCACCCTCTGCCTCATGAACGTCGAACGCCGCAAGCACGGCCTCAAGGCGCTGCACTCCAGCTCCCAGCTGGTCCGGGCCGCGCAGACCTACAGCCGCACGATGGTGCGCGGGAAGTTCTTCAACCACGTCAGCCCGGGCGGCAGCACGTTGACGACCCGCGTGCGTCGCGGAACGGCGTACCTCGCCGGCGCCGTGCACTACTCCCTGGCCGAGGCCATCGGCTACGGATGCGGCAGCTTCGCAACGCCTCGCGAGACCGTCAAGACCTGGATGAAGTACGCCGGCAATCGCCGCACGATCCTCAGCGCCCACTTCCGCCATGTCGGCATCGGCGTCGCGCTCGGCGCCCCGACGAACGACGACATGGGCGGGCTCGCCGCCACCTACACGACGGACTTCGGCTACCGCGTGTAGTCCGAGGAACGACCGGCGCACGGCGCGCCACGATCCCGCCCGGTCGGCCGGTCGGCAACGGCCGGCCCATTCGCGGGCGGTAGGCTCCCCCGCCGATGCCGCCTGTCCAACCGCTCCGCGCCCTGCATTACGACGCCGCCGTCGCCGGCCCGCTGCAGCAGCTCGCGGCCCCGCCCTACGACGTGATCGACGCCGACCAGCGTGCCGAGCTGCAGTCGCGCTCGCCGCACAACGTCGTCGCGATCGATCTGCCGGAGGATCCCGAGGGCGGTGATCGCTACGACCACGCCGCCAAGCTGCTCGACAGATGGCGCGGCGAGGGCGTGATCGTCCTGGACGACGAGCCCGCGATCTGGGCGATCGTCCAGGACTACACCGGCCCCGACGGCCGCCGCCTGACGCGCAACGGCTTCTTCGCACGCGTGCGCGTCGAGGACTACGGCCCCGGCGCGATCCGGCCCCACGAGCGCACGCACCCGGGGCCGAAGGCCGATCGCCTGAGCCTCACGCGCGCCACGCAGGCGAACCTCTCGCCGATCTTCTCGCTGTACTCCGATCCACAGCTCGTGGCCTGGAGCGCGCTCGAGCCGACGACGCGTGACGAGCAGTGCTTCGGCGAGGTCACCGACGACGACGGCACGCACAACCGCCTCTGGCGCGTGACCGACCCCGAGGTCATCGCGACCGTGACCGAGGCCACGTCGCAGGCCGAGCTGCTGATCGCCGACGGCCACCACCGCTACGAGACCGCACGCGTCTACGCCGACGAGATCGGCGGCGAGGGCGCGCATCGCTACGTGCTGATGTGCCTCGTCGCGCTCCAGGACGCGGGCCTCACGGTCTTCCCGACGCACCGCCTCGTCGACGGCCTGAAGGGCACCGACAAGCCCGAGCTGCTCGCGAACACGCTCCGTGCCTGCTTCGATCTCGAGGAGATCGAGGTCGACGACCTCGTGCCGCCCGACGACGGCGACGACACGATCCAGATGGGTTACATGGACAGCCACTTCAAGCGGGCGTTCCGGCTCACGCTGAAGGACCAGTCGATCGCCGACGAGGCGCTGTCCGGCATGCCCGAGCCCTATCGCCGCCTCGACACCGCCGTGCTCGAGGCACTCGTGCTCACCGGCCCGCTGGGCTTGAGCGAGGACGACATCTCGCATCTGAACGGCCTCGGCTACGCGCGCTCCTTCGAGGAGGCCCGCGAGCTCGTCGAGTCGGGCACGTTCGACGCCGGATTCTTCCTGCGCGCCATCCCCGTCACGCAGATCCAGGAGATCGCCGCTGCCGGCGTGAACATGCCGCCGAAGTCGACGTTCTTCTTCCCGAAGGTCCCCACCGGACTGCTGTTCAATCCGCTCACCGGCGCCGAGTAGCATCTTCGATCATGCATGCAACGGCGCAGCGAATCGCGGGTTTTCGTCACATCGTCAAGGTGCGCCAGCACCGTTTGAACTGCGACGAGCCGTTGGATGCCGGCGGCGACGATGCCGCCCCATCCCCGCAGGAGCTGCTGGCCGCGAGCCTCGCCTCGTGCACCGCCGTGACGATCGAGATGTATGCGGCGCGCAAGGGCTGGGAGCTGCGCGATGTCGAGGTCGCATGCGACTACATCCCCGGCGAGCGTGGCTGCCCCACGAAGTTCACGCTGACGCTGCGCCTGCCCTCCGATCTCAGCGACGAGCAGGTCGCGCGGTTGAAGGTGATCGCGACGAAATGCCCGGTGCATCGCACGCTCGACGGTGAGGTCATGTTCGACGAGCGTGTCGAGCGCGTCCAACTCGCTCGCTGAGGCCCTGCGCGGCGTCCTCCTGGACCTGGACCCCGCGGAGGCGGGCGCCATCGCGGTCCACGGGCGCACCGAGGCGGCCGTGCTCGTCGCGCTGTACCTGCAGGACGGCGACCTGCACACGATCTTCACGCGTCGCCACGACGACCTGCGCAGCCACCCCGGCGAGATCTCGTTCCCGGGCGGGTGTCGCGACGAGGGCGAGACCCTCGCGACGACGGCCCTGCGCGAGACCGAGGAGGAAATCGGGCTCGCGCGCGAGCACGTCGAACTACTCGGCGCGCTGACGCCGGTGCCGACGATCGCGACGAACTACGCCGTCTATCCGTTCGTCGGGCTGATCGCGCGCGCGGGCCCGTGGACGCCGTCGGCGAACGAGGTCGACGAGGTGCTCGAGCTGCGCCTCGCCGACGTGCGCGCGGCGCGCGCGCGACGCCGTCTGCTGCATCGCGGCGTCCCATTCCGCACCGACGTCTACGACGTCGGCGAGCAGCGCGTCATCTGGGGCGCGACGGCGCGCATCGTTACTGACCTGCTCGACCGCATCCTCCCGGTGCTCGACGAGGGCGCGACGCCTGAGGTGCGCCGACGCGTGAACCACTGGTAAGCCAGCCCGGCATGGACCGCGACGACCTGTTGCGCAGCCTCACCGCGCGCGGCCACGCGGAGGCCGTCGTCGATGCGATCGCGTCGGTCCCGCGCGAGCTGTTCGTCACCGCGCCGTTCGTGGCGGCGGCCTACGTCGACGCGCCTCTGCGCATCGGCCACGGCCAGACGATCTCCCAGCCCGCCGTCGTGGCCCGCATGTGCGAGCTGCTCGAGCTCGCCGCCGGCGACCGCGTGCTCGACATCGGCACCGGCTCCGGCTACCACGCCGCCGTGCTGTCGCGACTGTGCGCGCACGTCTGGGGCGTCGAACTGCACGAGCAGCTCGCCCGGCGCGCCAGGCGATCGCTGCGTCGCGCGGGCATCGAGAATGTCACGGTTGCCGTTGGCGACGGCGCGCTCGGGCTGCCGGGCCAGGCCCCGTTTCACGCGATCAACGTCGCCGCGACCGCGGTCGGCAACGTCCCGCCGGCGCTCGAGCGACAACTCGCCGTCGGCGGCCGTCTCGTCGCGCCGATCGAGGACGAGGCCGGCGAGCACCTCGTGCTCGTGCGCCGCCACGCGCACGGCCTCGAGCGTCAGCGGCTCGAGCCGGTCCGCTTCGTCCCGCTGCTCTGAGCTGAGCCGGGTCAACCCGGCCGATAGCAGGCACTTCGCGACGGCCCGACATCCGTCTGGCGACCTATGCAGAATGCGCGCATGGACGGGGGGAGTCTGAGTCCGAAGTCGATGGCCGACGGGCTGCCGGCGGCGCCGATCCGGGCGCTCGTCGTCGGCGTCGACGATGCGTATCGTCGGCGCGCCCAGGCGGTTCTCGGGGAGCTCGGCGACATCGCGTTCGCGCTGTCCGAGCCGACCGACGCGGCCGACGTCACGTACCTCGCCGGCGCGGAGCGCGCCGACGTCGTGGTACTCGACGCGACCGGCTGCGAGGCCGCCGTCGCGGCGGTGGTCTCAGCGCTCGCAGACGCTGTGCCTCGCGTCGGCGTTGTCGTCGTGTGCGAGCACCTGACGCCCGCGGCGCAGGCGCTCCTGGCGCTGCCGAAGTGGGGCTGGCGCAGCGAGCTGCGCGGCGCGGTCCAGCGCGCGGCGATCGACGGCAGCCCGAGCGCGCTGCGGCCGCGGCTCATGGCGGACCTGCGTCGCGACCTGCGAGGACCCGTCCCCGGGCGCGCTTCCAGGCGCTGAAATCCGGGGACGAGCCGTCGCGGCCGCGACGGACTCAGGCGACGGGCTCGGCGACGCCGGGCTGCGGGACGATGCGGATGTAGGGCTTGGGCTGCTCCCAGCCATCGGGATAGATCTCCTTGGCCTGCTCATTTGAGACCGAGCCGAGGATGATCACGTCGCCGCCCTGCTGCCACTGCGCCGGCGTCGCGACCTTGTGATTGGCCGTCAGCTGCAGCGAGTCGATCACGCGCAGGACCTCGTCGAAGTTGCGTCCCGTCGTCATCGGATAG
>JBBSNY010000045.1:0-25913 GCA_038260305.1 Solirubrobacterales bacterium
GAACGCTGCCCTGGCCGCCTTCAAGATCCACTTCGGCGACCGCGTCCCCGACAGCGCAATCTGACACCCGCGCCTTGACCACGCCAGAGCCACAACTACACTGACCATCAACCGCCTACACAGTTAACCTGACACCCTCTCGCCAGCAGCGGGTGATAGCCAAGCACGTGCGTGTAGCCGTGGCTGGTGCCCTGCTTGAGGCGCCCGTAGACCTGCCCGACGAAGCTGTCGACATCGATCACTAGCCGGTCGGTGCCGGGACCCGCGCCGGCGCGCCACGCCCTGCCCAGTGCCCGAGGACCCGGTCGAGCTGACGCACGTGCCCGAACGTGAACGCCCGCAGAAACGTGCCCAGCGTCGACGGCGCCATCACCCAGATCCCCAGCAGCCGCCCCGTGCGACCCGAGCGCAGCAGATCGCAGCCATCGATCGACTGTGCGCCCAGCACGATCGCGAAGACCAGGCTCATGACCTTGCGGCCCGGCCGATAGCGCGCCCCACGCTTGCCCAGACGCACGCTGTCGCCGACGAGCTGCTCAAGCCCGACGAACTCGGCGACGACGCGCGCCGCTGCAACGCGCCGTCGGCTCGATGGATCGGTTGCAGGCGTCGGCAGCCTCCTTCTCGGCGTGCGACGCTTACGCCGAAACCCTTGCTCCGACCAGCCATCGACGGCCTCGATCTCGCTTAGAGCGCGAAAAGCGTCCTGCGAATCCGATCTGCCGGACCGCGATACACCCAGGCGCTGCAGGCTTCGTGGCCGCGCTCATGCCCGAGGAGGAGCATTCTCGAACACAACGGTCGGCTAGTCCTCGCCGGGGACTACCCCCGCCTCACGAAGGACCGCGTACATCCGAGCCATCAGTTCAGTGTCGGGCTCGAGCTGAGATTCTTGGCAAAGCGCGATGTAGCGCTGGGCCAGGCGAAGACCACCGTCCGGCAGGACGTGCCACGCGTTTTCGAGGACGGGGAGCGCTACCCGCAAGGCTTCGTCTATGGCTTCGAGCGCGTCCTCACCGCGCTCCAGGTCGCCCAGCATCGTCGACCGGCCACCCAATGCCATAGCCAGGTTTACCGAGAATTCGTCCGAGCGCGCGGTCGCGAGATCGCGGAAGATCTGGATCGCTTCATCGGAGGCGGCCAACGCGGCTTCGGGGCGCCCCTGCTCGCTCAGGAAGATTGCTTGGTTGTTCAGCAGCGCCGCGAGGTTGGGCAGGTGGGCGTCCGGGCGCGCAGCTGCTTGCTTGCGATAGATCGTGATCGCCTCGTCGATTGCCGCGAGCGCATCCGTCTGACGACCGAGCAAGTTCAGCAACGTCGCCCGGTCCTGCAGCGATGTTGCAAGATCCGCCATGAAGGCGTCCGGGCGCGCCACGGCAAGCCGCCGAAAGACGACGATGGCCTCGTCAGCTGCGGACAGCGCATCGCTGTAGCGGCCGAGGCCGCTCATTAGCCTCGAGGAGTGGCTCAGGAACGACGCGAGACCCGGGCCGAACGGGTCTGGGTACGCCGTCGCGAGCTCGCGATAGATCGCCACGGCTTCGCTGACAGACGCCAGAGCGTCCGCAGGACGCCCGAGCGCGATCAAGACGCCGCGCTGGTTGTCCAGCGCCATCGCTAGGTCGTCAGAGAACGCGTCCGGGTGCGCTGCCGCCAGCGCACGAAAAATTCCGACCGCCTGGTTGACGGCAGCTAGCGCGTCCTCGGCGCGCCCCAGCTCACGCAGACGGGCTGATTGGTTGTCCAAGGTCATCGCCAAGCTCGGCATGAACGCCTCTGGGCGCGCGGTGGCGAGGGCGCGAAAGATTCCGACCGCCTCGTTGACAGCGGCCAGCGCGTCCTCGAGATGCCCCAATGCACGCAGGCAACCGGATTGGTAGTCCAACGACGCCGCTAGGGCAGGCAGGAACGCATCCTGGCGTTCCATTGCCAGCTCGCGGTACACCGCAACAGCCTTGTCGATCGCCGCCAGCGCTTGCTCACGGCGGCGCAACCGGCGCAGACAATTGGATTGGTCGCTTAGTGACGCTGCAAGATCGGCAAGGAACGCGGTCGGGCGCCCAGCCGCCAGTACGCTAAAGATCCCAACTGCCTCCTCTGCGGCCGCAAGCGCGTCGTCTAGATGTTCCAGCTCGCGGAGATGACCTGAGTGGTTAGATAGGGACGCTCCGAGGTTCGGCAGGAACGCGTCCGGGCGCGCCGCGGCTAGCTCGCGATACAGCCGGACCGACTCGTCAGTGGCTGCTCGTGCTTCGTCGCGACGCCCTACGTGGCTCAGCGGAGCCGCCTGGTTGTTGAGCGCCCCTGCGAGGCTGGGCAAGTAGTCGGCGCGGCCCATCGCCACAAGGTGGCGGTACACGTTCACAGCTTGGTTGACCGCGTCGAGGGCCTCGTCGCGACGGCCCAGAGCGCTGAGCCGAGCCGCCTGATTGCTCAGCGAAGCCGCGAAGTCCGGGATGATCGCATTGGGGCGCGCCGCCGCAAGGTCGCCATAGATCTCGATGGCCTCATCTCCAGCCGCCAGCGCGTCCTCCGTACGCCCTAGTTCCCCGAGCACCGTGGACTCGTGGACAAGCGAACTTGCGAGGTCGAAGAGGAACCCATCGTCCGGGGCCGTCGCAGCGAGCCCGCGATAGTCCCGGACGGCGTCCTTGATCGCGGCCAGGGCGTCGTCGTGGCGCGCGACCTGGCCGAGGCGGACCGAGTGGTCGACGAGTAGCCCAGCCCGATCCGTCGCGTTATCACCGACACCGGCGAGCGCCTGCGTGCTCGCCGTAAGCGCGGCCTCCCGGAGAGATACCGTCTCGCGCGGCATCATGGCGAGAAGACCGCGGGAGAGGCTTGGGTCCGGATCGTTCTCCAGAGCGCCGGCGAGCAGCGTACCGATTGGGTCGCCCAACTGCTGAGCAATACCGACGGCCAGCGGCCCAAGATCGGTCAGGTGGCGCTGCAGCGCGTCGCCCAAAGTTACTCGGCAGATGTCGTTGTGGCGGGCGCCGCGGGTCAGGACTGTCAACGCTCGCGCTGCGGTCGCGATGTCGCTGCGTTCGAGTAGCGCCTCGACAAGCCCTGGGGCGTCGGCGCCAACCTGTCCGACGAGTGCTTCGCCGAGCAGATCCGGCTCTAGCGGCGCGATCCATCCGCTGCGGGCCGGGTAAAGGCCGTGCAGCCAGTGACCGACGCGGCAGCGGACCGCGAGGGTGTCAAGGTCCGGTAGAACCTCGAGCAGTGCCGCAGCCTCCAGTTCTCCCGCTGGGGAGCCCGTCGTAGTCGGTGTGGCCAGCGTTGCGATCGCAACCGCGCGGCGTCGCACACGAGCATCGATCTCAAGAGGCGGAACGAGCGCGCGTGCGCTGTCGCGCCAATATCGCTCCTCGCGCGCGAGGGTGCGGGCCATCAGGTCGGCGCGGATCGCCCCCGTCACCCCAGGGGGAGGGTCACCACCACCGGGGAGGGTGCCGAGCGCCGCCATGTGCACGAACAACACCGTCTCAAACAGCCGGTCCGACAAATCCGGTGCGGGCGACCGGTGGTGAGGCGGCCCCGTGTACCTAGCGAATGCTTCGATCGCTTCCTGATGGGCCGCCACACGGTCCTCAGTGCGCTCATGGGCGACGCCGACCGCCACTGGCAGGGCGCATCCGAGCAGACCTCGAACATGCTCATCCTTGGACGCAGAGGGCAGTTGCGACCACCAATCACCGAGCTGGCGGGCGATCAGCAACAGCCGGCGCCTCGGTGCTGAAGGTCCCAGCGCCTCGAGAAGCCTCACGACATCATCGGCGCGTGCCTCGGCGTAATCGACAACGACCAGCAATGGGGCGTCCACGCATACCAACCGAGCGACTTGGCGGCGGTCGGCATCGAAGGCCAGCATTCCCGTCACCCATCCGTCCCGACCGAGTTGGGTGCACAGCTCGCACGCCAGCCGCGTTTTACCGACCCCGCCCTGTCCGCTGAGCACGGCTACATCGACATTCTCGCCGCTGTCGACCCATTTGTGAAGCCGCTTGAGTTCCGACCGCTCGCGAAACGCGACGACGCCGTAGCGCGCGCCGAGCAAGAACGAACTGCTCTGTCTGGCGAGAGCCGCTGGCGGCGGCACATACGGACGCTCCAGAACGTCCTGCGCCTCGACCGCCTCGAGCAACGGCGGCTCACTGCACGCCGCTTCCAAAGCGCCGATGAACCCAGGGTCACGGAAGAGCTCCTCCACCGCGACACTCAGCAACCGATCTGGACCAAACCGCGCGGGGTCGCGCGTAACGACCGCAACGAGCAGAGCACCGCACACCACGCCGGCACCTGACATCCCAGCCCACGCCGACGCCCCCTGGTCACGCGCTTTGGGCACGCTACCGGTGACATGCAACGCCATCAGCCAGGCAGCAACGCCCGCAGCGCGTCCGCTGACGCGGTCAAGGTGCCCTTCGATGTGCTCCACCGCGCGCACAGGGCCGTGGTCGGCGTCGCGCCGCTCAAGCATCTGTGCCCACGGGAACCCTGTTGTTTGACAGGGCGCACGAACATCGCTCGCTAGACGACCGAACCGCACGCGGGGCAGGTCGCCGACTTCGCCGTCGACATGCAGCAGCGCGCCGTCAACCTCGGCCCGGCCCATCCAAACCACATCCGCCGGCACCCACCCGCCGCCGGCCAGTGGTCGAGCCTCACACTGGCCGGTCGCACCCTCGATGACATGGCGGGCCGTCAGGATGAGCCCGTCACCGGTCAGATAGCCCGTCCCCGTGCGCCCGAGGCCGTCCGTGCCAATCGGCGCGAACACCTGCACCACCCTGTCGGTCGCGTTGCTCACCGTGCGCCCTCGATGCGCCACTGCCGTCGCGGCGTACTAGCCGCGCTGCTCGAACTCGGACGCCACCAACACGTCGTGCTTTTCGTTGCGAGCGGCGTCAACGCGGATGGTGTGAGCGACAATCGCAGGTATGCGTGGGCTCGACTAGCGGCTGCCCTCCGCGCCGATCGACGCCACCCAGGCTTGATGCCGGCCTCACCGCCGCCTTCACGCGCGGCCTCGACCTGCGCAGCTCACGCTCGACCCGGCCCAGAGCAATACGCAGCTCCTCACCATCCCCGCCCCGCACGGCGTCCGGGAACTGCTCACGCAATAAGCGAACGGCGTTCGCCCGAGGGATCTGATCGGACACACGCCCAGCCTGACGCCCCCGGACGCGGCAATCAAGCCGGGCAGCCATCCCGACCCGCCCGCGCACGCGTGGTTGTCGGCGCAATGCGGCCGGCCTCGTGTCAGGGACAAGAACGCCCGGAGAGGTCTTGACCAGACTCATGCAGTGCCTTGAGGGTCCGGGCCGCGCGACGCGGAAGCGCGATGCACAATGTCCGCGTCCGGCTGTCGGCCGGCCTCGGTGCAGCGCTTCAGATATGTGTCTATGAGGGACGCGTCACCGGGCGGCAAATGCGTCACGTCGTCAAGCATCGGAAGCGGCAGGTGCACCGCCTCGTCGATCGCGGCGAGGGCGTCCTCACGACGGCCCAGCTCGCTGAGGCAGTCCGACTGGTGGCGCAGCGAGCCAGCGAGATCCGCAATGAACGCGTCGGCCTCCTCGATTGCGAGCGCCCTGTACACGCTGACAGCCTCGTCGATGGCGGCGAGGGCGTCCGCGCTACGCCCGAGTTTGCTCAAACGATCCGATTGGTTGTGCAGCGACATCGCGAGATGAGGCTTGAAGGCGGCCGGATGTGCGGCGGCGAGCGTCCGGCTTAGGTCAACCGCCTCCTCGACAGCCGCGAGCGCGTCCTCGAAGCGCCCAACTTCGCTCAGACGATTTGACTGGTTGTTGAGCACCATGGCGAGGTTGGGCACGACGGAGTCCGGTCGGCTGCGCGCAAGCTCCCGGTGGATCCGGACGGACTCGTCCACCGCGTGCAGCGCGTCGTCGTGCCGACCCAACTCCCCCAGACAAGTGGACAGGTTCGTGAGCGACGTCAGGAGCTGTGGCAGGAACGCATCCGGTCGGGCTTGGGCGAGGGAATACCGGATTTGCACCGACTCGACGATCGCGCTGACGGCCTCCTCTCGGCGTTCGAAGTCCAGTAGACAGCGCGCGTGATTGCTTAGCGACCCGGCGAGTTCGGGCAGGAAGGCATCGGGTCGTGCCCGCGCAACCTCGCGGTGGACATCGACTGCTTTCTGGCTCGCGGCCAGCGCTTCCTTCCGACGCCCCAGCTGGGCTAGGCAGCGCGACTCGTTGCTCAACGACGCAGCGAGATCAGGCAGAAACTCCGCATGTCTGTGCGCGAGCGCACGGCGGATCTTGACGCCTGCCTGGATCGCGCTCAGAGCCTCCTCGTGGCGCCCCATCTCACCCAGACACGATGAAAGGTTGTTCAGGGAGCCCGCGAGGCCCGGAATAGCGTCCGGGCGCACCTGGGCGAGGGCCCGCCGCATCTGCACGGCTTCCTCGATCGCAGTGAGCGCTTCCTGGCGGCGCCCCAAATCGAAAAGGCAGCGGGATTGGTTGTTCAGCGACGCCGCGAGGTCCTCAGCGAAGTTGTCCGGCTGCATCCGTGCGAGCGCACGGTTGAGCCGCACCGCCTCGGTGATCGTCGTCAACGCATCGTCGTGACGCCCCAGCGCGTGGAGTCTGGTCGAGTGCTCGAACAGCAGGCGGACCTGTTCGTGGCCTTCGTCGTGTTGCAACGCCTGCGTCACGGCGACTGCTGCCGCCTCGCGCAGCGAAACAGTTCGTTGCGGGATCTGGCGAAGCATGGCGAACGCGAGCGCAGGGTCGGGATGGCTTTCCAAAGCCCGGGCGAGGAGAACACCGATCGGGTCGCCGAGCTGCTGAGCGACCTCGATGGCGCTGCTCGCAACGCGCTGAAGGTGTTCATCGATCGCGTCACCGAGCGATGTTCTGCAGACGTCGTGGTGGCGGGAGGCGCGGGTCAACACGGTCAGCGCCCGGATCGTTGTCGGTTCGTCGGCACGGGCGAGCAGGTCATTGGCGAGGTCCGGCGCCGCGTCCAGGGCGGCGGCAACCAAGGCCTCGCCGAGAAGGTCGGGTTCCAGCGGTGCGATCCAACCCGCGCGCGGGCGGTACAGGCTGTGCAGCCAGCGCGCAACGCGCCGCCGCGTCGCGACATCACCGGCAAGATCGGCGATGATCTCAAGCAGCGTCGCGGTCTCGTCCTCGTTGGCCGGATTGTTGGTCGTCGTTGACGCGGCGAGGGTCGCGACGGCCATGGCGCAGGTCTGGACGTGCCGGTCAATGCGCAGCGGGGGGTCGCTCGTGCCGGCGAGCCTTGACCAGTAGCGCTGTTCGCGCGCGATGGTGCGAGCGAGCAGATCGGCTCGGATGGACGCGGAGGACGGACTGCCGGGGTCGCCGCCGGGCAGCGCGCTGAGTGCCGCCATGTGCAGAAACAGCACCGTTTCAAACAGACGATCGCCTAGATCCGGCACGACCGGGCTGCTGAGCGCCGGCCCGGTGTGCGGCGCGTAGGCAGCGATCGCGCTTAGGTAGGCGTCGAGGCGACCCTCGACGGTGTCGTCGGCGGCGCCGAGCTCGATCGTCAACGCCGACGCGAGCAGGTCGCGGATCTCGCTGTCGGTGCAGTCGTCCTGCAGTTGCGTCCACCAGTCGCCGAGTTGACGCGCGCTCAGCAGCAGCCGCCGCGGCTGGCGCGAAGTCCGATCGTGGACGAGATGCTCGAGCAGCGCGACTATCTGGCCCCGTCGCGCTTCGGCGTAGTCGTCCACTACGACGAGTAGCGGCGCGTCCGCGCGCGCCAAACGCGCGATCTCGTCACCGGCGGGCCTGGACGCGAGCGCACCCGCAATCCAGCCATCGGCCGTTCGGCAGAGCTCGCGCGAGAGCCGCGTCTTGCCGACGCCGCCCGGGCCGGTCAGTACCGCGATGTCAGTGTCCTGGTCGCTGTGAGCCCATACGCGCAGCCGCTCCAGTTCGGGGCGCGGACGGAACGGCACAACGCCGTAGCGGGCTCCGAGTAGAAACGAACTCGACTGGCGCAGTCGCCGCGGCGGTGGCTGATCGTACGGAGGCTGCAGGACAGCCTGCGCCTCGACAGCCTCCAACACCACCGGCTGCCCGCGAGCGTCGCTGAGCGCACTCGCGAGCCTAGGCGAGGCGATCAGCCACGTGAGCGGCACGGCCAGCAACCGATCCGTCGCGAAATGTGCCGGATGGGCGACTACCACGCCCACAAGCAACTCCCCGCACACGACGCCCGCGCCGGACATCCCCTCCCAGGCGCTGCCGGCCGTCATGCGACCTTCGGGAACGCTGCCGTGGACGTGGATCGTCAATACCGACGACGCGCCGCCGAAGCGCTGGCCGGATAGACGGTCAACCTCGCCGACCAAGTGTTCGCTGCGGCGAATCGTCACGTCGTCGCGGCGCTCAAGCTGCGCCCACGGAAAGCCGGTGGTCTCACACCGCGCGCGTTCATCGCCGACGAGACGTCCCAACCGGACGCGACCAACGTCACCGAGACGCCCGCTGACGCGGAGAAGCGCGCCGTCCCGATCAGCGTCGCCGAGCGTGGCTAGCGTCGACGAAACCCACGCCGGGTGGTCCAGAGCCCGCACCTCGCACGGTCCAAGCGCCGCCTCGACGACGTGGCGAGCTGTGAGGACGAGCCCGTCCCCGAGCAGGAACCCCGTACCCATGCGACCCCGTCCGTCGGCGGTGACGGGCGCGAATACCTGCACGACTCTGTCGGCTCTGGCGGTCACGGAGCCGCTACCGCGAATCGCGGCTATCCGCGCTCTTCGAGCTCGGACGCGACCAAGACGTCGTGGTCCTCCACGCCGAAGGCGACACGGACTGGCGTCAGCGACAGGCGCACAGTATGCGTCGTCTGCGAGGTACGGTTGCCCTTCGCGCCGACTGACACCAGCCAGAACTTGACCGTCGCCGAGCCGGCGCCTTCTGAGGCTGCCACGACCTGCAGCTCGAGCTCGACCGGTCCGAGCGCGAATCGCAGCTCCTCGCCCGCGCTCGCCCTCACGGCCTCTTGGAGCTCAGCACGGAGCGCGCGGATCGCGCTCGCCAACGGAATCGGCACGGAATCAGGCACGCGTCCACCCTGACGATCCGGCGCGCGACAATCAACCCAGGTCGGGGTCGCAACGACGCGCTGGCTTTCGTGCTCTTCGCCGTCCTGCATCTCAGGTTCAGCATCAGTCATGCGCGAGGCTGTCCACGCGTGGACATCGCTTGGACCGCTCGTTTGCGGCGCTTCGACACGCGCACCCGCTGCTAAATGCCCTGCGGCCGAAAACTGCCCGGAAGTAGCCGCTACCCGGTGCAGGCGAATCCGGGCCGGCGGCGCCGTTCACCCACGAGGGGACGCTGGTCGGTCGTCCGCTGGCTGATCTCGACCGCGATTGCCTGCACGCACATTTCGAGTTCCTTGCGGACTTGGACATCCCAGAACCGCAGGACCGTCCAGCCGAGAGCGGCGAGGGCAGCGTCTGCGGCACGGTCGCGCTCCACGTTGCGGGCGATCTTTTCATCCCAGTAGACACCGGACTTGCCGTGGGTGAACGCGGAAGGATGGCCGTGCCAGGACGCGCCGTCGACGAAGACGGCGACCTTGGCTGTGCCGTAGGACACGTCCGGCCGGCCGGGGAGGCTTCTGCGGTCGACGCGGTATCCGAGCATGCCGCGCTTACGGAGGGCGCTCCGCAGGCGAGCTCGGGCTTCGTGTCGCGCCGGCGTATGCGCGACATCGCCCGGGAGCGCTGCTCCACCGTGAGGTTGTCAGCCATCGGCCTTGAGATCGTCGCGCCAGAACTGTCGGAGGTTTACAAGCATCGGAGCGCCCCCGCCCAGCGAAACGAAGCCTTCGCCGGTTTTCAACGTGCGGATCAGGCCGGGCAGGTCGCGGTCGTCGGGGTCAAGGCGTCTGCCTGCGGCCTTGGCGTCCTCGGGTGGCAGCTTCAGAAACACCTTGGTCTGAGCGTTCGTCTCCACCTCGGGCGGCAGGTCGCCGGGGGCCTGCGTCGCGAGGATCGCCGCGACGCCTTTGGAGCGCTGCTCCCGGACGATCGACTTGATCGCCTTGTAGCCGCCGACACGATGAGCCTCGTCTACCACGAGCGTGAAGCGGACCTCTTGGTGGACGGCCGGCGCACGGTTCATCTTGAGGTAGATCGCTGAGAGCACGAATCCGACGAGGAGATCCTCGGTCAAGCCGCGGCCGGGCACATCCTTGAACGACAGGATCGATTCGCGGTCGACGATGTCGCCGAGCGGCGGGCCCGCGCCGAAGAACTCGAAGCGGAACAGATCGCCGATAACGCCCCGGAGGTCGTCGTCGAGCAGAGCGCCGACGTCGGCGAGCGTTGGCTCACTCTTGTTGTTTGCGCGGGCGTACTCGAAGGACTCCTCGAGCGCGTGAAGCAGCTTGCCAAGCTGCCTCGGCCCCATCCTCACGTACTGCTTGGCCGCGATGTCGATCATGTCGCGCAGCTCGATGCAGTAGCTCTGCATCTCGCGCTGCGTCGAGTTGTGGCCCGCCATGGGGTTATACGGCAGCGGCGTTTCCACAACCTTGAACAGCTCGGCCCCGATGGCCGCCGGGAAGTCCGTGCCATGGCTGTCGATCCCGTAGTCGTCCTTGAAGTCGCACACCGTGAAGCTGCTGCCCATCGCCCGCAGCTGCGCGAGAAGCGACTTGACGAACTGCGTCTTGCCGGACCCCGACGATCCGTACACCTCGACGTGCCCGTTGTCGAGAGCGCCCGCTCCGGTGACGCGCCACCTCACCGGCTCGCCCGTCGAGGCGTTTACGCCGAGCAGCGGAACGTCCAGACGGCTCGGTGCATCAACTCGATCCGCCCGGGCTGCCGGATCAGGCTCGCTCGTCACGCGGGCCCCCGCGCCGGCGCCGGCGTCGTCGTCGACCACCGGAGCTATCTCGGTCGGCAGCGGCGCCGTCGCGAGGTCGGGCGGCGCAGGCGTCGTCTTGGCTCCGACGCCGCGCAGCCGGTCCTTGGACGATGACGCCGGCGCTGCATTCGCCCCCGCGGTCGTCTTCAGATCGCCGGGGTCCACGCCGCACGCATCGCGCAGCAGGTCGCGGTCAAGCTTGATGCCGTGCAGAAACAGCGGATAGCGGTCGCTTCCAACGACGACTTGAGGCGTTTCGAGCGGTAGATCCTCGTCGCCGAACACCAGCCCGATGCCGCCCCAATCGCTGCTCGGGGTACCGCTCCCGCGGAACCGATTCAACGCCGCCATTTCAGCGTCGGTGAGCATGACGCCGTTCTCGCGCACCACGCCGACGGCCGCCTCGACGATGCGGTTCAGCCACATACGCGAGAACAGCGATCCGTCGGGGGAAACGGCGTGGCGCGAATCCTTGAGCGTCTCCTGCAGCTGGCTGCGCGCTTCGCTTCGCGCCTGCCGCTGGTTGCCGCCGGGGCCGACGGTCTTGACCTCGACGTTCGCCGCCCACACCTCGCCGTGGCCGTCGGACGGGAGCGCGAGCACGAGCAGATCGGCGCGGCGACCCCGGCCGAACCAGTGCTGGTACTCGTCGAGAGAGATCAACACGAGGCGGCTAGCGACCGGAAACGGCAGGGGCGACGCGCGGCGGGTCAGCTCGATGAACCCCCCGACGTGGCCGATGAGCTCGTTGATGCCCGAGCCGGTCGTCGCGGCGCGCAGCGCGAGCACGCCGTGGCCGCGAGAGGCGCTGGCCCGCAGCCGCCATGCGAGGTCGTGCGCGGACTCCTCGTCGGGTTCGATGCCCGTGGCGACGAGAGCGCGGGCGATCGCCCTGTCCGCGGCGCCCCCGGACTTCTGGCTGATCACGAGGCCCTCGGAGACCGCACCGCTGGTGCGGCGCTCCTGATGGAGGATCGCGACGGTGTCGCCGAGCAGCTGCTGCAGCGTGTCGCGGGCCGCGTAGCGGTCGATCGTCAGCACCCACTGCGCAAAGTCGTGCATCGCGACCAGCTCCTTCTTTAAGCCGCCGACATCGACGCTCAGCGTCGGAACAGGCACCGCTGCGGACCCTTGGCGCCAGCCGGCGCGGTGGACCGCCTGCAGCCGCAGGTATGCGCGCAGGTTCTCGCTTACGCCCGGCGGACATAGCAGGATCTCGCGGCGGCGCCCAGCCCTCAGCCACGTCTTGGGAGCGAAGACGGGGTCCGGCTCGCCGTCGGGGAGGTCGACGTCGGCGTCGCCGATGTTCACTGTCCGGCCGCTGCGGGTCGCCAGGCCGGACACCACGCCGAGGTGCACCCCGGGCGCGCCGTGGTGCGTCGGCAGGTCGGACACGCCGCCGACGTACCGCAGCTCGATCGTCTTCGCCGCGGCGGCGCGCTCAAGCGCTTCGGCCCCGCGGAGGG
Organism: Solirubrobacterales bacterium; assembly: GCA_038260305.1. Classification (GTDB taxonomy): domain Bacteria; phylum Actinomycetota; class Thermoleophilia; order Solirubrobacterales; family Solirubrobacteraceae; genus CADCVQ01. Next base: position 12,365 of record JBBSNY010000045.1, read on the forward strand.
CGTCGAGGCTCGGGCGGCCGCCGATGCACGTGAGCTCGGCGCGCTCGAACGGCCGGCGCGCTACCTCGAGCCTCCCGACGAGGGCGCGCAGAAGCAGGTCGCACGCATGGTCGCCCAGAGCGGCGACCCGCACCTGGGAGCGCGATTCGGGATGCAGGCCGACGAGCTTGTCGAGCACCTGCTCGACGGCGGATATCGGCGCCGGTGCGATGTTGGACGGCGCGCCGCCCGATCCGTAGACGCTGATGACCGTTCCGTCTGCAACCGGGAGCAGCGGGTCGCTGCTCGGTCCGTAGCGCACGAACGCGGGGTACTGGCTGGAGCTCGACGACGCGAGCTCGGTCGCAGCCGGCAGCAGCAGCCGATGCGGCTCGTCGCCCAACGCGAGCTTGAGGAGCTCAACCCAGGCCCTCGTGCGGTTGGCGAGCCACTCCGCTTTGAGCGGATGCAGGTGGCTGAGCAGCAGCGCGTCGGCATCGGGGAAATACACGCAGCCGAACGACGACAGTCGGTCTATCTGATCCGCCGCGTCTTCGCCGGACGCTTCGCACGCGGCGACCGCGGCCCGCCATTCGCTGCACCAGCGCTCCAGCGGTTCGGGATCGAACCCCTTGTCGGCGACGCCGCCAGCCGCCGCGCCGACTTCGTCGGCCGCTGGGTCGTCCAGGAGGTCCGCGTCCAGGTTGCTCCACGCGAGCTGCTCGTTGTCGGCGGGCCCTCTGGCCACGAGGCGCGGACCGGCGCCGCTCAGGAAGCGGGCGTTGAGCAGCACGAGGGCCTGATCCTCCGGAGACGGACTCCAGTCAACCTCGACGACATCGCCGCGGTCGGCGCCGCGGACGGCGAGGCTGACGTGGCCGAACAGGCCCGTCCTCGGAGTCCCGAGCATCGGCGCGGCTTCCTCAACCCTGTCGTCAAGATCGGCTTCGGCGGCCCCGGCGACTTCGACTCCGTGTTCGCGCAGTACAGCGAACAAGGGTTCGGCGCGCATCCGCAGCGCCATCAGCGCCAGCACTGCGCGCGCATGCATCTCGCGTTCTATGACCTGCGGAAGCGCGGGCTCGCGGATCTCGATCGTGATTGGCTTGCCGACCAGGCCCTCGATCGCCTGCACGAGGCTCCGTTCGATGCTCGGCGAGGACACCCGCCTGTTGCGGCGCATCGCCAGCAGCTTCTTGTACGTCTGATCGAGGAACACCTTCTCCTGCTGCTCACCGCGGTCGGTGTGAAATGCGAGCAGCTGCGTCGCGGCTTCCTGGCGGCGCTCGCGGCTGCGCAGCTCCTCCGCTACGTCAAGCAGGCCTTCGATGACGCCGTACAGCGCATCCGGATCCTCGCCAACCCGGTTCTGGAACTCCTTCAGCTCGGCCTTAACGGCGTCGGGCAGCTCCTGAGCGGGCGGATCGCGCAGGATCTCCCACGCCTGCTGAAATGACAGCTGCTCGAGCAGCTGGTCCGGGTCGGAATGCAGCAGGCGTACGACGAATTCGGCCTCCGACGGTCCGCCGAGGACGCGTTCGGCGCGGCCGCGGATGTCCTGCAGGGCGCCGCTCTTAATGGTGTCGGGGTCTCCCAGCTGCGCGGCAAGCCGGATGTTGTCCATCAACCGCGGCTTGCTCAGCGAGCCTTGAGGGTCGGCGAACGCGCCGAGAAGCGGCAGAGCCTCCGATGCGCTCTTCCCCTGGGCGACCGCGTCGAGGTAGCCGGCGACGCGCAGCGCGGGCGGACGATCGGACACGGCGAGCTCGCGCAGCGCTTCGCCGACTTCGCGAACGGCCCGGATGTCGACGGCGGGGGCGATCGACGCGAGCAGCGAGAAGCCCTGCTCACTCTCCAACAGCTCCGATGGGTCGATCCTCCTCAGACCCTTGACGCCCTGCCCGTCCGGAACGCGCTGGCCTTCGCAGACGACCTGGAGTACGCCCCGCGGATACTGCTCGGCGTTTCGTACGGACGTCGCCGTTTCGTCCGCGGCGAGGGTGTGGCCCGACATGTCGAGCCCTGGCGGTGCGATGACCCGCAGCGCGAAGCCCTCGGCGTCCCTTGTCCAGGCCGACGCGATCGCGGACGCCACCTCGACCGGCACGCCGGCCATCCGCAGGAACGCCCGCTCGGAGCGGCGCTCGTCGGCGGCCTTGTCGGCGAGGCGGACCAGCGCGTGCGCCAAGCGCTTGCTCATCAGACCCTCATCCCGACCATGACCGTCTGGTCCGACAGCGCGGTCGCCAGGCCGTTGTGAACGAGGTCCCGTTCGAAGTACTCGCGGTTGTGTTGAAGCGCGGAGCCCTCCGCGCGGTCGACGAGCCGTGTGCCGGCCGCCTCGTACTCGCCGATCACGATTGACCATTCGCTGCGAAGCCACCGCAGGAACTCGTCTGCGTCCATGACGGCCCGCCCAGGGCGAGCGGAGACGAGAGCAGTCAGAAGGCCGGGGCTCGGCCGGAAGTAGCGCCATCTGCCGGTGCCGAGCAGGAGTCCGCAGGATTCTAGGAGCACGCGGAACGCGTCCACGGGCCGCACGTAGCCGTCGCCGGGCGCCTCGAAGGTCTTGTGGGCGTACACGCTGAAGTCGGGGTTTGGGTCCGCGGCCATCGCGCTGCGCAGCTCCTCGAAGTACCTGCTGCTCGGCGTGGGTTTCAGCGGTTTGCGCTCCAGGAAGAAGTCGGCCCAGCCGGCGCCGGAGCTGCTGCGCTTCTCCATCGTCTCGCGGATGGTCGCGATGACCGCCCGGGTCATGAACTGGTGGTTGAGCTGGTAGGACTCTTCGCTGAGGACGCGCACCCGATTGACCGCGCGTTCCTTCGGGCTGTGGCAGAGCAGGAGGTACCTCTGGCTCTCCGGGACCCCCGCGGCTGTCCACGAGGCCTGCGCCAGATGCCATGCGAGGTCGAGCGCGAGGACCCGGCGAAGGTTGAGGAGCCGCACCTGGGCGGGATGGGCGTCGTCCTCCATCACTGCGACGGCGTGCCGAATCAGCCGTTCGCCGAGCCCTTTGAGCTTCGGGTCGGCGGCGGCGTCCCAGGACGCCAGCTCTTCGTCGCCCATGATCGCGCGGTCCGCGTCTTCGGGGTCCTTCAACGCGGTGCCGAGCTTCGCGAACGGGGAATCCGCGGACAAGGCCTTCGTGATCGCACCGCATGCGCGCCGCGCATCGTCGGCGACCGGGCCGAGGTAGTCGGGCGGGTGCAGCAGCAGCCGAGCGAGCGTGATGCCGGTGCCTCGCATCAGGACGCGCTGTGGCCTGTACGGCAGGGGTCTGCTCACGCGCCGCTTCGTGATGGGGTCGGCGGTGCTGCTGGTCCGGCTTCGGACGTCGTACCACAGCAGGGAGTCGTGCACCGGCAGCATGAGGTGCGTTGCGGCGCCGCCTCTGAGGGTGTCGGAATCGACGAGCGCGCGCAGCGACTGCTGCACAAGCCCGAGGTTCTCGCTGCCGGAGAAGTCCTCGCCGGCGGCGAGGCGCGCGCCGAGAGCCTCGAGCTGGGGTTTGCCGGCCAGGAAGTTATGCCCCAGTGCGAGCGACCGCAGCAGGACGTTGGCGCGCCGCGGAGTTCTCGGCTTCTGGCTGGAGAAGTCCACGCCCTGGTTCTGGGAGATCGTCAGGAGCATCTCCATCGCGACCTGCTGCGTACGCTCATCGCGGTCCGGAGCGGCCACGAACAGCCGGCGGGCTACGGCGTTGGCGGTCGCAGAGGGCGGCGCAGCCGGGTCAGAAGCGGCCATCGAGGGCCTCATCCATGTTGGGCTCGCAGAAGATCTTCAGCGCGCCACCGTCCGCAATCCTGATCTGCGTAAACGAATCGATGGTGCTCTGCACCCTGGCGTAGAACTGTCCGAGCTCAGCGGACTCGGGGGCGTCGGGGCCTGGAGGCGTGCAGTAGTCCGCCGCGCCGATGAGCGCTTCGAACAACGACGGCGACACGATCATCGATCCGGGCGCCGAGCCCGCGGACTGCTCGACCGTGATCCGGATCCGGATGTCGTCGTGATCGAGCAGGTCGTGCTCCTGCGCGCGCTCGCGGCCGAGATGGACGCGGTCGATCGGAATGCTGCCCGACACCACGAGCGGCGGCGGCGGCAGGAACGAGCCCAGGTCTCGGGCCGCCGTCATGCCAGGGTCGGGGAGGTGCAGCTCACCGGCGGACGCCGGCATCCCGGCCCCCAGGAAGTTGAGCCCCTGCACAAGGCGCTTGCGCACGCCCGTCGGCTCGCGGCCTGATTTCAGCTCGTCGATCGTGCCCAGCATCAGCCCGAAGCTGCGGTAGTGCGATAGCCGACCCAGGGCGCTGCGCGCCCCGCCGAACGCCGTGTGGGCCTCAAAGTACAGCCGCCGGCGCCAGAGCTTGAGGTACCCAGGTCCGCTTCCCGCTGCCAGCATCCCGCGGAGCGCTTCCTCGACGCGGATGCGGTCGGGGTCGACCGTTATCAGCTCCCCCACCTCCGCGAACGTCAAGGTCTTGCGGATGACGAGGACCTGGGCGTGCACGTCGCCGTCGGAGCCCCCGGCGGACGCGACCGACTCGGGGACGCTCGACGACCGCGCTTCCCGCAGCCATGCATCGGCCTGGAGGTCGGTGGCCTCGCCGATCCCGATCGCCGCGAGCGCCCGGAACACTGGGACGCTCTCGACATCCTCGGCGGCGAGTCCGCCGCCCACGAGCAGGTTGAAGTACGCCTCTGCAGCGGTGAACGCGCCGCGGCCCTCGCGGTCGTAGCGCTCGATCACGGACCCGCACGTTGCGCCGCCCGTCACACCGTGCGATACGACGGTCAGCATCTCACGCAGCGGCGCCACGGTCTCGGCGGACGCGATCTGCATGAGGTGGCGCAGCGCTTCTCGTGGCTCCGGGCGCCGCAGCGCAGCGGCGTTGCGGCGGATCGGGCAGTGCTCGAACACCGGACAACCGGAGCACGCCGCCCATTTGGCTTCACCGACTGCGTAGTCGAGCAGCCGCGGCCAGATCCGTTCGCCCGTCCACCGCTGCCGGTTCATGTTGAGTACGAGGATCTTGTCGTCGGGCCCGGCTCCCACCGCTTCCACGAGAGCCTGCTCGACAAGCAGCTGCAGCTGCTCCCCTTCGGCGAGCAGCGGTGTGAGCACCCCCTCGTTGGCGCACAGCAGCATGAGCGCCTCAACTTCGCCGTCGATGATGCGTCGGGCCTGCCCCACGATGGCACCGCGCCGCATCTCCGGCACACCCGAGAGGTCCTTGCACACGAGCATGCGCCCGTCGGCGAGCACCCGCAGGCCGTCGACGGTCGGAGCGTCGACGCCGGCCGCAGCGCAGAACACCTCGGCGAGAGCGGTCTTCCCGGTGCCGGCATTCCCGGTCAAGATCAGGACGCCCGACGATCGTCCGCGCACCCACCGATCCACGGTGGCCTGCGCAGCGGTTTCGATGTCTTCGCCGAGCACGGCGCGCGACTCAGCGGAATGCTCGCGGTAGGCGCCGCCCTGGTGCGCCTGAAGGATCGAGAGCCGGTTGAGCGCGTCGACGGTCGGATTGACGTGAGCCAGCGGCGTCATGCTGCTTCCGCGACCGATCTCGACCGCTGGCGCGCCGCAGCGACGCCGGAGCCGGCGACACCGAACTCCGACAGGGTCGCCACGACCGCCTCGACTACGTGCATCATCGCCTGAGGCGGGACCGCGTTGCCGACCTGTGCGCGCACTTCGCGGATCGAGCCGGCAAACAAGAAGGAGTCGGGGAACGTCTGAAGACGTGCGCGCTCGCGGTTGGTCAGCGAGCGCGGATCCACGTGGTGGTAGCCCATCGATCCGCCGCCGCCGCCCGCGACCATCGTGTAGCTCGGGAAGTCCGGATGAAGACGCCTGTAGACGTGCGAGATCAGGCCCTTCACACGGAGGCGGTGACCTTCCTCAATGTCCGCGTAGTTGCCGCCAGGCGAGATGAGCTTCAGGCGCTCGACCACGTCGGGGGCGTCGGCATGCAGATCGTGATTCGCTTCGCCCAGAGGCGGCAGCGGCTCTACCTCGAGCGCGTCGCGCACCGTCCGGTGGCAGCCCAGGAACGGGCGCGGAATCGCCACGGCCGGGAGGCGCAGGTCGCGCCGTGTGCCGATGACGACGAGCCGCTCGCGCATCTGCGGCGCCCCGAGATCGGCGAAGTTCACGACCTTCACCGACAGGTCGTAGTAGTGGTGCGGGCCCGGCATCTCCATCGCGCGGGTAGGCGCCTTCAATGCCGATCTGACCAGCGCCCAGGCCTCCCCGGCGTTCGCGGACAGCAGCCCCTTGACGTTCTCGAGGATGAACGCTTTGGGCTGCAGCTCGGCGAGGAAGCGCACGAACTCCATGTACAACGCCCCGCGCGACGTCCTGACACCCTCGTGCAGCCACAGCACGGAGTAGTCCTGGCACGGAGGGCCGCCGATCAAGATGTCGCACGGGACGTTCGGGACGTCGATCCGCCTCACGTCGCCCAGCACGATCGGGGAGTCGAAGTTCTGCCGGTAGGTCTCGACGGCGGCAGCGTCGTTGTCGTTCGCCCAGACCACGCGGCACGCGTTCGTCAGCTCCACGGCGAGGTCAAATCCCCCCGATCCGGAGAACATCGAAACAACCGTGTACTTCCGGCTACGACTCACCTTGATTCACCCATCGCTGAGGCGAGGATATGGCTCCGCTCGGATGCCGGACTCCCGACGTTGGCATCGACACAGCGCCGCGAAAGCGCTCCGCGGCTCAGCGTGGCCGACGGCGGACGCAGCCGCCCAGCTCTGCTAGACGGTGCGGGCCTCCCTGCCCAGCCGCGACGGCCGCTATTGACGCGATCGCCGCCGAGCGGCGCCGTGAACGCGACCGCGACAACAAGCGACATCCGCGCGATCCGCCTTCGCGGCAATCTACGAGGGCTTACTCGAGGCGCCGATCGGACACCACGCGCATCAATCTGGGCTGCCCGCGTCATCAACACGAGCAAGCCTGCCGCGGCGCGATCAGAGCCCACCCCGACTGGCCACCGCCGCGAGACTTGAATCCAGCGCATGGATCGCCTTGAGCAGGTTGGTCACGGCGATGTTGATCTCACCGCGCTCGACGCCCGCGAGATACCGAGGGTTCAGGCCGGCATCCCCCGCCGCCTCCTCGATCGTCAGGCCTTTCTCCTTGCGAATCGCGCGCAGCGCAGCGCCTAGGCGAGCGTGCTGGTCGGACGTCGGATCGGCCACAGGCCCAACCTGCCAACGCACGCCCAACCCTGACAGGCTATATATGTCCTCTAATGCTGTGCGGACGGGAAAAACGCGCTGACGCGCCGAGCGGACCCGACGGCTCCGACGACGGCCCGCGGCCTGAAACACCCACCCTCCACGAGGTCCAGCCCAAGCGGCGCCGCCGCCCCGCTGCCCACACAGCCGCACACCGCGGCCGAGGCTGCAACGTCGCCGCGGGCTCCAGCGCCGCCGCTCAACCAACCGGCGCGACGCAACGAGCCCCGAACCCCAGCCGGGCCGACGGAGGCGGATACGCCGGGGCGCCTAAGCCGTGCGCGGCCGCCACCGCCCCCTGCCTGCACGCGGCCCCAGCGCGCTTAACTGTCCACCTGCGAGTTCAGACGGCGCAGCGCCCGAGTTGGTGCATGCGATGGCCGGCGGCGCGCGCCGCGATCGTCGCGGCAGCCGCTCTAGCCGCGTCCACGATCGCGGGCCACCCGGCAGCCGCGAGCACGTCCCGCCCCGCCACCCCCAACCTCATGGCCGACCGAAGCAGCGGCCGAGATGCGGCAGTGCCGCTCGCGCAGACCCCCAGCCCGATCCGCACGACCGATCTCGCGTCCTCCGGAGCCGACGAGCCGGCAAGCAACCTTGCGCCAGTCGGCATCGCGATCTTTATCGCGGTTAGCGCGCTTCTGTGGCTCTGCGTCACCATCGGCGAAGCCATCCGCGCCCGCTTCCTGGACCCCGACACCGGCAGGAGGCGGCCGCGCGCCGACCCGCTGCACGTCGCAAGCACCGAACTCGCGCCACCGCCAGGCCCACCCGCCCCGCCGGCGGCCCGCGCCGCCGCGCCGCTGCGTCCAGCACCGCAGCGCGCCCAGCCCGCCCAGAGCCGTCCGCATCAGACAGTGGCACCGCGGACCCAGCGTCTGCCCGCAGCGCTGGTCATCCAGCAGGCGGTCGCCGCAACCGCCGAGGCGTACCGCGAGCGCCTGCGGAGTGTCCTCGAACGCCAGGACGGTCCAGCGTGGCTCGACGAGTTCAACCGCCGGCGGGGCGAGTCGATCGCCGACGGCGGCGGCCGCCCGCCGATCCCCTACCGGTCCTTCGAGGACCGCGCCGTCCTCAACTGCCTCGGCCACGACGCCGCCGCCGAGCAAGTCATCCCCGCCGCAGTGTCCGCCAAAGCCAGAACGCTCGCGAAGCTCTCGCAGCGAGCCCACCACCCAGACCCCAGCGACCCGCCGACCGAAGCGGACGCCGACCGCGCCTGGCGGCTGCACGCCGAGATCACAGGCCAGCTCTCGAACCCCGACCCGACCGATCCGTGACCGACGGCGCAAGCGGCATCACCCAGCTCACGGAACGGCCCGGCAGCTCAACCGCCGGGCTCGCCGGATCCCAGCGGACACCGCCGCACGCGCGAACCATAGCCCGCCGCCGCGCGGCGGCACACCACGCCGAAGAGTTGGACCGGCCCTCGCCCGCGACCGCCGAGCGTGAACCCTGCACCAACGCGGCCGCCCCTATCACCGACGCGCCGGCAGGGCCGCAGGGCACCGCCGACGGCGGCGGACATCTGGGATTCCCATGACGGAGCCGACCGCCGACGCCACGTGGACTGTGCGCGTCGCACACGCCGGCGTCCCCGTCCATCTACTCGACGGCGGCTTCGACGACGACGAATTCGCGCTGCTCGAATTGATGATCCTGCGCGCCGCGCACGATTCGCGGCTGTCCGACGAAGACCTCTACCTCCTCATGGCGAGATACTGGGTCGGTCGACTGCCGACAGTGGACTGGCCGCCGCAAGCGCCCACCGTGGCGCGCCACTGCGCCACAGCCCTGGCGCGCCGTTGCGCCTGCGAACTCGACACCTTCACCGGGTCCCCCAAAAAGGATCGTCGCCGGATGGCGCGAAACGCCATCGTCCAGCATCTCGAGCTCACGCCGGTCCGCCTCCTAAGCGTCCTCTCAGCCCACTGGCCCGAACTCGCACACCTCGAGGTGCCCGTCGACGAAGCCTCTTCGCTCCTGGCCTTCGCCGAACACGTCCTGCTCGAACCGGTCATCGCCGCATGCCTTTTGCTCTGGTCAGTGCTTGGACCACCGCCGAAAGACGCCGCCGGCGGCGCGATCAGCGACATCCCGACAACGCATTCCTGGGACGCCTGGTCCCCCCTCGAGATCGCCGAACGGCCCCAAGCGGCCCACGCGGAGCTGGCGCGTCTCGGATGGCGCGCGGATGCCGCGCCCGCCAGCTGCGACGACGCCGACGAGATGCTCGCGTCGGCCCGCGCCGCAGCACTCCTCACATACGGCGGCACTGGGCGAGTCGCCGCGAGCCTCGTGCGAACATCCGGATGGCCCGGCGAGACAAGGCTCGTCGTGAACCTTGCCGACGAGGCCGTCGGCCTCGCGGTGAAGCGACTCGCGGACATGGACGCCCAGACCGACAACGAAGAGCTCGTCGACTCAGTGCAAACGAGCATCATGCCGCCGCAGCCAACCCTTCTGGAATGGATGCGGGACCCATCGTTCGGGACCATGACCGATCCGACGGCGGGCGCCGCAGCCACCGGCGCCGAGATGCTCCACCAGGCGGCCTACGGGCTCACGTTGAGCGTCGCGCGCGAAGCCGTGAACGCCGTATCCGCAACGCTACGCACTCCTCCGGCGACGGCCTAAGCCACCTGACGATCGCCCCACCAGCGACTTCTGAGCTGTGAAGCGAAGGGGCAGCGCTGGTGCGGGGAGGGCGACTCACCGCGAGCAGGGCCACGGTCGATCACGGGCTCACCGATCGTGCCCGCGCCGAGCGGCGCGTCGGAAGCCGGTGATGGCGCGATCGAGCTCGACACGGTCCGTGAGGAACAATGGAACGAGATCCGGCGCTAAGCACCTGGGGACGCCGGTCGGTACGTTGAGCCGGCGTGCCGGTCGTGTTCCTCACCGATGCCCAGGCCGGCGCGTACGGCCGGTTCGCCGGGGTGCCATCACGGCTGCGGCTGGAGCGCTTCTTCTTCCTCGACGGGGATGATCCGGGTCTCGTCGGTCGTCGCCGCGGCGATCACAACCGGCTCGGCTTCGCGGTGCAGCTGGCGACCGTCCGCTTCGTTGGCGCATTCCTCGCTGATCCCGCTGACGTTCCGGGCGACGTCGTCGAGTACATCGCGGGGCAGCTCGACGTCGCCGCGGCGAGCATGGCGACGTACACGCAGCGTGAGAAGACGCGGCTGGAGCATCAGTGGGAGATCGCTCGGGAGGTCGGCTACCGCAGCTTCGTCGACGCGGAGGCCGAGCTCGCGGTCTCGGGTCGACGACCGCGCGTGGACAGCCGGTGAGGGCCTCGGTCGCCGTCTTCAACGGCGCCGTCGGTCGGCTGCGTGAGCGCCAGGTGTTGCTGCCGGGCGTAACGACGCTGGCCAGGCTCGTCGCGCGTGAGCGTGACGCCGCGACGCTGCTGTCTGGGCCGAGCTCGCGCAGTCGGCGAGCAGAGGGCAGGCGCGGCGGCTGCGCGGCCTGCTGGTCGTGCCCGACGACGCGCGGCGCTCGGAGCTTGATCGGCTGCGCAAGGCCGAGACCGTGACGTCGGGGGCGGGGATGGTCCGGGCGCTTCGCCGCGTGTCCGACGTCGCTGGTCTGGGGTTGGGCGGCGTTGACGTGAGCGCGGTCCCGCATCGGCGGGTGGTCGCGCTGGCCCGGTATGGGATGGCGGCGAAGGCGACGGCGTTGGGTCGTCATCCCGAGCCACGCCGGGTCGCGACGCTCGTCGCGACCGTCCGTTCGTTGGAGGCCAAGGCCGTCGATGACGCGCTGGAGCTGTTTGACGTGCTGATGACCAACGACCTGCTCGCCCGGGCGGCGCGGGAGTCGCGCAACGAGAAGCTGCGCCGCTACCCACGGTTGTCCAAGGACGCCGTGGAAAGCGGCAGCGGAGACCGAAGGCGCTTGCTGCCGGGTCCGCTACAACAACGAGTCGTGGATGTTCCGCCGCCTCACCACCTTCAGCAGCTCGACCACGGCGACCTGCTGCGCGCGTTTCTCGCCGGCGAGGGCATGGGGCACGACTGGTGGGTGCGGATGCTGCTCAAGTACGGTCGGGCGTTCGAGCCGTCAGCGCTGCCCGACGACGTGCCGGTCATGAAGCCGCGCTGCTGCTACCTGAACTCCTACACGCTGGCCACCGAGCAGCCGGAGCGGTTCACGTACTACGAGGGCTACGCGGCCATGGTGCGCGACGAGGGCTGGGGCACGACGCACGCCTGGTGCGTCGACCTGGAGGGTGGCGTGGTCGATGCGACCTGGCCAAACGTCACCAGCGACGGGCCCGCCGCCTACCTCGGTCTGGCCCTACCGCCTGATGTCGTCGCGCCCTTCGTGGGCTTCCAATCGCGCGGGACGATCAGCGAGTGGGGCCTCAAGCACGGCCACGCCGACCTGGAGCAGCGACTGCCCGGCCTGCTGGGCGTCGAGCCCATCTAGGTGCCTCGGCCGCGGCCTGCGTCGCGGCGATCATGTCGCGCAGCCCCTCCATCGCCGGCGGCGGGTTGCCTCGGTGCAACATCCGGTGGCAGTTCGCGCACACGAGCGCTAGGTCATGCAGATGGTCAGCGCGACGTCGGCATAGGCGAGCGTAGCCCGCGCCGGCGTCTAAGTCCGCGAGCCTTACCGCTGCTGCCCCGTGGAAGTACGAGCAGAAGCCGAGGGCCCGCGATCACGAGTGCTGGTTTGGACGAGGAACGGCCTTGACACCTAGGTAGACGCTGCTCGGCACGGCTCACCTAGGAGGGTTTGGCGAAACTAAAAGACCTGCAAATCCACCAGTTTTTTGGGCTCATTTGGTTAGCCTACCCAACTTCGCGCCGATCGTTGCGCTACGTTGCGAGGCGCAACCGGAATCTACCCGCAGGAGCCTATTCCTGCCGCGACGGACAGGCGCGGCAGGCCATCGAAACCATGAGCTTGCCCCGGCAAACAGCCGGAGCCGCCACGATCCCCCGTTGGGGAGGACCGCGACGGCTCCGGGACCGACTACAGCGAAATGGCCCTTGGAAGGCCGATACGCACGTACCGACTGCCGCGTTCCCGCAGAACGGGGAAAGCGCAACCGGCGGGGTAATGACGGACGCTCAGAAAGCGTCCGTCAGAGTCGACGCAGGCGTATTCGCCTTCGTCGCACACTGGCGAACCTGGCCAGTGGTAGTCGGGGGTTCCGTGTGTTGTCACGGGGCCTCCTATGTAGTGCTGCGTTGACCGGAACCCTCAGGCCGTTAGCGCGGCCTGGGGGTCGGTCACCATACGCACGCGAGCGGTCACGTCAGCGAGCTTTGGCGAGTGCGCATCCGAGCTTTGCGAGGACGGTGAGGTCGGCGTGAAGGCGCACGCGCTCGATTCCGCGTACGCGCAACGGCAGCATGGCCCACTCGTGCTTGAGCCGTCCGAACTCCCGCTCGACGGCTCCACGGCTGCTGTACAGCGCCTTGGACCGCTTCGTGTGGCGCGGGATCAGCGGGTGCAACCGGTCGGCCTTGACCCAAACCGACTTGGGCGCGCACTCGCCCGTGGGGCAGCGCCACTTGGTCGCTTTGCGCTTGTAGTCGGTCCCGGCGAACGTCCACTCGCCGTGCTCGCAGCACGGCGCGTTCGCGTCCCCGGCCTTGACGCGCCCGGTCTGGCGCAGCGGCGTGACCGGGCAGATGTCGCGATCCATGCAGCCGTCGTGAATCGGGCCGTTGTCGTAGCCCTTATCCATGATCGCCGTGCGCGGATCGAAGCCGCGCGCCCGCACCGCGTCGATCAGGCCGAGCGCAAACGTCGTCTCGGCTGCCTTCGCCGTCTCGACGGTCCATGCGAGCGGCAGGCCGGTAGCGACGCACACGGCGGCGTGAACCTTGTAGCCGTAGTAGCCGCCTCCCTTGCGCGTCGAGACAGCGGAGCGGTGCCCCCACGATGCATCGGGATCGGAGTAGGTCTTGCGTTCCGGCCCGTTCTTGGACAGGAACCGTTGCCCGTTGGCGTACGCGGGAAGGTCGGAGCCGTCGATCGCGACGTTCGCGCCCATCTCAGGATGCGCGTCGTGCAGGCGGGCGGTCACGGCGTCGATGCAGGCCGTCAGCAGCGGCTTGTACGCGCGCAGCTTGGCAGCGAAGCGGCAGCAGGCCCACTCGCTCGGCGTGGCGTCCTCGCAGCCGAGCGCGGTCGCAAGCGCGGCGTGCTCCGCGACGAGTCTGTCAACGGCCATCGGTTTCTCCCCATTTCCGGCCATCGGTTCTCCCCGCTGGCGGCCACGTTTTCTCCCCACTGGCGGCCACTGGTTCTCCCCGCCGTGGTGGGTGCCGCGCTGTCGTCGCGGAGCCCTGAGGCCGTA
>JBBSNY010000046.1:0-24722 GCA_038260305.1 Solirubrobacterales bacterium
AAACACGAAGCACGCCTGCCTACAGGCCGATCAGGACAAGATCGTGGGGAGATCCGGTGGCCGCCCATGGGGAGATCCGATGACCGCCAGCGGGGAATTCCGATGGCCGTCTACGGGGAGATTCCCATGGCCGCCGTCATCGTGCATCAACGAGCAGCGGCCGCGATGGTCGGGCCGCTGAACTGTGGTTTACCGCTCGTTCGCGGGCATTTCGACGATCCGGCTGCCGGAATGGACCTGGAGAGCGAGCTTGTCACGCAACTAAGGGCCTCGACAAGCAGCAGATCAAGGCAGAGCTCGTTCGCGTGTATACGACCGACGTGCTCGCGCTGGCCGACTCACACGGCTTTGGCATCACCGCCGATGCGGTCCCGCTAGGGCTGCTCGCGCTTGTCGCCGACGGCCTCGCGCTGCTGCTGCCGAGCTGGCGCAGACGCTCTCCGGCCGGCATCAGCGGCGCCAAGACGGCGCGACTCGACGACGCGACGCGCGCCGGCTCGACGCCGACCTCGGCCGCTACGACTGACTGCGCCCGCAGCTCACATCGCGGGGAGGCGCCGGCGACGACTGCTCGTCGTCCGAAGCGGAGCTGTGGCATCTCGGTCCGACCACGGCAGTCCTAGGTCCGTTGGCAGGCCCCGCGCAGCAGAACGGTGCCGCCTGGAGAATGGATGCCCCAGGCCCCAGCCCTTGGCTCCTCGACGCGCCCGGGTCATCGGCGGTCGACCTGACATCCGCCGGGCGGGGCCACGAGCGCGCGTTCATGCGCTTGGCCGCCGTAGCTCCAGCGCAGCTCGGTCGGCGAGTTGTCCTGGTCGAATGTTTCGTTGACAAGGTTCGTGCTGACAACGAGTGGGCGAGAGCCGCCGTCATCAAGGGTTGCCGTGAGATCCGCGACCCCGTCAACCACGAGCAGCTGCATATTGATGGCGCCCGGTGAACCCCCCGGGGCGCACGCGCCAAGCTGACCGATCACGCCGGCACCCTCATCCAGCAGCGTTCCGGTGGCCACGCAGGAGAACGCCTCAGGCGCCTTCCCGGTTGACGCCAGGCAAACGCCGCTTGGCCCCGAGCGTTCAGCACCTTGTGCGACCTGAAGCGGCTTGCTGAGCACGGCGTCGACCGGAACGAGATACGCCGCCCCGTCCGGTGTGGCGCGCAACTGTCGCGCCGCCTTCAGGCGGACACCTGACGCCAAGGGCGGCAGCGATGCGTCGGCGGGCAGATCGTCGGCGGGTGAACGCGGCTGGCGCAAGACGGCCAAAGCGCTCCGCAGTCGCCTGTCGGCGTCGCGGCTGCTGACCGGGAACTGGACACGTGGCGCGCTCGCTTCACGCGGAGCGTTCGAGCCCGGCCATGTGTCGGTGACCGCAGCCAGCGCCGGGGTTCCCACGACCACCGCAGCGGCGCCGGCGAGCAGCAGCCGCCGACGGACCCCAAGAAACCACTGCCAGCTGTGCCGGCGGCGGTGATCGCGCAACCGTGTTGCTGCGTGCAGCAACTCGAGTTCCAGTGCATCCACCACGTCAGCCATCGAGCACTCCTCCTTCATCGTTCAAGCGCAGGGCCTGCAAGGCTCTGCTCACGCGTTTGCGCACCACCGAGGACGAGCACCGCATTTCGCTGGCGATGTCGTCGTAGTCACGTTCCTCGATGATGTGCGGTCCAACGGCGCGCCGCTGGTCTTTGGGTAGCTCCTCGAGGCGCTTCATCAGCGAGGTGTGACCGGTCGCCGCGCGGCGCTCAACCGCCTCCAGATCAGCGTCCTCGAAACCCATCGGCTCCATCTGCAGCCGGCGGCGGACGCGCTCGTCGACCTGACCACGCCGCCGCACGTGAGCGAGCTTGTGCCGCGCGATCGCGTACAGCCACGCTTCGGCAGGCGCGCCGCTTGGCTTGTAGCGATGAGCCGATGCCAGCGCCGCCGCGAAGGTCTCGGCCGTCAGGTCCAGCGCAAGTTCTCCGCGACCGGTGCGTGTCAGAAAGAACCCGAGAACGTGATCGACGTGGCGCCGATAGAAGACGGCGAAAGCGTCCGGCTCGTCGCGAGACGCAGCGATCAGATCGCGGTCATCGAAGTCTTCGAGGTTGCGGCGCATCGTGAAGAACATCCCAGGAGCGTTCAGGATGTGACCCGCCCAATCCCATGTTCAGCGGAGCGCGCTGCGCCGTCGTCGCGGAGTCCTATCCGGTTTCCGCACGAACTCTCAATCTATAGACACCGGCACGGGCACGGTGCCCGGTGCCCGGGGCCCCGCGGCGAGATGCCGTGCCGCGCCTACGGCTTCCAGTCGTGACCGACGAACACCGGCTCGGGCACGATCTCGACCCCGAACGCATCGCGCACGCCGGCCGCGATCTCGCGCGCGAGCGCGACGAGCTCGGCCGTCGTGCCGGCGCCGCGGTTGGTGAGTGCGAGCGTGTGCTTGGACGAGATCGCGATGCCGTGCGGGTCGCCGTAGCCGCGCGTGAAGCCGGCGCGCTGGATCAGCCAGGCGGCCGAGGTCTTCACGTAGCGCTCGTCCGAGGTCGGCCACGACGGCGGCGGGTGCTCGGCGCCGGCTCGCTCGACGAGCTCGGCGAAGGCGTGGCGGCGCAGGATCGGGTTCGTGAAGAACGAGCCGGCGCTGACCGTGTCGGGGTCCGACGGGTCGAGCAGCATGCCCTTGCCGCGGCGCAGTGCGAGGACGGCGGCGCGGACGTCGCGCAGCGGCGCGCGTGCTCCCTCGTCGATGCCGAGGCGCTGCGCGAGCTCCGCGTAGCGCACGGGCTCGGAGTCCTCGCCGGGCTCGAACGCGAAGCTCACGCGCAGGACGACCCAGCGGTCTCGGTCACGCTTGAAGACGCTCGAGCGGTACTCGAACATGCACTCCTCGGGGTCGAGGTCGTGGATCTCGCCGGTCGTGCGGTCGAGCGCGCGCACGCCGGCGAGGACGTCCGCGACCTCCTGGCCGTAGGCGCCGACGTTCTGGATCGGCGTCGCCCCGACCGATCCGGGGATGCCCGACAGGGCCTCGATCCCCGCCAGGCCGTGCTCGATGCAGAACACGACGAGGGCGTCCCATTCCTCGCCGGCCTGGACGTCGAGCCAGACGCGACCGTCGCTGCGCCGTAGCTGCTCGACGCCCCGCGTCGCGACGCGCATGACCGTCCCTACGAAGCCCGCGTCGGCGACGACGACGTTGCTGCCTCCGGCAAGCACGAGCATGGGCTCGCCAGCCGCGTCCAGGTCACGCGCGAGGGCGACGAGATCGCCTTCGGTCGTCGCCGTGACGATGCGCCTCGGCGGGCCGCCGAGGCGCAACGTGGTCAGCTCGCTGAGGGGCGGAGGAGCGCTCACGCGGCGCAGGCTATTCGCCGTCCGCCTATGACCATGGGCGGGCGACGGCGACCCGGTCACTCGGGGTGCGCCGACGCGGCGAGCCCGCCGGCGCTGCGAGTCGACGGCCGTCCACCTGGATGGCACCCGCGACGACGCGGGCAGGGGCCGCGGGCCGTGCGCCGAACAACCTCTGCAGATGCCTGCCTTTGCCAGCCGACGCGTGCGCGTCGTCCTCGTGGCAGCCGTCCTCCTCGCGGCGCTCGCCGCCCTCGGATGGTGGCTGCGTGGAAGCTCCCTCGTGCGCGTCAACGACGTTGCGGTCAGCGGACTGAGCGGCCGCCAGGCCGGTGAGATCCGTGCCGCGCTGACTGACGCCGCAGTTGGCATGAGCACCCTTGCGGTCAACGAAGGCGCGTTGCGCGAGGCCGTCTCCACCTATCCAGTCGTGCGCAGCCTGCGCACGACGACGGACTTCCCGCACCGACTGCGCATCGTCGTCAACGCCTACGAGCCGGTCGCCGCGCTGCAACGCGGCGATGGCTCCGATCGGCTCGCCGTGGCGTTCGACGGGACGCTGCTGCGCGGGAGCCCGGCGAAGGGCCTGCCGGTCGTCGGCGTGAAGACGATGCCGAGCGGCAAGCGGGTGACGGACCCCTCGACGGTGCACGCGATCGAGGTCGTCGTCGCCGCGCCGGCCGCGCTGCGCAAGCGCGTCGAGCGCGTCTACCGCGGGCCTCGTGGTCTAGCGGCGACGGTGCAGGACGGGCCGAAGCTCTACTTCGGTGGAGGCGAGCGGTTGCGGGCCAAGTGGGTGGCCGCCGCGCAGGTGCTCGCGCACAGCGGGACGCAGGGCGCGAGCTATGTCGACCTGCGGATCCCGGAGCGACCGGTCGCCGGTGGCTATCAGCCCCAAACCGCGATAGTCTCAGGTTCTACTTTAGGTTGAAGGCAGCGAAAACACGTTTCTCCTGCACAGGTCGAGAGTCGCGAGTTCTGCAACGGAAGTTGCGAGAGTAGACTTCGCGTTGACACGAGTTCTAGCCCGTGCTTACTGTGGTTTGCGCAGGAACGGTCCGGAGAGCCGAAATCTCTCAACGCTAACTCAAGGGTCGGACGCCTTCTCATGGAATCCAGCAGCAGCTATCTCGCGGTCATCAAGGTCGTCGGCGTAGGCGGCGGCGGTACCAATGCGGTCAACCGCATGGTCGACGCGGGTCTGCGTGGCGTGGAGTTCATCTCGGCGAACACGGACGCCCAGGCGCTGCAGATGACCGATGCCGACATCAAGCTCAACATCGGCCACGACCTGACGAAGGGCCTCGGCGCCGGCGCCAACCCGGAGATCGGCTTCGGCGCGGCAGCCGAGTCGCGCGACGACATCAAGGAGGCGCTCAAGGGCGCCGACATGGTCTTCGTCACCGCCGGCGAGGGCGGCGGCACCGGCACGGGCGCCGCGCCCGTCATCGCCGAGATCGCCAAGAACGAGATCGGCGCGCTCACCGTCGGCGTCGTCACGAAGCCGTTCGAGTTCGAGGGCACCCAGCGCACCCGCCAGGCCGAAGAGGGAATCGCCAGGCTGCGCGAGGTCGTCGACACGCTGATCGTGATCCCCAACGAGAAGCTGCTGTCGGTCGTCGAGCGCCGCACGACGATGCTCGACGCCTTCCGCGAGGCGGACAACGTCCTGCGCCAGGGCGTCCAGGGCATCACCGACCTCATCACGATCCCCGGCCTCATCAACCTCGACTTCGCCGACGTCCGCACGATCATGCAGGACGCCGGCTCGGCGCTCATGGGCATCGGCACGTCCAGCGGCGAGAACCGTGCGGCCGAGGCGGCGCGGATCGCGATCTCGAGCCCGCTGCTCGAGGAGTCCGTCGAGGGCGCGACCGGCATCCTGCTGAACATGACCGGCGGCCGCGAGCTTGGGCTGTTCGAGGTCAACGAGGCGGCGGAGATCGTCAAGGAGGCCGCGGCCCCGAACGCGAACATCATCTTCGGTGCCGTCATCGACGAGTCCCAGGGCGACGAGGTTCGCGTGACGGTCATCGCGACCGGCTTCGATCACGGCCGCGCGCGCCCGCGGACCGCCGCGCAGGAGACGCGCACGACGGCACGGACGCGCGATCGCAGCCCGCGCATCGACGATCGCCAGCGCTCGTCGCTGCAGATCGGCGACGACGAGATAGAAATCCCGCCCTTCCTCAGATAACGCTCGACTTGAGCCCTAGCCTTGGTAACACTAAGGCTCGACGTGAGGTAGAGCCGGAGACGATCCCGTCTGTCAGCGTATGAAGCGGATCGTCAGTGGATAGCGGTACTCAGCCCCCTGCCCGGCGCGGATCGCCGCGATGCAGATGCAGACGATCCAGGCGACGGCGATGGCTGCGATCACCGGGATGAGGAAGATCCCGACGACGACGAGCAGCAGCGCAAGCGTGATCGCACCCGCGACGAGCAGGTAGAGCAGGATCGAGAGGTTGAAGTTCAGCGCCTCGGCCGCGTGACGGCGGACGAACGGATCGTCCTTCTTGACGAGATAGACGACGAGCGGGCCGACCGGTGGCAGCGCGAAGAACAGTCCGAGCGGGGCCGACAGGTGGGCGGCGAGCGCCCAGCCCCGCGAGTCGTCGCGGCGGTTGGATGGCGAGGCCGGCGGGACGGCGGAGGACAGTGCGTCCGTCCAGCGCCGGCCATCCCAGAAGCGCAGGCTGGGCGAGCCCGCCGGGTCGTCGTACCAGCCGGGTTCCGGGGAACGACCCCCGGTGCCGCGAGGAGGCTCCATCGCCCGGAGCGTAGTGATCCCCCGCGGGACCACTCGTCCGGGCGATGAGCGGGCCGAAGCTACGTGACGGTCAGCGTCCCGTACATGCCGTCGCCGTAGTGTCCGGGGATGTTGCAGACGTAGAGGTAGTTGCCCGGCTTGAGGTCGAGCGTCTTTGACTTCGTCGTGCCGGCCGCGGTCTCGGAGACCTCGCCCACCGATGCCTTCTCGCTGACTCGTCCCGCGCCTGCGACCCTCAGCGCGTTCGCCGCGGAGGCGGTCTTCAACAAGACGAGCTCGTGCGGGATCTTGCCCTTGTTTTCGAGCGTGATCTTCAGCTTGCCGGCCTTCGCCTTGATCGCCATCGGCGCGAAGGCGTACTCGGTCGTGGACACCGTGACTTGGCCTGACGACGCCGATACGGACGCGGCCGCCGACGACGCGGCCGGGTTCGGTGCCTTCACGGCCGCGGTCGGCTTGTTGTTCGAGGCGCAGCCGGCGACCAGCAGGGCGAAGCCGGCCGGTAGGACCAGCAGCGCGAGACGGCGCCTCATGACGTCGCCCCGCGGGCGATCCCGCGCAACGCGAGGCCGCCGGCCGCGACGGCGATCGTCGCTGCTTCGACGACCATCGAGGTCAGACCGAGCGGCTCGGTCCAGTTGCCGATGTCGCCGGTCGCGTTCGGCATGCCGACGGTGCGGTCGATGACGAAGCCGAGCAGGACGCTTCCCGCGACGGTGGCGGCCGCGAGCAGCGCCAAGCGCGAGCGCGTGAACACGACGGCGCCGGCGACCACGATCGCGGCGGCGATGGCGGCCATGTACATCCAGAACATGTAGCGGGTCTCGGTCCATTTGCCGACGGCGTCGACGGCGTGGATGGCGGCGATCGCGGCCAGGCCGGCGGCGACCGTGGCGCGCACGGCGCCCTCGCGGACGGCGGCGACGAGGCCCGGCTCGAGATCCCGCGAGCTCGCGGCCGCCGTGGGCAAGGGACGGTCCGAACGTCCGAGCCGGGGTGGGGAGAGGGTGGCTGACATCGTGTCTCATGACTCCTTCTTGGAAGTGACGCTGGGGTCACTTTCGGCAGGCGAGATGAATCTGCGATGAGTCCAAGCTGGGCGTTTGCTGAGCGTGCGCGGCGGCGGCCGGGTTTCATCGTGCGCTCATCGGCGTGCGCGAGCCTGTCAGCATCGACTCATGGCCCGCGCTCGCCTCCCACAGCTCCGTCGGCCGTGGCCGTTGCGCCTTCGCCTGACGCTCGCCTTCAGCTCGGCGATCGCGATCGTGCTCGGCGCGACCGCCGTCATGATCCACATCGAGTTCGCTCGCGACCTCGATCGCCGCGTCGACAGCGACCTCATCGACCGCGGCCGTACGCTCCAAGCGCTCGAGCGTCGCGACTCGACACCGGACCAGCTGCTCGCACTGTCCGGGGAGGCGCTGGCGCAGATCTACGCGAGCGACGGCCGTCTCGAAGCGACGAGTCGCCAGGCCCGAGGCAGCCGCCTGCTGACGTCAGTTCAGGCTCGCAGCGTCGCCGGTCGCCCGTCGCTGGTGATCGCACCGCCGGTCGTCAACGACGACGACGGTGTGCGCGTACGCGGGGTCGAGCTGTCGGCGGGCCGGGTTGCGGCGATCGGCGAGTCCCGCCGCCAGCGTGAGCGGTCGCTGCACCGGCTCGCGTGGCTGCTGGCGATCATGATGCCGGCCGCGCTCGCGCTCGCGAGCCTTGTCGGCTATCTCGTCGCCGGAGCCGCGCTGCGCCCGGTCGAGCGGATGCGCGCCCGGGCGGCGGCGATCGGCGAGTCCGACCGCCACGACCGTCTGCCGACGCCGGGGACCGGCGACGAGCTCGACCGCCTCGCACGGACCCTGAACGATCTCCTGGACCGCATGCATCGCGCGCTCGAGCACGAGCGGCGCATCGTCAGCGACGCCAGCCACGAGCTGCGCACGCCGGTCGCCGTCCTGCGCACGCGCTTGGAGGTCGCGCTGCGCTCGGCGGGCGACGATCCACGGCAGCTGCGTGAAGCGCTCGCGGGCGCGCTGGGCGACGGGGAGCGGCTGTCGCGGCTGGCCGAGAATCTGCTCGTGCTCGCCCGCTCCGATCAGGGCGAGCTGTCGCTGCGGCGCGAGCCTCTCGAGCTGCAGGATCTGCTCGAGGAAGCGGCCGAGCGCAACCGCGCGGCGGCGTCGCTGGCCGGCCGCAAGCTCGAGGTCTGCATCGAGATCGAGGGCGGCGCCGTCCTCGATGCGGATGCCGACCGCGTCGGGCAGGCGCTGGACAACCTCATCGCGAATGCCGTCCGCTACGGCGAGGGCGCGATCACGCTCCGCGGCGCTACGGCGCACGACGGGATCGCGCTGGTCGTCGAGGGCGACGGACCCGGCTTCCCGCCGGAGTTCCTGGCGCGCGCGTTCGAGCGCTTCAGCCAGGCGGACGCGTCACATGGGGCCAACGGCCACGGCAGTGGGCTCGGGCTCGCGATCGTCGATGCGATCGCGCGGGCCCACGGAGGCCGCGCGGCCGTCGCCAACCGCGCCGAGGGTGGCGCGCGCGCGACACTCGTACTACCGACGGCGTGATGCCGGCTCACCGCGGTTGGGCCGATTGCGGGAGCAGGGTGTCGAAATCGGCCCAACCCTTTGCTCGCCGGGGTGACGGCGACGCGCCGCGTCAGGCGGCGCGCAACCGGTAGCCGGCTCCGCGCACGGTCTCGAGCGTTCGCAGGCCGAACGGCCGGTCGATCTTCTCGCGCAGCGAGCGGACGTAGACGTCGATGACGTTCGAGCGGTTCTCATAGCCGGCGTCCCATGCGCCCTCGAGCAGCGCCGTACGGCTCAGGACCTCACCGGCCCGGCGCATGAAGACCTCGAGGATCTGTAGCTGCTTGACGGACAGATCGATCTCGTGACCCCCTCGGTCGACCCGGTGGCGCACCGGGTCGAGCCGCAGGTCGCCGACCTGCAGCACCGGCTCGGCCTGGGCGACTGGGCGGCGTGCCAGGGCTTGCAGCCGGGCGAGCAGCTCGCCGAACGCGAACGGCTTGACGAGGTAGTCGTCGGCGCCGGCATTCAGGCCCGCGATGCGATCGGCGATCGCATCGCGCGCAGTGAGCATGATGATCGGCGTCGCGATCTCGTCGGCGCGCAGGCGCCGGCACGTCTCGATGCCGTTGATGCCCGGCAGGCCGACATCGAGGCAGATCGCCGTATACGGCGTCGCCGCCGCCATCCACAGCGCGTCCTCGCCGCTGACGGCCACGTCGGCGAGCTGGCCCTCGGCCATCAAGCCCTGACGGATGAGCTTCGCCAGCTCGATCTCGTCTTCGACCACAAGGACGCGCACGCAGCGCATGATCGTGCAACGTCGCGGCCGGCGCGTAAGGTGCCTGGCCCGCTGCCCGCAGCCGAGCCCGACGCTTGGAGACACCCCGACCGTGCTTCACATCCATCGAGCCGAACGGGCGGACGCGCTCGTCGACGCGCTCGGTGCGCTCCTCGAGGCGCCGCCCGACGATCCGTTCGCGTCCGAGCTTGTCGCGGTGCCCACGCGCGGCGTCGAGCGCTGGCTGGCGCAGCGGCTGTCCGGGCGCCTTGGCACGAGCCCGGGCGGCGCCGACGGCGTCTGCGCGAACGTCGCGTTCCCGTCGCCGCGGCGCCTCACCGGCGATGCCGTCGCGGCGGCCTCGGGCATCGATCCGGCGACCGATCCGTGGCTCGCGGAGCGGATCGTCTGGCCGCTGCTGGAGGTCGTCGAGGATGCCCTCGACGAGCCGTGGCTCGGCCTGCTCGCCACCCACCTCGGCGGCGACACCGGCGCCGGCGCGCCCGACGCCTCGCGGCGCGCGCGTCGGCTGTCAGCGGTCCGCCATGTCGCCGAGCTGTTCGATCGCTACGCCCAGCAGCGCCCGCAGATGCTGCTCGCATGGGCGAGTGGGGAGGACGTGGACGCCGGCGGAGGGGCGCTTGGCGCCGACGCCTGCTGGCAGGCCGAGCTGTGGCGGCACCTACGAGTGCGCCTCGCCGACAGCCCGGATCCCGCGACGCGACTGGACGCGGCGTGCCGGCGCCTGCGCGAGGACCCGGACGTCGTCGACCTCCCGCGGCGCGTGTCGCTGTTCGGGCTGACGCGGCTGCCGGCCGCGAACCTCCAGGTCCTCGGCGCGCTCGCGGCCGGACGTGAGGTCCACGTGTTCGTCCTGCATCCGTCGCCGGTGCTGTGGTCGCGGGTCGCGGCGGCGCTCGCCGGCGCGTCCGCGGCGGGCGGCGGTGCGCTCGCCGGACGCGCGTCCCCGCGGCGCCGATCCGACGATCCGACGGCGCACCTGCCGACGAATCGTCTGCTCGCCTCGTGGGGGCAGGACGCGCGCGAGCTGCAGCTCGTCCTCGGCACCGTCACCGGCGAGGCGCCGGTGGAGCACCACCACGCGACCGCCGGCGCCGACGCGACGCTGCTCGCCCGCATCCAGGCCGACATGCGCGCGGACCGCTCGCCGCCGGGCGCGCCACTGCCGGGCGAGCCCGGGGACGCTCGCCCGCTGCTTCATCCCGACGACCGCAGCGTCCAGGTCCACGCCTGCCACGGCCGCAGCCGCCAGGTCGAGGTCCTGCGCGGGGCGATCCTGCACCTGCTCGCGGAGGACCCGACGCTCGAACCGCGCGACGTCATCGTCATGTGCCCCGACATCGAGACGTTCGCGCCGCTGATCCAGGCGACCTTCGGCGGCGCCCAGATCGCCTTCGACGACGTCGACGCCCCGCAGCCGGCCGAGCAGGGCCCGCCCGACCTGCGCGTGCGCCTCGCCGATCGTTCGCTGCGCCAGACGAACCCGATCCTCGGCGTCGTCAGCGCGCTGCTCGAGCTCGCCGGCGGTCGCGTTGCGGCGTCGCAGGTGCTCGACCTCGCCGACCGCGGGCCCGTCCGGCGGCGCTTCGAGCTCGACGACGACGACCTCTCGCGGATCGAGGAGTGGGTCGGCGACAGCGGCATCCGCTGGGGCCTCGATGCCGAGCACCGCGCCCCGTTTCGGCTCGACGCGCTTGAGGCCGGCACCTGGCGCGCCGGCCTCGACCGGCTGCTCGTCGGCGTCACGATGACGGAGTCCGAAGGCCTGCTCGGCGGCGTCCTCGCGCTCGACGACGTCGACAGCGGCGCGATCGACCTCGCCGGCCGGCTCGCGGAGCTCGTCGACCGCCTGCAGGCGGCGCTCGACGCGCTGAGCACCGCGCAGCCGATCGCCGCGTGGACTGCGGCGATCGCGGCCGCGGCCGACATGCTGACCGCCACGACGCCCGCCGAGGCGTGGCAGCGCGTCGAGCTGCAGCGCCTGCTCGACGACGTCATCTCCGGCGCGACGGCGGGCGGCGGCCGCGCCGTGAACGCGACCGTGCTCGAGCTGGCCGAGGTCCGAGCGCTGCTGGCCGAGCGACTCGCGGGACGCCCGACTCGCGCAAACTTCCGCAGCGGCCATCTCACGGTCTGCACGCTGACGCCGATGCGCTCCGTGCCCCATCGCGTCGTCTGCCTGCTGGGCCTCGACGACGGTGCGTTTCCGCGGCGCAGCGCCCGCGACGGCGACGACCTCGTGCTTGACGACCCGTTCGTCGGCGACCGCGATCCGCGCGCGGAGGACCGCCAGCTGCTGCTCGACGCGCTGCTCGCGGCCGGTGACCGCCTCGTCGTCACGTACACCGGCAACGACGAGCGCACGAACATCGAGCGCCCGCCGGCGGTGCCGGTCGGCGAGCTGCTGGATGCCGTCGATGCGACCGTTTGCGGCGATGAGGCCGGGGCCTGCCAGGCGCGCTCGAAGGTCCTGGTCCGCCATCCGCTGCAGCCGTTTGACCCGCGCAACTTCAGGCCCGTCGCGAGCGCGGGCGGGCGGCCGTGGAGCTTCGATCGCGTCACGCTCGAGGGCGCCCGGGCGCTCGCCGCCACGCGCACGCCCGCCGGAGCGTTCCTCGCCGGACCGCTACCCGCCGACGCCTCGCAGATCGTCGAGATCGAGGACCTCGTGCGCTTCGTCTCGCATCCCGCGCGGGCGTTCCTGCGCCGCCGGCTCGGCGTCTCCGTCGGCTCGTTCGACAACGAGATCTCCGACGTGCTGACCGTCGAGCTCGACGCGCTCGAGCAGTGGGCGGTCGGCCAGCGCCTGCTCGAGGCGCTGCTCGCCGGGCTCCCCGTCGCGGACGCGATCGAGGTCGAGGTCGCGCGCGGGATGCTGCCGCCGGGCCTGCTCGCACGGCCGGTGCTCGCGCGCCTGAAGCCGGTCGCCGAGCAGATCGCCGCCGAGCAACGCGCGCTCGTCGGCGGCGGCTTCGAGCCGCTGTCGGTCGACGTCAACCTCGATCTCGGGGGCGGACGGCGGCTGAGCGGGACCGTGCCCGGCGTCGGCGGTGACGTCCTACGCGCCGTCAGCTACTCGCGCGTGCGGCCGAACGCCCGGCTCGCGGCATGGGTGCGGCTCGTCGCGCTGACCGCCGCCGACCCGGTACGCCCGTGGAAGGCACTGACAATCGGTCGGCTGCGCCCGGGCGCGCGCGACGGCCAGGTCACGGTCGCCCGGATCGCCCCGCTCGCCGCATCCGTCGAGGAGCGTGGCGAGATCGCGCGCGGGTATCTCGCCACGCTCGTCGACCTCCACGATCGCGGGCTGCGCGAACCGCTGCCGCTGGCCTGCCTGTCCGCGGCGGCGTACGCGCGCGCGGCGGCGACCGGCAAGGATCCCGAGCAGGCCGCCCGCAAGCAGTGGGAATCGGCGTTTCGCTTCGACGGCGAGGATGCCCAGCCCGAGCACGAGCTCGTCTTCGGCACCGGCACGCCGTTCGCGGACCTGCTCGCCGCGGCGCCCGCCGCGGGCGAGAGCGGCCCCGGCTGGGAGGACGGCGAGGCGTCGCGCTTCGGGCGCCTCGCGCGCCGGCTGTGGGCCGGGCCACTCGAGCACGAGCGCGTGAGTGACCGGTGAACGACGCGCTCCCCGGGCGGCTGGCGCGCCGGCTGCGGACGGGACCAGTCGAGCCCGACGGCGTGGGCGCACGATGAGCGACGCGCGCTTCGACGTCTGCGGCGAGCTGCCGTCCGGGGTGACCGTGCTCGAAGCGAGCGCCGGAACGGGCAAGACGTACACGATCGCCGCGCTGACGGCGCGTTACGTGGCCGAGGGGACGCCACTGGAGCGGATGCTGCTCGTGACGTTCACGCGGATGGCGACGGGCGAGCTGCGCGACCGCGTGCGCGAGCGCCTCGTCGCGGTCGAGCACGGCCTCACGCGCGCGCTGGCAGGCGCGGCTGAGCACGAGGACGAGGTCGTGCGCCTGCTCGCGCGGGGCGCTCCGGATCTCGTGGGCGAGCGCCGCGACCGGCTCGTCCGGGCGCTCGCCGGCTTCGACGGGGCGACGATCGCGACGACGCACGGCTTCTGCCAGGAGGTCCTCGGCGGACTCGGCATCGCCGGCGACATCGCGCCCGATACGGCGTTCGTCGAGGACCTCTCGGACCTGCTCGAGGAGGTCGTCGACGACCTCTACATCCGTCGCTTCCACGCCCACGACCAGCCCGACTTCACGCGCGCGCAGGCGCTGCGAATCGCCCGTATGGCGGTCGACAACCCGGCCGCGCGCGTCGAGCCGGAGGACGCGCCCGAGCACAGCGTCGCGGCGATGCGCGTGCGCCTCGCCCACCGCGCCCGGCGGGAGCTCGAGCAACGCAAGCAGATGCTCGGGGTCATGACCTACGACGACCTGCTCACCCGCCTCGATGCCGCGCTCGACGGGGCGGGCGGCACGGCGGTCGCGGCCCGCCTGCGCCAGCGCTTCGCGGTCGTCCTCGTCGACGAGTTCCAGGACACCGATCCCGTCCAGTGGCGGATCATGCGGCGGGCGTTCGGCCGCGGCGAAGCCGACGCGGGGGCGCTCGTCCTGATCGGCGACCCGAAGCAGGCGATCTACGCCTTCCGCGGCGCCGACGTCTACGCGTACCTCGAGGCGGCCGGCTCGGCCGAGCGCGAGACGCTGGCGATGAACTGGCGCTCCGATCAGGGGCTGATCGACGCCTACGACGCGCTCTTCGCGGGCGCCCGCCTTGGCCACGAGGGGATCGTCTACCGCCGCGTCCAGGCGGCGCCCGCCAACGTGCGCCCGCGCCTGAGCGGCGCGCCGCAGAACGCGCCGCTGCGCGTGCGCGTCGCGCGCCGCGACGATCCGGCGGTCAGGCGTACGCCCGGTGGCTTCGCGCGCAAGCAGCAGGCGCGTGAGCAGATCGCGGCCGACCTCGCGAGCGATCTCGTCGCGCTGCTCGACAGCGAGGCGGAGGTCGAGCTGCGCGACGACGCCGGCGCCACCGTGTGCCGCGAGCGCGTGCGGCCCGGCCACGTCGCCGTGCTCGTGCGCACCCATCGCAACGCCGCGCAGGTGCGCGACGCACTCGACGCGGCGGGGGTGCCGGCAGTCGTGTCGGGCGCCGGAAGCGTGTTCGCGACGGCGTGCGCGGGAGAGTGGCTGCGGCTGCTGGATGCGATCGAGCGCCCGGCCTCGACGCAACGCGCGCACTCGGCGGCGCTGACGTGCTTCTTCGGCTGGAGTGCTGGGCGCGTCGCCCTCGCCGGAGACGCGGACTGGGATGAAATCCACCGCCGGCTGCACGCGTGGGGGAGGGTGCTGCGCGAGCGCGGAGTCGCGTCGCTGCTGGAGCGGATCACGCTCTCCGAGCGGCTGCCCGGACGCGTGCTCGCCCGCGTCGACGGCGAGCGCTGGATGACCGACCTGCGCCACATCGCCCAGCTCCTGCACGGCGCGGCGTCCGGCGAGCAGCTCGGGATCGCCGCGCTCGCGTCCTGGCTGCGCCGGCGGATTGCCGAGGCCGACCGCGACATGGGCGACGAGGAGCGCAGCCGGCGCCTGGAGTCCGACGCCGCCGCCGTGCAGATCCTCACGATCCACCGCAGCAAGGGCCTCGAGTTCCCGATCGTCTACTGCCCGTATCTGTGGGAGTCGGTGTGGGAAGGGGGTGAGCCGGAGCCGATCTTCTTCCACGAGCCGGTGCACGACGACGCGCGAACGATCGATGTCGGGTTGGAGGGGCCGCAGTGGTCGCGCCACCTCGCCCAGCACCAGGCCGAGCAGCGCGGCGAGGACCTGCGCCTCGCCTACGTCGCGCTGACGCGCGCTCGCCACCAGGCCGTCGTCTGGTGGGCCGGTTCGTTTGACAGCCGTCACTCCGCGCTGTCGCGCCTGTTGTTCGCGCCCCGCGAGGACGCCGACGTGCCGTCGGCCGGGCGCTTCACCCCGCGCGACGACGAGGCGATCGAGCGCCTCGAAGCGCTCGCGGAGGCGGCACCCGGCTGCGTCAGCGTGGAGATCGCGCGCTCGGGAGCGTCGCCTGCGTGGAGCAGTGCGCCGGTGGCGCCGCCATCGCTGGCGGTCGCGCCGTTTCATCGTGACATCGATCTGCAGTGGCGGCGTACATCTTACAGTGACATCACATCCGTGGCGCACGATCCGATCGTCACCAGTGAAGCGGAGGTGGACGTCCTCGTCGACGAGCAGCCGCCGGCCGGCCGAGTGCCCGGCCTGTCGGTCGGCGCTGCGGGGCGCGGGCATCCCGCCGCCGGCGAGGCCGCGGATGGGGACTGCGAGCGGGCGCTCCCAGTGCCCTCGCTGCTCGCGTCGATGCCGGTCGGCGTCGATGTCGGGACGCTCGTGCACCGGGTGCTGCAGGTCGTCGACTTCGCAGCCCCCGACCTCGATACCGAGCTCGCCGCGCGGATCGCCGAGACGCAGGGGCGCCGGCGCATCGACGTCGGCGACGAGGCGCTCGTCGCGGCCGGGCTCGCGGCCGCCCTGCGCACGCCGCTCGGCGGTCTGCTCGACGGGCGGCGGTTGTGCGACGTCGCCCGCGCGGACCGCCTCGACGAGCTCGCCTTCGAGCTGCCGATCGGCGGCGGGGAGTCGCCGGCGGGCGGCGGTCTCGATCCGGCGGCGATCGCCGCGATCCTGCGCGCGCACATGCCGCCCGGCGATCCGCTCGCGGGCTACGCCGAGCGCCTCGAGGACCCGGCGCTGCGCAGCGGGATGCGCGGCTACCTGACGGGCAGCATCGATCTCGTCGTGCGCGTCGGCGGCGACGAGCCGCGCTTCGCGGTCGTCGACTACAAGACGAACTGGCTCGCCGGGCCGGGCGAGGCGCTCACGGCATGGCATCACCGCCCGAGCGCGCTACGGGCCGAGATCAGCCGCTACCACTACGGCCTACAGGCGCTCCTCTACACGGCCGCGCTGCACCGTTACCTGCGCTGGCGGCTGCCCGGCTACGATCCGGCGCGCAACCTAGCCGGTGTGCTGTACCTGTTCCTGCGCGGCATGACCGGCCCCGACACGCCGGTGATCGATGGCAATCCGTGCGGGGTCTTCACATGGCGGCCGCCCGCGGCACTCGTCGAGGCGCTCAGCGATCTGCTCGATCGGGAGGCGCCCCGATGACCGAGCTCGTACCCGCGCCGGACGGCGCCGCGGACGTCGCTGACGTGGCCCCGACCACCCGCGCCGCCGAGGTTGCCGCGGGCGCCCGCGCCGCCGTCGCCGGTGCGGCCCACGGTGTCGCCGAGGATGTCGTCACGGCGGTCGAAGCGGCCGACGTCCGCCGCGCGCGGCACGCGCCGCGGCCACTGCGCGCGTTCAACGACGCCGGCGTGCTGCGCGCCGCCGACGTGCACGTGGCGCTGCGGCTGCTCGCACTCGGCGGCGAGGCCGACATGAACGTGGCGCTCGCGGCGGCGCTCGCGGTCCGCGGCCCGCGCCTGGGCCACGTCTTCGTCGATCTCGCGACGATCGCAGAGCGCGCCACGGTCGACGACGCCGACGAACCCGCCGCGCTGCCCGAGCTGCCATGGCCGCCGGTCGACGCGTGGACTCGCGCCCTCGCCGCCAGCGCGATCGTCGCCGTGGGGGAGGACGACGGAGGACCGGCACAGCCGCTTCGCCTCGTCGGCAGTCGGCTGTACCTCGACCGCTACTGGCGC
The DNA here is from genome assembly GCA_038260305.1 of Solirubrobacterales bacterium. Classification (GTDB taxonomy): domain Bacteria; phylum Actinomycetota; class Thermoleophilia; order Solirubrobacterales; family Solirubrobacteraceae; genus CADCVQ01. Next base: position 17,107 of record JBBSNY010000046.1, read on the forward strand.
GAGGAGCGCCAGATCGCGGCCGACCTGCGCGTGCTCGCGCGCGACGGCGCCCCCGGCCTCGACGAGGAGGTCCTCGCCGCCGGGCTCGCGCGCCTGTTCGCCGGCGACGGCCTTCAAGGGGAGTGTCGAGTTCGTGAGGCTGACGCCCACGAACTCGACACACCCCGCGGGCGTGCGACCGCCGGCTACGACCGCCAGCGGCTCGCCGCAGCGACCGCGACCCTGCGCCGCTTCGCCGTCGTCGCCGGCGGGCCCGGCACCGGCAAGACGACGACCGTCGCGCGGATCCTCGCGCTCATCGCCGAGCAGGCCGCGGCCGCGGGCGCGCCGCGGCCGCTCGTGGCGCTCGCCGCCCCGACCGGCAAGGCGGCGGCGCGGCTCGAGGAGGCCGTCCACGCCGAGGCGGCGCGGCTGCCGCTGGGCGACGATGTCCGCGAGCAGCTGCTCGCGCTCGGCGCGTCGACCCTCCATCGCCTGCTCGGCTGGCGGCCCGGTAGCCACAGTCGCTTTCGCCACGACCGCTCGAACCGGCTCGCGTACGACGTCGTCGTCGTCGACGAGACGTCGATGGTGTCCCTGACGATGATGGCGCGGCTCGTCGAGGCGGTGCGGCCGGACGCGCGGCTGATCCTCGTCGGCGACCCGGGTCAGCTGACCTCGATCGAGGCCGGCGCGGTGCTCGGCGACATCGTCGGCCCGGCGGCGACGGGCCCGCGGATGCGCGCGCCGGCACGGCGGGCGCTCGAACGGGTGACCGGCGCCAGCATCGATCCCAGCAGGCCGGCGGCGGCGAACGCCACAGGCGACGGAGGCGGAGTGGGGTCCGTGCAATCCGACGTGACGCTCGGAGCGGGCGATGCTGCGCGGCAGCCTGCGACCGGCGACGGGGGCGGGATCGGCGCGGATGAGGACAGTGGGATCGGCGACGGGATCGTCGTCCTCGACCGCTCGCACCGCTTCGGCGCGGGGATCGCGGCACTTGCCGATGCGGTGCGCCGCGGCGACGCCGGCGCGACCATCGCCGCGCTGCGCGACGCCCGAACCCCGGAGGTCGACTGGATCGAGGCCGACCTCGGCGAGGCCGCCGACCCGGCGCTGCTCACGCGACTGCGCGCCGACGCGGTCGCATCGGCACTCGCGGCGATGCGCGCCTCAGCCGCGGGCGACGCGCTGCGTGCACTCGAAGCGATCGGCGCGTTTCGCCTGCTGTGCGCTCATCGCCGCGGGCCGCACGGCGCGGCGACGTGGCGGGCGCGCATCGAGAGCTGGCTCGTGGCCGAGATCCCCGGGTTGGCCGCGCAGGGCGCGTGGTACGTCGGTCGCCCGCTGCTTGTCACCGAGAACGACTACGGCCTGCGTCTGTTCAACGGCGACACCGGCGTGGTCGTCGTCTCGGGTGACGGCGACGGCCGCGTCGCGGCGGCGTTCGAGCGCCGTGGCGAGATCGTGCGCATCAGCCCGGCGCGCCTGGAGGCCGTCGACACCGTCTACGCGATGACGATCCACAAGGCGCAGGGCTCGCAGTTCGACACCGCGGCGGTCGTGCTGCCACCCGCAGGATCGCCGCTCATGACCCGCGAGCTCCTGTACACCGCGGTGACGCGAGCCCGAACGCGGCTCGTCGTCGCGGCCACGGAAGAGGCCGTGCGCTCCGCAGTCGGGTGCCCGGTCGCGCGCGCCTCTGGGCTACGCTCGCGACTGTGGGGGGACGAGTTCGATCGTTAGCGGTCCCTTGGCGCATTGGGAGTCGCGTCGCGGGCCAAAGAGACGTGCCGGAATTTCAAGCTTTTGGCCACCCGAAACGCGCCGACCCCTCCGCTAGCCTGAGTTCTGTGACGTCGCCGACGCTCAAGCGCACCGCGCTGTTCGCATCGCACCGTGAAGCTGGCGCGAAGCTCGTCGACTTCGCGGGCTGGGAGATGCCCGTCCAGTACACAGATGGGATCCGCGCCGAGCACCTCGCCGTACGCCGTGCGGCCGGCATCTTCGACGTCTCGCACATGGGCGAGGTCGAGACCTCCGGTCCCGGCGCCGAGGCGTTCCTGCAGCATGTGCTCTCAAACGACGTCTCGACGATGGCGATCGGCCGCGCGCAGTACTCGCTGCTGTGCAGCGAGGACGGCGGCGTCCTCGACGACCTCTTCACCTACCGCCTCGGACCCGAGCGCTACCTCACCGTCACGAACGCCTCCAACCACGACGCCGATGTCGCGTGGCTGCGCGCCCACGCCGACGGCTTCGACGTCGAGATCGCCGACGTCATCGACGACTACGCGATGCTCGCGATCCAGGGCCCGGTCGCGCGCGAGATCGTCCAGGCGATCGCCGACGGGCCGCTGCCCGCCCGCATGACCGCCGCGCCCGCGATCGTCCACGGGCGCGAGGCGCTCGTCTGCGGGACGGGCTACACCGGCGAGGACGGCGTCGAGCTCCTCCTGCACCCCGATCATGCGCCCGACGTGTGGAACGAGATCGTGCGCCGCGGCGCAAAGCCGATCGGCCTCGCCGCGCGCGACACGCTGCGCCTCGAGGCCTGCTTTCACCTCTACGGCAACGACCTCTCGACCGACCGCGGGCCGATCGAGGCCGGCCTGGGCTGGGCCTGCAAGGAGGACACCGGCTTCGTCGGCTGCGATGCCGTGCGCGCGACCCGCGCGGCCGGCCCGAGAGAGAAGCTCGTCCCGTTCAAGCTCACAGGCCCCGGCATCGCCCGCGGCGGCAACCCGGTCGCCGGCGGCGGCGTCGTCACGAGCGGCACCCTGTCGCCGTGCCTGCGCATCGGCATCGGCATGGCTTACCTGCCGGCCGAGCGCGCGACCGTCGGCGAGGCTTTCGAGATCGACGTGCGCGGGAAGGCCCGCGATGCGATCGTGGCAAGCAAGCCGCTCTACGACAAGGAGACCGATGGCTGAGGCGAGCTACCCGGACGAGCTGCGCTACCACCCCGAGCACGACTGGGCGAAGGTCGACGACGCCATCGCGACGTTCGGGATCACCTGGTTCGCTCAGGACGCGCTCGGCGAGGTCGTCTTCTTCGAGCCGCCGCAGGTCGGCACGTCGGTCACCGCGAACGACTACTACGCCGAGGTCGAGTCGGTGAAGGCCGTCTCGGAGGTCATCGCGCCGTTGTCCGGGGAGATCGTCGAGGTCAACCTCGGCCTCTCCGAGACCCCCGAGGCGATCAACGAGGACCCCTACGGCGAGGGCTGGATGGTGAAGGTCAAGCTGTCCGACCCGAGCGAGCTCGACACCCTGCTCGACCGCGACACCTACGTCGGCGGCCTGGAATGAGCGGCTACACGGCGGCCACCCCGCAGGACATCGCGCTCATGCTCGACGTCATCGGCGTCGACTCGATCGAGCAGCTCTTCGACGGCATCCCACCCGGCGTGCGCCTCGACGGTGAGATCGACCTCGCGCCGGGCCTGCCGGAGCAGGCCGTCTACGCCGAGTTGCGCCGGCTCGCCGCGCGCAACGTGTCGACCGAGGACGAGGTCTGCTTCCTCGGCGCCGGCATGTACGACCACTACGTGCCGTCGATCATCGACATGCTGATGTCGCGCTCGGAGTTCCTGACGCCGTACACGCCGTATCAGCCCGAGGTCAGCCAGGGCGGCCTGCAGGTCATGTTCGAGTATCAGACGGCGATCTCCGAGCTGACGGGGCTGCCGGTGTCCAACGCGTCTCTGTACGAGGGGCCGAGCGCCGTCGGCGCCGCCGCCTACCTCGCCAAGCTCGCCAACAAGCGCAAGCGGATCGTCGTCAGCCGCGGCGTGCACCCGCACAGCCGCGAGACGCTGCACACGCTCGCCACCGGCTACGGCATGACCGTCGACGAGATCGCGCTGACCGACGGCCTCACCGATCTCGACCCGCTGCGTGCCGCGCTCGGCGACGACGTCAGCGCGGTCATCATCCAGCAGCCGAACTTCCTCGGCACGATCGAGGAGGTGCAGGCGCTGTCAGACGCCGCCCACGAGGTCGGCGCGCTCATGATCTGTGCCGCCGACCCGCTCACGCTCGGCGTCATCGAGGCTCCCGGCGCGCAGGGCGTCGACGTCTGCGTCGGCGAGGGCCAGACGCTCGGCAACCGCCTCGACTTCGGCGGGCCGTCGTTTGGCTTCTTCGCCGCCGCCGAGAAGCACCTGCGCAGCATGCCCGGCCGGATCGCGGGGGAGACGACGGATGCCGACTCACGGCGCGGCTTCGTGCTGACGCTGCAGACGCGCGAGCAGCACATCCGTCGCGAGAAGGCGACGTCGAACATCTGCACGTCGCAGGCGCTCAACGCGCTCGGCGGCGTCGTCTACCTGAGCTGGCTCGGCCGCCAGGGGATCGTCGAGATCGGCGAGCTCATGCTCCAGCGCACGCACTATGCGCGCGAGACGCTGTCGGCGATCGATGGCGTCCAGAAGCTGCACGACTGGCCGGTCGTGCGCGAGTTCGCGCTGCGCTTGGATGTAGGTGGCCCGGACGAGGTGCAGCGCGTGCTCGAGCGCTGCGCCGCCGCCGGCATCAACGCCGGCTACGCGCTCGGGCGCTCCTACGACGAGTACCCCGACGGGCTGCTCGTCGCGATCACCGAGCAGCGCTCGCGCGCGGACATCGACCGCTTCGCGATCGTGCTCGCCAACGCGGTCGCCGCGGAGCGCGCGCTGCTCGCGTCGGAGGTCGCGGCATGAGCGCGCTCGAGGGCGGCGCCACCGCACAGCAGCGCGAGCGCGCGACGACGATCTTCGAGAAGGGCGCCCCCGGGCGGCGCGCGTTCTCGGCGCCCGCGCTCGACGTGCCGCACGTCGATGACCTGATCCCCGCGCGCCTGCGCCGCGCCGCGCCGCCGCGCCTGCCGGAGGCTTCCGAGCCGGAGATCGTGCGCCATTACGTCAACCTCTCCAAGCGCAACTTCGACCTCGACTCGAGCTTCTACCCGCTCGGCTCCTGCACGATGAAGCACAACCCGCGCCTGCACGAGCGCGTCGCCGGGCTGCCCGGCCACGCCCGCCTGCATCCGCTGCAGGATCCCAAGCGCGCGCAGGGCGCGCTGGAGCTCATGTTCAACCTGCAGCAGGCGCTCGGCGAGATCGCCGGCCTGCCGCATGTCTCGCTGCAACCGTCGGCCGGTTCGCACGGCGAGCTTGCGGGCGTGCTGGCGACCCGTGCGTATCACGCCGACCGCGGTGAACAGCGCACGACCGTGCTGACGCCCGAGTCCGCGCACGGCACGAACCCGGCGACCGTGACGATGGCCGGCTACGAGACGGTGAAGGTCAAGCTCGACGCCGCGGGCGGCGTCGACGTCGACGACCTGCGCGCGAAGGCCGACGAGCACACCGCCTGCCTGATGCTCACGAACCCGAGCACGCTCGGGATCTTCGACCCGAACATCGAGGAGATCGCGGCGATCGTGCACGCCGTCGGCGCGACGCTCTACTACGACGGCGCGAACCTCAACGCGATCATGGGCTACGCGCGGCCCGGCGACATGGGCTTTGACATCGTGCACTTCAACCTGCACAAGACGTTCACGCAGCCGCATGGCGGCGGCGGCCCGGGCGCCGGTCCGATCGCCGTCAGCGAGCGGATGGAGCCCTACCTGCCGCGCCCGCAGGTTGTCCGCAAGCCACCTGCCAACGGCGGCGGACCGACGTTCGACCTCGACCACGATCGCCCGAAGTCGATCGGCAAGCTGCGCGGCTTCCAGGGCAACTACGGCGTCTTCGTGCGCACCTACGCGTACATCCTGTCGCTCGGCGCCGAGGGCCTCAAGGAGATCTCCGAGATCGCGGTCCTGAACGCGAACTACCTGCTCGCCCGGCTGCGCGCCGAGGTCGGCGACCTGCTGCCGCTCGCGTTCGGCGAGCGTTGCATGCACGAGTTCGTCTTGTCGGGCGCCCCGATGCGCAAGCAGCTCGGGATCCGCACGCTCGATCTCGCCAAGCGGCTGCTCGACCACGGCATGCACCCACCGACGGTGTACTTCCCGCTCGTCGTCGACGAGGCGCTGCTGATCGAGCCGACGGAGACCGAGACGCGCGAGACCCTCGACGAGTTCGTCGACGCGATCGTCGCGATCGTGCGCGAGGCGGCGCAGGACCCGGAGATCGCGCGCAACGCGCCGTACACGACGCCGGTGCGCCGGCTCGACGAGGCGGGCGCCGCGAAGCGCCCACGCGTCCGCCAGGCTCTTTAGCGCACAACGGCGCATGGGGTCGCGACCCCACGTCGCTTGCATCGGACTCTGCACAGCTTTATCGTCAATTTCGATGCGAGGCAGGGAGAGTCCTCGCGCGACAAACCGGGGGAAGCTGACATGGAACGGATTCTCAGGGCCGGACTGCTCGCTGCGCTTGTATGCCTGGCGTGTGCACCGGCGGCCGACGCGGCGACGATCCCGCGCTACGAGGCGCACACGGTGATCGTGAAGTACCGCGACGGGACGTCGAGCCTGCAGCGCTCGCTGCTCGGATCGCTGAACGGGCTGCTGCAGACCGTCGGTCGCGTCAGCGGCCTCGGTGCCGACGTCGTACGCGTGCTCGGCGACCCGGCGACCGTGGCCGCGAAGCTCAACCGCTCGCCCAACGTGCTCTATGCCGAGCCGAACTACATGTTGCAGACGCTCGGCACCCCGCAGATCCCCAACGACGCGCGCTTCGGCGAGCTCTACAACCTCCACAACACCGGCCAGAACGGCGGCACCCCGGGCGCGGACATCCACGCACCGGAGGGCTGGGGCTCGTCGCCGAGCCTGATCGGCTTCCCGCAGGCCGAGAACGGCGTCAAGGTCGGCATGGTCGACACCGGCATCCTGCTCGGCCACGAGGACTTCGCCGGCAAGCGGATCGAGTGCGCGGGCGTGGCCAACCCCGGCTTCTTCATCCTCGAGCTGTTCGCGGACCCCACGATCGTGCCCGGCAAGTGCGCCGACGACAACGGCCACGGCACGCACACCGCCGGGATCATGGGCGCGCGAGCCAACAACGGGGTCGGGGTCACGGGCGTGGCGTTCAACTCGCCGCTGTCGATCTGCAAGGCGCTGGGCGGGATGTTCGGCTCGGGCGCCGTCGCCGGGATCGCGAACTGCATCCTGTACCTCGCCCACAACGGGGCGAAGGTCATCTCGATGTCGATCGGCGGCCTGACGCCCTCGATCACACTCGACAACGCCGTCGCGGAGGCGAGCAAGACCGCACTGCTGATCAGTGCCTCGGGCAACGACTCCAGCGATACGAAGATCAGCTACCCGGGCGGCTACCCGCAGGTCGTCATGGTCGGGGCCACCGATCGCTTCGACAAGCGCGCCGCGTTCTCGAACTACAACTCGAAGGTCGAGATCTCCGCGCCCGGCGACAACGTCCTGTCGACGATGAAGGACGGCGGCTACATCCTGCTGTCGGGCACGTCGATGGCGACACCGCAGGTCGCGGGCGCGGCGGCGCTGATCGCCGGCCGCTACCCGAAGCTCTCGCCGCAGGAGTGGCGCGCGAAGCTGGACCTCGCCGTCGACGACCTCGGCCCGGCCGGGCGTGACAACGAGTTCGGCTTCGGGCGGCTGAACCTCGAGAAGGCGCTGACGCGGTAGCTGAAGCCGGCCCCGCGAGGGCCGCCGGGGGGCGGGG
>JBBSNY010000047.1:0-24260 GCA_038260305.1 Solirubrobacterales bacterium
CCTGGCGCACGCGATCAAGCGCACTTGGCGCGCCTTGCCCGGCACTGCGTCCGGAGCGCGTTTTGCCTGCCGCGTTTCCCTCGGCCGGTCGCCTTCCCTCCACCACCTCCGCCCCCGCCAAAGCGGGCTTGTTCGGCGGCTTCGCCGGTACTACGACCGTCTGACTTCCCATGACCGTCCATCGCCGGATTACAGCCTCAGCCTTCCCGACACGGCCCGCCGCAGGCAATCCGCCACTGGCGGGCGATCATGGGGCCTCCCGGTTCTCGCGCATGAGGATCTACGTACATGCCCAGGTTCTCCGACCGCGCGGGGTCCACCAACGGCTCGCGAATAACGCCGCCAGCAGTGTTGCCTTCCGCTTCCATTCACAGCGTCGGCACCCCGATCGCATTGATTTCGCGGCTCAATAGCCCAGCCTGCACGCCCCCTGTCAACGCTTCGCCGACGCCCTCACGAACGCCAACGCATGACTCAGGGCCACCGCAGATCGCTACTCCTTCGATGTAGAGAACTCGTATCTCCTTCCTCATGCCGGTTTATCCCGGCGCACGAAGGGCCCATTCCCCGCGAAGTCGCGCGTCCCCGCCCCGTCGATGGTCAGGGCTCGCGGGCGTGTGAGCGGCGGCGCGCCGTGTTGGTCGTGCGCGAAGACGACACGTTCCCTGCGAAGTCGCCCGGTGCGGGGTCTGGTGAGCGCATCGTCGGGATGTAGAACCGCCCCGTGACCATCGCCCGCCAGCCGGCACGCGGCCCGTCTTGCGCCCGCATCGGACGTCGACCTCGCCGTGGCGATCGACGCCTTCCTCTCGCAGCCAGGACTCGCGCCGACGACGCGAGCGAAGTGCCGCCAGAAGCTCACGGTCCTCGAGGACGAGCTCGGCGACGCGCCGGGCACCGGCGTCAGGCTCGTGGGCGACGTCGCGCAGCGCCGGCAACTCCCGGTCGCCGGCGACGTGGAACCGACAGGTCGCGACCGTGCGTTCGCTGGCCCGCTGCTGCGCGTGCACCCGGATCCCTGCGATCGACCGCGCGTCGAGCTGTACCGCCGAGCTGGCCTTCTTACGTGCTCGCCGGTTCGTAGCCACGCACGGCGCGCCGCCGCGCGGCGGTCACCTCCGTGAACCGTCGCCGCGCCGGCGCCGTAGAAGGCACACGGTGCCCGACGACCTCGGAGAACGCGGATGACCCCGTCGCGGCTGTCGGCGCTGGACGCCGCGTTCCTCGCGATCGAGTCCGACCACGCGCCGATGCACGTCGGCTGGGCGGCGCTCTTCGCGCCGCCGACCGACGGTCCGGCCCCGTCGTTCGAGGCGATCAGCGCGCACATCGAGTCGCGTCTGCACCGGGCGCCGCGCTACCGCCAGCGGCTCGAGCAGGTGCCGCTCGGCCTCGACGACCCCGTCTGGGTCGACGACGCGGCGTTCGACATCGCCCGCCACGTGCGCCGCTCCGCGCGCAAGGACTTCGGCGCGCTCGTCGATGAGGTCATGTCGACGCCGCTCAAGCACGACCGAGCGCTGTGGGAGCTGTGGGTCGCCGACGACCTGCCGGACGGCGCGATCGCCGTCGTCGGCAAGGCCCACCACTGCCTCGTCGACGGGCTCGCCGCCGTCGAGCTCATGGCGCTGCTGCTCGACGTCACGCCCGAGCCCGCGGCCGCCGAGGGCGGCGACGACGGCGCGAGCGGCTGGCTGGCGCGTTCCGTGCCGGGCGCCGCGGCGATGGTCGGCGACGCCGTCGAGCATCAGCTCGAGAAGGCGTACGCGCTCGCGCGCGTGCCGATCGGATGGGCACGCGATCCGAGCACGCTGCGCAAGGTCCCGGGCCAGGCGCTGCGCTTTGCCCAGGCGCTCGTCCACTCCGCCCAGCCGCTCGCCCGGCCCAACCGCTTCAACGGGGCGATGCCCGCCGCGCGCCACCTCGCCCGCGTCTCGCGCCCGTTCGAGGACCTGCGGATCATCAAGCGCCACTTCGGCACGACGGTCAACGATGTCCTGCTGAGCGCAAGCGCCGGCGCCCTGCGCAGCCTGCTCGAGGAGCGCGAGGAGCCCCTGGACGGCGTCAAGGCGATGGTCCCGGTCAGCGTGCAGGCGCCCGACGAGCAGTGGGGCAACCGCATCGCGTTCCTGTTCCTCGAGCTGCCGTGCGGGGAGGCCGACGCGGTCTGGCGCCTGCGCGACATCCACGTCGCGATGCGCGATCGCAAGCGCGAGGGCGAGCCGGAGGGCGCCGATGCGATCCTCAACGCGCTTGCGTTCGCACCGCGCATGATCCGCCGCGTCGCCTCGAAGGTCATCGCGAGCCCGTACCTGTCGAACCTCACGATCTCGAACATCCCGGGGCCGAACGTGCCGCTCTACCTCATGGGCTGCGAGGTCCAGCACGCCTACCCGATCGTCCCGCTGACCGACGGCCACGGCATCTCGATCGGGATGACGACGATCCACGAGCGCGCCTGCTTCGGCATCTACGCGCAGGCCGAACTCGCCGCCGACGCCGACCGCATCGCCCGCGGCATCGACGAGGCGATCGACGAGCTGCTCGAGCGCGCGGCGAACGAGACGGGGCCGGCACGACGCAGCGCGCCGGCGGCGGCATGAGCACGCTCGCGCCGGCCCCCGTCGACGCCGAGCCCGCCTCGCCGCGCCGCGCCGCCGACGGCATCCTGCTGACCGGCGCGACCGGCTTCGTCGGCATGGAGCTGCTCGCGCGCTACCTGCAGCTCACCGATCGCACGATCTTCCTCCTGATTCGCGCCGACGACGACGCGCACGCTCAGCGCCGGCTGCGCGAGACCCTGCTCTGCGCGGTCGGCGTCGACGAGCCCTACCTGCACCGCGTGCGCGCACTCGCCGGCGACATCACGCACCCCGGCCTCGGCCTCGATCCCGAGGTCGCGCTCGAGATCGCGGGCGAGATCTCGGAGATCGTGCACGGCGCGGCGTCGGTGTCCTTCGACCTTGAGCTCGACGCCTCGCGCGCGATCAACGTCGAGGGCACGCGCCGGATGCTCGCGTTCGCCGAGCTGTGCCGGCTGCAGGGCCGCCTACGGCGCTTCACGTACATCTCGACGGCCTACGTCGCCGGCCTGCATCGCGGTCGTTTCGGCGAGGACGACCTCGACGTCGGCCAGCACTTCCGCAACGCCTACGAGCAGTCGAAGTTCGAGGCCGAGCTCGCCGTGCGCGAGTACGCCGAGCGCCTACCGATCACCGTCGTACGGCCGAGCATCGTCGTCGGCGACCGCGACAGCGGCTGGACGGCCTCCTTCAACGTCCTCTACTGGCCGCTGCGCGCGCTCGCCAAAGGCGCCTACCCCGTGCTGCCGGCGCGCCGCCGGGCGCCGGTCGACGTCGTCTCGGTCGACTACGTCGCCGACGCGATCGTCGCGCTGACGGATGCCCCCGACGCCACCGGCGAGACCTACCACCTGACCGCGTCACAGGACGCGAGCAGCATCGGTGAGCTGCTGTCGCTCGCCGTCAACCGGCTCGGCTGCCGCCGGCCGCCGCTGATCTCGCCGCGCCTGTACCGCCGTGTCCTGCACCCGCTGCTGTGCCGCGCGCTGCCGGGGCGCCGACGCTTCCTGCGCGCGACGGAGACCTACCTGCCGTACTTCGAGATCGCCACGACGTACGACAACGCCCGCGCCCGCGCCGCGCTCGCGCCGGCGATCGCCCCGGCGCCGCTGGCCGACTACTTCGACGTGCTCGTCGACTACGCGCTGCTCGCGCACTGGGGCGCGCGTTCACCGACGCGGGCCGCCGCGGCGGGCACGACGGCTCGCCGCACGCAGCTCACCCACGCCTGACAGCGCTCACCGCGCGGTTCGCCGCGCGGCGAACTCCTCACGGGCGCTCACGTGACCGTCTATTGATGGACAGTCCATGCGCGGATCGTCATCTCGTTGAACGTCCAGCGGCCGGTGAGCGGGCGTTACGCCGGCGGGCGCTGGCGCCCGTGCGAGGGCGCACCGGCACGCAAAGAGCACCGGCGCGGCGGACCGGCCGTTTTCCCACCATCCGTCCAGAACCCCCGGAATGTGCGCCGCTTCGCGCGGGCGCCAGCGTTTGTGCAGCATCGTCACCCACCGCCTCGCACTCCTAGCCGCGACCGCAGCGACGCTGCTCACGCCCGCCGCGGCGCACGCCGCCGGCGACGTTCCACGCCCGCACAGTGACTTCACGATCCGCGATCAAGGCGTGCGGATCGCCCGCTTCGACGTCTACGCGCAACCGCGCGACGGTCGCATCCGCGTCGGGGTCACCATGACGGCCCGCGCGCGCTCACGGGACCTCACGCTCGTCCTGCGCATCGGCCGCTGCACCCGCGGGCGGCCGACGCTGCCGACCTGCGAGCCGAACGCCAGCCGGCGCGTCCGGCTGCATCCCTCGAAGACGTCGATCGTCCACATGACCGCGCTCGTACCCCGCCCGTTCGCGCGTACGAACGCGATCCGGATCTCACTGACCCCGCGCGGTCGGATCGTGCGAGCCCACCGCGACCCGTTCGCTGGGATCGTCGACATGCTCCTGCCCGCGAGCGCGTGGACGAAGTTCCCCGCGGTGGCATTCGGCGTGCGGATCGCGCGCCCGTGGGAGGGCGATGGCCTGCCGGTCGACGTCAGGGCACTCACCGCGCTCGGCACGCAGGTGTCCGCGACCGCCCTGCGCGCCTCTTTGCAGTGGCACGCCACGGCCCCGCCCGCCACTCCCATCACCACGGTCTTCGGACCGTGTGCGATGGCGATCGATCCGTGCGTGCCGTTCTCGGGCGTGACGACGTTGAGCCCCGTCGGAACCGGCGCCTTCAGCGTTCGCCGGACTCTGGAGCCCCCGAACGGCACGAGGATCCTCGAGTTCAAGGCCGCGACCGCCGGCAACTTCCTGTTCGGCCTGCGGATGCCGTGGCCGCGCTGAGCGCCGCGGTGTCGGGCTGATCGCGCGGCGTGCGGGTGTGCGGCGTCCCAGCGCCGTGCCGACGACTAGGACTAGGCTGGCGCGAGATGATCGCTGAGTTCCTCGACGAGGACGAGATCGGCCGCTACGTCGGCGCCGTACGCGAGCAGCTCGCCGCGGGAACGCTCGACGAGCACGCCACCGCCGCCGCGCAGGCCATCGGTCGCGGCTCGGCGCATCCGGCGTCGGCCGTTCTCGCCGCACTGCCCGACGAGCAGGCCGGCCCACCGTCGTCGGGCGGCGCCGAGGTGACGTCGCCGTTCTTCAGCCGCAACCCGGCCGTCAGCCTGCTGCAGACGTCGCTCGAGGACGAGGCCCGCAAGAGCGGCGCGGTCCACGAGCCCAAGCACCGCGGCCTGTTCGCGCACATCGTCGGCGTCGTCGAGGGGCTGCTGCACCCCGAGCGCTTCGGCCCGCACGACGACGACTGGGTGACGCGCGTCGCCCAGGCGACGCTGATGCGCCTCGCGCAAGGCAACCACCCCTTCAACCATGCGCCCGCCGAGCTTGCGATCCCGCAGGACGACGCGCGCATGGTCGTCGTCGGCGACTGGGGCTCGGGCCTGCCGCGTGCCCGCGCCGTCGGCGGCTTCATGGCCGACGAGGTGGCCGACGCGATCGCCCACGGACGAGCGGTCCACGTCGTACACCTCGGTGACGTCTACTACTCGGGCGATCACGTCGAGTACAAGCGCCGCGTCCTCGCGGACGGGCTGTGGCCCGTGACCGCCGAGCAGGCGCGTGCCGGCGTCACGTCGTGGTCGCTGAACGGCAACCACGACATGTACAGCGGCGGCTGGGGCTTCTTCGACACGCTGCTCAAGGAGGAGCGCTTCGCCAACCAGCGCTCGCCCGACGGCAAGCCGACGAGCTTCTTTCGCATCACGACGCCGTCGTGGGATCTCTGCGGCCTCGACACGTCGTGGGATCCGGAGGTGCTGAGCCTCGGCCAGAAGGGCGTGCTCGCCGATCCGCAGGCGAAGGTGCTCGCGGGCTGGGCGGCGCAGTCGGACCGCAAGCTGATGCTGCTCAGCCACCACCAGCTTGTCTCCGGCTATGACCTCGGCGACCTCGGGACCGTCCTGCCGCACAAGCTCAAGCCACTGCTCGACGGCGATCGGATCTCGGCCTGGCTGTGGGGTCACGAGCATCGCTGCATGGGATTTCAGGACGTGCCCGGCGTGCCGTTCGCGCGCTGCATCGGCCACGGCGGGATCCCGGTCCCGGCGCCCGACCCGAGCAAGCCGCTTCCGGCGCCCGGGCTGTGGCAGGAACAGGGCAGCTTCGAGGAGAACGGCGCGCGCTGGGGCACGTTCGGCTTCGCGGTTCTCGACTTCGACGGCCCGAAGGTCACGGTGCGCTTCCGTGACGACAAGGGCGTTCAGACGCGCGTCGAGCAGATCGGCTGAGCGTCGAGCGTGCCGGTTACGCTCGACGTCCCGGGTCTGCGGCTCGTCGAGTACGAGTTCTCGGTGCCGCTCGACCACGCGGCACCGGACGGCGAGCGGATCACGGTCTTCGCGCGCGAGGTGGCCGATCCTGAGGGGCTCGACCGTCCGCTGCTCGTCTACCTGCAGGGCGGGCCCGGTCACGAGGCGCCGCGCCCGACGCGCAACCCGAGCAGCCCCGGCTGGCTCGATCGCGCGCTGAAGGACTACCGCGTGCTGATGCTCGACCAGCGCGGCACCGGCCGCTCGACGCCGATCGGCACCCTGCCGAGCATGGCGCCGGCCGAGCAGGCGGCCTACCTGACGCATTTCCGTGCCGACTCGATCGTCCGCGACGCGGAGCGGATCCGCCGCGAGCTCGGCGTGCAGCGCTGGAGCGTGCTCGGCCAGAGCTTCGGCGGGATGTGCGTCGTCAGCTACCTGTCGCTCGCGCCCGAGGGCCTGCGCGAGGCGTTCGTCACGGGCGGCCTGCCGCCGCTCGGCGCGCAGATCGACGACGCCTACGAGGCGACGTACGCCGGCATGATCGGCGCCTGCAAGCGGTACTACGCCCGCTACCCCCACGATCGCGCGCGGGTGCTCGCGGTGCATGCGCGCCTCGCGTCCGGCGACGAGTTGCGCCTGCCGAGCGGCGATCGCCTGACCTCCGGGCGACTGCGCCAGCTCGGCAACCTGCTCGGCCGCAGCGCCGGCGCCGAGGCGCTGCACCGTCTGCTCGAGCTGCCGGCGGACTCGCCGGCGTTCCTGCACGACGTCGAGAGCGCGACCGCCTTCGCCCGCAACCCGCTCTACGCGATCCTCCACGAGGCCTGCTGGGCGGACGGCGGCGCAACGCGCTGGTCTGCCGAGCGCGTGATGCCCGCAGCGTACGCGTCGTCGCCCGAGCTCTTCACCGGCGAGCACGTGTACCCGTGGATGTTCGAGGACTACGGCGCACTCGCGCCGCTGAGCGAGGCCGCCGAGCTGCTCGCCCAGCACGACTGGCCGCGCCTCTACGACCCCGCCGTGCTGGCAGCCAACGAGGTCCCGGTCGCGGCGCTCGTCTACGCCGAGGATGCGTACGTGCCGCGCGCACTGTCGGAGCAGACGGCGGCGGCGATCGGCGGGCTGCGGCCATGGCTGACGAACGAGTACCACCACGACGGCCTGCGGATCGCCGGCGAGCGCGTCCTCGGCCGGCTCATCGATCTCGCGCGCGGACGGATCTGAGCGACCGGCGGCGCGCTCGCGCACGTCCGCGGACGCGCGCGTGGTGAGGCCGGCGCGGCCGGCCCGCGCATGCCGCGCGGCCGGCCGCTCGCGTTCTCAACCGCGACCGCGCCGTCCCTGGTACTGGTCGAAGGCCACCGCGATGAGGATCAGGGCGCCGATGATGATCTGCAGGTAGAACGAGTTGATGTTCAGCAGGTTGCCGCCGTTGTTCAGCGTCGCGACGATGAGCGCACCGGCCGCCGCGCCGTAAGCGCCGCCCTTGGCGCCGAACAGGCTCGCGCCGCCGATCACGCAGGCGGCGATCGCGTTGAGCTCGTAGCCGGTGCCGCCCGTCGGGATGCCGGCGTTCAGCCGCGACATGAACAGCACGCCGCCGAACGCCGCAAGCAGGCCGCCGATCGCGTACACGGAGACGAGCACGCGCGTCACCGGGACGCCGGCGAGGCGGGCGGACTCCGGGTTCGACCCGACCGCGTAGATGTAGCGCCCGAAGACCGTGCGGCGCAGGACGAACGCCGTCACGACGACGACGAGCGCGAGCATCCACAGCAGGTTCGGCAGGCCGAGGAAGTCCCCGTTGGCGATGTTGCCGAACGCGTCGGGCAGCGGTTGGACGCTCGACGCGTCGGTCAGCACGAGCACCGCCCCTCGGGCGATGCCGAGCATGCCCAGCGTGACGATGAACGGCGGCAGCTTGCCGTAGGCGACGAGCACGCCGTTGAAGACGCCGATCGCCGCGCCGGCGGCCAGGCCGCCGAGGATCGCGATCGGGATCCCGATCCCGTGGACGAGCAGCTCGGCCGTGATGCAGCCGGTCAGGCCGAGCACGGAGCCGACCGAGAGGTCGATGCCGGCCGTCAGGATGATCAGTAGCTGGCCGACGGCGATGATCCCGAAGACCGCGACCTGGCGGGCGAGGTTCGCCATGTTGTTCGCGGTCAGGAACTCGTTCGTGCCGAGCGTCAGCGCGCCGAACAGGATCAGCAGGACGATGAGGCCGCCGGCGTCGCGTCCGAAGACGTCGCCGAACGTGATGATGCGCTCCTGCGGGGCGGCCGGGGTGCCCTCCGCGCCACCGCCGCCCGCGCCCGCGCCGGCTGCGGCCGGCTCGCCGGGGATCTTCGACTGCGGACTCATACTCCCGTCTCCTCTGTGTCAGAAATGGTGTTCTGCGGCGCGACCTCGGGCGGCCCGCCCATGCTTGCCAGTCGCAGCACGTCCTCCTCCGTGGCACCCGCCGCGGAAAGCTCGCCCGCGACCGATCCCTCGCGCATGACGAGCACGCGATCGGCGAGCCCGAGGACCTCGGGCAGGTAGGAGGAGACGACGATCACGCCGAGCCCCTCGACGGCGAGGTCGCCGATGACCTTGTAGATCTCGGCCTTCGCGCCGACGTCGACGCCCTTCGTCGGCTCGTCGAACAGCAGCACCTTCGCCTTCGTCGCCAGCCAGCGCGCGAGCAGGACCTTCTGCTGGTTGCCGCCGCTCAGTGACGACACCGGCTGCTCCCAGGAGGCTGCGCGCAGGCGCAGGCCGCCGAGGTACTTGTCGACGATGCCGCGCTCGCGCTTGCGATCGACGAGCGTGAAGCTCGAAATCTCGCCAAGATCGGCGATCGAGGCGTTCTCGCGGATCGTCAGCTCGAGCAGCAGGCCGAGGCGCTTACGGTCCTCCGTCAGCAGGCCGAGGCCCGCCCGGACGGCGCGGCGCGGATCGCCGCACCTCAGCTCGACGCCGTCGATGTGGATCGTGCCGCCCTCGCAGCCGTCGGCGCCGAAGATCGCCCGCAGGAGCTCGCTGCGCCCGGAGCCCAGCAGGCCGGCGATCCCGAGGATCTCGCCGGAGCGCACCTCGAAGGAGATCGGCTTCGTCACGCCCGCCGGGCGCAGGCCGCTGACCTTCATCCGGACCTCGCCGATCGTGCGGTCGGTCGCCGGGTACAGCGACTCGATCTTGCGGCCGACCATCGACGCGATCAGCGAGTCGTGGTCGAGCTCGCTCATCGCCTTGCAGGCGACGAAGCAGCCGTCGCGCAGGATCGTCACGCGATCGCCGATCGCGAACATCTCCTCGAGGTGATGGCTGACGTACATGATCGCGTGGCCCTCGTCGCGCAGCTCGACGATCATCCGCAGGAGATGGGCCGTCTCGGTCTCCGACAGCGCCGTCGTCGGCTCGTCGAAGATCAGCACGCGCGGCTTCTCGCCGAGCACCTTCGCGATCTCGACGAGCTGCTGCTGGGCGAGCGGCAGGTCGGCGACGAGCGTGTCGGGGTCCATCGCGCCGAGCTGGACGCGCTCGAGCATCTCGCGTGCCGCGCGGCGCAGCTCGCCGGGGCGGGTGACCCCGCGCACCGACGGCAGCCGGCTCATCATGAGGTTCTCAGCGACCGACAGGTCGGGCAGCAGGCTCAGCTCCTGGTAGACGACGCCGATCCCGGCCGCGCGTGCGTCCGTCGGGCTCGGCGAGCCCCCGAGGTCCTTGCCGTCGACGTGGTAGTCGCCGCGGTCGCGCGTGATCGCCCCGGTCAGGATCTTGATCAGCGTGCTCTTGCCGGCCCCGTTCTCACCGGCGAGGCACATGACCTCGCCGGCGCGCAGCTCGAGGTCGACGTCGGTCAGCGCCTTGTTCGGCCCGTAGGCCTTCGTGGCGCCCTGCAGCGCGACCACCACCGGCTTGCCGGCGGCCGGCGGCGGTGTCGTGGATGGGTCCTTCTCGATCGTAGGCATCGCCGCTCAGGAGGCCTTCGCCGTCGGCGGGTTCAGCAGCGGCTTGACCGTCGGGTCGTTCGCGTTCTTCGTCGTCGCGACGACGGCGCCCGGATCGAGCTTGGGCGGCGGCAGCGAACCGACGGAGGCCATGCCCGCCTCGACGACGCCCTGGTAGCCGAAGAAGTACGGGTTCTGGACGATGAGCGCGTCGATCGAGCCGTCGGCCAGCGCCGCGTTCTCCTGCGGGTCGGTGTCGAAGGCGACGACCGGGATCGTGTCCTTCGCGTTGTTGTCCTTGATCGCACGGGCGGTGCCGACGCCGGACGTGTTGTTGTCGGCGAAGATCCCGACGATGTTCGGGTTCGCGGTGAGGACGTCGTTGACCTGGCTGGCCGCGGTGTTCAACTCGTTGTTGTTGAAGCGCTGCGAGGCGATCTTGACGGCCGGGCAGCTCGCGGCGAGGCCACGCTTGAAGCCGGTGTCGCGGTCCTTGATCGTCTGCACGCCGGCGACGGAGGACTCGATCAGGACGCCGCCCGTCTGCTTGCCGTTGGCCTTGATGAGGCCGCACAGCGTCTGGCCCGCCTGCTCGCCGGCCTTGACGTTGTCGGTCCCGATGAAGCCGTCGGCGTCCGTCGTGACCGACGTGTCGACGGTGATGACCTTGATGCCGGCCTTGCGGGCGCGCTTGATCGCGTTGTTCAGCGCCTCCGAGGAGTTCGGCGCGAGCACGATCGCGTCGGCCTCGCGCGAGATCGAGTTCTCGATCAGCTGCACCTGCTGCGGGACGTCGCCCTCGGATGTCGGCCCGAAGAGCCCGACCTTCAGGCCGTAGTCCTTCGCGGCGCGCGAGGAGCCCGCGAGCATCGTCTGCCAGAAGGAAGAGTCCGACGCCTTGATGATCACGTCGACCTTCTTGCCGGCGGCCGCGCCGCCCTTGCCCCCACCACCGCCGCCGCTGTCCGAACCGCCGGTCGCGCGTCCCGCGACGACGCCCGCGACGACGGCGATCAGCGCGATCACCGCCACCAGCGAAAGTGAGAATTTGATCTGACCCTTGCTCATGAACCCTCCAGCCTCTGCTTGACCCGGTTGCCTCCCTCAAGCTCCCGGCGGCGGTCGCCGCCGGCGATCTGAGAGAACGTTCTCTTGACTCGACGCGAAGGTACGCCCCGTTCATTCGTTTGTCAAGGAAACGTTTCCTTGACGTACCCGCTATCGTGCTCGCAGGTCAACAAACCCTGGGGTCCCATGTCCGTCGAATCCAAAGAAACGATTTCTCAACGGGGCCGCCGGGCGACGATGAAGCAGGTCGCCGCCTTGGCCGGCGTGTCGCTCAGCACGGTCTCGCGCGTCGTCAACGACGACGCCGCCGTGCGGGCCGATCTCGTCGAGCAGGTGCGTGACGCCGTCGACGTGCTCGGCTACCGCCACAACACCGCGGCGAGCGCGCTGCGGCGCTCCGACGGCCTGTCGGCGAGCATCGGCGTCATCGTCGAGGACGTCGCGAACCCGTTCTTCTCGGCCGTCCAGCGCGGCATCGAGCTCGTCGCGCGCGAGCGCGGCGTGCTGACGTTCGCCGGCAGCTCCGACGAGGAGCCCGCGCGCGAGCGGCTGCTGGCGGAGGCCTTCGGCGCCCGCGGCGTCGACGGCCTCATCATCGCGCCCGCGGCCGGCGACCACTCGTTCCTGCTGCGTGATCGCGAGGCCGGCATGGCGCTCGTCTTCGTCGACCGGCCGGGGCGCTTCATCGACGCCGACGTCGTCCTGACCGACAACGTCGGCGGCGCCGCCGCGGCGGTCGACCACCTCGTGTCCTTCGGCCACCGGCGCATCGCGTTTCTCGGCGATCGGCCCGATCTCTACACGGCGGGCGAGCGCCTGCGCGGCTTCACCGCGTCGCTCGCACGCCACGGCCTCGCGCCCGACCCGTCGCTTGTGCGCCACACGCTGACGCGCGCCGCCGACGCCGTCGAGGTGACGCGCGAGCTGCTGCTCGGCGACGACCCGCCGACCGCGATCTTCACAAGCCAGAACCTCATCACGATCGACGCCGTCCGGGCGATTCACGCGCTCGGGCTCGCGCAGTCGGTGGCGCTCGTCGGCTTCGACGACGTCGTCCTCGGCGACGTCGTCTCCCCCGGACTGACCGTCCTCGCCCAGGATCCGGCCGGGCTGGGCCGGTGCGCCGCCGAGCTGCTGTTCTCGCGACTGGACGGCTTCGACGGCCCGACGCGGGAGGTCGTGCTCCAGCCGACGCTGATCGCGCGCGGCTCGGGCGAGCTGCGGCCCACGGCGCGGCGCGCGGCATGAGCAGCCACGGCCCGAACTCGCGTCGCTGCGCGCTAGCCCCTCGTCACGCCCGCGCCGCGCATCGCGGGTCAGGCCTGTCATGACCGGCCCCCCGATCCTCGTCGCCGGCGAAGCGCTCTACGACCTCGTCGCCGACGCCGACGGCGCCGTCGAGGGCCACCCCGGCGGCGGCCCCTTCAATACGGCCCGCACGATCGGCCGGCTGCGCCAGCCGGTCGCGTACCTCGGTCGCCTGTCGACTGATCGCCTCGGCCGCACCCACGAACGGATGCTGCTCGCCGACGGCGTCGACCTGTCGGCGACGCTTCACACCGACGACCCGTCGACGCTGGCGCTCGCGAGCCTCGACGACGACGGCGCGGCTTCGTATTCCTTCTATGCCGCGGGCACGGCCGCTCCCGGCCTGACGCCGGCCGCCGCGCTCGCCGCGCTGCCGTTGCGACTCGCGGCCGTGCACGTCGGCACGCTCGGGCTCGTGCTCGAGCCGCTCGCCGCAGCGCTCGAGGCGGTCGTCGCGCGCGTCGCCGGGCGCACGATGGTCGTCGTCGACCCGAACTGCCGGCCGTGGGTGATCGATGCCCCCGAGGTCTACCGCGCCCGGCTCGAGCACATCATGCAGATGAGCGACCTCGTGAAGGTGTCCGAGGAGGATCTCGCGTGGCTGTCGCCGGGCGTCGGCGCGTTAGACGCCGCCCGTTCTCTGCTCGCGCTGGGTCCGAAGGCGGTGCTGCTCACCCAGGGCCCGGCCGGCGCGACGGTCCTAACGCCGCGCGCCGACACCCCAATCGCCCCGGTCGCGGTGGACGTCGTCGACACGATCGGCGCCGGCGACGCGTTCAGCGGCGGCTTCCTCGCCTGGTGGAGCTCGCACGGCCTCGGCCGCGAGGAGCTCGACCGCGACGGCCTCGTCGTCGAGGCGGCCCGCTTCGCCGCGGTCGTCGCGGCGCGTACGGTCGCGCAGGCCGGCGCGTCACCCCCGGCCCTCGGCCCCGCGGCCGCGATGCCGCTGGACCTGCGCAGCCTGTAGTTCCGGTGGCAGATACCCTGCGTTGCGTGTCTGGAGCATGGTTTGGCACCAACGTCCCGCTGCAGGCTCACCACGAGCGCCCCGCAGGCATGGGCCTGCACATCTGCGCGGTCGTGCAGCGCGGATCCGGCTCCCCCAACGAGTACGTCGAGGTCGTCAACGACGGCGCCCAGCCGGTGCCCGTGACGGGGCTCGAGCTGACCGACTGCACCGGACAGGACCACGAGCACGTCTACACGTTTCCGCAGGGCGAGCTCGACGCCGGCGAGACTGCCTACATCTACAGCGCCAAAGGCAAGAACCAGCGCTCGCGCACCGGCGACCTGATCCTGTACGCCGGCCTGCCGGCCGAGGTCTGGAAGGACGACTCACATGTCGCCTTCCTGCGCCACCCAGACGGGAAGATCATCGACACGATGCGCGCCGGGCGTCCGCCGCGCCACCCCGACGGCCACTAGCTCGGGTCCGCCAGGCAACGCCCGCGGTGCGCCGTGGCGAGCGCGAGGACCGCGGGCTCGCCCCCGGCGAACGCAAACAGCGCCGGACGCATCGGCGGATCCTGGCACAACCGGGCGGCCCGGCCGAGCGCTTCACTCTGTGACCCTCGTCACAGATGCGCGACCTCCGAGCCGGCCCTCCGTTGCCTTGGTGTATCCAAAAACAAGGAGGTCGATCCTCATCGCGCCATCCCGGATGAAGACCACCCTGCTCGCGGCGTGCACCCTGCTCGCCCTGGCCGTCCCGGCGGCGAACGCCGCCGCGGACAACGGAGTGCCGCACGGACACGTGCTGGAGTTCGCCACGCAGACGACGATCAGCGGCTCGGGCGGCAACGACGCCAGCACGTTCACGAAGGCGTTCATGACGCTGCACCGTTCGCACGTCATCGTGACCGACAACGCCACCGGCAAGGTCACGTACGAGTACACGACCTCGCCGCGGATCGTGAAGCGCTACGTCGCGAGCGAGAACACGATCTACCTGCAGGACGGGACGAGCACCCCGTACGAGCAGACGCCCAGCGAGGAAGGCCGCGCCTTCCAGCAGGGCGTGGACGACGGCTGCTTCGTCAAGGTCGGCGTCACCGGCAACGCCGATCGCTACAAGATGATCGACAACCCGCAGCTCCCGTGCGCGGACTCGCCGGACACGAAGGTCGACGCCCTGTTCGACCCGCATTTCGGCTTCGTCATCTCACGGGTGACGACGAACGGCACGTTCAAGCAGGACGAGTCGCTCGCCTACACGAAGGACCACACCGAGCCCGGCCGCCGCGCGCTGCTGAAGCTCGACAAGCACCCGGGCGCGAAGGTCGTCGACGAGCGCTCGTAGTTCGCTGAGGCGGTCGATCGCGGCCCGGGACGAGTCGCGACTGCCTCACGCGCAGTTGCCGTCGCGCACGGTGCGAAGCGACGCTCGCGATCTGTCGATCGAGGTGCATCTGTGACGGATCAACCGGCCGCAAGGTGACCCCCGGAGGATTCGACACCAAATGGATGCATCTGCGCAGGCTGCAGAAATCGCGGCCGTTGAGCCGTCGAAGATGCACCACACCGCGTCAGCCCGGCTGGACGTGGTCGAGCGCCTCCGGATGCGCCCGCACATACTGCTGCAGGGAGATGGGATCGCGGCCCGTGAGCGTGCGGACGTCGGCGCTGACGGGCGCAAGGCTGCCGTCGCGGATCGCCCAGTGGGAACTGACCCAGCCGCGGACCTCGAACTCCGGCGCGCCGAAGATAGAGCGCGAGGTGAAGGCCTCCTCGTCGGTCTCGTCGTGGAAGCCAATCGCCTTCCCGGTGACGCGGCTCATGAGCTCCGCCGCTTCCGCGAGCGAGAACGCCTCTGGCCCGGTGAGGTCATAGCTGCGGCCGTCGCGGCCGTCGTCGGAGGTCAAGACCGCGGACGCCGCGGCGGCGACGTCGTCGCGCAGGATCGCGGCGACCCGCCCCTCTGCGGCCGGGCCCTTTGATGAACCCGTCGGCCAGCACCATCGACGGGATGAAAGTCCATGTAGAGGTTCATCCGCAGGAACGTCCACCGCAGCTGCGTCGCGCGGATGTGCTGCTCGCTGTGCCGCTGGTCGCGACCGAGCGTGGACGTGTTGTCCGCCGAGGCGCCGAAGAACGAGAGGTAGACGATCCGCCGCACGCCGGCCGCGACCGCGGCATCGATCGCCGTCGTGTGCCGGCGCACGCGGTTCGAAGCCTCGGCCGCCGGCATCAGGAACAGCGTGTCGGCGCCGTGCAGCGCCGCGCGCATCTCGTCCGCTGCGCCGTAGTCGGACGCCCGGCGCACCTCGGCGCCCGGCGGACGCGGCGCGCGGGCCGGGTTGCGTACCACGGTCCACGTCATCCTGCGCCGCGTCGACGACTGGCTCTGCGACCCGCTGGAGCTGAAGCCCGACTCGCAGCTCGGCACCCCCGCCTCGTCGAGGCGGCGCGCTCGGGTGCCGTTTCGATCGTCAACACGCTCGGCTCGAGCGTGCTCGAGAACCCCGCGCTGCAGGCGTTCATGGCGCGCCTCGGCAACCTACGCGGAACGTGCCGAGGCGATGACGCGCCTGCTGCGCACCGTGCAGGCCGTGACGGCGACGAGCGTCGTCGAGGTCGACGTCCGCGACGACGGGCTGACGCTGCTCGCGCGGCGCCCGTGGGTGGAGGTGCGCGACCACCTCGCCGACGAGCACGCGCCCGAGCACGTCGAGGCCGTCCAGTTCCTGCTCGACTCGCGGCTCGTGGCGGCGTCGCCGGAGTTCGCCGACTACGCGCGGACGTGCTTCGCGCCGGGCGGCGATCTGCTCGACGGCCTGCTCGCGCTCGCCTCGCGGATCCATGAGGACTTCGCGTACAGGCCGGGCGTCGACGTCGTCGCGCTTCCCGGCTGAGCCTTTAACTGACGAAGGCCCGCCGGGAGGGAGCGGGCCTTCGTCGAGGGGAGGAGGAGACAAGACGCGTATCGGCACGCGCGGGCCCGAGCTTGAGCGCACCCTCGACGTCCGCGTGCATGAACGATCGACGCCCTGCCGGAGGCGTTCTTGCCGGGTGACGATTGTTCACGCATGCCATGGAAATCAGGGCATGCCTGCCGGCGGCGTGCATCGAGGTGTCGGTCGTTCATGCGAATCGGAGAGCGGCGTGAGGCGCGCCGCGGTGGGCCGGGCGAATCGCGCCCGCGCCTGTACGAGCCGGTCCAGCAGCGGTGCCTGGCCCTGGACGATCTTCACCCCTGCGGCCGCCACGTCGAACCAGGCGACGCGATCGATCTCCGGGAACGACTGGACGCGGCCCGAGCGCGGCGGCCACTGCATCTCGAACGTGCCCGGCTGGATCGTCGCCGGGTCGAAGTCGCCCTCGATCGCGAACGCGATCACGCGCTTGCCCGAGCCCTGGCGCACCTCGCCGAGTTCCAACACGGCGGTGCAGTCCGGCGGTGGGTGGCCGAGCTCCTCCTCGAACTCGCGCCGCGCGGCGACGAGCGGCTGCTCGTCATCGAGCAGCTCGCCCTTCGGAATCGACCACGCGCCGTCGTCCTTGCGCACCCAGAACGGGCCGCCCATGTGGCCGAGCAGGACCTCGAGCACGTCGTCACGCACCCGGAACAGCACGAGCCCCGCGGAGGTCGTCAGTAGCCGCCGCGCCAGGTGCCGGTGCCGGCCTTCGGCGGCAGCACGTCCCAGCCGTCGACGACATGGACGATCGCGTCCTTCTCCGACCACGCCGTTCGCGCCTGGCCGTTGAACGTGAACGTGATCTCCAGCATCTCGCCGTGGCCGTCGTCGACGCCGTAGACGTGGTCGACCTCGATCTCGGCCGCCTTCAGCTGCTGGTGCGCGCGGTCCCTGTCGGAGCCGGGCTCGTAGCGACCGGACATCTTGATCGGCATATGGCTCCTCCTCTGCTCGCGGCCATCCGTGGGCCTTGCGGCGAGCCTACCCCGGCCGTGGCCGGCCCACAACCGGCCGGCTGCGCCAGGTCAGGTCAGGTCGCGGCCGCGCAGCAGCGCGGCCGCGGCGCCGAACCCCAGCGCCAGCCAGCCGACCATGACGAGCGCCGCAGGCACCTGGTGCAGCAGCTTGTTGTCGTCGCCGCCGAATTCGATGCCGGTCAGGCCCGACGGCGCGCCCGTGATCGGCGTGAACTTGCCGACGTCCGACACGAGCCCGAGCAGCGTCGGTTCGACGACGAAGGAGAAGATCAGCACACCGACGATGGCGACCACCTGGTTGCGCACGAGCGCGCCGATGCAGACCCCGAGCGCGCCGAGGAAGCCGGCCGTCGCGATGTTCGGCCAGATGACGTTGAGCAGCGAAGTGACGTCGAGCGTCGGCAGATCTCGCGACGACAGGATGATCGTGCCGACGGCCATGATCGCCAGCGTGACGATCAGCGAAAGCACGATGCCGGCGATGGCGTAGGCGATGACCTTCGCCGCGAGCAGCTTCAACCGGTCGGGCTCGGCGAGCACCGAGCTCGTGATCGTCCGGTGACGCCACTCGCCGGCCATGCCCATGACGCCGAGTAGGAGGATGAACAGGCCCGTGAAGTCGCCGGCGAACAGCGAGCGCAGATCGCGATGGGTGAAGTGATCCTGCAACAGCGCCGTCAGCACGACGACGAGCAGCGACAGCAGCAGCGCGGCGCCGACAAGCGTCAGGAACGTCCGCGTGGTGCGCAGCTTCAGCAGTTCGGCCCGCAGCAGCGCGCTCATGCCGGGGCCTCGCCGCCGGTCAGCGCGAAGAAGGCCTCCTCGAGCGAGCGCGCCCGCGGCGTCAGCAGCAGCAGCGTGAGCTGCGCGCCGCCGGCGATGCGTCCGACCTCGGCGGGCGTCAGACCGTGCACGATCATCGATCCGCCGTCGCGGACCGCGGTATGGCCGGCGGCCTGAAGCGCGCTCCACATCGCCGCCTGATCCTCCGCGATGACCTCGGTGACCGGGCCGCCGTCGCCGCCGAGCACCTGCGCGAGCGGGCCCTGCGCCCGCATCTCGCCGCGCGAGATGACGATGACGTCGTCGACGGACTGGGCGACCTCGGCGAGCAGATGGCTGGAGATCAGGACCGCGCGGCCACGGCCGGCCTGCTCGCGCAGCATGCCGCGCATCCAGGCGATGCCGGGCGGGTCGAGGCCGTTGGTCGGCTCGTCGAGGATCAACACTTCGGGGTCGCCGAGCAGCGCCGCGGCGATCGCCAGGCGCTGGCGCATGCCCATCGAGTAGCCCTTGACGCGGCGGTCGGCGGCGTCTGTCAGGCCGACGTCGGCGAGAACCAGGTCGACGCGCTCGGGCGGGTGCTGGCCGGTCGCGGCGAGCACGCGCAGGTGGTTGCGCGCGCTGCGTCCCGGGTGAAACGACGCGTCCTCGAGCACCGCGCCGACCTCGCCGCTCGGGCGATCGAGATCCTCGTAGCGCTTGCCGTCGAACGTCGCCGTGCCGGCGGTCGGATGGATGAGCCCGAGCAGCGCGCGTAGCGTCGTGCTCTTGCCCGCGCCGTTTGGTCCGAGAAATCCGGTGACCCGGCCCGCCTCGATGTCGAAGCTGAGGTTCTTGACGGCCTCGACCTGGCCGAAGCGCTTGGAGAGGTCACGAACCTCGACGGGTGCCATCTGTCCTCATCATGCCGCAGGACCGGTCCTTTCAACCCCGACTGTGACGACGTTCACAGGACCGCAAAGCGGTGCGTCGACCAAACGCCGGACGCGGCGCCGGGTGGCTTGCTGCCCTGGGGCTATGCCTCTCTTGGCTGTGCAACCTCGCGGAGCTCGCATTCGAGCGGCGTCGGGAAGCGCGACTTGAAGCGGACGGCGCCGATCCAGTCCTGCACGCGCCCGGCCTCGGCCGCGATCGCGGCCGCAGCGCCGGCGCCACAGTCCTCGAGCATGCCGATCGCGATCTCACCGTCTGGGCGCTGCGCCCAGCCGCCGACGACGCGCCCCTCCCACCAGATCGTCGGGCCGATGTTGCCGCTGTAGTCAAACAGCCGCTCGCGATGCGCGCCGAGGTACCAGTCGCGGGCCCGCCAGCCCATCGGCGCGGGATCCAGCGCCGGCAATAGCGCCGCGAACGGCTCTTCGGGCCCGGCGATCGGCTCGTCGTCGCCGGGCAGCACGAGCCCGGGAGCGCCGCCGCCATCGAGCTTGACCTCGACTGGCCCCACCAGCGCGAGCGCGCGCTTCAGCAGCCCCGCCGTCCAGCCCGTCCACCACTTGAGATCGGCGTAGGTCCCCGGTCCGAACGCGCGCAGCCAGCGCGCCACGAGCTGGGCCGCCGCCTCGTCGGTGTCGAGCTCGTCGAGCGGGGCGCCGAGCCAGTCCTCCATCGACGACCAGCGATACAGCGTGCTCGTCCACGATCCGAGCGGGCGGCCGCGCACGATTCGCCCTTCGGCGGCGAGTAGGAACAGCACCCGCGGGCCGACGCCGACGTTCGCGGCGTACGCCTTGCCCGCGGACATCGCCATCTTCTCGCGCAGCGCAGGCACGTCGGAGGACAGCTCCGTCGCCTTCGCCGCGCCGCGGGCCGCGAGCGCGGCGAGCGTGTCGGCCTGGGCGGCGCGCAGCCAGGCCTCGCCGTCGTCCGTGACGCCGCCCTCGGCGAGGTGGCGGATGAGCAGCCTGCGTTGCACCGGCACGAGCGCGCGCGTCGACGACGCCTGCACGATCGCCGCGAGCTCGACCGGGACGACGAAGACCGTGCGTCGCATGCCGAGCAGCCGCACGAGCGAGCGCTGCTCGTAGAGCGCGTGCTCGATCGCCGCGACGGTCGGCTCGCGCAGCCGCGCCCGGGCGCTGAGAAAGACCGTCGCCGGATCCGTCGCGTGCAGCCCGGCGATCTCGCCGGCGACCGCCGCGACGTCGTCGCCGCGCGCGCCCGGCGCGAGCCGATGGCGCACGGCGAGCCGCGCCCGCCGCTCCGAGTCGTCGATCGCCCGCACGCGCGCCAGGGTACGCGCGTGCGGCCGTTGCTCGTCGCGGCGCCGGCCCGCCGCGGCGATCGCAAGACGCCGAGCCACCTTGGACGCACCCGTCGCGCCCCGGCGGGCGAGCCTAGATGCGCGCCGGGGCCACGTCAGATCGCTCCGACGACTGCGGCGCCGCGTCTGCCTGCCGCGCGCCGAACGGCTCGATCGTCCCGTCGGGTGTCACGAGGTACACGACGCGCTCGTGCAGGAACGCCTCGCGCGCCGGCGAGCCGAGCGCCATCGCGGCGATCAGCGTCCCGCCGATGCGGTAGACGTCGCGCACGACGCCGAGCTTCAGCAGCGCGCGCGTCTCGCTCATCATCTCGCCGCGGCCGGCCCGCAGGAGCGTGCGCAGGTCCTCGCGGCAGGCGTGCGCGGCGACGACGATCGCGATGTTCTCGATCTCGTCGGAGGTGACGGCCGCGAGCGCCCGCGCGTGGTTGGCCCGCACGCGCTTCAGCAGGTGGCTCGAGCCGCCGCGCCCGATGACGACCGGCAGGCCGTAGTCGCGGGCACGGGCGACGTAGTCGGCGTCGCGGTTGGACTCGATCGCGATCACCGGCAGGCCCAACTCGCGCAGCACGAGGCACAGCCGCAGCCCGACCTGCCCGAGGCCGACGACGACGACGTGGTCGCGGCGCGGCGCGCAGCGGCGGCCGACGATCGCGATCAGGCGACGGTCGATGAGGCGGTTGACGACGCCCGCGGTGAACAGCGCGGTGAACGCGAGGCCCGCGATCATCGTCAGGGCGGAGAAGACCTTGAACCACCGCGGACCATCGTCCACGTGCGGGTTCGGGCCGACGGTCACGATCGTCTTCGTCGCCGTGTAGAACGCCTCGCCGAGCGGCTCGTGCAGGACGGTGGCGGTCATCGCGACGTCGATCGCGAGGATCGCAAGGAAGCCGAACAGCCCGCCGATGAGGATCTTGGCGCTCAACTCGTATGGCGCGACGAGCGATCCGAGCACCGTCCAGATGCGTGCGCCGAGCCGCCGCGGCGAGCGCTCGAGCGGGACGATCTCGGGTCCGTCGCTGCCGGCGCGCACCGCCCGGAGGGTGCCCTTCTCGGTGCGATGCAGCGACAACGGGCTGTGATCGAGGCAGGCGGCGGCGATCGAGGGCACGACGACGTCGGCCATCGAGATGACGCGCACGTTGCGCACCGCGCTCTCGAGCTTGACCGCGACGTCGCGGTCGAAGACCGTCACGACGAGCGGCACACCGGGTCGCACGCCCTCGGCGACGAGCGCCGAGCGCAGCGAGACGTGGTCGTCCTTGGAGATCACGACGACGGTGTCGACGCGGCGGCGCAGCGCGGTGCGGATCGCCGAATCGGTCGGGTCGCGGAGGTTCGTGACGGCGGCCCCGGCCTCCCCGAGCGCGCGCTGCGTGACGCCGGCCATCTCGTCGCTGCCGATCAGCAGGATGTGCCGGCGCTCCCGCGCTGGGTCTGGTTCGGTGGCTGCTGTCACTCAGCGTTCAGGCTATTGAATGCCGTAAACGATCAACGACAGTCTATGGATCGGCGAGTGCTGCCTCAGGCGAAGCCGATGACGCTGCGGATGCCGTCCTGCGCGTGCATGAGGTCGAAGCCGGTGTTGACCTCGTCGAGCGAGATGCGGTGCGAGAGGAACGCGTCGACGTCGATGTCGCCGTCGAGGTAGCGCTGGACGAGCTGCGGGACCTGGTCGCGGCCCTTGACGCCGCCGAACGAGGATCCGGCGACGCGCCGGCCCGTGATGAGCAGGCGCGGGATGACGTCGAGGGTCTCGCCCCTGCCGGCGACGCCGCACATCGTCGCCAGGCCCCAGCCCATGCGCGCCGACTCGACGGCCTGGCGCATGACGGCGACGAGGCCCGTCGCCTCGAACGTGTAGTCGGCGCCGAAGCCGCCGGTCATCCCGACGATCTTCTCGACGGTGTCGTCGCCGCCGAGCATGACCTCGGTGGCGCCCTGGTGGGTCGCCATGTCGAGGCGCTCCTGGGAGAGGTCCACGCAGATGATTCGCTCGGCGCCCTGCAGGCGTGCCCCCGCGACAGCGCCGAGGCCGACCATGCCCGCGCCGAACACGACGCACGTCGATCCCGCCTCGACCTTGGCCGTGAACATCGCC
Organism: Solirubrobacterales bacterium; assembly: GCA_038260305.1. Taxonomy (GTDB): domain Bacteria; phylum Actinomycetota; class Thermoleophilia; order Solirubrobacterales; family Solirubrobacteraceae; genus CADCVQ01. The sequence continues at coordinate 22,744 of JBBSNY010000047.1, forward strand.
GCGCCGAGGCCGGTCGACAGCCCGCAGGCGAACAGGCAGGCGCGATCCAGCGGCGCCTCGGGTGAGACCTTCGCGCACGCGATCTCCGGCATGACCGTGTACTCGGCGAACGTCGAGGTGCCCATGAAGTGGCGGATCGGCTCGCCGCTGCCGGGGCGCGACAGGCGCGTCGTGCCGTCGGGCAGGTAGCCCTTGCCCTGCATGTCGCGAATCGCGAGGCAGATGTTCGTCTTCGGGCTCAGGCAGTGCTCGCACTCCCGGCACTGCGGCGAGAACAGCGTCACGACGTGGTCGCCGACGGCGAGGTCCTTGACGCCCTCGCCGATCGCCTCCACGACGCCCGCGCCCTCGTGGCCGAGGACCGCCGGCGCGTAGCCGGACGGGTCGACGCCCGAGGCGCTGTACATGTCGGTGTGACAGACGCCGCACGCGACGAGGCGCACGAGCACCTCGCCGGCCTGCGGCTCCGCGAGGTCGAGCTCCTGCACGACAAGCGGTTGGCCGAACTCCTCGAGCACTGCTGCACGCATCCGCATGGGCGCCAATCTACTGGTCACCGCGAGTGGCGAGCGTTACTGTGACGCCATGGTCGAGCAGTGCCAGGAGAGCCGGCCGCGATGAGCGCCGGCTCCGACCTCGCGGGCATGGTGCCGGCCCTGGTAGGAGGCGCGATCGGCGTCGCGGTCGGCAAGCGCCGCGTGGTCGCGAAGCAGATGCCCGAGTCGGCCGAGCGCTGGCTGGCGCTGACGGCGGGTGAGCGGCTGCGCATCCGCTGGGCGGTCGTGCGAGGAGAGGCGGTCGGCGATGCACGGCTCGCGCCGATGGCCGTCGCACTGGCGCGCATGACCAGCAAGATGTGGGCACGGCTCTCGTGGAGGAAGTACGTCGGATCGATGGCGTTCTTCGCCGTCGTCATCGTCGCGTCCTTGCTCCTGCTGCCCACCGCCCCTGCGGTCGTCTGCGCAGTCCTGGGTCTGACGTCCCTCGTCGGCGAGGCGTGTACCGCTCCGAGCCGAACCGCGCGGCTCGCGCGCGCCGAGGAGCGCAACCTGCGCCTGGTCGCGCTGCCGCCGCGCTGATCCAAGGCGGCCGCCGCCGTCAGCCGAGCGAGCCGCCGGGCGCGACGACGATCGCGACGTGGCGCTGGCCACCCGGCAGTGGTCGCCGCCACGGGCCGTCGCCGCTGAGCTCGTCGCCGCGGTCGAGCAGCAGCAGGGCGAGGCAGCGCGCGTCCTCGAGCGACTGCGGCGGCGAGCGGTAGCTGCGAGCGGGGCGGCTCGTGAGCGGCCCGCTGACGCGATCCTCCGCGATCACGACGTAGAGCGGCCCGAGCGTCAGCTCGAGCTGCTCGCCCCCGCGCTCGTCACGTTCGAAGCCGGCCATTGGTAGTCAGGGGCGCAGTGCCCGCCGGTGGCGGGTCTGGTTCCCCATTCCCCTTTCAATTCCGTGCGTGCGGTTTTCCCGCACACGGCTTACCGATGATCTTCGTGGCATGGCTTACGCGGTCCCTGGGTAGC
>JBBSNY010000048.1:0-22780 GCA_038260305.1 Solirubrobacterales bacterium
CCCCGCGGTCGGTAGCGTCCCACCGTCAGTCGAACCGCCTGCGTCCGGGATCAACGCGATCCGCTGACTGCGAGGGTACACCGGGGCAGCCGCTTGAGCCATTGGAACCGCACAGCAACCCAGCAACGCAACGACGCCGGATACCAGCAATCTGCGTGACAAACCTATCCCCTCGCTCAATGTCTCCGACCGACCACGCGGGTCTGCCATCGCGATATATCGCTACCCAACCACCTATCTCCGCCAGATGCAAGGGTGTCCGGCGGACGGCTTCGTGATACCGAGCGAAAAAGCGGTCGCGCCGCGCGGAGGTCGAGCGCGCCGGAAGCGATCACCTCTGGCAGCGTCGCCGGCACCGTGATGGCGGCGGTACCTGCGGGGGTCTGGGTGAACGCGACGATCTGCGCCAGCAGGCCGTTGAGGGTCGCTGGCCCGATCCCGAGCGCGAGCACCTCGCCAGGACGGACGGCCTGTTCTCCGGCGAGGACGACGACGCCGGGCTGGCCAGGAACCGGGGCGGATTGGGCTTGCGACGCCTTGACATGCGCCACGGGTGCGGTCGCGCGTGCGCCGGTCACTCGTAGCGTTCGCCACGCGCTCGTGGCCAATGCACGCCGCCGCCGGCGGGGCCCGATGACCCGGACACGGACGCTGACGGACCGGTAGACGCGCGGCACCTGCCAGCGAAGTCGCGCTCGGCCGACGCGAAGACGTCGGGACACGCGTGGTCGCGCCCGCCCCGACGGCGAATCGCGACTCGAGTACGACGCGTGCGCCTCGCGCAACTCGCGTGATCCGTGCGGAGACGTCAAGCGCGCGATTCCCAACCACGGCGCTTGCCACGCTCACACCCGGCCGCGTAGCGGCCGCCGCGGGCTCAGGCATGAAGATGGCAGCCGCGATGAGGCCGCACGCCAGCGCGACCACCACGCCTCGCGACCAGCCACGATGAAACGCGTCCGCACGCGCACCCCCATGCATCTCGGCGCACGTTATCCGTGGTGTCGAGCCGCCGACAAGGCCGTCCGGCGCCTACAAGGCGAGCCTCCTGCCACGGTGACGCCGACGGCGTGCAGCAGGCGCAGCAGATCGAGCTTGGGCATCGTTGCCGCAGTTCTCACAGCGGGGGCTCACACCCGTGGCGATCGTCTCGCCGGGGAGTGTCCATCCCTGCTCCTCACGCGGCGTCGGTGGCGAACGCAGCCTCGATTTCCGCAGCGGTCTCGCAGACGATGTAGGCGTGGTGGTTGGTGGCGTCGAAGGGCGAGGTGGTCGTTCTCGTAGATCAGCAGCCCCAGCCGTACCCTGGGGCTGCGATCACGGCGCCGCTGACCGGATCCCCGCCGGACGCCTCAGAACGAGGCTTATGAAAACCAGGCGGGGGTCAGCCGCAAGACGCTGGCAAGGCGGGAGAGGCCGGCGCTTTGGGCTCCCGCCGACCTCGAGCGCCGCGCCCGCGCTGTTCCAATCGCGGCGTGCGCTAGGAATGCTGCGCCGCCCTGCGGGGCGTCCCGGTGGGGATCGCTCAATGGCACGGCAGCGCAGACGCACGCTCCCGACTGCGTATTCCACGAAGCGGAAGCACGCTCCAAGTGCACGCTTGACCCTTCGTCACGCACGGTGCGCATCGCCGGCCAAGAAGCACCGCACAGGTCCGAGGGCGGCCCACGCGCCGAGCACGCTGTCGTCGCCTGTCACGAGCCGAACCGCCAAGCCGCGGGCTCGTCACGATTGCACAATGCGGCGAGGATCCCTCGGCGGAACACGCGAGGATTCGGCCGGCTGTTCCCTGGCGAAACGAGAGAGGGCCGGGCTTATCTGGGGCGTGCTACACGGATCGCGGCGGCTCGAGGCGGAAGCCGTAGCGTTCTCCGCGGCGACGGTAGGCCTCCACGCCGCCTTCGAGGAGCGCACAGACGCGGTCGCGTGTCTCCGGCCGGTCCACTGCCCCCTGGGCGTGCGGCTCTCCCTTGCCGTTGACCATGCGCATGGGGATGACGAGTTCGGCGTCGCCAAGCACGGTGAGGTTTGGGCTGTGAGTGGCGATGATCACCTGGCGTGTTTCCTTGGCACCTTCGAGATGGCGGACGACTGAGCTGGCGATGTACTGTGCGTCGAGGTGGTCCTCGGGCTGGTCGAGGACGAGGGGATCGGCGCGCTCCGCGCAGAGGATCAGGCTCAGCAGAACCGAACGCTGCTGGCCAGCCGAGAGGTCGTCGAAGCTCTTCGGCTTCGTGCCACCGGCCTCCTGGACCTGGAGGCGTGGACGATCCTCGAGCCGCATGGTTTCGAGCTCGAAGACGTCATCCCAAGTCCAGGTCTGGTCAAGCACGGTGGGGTCGGGGAAAAAGCGCTCCCCGTCGCCGTCAGAGGCGGCTCTTAGGCGGCCACGGTCGCTGATCACGGCGGCGGCGAACTCACGGGGGGTGATCTTAACGGCAAGGCGATCCACGCGTGGGCTGCGGAAGCTGAACCTGCGCGCGAGCCACCGCGACCACTCCCCGACCATCCCTGCGCGGTCAAAGGACACCCGGATCGCGAGGTCCTCTCCTCCGGGGTTTGCCTGCTGGGCGATCATCTTGAGGGTCGCCCGGCGCAGCTCGTAGAGCCGGTCGCGGTTGGCGTGCAGCTCGGCAACGAGTTTCTCGCGATGCTTGCGGGCGTGCCGGTGGGCTTTGCCCTTCTCCCGCTCGGTGACTAGTAGGCGCTTGACGACGTTGAGCCGGTTGGCGTAGTCCTGGAGGACGCCGGCTTGGACCTTGAGGCCCTGATCTTCGAGTTTGGCCCGCCTGTCATCGAGCGCCTGCTGGAGTTTCGTTTGGTCTACCTGCCACCGTGCTAGGGCTTGCTTCGCGGGGCCTGCCTGGTCCTCGACGGCAGCCACCGCTGCAGCTTGGGCGCGACTTCGGGCGCGCGCGAGATCGGCGAGGTGCTTGCGCACGCCGGCGTCGCCCTCGACGAACGTCTTGATTCGATCGTGGCCGAGCGGAACGCCGTAGTCGGCTGCGAGCTTGTCGATATCGAGGTCGGGTCCGGCACCAAAGACCGACGCGTCGCCGATGAGCCGCTCGAGGCTGTCGAGCAGCGGCTGTTGGGATGCCAGGAGGGCAGCCCATTGGGCGATGAGCTCGACCTTCCCGTTCTTGGCGGCCTCGAGCGAGGCCAGCAGCTTCTTCTCTTCCGCTTCGAGCTCGGCGATGCGCGTCCGAACGTTATTGGTCCGCTTGATCTCGGCGGAGTTCTCCGCGAGCTGGGCGCGAAGGTCCTCTTCGGTCTCGTCGTATTGGTGGCGGATGATGAATCCGTCGAGGAACGAGAGCAGGTCGCCGGGAGCCGATTCGTAGGCGCGAGCAAGTCGGCCTGACTCGTCTTGGCCGAGATCGGCGATGCGCAGCTGCGCAGGGGCGCGGGTTGCCGGTTCGATGGGAAGTCCGTTGCGAAGGCGATGGACGACGCGGGTGCTGCCGGCCTTATCGACGAACCGGACGATGGTCTCGTTGGGCATCCGCTCGGTAGCGTCCGCATCCTCGGCGGGGCTTATCTCCGCGCCCAACGCGGCGCGGATCGCCAAGAGCGCGGTGGATTTCCCGGATCCTCGGCCGCCGATGAGGCAGTTGAGGTTTGGAGACAGCTCCAGCGTGACGCCGTCGAGGAACCCGCCACGGAACTCTGCAGCTTGGATCCACGGGTACCCGGCGGGCAGGGTGACCTCGGGTTTGCATCGCGCCTTGGGGTTGTTGGCTATCGCGTTGCTGACGGCTTCGAAGTTCAGGTCGTCGAGCCGGAGTCGCGTGAGAGTGCGTGAGCTGCGGTCCCGCCCGACCTTCTGAGGCGAGTGGGCGTCGGAGGACATGAGGCGGGCGAGGCCGCGTTCACGCAACTCGCGCACGCCTAGTCGCTTCTTATATGCGGTCCGCCGCGGCTCGTCGGGGTCGTCATCGGTAAACCAGGTCTTGAGGGCTTCATGGGTGGCGAATTCCAGGCCGGCTAGTGCGGGCGAGCTGAGGAGCTCTTCGAGTTCGGCGGGTCCCATCCGGCTAGTCAGGCCGTGGTCGGAGTCAACGTGGGCGGGGATCGCCAGGCCGCGCCTGGAGTGGATGTCCTGGACGAGGTCGAGCATCGAGCGCCGAGATCGCTTCTCGGTTGGCGAAATATCCGTGAGCTTGAGGCTCAGAGCGAACTCTTCGAGCTCGGCTATCCCGTGGGGCGAGAACAGGCCGAGAAGGTGCCCGTGATGAGTCGAGACCTCGATGCCGGGGATGAGCAGAATGTCCGTTGCTGCGGCGGCCTCAACGGCTTCGCGGGCGAACCGTGCGGTGTTGTGGTCAGTGACGGCAAGCGCGCGGATGCCGGAATCCTTGGCGGCGGTCAGGTAGGCGCGCAGGTCGGGGGCCGGCGTTACCTCTCCGTCAGGGTAGGTGTGAACGTGCAGGTCAACCCGTACGAACTCAGCTCCAGGCATGGCTCGATGCCTGCGGTGCCCGCCGCCAGACGCGACACGAAGCTCTGCGCTTCCACTGTGGAACAGTCATCGCGCTGAGTGTACGTCCGGTCCTCCGGAGGCGGCCGCACACCCCTACTTCGGTGATCAAGGCGCGGCCGGCGAGGCCCTGTCGTTCGCCACCCCGATACCGACCGACAACGGCACCACCATCACGGAACCAAGCGGCGCTCAACAAGGCCCTCGCGCCTCGGCCCATTACCGGTAGTCCCAGCGCAGGCTCGTCCGACGGGAACGCGGCGCGGTCGTGCGGACCGCGCATGCGGCGCCGCAAGCCGAACCCCTACCGCCCTCGATCCGCCGAGGACGAAGTCCAGCGGAGACGGGACACCCCGGTGTGCCGCAACACCCGTTCGGTGATCTGTCGCTCGCACGCGCGACGGTCTGCTCAGCGTAGCGGGGCCTCCAACTCCGTGAGCTGGGGTGGCCTTCGGCCATACGCGTGCGCGTGCACTGCGAGAGGATCGCGCGGTCGCCCTGGTCTGAAGATCGCCGTCAAAACCACGATCGCTCACCTGTGCTGATGAGCAACGGCTGACCGGCTATCGAGACGTCCGCGGCTGGTACCCGACGCTCGACGTCCGCAGGCGCGCGTCCGCGACAACGTCGACGCACGGCGCGCCGAGGTGGGGGACGTCGCACGATGCGATCGCCACGGCCGATACCGTCTCGGAGTCGTGACGACGCAAAATCTCAGCAACCCGATCTTGAACTCGCCGTACGAGCCTCCGGCAGCGCATTTCGAGTTGGGCGATCACGGGCCGACAGGCAAGGTTCTCCCGGGTCGACGACGGAGTGAGTCGTTCATCCCGGTCCCCGTCAGCAAGAAGGGGCGGGCCGCGGCCGGCGAGACGCTCTCTCTGGATTTCGACGTGACGGGCGAGCGTCGTGAGCAGAACACGCTGATCAACGATATCCGCCACGAGGTCGAGAAGTGGCGCGCCGGCAACTGGAACGGCGTCACCCCGTACACGCGCAAGCTGCTGACGCATTGGAGCGACCGCGAGGAGCCGGTCCTCTTCTGCCAGCGCGAGGCCGTCGAGACCGCGATCTTCCTTGCGGAGGTTGCGGGCCGGCACGGCACAGCGGACTATCGCCGTCGGCTCGAGCCGGAGAACGCGTTGCACAACGACGGGCTTCCGCGCGTCGCCCTGAAGATGGCGACCGGCTCTGGCAAGACAGTCGTGATGGCGATGCTGATCGCGTGGCAGACGGTCAACAAGGTCTATGCGCCGCGCGACGCTAGGTTCGCCAAGCGCTTCCTCGTGATCGCTCCGGGCATCACGATCCGTGACCGCCTCGGCGTGCTGCGTCCGGAGCGAGAAGACAGCTACTTCCGCGAGCGTGACCTCGTTGCACCCGACCTCTGGGAAGCCGTGATGCAGGCGCAGGTGGAGATCGTGAACTACCACGCCTTTCTCCCGAGGGACGCGAAGGAGATCAAGGGCGTATCGGCGACGACGCGCAAGCTCCTGCGCGGCGGCAGGCCTGGAACGACCGACGCTTTCCGGGAGACGCCCGAGCTCGTGACCGCGAGGATCCTCAAGCGCTTCGGTGCCGGCAGGGGAGAGGTCGTGGTACTCAACGACGAGGCGCACCACTGCTACCAGGACAAGCTGCTCGAGTACCCTGATGAGGACGTCGACAAGGAGGACAAGGAGCGCAACCGCGAGGCTCGCGTCTGGTTTCGCGGCGTCGCCGACCTGCACCGCGCCCTCGGTGTCAAGACGGTCTATGACCTGTCGGCTACGCCGTACTACCTGAAGGGGTCCGGTTACCTTGAGGGCTTCATCTTCCCGTGGGTCGTGAGCGACTTCTCGCTGATGGACGCGATCGAGTCGGGGATCGTGAAGGTGCCGCGAATCCCGGTCGACGACGATGCTCCCGAGAAGGGCCTTGCGTACCGAGAGCTGTGGGACAAGATCGATCCGCCGCTGCCCAAGAAGGTCCGCAAGGACGTTGACTTCGGAGCAACCGGCTGGCCGATGCCGAGGGTTCTCGAAGGCGCCATAACCAGCCTGTACCGAAGCTACCAGCACAGCCACGACGCCTACGAGCAGGAGCGAGCGCATCTCGGTGAGCCGCCGCCCGTGTTGATCGTCGTGTGCCCGAACACCGCGGTCTCCAAGCTCATGTTCGACTGGATCGCGGGGCGCGAGTTTGAGAAGGCCGACGGGACGCGGCAGTTCGTGCCGGGCAACCTGGCGCTCCTCAGCAACGTCCTCGACGGGGCGTGGACCACCCGCCAGCGGACGCTGCTCGTCGACTCCGCGCAGATCGAGTCCGGCGACCCCCTCTCCAGCGAGTTCAAGAAGGACGCGGCGCTCGAGATCGCCGCCTTCAAGCGGGCGTACCTCGCGCGCAACCCCGGTGCTGATCCCGACAAGCTCACCGACGGCGACCTCCTGCGCGAGGCGATGAACACGATCGGCAAGTCGGGCAAGCTCGGCGAGCACATCCGCTGCGTCGTATCGGTGTCGATGCTCACCGAGGGCTGGGATGCCAACACGGTCACCCATGTGCTCGGCGTCCGCCCGTTTCGCAGCCAGCTGCTGTGCGAGCAGGTCGTCGGGCGCGGGCTGCGACGGCGCAGCTACGCCATCGACGAAGCCACCGGCCACTTCGCCCCCGAGTACGCCGAGGTGTACGGCGTGCCGTTCAGCTTCCTGCCGGGCGACAAGACCGTTCCCAAGGGCAAGGACCCGCGGCCAGCCGTCGAGGTTCGCGCGCTGCTTGACCGCGCCGATCTGTCAATCCGCTTCCCGAAGCTCGACGGCTACCGCATCGAGCTGCCCGACGAGGAGCTCGAGGCGGCCTTCGGCGAGGACTCAAAGCTGCATCTCAGCCAGGAGTCCGTCGCGCTCTGGGTCGAGAACAAGGGCGTCGTTGGGGCCGCGGCGACGATCGACCTTCCCGAGGTCCGTAACGCTCGCCCGCAGCGGGTCGCCTACGCGATCGCCAAGGAGCTCGTCACGCGCGAGGATTTCTTCGCCGCGATGGACGGCGTCGAGAAGCCCTGGCTGTTCCCGCGTCTCGTTGCGATCAGCAGGCAATGGCTCGACGAATGCGTCACGACCGCGCCGGACACGACCGTCGGCAATCTCCTGCTGTCGCAGGTGCGCGCGCACGCCGCCGAGAAGGTCTTTCACTCGATCGTCCACCGTCCCGGCAGCAGAGCTCCGATCGTGATGCCGATGATCCAGCGGTTCGACCCGGAGGGCAGCACCGATGAGGTGCGCTATCTCACCCGCAAGGTCGTCATGGACCCGCCGCCGACGAAGTCCCCGCTCAACCACGTCGTGCTCGACGGCCTCAAGGGCAACTCGTGGGAGGAGGGGCTCGCGCAGATCCTCGAACGCGACCCGCGGGTCCTGTCCTATGTCAAGAACGAGCGGCTCGGCTTCACCATCCCGTACGTCCACCAGGGCTCGACCCACGACTACGTCCCCGACTTCCTCGTGCGCATGAAGACCGAGCCCGACGACGTCGACCGCACGCTGATCATCGAAGTGTCGGGCACCCGGAAGTCCGCCGGCATGGCGAGCGCCAAGGCCTCGACCGCGCGCGACCAGTGGTGCGCCGCCATCAACAACTGGGGGCAGCATGGACTGTGGGGGTACATCGAGATCGCAAACCCCGCACTCGCCGACCAAGCCGACGCCGTCGACGCCGCGATCAAAAAGCTCTACGTCAACGACCGCGAGCTGCTCGGCGTCGCGAGGTAAGGAGACCGTCATGGCCCTCAGGAAGCCGGCAGGACCAACCCCGGTCGATGCGATCACGCACGCCGACAAGCGCGCGAACCTCCCGACCGCCGACGCGCACGAATTCGTCGCCCCCGAGATCGAGCAGCCCGTCGAGGTCCGCTACCCGCGCGACCCGACGCTCGATCCGCAGCTCGTGTGGAAGGGCAAGGACAAGCTCGACGGCGAGGACCTCGTCGCCGACGCGCCACCGATCTACATCCAGGAGAAGATCGACCCGCGGGTCCTGATCGAGAACCTCCGCCGCACCGCCGCCCGGCCCGAAGACGAGCCCGAGCTGACGCTGTTCGAGTCCTTCGATGGGCTTGGCGACCTCGACATCGTCGACTTCTACCGCCACGAGGCCAACTGGTCTAACCGCATGATCCTCGGCGACTCGCTGAACGTCATGGCCAGCCTCGCCGAACGCGAGTCGCTGCGCGGCAAGGTCCAGATGATCTACATCGACCCGCCGTACGGGATCAAGTTCGGCAGCAACTGGCAGTCCTCGGCGCGCAAGCGCGACGTCAAGGACGGCAAGCTCGCCGACGCGACGCGCGAGGTCGAGCAGATCAAGGCCTTCCGCGACACCTGGGAGCTGGGCATCCACTCCTACCTCACGTATCTACGGGACCGGCTCTACGCGGCTCGCGTATTACTGACCGAGAGCGGATCGGTGTTCGTGCAGATCGGCGACGAAAACGTCCATCTCGTACGATCGTTGATGGACGAGGTGTTCGGCAGCGAGAATTTCGTGAGCCTGATCACGTTCAAGAAGACGACGGGCGCAGGCAGTCCATCGGGAGGGACCGACGTTCTCGCCTCGATCAGTGATTATCTAGTCTGGTACGGTCGTAACGTCGACAGACTCAAGTACCGGCAGCTATACCGTGAAAAGTCAGTTGGGGGCCTCGGAGGCGGTCAGTACACTTGGATCGAGGATTCCTCGGGCGGTCGCAAGCGGGCGAAGGCCGACGAGCTTGCGACGACCGCGGACCGCGTGTTCCGGGCTGACCAGCTCACCTCGCAGTCCGGAGTCGACAAGACGCGGTATCCAGTTGAACTAGATGGGGACACATACAACCCCGGTACGGGTGTCTGGAAAACCAGCGAGTCCGGAATGGAACGACTCCGTGCCGCGCGGCGGTTGATTGCTATCGGCAATACACTTTCCTATGTCCGCTACATCAACGACTTCGCGGCATTCCCCATAAGCAACCTGTGGGAAGACACCGTCACCTCTGGATTCGCTGATCCAAAGGTGTATGTCGTTCAGACGAACACGAGGATCCTTCAACGGTGTCTGCTGATGACGACCGACCCCGGCGACCTCGTGCTTGATCCTACGTGCGGGTCGGGAACAACCGCGACAGTCGCTGAACAGTGGGGGCGGCGCTGGATCACAGTCGACACGTCGCGCGTCGCGCTGGCGCTCGCGCGACAGCGGATAATGGGCGCGCGCTATCCGTACTATCTGCTCAGCGACTCGACACAGGGGCGATCGAAGGAGAGTGCGATCTCGGCGACGGTACTCCCTCCAGGCGATCCCGGCGGCGACATCCGACACGGTTTCGTGTATGGGCGGGTCCAGCGCATCACCCTGAAGTCGATCGCCAACAACCCCGACATCGTCGAGGGCATGCACCGCGCGGGGATCGACGCCGCGATCAAGCAGCACGCCGAATTCGAGGTGCTCTACGACAAGCCGTACGAGGACAAGAAGAAGATCCGCGTCGCTGGCCCATTCACGGTCGAAAGCCTGTCGCCCCACCGCTCACTCGGTTTCGCCGGCACCCGGACCGGCGATGGCGGCGCGGTCAACGCTGACGCCGTGGCCGACCCGGGCGACGGCGACGCCGCGTTCGAGCAGTCGATCATGGCCAACTTGCAGGCGGCCGGAATCCAGAACGGTCGCAAGAACGAGCGGCTGGACCTCGATAGCGTCGAGTCCTACGCGGGCTTGTACATCCAGGCGGTGGCCACGCGCGAGGACTCCGCGGAGGGCGTGCCCACGCGGATCGGCATCACCATCGGGCCGCAATACGGCACGGTGGGCCCGGCGTTCGTCAAGGACGCTGCGCGCGAGGCGATCCGGGACGCGAACCTCGACCTCTTATGCGTGTTGGCGTTCGCTTTTGACCCACAGGTGCTCGGCGCTCAGGCCGAGTACGCGGCATCGGCGGACGACTTCGCGGAGGTCGCCGCCGAGCGCAGGCTGGGCCGCATCCCGGTGCTACTGGTTCGGATGAACGCCGACCTAGTGATGGGCGACGAGCTGAAGAAGACGGGCGCCGGCAACCTGTTCACGGTCTTCGGAGAGCCCGACGTCGCGATCGAGACCGTCGGCGATGAGCTACGCGTGGTGCTGCGCGGCGTCGACGTCTACGACCCGAACACCGGCGAGCTGCGCAGTGACGACACCGGTCAAATCGCGCTGTGGATGATCGACAGCGCCTATGACGGTGAGTCGTTCTTTGTCCGCCACTGTTACTTCACGGGCAACCAGAAGCCGTACGAGCGGCTCAAGAAGGCGCTGAAGGCCGAGATCGACGAGGCCGCCTGGTCCGAGCTGTACGGCACGACATCCCGGCTGTTCGCGCGACCGGAGTCGGGCCGGATCGCCGTCAAGGTGATCAACGACTACGGCGACGAGGTACTGAAGGTCTTCGACGTATGAAACGAGCCGAGCTCAGGGCTGCGCGTGCTTGCAGACGGAGCGAACCTCGCAGGCGCGGCACGCAGGCCCCGGGGTCGGGGCGTAGTCGCGGGCGCGGATGCGGGCGGCGGCGGTGCTGACGGTCTGCTCGGCGGCCTGGATGTCAGCGGGCGCTACGCCGACCGGGTCGCGCGCCGCCTTCTTGAGGTCGTGGACGAACGCCGCGCGAACGTCGAGGCCCTCGCGCAGCCCGGCGTTCGCGTAGACCTGGAGCTGCAGCGCGTGGTCCAGCGCGGTTCCCCGCACGGACGTCTTGTAGTCGACGAGCGCGAGCGCGGTCGGCACTCCTTCCTCGTGGTCGAGGATCACGTCGGCGCGGCCGCTGATCGTGACGCCATCGAGGTGCAGCTCGAACGGGCGCTCGGTTTCCCAGATCCGGTGCAGGTCAGCTTGGTGCTTCGTCGCGTACGTCGTGATGAGGCGGCGCGCAGCGTCCTTGAGCTGGCGGTGAGCGACCTTGTTCGCCGTCGGCAGGAAGAAGCTCGAGTCGAGAATGTCGTCGATCTCCGCCGGCGTCGGCACGTGCCCTGTGTCCCGAGTCGTCTCGGCGATTGATCGCAGGACGTGGTGAACGGCCTTGCCATAGCCAAGCTCGGGAGCGAGCCGCGGTTGGAAGCCAATCAGGTTTCGCAGCCGGTACGCCATCCCGCAGTCGATGAAGGACGCCAGTTCGCTGAACGTGATCATCAGCGCGGCGTCGCTGCCGTGCTGGCGCGGCTCAATTCGCGGGAGTTTGATGTCCCCGGGCTCGATTGCGTGCTCGGAAAGTTCGGCGTGGTACGGGCTTTGCGCGACGCGTTGCTTCGTGACCCGCCGGTGCCGCGACACCGAGAGCCAGTCCCGCGCGCGCGTGATCGCCACGTAGAACAGCCGGCGCTCGTCTGCGTCGCCGCCCTCGTAGCGCGTCGCGTCGAACATCGAGCGGGGCACCAGCCAGTCTTGGATCTGGCCGGAGCGCGACGAGGGGAAGCGCTTCGCCGTGACGGCAGGAACGAACACGGCGGGCCACTCCAGACCCTTGGCGCGGTGAACGGTCGTGAGATCGATTGCGTTGAGCGCGAAGTCGTCCTCGCCGTCGAAGCCCTCGTAGGCCCCTTGGGCGTAGTTGATGATGTGCAGCGCGAGGTTGCGGTAGTACCAGGTGCCGCGGCTCTCGCCGCCAACCTGTTCGCCTTCGGCGGCGACATCGGGCCGCGCGCGCCGGCGGACGGACTCATAGTCGGCGAGCAGGGCTGAGAAGCGCGCGAGCGTTCCGAGGCGGTTGACCTGAAGCTGGTCGGATAGGTCCCAGTCGCGGACGTCAAGGACGGTGAGCAGCTCGTAAAGCTCACCGACGAGGTCGGCGGTACGGTCGGTCCGGGGGACGGCGGCCTTCCAGTCCAGCAGCGCGCGGCGCAAGCGGTTGCGCGCAGGGACGTCGAGTGAGAACGCGGCCTGGTACTCGTTGAGGACGTCCTGGTCGGTGAGCAGGTTGCCGCGCTGATACTGCTCGCGCCACTCGACGTCGCTGAGCCAGGCCATCGTCTTGCCGAGGATGCGGCCCTCGGGCTGGTCAAACAGGCCGGTCCGGCCGCCCGGTTGCACGGGGATCCCGAACGTCGAGAACTGGTCGGTCAGCGCGCCGTAGGACGCCCGCCCGCGCACGAGCACCGCGATGTCGCGCGGCTGGACTCCACCGCTGATCAGCTCGTCGATCAGCCAGGCAATCTGCCCCGCCTCGCCGGCGGCCGTGTCTTCGTCCCAGACGACGACCTCGGGCCGGGAGCCGGCTGACTCTCTCGATGGCAGCATCTGCTTGTCAATCCGGTCGGGAATCGACTCCGCGAACGCGTTCGCGGTCGCGATGACCTGCGGGCGCGAGCGGCGGTTGGTTGTGATCGCGAACGTCGCCACGTTCTCGTAGCGCGACGAGAAGGTCACGATGCTCGACACGTCCGAGCCGCGCCACTGGTAGACCGCCTGCTGGTCGTCGCCAACCACGCACAGCTCGATGCCAGGGCCCGCCAGCAGCCGGATGAGACGCTCCTGTGCGGGATTGACGTCCTGGTACTCGTCGACGATCAGGTGGCGCAGCATCATGTGTATGCGCGACGCAAGCTCAGGGCGTTCGAGCTCGCGGACCGCCCCGACGATCTGCCGTCCGTAGGTCAGCAGCCGGTACCGCTCGAGCGTCGCGTAGTAGCCATGCAGAACGGTGCCGAACGGGTCGGGCATCGTCGCGGGATCGAGCAACTCGTTCTCGACGACATCGACGCCCGTCAGGAACGCGTCGATCGACGCGAACAGCCGATTGCCAGGATCGAGCTGGCGGACCTCCAGCCGACCGGCCTCGCGCGAGAGGAACGCGGTCAGTTGGTTGTCATCGAGAACGTCGTAGGTCTCGTAGCGCGGGACGTGCTGCTGCAGCAGCCGGAAGCAGTACGAGTGGATCGTGCCGACGAACAGGCCATTAAGCCGATCGAGCGTCTGTCGTCCGAGTCGTGCTTCGACGCGCTCCGTGATGCGCTCCTTGAGTTCAGCGGCCGCACGATCGGTGAACGTGAACGCGACGATTCCCTCCGGCGCGACGCCGTCCGCCAGCAGGTCGACTGCGCGTTGCGACACCACCTCGGTCTTTCCCGACCCGGCGGACGCAATGATCTGCATGTGGCTCCCGCGATGGCGGACCGCATCGAGCGCGGCGCCGGTCAGGACCGGGACGTCAGCGGTTGGCACAGGCCAGACGGTAACCGGTGCCGGCTCGCCAGCCCAGGCCCCGCGCTGAAGCGGGTCGCACTAGGAGGGTTTGGCGAAACGCTGAAACCCATACACGACGGGGGATCCTAGACCCCCGTCGTGAGCCGATACCCCAGCATCTGCAAGGGTCCACCCGACCGGCTACCCCACGGCGAGAATGACCCGGCAACGACCGACGATCTAGGACCTTCGGAGGGTTCGAATCCCCAGCATTTCCGGGGGTTTTCCGTCCGATCGACGTGCTAAATTTGTTGTCCGTTACGCAATAGCTGACCCCCGCGCGATTAGCGTCGCCGGGGGCCTGGCCCAAGGAGATTGTGGCTCCGTGGACGTTTTGAAGGTAGCACCGCGCTCGGCTGCGAGCGAACTCGCCGGACTGCTGGACTCGCCCGAGATCGCGGGTCTGATCCGCGCGCTCGACGCGACCCGCACGACGGGGCGTCCCGGCTACCCGATCCGCGCGATGGTTGGCATGGCATTGGCGAAGTCCATGTACTCGATTCCCACGTGGACGCGGACCGCACGACTCGTCGCTGAGCACGCCGCGCTTGCGACCGCCCTGGGCTGCGAGGACGCCACGCCTTCCGAGTGGGCGTGCTACCGCTTCGCCGCGAAGCTCCGCAAGTTCAAGCCGCTGCTGACGGCCTGCATCGACGCCGTGACCGCCCGGCTGCATGACGCGCACCCCGAGATGGGCGAGAACGTCGCGATCGACGGATCGGACCTTCCCGCGTACGCCAACGGTCAGCGGTTCCTGTCCAAGAACGGGCCGGAGCGCAAGAGCTACAGCGACCCCGATGCGTCGTGGGGGCACCGCTCGGCCGTCTCGACGCGCAAGGGCGGCGGCTACTACGGGTACAAGGTTCACGCCGCCGTTTGCGTCGCTACCGGCCTGCCGTTGGCGTGGACCGTCGAGACGGCGAAGGATGCCGAGACGACGTTCGCGCTCGGCCTCATCGACGCCGTGCGGGCTCGCGGCTTCGACCCGCGCACGGCGATCATGGACAAGGGCTACGACAACGGCCCGATCCACGACGGATGCATGGACCGCGACATTTGCCCCGTCACGCCGCTTCGCCAGACCGGCCGCGTGAAGGCCGGGGACGCGAACGCGCCGACGTGCGAGCACGGCGACTGGACGTTCGCCGGGACCGACTACAAGCGGCAGGCGACCAAATGGCGCTGCCCGACCGCCGAGTGCCAGCCGAAGTCCGTGTGGGTCAAGGCCGACCGGCTGCACCCGCTGATCCCTCGCCACACGAAGCGGTCCAAGGCGCTGTACAGCAGCCGTGGAGCCGTCGAGCGCGAGTTCGGACGGCTCAAGCACGAATGGGCGCTCCTGCCGCTCCGCGTGCGCGGGATCGAGCGCGTGCGGCTGCACGCCGACCTGACGATCCTCGCCAAGCTCGGATGCGCGCTGGCGACTGCCAGGGTGGGCTGATCTGTAAGGATGCGAAGTCATGGCAGCCGACCTAACAGGCGTCCGCCGGAAGCTTGTGAGAGCAAAGAACAAGCTCGATGCGTTGAGCGACGACGCCGCCGCCTATCTCGATCCGTCTCCATTCCGGATCACCTTGGAAACCGAAGGTAATCACCAAGGAATCGTCTGTCACATCGATAGGAACCCCAACGACAGCTGGGCTGACGAGATGGCCGAAATCGCGTATCAGGCCCGATCCGCGCTCGACATCCTCATACCGCAACTCGTCATCGACAGCAAAAACACTTGGGTCCGAGGGACCCAATTCCCGATATTTCTGAACCGGGACGCATACGTCACACCAGGGCGCAGCGGGAAGTCGAAGCGAGACACCATGCTCAAGGGAGTCGCGAAGCGGCACCGAAGCGTCATCGAAGACGCCCAGCCCTACCAGCGTGGACGCGGGGCATACCGTCACCCACTGGCCGTCCTCTCGACGATCAGCAACCGCGACAAACATAACGACGTCTACATCTGCGTGGCCGCCTCCGAGGCGTTCGCCATCAAGTTCATACGCCCGACGCTCGCACCGCCCGACCGGGAAATGACAATACGCCTTGGCGAGAAGTTCATCCCGTACCCGATGGCGGATGGTCAAGAACTCTTTGCCGTCGACTGGATGCCCGACCCCGCCGACCCGCCAGCGCCCATGAACGACTACTTCCAGATCGAACCCATAAACATACACCCCACCCTCGGCTTCAACAGCGACGGCCGCACCTTCACGCTCGGCGACCTCGATCGCAGCATCCTCGCCGTCGCCAACATCATCGACCGATGCGCCAGCCGCTTCAAGCCATGAGCCCCATTCATCCGTCTCAGGGGGCTCGAAGACAGGGACTAGCCGCGCCCATGCACGCGGCGAGCCAGTCATCGCCCGGCCCCGTAGCTCGGGCGGTCAGCGTTTCGCCAATGTTCCCGCCGACTGTTCGGCGGACTTTCGCCAATCCCTCCTAGCACACGTGCCAGGTCGGGCCCCCTTGCCTGACGCGATGTAGCCGTCGCGCGTGCGGCGGTCCTCGGAGCCTGCCGACCGCGCCGCGCCGGCGCGAAGCCGCCGCCACCTCTCGCCGCCCCGAGCACTTCGGGGTGGTCCAGAACTCCCGCTGAGCGGCGTGACCAGCGAGCCGCCAGCATCTCGACGCGCCGCAGTGCCTCGTTAGAGAGCGATGCCGTATGTGGTCAGGCGAGCGCGGAGCATCCGTGCGGTCAAGTTGTGCGCGTCCTGCTTGACGAAGTCGACCGCGATTTTGCCGAACTCGGCCTTGCCGATGCGGCGGATCACAAACAGCTCGAGCAGCGCCACCGTCGCTCGCGTCAGCGTGCAGAGTGCCTCGTTGAAGGTTCGGTGGTCCGACTCGGAGATCCGAGCTACGAGGTACGGATCAATGGTCCCGTAGTTGCTCTTGATCCGCATCCTCCAGAAGCAGTCGAAGAGCGACGTTGGAGCGACGCTGCTCGCGATCTTCGTGCGCTCCGCCGGCGCGATGCGCTGCTTGCCTGCGCGCTTCTTCCATTGCTCCTCGCGCGCCGTCAGCCGCGCCTCGCGCGTGCTGCGCAGCCACGTCCCGAGACGCGGCCAAAACTGCGGGTCGGTCCCGAACGGAAGGGGGATCGACAGCACCTCGATATGGCTCGTGCAGTCCGCGCCACGGGCGTTGAGGTGCCGCCGCTCACGGCGCATCGGGCACCCGATGGCGAGTAGATTCCAGGGCTCGGGAAACAGATCACGCTGCTCGATCTGGTTGGCGATCGTCTTCAGCGTCGCCGTGTGGTCATCGGCGACACCTTTCATGCCGTTGGCGGCGAACCACGCCTGCAGCGCGCCGAAGACGGCGTAGTAGGCATGCACCGGCGCCCATACGTTCGCGAACGGAAGCATCGAGGCGTTGCCCATGAGCGCCGGAAGGTGCAGCTGGATCTCGCTCGTCCAGGCCAGCGCTAGGAACCGGCGCACCTCATCCAGGTCGGCTTGCCCACGCTGGATCTTGTGGTACTGCGGCGTGGCCTCAACGGTGGCCTTGAGCCCCGCGTACAGGTTCTCGCGACGCCCATAGGTCGTGGTGATGAAGCCCGCGAGCGCCTGCAGGTAATTGCGGTTGACAGTGAAGCGCCGGAGGAGATCCTCCTCCTCATCTGTCGGCAGGCTGACCGTGATAACGACCATCCCGCTCAGGGTAGGCCCGTCGCTGGCGCATGCCTCGTCCCTCCTCCGCTCTTTGCGCATGTTCTCCCGATCCGAGGGCGTCTGATTCGAACTCGGATGCTCCGACGGGGCTCGTGGGGGAGATGGTCGCCCGCCCACGACTTTCGCCAGAAGCCGGGTGTTCGTCCTCGAGCGCCGCGCATCTTCACCGCCGTCAAGCACGAGCAATCCGTCGGCACGCCACGCAGGTCACGTCGGCCGCCGACCGAGCCGTCCCGCTGAGGTGCCGTTCGAGCGCGTTATGCCATGGCTTGTGTACCGTTTCCCGCGCCCGCCGCATGATGTGTGATCTTCAGCGGTAGATGGCGGCAGACCTTGTCGCAGTTTAGCCGCTCGGCACCTGTCGCGACTGACCGAGCTTCATCAGATCCATGAGCGGCGATCACCAACGGCGATCGAGATTCGAAGTCGCGCTGCGGTGCACGTGGGGGAGCGTACGCGTCCCAGGCCACGACGACTGGGAGTGGACGAAACCCGGGTCCGTCTAGGCCGCGGTCTGCGACGTGGCACAGAAGGCACAACGTCCGCGGATGATCGCCTCGACACGCTCGGGCCGGAAGCCGTGTGTGTCGGCGGCGCGCTCCAGCGCGGAGCTGTCGAGCGCGAGGTCGAGGTCCTCGACGGAGCCGCAGCCCGTGCACACGAGATGGTGGTGAGGATCTGTGCGCGGGTCGAACAGCGTCGTGCCGTCGCGTTGCACGCGGCGGACCATGCCGAGCTCCTCGAGGACCTCGAGCGTCGCGTAGACCGTCGGAAGCGAGATGGCCGGTAGGCGGTCGGTGACGGCATCGAGCAGCTCGTCTGCAGTGACGTGCCGGTCGAGCTCGCGCAACGCGCGATGGACGACGAGGCGTTGTGGCGTAACTCTCATCCCACGCCCGCGCAGCGCCGCGGTGAGAGTGTCGGCGGCTAGCGCAGGCCTTGGAGTCGGGACTGGCGGTAAGCCTCTTACCGGACGCTCAGGAGCGACCGCAGCAGATGGCTCAGTGGCAGGCTGGTCGGCCTGGACGGGGCCGGGTTCGTCCTCTGCAGCCATTGTCGGCTGGCTCCGGGTATCTGCTGCGATAGCTCGGGCGGCAAGGCGTAGCCCGCGTGCGAACAGCAGCGCGCGGATCGGTCGATCTCCAAGGACGGCAAGCTCCTCTAGCCACTCCTGTTCCTGTTCGATTGCGAGATCAGGGTCGAGCTCGGAGGCAGCTTTGTGCACGCGCGCGCGAAGGTACGCAGCGAAGGCGCCCTTGGTCTCGCCAGCCATGAGCGAAACGAGAACGGCTCGCAGCAGCCCGAGGCCGATGGTGACGACGGCCGCTAGCGCCACAGTCGACATCAAGCGGGCTGCGTACGGGGAGTAGCGCGACGGGTACCGTTCCGTGGTCGCGCGCTGCGGGAGACGAGCAGATCGGATGCGAGCTGCGCGCCGACGCCGGTGAGCCTGTACATTCGCCGACCGGAGCCGCCGACGTCGGACGACGTCTGTCGGGTTCGAACGAGCCAGCCGTCGGCAACGAGCCGGTGCAAGATCGGGTAGAGCGTGCCGCTGCTGAGGCCGGTCGCCTCCATCATCTCGAGGCCGTACCACTCGCGGACGGCATCGTCCGTGAGCGCTTCGAGCACCGCAACGAGTTGGCGCGTGATTCGCTCAGGCATATGCTTATTCTACACACTGAGACGTACCTATCCGAGAGGCTTGCACAGATTCGGCCGTCTCGGTTCCCTGGATCTGAGACGTCCCAGCACGGCCGATGCACGGCGCGCCAGGCGCGGCGCGATGGTCCCAGAAGTAGGGCTCAGAACGCCGTCCAACGCCAGCCGACTCGCCACGACTTCCGGGACATTCGGGGGCACACCGCCAACGAGCGCCAAAGAAAGCACGCCATCTAGAGCGCTCAACGTCACAGTGGTCGCGATGGCTGCTGGCCGGCGGATGCGGGAAACGGCCCGCAAACCGCGCCATCACGTGCTCGAACGGTGATCCGGCACCTCCAGCCGGCGCTGCAGCCTCCGGTCGTCGGCGCCCCAGCGTTGCGCGTCGCGGACCGCTTGACGTTCCCGGCACGGTCGGCGAGGCTCCCGTCGCGGGGCATGATGGAGTGGGGGAGGGCTGCGATGAAGACGACGTTGCTGGTGCTCACGGCGCTAATCGTCGGCGCCCTGCCGCCGTCGACGGACGCCGGCCGTCGACTAGCCGCCATGTTCCGATGTGGCTAGGAGCGTCGGCGGTGCTGACTGACCGCGCCCGTGCATACCCTGGCGAGATGCCCGCAGAGCGCTTCATCCCGTCGGCGCGCGACGCGATCGAGATGCCGCTCGACCAGCTCGCGCTCGGCCTGCTGCGTTACCTCGGCGATGGGGCGCAGGTCAACCGTCACAACCTGACCAACATCAACGCCTGGACCTCGCACCACGACGTCGGCGCCTACGGCACCGAGTTCATGTGCGCCCTGGCGGAGGCATACGACTGGCTGGAGCACCACGGCCTCGTCGCGGTCAACCCCGCCGGCGGCGGCTCGGAGTGGGGCTTCATCACCCGTCGCGGTTGCCGTCTGCTGGAGGACCCGCGCGGGCTGGCGACGCTACGCGCCGAGCGTCGGCTCGATCTCGCGCTCCATTCGCGCATCGCGCAGCGGGTGCGGCGCCAGTTCATCCTCGGCGAGTACGAGCTCGCGGTCTTCGCTGCGTTGCGCGAGGTAGAGGTCCGCGTGCGCGAGCTCTCCGGCGCGGAGGACTCCGACATCGGAATGAAGCTCATGGCCGACGCTTTCAAGCCTGGCGGCCCACTTCACGACGCAGAGATGGACAAGGGCGAGGCTGAGGCGCTGATGGCGCTCTTCCGCGGAGCGATCGGCACCTTCAAGAACCCGACGAGCCACCGGCCAGTGGAGTACGACGATCCGACGCTGGCCTCTGAGATTGTCCTTTTCGCCGATCTGCTGCTGCGGATGCTCGACCGCGTCCAGGCGCGGCTCGATCGCTAGACAGGATGGAGCGGCCGGGTAGTCCGGGCGCTCGGTGAAGTTGGTCGGCGGCCTGCGCATCTGTGTGGGTTGCCGAGTTGCCCCGGCCGAGCCACATACGGAGGACGCCGACCATGCTGGCGGAATGCAGGACCGTGACGGTGGGGCTGGACGTGCCCAAGTCGTCGGTGCGTCTGGCCGCGGTGAGCTGTGGCGAGGTGCTGCGCGAGCGCACCTTCGCCTATGACCACGACGAGCTGCTCGGCGAGATCGCGGCGTGGCCCCGGGGCGCGTGTCTGTCAGGAGGCGGGGCCGACGGGGTTCGGGCTGCACCGCGTGCTGCTTGGCGCCGGTGTCGACATTCGTGCGCGCCTCCACGGGGCCGCGGGACGCCGGCGCGGCTCCTCCGTGGCACGGCATGTGCCACGGAGCACCTCCCTCGCGCCCGCGGGGCCGCCCCGGTACGAGTCCCGCTGAGGTTCGCTATCTGACCTACATCCGTGAGTAGCTGGGGTCGGTCGTGCCCGTTGGTGGCGGACGGATCGGGTCGTTGAGTGCAGAAAGCCCCGCGAAAGCGGGGCTTTCCGTCCGGTCGGTCCGGGATCGTGGTGGTTGCGATGCCTGCCACGACAGCTGATCGGAGCTCACCTTGAAGATGAACCATGCTCACCGTGTCAAAGCGGTCGGACGGATCGACTTCAGGGCTGATGATGCGCAGTTGACGCCGTACGCGGGGTTGGCGGTCGTTGGTGCGCTCGCGCGCCGCTTGGGGCTGGTCTCATTGATCGATGGTGAGCTTGCGTGTGAGCGTCGTGCGGCACCGATCAAGACGCGTAAGCGCGGCGTCAGCGCCGGCGAGCTGGTCGTCGCGCTGGCGGAGTCCCAGCTGATCGGCGGCGAGTGCTTTGATGACATCGAGCAGTTGCGTGCTGACCGCGCGGGCAGCCGCGTGCGCGCCGCTACACGCGTGCCGGCGGCGGCGGCGACGGCACGCCAACTCGCACGGCGCTTTCGGCGCTGTCACGTCCAAGCTGTCGAGCGGGCACTGGCTCGTGTCGGTGGGCGCCTTGACCGGGCGCTGGGCCGCGACGCTGGGGAGGACGCGACGATTGATCTGGATGCCACCCAGCTTGAGGTCTACGGCGCGAAGACGGGTGCGGCGCGCTCGCGTCACGGCTTCGTGTCTTACGCGCCGCATGTCGCGTTCTGGGCGCAGCGCGGCCGCGCGTTGACCAGCGAACTGGTCGGCGGCAACCGCGAACGCCTCGCAGGCGCTGAGGTCGCGACGATCGCCAGACGCGCGCTGCGGATGCTCCGCGCCGCCGGGCACACCGGCCGCGTGTGCTTCCGCGTCGACTCGGCGTACTACGCGATCGCGCTACTTGACGCGCTGCGCAAGGCCGACGCGACGTTCACGGTCTCGGTGCCCCGCAGCCCGGCGATGTGGAAGCTCGTCGCCATGATCGCCGAAGATGACTGGACTGATGCCCGGGATCTGCGTGGCGCGCAGGTCGCCGAGATCGCCTACACCCCCGGCGACTGGAAGCACGAGGCGCTGCGGATGATCGTGCGGCGCACGCACTACACAGCCGCGCAGATCTCCACCAACATGAGCGCCCGACGGCGCAAGACGATTCATCCCGACCAGCTCGCGATGCTCACCGACGGCGACCTCCCCAGCGCGTACGCCTACAGCTTCATCCTCACCGACATCCCCGACCAGCAGGCCGGTTGGGTCGAGCATTTTC
Organism: Solirubrobacterales bacterium; assembly: GCA_038260305.1. Taxonomy (GTDB): domain Bacteria; phylum Actinomycetota; class Thermoleophilia; order Solirubrobacterales; family Solirubrobacteraceae; genus CADCVQ01. Next base: position 22,085 of record JBBSNY010000048.1, read on the forward strand.
ATCGCCACCGCGCCCAGATCGAGGAACGCCTCAAAGACGCAAAGCTCGGCCAAGCACTACGCCGCATGCCGACCAGCGATCTGCATGCAAACCGCGTCTGGATGACCGCCGCGCTGACCGCGCTGAACCTCACCGCACTGATCTGCGACCTGTGCCCCGCAGCCGGAGCATCCGGCAAAGCCCCCGCCGACGCACCACTACGCAGGACCGCCAAGACGCTGCGCGCGCTGCTGTTCTGCGTCCCCGCCCGCATCATCCAAAGCGCCCGCCAAACAATCTTTCGCCTCCCCGCCGGCTACCAGCACGCCGGCACGCTCAGCCACACATACCACGCCGCGCTCGCACTCCCCGCGCCCTGAGCGCACCGCGCGGCCCACGACGACCCCAGCAGCGCCGAGCATCCGGACTCAGCGACCCCGAAAACAGGACGCAAACGACGCCAAACGCGCCCCGACGCGCCGCCCGCGGGCGCCGTCGATCACTCACACCCACACAACCAGACCGCGGCCACCAAAACGCGCCAGCGACGACACGACCCGGCCACTACTCACGGATTGGAACTCCCCCGGTTCGGTGGACAGGGGTTGATTAGGTTGATCAGACGGTACTGGAGTTGTTGTCGTAGTCGTACTGTGCGTAACCCGAAGGGTTATGCACAGTTTTGCAGTTTTTCGTGCGCGCTCGCGCGCGAGGCGA
>JBBSNY010000049.1:0-22247 GCA_038260305.1 Solirubrobacterales bacterium
CGGCCGCGTCCTCGGCCGCCGCCGGCAGGTGGACGAGCGCGAGCCGGCCGGCGGCGCGGGCGGCGAGGCCGCGAGCGGCGAACGCCGCGGCGAGCCGCCGCGTGCCCGGCGTCGCGGGCGCTCGCCACCCGGCCTGAGCCGGAGCGCCCGCGGTCCACACGCAGACCGCCACGACCGGAGCCCGGCAGCGGCGGGCGAGCGCGAGGCCGAGTGCGGCACCGAGCGAAGGCGCATCGCCCGCGGTGCAGAGGACGGCGACGCCCGACGGCGTGCGTGGCAGCCCAAGACCGGACGGCCCGGGCGGCATGGCAACAGCGGACGGGAAGGGCGGCAATTCACCGTCGGACGGCGCGGGCGGCGCGGCAACACCGGACGGCGTGCGCGGCGCGGGTTCCGCGCACGCCCGATCCGGTCCTTCGTCGGGGGGGACGAAGTCCTCGTGCGCCGCGGGCCGGGGGGAGCCGGACGGCAGCACGAAGTGTTCAAGGACGCTGCGAAGGAGGCTCATCGCGCCCTTGGCCCGGCATCCGCCGAGCGCTCGGAGGCGAGCTTGCCGCCGAGCCCCGGGAACGGCGACGGCGGGCTCATGCGGACGCGCACCCGACGGCCGTCGATCCGCACCGTCATCCGCTCGCGCGACCAGCCCGGCACCGCGTCGCGCGCGGCGGCAGCCGGATCGGCACCCTGGAGCAAGGCCATCGCACCGGCCTCGGCGGCGTGATCGGCGAGCTCGCCGGCGGCGCCCGCGGCCAGCAGCTGCGCCGCGGCGAGCACGACCGCGACGAGCAGCGGAGCGAGGATGACGAGCTCGACCGACGCCTGCCCGGACTCGGAGCGCACACGACGACCCGCGCGAACGCCGCGCTGCGGCGCGGCCGCACCCGCGCGTGAGAAGGCGTGACGAATGACGAGGAGGCCGCGCGACCCGCCGCGATCACGCTGCGGCGCGGCCGCAGCGGCGCGTGAGAAAGCGTGACGAATCACGCGGCGGTCGCGCGACCCGCCGCGATCACGCTGCGGCGCGGCCGCAGCGGCGCGTGAGACGGCGTGACGACTCACGCGGCGGTCGCGCGACAGGCCGCGATCGCGCTTCGACGCGGCGAGGCAAGGCGGGCTCATCGCTGCTGGTCCTGCAGGCGGGCGTTGGCGCCGACGGTCCCGAGCCGCAGGCCGCCGATCACCGTTGGGATCACGACGGCGACGCGCACGCCGCCGCCGTCACCGTCGACGCGGCCGACCTTCAGTCCGCGCTCGAGCCCGTCGGGCAGCGCGCGCCGGGCGGCGGCGCGAGGGTCTGCGCCGATCGCGGTCGCACGCGCCGCGGCGCGTGCCGCCGAGCCGGCGAACCACACGGCCTGGCCAGCGACGACGGCCTGCCACAGCAGCGCCGCCAGCGCGGCCATGAGCGGCAGCAGCGCGACGAGCTCGACGGTCGCCTGACCGCACTCGTCGCGCAAGAGTCGGGCCGCCGAGCGGGGCGAGGAGCGGGGACGTTGCGGGCGACTGCGAGCCATGCCCGCACTGTCGCGCGAGACGTGTCACGGAACCACACCCGAGCGTTACGAATGACGCGCGAAGGTGCGTCGAAACCGCGCGGCCGCGCGTCGGGCAACGTCATGGCGCGCAACCGGCACGATATGACGGCTGCCCGCCCCAACCGCGACCGCGCCTCGAGCCGCCCGGACCCGCGCGTCAGCGTGTCGAACAGGTCCGTGCTCAGCGTCTGGTTGTCCGCCGTCGTCAGGTTCGTCGAGTAGCCGGTCGGCAGACCCGATCCGCTCGCGTCCTCGCTGACGATCTCGCTCGTATGCCCGTGGTCGGCGGTGACGACGACGAGCGTGTCCGGATGCAGCCGCTGGTAGTCCAGCGCGACGCCGATCGCGTCATCGAAGGCGACGGTCTCGCCGAGCTGGCCGCAGGCGTTCGTGGCGTGGTCCTGCTTGTCGATCGAAGCGCCCTCGAGCTGCAGGAAGAAGCCGCGGCCGTTCTCCAGCAGCGAGCTCGCCTTGCGCGTCATCGCCGGCAGGCTCGGCTCGTTCGCCGGACGCTGGCCCGTCGTGCAGGCGACGGGCGTGTTGCCCTTGCCGCGCGCCGCTGCCGGGCCGGTCCACTCGAGCGACATGTTGGCACCGCTGAAGAGCCCCATCACCGGCTTGGAGCCGTTCGGGATCGAGCTGAGCCCGGCGGCGTCGGTGACGTACGTGATGCCCTTGCCCTGCGCCGACTGCACGACGGTCTTGCCCGCGTCGGGCCCGCCGCTGATCGTCTGCGTGAAGCGGTCGCGACCGCCGCCGAGCATGACGTTCATCTTGTGGTCGACCTCCTGCTCGGCGATCGAGCCGAGTCCGCCCGCCGCCTTCGTCTCGAGCGCGCAGTGACCCATGTTCGCCGGGCCCTGGCAGCCGCGCAGCGAGATGTGCGACGCGAGCACGGCCGGCGTCGCGTCCGTGATCTCCGCGGTCGAGACGTTGCCGACCTTCTTGCCGGCCGCCTGCGCAAGCTCGAGCACGGTCTTCAGGTTGGTTCCGGGCACGCTGGTCGCGCTGCTGGGGCCCTGCGAGATGCGCTCGTCGATCGTCTTCTGGCCGGTGGCCCACATCGAGCCCGTCGAGGCGGAATCGGGGTGGTAGTCGGGCAGGTACGGGGCGCTTGCGGCCGCAGGAAGATGACGTTCTTCGGGTGGCGTTGGAGGAGGGCTTGGGAGACGGCGAGCGTCGTCGCCGCATCGTCGTTGTCTCCGAACAGTGCCGTCGCGGGCGCCGGCTCAGGTGTAAGAGCGGTAGCGCTGCCAGATCGCGTAGAGCACGTAGGAGCACGTGCCCATCAGCGCGACCCACAACAGGGCGCCGCCGCCGGTGTCCCACATCCTGCGCGTGACCGAGACGGTCAGCAGCGCCACCCCGATCGACGCGTACAGGGCGAAGCGCCACTGATCGCCGAGCCCGAAGATCTCACCCCGGTACTGGCGGTAGAGGATCCCCAGGATGAGCAGCGTCACGACGATGAAGACCGCGTTGAGGATCGCCCCCACGAGACCGGCGCCCTGGCCGCCGCCCGGCACGAGCCAGATGATCAGCGCGATGGCGACGACGATCGCGACGTTGCGGGCGGTGTCCCTGGTCATCGTCGACAAAGGCTAGTCGGTCGCCCCGGCCGGCGGCCGGGGCATGGAGGGCTCGCCGGACCGGCCTTCGACTGCGGCGCGGCCGCCGGCTAGGCCAGCGAGCTGAAAGCCCGCGCGACGTCGCCCGCCGTGCTTGCGAGATCCGCGCGGGGATCCGTCGTCGTACCGGCCGCTGCGGTCTCGGCACCGCGGTCGACGACCTCGGTCGCGATGACCGGCCCGAGATCCGCGGGCTCGGCGGCGAACCGGTAGCCGACCCCGAAGTGCGTGTGGATGTAGCTCCACTCCGGCGATGCCTGCTGCAGCTTGGAGCGAAGCTTGCGCACGAACACGTCGACCGAGCGGTCGCCGTGGGCCATCGTGTAGCCCCACACGCGCTGGTAGATCTCCTCGCGCTCGAGCACGCGGCCTTCGGCGGCCGACAGCAGCGCGATGAGCTCGAACTCGCGCCGCGTGAGATCCAGCGAGCGTCCGTGCGCGAACGCCTGAAACTGGTCGGGACGGACGTCGATCTCACCCGCGTGCACGGCCTCTCCGGCCTCAGCGCCCTCGGACTGCCGGCGGCGCCGCGAGACGGCTTCGATGCGGGCGATGAGCTCCTCGGGATGGCAGGGCTTCGTCACCCAGTCGTCGGCCCCCATGCGCAGGCCGCGGACGCGCTGTGCGACGGTCGACTGCCCGGTGCAGACGACGATCGGGAGGGCGGGAAGCTCGGTCGCGACACGCTCGAGGTACTCCCAGGCGTGCTGTCCGAGCAGGGCCAGGTCGACGACCAGCGCGCCAAGGCGCAGCGCGACGAGTCGGTCGATCGGCAGGGCACCTCTGAGGACGCGGTGCTCCCACCCGAGTCGGTCCAGCCGCTTCGTCAACACCTGGACGAAGCCTGTGTCGCCGTCGATGACGGCGACCCGCAGCGAGACGGTCGGTGCGGATGTGTTCTGTTCGCTCATGACCCTGCGCAGTGTAGGGGCCACAGGGGACGCCGACACCACCCAAAAGGGCGCTGATTACAGGATCTTCACAACGCCGGTCCCGCAAACTGCGGGCGCTGTCGCAAATCCCCGCCCGTCAGGTCCGTGAACTCCCGGAACCGGCCGGTGACGACGAACGCCGTCTGCTCGCCGATGTCGATCGCGTTGTCGCCGACGCGCTCGAACGCGCGCGCGGCGAGTGCCATCGTCATCGCCCACTCGCGGGTGTCCGCGTCGTCGCCCGCCTCCACCACGAGCCGGTAGATCTCCCGATTGAGGCGGTTGACGTTGCTGTCGCGGGTCACGAGATCTTCGGCCATCGCGACGTTTCGATCCGCGAACGCGCGCCGGCTCTGGACGACCTCGGCCCGCGCGCAGCGACCCATGGTGAGCACCCGATCGAGGATCTCGCGACGCACGGGCGGATCGTGCCCCGACAGCGGGATGAGCTTGGCGACGGACACGCACTGATCGCCCATCCGCTCGACGTGACGGACGACGTGCAGGAGCGCGGCCACGAGCCGCAGGTCGCTCGCCACGGGCGCCTGCAGGGCGAGCAGCGAGATCGCGCGCCGGTGGACGTCCTCGTAGCGCTCGTCGATGCAGCGATCGCTGTCGATGACGACCTGGGCGAGCTCGACGTCCTGGTGCTCGAGCGCTTCGACGACCTGGTCGAGCGCCGGCAGCACGAGATCGATCCCACCGAGAGCACGGGACTCGAGCTCGGCGAGATCCTCCTGGAAGTGCAGCCGGATGGCGATCACTCCCCGTCGGCCGGCAGGGCCGACCGCGACAACTCTCGAAACTGGCCCGTGGCGACGAAGATCGCCTGCTCTCCGATGTCGACCGCGAGGTCACCGATGCGTTCCAGCGCACGCGCGGCGAGCGTCATCGAGATCGCCCACTCGCGCAGGCCGGGGTCCTCGCCGGCCTCGACGGCAAGCCGGAAGACCTCACGATTGAGGCGGTTGATCTCGACGTCGCTCGCGGCGAGCGACTCGGCGACCGCGACGTCGCGCTCGGCGAAGGCCCGCCGCGCCTGACCGAGTCCAGCTCGCGCGAGCTCGCCCATCCGCGCCAGCCGCAGATCGATCTCGACGGGTGCCGACCCGCCGTTGGCGTCGATCGGGATCAGCTTGGCGATGTTCGCGCACTGATCGCCGACGCGCTCGATGTTGTTGATGACGTGCAGGACGGCGATCACGAGTCGCAGGTCGCCCGCGACCGGCGCCTGCAGCGCGAGCATCGAGAGGACGCCCTGGTGAACCTCGAGGTAGCGACCGTCGATGCGGGCGTCGTCGGAGACGACGAACTGAGCCAGCGGGATGTCGTGCGTGCTCATCGCGTCGACGACGCGTTCGAGCTGCGCGAGCGCCATGTCGAGCGCCTCGAGCATCGACTGCTCGAGCTCGCGCATCTGGTCCTGGAAATGGGGGCGCCCCTGCCCCGTCGCTACCACCGGCTGGCGCTGCTGGTCGTGTGACAGATCATGGGCCACCGTCACTAGCTGAACTTGCCGGTGACGTACTCCTCCGTGCGGGGGTGCTCGGGCGTGCTGAAGAGCTTCTCGGTGGGAGCGTGCTCGATGAGCTCGCCGAGGTAGAAGAACGCCGTCGTGTCGGACACGCGCGCCGCCTGCTGCATGTTGTGCGTGACGATGATGATCGTGAAGTCGCGCTTGAGCTCGAGGATGAGCTCCTCGACCTTCAGCGTCGCGATCGGGTCCAGCGCCGAGCACGGCTCGTCCATCAGGATGACCTCGGGCGCGACCGCGATCGTGCGCGCGATGCAGAGCCGTTGCTGCTGGCCGCCGGAGAGGCCCATCCCGGGCTGCGACAGGCGATCCTTGACCTCGTCCCAGAGGCCGGCGCCGCGCAGTGAGCGCTCGACGACCTCCTTGGTGTCCGAGCTCTTGATCCCCGCCAGCTTGAGCCCGGCGGCGACGTTGTCGAAGATCGACATCGTCGGGAACGGGTTCGGCTTCTGGAAGACCATCCCGATCGCACGCCGCACCGACGTCACGTCGACGCCGGGGCCGTAGATGTCGAGGTCGTCGAGCGTGACCTTGCCCTCGGCGCGCGCCCCCGGGATCTCCTCGTGCATACGGTTCAGGCAGCGCAGGACGGTCGACTTGCCGCAGCCTGAGGGCCCGATCATCGCGGTGACCTCGTTGGCGGCGTAGTGCAGGTCAACACCCATGATGGCCTGGGAGTCGCCGTAGAACGCCCGCAGGCCCTCGAGCGACATGCTGCGTCCGGTCTTCGCGCCCTGCACCGCGGGGGTGGCGAGCGCCGCGGCCGTCGCCGGGGCCGGCGCCGACGTGCGACTCGTCGCGGGCGGGGACTCGTCGGGCATCACGCGCTCCGGTGCATCGGGGTTGGTCATGGTTGCAAGCGGCTCCTTCTCTGGACCAGGCGGGCGATGAGGCTGACGAAGAGGATCATCAGGACGAGCGTCAGGGCGGCACCCCAGGCGCGCTGCACGAGCCGGTCCTGGGCCTGGCTGACGTCGTTGAAGATCTGGATCGGCAGCGAGTTCATCCGCTGGCCGACGTTCGCGCTCAGGCCGTTGACGAACGCGACGGTGAACAGCAGCGGCGCGGTCTCCCCCGCCGCGCGCGCGATCGCGAGCATCGATCCCGTCACGAGCCCGGGCAACGCGGTCGGCAGCACGACGCGGAAGATCATCCGCCAGCGCGGCGCGCCGAGCGCGAGTGCCGACTCGCGCAGCGCGTTCGGGATCAGGTTCAGCACGACCTCCGACGAGCGCGCGACGACGGGCAGCATCAGCAGGGACAGCGCGATGGCGCCTTTCCACGCGGCGAACGTCCCGTCGATCTGGGCGACCACGAGCACGATGTAGATGAACAGGCCGAACATGACCGACGGCACGCCGGTCATGACGTCGATGAAGTAGCGCACGGCGTTGGCGAAGCGCGACTGCTTGCCGTACTCGACGAGGTACAGCGCGACGCCGATGCCGAGCGGCACGGCGATCACCGTCGCGAGCCCGACGATGATGACGGTGCCGACGATCGCGCTGCGAATCCCGCCCGCGTTGCCGAGGAAGCGCCCGGTCGGATCGGTCGTGAAGAAGCTCATGCTGAACGCGCCGAGGCCCTCCTTCAGCAGGAAGTAGAGGATCAGGAACAGCGGCACGAGCGCGAGCAGCGTGAGCGCGAGCGTGACGCCGCGCGCGGCACGGTCTGTCGCGCGCCTGCGCGAGGAGATCGGGGTGAGGACCGCCGTCATCCCGCCATCCCGACCGGCACCTTGCGCGCCCCGGCCGACTCGGCGCGGGTCACGGAGTAGCGCGCGACGAGGTTCACGACGAGCGTCAGGATGAAGAGCAGCAGCCCCGCCGCGATGAGCGACGCGCGGTGGACCGGGTCCGACGCGGCCTCGCCGAACTCGTTCGCGATCACGGCCGCGAGCGTGTAGCCCTGCGAGAAGACGGTGTCGCCGATCACGGCGGCGTTGCCGATCACGATCGTGACCGCGATCGTCTCGCCGATCGCGCGGCCGAGCCCGAGCATCGCGGCGCCGGAGATCCCGGCGCGCGAGTACGGCAGCACGGCGATTCGGATCATCTCCCAGCGCGTCGCCCCGAGGGCAAGCGCGGCCTCCTTGTGGTCGCGCGGGACCGTCGACATGACCTCGCGCGAGATCGCGCTGACGATCGGGATGATCATGATCGCGAGGATCAGCGACGCGACGAAGTAGTTGGGGATCGCGGGGCTTCCGCCGACGAAGGGGATGAAGTGAAACGTCGACGAGAACCACTTCTCGGCTCCCAGCAGCTTCGGGGCGAGGAAGAAGATGCCCCACAGGCCGTACACGACGGACGGCACGGCGGCCAGCAGTTCGACGAGCAGCGTCAGCGGCCCGCGCACGCGGCGCGGTGCGAGCTCGGTGATGTAGAGCGCGCTCGCGACGGCCACCGGGACGCCAATCACGAGCGCCAGCGCCGACGTCAGCAGCGTGCCGAACACGAGCGGGAGCGCGCCGTACTGCCCCCGCGACGGCACCCAGTTGTTCGAGAAGACGAAGTCGACGACGCCTGTGTGTTCGAACGCCGGCTCGGACTCGAGGATCAGCTTCACGAAGAAGAAGCCGATCAGCAGGAGGACGCTCGCCGCGATCGCGGCGAGCACCCCCTGCAGGATCGGATCGGCGAGGCGAGGCCCCGACGCGCGGGGGAGGGTCCCGCGCGCCGGGGTGCTCATCGCTGCCGACATCGTCCGATCAGCCCGCGATCGCCGTGCCGTTGCACTGCAGGCCGTCGACCTTGGCCTGAGCCATGGTCTTGATCGAGTCCGGCAGCTTCGCGTACTGGAGCTCCCGGGCGACCGCCTGGCCGTCGCCAAGCGCGTAGTTCAGCCAGTCCTTGAGCAGGCCGGCCTTCTTCTCGTCGAGGCCGGCCTTGCAGACGTCCTGGTAGACGAGCAGGAACGTCACGGCGGCGATCGGGTACGTGTCGGCGCCAGGCCCGTCGATTGTGCTGAAGCGCAGATCCTCGGGCGGCGTGGCCGCCCCGCCCGCCGCCGATGTCGCCGGCAGCGTCGGAGCAACGAAGTTCCCTTCCTTGTTCTTCACGGAAGCCGTCGTGAAGTTGTTCTGCAGCGCGTAGGCCTGCTCGACGTAGCCGACGGCTCCGTCGGTCTGCTTGACGCAGGCGGCGACGCCGTCGTTGCCCTTCGCGCCGGTGCCGGTCGGCCACTTGACGGACTTGTCGACGCCCGGGCCCTTGTCCCATGCCTTGGAGTACGCGGCGAGGAACTGCGTGAAGTTCTTCGTCGTGCCCGACTCGTCCGAGCGGTGGCAGACCGCGATCTTCGTCGACGGCAGCGTCAGGCCGCTGTTGAGCGCGGCGATCGCCTTGTCGTTCCAGCTCGTGACCTTGCCGAGGAAGATGTCGGCTACGGTGGCGCCGTCGAGCTTCAGGCCCTTCTCGATGCCGTTGACGTTGTAGGAGACGGTGACCGCGCCGAGCACCGTCGGGACATGGACCGGAACGCCCTTGGACTTCGCCGCCGCGATCTCCTCGTCCTTCATGGCCGAGTCGGTCGCGCCGAAGTCGACGGTACCGGCGGTGAACTGGGCGATGCCGCCGCCCGACCCGACCGCCTGGTAGTTGATCGTCGTGCCCTGCTTGTCCTTGAAGCGAGCTGCCCACTCGCTGTAGATCGGCGCCGGGAAGGTCGCGCCCGCGCCGTTGAGCGTGCCGCCCTTCTGAGCGCTCGCGCTGTCGGTCGTGCTGCTGCTGTCGTTGCTGCTGCCGCAGGCGGCCACACCGATGGCGAGCGAGCTGCACACGACCGCGGCGGCGCTGAAGCGTTGAAGCCTCAAGGTCCGTCCCTCCTCATTCTGGATTCCCATAGCGCCGAGGACCGTCTCAGCAGCCCGACCGCATCCTGTTACCGCGCGGTGTCATCGTTGTGAAAGAGATGTGAACGTCGGCGGATCGAGGCGATATCCGAAGCCGACGTGGGTATGGATGTACGCCACGCCGGGGAGCGCCTGCTCGAGCTTGGCCCGCAGCTTGTGGACGTAGACGTCGCACGAGCGATCCCCGCCGCGCAGCGTGCGGCCCCAGACGAGCCGGTAGAGGTCCTGGCGGCTGACGATGCTGCCCGCGTTGCGCGCAAGCGCCACGAGCAGGTCGAACTCCCGCACCGACAGCGTGACGGGCCGTCCGTCGGCGAGCAGCAGCCCCTCGCGCAGGCGAATCTCAAGCCCGCCGATCGTGAGAAGCTCCGCGTTGGTCGCCTCGACCTCCATCGATCCCAGCGTGGGCCGCTGCGCCCGCCGTCTGGTTACGCACGCGTGAAGACGGCGTGAAAGGGACGTGAACGCCGCCCTGCGCGATGTCTAGTACGAACTCTTGTGCCGATGGAGCTCATGCGTCGTGATCAGCCGCGCGACTCGGCCGGTTGCCTTCCTCTGGTGAGGTACCCCCTCAAGATCATCGAGGCTGGCTCCCTCGACTTCGGAGCGACGAGTGGCTGTCGGGGGGAGGGGCGATGATCGGCGTGGAACCCGCGTGGGTGTCGTCGACTCGCCTCAGGCGGTCATCACGATGCAGGTGAGCGTCTTGGCGGCGCGGCCGAGCTCGGCGATCGCGCGCCCGAGCCGCGTGGGTCTTCCGCCGCCTTGCAGGACGCGCAGCAGCGCGCTGGAGCGGATGGTGCCGGTCGAGAGCGATCCGAGGACGCGCAGGATGTCGTCCCAGTGCGCGGCGATCAGCTTCGGGTTGATGCGGTTGCGCGCGAGGCCGTTCAGCGCGCCGTAGTCAGCGTCGCGGTCAAGCGGCGACGGCGTCGTTCAGGGCTTGAGGCCCTTGCGCGCCTGACGGGCGACCTTGACGAGGTCCTTGAACTTTGTCTTTGGCGCGTTGTCGTCGTCGTCGTCGTATGCGGGTGGTGGGTCGTCATCGGGATCGTTTTCGAGGGGCTGGTACCGCGGCGGCGCCGCCATTACTTTCTTCGGGTCGTATGCCATGACCTACGTGTACCCGCTGTGGCGACGCTTGTCAACGATCGCGAGAATTCCCCAGGTGCGATCGTGAGAATTCTCGACTCTGGTCGGGGGCGTTGAGGCCGGCGCGACGCGTGGCGAGGCGGGGGCGGTGGATCGCCGCGGCGATCCCTGACCCAGCCGTGGGCGGCGACGACGCTTGCGCTCGGTCACGTCTTGGGGGGCCCCGCCGGTCACAACAATTTCATGCTCGATAATGACCCTTATATAAACGGAGACGTTTAACGGGTGCCGACGGGTTTGCGACGTGTCCGTCGGCGGCCCTGCTCTTCGAGCAACGCTTCGGAGACCCGAACGTTGCGATCGCGGACTTCCGGGCCGCTCACGCCTCTCACGTGCGCGCGATCGATCTCCAAGAGCTGCATGGTTCACAGCCCCAGTTCGGGGAGAACACGCACGGCGCCGCGGCGGCGCGCACCGATGTGTGCTCTTCGACGGCGAGGAGGACCGCCGGCTGCCAGGAGTTCCTCGAGTGCGCGTTGCGCGGCTCGAAGGCCTACGTCAACGCCCACGGTGAGCAGACGCAGAGCCTCGTCCTGCTCCACTACATCGCCCGAGAAGCGCGAGCTGAGCTTCCCGCACGAGGGCGGTTCGGACCCGGCGATGTGGGCGAAGCTGCGCGTCGCCGCGAACGACGTCGGCGTCGGGTCGCCGTTCACGGACGCCGAGGGGATCGAGATCCTCGACGACCACACGCCGTTCATGGATGCCGGGATTCCGGCGATCGACATCATCGACTTCGAGTACCCGCCGGCCGACACGCTGAAGTACACGCTCGACAAGGTGTCCGAGCGCAGCCTCGACGCGATCGGCGAGACCGCGTACCGGCTCGTCGCACGCTTGCGGCGCGAGCGGTGAGCATCGTTCACGCCGCCGCCAGGCCGCTCACTGCGCGCAGGTGCGGATCGCGCGCGAGCTGCGCGAACGCGCGTGCTCGGCTTGGGCCGATGCTGCCCGGTGGCATCGAGAGCTGCGTGCCGAGCCGGCGGTAGTCGAGCTCGGGCTGGGCGAGCAGCACCGTCACGAGGCGCCGGTTGCGCTCCGGCAGCGCGCCGATCGCGCTCGCGAGGACGTCGCGCCGCTCGGCCTCGAGGACGCGCTCCTCCGGCCCGTCGGCATCCTGTCGACTGCCGGCGTCGGGGTCGTCCGTGAGCTGCTCGCGAGTCGCGCGCTGGCGTCCGCGCAGCGCGTTGCGGCGCGTGACAGTCGCGAGCCAGCCGGCGATCGCCGCGGGCTCGCGGACCACGGCGATGCGTTCCACCAGCTCCAGCCACGTCGTCTGGACGGCGTCGTCGACGTCCGCGGGCGCCAGTCGATAGGACCGGGCGATGCGACGCAGGGTGGGGTCAAAGCGCTCGACGAGCCGCGTCCATGCTCGGGCGTCGCCGGCACGGGCCGCGTGGACGAGGGCGGCGAGATCCTCATCCGAGGACGGCCTCGGGCGCGAGGCCACGGCGGCGAGGTGCGTCGGGGCGGAGGACCGGCTGTGCTGCGGGACGGCGGAGAGACTGGACACGCGTAGCTCCCTGGTGGTTGTGGACGGGAGCCTCCGAGCAGGCCGCTGCAGGCCGCTTGCAGCGGGTTGCAATCCGCCAGCAGCGGGCCGGGCCGAGGAGTAGCGTGACGGCGTGGAGTTCCGCATCCTTGGCCCGCTGGAGGTACGGAACCCATCCGGCCCGGTTGCGTTGGGGGGCAGCAAGCCCCGGGCGGTTCTTGCCGTCTTGCTGCTGCGCGCGAACGAGCCGGTGCACCCCGAGCGCCTGGCGCTCGCATTGTGGGGCGAGGACGTGCCGGCGAGCGCGGTCAAGACCGTGCAGGTGTACGTCTCGCGACTGCGCAAGGCGCTCGGCGACGCCGCCGCGCTCACGACGACCCCGGCGGGCTACCTCCTCCGCGTCCGCGCCGGCGAGCTCGACGCCGAGCGGTTCGCGCGGCTCGTCGCCGACGGGCGCCGCGAGCTGGCTGCCGGCCGGCCCGAGGACGGGGCCGCGGTGCTGCGCGAAGCGCTCGCGCTGTGGCGCGGCCCGGCGCTCAGCGATCTGGCGTTCGAGCCATTCGCGCAAGCGGAGATCGCGCGCCTCGAGGAGCAGCGCCTGGACGCCCTCGAGGAGCGTGTCGAGGCGGACCTGGCGGCCGGCCGCCACGCCGAGCTCGTCGGCGAGCTGCGCCAGCTCGCCGCCGCCTCTCCGATGCGCGAGCGCCTCGCCGGCCAGCTCATGCTCGCCTTGTATCGCAGCGGGCAGCAGGCCGCCGCGCTCGAGGCGTTCCACGCGGCGCGGCACATCCTCGTCGCCGAGATCGGCGTGGAGCCCGGGCCCGGCCTGCGACGCCTCGAGCAGGCGATCCTGGGCCACGACGTGGCGCTCGAGCTGCGCGCGCCGGCGGCGGAGCTGCCGCACGAGCTGGATCCAGCGCTCGCGCCACCGCTTGCGGCACGGGAGGCCGAGCTCGCCTGGCTGCGCGAGCGCTGGAACCGCGCGCGCGGCGGTCGCGGCGCTCTCGTCACGATGGTCGGAGTCCACGGCATCGGCAAGACTCGGCTGGCCGCGGAGCTGGCCCGCGAGGTCCATCGCGGCGGGTCGGTGGTCGTCTATGCCGGCGGCGCGGAACTCGCGGACGCGACGCTCGATTTGCTGAGCAGGGTGCGCGCGGCGACGCGCCCGACACTGCTCGTACTCGACGACGCCGACCAGGCGTCCGCCCGCGTCCGCGCCGAGGCCGGCGCGCTCTCCGGCGCGCTTGCGCGCGTCCCGGTGCTGGTCCTGGCAACGGGCGTCGAGGGGGCGGCGCTCGACGCGCTCCGCGCCGACGCGTCGCTCGAGCTCGTGGCGCTCGACGTTCAAGCGGTTCGCGCGGTGAGCGTCGCGTATGCCCCGAGCCAGGCCGCCGAGGCGGTGCCGGCCGAGCTCCTGCTGCAGGCCAGCGGCGGCGTCCCCCGCCGGATCCACGAGGTCGCCGCACAGTGGGCGCGGCGCGAGGCGTCGCGCAGGCTCGAGGCGGTCGCGGAACGTGCCGCGGTCGGCCGGGCGGAGCTGCGCACGATGGAGCTCGAGCTGGCCGGCGACGTCGTCCACCTGCAAGCGGTGCGCGACCCGGTCCCCGACCGCACGTCGGCTGAGGTCTGTCCCTTCAAGGGGCTCGCAACATTCGGCGCCGCGGATGCCGAGTACTTCTTCGGCCGAGAGCGGCTTGTCGCGGAGCTCGTCGCCCGGCTCGTCGGTGCGCCGCTGCTCGCGATCGTCGGGCCATCGGGCAGCGGGAAGTCGTCGGTCCTGCGAGCGGGCTTGCTGCCGGCGATCGCGAACGGCGTGCTGCCCGGCAGCGCAAGCTGGGAGCAGGTCGTCATCCGGCCGGGCGATCGCCCAGGACGCGAGCTCGCGTCCGCCGTCGCGCGCGTCGACACAGCCGAGCGCTTCGTGCTCGCGGTCGACCAGCTTGAGGAGGCGTTCACGATCTGCGCCGACGAGGCTGACCGCGACGCCTTCGTCGCGGAGCTCGTTCGGATCGCGGGCGAGGGGCGCGGGATCGTCGTGCTCGCCATCCGGGCCGACGCCTACGGACGCTGTGCCGCGTATCCCGAGCTCGCGAGCCTGCTCGCCGCAGACCATGTGCTTGTGGGGCCCATGCGACGCGACGAGCTGCGACGGGCGATCGAGGGCCCGGCGCGCCAGGCCGACCTCGGTGTGGACCCCGAGCTAGCCGAGATGCTCGTGAGTGACGTCGAGGGCGAGCCCGGCGCATTGCCCCTGCTTTCGACCGCCCTGCTCGAGCTCTGGCAGCTACGCGACGGACCGCGCCTGCGCCTCGCCGCCTACGAGCGCACCGGCGGCGTGCGCGGCGCGGTCGCGCGGCTCGCCGAGGACGCCTATGCCCGGCTCGATCCGACGCGCCGGAACGTCGCGCGCGACGTGGTCATGCGACTGGTGGACCTGGGCGCCGACGGCACCGTGGAGCGACGGCGCGTCCCGGCGACCGAATTTGAAGCCGACCCGAGCGACGACGTCGCGCAGGTACTCGCGCTGTTCGTCGACCGGCGGCTGCTGTCGGTGAGCGCGGGGACCGTCGAGGTCGCGCACGAGGCGCTGCTGCGCGAGTGGCCGCGGCTGGCCGGCTGGATCGAGGAAAACCGTGACGGGGTGCGCATCCAGCGCGCGCTGGGCGCCGCGGCGCACGAATGGCAGCGCCTTGGCCGCGACGACGGCGCGCTGTACCGGGGGTCGCGCCTCGCCGAGACGCTCGACTGGCGAGCGGCGCGGACGCTGACCCTCAACGATCGCGAACGCGAGTTCCTGGCCGCGAGCGAGGCGGGCGTCGCGCGCGACCGCGCCACTCGGCGGCGCCGCGTACGGCTGATCGGCACGGCGCTCGCGGCGCTGACGGCGGCCGTCGCCGTGATCGTCGTGACCGTGCTGTTCGCCGCGCGCGAGCGCGACATCGCGGCGTCGCGCGACCTGGCGACGCGCTCGACCGCCAGCCTCGGCACGAACCCCGGCCTCGCCCTCGCGGTCGCCCGGGAAGCGCTTGGCCGCAGCGACACGCGCCAGGCGCAGGGCGCGGTGCGCCAGGCGACGATCGCTCAGCGGGCGACGCAGGTCGTCGCGGCGCGCCAAGGGCTCCTCTTTGGCGTGGCGCTCAGCCCGAACGGCCGCTTCGCCGCCACGGCCGGAGGCGACCGCAGCGTTGGCGTCTGGGATCTTGCCCGCGGGCGTCGCACCGCGGAGATCCGCGGCTATCACGGCGAGGTGCGCGCGGTCGCGTTCAGCCCGGATGGCCGTCGCATCGCCAGCGCGGCGCACGACGGTGAGATCGCAATCGGCACCACGGACGGCGGCAGTCGCGACGTCGTCGCGCGCCTGCGGCGTGACTTCGCGTCGAGCATCGACGTCGGCGCGCGCGGCGAGACGCTCGCGCTTGGGACTGACAGAGGCCGAGTCGCGCTCGTGCCCGCCGGCGGCGGCGCTGTGCGCGACCTCGGGGCCGGCCACGCAGCCGCGGTGTTCTCGGTGCGCTTCGACCGTCGCGCCCGCCGGGTCGTCAGCGCGGGCGCCGACGGGTTCGCGCGGATCTGGGATGTGGCGGGCGGGCCGCCGCTCGAGCTTGCGCACGGGTCCGGTGTGCTCGTGCTCGCCGCGGCATTCAGCCCCGACGGCACGCGCGTCGTGACCGGCGATCTCGCGGGCGTCCTGCGTGTCTGGAATGCGCGCACGGGCCGCCTCGTCGAGCGGATCGCGGTCGGCGACGCCCCGCTCGCATCCGTGAGCGTGAGCGCGGACGGACGCCGCGTCGTGACCGGCGGCGCGGACGGCGCGATCCGCGTCGTCGCCGTCCCGGGCGGCGCGCTGCTCGCCGACATGCGCGGACACCAGGGTCCCGCGCGGGCGGCGTACGTGCCCGGGGCAGACACGATCGTCAGCGCGGGTGAGGAGGATGGGACGCTGCGGACATGGCGCGCGCCGGCGACGGTCGCCTCGCGGGCCGCGGGGACCTATCCCCTCTTCAGCCGCGACGGCCGGCTCGTGCTCGGCGGCGACGCCGCCGACGGCACGATCCACCTGTGGACGCCCGCGACGGGTGCCGAGCGCGAGCTTAGCGGTCACCGAGCGCCGAGCGCCGCGCAGTTCTCCCCGTCGGGCAAGGCGATCATCAGCGCGTCGGAGGACCGCACGGTCCGGCTGTGGGACGTCGCGAGCGGAAGGTCGCGCCTCGTGCCGACCCTCCCGGGCGAGAAGTTCGCGGCGGCAATCGACGCGACCGGGCTGCGGGTCGCCATCGGCGGCGCGACGCCGCTCGTCATCCAGCGGCCCGACGGGACCGCTCGTATGCGGCTGCGCGCGCCCGGTGCCCGCGTCAACGTGCTCGCGTTCAGCCCCGACGGCCGGCACCTCGTAACGGGCGGCGACGATGGCCTTGCGCGGATCTGGGATGCGCGCACCGGCGCGCCGGCGCGGACGCTGCGCGGGCACGAGGGCGTCATCCGCGACGTCGCCTACAGCGACGACGGGCGCTCGATCGCGACAGCCGGCAGCGACGGGACGGTCCGCGTCTGGCCGGCGGACAACGGTGACCCGGTGATCCTCGTCGGACACGAGAGCACGGTCAACACGGCGAGGTTCGACGCGCGCGGCGACCGCATCGTCAGCGCCGGGGTCGACGGCACCGTCCGCGTATGGGACGCGGCGGGCGGCGAGGCGCTGGTCGTGCTGGAGCGCTATGCCGGCGACGCGAGCGGTGCCGACTTCGGAAGCGACGACACCGTCGTCAGCGCGGGAGACGGCGTCATGCGGGTCAGCCGGTGCGAGGTCTGCGGCAGCCTCGACGACGTGCTGCGCGTCGCGCGAACGCGCGCGCAACCCGACCTCGACGCGGCCGCGCGCCGCCGGCTGCTGCCCGGCGGGTGACCGCGGCCGACGCGTTCGGCGCGCCGCGTCAGTGCCGGGGCCAGGGCGGCTTTGCGTACAGGGCACTCACCGGGAACTTGACGAGGCTGACCTCGGCGTCGCCGCTCACCCAGACCACGATCGAGCCGGGCTCGAGGTCATCGATCTCAGACGACGGGGCGACGACGTCCTCGACGTCGATCTCGACGTAGGTGCCGGACTTGCGGTCCTTGTACAACCTGCGGCGGCCACGCGGATCTCCCTTGCGCGGGTAGCCGACGAGGGCGACCGGCGCCGGGCGATCCTCGTCCGTGATGTCCTGCTCTGACGATTCCATGATGTCCTTTTCGGTATGTCGTGGCCGTCGGGTGAAGCTGACGGCGCGCGGGGCTGGTTGATGTCCCGGGCTGAGTTCGGTATGCACCGACTCGCACTCAGCGGCAGGATAGTGAGGTACGCCTCGGGGACCGCGCCCGGCGCGGTCCCCGAAGGTGCGGGCGGGCCCAGCCGAGCGTGAGGCACGCGCGGCGACGGACCGTCATCTGCTCGCAGCGTCAGCGGCCACCCGTCTCCACGGCCTCATCGGACGGAGTCGCGACGCGGTCGGTGATGACCGTCACCGTTGTCTCGATGCAGGACACCTGGACTCCGAGGATGTACTTGCAGACCTTCGTGATCGTCGTGGTCGTCTTGCCGGCGAGCTCGCCGGTGGTGCCGCTGTCGTGCGTCTTGACCGTCACGCACGTCTGGATCTGCTCGTCCGGCGAGCCCTTGACCTGCTGCATCGCCGAGCACTCATAGACGGGCGCGGGCCCCTTCGCCAGCGACTCGTCCGCGGCCATGGCCGGGCTGCCGAACAGCGCGAGGGAGGCGATGCACGCCGCGATGGCGGCGACCAGCATCCGGGTGAGCCGGCCCGTGAGGACCGACGGTGCTGCATGAACTGCCTGTGTGGCGTTGGGGTACATGTGACTGCTCCTGACTTCAGTCTGCCGGCGGCGGATGGCCGGGTCACGCTTACAGGGCGCCACGGTCTCGCGCAGATACCCCGGCGATGTGTGCGATCCCTCCGCTTTGGATCGCCGTCCGCCGCCTGCCGGAGTACCACATGACGCGCACCTACACTGCCCGTATGGCATTCGCCGTCGGGAAGCTTCTGCTCGCCGCCCGGCGCGGCTACTGCGCCGGCGTCGACCGGGCCGTGCAGACCGTAGAGCGCGCGCTTGAGCTCTATGTCATCAAAGCACTCGCCGTCGACCAGCTGTGACTCCGCGAGCGCGACGACCAGCTCGCCGGCGCTGACGCCGCGCTTGCGCGTCTTGATCGGTGCGGCACGACGCTCGCACGCAAGCTCACCATCGATCAAACCGACCAGGCCCAGGCGGCGCGCGAGCGCACCGACGACCGCCAACCCAGCGTACGGCGTCAGCTGCGCATCATCACCGCGAAACTCGATCCGTCCGACCGCTTTGACACGGTGAGCACGGTTCATCTTCAAGGTGAGCTCCGATCATCAGTCGTGGCAGGCGTCGCAACCACCACGATCCCGGACCGACCGGACGGAAAGCCGAGCTTTGCGGGGCTTTCTGCACTCAACGACCCGATCGGCCCGCCGATAGCAGGCGCGACCGAGCACAACTACTCACGGATGTAGGTCTGAGAGCACCTCGCTTCTTCGACTAACGTGGTTTTCGCCGATTCCGCTCGATTACACAGTCGACCCCGTCGCGATCGATGCGGCGTGCATCGGTGACACCTGTTACGCACGCTCCACCCAGCCCGCAGAGCGATTCTTGGCCTTCCACGCCAGAAAACGACGTCAGGGTTGTGGAGCGCGGATAGCCTGAGCCGCGATGTGCGCCGCGATCTTCGCTCCGGCGGCGTTGAGATGGACGCCGTCCGCCTCGCGCACGGCGATGTCCTCGTCGTCGTTGCGAATGACCTCCTGGTAGCCATTCAGCGAGAACAGCAGATCCATTCGCAGCACCGTGACGCCGAGCGCCTCTCCGGCACGCACGATCGCGGCGTTGACGGTCGCCGTGATTGCCGCGCGCCGCGGATCGCGCGGGGCCGGGAGCGTCATCACGAAGACGCGGCCCGCGCCGCCGCGCGCATAGGTGTGCATCGTCGCCTGCATCCGCTGCTGGTATTCCGCCGACCACGCGGCGTCACAGCAGTTGTGCACGCGGCCGGCGACGACCTCTGGCAGGCCCTCGTTGGCGCCGATCGACAACACGGTGACATCGGGCCGCACCATGCCGGCCTGCGACGCCGCGATCGCCGCCCAGTCGTTTGGTCCGCTGAGCTTCAGTCCTGGCCGAGCGTCGGTGACGACCGAGTCCTCGTCACCGAGCTCGTTGGATAGTGCGCTGGCGACCGACACCATCGTCGAGTCTCCCGTCGCGAGCACCGTCGGGAGCGCCTTGCGGGGCTTGACCCTGCCGCCACCAACCGCGATCGCGTCGCGTACGCGGAACTCCCGCACCTGCAATTCGACGCGCCAGCGCCCGCGCGCGCGCAGTCGAAACCGCGCCTCGGCGACGTCGACGCCCGCCGCGAAGGCGACGTCGCGGCAGCTGCGCTTGCCGGCCGGAGACCGCACGCACACCCTCGTCTTAAAGTCTCCCTGGTGCCAAAGATCGGTTACTCCGATGTGCGCGACACGTCCGCGCTTCAGCGTCTTGGGCGCGTCGAGCGCAAACCGATGGGCGCACGAGAGGGTCTGAACGCTCGCGGTGCCCAGTTCGACCTGGCCGAGGAGCTGCGTCGTGGTGGCGGCGAAGTAGCGCGTGGTCCGGTCGCAGTCCCAGGTCGCCGCTCCCAGCAGGACCGCGCGGTCCGAACTCGACGGCAGCTCACCGAGAAATCTCGGACGCCCGTCCTCGCACTCGACGAACGTCACGGGCCGGCCCTGCGGATTGAAGTAGTACAGATCGATCAGCCCGACCCGGAGGTTGGAGGCCCCGAACTGTGCGGTGGCAGGCGCCGACCCACACGGGTTGACGAGCGCAGCCGGACTCGCGGCTCCCGTCGCCGCTCCCGCAAACAGCGTCGCCATAGCGGCGAGCGTCGCGATCAGGCTCGTCCGTCGGACGAGCCCGCGCCTTCGTCGTAAGCAATCCATGCCGTGGCCCGCAACGATGACAGATCGTTGGGGCGTCAGGACGATCTCGTTGCGCCGGGCGCCGGGATCCTCGCAACATCGGCGTTTCCTAGGCGTCTGAGCAGCTGCAGGCGGAGCGCACGACGCGCCAGACGGCGCGAGCGCGGACCCCCTTTTCCGTCGGTGTACTGTCCGTAGCGCACCCCTGGTGCCATGGATGGCCGGTCCCGATGCCGAGCGTGTCGCCGCGTCGATCCGCCGTCACGACCCCGCGGCAGAAGACACCATCGCCGCGGTGCTCACGGACCCTGACGCGGACACCGCGCCGAGGATCGGCGTCAGATGAGCAAGCCCGACTTCGACGAGGACGACTGGGAGCCTGGGCCCGACGGCACGCGCCACGAACTGCCCGCCGACGGCGCGAAGCCGCCCGCGCTCATCTACGCAACGCCGAAGCGGGCGACGGCTACCGCCTGGTCGACAAGCTGGGTGGCCGTACCCCGAGAACAGCACGCACCGCGTTACTGGAGCCATGCTCGGACAGATGGCTAGGCCTGTCCCGCCGCCTGTCGGCTTGGCTGGGCGTGGTGCCGGGGCCGCCGGTCGAGGTGGATGTGCGTTTCGACGATCTTTCCGGGCTTCATCAGGGACGCCGCAACCCGACCGGCACGGAAAGCGCGGAGTCCGCGCCTACTCGCGTTTGAGCGAGAGCGCCAGACTGGGGACGACGAAGGACGCGAGAAAGATCGGCAGAATGCTCTTTCCGCTGCATCGGAAGGCGACGGTCTCGCCGTCGGCGGCGTCGAAGGTCTTAGTTCGGCTCGAGTTCCGGCCATTGCGGACTTGTAGGGTGTGACGCCCAGGCTCGACTGGCGTCTCGAGCGTGTCGTTCAATTCGAGCGACCCGACACGCTTACCGTCAACCACGACATCGTACGTGCCCCGACGGACCTCCACTCCGATTGCTTTGTGCGTCAGCTTCAGCGTGACGGACATTGTGGATCTCCTTCTTGCTTTTGGGGTGTAGATCGGGAGTTCGCTGCCGAATTCACGAATGATCTCCGCGCCGTCCCCTTCGAGCCGGCGTCTAAGGCACCTTAGGAAGCGTGCCTTATTTAGCCTAGTGAGGGTTTGATGATGTAGTTCCATTCGCCGTGGAACGCGTCGCGGTGCAGGTTGACGGCGGCCAGTTGCGCGTCGGTGACCTCGATGCCTTGGGGGTAGTCGCGTTGATCGAGCTGGGCGTAGACCTGTAGGCCGGTGTCGGTGGTCGTGGCCGCGATCGAGTTGATGATCACTTCGTGGCTGACGAGCGGCCGTCCGCGCCATTTCTTGGCGATGAAGCTCCACAGGCGATGCTCGATCTTGTTCCACTTTGATGTGCCGGGCGGGAAGTGGCAGACGGAGATCTCAAGACGTCGAGGTCCATCGCGAGCTCGCCGATCTTGCGCTGCGCGTCGGCCAGCCGACGGTCCTCGATCGGCGCCGGCCGTGACTTCAGGCCCTCGTGGCCGCCCCGCAGGAACTCCTCACGCCACGAGCTGATCGTGCCGGCGGCCTGCCCGGCCTCTCGGGCCAGCGCATCGAGCGTCTCGCCACGCAGCAACCGCAGGACCACCTCCTCCTTGCGACGCGCGCTCCAGCGCACCTCCCGGCCGCCCTCCGGGCGACCGTCCGGCGCGCCGCAGCGCGACCCCGACACGTCTTCCATCCCTGACTCCATGACTCTCGACATCATCGACCTCCAGAGGTCTAATCGAGTGTCCGGTCAGAACCGGGTCCGCGGCAACACCAAGAAGAAGGAGCTCGTCGGCGACTACAAAAACGCAGGGCGCGAGTGGCGCCCAAAGGGCGAGCCGGTCGCCGTCAACGTCCACGACTTCCCCGACAAGACGCTGGGCAAGGCGATCCCCTACGGCATCTATGACATCGGCGCTAACAACGGCTTCGTCAACGTCGGGATCACCAAGGAGACCGCCGCGTTCGCGGTCGCGTCGATCGGCAGCTGGTGGCAGCAGGTCGGCCAAGCGCGCTACCCGGACGCGACGGTCCTGCAGATCACCGCTGACTGCGGCGGCGGCAACGGCAACCGCGTCCGGTTGTGGAAGACCGAGCTGCAGCGCCTCGCCGACGACA
>JBBSNY010000050.1:0-20066 GCA_038260305.1 Solirubrobacterales bacterium
ATGACGTGAGCGGGCAGCGCGGTGACATCGCGCAGGGCGTGCGCGGCCGCCTCGTGCTGGTCGTGCCACGCCGACAGCGCGGCAATGACGACGCTCGTGTCGGGCGTCAGCGCCGGCCCCGCTCGATCAGGTCACGAACGCCGTCGGCGTCAAGCGAGCCCGCGTCCGCGGCAGCGAACCGCACGCCGTACGGGCCCTCCTCGACGCGAACACGCGGCGGAACGGCGGCGTGCAGCCGACCGTCGACAGCCTCGAGCTCAAGCTCTGTGCCGGCCGAGAACCCGAGTTCGTCGCGGAGCCGCTTTGGCACGACGAGCCGCCCTGCCGCATCAATGGTAGTTCTCATACCATCAGCCTACCATCCAAACTGCGATAGCCGGAAGGCCGATCTGATCAGAACTACACGGCTGGCGCTGTGTCGTCCCGTCCGGGGCGACCAGGCGCTCGGTCACCCTGGAGCGGACTCAAGCGCAAGACCCGGCACGCCGCGGAAGATCCCATCGTTTGAGACGAGCGGAACGCCGAGTCTGAGGGCGGTCGCGGCGATCCAGCGATCGGCATTGTGCTCACGCTGAGCCAGCGCGTGGCCGATGACTTCGCAGTCGACGCGCAACTTCGCGCAGACGAGCACAAGCTCCGGGCCGGTGTGGACGACCTCGGCGCGCTGGATCTTGGCGTCGAGCCTCAGCATGCGGGCATCGCCCCAGCTGCGGCGCAGCGCGCCATAGCGGAGCTCTGCGACCGTCTGAAACGAGATCAGGGCGGGGCGGCCTGCGACAACCGGCGCGTAGCGGTCCGCGAGACGCGATCCCGGCACGAGGTCGGCGCTGAACACGTCCGTGTCGATCACGATCGGCCCTCGCGGTCGAGCCCGGCTCACGAGTCAACGGCGGCCAGGAAGGCTGCGCCTTCCTCTACGCTCAAGTCCTCGATCACCATCTCGTCGTGCGGCGGCAGCGGGCGCGCACGGCGCAGCAGCTCCTCCACGGAAAGCTCCAGATGCTGCTCGTCGGTGTGGTCTGCGCGTTCGGTCGACACAGTCGAGTCAGTGTATGCGCGCCGGGCGCCTGCGGGCAACACGCATCCGACAGGGGCAACACCTGGACTACTGCTGACCACAGAAACATCTCGTGGGTATGGAAAAAGATTCTCGTGTCCGCCGGAAAAGCACGGACCTCGCTCGTATCAGGGGCATGACGCCATTCGATCCAGACGACCTCACCCGCATCGAGCGGATGCTGCGCAACACGCGCGCCGTCGCCGATGACGACACGCTGGACCGGATGCGTCCGCGCACCCAGCGTTCGGCCCGGCCGGCCGCGACCCGCACCCCAAGGCGAACGCTTGCGATCGGATTCGCAACCGTCTTCTCGATGGTCGCGCTGACCGGCGGCGCCGCCGCCGCGATGTTCGGCCACGTGCCGCTGCTGCACAAGTCCTCGAAGTCGGCTCCTGCGGCGATGTCGGCGAAGTCGCTGAGCAAGATGTCCGCCGCGAAGTCGTCCTCGACGGCCCTTGCGCTCCTGGGTTCGTCGCTCGGGTCGCTGAAGGCGACCGCCAAGCCGGCGGCTGCCGGGGGGACGGTCGGGGCCAAGGCCATCATCACGCCCGCCGCGACCTTCCCGTCGCTGTTCCCGAACGCCGGCAACTTCCAGTACCTGCTGCGTCAGCTCATCTGCCGCTTCCTGCGCGAGTTCGGGCTCAACCGGTTCGCCAATCGTTTGGGCTGCCCGCCGTAAGCCACGCCATACGCCTGGCGGACGGACCCGCTGATCGTCGTCACAAGCGCCCCGATTCGTCGGGGCGCTTTGCGTTTTGGGGCGCCCGGCGTGACGCCATCGCGATGTCCGGCCTGTCGTTTGGTCCAGCGGCAGATGCACCAATAGGTTGTAGGTAGGTCGTCGACTATCGAGCAATACCGCTCGATACGGAGCCTTAATACTGAGGCCGGAAAACTTGGCGCCCAGCCCCGTATCAGGAGTATGGGCAGCTCTGACGATGACCGCTGCGAAGTCCAATGAGGACGCAGGCAAGAGCGCGTCACGCGATCACCGCGGCCAGGCTCCGACTGCTGCGTCCAGTCCTGCGCTACTCATACGCTCGCGACGCCTACATCCTGCGACTCGTCGGCCACTCCGTAGGCCCCGTGTTTCAGCTCGCTCCCGACGAAGAGTCGGGGCAACGTGGGAGCGCCCACGGTCGGGACGGGTCGAGGCTCACGCACCATCAAGATGGCTGACCAGAGCCGGGCCGTGAGCCATAGACTGTGCCGCGGTGCCGCTACCTGCGCTGGTCCACGATTACCTCTTGGTCATGCGCGGAGCTGAACGGACGTTCGCCGCGATCACCGCGTGCTGGCCGGGCGCCCCGGTATTCACGCTCCTCTGCGACCACGAGCGCGTCGACGACGACTTCGCCGGCCATGCCATCACGACCTCCTACCTGCAGCATCTGCGAGCGGCGCAGCCCCACTTCCGCCGTCTGCTGCCACTGTTTCCGCGCGCCGTCGAGTCCTTGCCGGTCGGCGGACACGACCTCGTCATCTCGAGCAGCAGCGCGTTCGCACACGGCGTCCGCACGGCCCCCGACGCGACGCACGTCTGCTACTGCCACAGTCCCTTTCGCTACGCGTGGCACGAACGCGACTCCACGATCGCCCGCACGCCTGCCACGCTGCGCCCGCTGGCTCGTGGGCTGTTGCGCCGGATGCGCCGGTGGGATGTCGCCGCCGCCGAACGGGTCACGCACTACATCGCCAACTCGGAGCTGACGCGCCGTCGAATCCACGAGTACTACGGGCGCGAGGCGGTGGTCATCCATCCGCCGGTCGATGTCGCCCGCTTCCACAGCGC
This sequence comes from Solirubrobacterales bacterium, assembly GCA_038260305.1. Lineage (GTDB taxonomy): Bacteria > Actinomycetota > Thermoleophilia > Solirubrobacterales > Solirubrobacteraceae > CADCVQ01. The sequence continues at coordinate 2,853 of JBBSNY010000050.1, forward strand.
GCCCGCCGAGGACTTCTTCCTGGTCGTGTCCGAGGTGCTGTGGCACAAGCGCCTGGAGATCGCGTTGCAGGCGGCGCGACGCGCCGACAAGAAGCTCGTCGTCGTCGGTGGTGGGCCGCACCTCAAGCACCTCGCCGCGAGCTTCAGCGGGCCGAACGTGACGTTCATGGGTCGGATTACTGATGGCGCGCTCAACGACGTCTATGCCCGCGCGCGCGCGCTCATCGTCCCGAACATCGAGGAGTTCGGCATCGCCGCGGTCGAGGCTCAGGCATCGGGACGCCCCGTCATCGCCGCCGAAGGCGGCGGCGTGCTCGAGACGACGGTTCCCGGAGAGACGAGCATCCTGGTGCCGCACGGTGACGTCGACGCGCTCGCCGACGCAATGCGAAACGGCAACCTCGACAGCTTCTCACCCGAACGCATCCGCGAGCACGCCGCGGGATTCTCGGTCGAAGCGTTCAAGCGGCGCTTGACCGCGGAGATCGCGCGCCTGACTCAGTCGACCGCCGCCCGGTAGCCGTCGAGCATCGCGCGCGCGAAGCTCGCACGATCAAAGCGGGCGACTGCCTCGGGCGCGCGGGCACGGATGGCCCGCATCCTCGCGCGATCGGCGATCACGCCGTCGAGGGCGCGGGCCCAGCGCGCGGGATCGCGCGGTGCGAGCAGCAGCCCGTCGACGCCGTCGGCGATGATCTCCGCCGGCCCTCCGATCGAGGTCGCAGCCACGAGGCACCCCATCGCCATGCCCTCGACGACGACGCGCCCGAACGGCTCCGCCCATGACGGCACGAGCAGGATGTCGGTCGCGGCGAGAATCCCGGCGACGTCGTCTCGCTCGCCGAGCCACTCGACGCGCGCTTGCAGGCCCCGCTCGCGCACGAGGCGTCGGAGCTGCTCGAGGTACACGCGGTTGTCATAGCGCGCGCTGCGCGCGATGAACTTCGCCTCGCCGGCGATCAGCAGGCGGGCGCCCGGATGCGCGACGTGAAGCGCGTCGAGCATCTCCAGCGCCTCGCGTTGGCCCTTCCAGGGCGTGATCTGCGCGACGATCGCCAGGACGAGGTCGTCGGGCTCGAGGCCGAGCCGCGCGCGCTCGTCCACGCCGGCGTGACGGGCGACGTCGAAGCACGCGAGATCGATCGGGTTGAAGACGACACGCAGGCGCCGATCGTCCGGCGACAGCCCGAACCGGCCCGCGCTGTAAGCCGAGTTGGCGAAGATCAGCGATGCCTGCGCGCGGACCGCGCGGCTCGTCATGCGGGCAGCGCGGCCGTCGTCGAGCGCGTCGTGCACGAAGGCGACGAACGGGGGACCGCCGATGCGCCGCGCGGCCGCCGCGACGAGGCACGAGCGCAGCGTATTCGCATGGATCAGCTCGACGCGGTGGGCGCGGGCCAGGCGCCGTACGCGCGCCGCCGACGCCGCCAGGCCCGCCAAGGCGCGCGGGGTGTGGAGCGGATGCAGGCGCAGGCTCCCCGCCACCTCAGGTATCGGCAGGACCGTGACGCCGAGGCCGGCGACCGCGTCCGCCAGCGGCCCGCGGGGGCACGCGACGAACGGCTGCACGGCATCGTCGAGCTCGGCGAGCAGGTCGAGCAGGCAGCGCTCGGCGCCGCTGACGAGGCTCGTGTCGTTGAGGAAGAGGACCCTCAACGCGTGATCGCCTCGAGCAGCACGTCCTCGACGCGCGACACCATCAGCGGCCACGAGAGCTCGGCCGCTCGCCGCGTGCCCGCATCTGCGAGTCGACGCGCGCGACCGGAGTCGAGCAGCAGGTCGGCAACCGCCTCGGCCACCGCCCGCGGGTCCTGTGGTGCCACCAGGAGGCCGGTCTCCCCGTCGAGCACGGCATCCAGCGCCCCGCCCACCGCCCCCGCGACGACGGGCAGCCCGTGTGCACCCGCCTCGAGGTAGACGATCCCGAAGCCCTCCCCGCCGCCGCCATCAGGCGGTAAGCGGCTCGGCATGACGAAGACGTGCGCGCGATCCAGCCAGGCATCGCGCTCGGCGTCGGTGACGGCGCCGGCGAACGTCACGCTGTCGCCGACGCCGAGCCGCGCCGCGTGCGCCTCGAGCTCCGGGCGCAGCGGTCCGTCACCGACGACGACCCAGCGGACCCCGGGCACGCGAGCGCGGATCGCGGGCAGCGCGTCGAGCACGACATCGTGGCCCTTGTAGCGATCGGTCAGCCGCGCCACGGTGACGATCAGCGGCTGCTGCGATCGCTGAGCTCGCGGCAGCATCGGCGGGTCGACGCCGGGCGCGATCACCGCCACGCGCGCGGCGGGCGCGCCCAGCCGGATCGCGAGATCGCGGCCGTAGGCGCCCAGCACGATCGTGGACCGGGCCGATTCGAAGGCCAGACGCGCGAGCCGCGGCTGCGCGGGCCCCTCGTCGGCGTACAGGTAGGACACGACCGGCGTGCGGGCGAGGCGACCGGCAAGCCTTGCCGCCGGGGAGAGCACGATGTGCCCGCAGAGGATCGCGTCGGGCCGAAACGTGGCGGCTTGGGCGAGCGCGAACGCGTTCAGCGCGACGAGGCCGGCACGGCGGCTGCCGGGCACGTCGCGTGAGCGGCGCACGTCGAGGCCGCTGCTCGCGTCCCAGGCGCCGGCCTCGGGGTGCGGGCGCGTGACGACGCGGACCGTGACCCGCGAGGCGAGCGACGCGAAACGATGCAGGAGGACCTGGATCCCGCCGTTGGCGGGCGGGAAGTCGGGCGTCAACAGCAGGACGCGCGGCAGGCGGCCCGGTGGCCCGGTCATTCCGGCCGCGTCGCCCAGCCCGCCAGAAACCAGAACAGCGGAGCGATCGCGTACAGGCCGCCGTTGAGCCACTGGCCGAGGATCACGACGAGCAGGCCCGCGACCGCGAGCGAGAGCGCGTCGCGCCGGCGGGCGTAGCGCGCGAAGACCGTCCGGAACATCAGCACGACGATCACCAGGTAGAGGATCCCGCCGGCGAGGCCGAGGTTGATGAACGCGTTCGAGATGTCGATCTCGCTGTCGCGGCTCTGGCTGGCGGTGACCTTGGCGGCGATGCTCGAGGCCCCGGTGCCGTGGCCGGCGGGATTCTGGATGCCGTCGCGCAAGCCGCGCACGACGGCGTCGTAGTGCCCGATCACCGTCGACTTGCTGGGGTCCAGCGGCTTGAGGATGCCCGCGACGTTGCGCTCGACGACCGCGTCCCCTCCGAGCCCGGCGGCGCGGTCGATCCGGGGACCGAACGTCGACGCGCCGCCGTAGGCGATCGCGGCCCCCAGGACGACGACGAGGAAGCCGCCGGCCCAACTGCGGGTCATCAGCGCCAGAATCACGACGACGGCGAGCGCACAGGTGACGAGCGAGCTGCGTCCGCCGGCGAGGAACAGCGCGAGCGCGAGCACGGGAAGCGCGACGACCACGCTGACGCGGCGCTTGAGCAGGAACGCGGCCGCAACCGTCACGCCGATCGCGAGGAACGCGGCGTACTCCTGGTTGCTCGAGAACGTGCTGAAGGGACGGATCACATTGCTAGTTCCGCTCGATGCGACGTTCAGCGCGCTGTAGCCGTTGATGTCGATCCAGGTCTGGTCCCACGACGCGATCGTGCCGTACTGCGTCTGCAGCAGGCCGTAGATCCCGACGAGCACCGCGACGACGACCGTCCCGTAGAGCAGGATCGTGATGCTGCGCTCGTCGCCGAGCTGGCGGCCGGCGAAGAACCACAGCAGCGGGACGGCGGCGAACAGCAGGCCGACGACCGCGGTGACGAACCCTCCCGTCGCAAACGGGTTGAAGACCTCGACGATCGTGAGCAGCAGGAGCGCCGCCACGAGCTTGAACAGCCGATCGTCGCTGCGCCGTCCCTCGACGACGTACAGGCGATAGAGGAGAAACAGCACGACGACCGGCCCGACGAGCAGCAACGGGTCGTTGGATTCAAATCCCGAGTCCGCGATCAGCAGCCGCCGGATCAGCGCCAGGAACGGCAGGAACGCGAGCGTCAGCAGCGCCGCCGCGCGGGGCCACTTCATCCCCACGACGACGAGGTTCGTCACCAGCGCGATCGCGAGGGCGCCGCGGTAGAGCTCCGGCTGGCTCACGGCGATCAGGCCTACCGCGGCCGCGCTCGCGACGAGCAGCGGCACTCCGAGCACGGACGCCAGCACGCGGGTGGGAGGGCCCGACGGCAGTCGCGCGAGACGCAGTTGATTCATCGTCATGGCGTCGGGGCCGCCACGAGCGTCGACGGGCGCTCGCCCTGCGCGAGCGTTACGTAGAGCGTCACGTACGTGTCGACGACGCCGTCCCAGGTGTAGCGGGCGCTGGCGTCGCGCGCCGCGCGCGCCATCCGAGCGCGCAGCTGCGGATCTTCGCCGAGGGTCCGTAGCCGCTTCGCGATCGACGCGCCGTCGTGTTCGACGAACCAGCCGTTGCGGCCGTCCTCGACGAGCTCCTCGACGCCGTTGACGCGACTCATGAGCAGCGGCAGCCCCGCCGCGGCGGCCTCCAGGCCGACGAGCGGAAATGCCTCGTACGCGCTCGGCAGCACGAAGGCATCGGCGGCGGCGTAGTAGGGCGCGGGCCGCGTCGTCGCGCCGACCCAGTGCACGCGATCACCGGCGCCCGAGCCGCTCGCGATCTCGCGGTAGCGCGGCACGTCACCGGCGCCGATCACGAGCAGCTGCCAGCCCTCGGCGGCCGCGACGCCCTCGATGACGTGGCGCAGCCCCTTGCGCTCCCAGTCGCCGCCCACGAACAGCGCCACGAGATCCTCGCTGGCGAGCCCCAACGCGCCACGAGTCTGCTCGCGTCCGTCGGCGTCCGGAGCGAAGGCATCGCGATCGACGCCGTTCGCGATCACGCTCACTTCGCGGCCACCCCGCGGGAAGAAGCGCTCGAGTTCCCGCGCGACCCCCTCGGACACCGCGACCAGCCGGCGGGTGCCGCGCGGTCGAAAGCAGGCGCGCTCGGCGACGCGGCTCATCCAGGCGCAGACCGCGGCGTTGACGCGGTAGGCAGGACTGCGGCGTGACGTCTGCGGGGCGCCCGCGGCGGCGCGAAAGCCGTGGTGGCAGAAGTGCACCGTCGAGAGATCCGTGCGGTTTGCGACGACGGCGCCCGTCGTGTGGAGCAGGCCCTCGCGATGGCGGCGCACCGCGATCGATCCGGCGATGAAGAAGGCGGGATAGGCGAGCGAGAACGGCCGCCGCGGAGTGCGGACGCGCACCCAGCGCAGGCGCGGATGGGCCGCAAGCTCGCAGCGGCGGGCGATGACGACGACGCGGTGGCCGCGAGCAAGCAGACCACCGCACAGCTCGCCGAGCTGGCGCTCCATGCCACCGGGCGTCGCGACGTCATGCGCCACGATCGTGATCGTCGGCAGCAGCCCGCGCTCGCGCCGCGCCGGCCGATCGGACTCAGTAGTAGCCGTAGGACTTGTCACGCGCGCCGGCGAAGTTGGCAACGAGCCCAAACGCCGGGGCGTCGATGCGCTCGAGCTGGTCGCGTAGCGCGTTCGCCTCGACGCTCGTGATTCGGCCAACGCGGCTGACGACGATCACCGCCGTCGCCTCGCTCATGAGCGGGATCGCATCGGCCACGATGCCGACCGGGGACGTGTCGATCACGACGAGGTCGTAGCGTCGCTCGGCCTCGGCGATGAGCGCGCGCATGCGCTCGGAGTTGATGAGCTCGCTCGGGTTGGCGGGAATCGTGCCCGAGACGATGACGTCCATCCCGAGCGCGCTGCTGCCGTTCACGCCGCTCGTGACGGAAACGCGATGGATGACGTCAGCGAGCTGGGTCGCGGGCTGGGAGACGTAGGACGCGAGCCCGCCCGCACCCTGCAGCCCGAGCAGATTCGCGATCGAAGGGCGGCGCATGTCGGCCTCGATCAGCAGCACGTTGCGCCCGACCGACGCGTCCGCCATCGCGAGATTGAGCGCGACCGTCGTCTTCCCGTCGCCCGAGGCGGCCGACGTGACCACGACCGAATGCAGGGCTTTCTCGGTGTTGAGGAAGCGCAGGTTGGCGCGCAGCATCTGGAACGCCTCGCGCTCGGCGGGAGGCAGCGACTCGACGCCCTTGCTTCCCGCGTTGGCAATCGCCCGGCTCGTCGGGACGTTCGCGAGGATCGGCAGGTCGAACGTATCGCCGAGATCCTGCGCTCCCCGCAGGCGCCGGTCGAGCTGCTCACGGATGAGCGCGATCGCGAAGCCGAGGAGGAGCCCGGCGAAGCCGCCGATGATCGCTGAGCGCTTGGGCTTGGGCGAGGACGGAACGGACGGGACCGCGGCACGGCTCAGGATCTCCGCGTCGCCGTCCTGCACGCCGGCCGCTTGGTTGAGGGCCTGCAGCGAAGCACGCGCCTGGAAGATGGCCTGTCCCTGTTGAGGACTCGCGCCGGGCGGGCCGAGCTGGCGAAGCGCCTTGCGAGCGGCCTGCTGCGCGCGTTGGATCTTCGCCAGGCTGCGCGCCTTACGATAGGCGATGTTCTGTTCGGCGATCGTGTTGGCTACGAGGGCCGCGGTGGCTCCGGTCGCGGCCGTACCCGTGATCTTGACGGCGTCGGATTCCGCCGCAGACAACGCCGTCGCGCCGGCGACCGCGGACTGTGCCGCAGCCCGTCCGCCCAACTTGGACGCAAGCGCGTTCGCGGCCCGCTCCCTGATCGTCTGCGACAGCACGAGGTTCTCGCGGTCGGGCCCGGTATTCGGCGTGCTGGTCCCGAACACCGCGTTTGGACCCGGCGCCGGGTCATGCAGCAGCAGATTGGCCGACGCCTCGTATTTCGGCTTCTGCTGCTTGGCGTATACGTAGCCCGTGACCGCGGCCACCACCAAGCACAGCGCGATAATCCAACCGCGGCGCCTCAGCACCCCGATCAGCGCGGTGATGTCCCTGCCTTCAGCGGGTTGCCTGGGCTCGGGCACCCGGCCATCCTAGAGCGACCCGCGCCGCCGCGCTCGTGCGCGCGAGGCGACACGCCGCCTGGCCGGCCTGCGCACAACGCCAGGAACGGCGCCTCCTCGGCGGGCGAAGTCGCGTTCGCGGTCGCCCCCTCGCCTCGGCGACCAGATCTTTTCGCAGGCCGCGAAACAAATCCGAGCGTCTGCGCTCAGATCGCTGCACAAAGCGGTTACCCTGGTGCGGAGACGGACGTCGGGGACGCCAAGCCGCGACGTGATCGAAGCAATCTCTAAGACTGACAGGAGACTTCTTGCGCACGCTCGTCCTCGGTGGAGACGGTTTCTGTGGATGGCCTACGGCACTGCACCTCTCGGCGCGCGGCCACGAAGTGGCCATCGTGGACAACTTCGCGCGGCGCAACGCCGATGTCGAGCTCGAGGCGCAGTCGTTGACCCCGATCGCACCCCTCGGGACGCGCATCGGAGCGTGGCAGCAACTGACGGGGAATGAGATCGACTTTCATCGCCTGGATGTCGCCGAGGACTACCGCGAGCTGCTGGACCTGTTGCTCGAGTGGCGGCCGGACGCGATCGTACATTTCGCCGAGCAGCGGGCCGCGCCGTATTCGATGAAGAGTTCATGGCACAAGCGCTATACAGTCAATAACAACGTCAATGCCACGCACAATCTGCTGGCCGCGCTGGTGGAGTCGGGCCTCGACGCGCATATCGTGCATCTCGGCACGATGGGCGTCTATGGCTACGGCACCGCCGGGCTCAAGATCCCAGAGGGCTACCTGCGCGTTCGCATCGACACCGACGACGGTGCGGAGGTCGAGCAGGAGATCCTGTATCCGGTCAACCCAGGGTCCGTTTACCACATGACCAAGACCCAAGACCAGCTGCTATTTGCCTTCTACAACAAGAACGACGGCATCAGGATCACCGACCTGCACCAAGGCATCGTATGGGGCACCCAGACTGAAGAAACCCGCATGGACGAGCGGCTCATCAACCGCTTCGACTACGACGGCGACTACGGCACGGTCCTCAACCGCTTCCTCATGCAGGCCGCGATCGGCTACCCGCTGACCGTCCATGGCACAGGCGGCCAGACGCGCGCCTTCATCCACATCCAAGACACGGTGCGCTGCATCGAACTGGCAATCGCGAACTCGCCTGCGCACGGAGATCGTGTCCAGGTTTTCAACCAGATGACCGAGTGTCACCGCGTTCTCGATCTGGCCGAACTCGTGTGCCGACTCACGGGCGCGGAGATCGACTTCGTCGACAACCCCCGCAACGAAGCCCCGAGCAATGACCTCGATGTCGACAACCGTCACCTGCTCGACCTGGGACTCGCACCGATCACCCTCGAAGCCGATTTGTTGCAGGAGGTCACGGAGATCGCCCGGCGGTATGCCCATCGCTGTGACCGCGACAAGATCCCGTGCCGGTCGACGTGGATACAGTCTAGCCCCGACGCGGTCGCGGTCGTTGAATGATGACAGTGCCGCTGACTCAGGTGGTCGTCGGCGGCCGCGTGAGAACGCCCCGCCGCGCGGAGCGGCGCGCGCACAGTGACACCCGGGCACTTGGGGCCTGAATGGACTTACCCGGTCACGGTCGGCCCGATCTTCCAGCAGATTGCCATCCAGCATGACGCTCCACGTTCTGTCGATTATCCATTATCCGGTATACGGCGGACCACACAATCGCAACGCCTCGGTGATACCCGCACTTCGCGAACGGGGAGTAGAGACTACTATCCTGCTCCCAGACGAGCCCGGCAACGCGGTAGATCATCTGGCCGCGCGAGGCGTGTCTGTTATCACGATGCCGCTGCGACGCCTGCGCTGGACGACCGACCTCGCGGTACAGGTCAGGGTGGCAGCTTCATTTCGCGAGGATATTCGGAGGCTGCGCGGGGTCATCCGACGCGAACGCGTGAACCTCGTGCTCGTCAACGGTCTCGTCAACCCGCATGGCGCGATCGCCGCGCAACTGGAGCAGATTCCGATTGTCTGGCAACTTCTGGATACCTTCGCGCCGATGCCTTTGCGTCGCCTGATGATGCCGCTTGTCGGAGCGATCGCTGACTCGATCATGAGTTCAGGAATAGGCGTTGCGCGAGAGCACCCAGGGGCCCTCGCGTTCGGTGAGCGCCTGGTTCCGTTCTTCTCCATCGTCGACGGCCAGGTCTTCCGCAATGGCGCGGCCCAGCGGGCGCGGGCGCGGCAGGAACTAGGTCTGGCCACTGACGACTTCGTCGTGGGCAACGTCAACAACCTGAATCCCATGAAGGGACACGACACATTTGTCCGAGCCGCGGCGGCGCTCCTGCGTGAACGTCCCGGAATTCGCTTCGTGATCTTGGGTGCGCAGTACGAGCAGCACGCCGGCTACACCAGCGCCCTGTGGCGCGAGGCAGCGCGCCTTGGCCTGCGGCTTGGGAAGGAATTGATTGTCGTTGACCCCGTTGGGCGCGTCTCCGAGCTCGCACCCGCCTTTGACATCTTCTGGCTAAGTTCCCATCCCCGCTCGGAAGGCGTTTCAACCGTCGTCGGCGAGGCGATGGCCCTTGAGCTTCCCGTCGTGGCGACCGACGTCGGGTCGGTACGCGAGGCTGTCGCTGACGGGACGACCGGCTACCTCGTCCCCGCCTGCGACCCAGACGCTTTGGCAGCCGCTACGCATCCATTGGTCGACGATCGCGAGTTGAGACTGCAAATGGGCCGGGCAGGCCGAGTCCGCGCAGAGGACCTGTATAGCCTACTCGCCTGCACAGAACGGCATATCTCCGCATTCGACCATGCGCTTCGACACCGCGCTACCAGATCTGCACCACCGTCGACGGATGGGATCAGAATCGAGAGCAACACGCGCATCAACGACCTCGGACCTGACAGCTCATGACACGACCAGTGGCAGTTCAGCGTCGGAGCTCCAACAGGTGCTCCGCGACAGCAACGACCGCAGCGCCGGGTCGTGGAGCGTCGCTGACTGTCGCTCGCTCGCCGGGTGAGGGTGTTATGGCAACTGCTACGCCGACGCGCGTACAGCCTCGCGCCGGTCGGGGTCGGCAGGCGGGGCGGGGCAACCCCGGCAGGCCCAATCTCATCGTAGCTTCGCGTTGATCCGCCAGTTACGCAGGGCGGGCGGGTCCGCCATCGTGGGCAGCATGGGCTCTGCGGTAGCGATTCAGGGGTTTGTCCTAGTGACGGGGATCCTCGCGGCGCGGCTGCTCGGGCCGATGGCCCGCGGCAACCTAGCGCTCATCTGGACGGTCACTTTGGTGCTCGGGCAGTTTGGCACGCTGGGATTGCCCCTCGCCGTGACGTATGAGATCGCGGGTGGCCGAGCGACGGCCCACTCGCTGCTCCGCGATCTCGGTGCCTCCGTGCGGCGCCAGATCGCCCTAGTGACCGCACTGCACGCCCTGGTGATCCTGGCGCTCATCACGACCACCGGGATCCCGGCCAGCGCTGCCTGCCTCTCGATCGCCGTCGTCCCCGCGGCCCTCGTGCAGTCTTTCGCGTTCGCGGCCCTGCAGGGTGCCCAACGGTTTCCGGAGTACAACCTTCTACGCCCCGCCGCCGTCGCGGCCTACGCGATTGCGTTAACGTCCCTCGCAGCACTTGGTTCTCCGGGGCTGACGACGGTGACAGCCGCCTGGGTAGCTGGCTGGTTCGTGGCGTGCATCGGTACAGTGTTTGCGGCCAGACGCGCTTTTAGGGGCGACCTATCGGCCGCCGACACGGTGCCTGCGGCCTCATCGGCGGCGCTGCGGCGTTTCGGCCTTCGTGGCCTCTTGGGTTGGGTCTCTCCAACGGAGACCTTGCGAGTAGACCAGCTCGTCGTCGGTCTCGTGCTCTCGGCCTACGATCTGGGACTCTACGTCGCGGCGCTCGCGATCACGAACCTCCCACGCTTCTTAGCCCAGGCCATTGGCACCATCGCTTACCCGCGCGTAGCGTCTGAGCGAAGCGCCGTTGCTCAGCGACGGCAGGTGTGGCGCTACGTGGCGCTCGGGACCGCGGTGAGCACGGTGGTCGCCGGCGCGCTAGCCGTCGCGGCGGGCCCGCTCGTTCGGCTGGCGTTCGGCGAGGCATTCGGCGGCGCGGTCGCTCCGCTCAGGATAATGCTGCTCGCGACCGTGATACTCTGCGCTCGTCGCGTGCTTTCGGACGCGATGCGTGGAGCGGGTTTCGCTGGCGCCGCCTCATGGGCCGAGGCCGCCTCATGGGCCAGCCTCATCCCCACCCTGCCTTTGCTCGGACTCGCCTATGGGCTGGACGGCGTCGCCATCGCTCTCTGCGTCGCTTACCTGCTCAGCCTGTGCACGCTGCTCTGGATCATTCTCCGCGCGCATCATCGTTCGCCAACTGGGACCGAAGTCGCCGACGCGGTGCGACCCCGTAACCCTGGCATCGTGGCTTCCGCCTGCGCTCCCAACGCTACCGATCCGCGCAATGTTCGGACCGATCCTCGTGGACCAGGTTACGCCCGCCACGATCCGGGATAATGCCGCCAGGACAAATGCTCTCGTGACCCAAGTACTACCATGCCCTCGATCCTAGCTGCTGACCAGCGCCCCAGATTGACGACAGTGCCCACGGTTACCCTCCTGCGGGATCCTCCGCACGAGCACCGGCTGTCAATGGAGCGCTACGCCAATCGCGTTCGCGATGGCGTGGCGGCGTCGGGCCGGTTCGGCATCCATGAGGTCGCGCTCCAGCGGGACCGCGTCGGGTGGCGATGGCACTTCGACCGTCTTGTGGCCTATACGGTCAACGCCGGGCGGCGTAACGGCGACCTCTTCCACATAGTCGACCACGGGTTTGCCCATCTCGCACGGTGCCTGCCACACGACCGCACGATCGTCACCTGCCACGACCTCATGGCGCTGCGCTCGATCACGGAGCACACCGGAATGATGCCGCGCGGGATCACGGTGGCGCGATTTCGCTGGAGCGTGGGCCACATGCGCCAAGTAGCTCACGTGGTCTGTGTGAGCACCGCGACGCGCGACGACGCCCTGGAGCTCGTCGGTGTTCCCGAGGACCGCGCCACGGTTATCCCGCAGGGCGTCGACGCGCGATTCCGGCCACTGGGTCGCGATGCGTGTAAGCGCGTGCGCCGCGAACTCGGCCTCGACGGCCGGGTCGTAGTCGGAAACGTGTCGAACGGGGCGGAGTACAAGAACCTCGGCGGCGCCCTTCACACACTCCGGACCCTCCATGACCGGGGCGTGCCCGCCGTGCTGCTGCGCACCGGCCGCGGCCTCGCGCCCCACTACCTCGAGCTGCAACACCGGCTTGGCCTGGATGGCTTCGTCGTCGAGCGCGGCATCGTAAGCGAAGAGGAACTGGTCGAGACCTACAACGCGAGCGATGTCGTGCTCCATCCGTCCTACTGGGAGGGCTTCGGCTGGCCACCTCTTGAGGCAATGTCGTGCGGAACGCCGGTCGTGGTATCGACCGCGCCGTCGCTACTGGAGGTCACCGCGGGTTCCGCCCTCGCCGCGGAACCCGACGACCACGCAGGCCTCGCGGATCGAGTGCAGGAGGCTCTGCGACCCGACACCGCCGCGGACCTCCGCCGACGCGGGCTCGCGCGCGCCGACGCAATGCGCTGGCAGCCATCGATAAGCGCGCTGAGCGAGGTCTACGCCGCGGTACTCTCCAGAGCGACGTCTGCGCCCTGCGGTCAGCTGCGCTGGCGGTCCTCACCCAGCCCTGTGCCTACCCGAAAGCCGACTGCATGACCCCCGCCACGGCCGCGACGTCCCGCACCGCCATTTATCGGGACGTCGTCCGCGAGATCTCGGTCAACCTCGCGATGGCCGTTCCGGCGATCCGCCGCCTGCGGCTCAGCCGGCCGCGTAACAGCAGCGCTTTTGACGGCTCTGTGGATCTGCTCGACCGCTATGCGTTTCATGGTCTGTCCGAAATCGAGCGACTCGTCCGTCCGGTGCGCGGGCGCAGCGTCATCGAGTTCGGCCCCGGTGACCACCTCGCTGCGGGGCTGTCGATGTTGGCGGCCGGGGCATCGAGATACGCATCAATTGATCGTTTTGTTCCCGATTACTCTAGCCCGGCGGCTAAGCGTTGGTATGCGGGCGTCCACGCGGCGTGGGCCGAGAGGTTCCCTGAGCACCCGTGGCCTCAGGGTCTGTGCCCGGACGACTTTCCGGAGTCCTACGCCGACCGCGTGACGACGTTCTCCCAGGGCGTGGAGGGAAACGAGGTCGGCCGGGACGGTGCGACGTACGACATCGTAACGTCCTGGCAAGTCGGCGAGCACGTCAGAGACATCCGGTCGTTCGCCGAGTTGACGGCACGGCTGCTCGCACCCGGCGGCGTAGCAGTGCACCGCGTGGACTTCGGTCCGCACGGCTGCTGGCGGCGTTACGAGGACCCGCTGACATTTCTGCACTTCGCCCCCCCATTGTGGCAGGCGATGAGCTCGAACCGCGGGTCGCCGAACCGTCGCCGGCATCACGAGTTCCTGGCGGCGTTCTCGGCGGCCGGGCTCGCCGTCACCTGCTGTGGAGCTCGGTCCTTTGACGCCGGCGTCGTCGACGTCAAGAAGCTGAGCGCGAGTTTCCGGGGTATGCCCTCTGACTCCCTGGACGTGCGCGACGTCATCTACATCTCTCGCTCGTCCTCCGGCGCCGATCGATGACCTCGGATTACCGCGCAGCCCTCTACAGCTCCTATGTGCAGGGCCACCAAGGCGTTCTGCCCGAGCGACCCAACCTGCCACGCATGGCAGCGGACGTCCTGCGCCACCTGCCGGCGGGCCAGACGAACCCCGCGATCCTTGACGTCGGTTGTGGCCAGGGCATGCTCATCCGGTTCCTCCGTGCGAACGGCTACGACGACGTATCCGGTATCGACGTCAGCGCCGACCAAGTCGCGCTCGCGTTGCAGTTGGCCACGCCTAACGTGCAACAGGCGGACCTGTTCGAGTTCGCTGACCGAGGGCCGCCGACCTGCGACGTTGTAGTGGCACTCGATGTGATCGAACACTTCGATCGCGCGGACGTGCAGCGCGTGTTCGATGCCTTCTCGCGACTCTTGCGTCCAGGGGGCACGTTGATCCTGCGCACTCCCAACGGCAGCAGCCCGTACTCGGGTCGATACCTGTTCGGCGATCTGACGCATGGCCTGATCTACACCAACCGCAGCTTGGGCCAAGTCGCGGCCATCACCGGGTTCACCAACGTACGGGTCTATCCCGTGCGCCCTGCCGGCTCCGGCGCACGACAGCGCATACGTCGCATGCTGTGGACCATCATTGAGTCTCTCATAGTGGCCCCGCTCGTGGTCGAGACGGGGCAGCTCCACGGGCACGTGGTTACTCAAAACCTTGTGTGTACTGCTGTAAAGGCCCTTACAAACGAACCGCCACAGCGCGGGCAACTTCCCGACGGCGAACCTTGCTTACCAAACTAGACACGGCCCTCGCCACGCCTTACGAATCAGGCGTACGATTTCCAGGTCATGCGAGCCGCGCTGATCCAAATCGTTATGTGGCCTCTTCCCTGGCCCATCGGGCGCCGACTGCTTCAGCGCGTGTTCGGCTATCGGACTCATGCTACCGCGCGTATTGGCTACTCCCTCGTCATGCCGAGACGTCTCCACAGGGGTCGTGGTGCGGGCATTCTCCACCTAAATGTTTTCCCGCGGAATGGACATGCTTAGCATGGGCCCAGGGGGCTGGTATATCTCGCGGCAACTGGGTCTACGCGGAATCGTCGGGTTCGAATGTATTCGCATACGAACCCTCACGCTGCCCCGAAGTCATTTTGGAGGACGGAGCGGGGATCACGAGATGGCATCGCATCGACTGCTCCGCTACGGTGCGGATCGGCCGATACTCGATGTTTGCAGGCACCCCCACCAAGGTGGTGACCCACGGAATCACCATTCGCGACAATCGCGCCAGTATCCGTCGGCGATTTCTGCATGTCGCGACGGGCGCGATCATCATGATGGGTGCCTCCTTGCCCTCCTGCTCAGCGCCCCGGCCAGGCTCGGTATTACGAACCGCTCCGGTCGCGAGCCACACGGTCTACTCGGGCGTACCAGCTGTCGCGGTGGCGAAGCTGCCCGCTGGACGCAGAATAGTTCCGGCCGGAGAGCCACGCCTCCTATTGGCGCGCTCATCCAACCGGCACCCCGCCGCCGAAGGGATCTCGATAGAGGTGTCCCTGTGAATGATTGGGCGACCGAGGCGCCGCTGGAAGCGCTTGAGCGCCAGATCAATCGCTATCCGGGCCGGCACACCAGGAAGCAGGAGCAGGTTGCTCCCTGGGGGCCTGAACGGCGGACGTGGCTTCACAAACCGACATTACGCTGCTTCACAAGACTCGTTTGTGACCCATCATCCAAGGTTCGACAATAAATGTTAACCCGATCCGCAGTCCAGCGCGTTGCCACAGCTCTTTACCGTCGCGCCATTCCCAACAGCACCCTTGGCTTGCGGTGGAAACGGCAAGGCGATCACGTCACCTTTAAGTGGGACGGGTTTGTTGCTGCACCGTCAATCCCATTTCTGTTCGCCCGTCACCGATATGAGACGCGCACCATCGAGCGACTCTTAGGCGATGCTAGACCTCAGTACTGCCTCGAGTTCGGATGCGGCTTTGGGCGACTGTCGCCTACTATCGCGGCTTTGTGCCGTCAACACACAGCGCTCGATATCAACTCAAGCGCGATCCAAGCGGCGCGAGCGTCGTATCCCGACATCGACTTTCAGACCTACGACGGCAACGCCATTCCGTTTGCAGACGCGACCTTCGATCTGGTCGTTACCTGGACGGTGTTGCAGCACGTGCCGCCCAGCCGCTGTGATGACACGTTGGCTGACATCCTGCGCGTGCTGAAACCTACGGGACGTCTTCTTCTATGCGAGGAGACGCGACTCGCTGGCAGCCCTTCGGCGAGCACGTGGCATCGAGAGCCTCAATTCTACGAGCAGCGTCTTGCGCCCTTCCGACTGGCCTATTCTTCTTACATCGCAGAGATTGATCGTATTCCCGGGCTAACGTCCCCAGGACAAGTCATGCTATTCGAGCCCGGATGAGTGGCGCGTATTTGGGGTCTACTGACCTTCCCGTGGGTCGGTGAACGCTCAGTTCATCGCGGAAGTGGTGGGCACCGGCCAGGCAGCGAGAGCAATGGCGAGGGCGATGACGTCGGGGCCGTGAAGCCGAAGGCGCGTCGGGTGAACATCCTGAGTACCGTGTTCATAGCTTCGACGCCGGGCGTTGCTCGATTCGTCTACTGCGTGTGATGCTGCGGATCTGAGCGATTTGCCGCGGTGGCGGGTGACGTACTCGTTCCATCCGCGGGCAGGTTCGGAGTTCGTCAAGCGCCGGCACAACTGGCGGGCGGATCGCGTGTACGCGCTGGACGGCGCGGCCTCTACCCCACCGTAGCCCAGTGACGGAAGGCGCAAAGACTGACGGGGTCGAGGACGCCGCCGCGACCACCGCCAATCGATCGGCGGGCGCGTTCGGGTTCTCGCGGCAGTCGTACTACCGGGCCACGCGAGCGCTGTCGGACGAGGGGTTGGGGCGGCTTGGTGCCGTTACGGCCGGGCAGCGGCTTGTGCGCGCGCAGCATGGCGGCGAAGCGGTAGAACGCCCCTCGCTGGGTGTGCCGGACTCGCAGCCGAGAGTGGTGCGCAGCGCGGCGGCGTGCTCAGCGACAAGCCGTGCGGGGCGCGTCCACGTCGGGACCACGTACATGCTCTTGGCGAGCGCCATGCCGACCGTCGCGCGGATCGGGTACCCGGGCCGACCGGTCGTGCGAGTCGCGTCGGGCGTACGGATCAGACCCACGATGGGCGGTGCCAGCCAGCCCGGCGAGGTCGCTCGCAGCCGAGCGCGATGCAGTCTTTTCAACGTTCACGGGGTCCGATCTCCTTGGGCCAGGCCCACGGCGACGCTAATCGCGCTGGGGTCAGCTACCTGGTAACGAGGTACGCGTGGAGCAGATCGCTCGGACGGAACACCCCGGACATGCGGGGATTCGGGCCCTCCGGAGGCTCCAGGTAGCGGTGGGCTCAGCCAGTTCCCCAGACCACGCAAAGCAGCGCTGGTTGCGTCATTCCAGTAACGTGGTCAGATCGCTAATCGCATGGCCATTCAGCGGGCGTTACGTTCATGTGTCAACGGCCATCGGTTTCTCCCCATTTCCGGCCATCGGTTCTCCCCGCTGGCGGCCACGTTTTCTCCCCACTGGCGGCCACTGGTTCTCCCCGCCGTGGTGGGTGCCGCGCTGTCGTCGCGGAGCCCTGAGGCCGTA
>JBBSNY010000051.1:0-19722 GCA_038260305.1 Solirubrobacterales bacterium
CCTGGCGCACGCGATCAAGCGCACTTGGCGCGCCTTGCCCGGCACTGCGTCCGGAGCGCGTTTTGCCTGCCGCGTTTCCCTCGGCCGGTCGCCTTCCCTCCACCACCTCCGCCCCCGCCAAAGCGGGCTTGTTCGGCGGCTACGGTCGTGGGAAGTCAGACGATCGCGTAGTACCTGCGATCGGGGTGCTGACGCCGTGAATAGAGGGGAAGGCCACATCGTTGACGGCGCTTTCGCGAGCCGTCGGGGGACCCCGCGCGGTCGGAGAACCTGGGCATGTACGCAGATCTTCATGCGCGAGAACCGGGAGGTCCCATGACCGCCTGCCAGTGGCGTTGATTTCGCGGCTCAATAGCCCAGCCTGCACGCCCCCTGTCAACGCTTCGCCGACGCCCTCACGAACGCCAACGCATGACTCGGGGCCACCCTGGATCGCTACTCCTTCGATGTAGAGAACTCGCATCTCCTTCCTCATGCCGGTTTATCCCGGCGCACAAACAGCCCATTCCCTGCGACATCGCATTGCGTGGGCGTAATGATTGCTAGCGTACGTCTCCCCATGGGCCTATTTGGTAGACGACGGGGTGATGCCGGGTCGGCAACGCCTGCCAGTACATCTAAGCCGAGCGTTGAGGGCTCGCCTGCCGCCAATGCAGTCCGGCCGAGCGTTACAGCTCCCATTGACGTGGGTGGGGTCGATCTCGATATCGTACGAAGCGTCGTACGCGAACTCTGCGCCGCCATCGATTCAAGCGATGGTCAGATGCGAGCAGCCATAGCCCATCTTCGTGAGGCCAGCGGAATGCCGGACCATCGGGATGCCTCGGCGCTGTTCGCTGCACGCGACGCTGATCCGGTCGGGTTCACGACAAGAGCATTTCGTTGGCTCGCCGCCGGAGCGGCAAAGGGCAATGTTGAGGATCAGTACGACCTGGCAGCAATGGCATACGCATGGATGTTCATCTGGACGTCGGTGGTCGAACCCAAGATGGTTGGAGCTGATTTCATCAAGCTAGGCTTGGATGCGGCCCCGTACGACGCAGTCGATGCCATCGTCTCGCACGCCGAGGTCGCGCTGCCTCACCTTGATTCTGACCTTGTGCTCGCGACTACAGGGACGCCGGAGCAACTTACTCCGGCGAAGGTTGCCCGATCACTGGAAGCATTCAAGGCCGCCCGGGCTCCGTAGCAATAGGCTCCGTGCTTGGGTTCGCGTCCCGAGGGGCAAAGTAGCGTCCGCGCCCGGCGGTCGGACGGGTAACGTCCGTCAGTGTGCGCTCCTCTGAGATCGCGTCGCGCCTGACGGGAATCAGCACGCCGATCTTCGAGTGTCCGGTCACCTCGTCTTCCTCGAGGATCGCCGCGTGCTGTACGCGCCTGACGAAGCGGAGGTACCTCAGCACTGCGTCGAGTCGGTTCTGCGTATCCGCGGATTCGTCACAGTACAACTGGGCTGTGGCGGCGTCCCGGAGGACTTTGCCGCCTCGCTACGTGCGACGCGGGCCGCGGCCCGCAGGCTTCTCGACGCCACCGATCTGGAGCAATGATCGCGAGGCCGGCTGGACCGGCCAGATCGTCGGCTCGGCGGGGTGGCGGTTCAATCAGGCGCTCGGCGAGATGCGGGGTGTCTTCGGCATCCACGTCGCCCGCCTCGCGGTTGCCTATTGGGGTTGACGTCGATGAACCGCTCGCGTCGGTCCGGCCGCTGGACCCAGCCGCGGACGACGACGACGACTCGATGCGCACGCCGTGGCGCCGGCGCGCCCTGACCCAGGGGGCCGAGGTCGCAGGGCATTCCCTGCGACCGTGGCCGAGAGTGCCACGACACGCGCGCGTAACAATGCGCCGCGCCATCGACCGTCGTCAGAGCCGCGAAGAGAACCCCGCAAGATCGAATCTACCCACGAAACAGCGCCTTGAATGAAGCGATGCACCACGTGACGAGTGGGATGATCGCCACCGGGTTCCACCAAGTGCTCCATCCCTGGAAGCCCTGAGCGAATACGTAGTACCACAGCGCGACGAGGATGCCACTACGACGGTCCCGACGCGGCTCGCGGGCGGACCACTGGTGTTTCGCGTCAGCAACGCGAGGAGGCCGACCCCGGGCAATGGTGCGCCGCAATTGCACTACGTGCTCGTGTTCCGCCTCAATCGCCCGAAGCTCCGACTCAAGAAGCGTGCGCCAGGCGCACTTCTGTACTTGGGCAACTTCTCGATCGGCGGCCTAAAGTTCCTGTATGACAACCCGATCTTCAGCTTCGATCCGATCGACGGCACACCCGACCGAGACAACTGCTTCATCGGCGAGGTCACGTCGGACGTGCCGTCCATAGTTCATCAGCTCAACGCGATCCCGCTAGGTACGCGTGTCCGCGTACGCCTCCGCCCAGTCACGCCTGGAGACGGCCGCGGCGCAGTCCTCGGTACCGCCTATGTCCGGCATCCACGACTCCTGCCGATGCGCGTAAAGGCTGACGACACGACCGGGCTCGAGGACCAGGTTCAATCGCGTGGCGCTCTCGACGAGGTGCGGCGCATCGGCTGCTCCGCCACAGTCGTCGATTAGCCAACACGGTCAACCAGTGCCGCTTCGGACGCGCGGCGCCTACTCTCCCGCAGCAAGCGGATCACGACGCCGACCAGTGTGGGCGCGATCACGAACGGCAACGCGAGAAGCGCCATCGGGCCGAATGTGATCAGCAGGCTCCCTCCGGAGTCGCAAAACGGGTCACAGCTGCCCTCGGGTTGCGCTGGATTGCCAGCGGTCGGAACCACGAGGAACACGATCGCGATGAGTACGGCGACGACGATCGCTTGCCTCGGCGCACCCGACAATCCGATCAGCACGCCCGCCGTGACCACACCTGCCAACGCGAACGTCTGCAGCGAGCCGTCGTCAGCACGGAGCACTACGACCCACGACCCGGCCGCAACCGCTGCCAGCACAAGCAAGCGCCTCATCGCAGAAGTCTAAGCGCGCTAAACCACCGGGGCCGGGACTCGACGCTGCTCCCGGCTCGCACGATCAAGAGCGCAGGTCCATCGGTTCAGTGCCGCAATGGACGAACAGCGGCGCTGTCCTCTATGGCACCAACAGCAGCGCGTCCCGCGCGGCGCTCCACGGGCCGGCAGGAGTCGCAGCTCAGCGACGAGGAGGTCTGAGCCCCCAGGCGGCGAGGCCGAGCAGAACGCCGAAGACCGCAAACCCGCCGCCGAACAGCCGTGCTGCCGGACCGGATTGGCAGTCGCCATCACAGAAGGGGTTGCCCATGACGCTGACGCCCAGCACGATGAAGAGCGCGGCGGCCAGCCCGAAAAGCCGCGTCCACAGACCGCGCATCGTCGACAAGCTACCGGTCGCCGCACCGCTGCGGTGCTGCCTACCTCGATCACAGCCACGCGTTGAGCGTACGTGCCGGGGGCTCCGACCTCACCGAGCAGACGACGGCGGATACGTTTCGGCGCGGATGGCAGACGAGGACGCCGACGTCGATCGGACGACGCTCGCCGAGCGCAGTGTGCGGTCGGCGTGGCGCGATCTTCCAACCTATGACCGCGAGTTGCTGCAGAACGTCGGCGCGTCGCAGTGGCAGGTCACGCGTGAAGCGCTCGGAGGTGTCGTCGACGACTTGTTGCGCTCGGCTGGGCTGGGCGGCCTGCGCCAGCCGGAGGTGCGCGCGCTTGATGACGCGGCCGGCGTATGGATTGAGGAGCTTCGGCTGGTGCTCGTCAATGCTGGCCAGCACGCGCTGGCAGAGCTCGACGACCGCACGTACGAAGCGATGCTGGCGCGGATCGCGTGGCACGAGTGGGCGCACGCGCTGTCAGTCGTGCGCGCGACCGCTGACGATGTCGCCAATGGCGAGCGTCTGCTTGCTCTGGCGCCGGCCGGTGTCGCGAACGTCATCCGACGGGGCGGCTACCGTCGAGGCGAGTACACCCATGAACTTGTCGCCGAGATCTACGCGCTGCTCATGTCGCGCCCCCGCCGCGGCCAGCGCGGGCAGCCGAGTTGGCTTGGCGACGAGATCTACGATCTCGTGAGGAGGGTCAGCGGATGGAGCGAGTAGAACCGCCAAAGGGATACGTCCTCGCCAACAAGGAGACCGTCGAGGAGATCATCGCCGTCGAGGCCGAGCTGTTGCGCAGCGAAGGCATCAACCCACGCTGGCCTGGGTTCCCAGAGGCCGAGCACGAGCACGAGCACGACGAGAAGCAATAGGTCGCGACGCCACTGCCTGCGCCCGCTGCCCGTTTGGACGAGGAGCGGCAGCCACATCCAGTTCTACGGCGACCGCCAGTTCCAAGGGCCCGCGAGCGCGAGTGCCGGTTGGACAGCGGTCCGGCCGGCGCGCGCCGCCAGCGACGGCCCGCGAACGGGCCGCCGCTGCCGCCGCGACTACAGCTTGACCGAGTAGATAGTCCCGGTCAGCTCGCCCACGTACAGCGTCCCCCTGTGGATGCGCAGGGCGACGATCGGGGCGACGAATCCGTGCAGGAGGACCTTCGGCTTGGCGCCTCGCTTGGCGGGCGCGCTCACGACGACGGGGGTCTCCTTTTCCAGGCCCCCGAACAGCGCGAAGTACAACCGCTTGCCGACGTGGTCGATGCCCATCGGTGACGCGTGCTTGGGCAGCAGGATGTATGGCCTGCTGTAGCCCTGGCAGGTCTTGGGGTAGCCGAAGCGGCAGTTCGGATAGCCGTAATCTTGGCCGGCCCGCGCGTTGACGATCGCGTCCTTGGGGATGTGCTTCTCCGGCCCGAGCACTCCGACGAACGGATGCAAATCGCCGGCCAGGAACGTGAGCTGGAAGGGCTGACGCAGGCCGCGGGCGATGACTTTGATGTGCTTGCCCGACGCGCTCATCCGGACAACGGACTGCGCGTATCTCGACGGGTCGCGCTTGAGGTCGTACTTTTCGCGGAACGAGACACCGGCATACAGGCGGCCGTCCGGCCCGAACGCGAGCCCGTTGAACCCGGCGAACGTGCCCGTGGGCTTCACGAGGGTTCGGCTATCCGCGAATTGGGTGCCGTTCCAGCCGCTGAAGACCACGATCGACGGCCCTGTCGAGACGTAGAGCTGGTTGTGATGCCAGGCAAGGCCGAAGACGAACTTCGGCGTGTTTGGCACCTGCGTGGCCTGACCGTTGGCGAGCGTGAACAGGCCGGTCGGTTCGTTGGGCTTCTCGGCCGGTCCGCCGCCGGCAAAGATCGTGTCGCCCCCGAAGGCGAACGACGTTGGGACCGCGATCCCCGTGGCGACCGTGCTCACCGGGTTGCCGTTTGTCGAGGTGGGGGGCGGCGGGCCCTGGGCGCTACCAATCGGCACGGCGATAGCGACCGTAGCCATGGTGCCGAGAACTGCGACGCTGATGCAACTGCGCTTGGTCAGTTTCATGGTCGAAGCCTGACCGCGCCCTGGACGATTTCATTGGTTCGCATGCTGCTCCCTCTTGGTTTTTTCATGGCCTGCTGCATAGACCGAAAGCCGTCGCGTGCGCAATACATCCTTGGGCCGCTAATGCGAGCTCCCCCTACACCCGCTACCTGCCGCGAGACATGCCGACCGTCTCAGAATAGGCGGGGCATCAACCGTACGGCTAGCACGACAATGTGGGTTCGGTTACCCGCACCCTCGACTGCCTTGCGCCTTTCCGCCTACGCGGGGGTTCGGCGATCGGCACGGCTCTTCGACGGTCTTCGGCGCGCCATCACCCGGAAGGACTGAGCGCCAGACCTCCCCCGCGGGTCCGCATCGGTCGCGTGCCATGACCATGAGCGCGTCCGGAGTGCTCCCCAGGACGAGCAGCAGCAACCCCGCCGACGGCTGCGGCATCGAAGCACGAGCGGGATGCAGTCAGCGCGGGCCGAGTTGGCGGAGCGACTCCACCGTCTCGGTCATCACGACGAGCTGATCGGCGATGGCCGGGACCAGATCGTCAGTCCGGCTGTCGTCGAGATGCACGAGGGCGTCGCGAAGAGTTGCGGGTAGGACACTCCGCCTAGCTTTCGAACACTACGGTCGATGTTCGAGCTGCCGGCCCACGAACGAGGAGCACGAGAATGGCCAATCAGTATCTGCACACCTGCGTCCGTGCGCACGACCCCGAGGCGTCGGCGCGCTTCTACGAGGCGCTCGGCTTCGAGCCGCGCGGGCGGCTGAACTTCGAGACCGCCTACAACATCTACATGGGCCTGCCCGGCGGCGGCGACGTCCTCGAGCTCACGGTCAACCTCGGCCAGGAGGCGCCCTACGAGCTCGGCACGGGCTACAACCACATGGCCGTGTCGGTCGCCGACATCGCGGCCACGCTCGACAGCCTCGTGCCGCTCGGCGTGGAGCCCGAGAAGGCGCCGTTTCATCCGGGCGGGCGCGAGGACCTGCCGCTGATCGTGTTCGTGGCGGATCCCGACGGCTACCGCATCGAGCTCATCGAGGGCCGCTTCGACACGCCGCAGGATCCCGCACCGGACTGACCCGGCGGCGGGCGGCCACGCGGCCCGGGCCCCCGACGACCACCTGCAAGACCTCGCCCGCAGCGTGCCGGAGACCGCGGATCGTGCGAACATATGTTCGTGTCCAAGGAGCAGGTCATCCTGCACGCCGATGTCGATGCCTTCTTCGCGTCGGTCGAGCAGCGCGACGACCCGAGCCTGCGCGGGTTGCCGCTCGTCGTCGGCGGCGGCGTCGTCCTGGCGGCGAGCTACGAGGCGCGGGCGTTCGGCGTGCGCGGCGGGATGGGCGGCGCGAAGGCGCGCCGGCTGTGCCCGCAGATCGTCGTCGCGCGGCCGCGCTTTCCGGCCTACGTCGAGGCGAGCAAGACGTTCTTCGAGATCTTCCGCGACACCGCGCCGCGCGTCGAGGGGCTCGGCCTGGAGGAGGCGTTCCTCGACATCACCGGCCTCGAGCGGATCTCCGGGACGCCGGCCGAGATCGCCGTGCGCCTGCGCCGCCGCGTTCGTGAGCAATGCGAGCTGCCGATCTCCGTCGGCATCGCGGGAACGAAGCTCGTCGCGAAGATGGCCAGCCGCGCGGCGAAGCCCGACGGCCTGCTCGTCATCCCGCGCGACGGCGAGCTCGCCTTCCTGCACGCCCTGCGCGTCGAGGAGCTGTGGGGCGTCGGCGAGCCGACCGCACGCAAGCTGCACGCCCATCGGCTGATGACGGTCGGCCAGGTCGCCGAGCTCACGGAGCCGGCGCTCGTGGCAATCCTCGGCCGGGGATCCGGACGCAACCTCCACGCGCTCGCCCACAACCGCGCTCGCGACCCCGTGCGCGCCGGCCGGCGGCGGCGATCGGTCGGCGCGCAACACGCGCTCGGACGCAGGCGGCACACGCCGGAGCAGCTCGACGCCACGCTCGTCGGCCTCGTGGACCGCGTCGCGCGACGAATGCGCTCGGGCGAGCATGCCGGCCGCACGGTGATCCTGCGGCTGCGCTTCGACGACTACTCGCGCGCGACGCGCTCGCACACCCTCCCGACCGCGACCGCCACGACCCGCACGCTTCTCGCCGCCGCGCGGATGCTGCTCGCCGCCTCGATGGCGGTCATCGAGCGCCGCGGCGTGACGCTCGTCGCCATCAGCATCACGAACCTCGTCGACGTCAGCGCCGGGATCCAGCTCGAGCTGCCGGTCGACGCCTGCGGCGGCGCGGACCTCGATGCCGCGCTCGACGCGGTCCGCGAGCGCTTCGGTTCGGGGACGCTGACGCGCGCAGTGCATCTCGGCCGCGACCGGGCGGCGTTGCTGCTGTCCGAGGTCGATCAGCCGGGCCGGCGATCGCCGACCGAGCACGTCGATCGGCCGGCCGGCGAATCGCCCCGCGAGCGCGCCGGTCAACCCGAGGGCGGGCGGTCGCCGACCCAATAGCACGGGCCGGCGCCGAGCCGCGTCGCGCGGTCACCGGGGCCGGCTCGCGCGATCCTGCATCTCGATCTGACGGCCCACCCTCGTAGCCTTCGGCGGATGCACGACGAGACGACCGTCGAGGCGTTCACGCAGCAGGCCGAGACGTTCGCCTCGAGCGCGATCGCCCACGCGTCCGAGACGCTCGACGGGCTCGTGCGGCTCGCCGATCCGCGCGCCGGCGAGCGCTGGCTCGACGTCGCCTGCGGCCCCGGGATCGTGTGCCGAGCGCTCGCCCCGCACGTGGCGGAGGTCCACGGCATCGACCTGACGCCGGAGATGGTGCGCGTCGCCCGGCGCGAGACCGCGGCGGCGGGGCTCGACAACGCCACCTTCGGCGTCGGCGACGCGACCGCGCTCGAGCTGCCCGACGCGCGCCTCGACGGCGCCGTCGCCCGCTTCGCGATCCACCACATCCCGCTGCCGGGTCGACTGTTCGACGAGCTGGCACGCGTCGTGAGGCCGGGTGGCCGCGTCGTCGTCGCCGACCACCTTCTCGACGACGACGCGGGCGCCGCGGCCTGGTCGCAGGAGATCGAGCGCCTGCGCGACCCGTCGCATTGGGCCTGCCTGACGCTCGAGCGGCTGCACGCGCTCGCCGCCGGGGCCGGTCTGCGGCTCGACCGAGAGATCGTCTTCGCCGTCGCGCTGGACTTCGACGATTGGCTCGCGCGCGGCGGCGCCGACCCGCACGCCCGCGGGCTCGTCGAGCGAGCGCTCGCGCGACCCCCCGCCACGGGCCAGTGCTTCCGCGTCGGCGAGCGTGACGGGCGGTGCGTGCTCGAGCTGCGGATGTGGATGGCACGTCTGCGGCGCTGACGCGCGTGGTCGTGGCGCCGATTCCCCTCGCAGCGGGGGATATTCGCCACGACCGGGCGGCCAGGTTCAGCCGGCGTGCGCTGCCGCGAGCGTCCAGACCCGTGAGCAGGGCGCCGACCTGCGCCGGCGCGCAGCGTCCTACGCCCGCGTCAGCTTCTTCGAGGCTCTCGCCTGCGCGCCGCTCCCGAACGCGGCGCCCGCCTGCATCCCGTGCAGGCCGCGCTGCGGCCCTTGTTCTCAGATGAACGCGATACCGCCTTGTCTCGCACAAAACATGTGCTTCTGAACAAAAGTTTCGCCAAGCTCTTGACAAAACCCTGCGCGCATCGGCACAGTTGCGCCCATGCCGCCCGCCGGATCAGGTTCGCTCGAGTCGCTCAGGGAGCGCAATCGCCGCCAGCTCGTCGACACGCTGCGCCGCCGTGGTAGCGCGAGCCGCGCCGATCTCGCCCGCCTGACCGGCCTCTCGCGTTCGACCGTCTCGACGCTCGTCGCGGAGTTGCAGACCGCCGGCCTCGTCGTCGAGCGTGAGCCCGACGCCCGCACGACCCAGCAGGGGCGCCCGCCGATCCAGCTCACGCTCGACCGCTCCGCCGGCCTCGTGCTCGGCATCGACTTCGGCCACGAGCACGTCCACGTCGCGATCGCCGACCTGTCGCGCACGATCCTCGCAGAGCGCGTGCAGATCCTCGACGTCGACGGCTCGGCCATTCGCGCGCTCGAGGTCGCGGTCGAGCTCGCCGACGAGGTCGTCCAGGAGGCCGACGTCGACGGCGACCGCATCCTCGGCGCCGGCGTCGGCCTGTCGGGCCCGATCGACTTCGACGAGGGCACCGTGCACGCCGGCAAGATCCTTCCGAGCTGGGCCGGCATGCGCCCGGTCGACGAGCTCGCAGCGCGCCTCGGCGTGCGCGTGCACCTCGACAACGACGCGAACCTCGGCGCGCTCGCCGAGGTCACGCTCGGCGCCGGCATCGGCGCCCAGGAGGCGATCTACCTCATGGTCTCCGGCGGCGTCGGCGCGGGGCTCATCATCGGCGGCGAGCTGTACCGCGGCGCCGGCGGCACCGCCGGCGAGCTCGGCCACGTGCTCGTCGACGAGGCCGGGCCGATCTGCCGCTGCGGCAACCGCGGCTGCCTGGAGATGATGGCCGGCGGCCGCGCGATCATCGAGCTGCTGCGCCGCTCGCACGGCGACGCGATCACGCTCGACGAGGTCATGGAGCTGTCGGCCGACGGCGACTCCGGCGCGCGCCGCGCGATCGCCGACGCCGGTCGCATCCTCGGCCGCTCGGTCGCGGCGATCGTCAACGCCTTCAATCCCGAGCTGGTCATCGTCGGAGGCAGGGTCAGCGCTGCCGGCGACGTGCTGCTCGATCCCCTGCGGGAGGCGGTTCACCGCTACGCCATCCCATCGGCGGCGCAGGAC
This sequence comes from Solirubrobacterales bacterium, assembly GCA_038260305.1. Lineage (GTDB taxonomy): Bacteria > Actinomycetota > Thermoleophilia > Solirubrobacterales > Solirubrobacteraceae > CADCVQ01. The sequence continues at coordinate 10,163 of JBBSNY010000051.1, forward strand.
GTTCGCATCACCAACGGCGTGCTGGGCGACCGTGCCGAGGTCCTCGGCGCGCTCGAACTTGCCGCGCGGCAATCCGACGTCGTCGCACCGGCGCCGTCGACACCGGTCTCAAGACCACAAGAGAGGAACGCATCGGAATGAGGGTCATAGGAGGAGCACGTCGGCGGGTAGTCCCGGCGACTTTGGCGGTCGGCGCCGCGGCGCTGGCACTCGTCGCGGCGGGCTGCGGCGACAGCAACGACAAGGGCAGCGGCGCCAGCGGCTCGTCGGGCAGCTCGAAGGGCGGCAAGGTCGCGGTCCTGCTGCCGGACTCGAAGTCGTCGGTGCGCTGGGAGACGGTCGACCGGCCGTTTTTGAAGAAGGCGTTCGACGCGGCCGGCGTCGACTCGGAGATCCAGAACGCCGAGGCGGACAAGTCCGCCCAACAGCAGCAGGCCGAGCAGGCGATCACGAACGGCGCGAAGGTGCTGCTGCTCGTCAACCTCGACTCCGGCTCCGGCGCGGCGATCGAGGCCAACGCGAAGTCCCAAGGCGTCAAGGTCATCGACTACGACCGCCTGACGCTCAAAGGCACGGCGGACTACTACGTCTCCTTCGACAACGAGGCCGTCGGCAAGCTCCAGGGTGAAGGGCTCGTGAGCTGCCTCGGCGGCGCCACAAAGCCCGCGATCGCCGAGCTCAACGGCTCGCCGACCGACAACAACGCGACGCTGTTCGCCAAGGGCTACAACTCGATTCTGGACCCGAAGTACAAGTCGGGCGCGTTCACGAAGGTCGCCGACCAGTCCGTCCCCGAGTGGGACAACCAGAAGGCGCTGACGATCTTCGAGCAGATGCTGCAGAAGTCCTCGAACAAGATCGATGCCGTGCTGGCGGCCAACGACGGCCTCGGCAACGCGGCGATCTCCGCGCTCAAGGCCCGCAAGCTCAAGCAGATCCCGGTCACCGGCCAGGACGCGACGCTGCAGGGCATCCAGAACATCGTCGCCGGCGACCAGTGCATGACGGTCTACAAGGCGATCAAGAAGGAGGCCGACGCGGCCTCCGCGCTGGCGATCTCGCTGCTCAACGGAGAGGCGCCGACCGGCGTCACCGCCTCCGTCAACAACGAGTCGCGCGACGTGCCGTCGATCCTGCTGCAGCCGGTCGCCGTCACGAAGAGCAACATCAAGGACTACCTCGGCGAGGCCGACTTCCCGAAGAAGGAAGAGATCTGCGCCGGCAAGCTGGCCGCGAAGTGCAAGGCGGTCGGGTTGACATGACCCCCTCCACCGACGCCGGGGGATCGCTCGAGCGGTCCCCCGGCGCGGTGCCGATCCTGGAGCTCAAGGGAGTCTCCAAGCGCTTCGGCGCCGTTCAAGCACTGCATGAGGTGAACTTCGACGTCCGCGAGGGTGAGGTCACCGCGCTCGTGGGCGACAACGGCGCCGGCAAGTCCGTGACGATCAAGTGCATCGCCGGCATCTATCCGATCGACGACGGCGAGATCCGCTTCGAGGGCAAGCCGGTGACGATCTCCGGGCCGAAGGACTCGTCGGCGCTCGGGATCGAGATCGTCTATCAGGATCTCGCGCTCGCCGACAATCTCGACGTCGTCCAGAACATGTACCTCGGCCGCGAGGAGATCACGCCCTTGCATGCGCTCGACGAGACGCGGATGGAGCAGCGCTGCTCCGAGACGCTGGCGTCGCTGTCGGTGACGACGATCCGCTCGGTGCGCCAGACCGTCGCCGGGCTGTCCGGCGGCCAGCGCCAGTCGATCGCCGTCGCGAAGGCGGTCATGTGGAACTCGCGCGTCGTCATCCTCGACGAGCCGACCGCGGCGCTCGGCGTCGCGCAGACGCGACAGGTGCTCGACCTCGTGCGCCGGCTCGCCGACAACGGCCTCGCGGTCATGCTCGTGTCGCACAACCTGCACGACATCTTCGAGGTCGCCGACCGCATCACGGTCCTGCGCCTCGGCCAGGACGTCGCGCGCTTCAACACGAAGGAGACGACGCAGCGCGACGTCGTCGAGGCGATCACCGCCGGCACGCTGAGCGTCGTTCCCGGCCAGGAAGAGGCGCACGCATGAGCACTGTGGCCGCACCTCCCCCCGCCCCGGCCGCCGCCGCGCCGACCGCCACGATCGGCGCCTACGCGAAGCGCTGGGCCGAGAACGTCCGCGGCGGCGAACTCGGCAGCCTGCCGATCATCGTCGGCCTGATCGTCATCGCGGTCGTCTTCCAGGTCCAGAACGACAAGTTCCTGACGGCCGGCAACTTCGTCAACCTCATGGTCCAGGGCGCCGCCTTCGCGCTCGTCGCGATGGGCATCGTCTTCGTCCTGCTGCTCGGCGAGATCGACCTCTCGGTCGGCTACGTGTCGGGCGTCGCGGGCGTCATCACCGCGTTGCTGCTGTTGCCCGACGGGTCACAGGTCGCGACGCCGATCGCGATCATCGCGGCGCTCGGGTCCGGGGTCATCATCGGCACGCTGCACGGGGTCATCATCACGAAGGTCGGGATCCCGTCCTTCGTCGTGACGCTCGCCGGCCTGCTGGCATGGAACGGCGTCGTGCTGCTGCTGATCGGCACCCGCGGGACCGTCGTCCTGCAGGACAACTTCGTGATCGGCTTCGCGAACGACTTCGTGCCCGCGGGCACGGCGTGGGTGCTCATGCTGCTCGCGGTCGTGGCCTACGCCGGGGTCCAGATCTGGGGGCTGCGCAAGCGCGCGGCCGCCGGGCTGTCGAACGACCCGCTGCTGATCGTCGCGCTGCGGATCGCCGCGCTGTTGCTCGTGCTCGCGTTCGTCGTCTGGGTCGTCAACGAGGACCGCGGCCTGCCGTATGTCGCCGTGCTCGTCGGGGTGCTGCTCGTGTTCTGGACCTACGTCCTGCGGCGCACGCGCTTCGGCCGCCACGTCTACGCCGTCGGCGGAAACGCCGAGGCGGCGCGGCGCGCCGGCATCAACGTCGATCGGATCCGCATCGCGTGCTTCGCGATCTGCTCGCTGATGGCCGCCGTCGGCGGGATCGTGCTCGCGTCGCGGCTGCGCTCGGTCGACACGAACGCCGGTGGCGGCTCGATCCTGCTCTACTCGATCGCGGCGGCCGTCATCGGCGGCACGTCGCTGTTCGGCGGCCGCGGCCACATCAAGGCCGCGCTGCTGGGCGCGCTCGTCATCGCAAGCATCGACAACGGGCTCGGCCTGCTCGGCCTGAGCTCGGGGACGAAGTTCGTCGTCACCGGGCTCGTCCTGCTGCTCGCCGTGGCCGTCGACTCGATCTCCCGCCGCGGGCGGGAACAGTCAGGGAGGGCGTAGTGGTCACTCCACTAGTGGCCACGGATGGCCTGCAGGGCAAGGTCGCCCTCGTCACCGGTGCGAGCCGCGGCATCGGCGCCGCGGTCGCGCACCGGCTGGCGGACGCCGGCGTCGCGCTCGGGCTCGGCTCGCGCAGCGGGGACGACCTGGGGATCGCGGGCGCCGTCGCGCCGCCCACCGACGTCCGCGATCCCAAGCAGGTCGAGGCACTCGTCGCGGCGACGGTCGCCGCGCACGGGCGCCTGGACATCGTCGTCGCGAACGCCGGCGTCGGCGCCTACGGGCCGTTCCTCGAGCTTGACCCCGAGCAGCTCGAGCTCATGATCGACGTCAACCTCAAGGGCGTCCTGTATACGGCGCGCGCGACCCTCCCGCACCTCATCGACGCCGACGGCGGCGGCGACTTCGTCTCGCTGGCGTCGGTCGCCGGCGTCAACGCGTTCCCCGGCGAGGCGGTCTACAACGCCTCGAAGTTCGGCCAGGTCGGCTTCGTGCGCTCACTCGACCTCGAGCTGCGCGAGCTCGGCGTCCGCTGCTCGAACATCTGCCCCGGCGGCGTCGCGACGGACTTCGCGATCGGCACCGGCCGCGAGGCGGGGATGCCCGAGCTCGACGGGATGATGACCCCCGACGACGTCGCCGAGGTCGTGCTCTTCGCGCTCACCCGGCCGCGCGGCATGCGCCTCATGACGACGACGTTCCGGCCGATGAGCGAGGGCTCGTGGGGGTAGCCCCGGTCGCCTGGGGGATCCTGTCGACGGCTCGGATCGGCGCGGCGCTCGTCAACGGCGCGCGCTCGTCCGAGTCGGCGGACATCGTCGCGGTCGCGAGCCGCAGCGAGCCGTCGGCACGGGCGTTCGCCGACGCGCAGCGCATCCCGCGCGCGCACGGCTGCTACGAGGCGCTGCTCGCCGACCCGCAGGTCGAGGCGGTCTACGTCCCGCTGCCCAACGCCATGCACGTCGACTGGACCGTGAGGGCGCTGCAGGCCGGCAAGCACGTCCTCTGCGAGAAGCCGATGGACCGCCGCCCCGCGCGCGTCGAGCAGGCCTTCGACGTCGCCGAGCGGCACGGGCTCGTCCTGATGGAAGCCTTCATGTGGCGCCACAACCCGCAGACGCTGCGCCTGCGCGAGCTCCTCGACGGGGGCGCGATCGGCGACCTGCGGCTCGTGCGCGCGAGCTTCTCGTTCCTGCTCGCGTCCGCCGCCGACGTGCGCCTCGACGCCGCGCTGGACGGCGGGGCGCTGATGGACGTCGGCTGCTACTGCGTCAGCGGCGTGCGGCTCGTCGCGGGCTCCGAACCGGTCGGCGTCTGCGCGCAGGCCGTCAGCGGTCCAAGCGGCGTCGACACCCGCCTTACCGGCGAGCTGCGCTTCCCCGGCGGCCTGCTCGCCACGATCGACTGTGGCCTCGACATCGCCGCTCGCCACGAGCTCGAGGTCGTCGGCCGCGACGGCCGGATCGTGCTCGCCGACCCGTGGCACTGTCGCGACCCGCGGCTCGTCGTCGAGCGCGGCGGGGAGCGCGAGACGATCTCGGTGCAGCCACAGGACAGCTACCGCCTCGAGCTCGAGGACTGCTCCGCCGCGATCCGCGGCGAGCGCGCGCCGCTGCTCGGGCGCGCCGACGCGCTCGGCCAGGCGCGGACGATCGAGGCGCTCTACCGCTCGGCCGACGAGGGTCGCGCGGTGGCGCTCGCATGAGCGCGCCGTTGCGCGTCGCGATCGCCGGCTACGGCCTCGCCGGCGAGGTCTTCCACGGGCCGCTCGTCGCCGCCACCGACGGCCTCAAGGTCGTGGCCGTCACGTCTTCCGATCTCGCGCGCGCCACGCGGGCGCGCGAGGCGTATCCCGGCGTCCGGGTCGCGCGCGACGCCGATGCGTTGCTCGCCGACGCCGGCGAGATCGACCTGCTCGTCGTCGCGACGCCGAACCGCCACCACCTGACGATCGGCCGGATGGCGCTCGCACGCCGGATCGCGGTCGTCATGGACAAGCCGCTGGCCGCCGACGCGGCGCCCGCCGCGCGGCTGGTTGCGGACTTCGCGGCGGCCGACGTCCCGTTCACGGTCTTTCAGAACCGCCGCTGGGACGGCGACTTCCTGACCGTGCGGCGGCTCGTCGCGTCGGGGACGCTCGGCGACGCGACCCGCTTCGAGTCACGCTACGAGCGCTTCCGCCCGGCGGTCCGCGCGGGCTCGTGGCGCGAGCTCGCCGCCCCCGACGAGGGCGGCGGCCTGCTGCTCGACCTCGGCGCGCACCTCGTCGACCAGGCGCTGACGCTGTTCGGCTTCCCGACGCGCGTCTACGCGGAGATCGCCGCCCGGCGACCCGGGGCACAGGTCGACGACGACACGTTCGTCGCGCTCGAGCACACCGGCGGCGTGCGCTCGCACCTGTGGATGAGCCTCCTCGCGCCGCTCGGCAGACGCTCGCTGCGCGTCAGCGCGACGCGCGGCGGCGTGCACACGCCCGGCCTCGATCCGCAGGAGGATCAGCTCGCCGCGGGCATGCGGCCGGGCGACGACGGCTGGGGCGCCGGCGAGCCCGCGCGCGTCGTCGACGGCGACGGCGGCGAACACGAGCTGAAGCTCGACGACGGCGCCTACGAGCGCTTCTACGAAGGCGTGCGCGACGCCCTGCGCGGCGTGGCGAGCATGCCCGTCGACGCGCGCGACAGCGTTGCCGCGCTCCGGGTCATCGAGGCGGCGCGTCGCAGCGCGCGGTCGGCGGCGATCATCGACACGACGCAGGAGGATGAGTCATGAGGACGAGCCTGGGCATCTGGGCGATGGGTTCGATGGTCACGCGCTTCAACCCGGGCGGCTACAAGCCCGAGCTGGCCAAGCGCAGCACCGCCGATCACGTGCGGGCGGCGGTCGCGGGGCTTGAGGGCCTGATCGACGACTACGAGTTCCACTACCCGCAGGAGCTGTCGGACGACAACCTCGACGACGTGCGCGCCGCGCTCGGCGGCCACGGCATCTACGCGATCGCCAGCGGCCTGCATCTCGACAACCGCTTCGCGCGCGGCGGGCTGTCCTCGCCGGACGACGCGATTCGCGACGAGGCGCTGAAGCTGACGCTCGACTGCGCGGACTTCGCCGGCTCACTGGGGGCGCGGATGATCATCTGGCCCGGGATCGAGGGCTACAACTACCCATTCCAGACGCCCTACGCCACGAGCTGGGCGCGGCTCATCGACGGCATCGGCCAGGCCGCCGCGCGGCTCGCCGAGCACGATCAGATCCTGCTTCTCGAGCACAAGAACTCCGAGCCGGCGATGAAGATCCACATGGGCAACATCGGCATGACGCTGCACGTCATCCACACCCTGCGCGCGCGCGGGATCGACAACGTGCAGGTCAACATGGACTGGCAGCACCTGATCATGAACGGCGAGAACCTCGCCGAGTACGCGGCGCTGCTGCACGCCGAGGGGCTGCTCGGCCACCAGCACGCGAACTCCGGCTGGGGCACGTTCGACGACGACAACATGGTCGGCGCGACGGCCTTCATGGAGACGCTCGAGCTCGCCGTCGAGCTGCGGCGCGCGGGCTACGGCACGCGCGGCGAGCGGCTCGGCTTCGACCTCTACCCGTACACGGAGGACGCCGTCGACGTCGTCCGCCGCAGCGTCCTGCAGTGGCGCTTCATCGACGGTGCCGCGGCGCGCATCGACGACGGCGCGCTCGCCGAGGCCCAGCAGGCCAAGGACGCGATCCGCGCCTACGAGCTCGTCTACGAGGCGCTCGGCGCGGCGCCCGCCTGAGTGCCGTGACGCTGCTCGCCGGCCTCGACATCGGCACCTCGTCCGTGAAGGGGCTGCTGATCGCCCCCGACGGCGAGGTCGTCGCGCGCGCGGAGGCGCCGCACGCGCTGTCGACGCCGCGCCCGGGCTGGGCCGAGCAGGATCCCGAGCATTGGTGGGCAGGCGCGCGATGCGTGCTCGACGAGCTCGGCCGCTACGGGCCGATCGCGGGGATCGGGCTCAGCGGCCAGATGCACGGGCTCGTCGCGCTCGACGAGCGCGGGGACGTCCTGCGCCCCGCGATCCTCTGGAACGACCAGCGCACCGCGGCGCAGTGCGCGGAGATCGAGCGGCGGATCGGCCTCGACGAGCTCATCGCCGCGACCGGCAATCGCGCGCTGCCGGGCTTCACGGCCCCGAAGCTGCTGTGGCTGCGTGACCACGAGCCGGATGTCTACGCGCGCATCGCCCACGTCCTGCTGCCGAAGGACTACGTCCGCCTGCGCCTGTGCGGCGAGTACGCGACGGACGTCGCGGACGCGTCGGGAACGCTGCTGTTCGACGTCGCCGGCCGGCGCTGGAGCGAGACCGTCGTCGCGGCCCTGGACATCGACCCGGCGTGGCTGCCGACGGCGCACGAGTCGCCCGTCGTCAGCGGTTCTGGCGCCGGCGACGTGCCGATCGCCGCCGGCGCCGGCGATCAGGCCGCGGGTGCGCTCGGCGTCGGCATTGACAGGGGTGGGCGGGCGGCGATCGCGTCGATCGTAATCGGCACCTCGGGCGTCGTCTTCGCGCCATCAGACGCGTTCGTCGCCGACCCCGCGGCGCGCGTGCACGCCTTCTGCCACGCCGTGCCCGGGGTGTGGCAAAACATGGGCGTCATGTTGTCGGCGGCCGGATCGCTGAGCTGGCTGCGCGCGGCTGTCGCACCGGACGCGGACTTCGCGTCGCTCGTCGCCGGCGCCGCGGCCTGGCCGCCGGGCGTCGAGGGACTGACGTTCCTGCCCTATCTCGCCGGCGAGCGCACGCCGCACGCGGATCCCGATGCGCGCGGCGCGTTCTGCGGGCTGTCGCTGCGACACGACCGCGCCGCGCTCGTCCGCGCCGTGCTCGAGGGCGTCGCGTTCGGCCTGCGCGACGGCCTCGACCTCGTCTCCGAGTGCTCCGGGAAGCCCGCGTTGGGACGGGTGTCCGGCGGCGGCGGGCGCAGCGGCCTGTGGCTGCGGATCCTCGCCTCGGTGCTCGAGCTGCCGTTGCAGCGCACGGCCGTCGACGAGGGCGCGTCGTTCGGCGCCGCGCTGCTCGGCGGCGTCGCGGCCGGCGTCTTCGCCGACGTCCACGAGGCGGTCGCGGCCTGCGTGCGGCCCGGCGACGTCATCGAGCCGGTGCCCGAGTGGATCGAGCCCTACCGCGAGGCGCGCGAGCGCTTCGTCGCCCTGTACCCGGCGCTGCGCGCGGTCGCGAGCTGATGACGAACCCGCTGCCGTCCTTCGCGGCAGCGCACGCCGGCTCGTCGGGGGTTTGGCCTACGCCCAGCCTCGAAACGGCCGCCAAACACGTGCACGTCACGCCAACGTCAGGTAGCTTGGCGGGCGAAACGTGATCGTTCGTCCGGCCCAGGGGGAGCTCGGGATGAGGAAGCTACCTAGTGCGCTCACCGTCTGCGGACTCGCAGCCGTGAGCAGCCTCGGCGTCGCAGCGTGTGGATCCTCGAGCGACGACGGTGGGGGCGCCAGCGGCGGCGACAAGCCCACGTCCGCCAAGATCGGCAGCATCCTGCCCGACAACTACGACCCGGTCCTGTTCCAGTCGATCCAGGCGAACGAGGCGCTGCAGCTCGTCTATACAGGGCTGATCACGTACAAGCACGCCGAGGGCGCGGCCGGCAACGAGCTGATCCCGGGCCTCGCCGAAGCGCTGCCGACGGTCAGCGCCGACAAGAAGACCTTCAAGTTCAACTTGCGGCCGGGCCTGAAGTACTCCGACGGCTCGCCCGTCGTCGCCTCGGACTTCGAGCACACGATCAAGCGCCTGAACTACCTCGGCGGCCCGTTCTCCTCCTTCACGTCGGGAATCGAGGGCGTCCCGGAGTACGTCAAGGCCAAGAAGCCCAATGCCGACATCTCGGGCATCACCACCGACGACAAGACCGGTGAGATCACGATCAAGCTGTCCGAGCCCGACGGCAAGTTCCTGTTCGCGATGGCGCTCGCCAACGCCGCGCCCACGCCGGCCGCGAAGTCGCCGTTCAAGGCCACGCCGGACGTCCCGGGCATCGGCGCGTACACGATCAAGGTCATCAACCCGACGCGCGAGATCATCCTCACGAAGACGCCCGGGTTCGACATCCCCGGCATCGCGAAGGGCAACATCGACCGCTTCGACGTCATCAAGTCGACGGTCCCGCAGATGACGCAGAACGTCATCGACAACAAGCTCGACTTCATGACCGAGGACCCGACCGGCGACCTGCTGCCGCAGGTCAAGGCGAAGTACTCCAAC
>JBBSNY010000052.1:0-18399 GCA_038260305.1 Solirubrobacterales bacterium
AACACGAAGCACGCCTGCCTACAGGCCGATCAGGACAAGATCGTGGGGAGATCCGGTGGCCGCCCATGGGGAGATCCGATGACCGCCAGCGGGGAATTCCGATGGCCGTCTACGGGGAGATTCCCATGGCCGCCGTCATTCGTGCTCGGCTACCTCAACTCGGCGCTCGCGACGTACTTCATGAAGAAGCTCGTCAACACGACGGCGACAGCCGATGTCGGCTATGTGGAGAAGCTGCCGTTTCGCCGGCCCGATGTGCGCCTGCACGACTCGGTGGTCGAGCGCGTGCAGCAGATCATCGAGACGCTCAGCCGTGACCCCCACGCGGGCATCTCTTCCCTGCGCAACGAGATCGACGAGCGGATCTTCGAGCTTTTCGCGATCGGATCGTCGCGTGAGCAGGTTCGCCAGTTCGCCGAGGACCTCGGCCGCACCAAGCCCGCAACTCAGGCTGGCAGCGAGTAGACGGCCACGTGCCGACGTTCGGCGAGACCGAGACGCTCGAGTAGACCGCAAAGAGCGTCGGCGCAGTCCGCTGCAGGTAGCAGCTCAAGCGGGCACAGCTCGCCGCCGTGCGGCATACGCCGATCTGCGAGCCCAGGGAGCCGCGCCTCCAGATCGCCCGCTTCAAGGTCTGCGCCCGTCACCGCCGCGCCGATCCACGTCACGCCGCCCGGTCCGGTGGCGAGCACGATGCCGTCGGGATCAGTGCTCGTCGCCCAGCCCTGACCGCGATAGTGGTCAGCGAGCCTCTTTGTCAGCTGCTCACGAGTTGCGTTCATACATCCATTCTTGCCGGCGACCCGGACGGATCAGGTCCGCGTCAGCTTCTTGTAGGTGATCCGGTGCGGGCGGTCGGCCTCGTCGCCGAGCAGCTCGCGGCGGTGCTCCTCGTAGGCCTCGAAGTTGCCCTCGAACCAGCGCACCTGGGAGTCGCCCTCGAAGGCCAGGACGTGCGTCGCGACGCGGTCCAGGAACCAGCGATCGTGGGAGATCACGACGGCGCAGCCGGCGAACGAGAGCAGCGCCTCCTCGAGCGCACGCAGCGTGTCGACGTCGAGGTCGTTCGTTGGCTCGTCGAGCAGCAGGACGTTGCCGCCCGCGCGCAGGAGCTTCGCCAGATGCAGGCGGTTGCGCTCGCCGCCCGACAGCTTGCCGACCTTCTTCTGCTGGTCGGAGCCCTTGAAGTTCCACGACGAGCAGTATGCGCGCGAGTTCATCGTGCGGTCGCCGACCTTGATCGTGTCCATCCCGTCGGAGATCTCCTCCCAGACGTTCTTGTCGTCCGACAGCGCGTCGCGCGACTGGTCGACGTACGCGAGCTCGACGGTGTCGCCGACGCGCAGCGTGCCGCCGTCGGGCTGCTCGTGACCGGTGATCATCCGAAAGAGGGTCGTCTTGCCGGCGCCGTTGGGGCCGATGACGCCGACGATCCCGCCGCGCGGCAGCTTGAACGTCAGGTCGTCGATCAGCAGGCGGTCGCCGAAGCCCTTGCGCAACCCCTCGGCCTCGACGACGAGGTCGCCGAGGCGCGGGCCCGCCGGGATGTGGATCTGGACCTGGTCGAGCTTGACGTTGCGCTCCTCGGCGATCAGCGCCTCGTAGTTGTTCAGGCGCGCCTTGGCCTTCTTGCGCCGCCCCTTCGGGTTCTCGCGCACCCACTCGAGCTCCGAGTCGATCGTCTTCTGGCGCGCCTTGTCGGTCTTCTCCTCCATCGACATGCGCTTCTGCTTCTGCTCGAGCCAGGACGAGTAGTTGCCCTCGTACGGGATCCCGCGCGAGCGATCGAGCTCGAGGATCCAGCCCGCCACGTTGTCGAGGAAGTAGCGATCGTGGGTGACCGCGACGATCGTGCCCTTGTACTCGGCGAGGTGGCGCTCGAGCCAGTCGACGGACTCGGCGTCGAGGTGGTTGGTCGGCTCGTCGAGCAGCAGCAGGTCCGGCGCGGACAGCAGCAGCCGGCAGAGCGCGACGCGGCGGCGCTCGCCGCCGGACAGCAGCGAGACGTCGGCGTCGGCGGGCGGCAGGCGCAGCGCGTCCATCGCGTACTCGAGCTGGGTTTCGAGGTTCCAAGCGTCGGCGGCGTCGATCTGCTCCTGCAGGCGCGCGAACTCGTCGGCGGTGTCCTCGGAGTAGTTCGCGGCGATCTCGTTGAAGCGCTCGAGCAGCGCCTTCGTCTCGTGGACGCCGTCCTCGACGTTGCCCTTGACGTCCTTGCTCGCATCGAGCTGCGGCTCCTGGGCGAGCATGCCGACGGTCGCGTTCGGCGCGAGCATCGCGTCGCCGCGGAAGTCCGTCTCCTCGCCGGCCATGATCCGCAGGACCGTCGACTTGCCGGCGCCGTTGTAGCCGAGCACCCCGATCTTCGCGCCCGGCAGGAACGCGAGCGTGATGTCCTTGAGCACCGTCTTGTCCGGCGGATAGGACTTCGACAGCTTGTGCATCGTGTAGACGTATTGGGCGGACATCGCCCGCCCAGGGTAGCGGCGGCCATCCGGGCGCCGACGGGCCCGCGCGCAGGACAATCGCCGTTGCGGTCAGGAACTGTCCTCCTTGCCGTTCAGGGTCCGTGCGATGAGTTCGAGTCCTCTCGCCGGTCTGAAGCACCATGACTAGCCTTCCCGCGATGCCCGACCTCGCCATCAGGCTGCGCTCCGTCGTCAAGCACTACGGCGACATCCACGCCGTCGACGGCCTCGACCTCGACGTGCCCGAGGGGACGTGCGTCGGCCTGCTCGGACCCAACGGCGCGGGCAAGTCGACGACGATGAAGATGCTGACCGCGCAGGCGATCGCCGACTCCGGCTCGCTGGAGGTGCTCGGCTACACGTTGCCAGGCGACTCGAAGCAGTCGCGTGCGGAGATGGGCGTGACGCCGCAGCTCGACAACCTCGACACGACGCTGACCGTCGAGCAGAACCTGCTCGTCTTCACCTACCTCTACCGGATCCCGCGCGCCGAGCGCAAGGCCGCGATCGAGCGCGCCCTGGAGATCGCGAACCTCACCGAGCGCCGCCACGCGAAGGTCGACACGCTGTCGGGCGGCATGCGCCGGCGCCTCTTGATCGCGCGTGCGCTCGTGCACCGACCGCGCCTGCTGCTGCTCGACGAGCCGACGGTCGGCCTCGACCCGCAGGTACGCCAGGAGCTGTGGGCGCTGATCGACGCGCTGCGCAGCGAGGGCACGTCGATCCTCATGTCGACGCACTACATCGAGGAGGCCGAGCGACTCGCGGACAGCGTGACGATCATGTCCCACGGCAAGGCGGTCGCGAGCGGCCTGCCGCGCGAGCTCGTGCTCGAGCACGCCGGCCGCGAGGTGCTCGAGGTCTACGGGCCGCCGACGCGGCTGGCCGAGGTCGAGGCCGGCGCGGTCGCCGACGGCCTGCGCACCCGCCGCACCGGCACGAGCGTCGCGCTGCTCGGTGTCGAGGGCCGCAACGGCGACCTGCCCGACGGCGAGCGACGCTTGACGACCCTCGAGGACGTCTTCGTCCTGCTGACCGGAGAGGAGGTCGCATGAGCACCGTTCCCGCACGTCGTCGTGAGAGCATCGGACGGCTCGAGTGGCAGGCACTGCAGGGCGTCCTGATCCGCGAGATCGTGAACTTCAGCTCGTACTGGCGCGGCTCGACGTTCTCGTCGACGATGGAGCCGACGGTCTACCTGCTCGCGTTCGGCTTCGGCTTCGGCTCGCTCGTTTCGAAGGTCGCGGGCTACGACTACGTCGACTTCGTCGGGACCGGCACCGTCGCGACGGCCGTGCTCTTCTCGTCCGCGTTTCCGGCGATGTTCGGGACGTTCGTCAAGGCGACGTTCCAGCACACCTACGACGCGATCCTCGCCGCGCCCGTGGACGCCGAGGAGCTCGTCACGGCCGAGGCGCTGTGGATCGCGTCGCGCGCCGGTACCTATGGCTGCGTCCCGTTGCTCGTCGCGATCTGCTTCGGTCTCGATGCGCGCATCGACATGCTGGCCGTGCCGTTCGTCGCGTTCGTCGCAGGCTTCGGTTGGGCGTGCTTCGGGATCATGATCGCCGGGCTCATGAAGGGCATCGAGAACTTCAGCTACGTCGTCAGCGGCGTGCTGACGCCGATGATGCTGACCGCGGGCACGTTCTTCCCGCTCAGCGGCCTGCCCAAGTGGGCGCAGGTGCTTGGCAACTTCAATCCGCTGCATCACTGCGTCGAACTCGTCCGCCACGCCGCGTTCGGCTGGGATCCCGGCAACGATCTCCTGCATCTCCTGGCGCTGCTCGTGTTCGGCTTCGTGACCTGGCGCATCGCGGTCTTCGCGATGAACCGCAAGCTCGTCACATAGCGGGCTCGGGCTCTCGGCCTCAGCCCTCGCTCGGCGCGCCGGACCGCTGCTGGCGCCCGTCACGAGCGCCACCGTGCCCTGCAGTCGATCGGCCATCTCGCCGCTTTCGCGTCGTGTTGCGGTCCGCCGATGGACGACCCACAGCATGCCCGCAGGCGCCCGCCATCACGCCGCGCGGCGATATCCTGGCCGGTTCATGCCGAACGTGCTCGACCTCGAACAGGCCCTCCTGCTACTGGAGATCACGCCGCCATTTGACAAGCGCCAGGTCCAGATGGCTCGGCGCCGGATGGCGAAGGTCTGGCACCCGGACATCGCCCCGCCGGGCAGGCAGTTCGAGCACGAGCGCCACATCAAGGCGATCAACGAGGCCGCCGACCAGCTCGAGCGTCTCGCCGAAGGATCACGCGGCGGCAAGGTCTCGCGCAATGCCGTCAAGGTCAACGCCGCGGCCGCGCGGGCAGCGCGCGCGGAGGAGGGGCGGCGGGCCTACGAGGCGGCCGAGCGCCAGCGCGCGCACGAGCAGGACAAGCGCACGCACGACCCGTTCGGCAGCCAGGTGCCCGACCACTCGGTCGTCCACCGCTACGCGCGCTGCGTGACGTATCCGGAATGGGGCGTCGGCAGCGTCACGGGGATCTACTTCACCGGCGGCGGCGACGACGTCCAGCAGTGGGCGCGCGTGAAGTTTGCGCCCGGCGTGCGGACCGTGCCGGCCGGCTCGCTGCAGTTCGTCGACTTCTCCAAGCCCGATCCCGGCGCCGACCGCGTCCAGCGCTTCCTGACCGCCGCGCAGCACGCGATCGCCGAGGGCAACCACGCGCTGGCGGCGCAGCGGCTCATCTACGCGCGCGATGCCGAGCCCGACAACGTCGCGGTCCTGCGGCTCATGACGCTCGCGTTCTGGCAGGCGGAGAACCTGCCCGCGGCGGGGCGTGCGGTGCGCGACTGGGCGCGCGTCGATCCCGACCGCCCGACGCCACATCGCTTCGCGGCGCGCATCTACGAGGACATGGGCGCGTTCGACCTCGCTGCCGAGGCCGCCGAGCGCGCCGCCGTCCGCGGGCCGCAGGATGCCGACGCCTGGGAGCGCCTCGGACGACTGCGCCTGCGTCTCATGGATCGCGATGCCGCGATCGACGCGCTCGAGCGCGCCCGCCGGCTCGGCCCGTCCGTCGACGCGCTGCTCGACCTCGCGCTCGCCTACCAGCTCGCCGGCGACCTCGGCGCAGAGGTCACGGCCTGCGAGCAGGCGACGCTGCTCGGCGAGCACAGCACCGCGGCCTGGTCGCGCCTCGCGCACGCGCTCGCCCGCACCGACCGGTTGAGCGACGCGATCGATGCCTGTGACCGGGCGCTGCGCCTCGGCGCGGATCCCGAGGTCGCGCATTTGCTGCACAGCCTGCAGGAGCAGATGCCGCGCGTGTTGCCGGCCGTCTGAGAGCCGTCCGAGGTTCGAGTACCCGGCGCTCCCCGCCCGCCTTCTCGGCCCGCTGCGGCGGGCCGCCGCGGTGCTCGGGACCGTTCGACGTCAGTCCGCGAAGGCCTCGCGCGTCGCCATCCGATGATGCTCGCGCAGCCCGGTGAGCTGGGACTCGGCGCGGTCGACGAGGCCGAGCAGGCCCGCGCGGTCGAGGCGGTCGTCGGGGTCGGAGATCTCGTAGGGCGTGCCAAGGTTCTCGTCGCGCAGCCGCGCCGCGAGGTCGGAGCCGGCGCGGGCTCCGGCGCGGTGGTCCTGCAGGTAGGTGCTCAAGTAGTCGATCGCTGTCGGCACGTCGCGGCTCCTCTTCTGGGTGGCTCCGGCGCGGTGCGGCGACCCGCCTCGTCCGCGGATACCCGGCTCCGAGCGCAAGAACACGCGTGCTCCGCGCAGCGGCCGCGCAGGATCCGTGACGAAACACCCTCGACCGCCGCGAACCGGCGCGCGCGGCACGATCGTGCCGCGCAGATGACCCGTCCGCATGAACGATCGACACCTGGTTTGGCACCCGACGATGAGGTGTCGATCGTTCACGCATGTCATGGAGATTGGGGCACAGGTGACCAATCGCAATAACGAGGTTTCGATCGTTCATGTCGACCGGAGGATCGGCGAGCGCGCGGCTCAGCAGGACCTGCTCATCACCTGGCAGCAGCTGCGAGCACTCGGCCTCGGTCGCGGCGCGATCGAGCATCGGGCGAAGCGCGGGGTCCTGCACCGCGTCCACGTCGGCGTCTACTGCTGGGGTGCCCCCGTCGACACGCCGTCGATGCGGGTCCGCGCGGCCGTGCTGGCCTGCGGTGCCGGAGCCCACGCCAGTGGTCGCGCGGCCCTCGCCCTGCACGGCCTGGCGGCGCTCGGCCCCGACCCGATCGACGTCACGGTCGTCGGCCGACGGGTTCGTCGCGCCGCGATCGCAGTGCATCGCGTCGACGTCATGCACCGCGACGATCTGCAGCTCGTGCGTGGGATCCGGGTCAGCTCGCCTGCGCGCGCGCTGCTCGAGGTCGCGGCCGACTTCAGCGAGGACGAGCTCGCGGCCGCCGTCGAGCGGGCCCAGGTCAAGCGACTCGTCTGCAAGCTCGAGCTCGACGCGGTCATCGCGCGCGCCGGGCGTCGCAAGGGCGTCGGGGCGCTGCGAGCGCTCGTCAACGAGCCGTTCACCCGTTCGAAAGCGGAGCGCCTCGTCGTCAAGCTGACGCACTCGGCGCAGCTGCCGGGGCCGGAGTGCAACGCCGTCGCCGAGGGCTTCGAAGTCGACGTGCTGTGGCGCGCGGAGCGGGTCGTGCTCGAGTTCGACTCCTACGAGTTCCACGCGACGCGCGCGGCATTCGAACGCGACCGGAACAAGACGGCGGCGCTGACCCGCGGACGCTACACCGTGCTGCGAGCGACCTGGAGCGAGCTCACGCGCCGGTCGCACGCGCTTGTCGCACGGATCGCCGAGGCGCTCCCGCTCAGTGCGAGCGCTCGCGGCGGCTGCTGACGCCGTGCTGCGAAACCCGCTGCGGCGAACTCCCGGCCCCCACCCGTCCGACCTCGCCGAAATCCCCGCAAGGTGCGGGCCTCCCGCCACGGCCGTCCGCGGGCGCTCGTACGCTGCGGGCGATGCGCCTCATCGTCGCTCGCTGCGAGGTCCGCTACACGGGCCGGCTGACCGCCGTGCTGCCACTGGCGCTGCGGCTGCTCATGGTCAAGGCCGACGGGTCGTTCATGGTCCACTCCGACTCCGGCGGCTTCAAGCCATCGAACTGGATGACGGCGCCGACGGTCATCGAGGAGGAGCCTGACCGGATCGTCGTGCGCAAGCGCGCGGGCACCACGGAGGACCGCCTCGAGATCCTCATCGCCGAGGTCGTCTCGGACGTCACGCACGACATGGGCGAGGCCGCCGCGCTCGAGAAGGACGGCGTCGAGCGCGACCTGCAGGAGGCGCTTGCGGCGGCGCCCGAGTACTGCGGCGAGGGCTTCCGGCTCGTGCGCCGCGAGTGGTCGACGGACATCGGCCCGGTCGATCTCATGTGCCGCGACTCCGAGGACGAGTGGATCGCCGTCGAGATCAAGCGCGTAGCGACGATCAACGCCGTCGAGCAGCTCACGCGCTACCTCGAGCGCATCCGCCTCGACCCGGCGATGGCGAGCTGTCGAGGCGTCCTGGCGGCGCAGTCGATCAAGCCGCAGGCGCGCGTGCTGGCGGGCGCGCGGGGCATGGCCTGCGTCGAGATCGACCTCGCGATTCTGCGCGGCGAGCGCGAGCCGGATCTCACGCTCTTCGTCGACTGAACCCGGATCCCCGATCGCGGCTAAAGGCCCCGTAAATCCAGGGAAATTGGCGTGTCTTGGGGCTTGTGACGGGCTTGTGCTTGTACATTCGGTCCAGCCCGCTTGGCCCTGGCGCGCAAATGTCTCGACAAGCACCCCCGGCGGCCTCATGCTCGACCGATGGCGCTCCGAACCCCACAGATCGTCGCATTCGGTGGGGGCGGATTCTCGATGGAGGGCAAGCCGCACCTCGACGATTTCGTGCTCGGGCTGACCGTCGTGCAGCGCCCCAAGGTCTGCTTCCTGCCGTCTGCATCCGGCGACGCCGACCACTACATCGTGCGCTTCTACCGGGCCTTCTCGCCGTCCAAGTGCGAGCCCTCGCACGTGTCGCTCTTCAGGCGAGACAAGGGCGCCGGCCTGGGCTGCGACATCGCCACGCACCTGCTCTCGCAAGACCTCATCTACGTCGGCGGGGGCAGCGTCGTCTCGCTGCTCGGCGTGTGGGCCGCGCACGGCCTCGACGACGTGCTGCGCGAGTGCTGGCGGAGGGGCATCGTCCTGTGCGGTCTCAGCGCCGGATCGCTGTGCTGGTTTCAGGAGGCGGTGACCGCGTTTCATGGCCCGCCCGAGCGCGTGAAGGGCCTGGGGCTGCTGCCATACTCCAACTGCGTGCACTACGATGGCGAACCCGCCCGGCGCGACAGCTACCACGGCTTCCTGGCCGACGGTATGCCCCCCGGCTACGCGGCCAGTGACGGCGCGGCGCTGCACTTCCGCGGCGAGTCGCTCGCGGGCGTCGTCTCCTCGCGATCGCAGGCGACCGCGTGCTGGGTCGAGGAGGTCGGTGGGGACATCTCCGAGGTCGCGCTACCGGTCCGCTTCCTCGGCGAGTCGCGAACGTTGACGGCGGCCTGAGGCGCGCCTGATGGGCCGCACCATCCTCGCCATGGGCGGCGGGGGCTTCACGATGGAGCCCACGAACCCCGCGCTCGACGACTTCATCCTCACGCTGGCCCCCGCCCGTGAGCCGAAGATCCTCTTCCTGCCGACGGCGAGCGGTGATCCGAATGGCCAGATCTCGGCGTTCCGGGCGACGTTCGGCGATCGCGCCTGCCGGCCGATCCACCTGTCGCTGTTTCGCCTCGAGCAGCAGCCGTGTGACCTGCGCCAGCTCATCCTCTCGCAGGACGTCGTCTACGTCGGCGGCGGCTCGATGCGCAACCTGCTCGCGATCTGGCGCGAGCACGGGATCGATGAGCTGCTGCGCGAGGCGTGGGAGCAGGGCGTCGTGCTCGCCGGCATCAGCGCCGGGGCGATGTGCTGGTTTCAGAACGGGATCACGCGCTCGGCCGGCTCGCCGGCGCCGACGGCGGGCCTCGGGTTCCTCCCCGGAAGCCTCAGCGTGCACTGCGACGGCGACCCCTCGCGGCTGCCGGTCCTGCTCGATGCCGTCGGCCGCGGCGTGCTGCCCGACGGCTACGCCGCCGACGACGGCGTCGGCCTCTTGTTCGAGGAGCAGCAGCTCGTGCGCGTCGTCAGCTCGCGCCCCGCGGCGCGCGCCTATCGCGTCTCACGCGTCGCACAGGGGGCGACGAAGACCGTCATCGAGCCCGAGTTGCTCGTCGGCTCGGCCTTCGGGCTGCGGCGCGACGTCCCCGCGGACATCCGCGAGTTCCGCGCCGAGCGCTACGGCGCCGCCGGCCGACGCTGAGCGCGCCGCGGCCGGGGCATCTCGCGATCGGGCGTCAGGCGGCGCCTCGCGGTCGCGGCACCTTCTCGCCCTGCAGCGTGACGAGCAGCGAGCGCGGGCCGCCGCGGTCGCGGTGCTCGCAGAGGTAGATCCCCTGCCATGTCCCGAGCGCGAGCCGGCCGCCCGAGATCGGCAGCGTCAGCGACGGACCCATGAGCGAGGCCTTGACGTGGGCGGGCATGTCGTCGGCTCCCTCGAGCGTGTGCGTCCAGGCGAAGTCCTCGGGGATCGCCGCGTCGAACCACGTCTCGAAGTCGCGGCGCACGTCGGGCGAGGCGTTCTCGTTGAGGGTCAGCGAGGCGGACGTGTGGCGGATGAAGACGTGCGCGAGGCCGATGCGCAGCTCGCGCAGCGCGGGCACCTTCGCCACGATCTCGCTCGTGACGAGATGCACACCGCGCGGGCGCGGCTTGAGCGTGATCTCGTGCTGACTCCAGGGCATGGTCCCGTCAAAGAGTAAGGGGGAGGCTTCGTTACCCGCTCGACGGGTAGAGTGACACCTATGTCAATTCCGGAAGGTACGCACAAGATCGGGCCCAGCAACGGCTCCCTGACGATCAACACCGGCAAGGAGGGCGCTGCCGCGAAGATGGGTCACGACCTCGTCCTGACCGTCAACAGCTGGGAGGCCACCGTCGAGGGCGGCGACAGCGCGTCGATCTCGCTGACGGCCGATCCCGGCTCGATCGAGGTCACCTCGGGCTCCGGCGGCGCCAAGCCGCTGAGCGACAAGGACAAGAAGGACATCAAGAAGAGCATCGCCGGCAAGGTGCTTGGCAGCTCGCAGATCACGTTTCAGTCCAGCGAGGTGTCCGACAGCGCCGCCAAGGGCGATCTCAGCATCGCCGGCAAGAGCGACTCGGTCAACATCCCGCTGAACTGCTCGGGCGACAAGATCAGCGGCTCGATCCGCCTCAGCCAGAGCCAGTTCGGCATCAAGCAGTTCTCGGCGATGATGGGCGCGCTCAAGGTCAAGGACTCCGTCGAGGTCGTCTTCGAGGGCTCGCTCTAGCCGCGATCCACCGATCCTCCCGGCGGACGCCGCGACGGCCTGACAGCATCTGGTGATCGCCAGATCACCGCGAGTGCTGTGGGAGCCGAGCGCCGCTTTCGCGCAGCGCTCGGCGATGCGGGCCTACATGGACTGGCTCGCCGCCGAGCATGGCGTCGCAGCCACGACCTACGACGAGCTATGGCGCTGGTCGGTCGCCGACATCGCGGCCTTCTGGTCGTCGATCGCCGAGTACTTCGACGTGCGCTTCCACGCGCTGCCGAGCGCCGTGCTCGGCAGCCGCGCGATGCCCGGCGCGCAGTGGTTCCCGGGAGCGACGCTGTCCTATCCCGAGCACGTCTTCCGCGGCCACGACGACGGCGCGGTCGCGATCCGCCACGCGTCCGAGCTGCGCCCGCTGGCAGAGATGACGTGGGGCGAACTGCGCTCGCTGACGGCCCGCATCCAAACGGGCCTGCGCGCGCTCGGCGTCGGCCGCGGCGACCGCGTCGTCGCCTACATGCCGAACATCCCCGAGACGATCGCGGCGTTGCTGGCCGTGTCGGGCATCGGCGCGATCTGGTCGAGCTGCTCGCCGGACTTCGGCGCGCGCTCGGTCGTCGACCGCTTCGCGCAGATCGAGCCGAAGGTCCTGCTCGCGGTCGACGGCTACCGCTACGGCGGTCGCGACCACGACCGCACAGGGACGGTCGACGAGATCCACGCGCAGGTCGGCGGCACGCTCGTGCGCCTGCACTACCTCTCCGGCGACGGCTGGCAGGACGGCTTCCTCGGCCCGCCCGACGGCTCGGAGCTCGAGCTCTCCGCCGTCCCGTTCGAGCACCCCCTCTGGGTCCTGTACTCGAGCGGCACGACCGGCCTGCCGAAGGCGATCGTCCACGGCCACGGCGGCATCCTGCTCGAACAGCTCAAGAAGCTGAACCTCCACGTCGATGCCCGCGCCGGCGACCGCATCTTCTGGTTCACGACGACCGGCTGGATGATGTGGAACTTCCTCGTCGGCGCGCTGCTGTCGCCCGCCTCGATCGTGCTCTACGACGGCAGTCCGGGGGCGCCGTCCCTTGATCGCCTGTGGGAGCTCGCCGCAGAGGCCCAGATCACCTGCTTCGGCACGAGCGCCGCCTTCATCGCGGGCTGCATGAAGGCCGGCGTGCATCCGGCGCGCGGCCGCGACCTCGGCGCGCTGCGCAGCGTCGGCGCGACCGGCTCGCCGCTGTCACCGGACGGCTTCCGCTGGGTCTACGACGAAGTCGGCACCGACACGTGGCTGTTCTCGACGAGCGGCGGCACGGACGTCTGCACGGCGTTCGTCGGCGGCGTCCCGCTCGAGCCGGTCTACGAGGGCGAGCTGCAGGCGCGCTCGCTGGGCTGCGACGTGCGCGCGTTCGACGCCGCCGGACGGTCGGTCGTCGGCGAGGTCGGCGAGCTCGTCATCACGCAGCCGATGCCGTCGATGCCGTTGTGTTTCTGGAAGGACCCGGACGGCTCGCGGCTGCGCGAGGCCTACTTCGAGATGTATCCCGGCGTCTGGCGCCACGGCGACTGGATCGAGATCACCGAGCGCGGGACGGCGATCATCAGCGGGCGCAGCGACTCGACGATCAACCGCGGTGGCGTGCGGATGGGGACGAGCGAGATCTACGGCGCCGTGCTCGCGCTCGACGAGGTCGTCGACGCGCTCGTCGTGGACGTCCCGCGCGCCGGCGCGGAGAACTGGATGGGGCTCTTCGTCGTGCCGCGCGACGGCTGCGCACTCGACGACGACCTGCGCCGGGCGATCGCCCGACGCGTGCGCGAGGACTGCTCGCCGCGCCACCTGCCCGACGAGATCATCGAGATCGCGGAGGTCCCGCGGACGCTCTCGGGCAAGATCCTCGAGGTGCCGGTGAAGCGGATCCTCGGCGGCACCCCGCCCGAGCTGGCCGCGAGCCGGGACTCGCTTGCGAACCCGGCGGCACTGGACTGGTTCGTCGCGTTCGCACGCAGGCGCGCGGACGCCGCGGCGCCCGACTGAGCTGCACGCATGGGCGACCCCTGCCCGCGGATGGTGGACTACGGGCCCGTCACGGAGGAGACCTGCAGCGCCGTCAGCTTGACGTCCTCGACGCGCAGGTCCTCGGCGCCCTGCTCGGTGCAGCGCAGGCCGAGCGGGCCACGCCCGCGGCTCCGCCGCCGGCCGTCGCTCCGGTCGAGATGTTCGACTGGCGCGTGACGTAGCCGCCCTTGCCGATCTGGGCGTGCATCCGACGGATGATCTCGTCCCGCGAACGCAGCGGTCGCCGGAGGGGTTGCGCCGCGCGGGCTGTGACGTTCGTCACGCCGCCGGCCGGCCGACGGCCGCGGGCCCGGCCCGGCTCCGCGCTACAGGACGATCTCGCAGTTGCGCGAGCGGTCGCGCGAGTCCTTCTCGACTCGGTCCTTGCCGGGGCCGCAGTCGATGACGTCGGTGCCGCCACCGACGGCGCGGATCGTGTCGTTGCCGGGGCCGCCCTCGAGGTGATCGCGCCCGAAGCCGCCGTTGAGCTGGTCGTCGCCGTTGCCGCCCTGCAGGACGTCGTCGCCGCGCCCGCCCTCGAGCTCGTCGTCGCCGTCGCCGCCGATCAGGTGGTCGTTGCCGGTGCGGCCGAACAGCGAGTCGTCGCCGGCGCCGCCGTCGAGCGTGTCCGAGCCGCCGCGGCCCTCGAGGAAGTCCACGCCACCGCCGCCCTTGATGACGTCGGCGCGGTTCGTGCCGAGGATCCGCTGCGCACGGTCGCCCGGCAGGCAGCGGCGGCGGTTGAGGTCGCACTTCGACAGCGCCTCGTAGCCGATCGCCTTGAGGATCGTCTCGTTGTCGATCGGCACGCCGACGTCGCGCCAGTGCTGCAGCGAGCCGGCCAGCGTCGGGGCCTGGCCGAGGTCCGCGCCGACGGTGATGCTCTCGCAGTCGATGAACTGCGTCTTCGAGCCGCCGACCTTGATCGTCTCGCCGGCGTAGCCCGTGATCAGCACGCGGTCGCGGCCCGGCCCGCAGTCGACGACGAGCGTCGAGGCGCCGACGTAGAACGTGTCGTCGCCGTCGCCGCCGTACATCCGCGTGCCGAGCGCGTCGGCGCTCGACCACAGGACGTCGTTGCCGGCACCGCCGTCGATGTCCCCGGAGGCCACGTCGACGAGCACGTCGTCGCCGTCGCCGCCGAACGAGCGCAGCCCGTTCGCCTGGCCGGAGCCGGGAAACAGGATGTCGTTGCCGGCGCCGCCGTCGAGCCCGTCGTTGCCGGTGCCGCCGGACAGGAGGTCGGCACCGTCGCCGCCGAGGATCCGCTTGTCGGAGCCCGCGTTGCCGATCATCACGTCGTCGCCGGGACCGCCGTCGAGCAGGCGGTCGTCGCCGAAGCGCGACTCGCCGAGGAAGTCGTTGCCCTCGCCGCCGCGCAGCGTGTCGTCGCCGTCGAAGCCGTCCAGGCGGTCGTTGCCGGGGCCGCCGTCGAGACGGTCGTTGCCGCTGAAGCCGTAGAGGTAGTCGTTGCCGTCCTCGCCGACGAGCTTGTCGTTGCCCGAGCCGCCGTCGAGATAGTCGTCGCCGGGACCGCCATAGAGCTGGTCGGCCGCGCTGCCCCCGCTGAGCAGGTCGTTGCCGCCGAGGCCGCGCAGCGTGTCGCGCGAGCCGGCGCCGCGGATGCGGTCCTTGCCGGACGTCCCCGTGAGGGTATTTGCGTGCGAGTCGCCGTTGCGCACGACGGCGAGCGCGACCGGCACGGCAGCCGACAGCAGGAGCGCGCCGACGGTCAGCATGACGAGCGACGAGGCGCGGCGACGGAGGGGAAGGGGGAGCATGGCCTGCAACGTACCGGGCAGCGCGCGCAGCCTCGGCTTCAGCCCTTCACGAGGCTGCGCGCGTACGCCACGCCGCACATGACCCACGCGTCCAGCGGACTTTCGGTCGCGATGCCCTCGGCGCCGACGAGGATCCAGTCGGTCATCGGCCGCCCAGACATGACGCAGCGGCGCGCGTGCGGCCGCGACAACGCCATGAGCCCGTCCTGCTCGCCAACGCGCACCATGAGCTCGTCGCCGGCCACGCCGACGGCGAGGTTGCCGGCGACCATGAACATCCGCCGTCCGAACATCGCCCGCTCGGCGACCTGGCGCTCGTCCGCCATCGCGGCGCGGACGCGCGCGGCCAGCTGCTCGTCGTAGGCCAAGGGTCTCAGACCCGCTCGACCCGCAACAGCGCGTGCGCGCGCGCCATGACGGTGAAATCGTCGTCCTGGGTCACGACCGGGAGGCCGTGCTCGATCGCCGTCGACGCGATGAGTGCGTCGAGGATCTTCGGCCGCGCGCCGGCCTTCCTGCAGTCGTGCGTCAGGCGGGCGAACGCTCCCATGACGGCCTCTGTGACCGGGATCGGATCCGCGGCCCGCGCCAGCGCCAGCGTGTCCGCTCGCCGCGCCCGCTGCTCCCCGTCAACCGCCGCGAGCACACCGAGCTCAAGCTCGCCGATCGTGACGACCGACACGGCGAGCTCATCCGGCATCGGCCCGAGCGGGCGACGCTGCTCACGCGCGATGAAGACCGAGGTGTCGAGCAGGCCACGGCTCATAGCTCGTCGATCGTCTGCCCAACGATCTGCTCGAGGTCGGCGTCGAGCCCGGCGTCCGCCTGGCGATCGCAGAGCTGCTCCGCCAGCCATTCGCCCGGCAGCCAGCGAGCACGGCGTTGGTGGGGCACGATGTCCGCCACGGGCTCACCGTTGCTCGTCAGCGTCACCGACTCGCCGGCCTGCACCGCCGCGACGACCGCCGCCGTCCGGTTACGAAGCTCTCGCACGCTGACCTGCATGTGCGACACCGTAGCACCACCGATCGCATCATCGCGATGGGGACCTCCGCTCAGCGCTCGCCCGGCGTCTTGACCGGATACACCGACACGGGGATCGAGAGGTCGAGCGCGGTGCGGATGATCCGCGACTGCTCGGCGACGTGTGCGGCCGGGTAGCCCTCGCCCGTCGAAGCGCGCTCGGGGCGACCGACATAGCCAAAGCGTAGGAGCTCGGGAAGGATCTGCATGAGGCGCGGGAACATGTGCGCGCGGGCGCCCATGTTGCGCGGCTCCTCCTGCACCCAGACGACCTCGCGCAGGTTCGGATAGGACTCGATGAGCTCGAGGATCTGGGCCTGCGGGAACGGGTACAGCAGCTCGACGCGGCCGATCGCGACGCCCTCGTTGCCCGCGCGGTTGGGATGGCCGACGAGGTCGTAGTAGATCTTGCCGGTGCACAGCACGAGGCGCCTGACCTTCTCGACGGGCACGCGCGGCTCGCCGAGGACCGGGAAGAAGCGCGTCTCGGACAGATGCTCGATGCGGTTGGTCGCCTGCGGCAGGCGCAACAGCGACTTCGGCGTCATCAGGATCAGCGGGCGCTGCTTGGCGACGCGCGCCTGGCGGCGCAGGAGGTGGAAGTACTGCGCCGGCGTCGTGACGTTCGCGACGCGCATGTTGCCCTCCGACGCCATCGTCAGGAAGCGCTCCAACCGACCGGACGAGTGCTCCGGGCCCGAGCCCTCGTAGCCGTGCGGCAGCAGCAGCACGAGCCGCGACGTCTGGCCCCACTTCGCCAGCCCGCTGGAGATGAACTGGTCGATGATGACCTGCGCGGCGTTGACGAAGTCGCCGAACTGTGCCTCCCACAGCACGAGCGTCTCGGGACCCTCGGCGCTGTAGCCGTACTCGAAGCCCAGGCACGCGACCTCTGACAGCGGCGAGTTGTGCAGCTCGAACGGCGCCAGCGCGCCCGGCAGCGACTGAATCGGGCAGAGCGTCTGTCCCGTGCGAGCGTCGTGCAGGACCATGTGGCGCTGGGAGAACGTGCCGCGCTCGACGTCCTGGCCGGTGAGGCGGATCGGCGTCCCCTCGGTCAGCAGCGCCGCGAACGCCAGCGCCTCGGCATGCGCCCACGTGATCCCGCCCTCGGGGCCGAGCGCGACGCGGCGGCGCTCGAGCTGCGGGACGAGCTTCGGGTGCACGGTGAAACCGTCGGGCGTGCGCAGGAGCTCGTCGTTGAGGATCCGCAGGCGCTCCGCCGAGACGGCCGTCTTGACCTCCGGCGAGGGCGTGCGATCGAGCTGGTACTCGCCGGTCGGCTGCTCGACGGTGCCGGCGTCCGCCGCGGCCTTGATCTGCTCGCGCAGACGCTGGTGCAGCGTCGTCATCTCCTCCCAGATGTTGTCCTTCTGCTTGTCGACGTCGGCGCGGCTGATGACGCCCTGCGTGACGAGCTGGTCGGCCCAGATCTCCGCGACGCGGCGATGGTTCTTGATCCGCTCGACCATCGCGGGCTGCGTGTACGCCGGCTCGTCGGCCTCGTTGTGGCCGAAGCGGCGGTAGCCGATGAGGTCGATCATCACGTCGTGTCCGAACTCGCGGCGAAACGCGAACGCGAGCCGCACGGCGGCGATGCAGGCGCTGACGTCGTCGGCGTTGACGTGGATGATCGGCACGTCGAAGCCCTTGGCGATGTCCGACGCCCAGCGTGTCGAGCGGGCGTCGTCGGGATCGGTCGTGAAGCCGACCTGGTTGTTCTGCACGAGGTGCAGCGTGCCGCCGACGTTGTAGCCGTCGAGCGCCTGCAGGTTCAGCGTCTCGGGGACGACGCCCTGCGCGGGCAGCGCGGCGTCGCCGTGCAGCACGATCGGCACGCAGGAGTCCGTGTCGCGGTGCGCGCGCGGGCCCTGGCGCGTCGTCTGCGCGGCGCGCGAGGCGCCGACGACGACGGGACCGACGAACTCCAGGTGCGACGGGTTGGACTCGAGGTTGACAAGGATCGACGATCCGTCGGGCAACTGGTAGGAGCCCTGCGCGCCGTGGTGGTACTTCACGTCGCCGGTGCCGCCCTGCGGGATCGTCGTGACCGCCTCGAGCGTCGAGGCACCCTCGAACTCGGCGAAGATCGTGTCGTAGGGCCGGCCGAGGTTGTGGGCGAGCACGTTGAGGCGTCCGCGGTGCGCCATCCCGAGCACGACCTCGCGCCCGCCGTGCATCGCCGCGAGCTGGATCGCCTCGTCGAGCATCGGCACGGTCATGTCGAGGCCTTCGATCGAGAACTGCTTCTGGCCGAGGTAGGCCTTGTGCATGAAGCGCTCGAGCGCGTCGACCTCGATCAGGCGCTTCAGCAGCGCCTTCTGCTCGTCCGGGCTCAGCGCGACGCGAAACGTGCCCGACTCGATCCGCTCGCGCAGCCACGTGCGCTGGCGATGCGAGGCGATGTGCTCGATCTCGTAGGCGATCGTGCCGCAGTACGTCTCGCGCAGGTGCGGCAGCGCGTCGGCAAGCGTTGCGCCGGGGACGTGCACGCGCAGGATCCGCGCCGGGATCCGAGCCATGATCTCGGGCGTGAGGTGCAGCGGCTCGGGGTCCAGCGCCGGGTCGCCCTCGGGCTCGACGCCGAGCGGATCCAGGCGAGCGGCGAGATGGCCGAACGTGCGGTGTGCCTTGACGAGCGACGAGGCGGCCTGTACGGCCTGCAGCAGTTCCTCCGAGGGCGCGGCGCCGGCGCTCGGCGCGGCCGGCGGCGACGGCGCCGCCTCGCGCGCG
>JBBSNY010000053.1:0-16805 GCA_038260305.1 Solirubrobacterales bacterium
CCCGAAGGCCTTCTTCCCCCACGCGGCGTTGCTGCGTCACGCTTTCGCGCATTGCGCAAGATTCCCCACTGCTGCCTCCCGTAGGAGTCTGGGCCGTGTCTCAGTCCCAGTGTGGCTGATCGTCCTCTCAGACCAGCTACGCATCGTCGCCTTGGTAGGCCGTTACCCCACCAACAAGCTAATGCGCCGCGGGCCCATCCCAATGCGGAGGCCGAAGCTTCCTTTCGTCCGAAGACCACATCCGGTATTAGCCCGAGTTTCCTCGGGTTGTCCCGGTCATTGGGGCAGGTAACCCACGTGTTACTCACCCGTTCGCGGCTCTGCCCCGGGGCAAGCCCCGGTTCGTCGCTCCACTTGCATGTGTTAAGCACGCCGCCAGCGTTCGTCCTGAGCCAGGATCAAACTCTCCGTGAAGAACTGCTGGAGTCGACAATCAAAGGGTTGCCGGCTCCGTCACGTAGAGCTGTCATGACCATGTGCGACGCCAATACACGAGGCGCCGCGGTCGATGACGGGTTTCATTCTCAGGCCCCTCGCTGCCCGGCTGGGCACGAGGGGTCGAACCTGGACGCACACTGGATCGCTAGGTGCGATCCAAGTGCGCATGCTGTTGAGTTTTCAAAGACCGTCGCGCGTTCCCATGGGAGGGGACTCCTCCGGGGCCTGCGCTACAGCGAGTACGACATCTACCCGCAGACAGGACGCACCAGTATAGCGCTCCGAAGGTGCCCGTTGGAAGGGCGTCCGTTCGAAGGCGCAGTGACCGGCGCAGCGCGCAGTATAGACAGGTCGGGCGGACGGAAGGGTTGCGCCCGGACAGCTCGCGGCCGCTAGGCCGCACGGCGCAGGCGCCGGAAGCCGCGCTTGCCAACCTGCAGCACGGCCCCGTCGAGCCGCTCGGGGGAGACGTCGAGGTCGGCCTCCGATAGCGCGGCACCGTCGAGCTTGACGGCGCCCTGCGCGAGCAGCCGCCGCGCCTCCGAGCGCGACCGCCCGAAGCTGCCGGCGATGAGGGCCGGCATGTGCACCGTCGGCTCTGTCCCGTCGAAGCTCGCCTCGTCGATCTCGGCCGGCAGCGCGTGCTGGACGAAGACGCGCTCGAAGTGCGCGGCGGCGTCGGACGCCGCCTGCTCCGAATGGAAGCGTTCCACGAGCCGGCGCGCGAGCGCGTGCTTGGCGTCGCGCGCCGAGAGCCCGTCCGGCACGTCCTCGCCGAGCAGCAGCCGATACCAACCGCTCATCGCCGCGTCGGGCAGGCTCAGGGCCTTGCCGTAGATCTCCTTGGCAGGCTCGCCGACCCCGATGTGATTGCCAAGCGACTTGGACATCTTGCGCTCGCCGTCGAGGCCCGTGAGGATCGGCATCGTCAGTGCGACCTGCTCCTCGATCCCGTACGCGCGCTGCACGTCGCGTCCAAGCAGGAGGTTGAACTTCTGGTCGGTGCCGCCGAGTTCGACGTCGGCGCGCACGGCGACGGAGTCGTAGGCCTGCATCAACGGATACAACAGCTCGAGGATCGAGATCGGCTCGCGGGCGGCATAGCGCTTGGAGAAGTCGTCGCGCTCGAGGAGCTGGGCTACGGTCGTCGTACGCGTGAGCGCGAACAGCTCGACCATCTTCATGTCCAACCACTCGGAGTTGTGGCGCAGCTCGATGCGGTCGGGGTCGAGGACCTTGGCGGCCTGATCGACGTACGTCCGGGCGTTGGCGTCGATCTGCTCGCCCGACAGCAGCGGCCGCGTCGAGGAGCGCCCGCTCGGATCGCCGACGCGGGCGGTGTAGTCGCCGATGATCAGCACGACGACATGCCCGCGATCCTGGAACTCGCGCAGCTTGCGCAGGACGACGGTGTGACCGAGGTGCACGTCGGGCGCCGTCGGGTCGAGGCCGAGCTTGACGCGTAGCGGCCGTCCCTCGGCGAGCTTGCGAGCGAGCGCCCCGTCAGGCAGGCAGTCGACGGCATCGCGGGCGAGGAAGCTGGCTTCGCTGGCCGGGGATCCCGTCACGGGGCCAATGCTAGAGTCCGGCGGGCCCGTGGCGCTGTCTGCCGCCCGTCGTCTCCACGGGGCCCCGGGCACGTGCTCCGCACGGAAGCGACCGTTTCCGGCCTCGCCACATGAGCGATCTGCAACGCCCTGACATCCTCGCCCTCTCGGAGCCCCCGCTCGGTCGCCCGCGGCTCAAGCGCCTGCGCCTTGGACTGATCCTGCTCGGGCTCTCGCTGCTCGCTCTCGTCTCGACGGCCTTCGGGATGATGATGGCCGTCGCGTCCGACCTGCCCGACCTCGAGAACCGCCAGGAGTTCCGCCGCGCACAGAACTCGCTGCTGACCGACGTCCACGGCACCTACCTCGCGACGCTTGCCAACCAGGGGCGAATTATCATCCCCGCGCGCGACATCGCTCCCGTCATGCAGCACGCGATCATCGCGATCGAGGATCAGCGCTTCTACCAGAACGACGGCGTCGACCTGCGCGGCATCGGACGGGCGCTGTGGCAGGACGTCGCCCAGGGTGGCAGGGCCGTGCAGGGCGGCTCGACGATCACCCAGCAGTTCGTCAAGAACGCGACGCAGGCCCAGAACAAGCGCACGGTGCTCGAGAAGCTGCGCGAGGCCGCGCTGGCATACCACCTCACGCGCAAGTGGTCGAAGACGAAGATCCTCACGGAGTACCTGAACTCGATCTACTTCGGCAACGGCGCGTACGGCATCGAGTCCGCCGCGCGCACGTACTTCGGCCAGGACCCCGACCACATCGGCTGCGGTAAGCCCGAGCGCCGCTGCGCCGCCGAGCTGAACCCCGACGAGGCCGCGCTGCTGGCCGGGATGGTCGCCTCGCCCACGGGCTTCGATCCGGTCAACGACTCGACGCGCCCGGCCGCCAAGCGCCGGCGCAACCTCGTGCTCGCGAAGATGTTCGACCAGGGCTATCTGACGCGCGACGAGTACGTCCTGGCGCGCGCGCAGGAGCCGCCGCCGGCCGACCGCATCAACCCGCCGCAGGTGCAGGCCGCGACGAAGTCCGCCGCCTACTTCACAACCTGGGTCGGCCAGCAGGTCGTCGACCGCTACGGCGCGCGCCGGGCTCTCGAGGGCGGGCTGCGCGTGCAGACGACGCTCGACCTCGGCCTGCAGAAGCAGGCCGACCTCGCCGTCAAGCGCTGGCTCGGCGACCCTCCCGCCGGCCCGCAGGCGTCGCTCGTCGCGATCGACAACAAGACGGGCGAGATCCGCGCGATGATCGGCGGGACGGACTACTCCAAGGCGCCCTTCAACCTCGCAACCCAGGGTCAGCGCCAGCCCGGCTCGGCGTTCAAGCCGTTCGTCCTCGCGACGGCGCTGCGGCGGGGGATCTCGCCGAGCTCGATCTGGGCCTCGAAGAAGCTCGTCATCAACGTCCCAGGCAGCATCGAGAAGTTCACGGTCAACAACTACGACAACAACTACTCCGGTTCCAGCACCCTGGAGCGCGCGACGACGTTCTCCGACAACTCGGTCTTCGCCCAGGTCGCGATCAAGACCGGGACGGCGCGCATCGCCGGCACCGCCGAGCGGATGGGGATTCGCACGCCCGTCTCGCACAACTACGCGATCGCGCTCGGCGGTCTCAAGCACGGCGTCACCCCGCTGGATCTCGCGCACGCCTACGAGACCTTCGCGACGGGCGGGCTGCGGGTGACGGGCACGCTCGGCGCCGGCGCCAAGGGCCCGGTTGGGATCCGCAAGGTCTCCTACCGCGACTCCGGAAAGGTCCGCGACCGCAACCACGCTCGCACGAAGCGGATCCTGCCCCAGAACGTCGCCGACGAGACGACCCACATCCTCGAGTCCGTCGTCAAGATCGGCACCGGGACCGCCGCCGATCCGGGCGTGCGGGCGTGGGGCAAGACCGGCACGACCGAGAACTATGGCGACGCGTGGTTCGTCGGGGCGACCGACAAGCTCACGGTCGCCGTCTGGGTCGGCTACCCGAAGG
Source organism: Solirubrobacterales bacterium (assembly GCA_038260305.1). Lineage (GTDB taxonomy): Bacteria > Actinomycetota > Thermoleophilia > Solirubrobacterales > Solirubrobacteraceae > CADCVQ01. The sequence continues at coordinate 3,978 of JBBSNY010000053.1, forward strand.
GTTTCAAGCCGATGAAGACCGAGTATCGCGGCGGGCCCGTCGCCGGCGGCACGTTCCCCGCCCTCATCTGGCACGACTTCATCGTCGGCTCGATCGCCGCCGAGCAGCGGCGCGCGGAGCGCGCGTGCCAGGTCGACGAGGCCAAGATCTCCGATAACCCCGACGCGCCGGCGCCGGCGCGCTGCATCCGGTCCGGCGTCGAGAAGGCGAAGGCCGATGCGGCCGCCGCGCCGACCGGCGGGGGCACGACCACGACGCCGCAGGACCAGAACGCGACCCCGAACACCAAGCCGAACACGAAGCAGGACGCTCCGGCTCAGGGCGGCGGCGATCCCGCGACGGCGACGCCACCGGGCGCGACGGGGCCGCCGCCGGGGACGCCGCCGCCCGTTCCCGTCCCCGTCCCGGCTCCACCGCCCGCTCCGGCGATCGTGCCCGGTACCGATCCGGGTGGTGCCGCGCCCGAGGGCGGCGCCACACCGCCGCCGTAGCGACCGTCAGCCGCCGCTCGACAGGAGGCCGGGCGGCCACGGACGCGAGACGTGGCGATTGCCCGCCGCGCAGAAGCGCCAGGGCAGCTCGATCGCCCGCGTGATCCCGATCCGGCGGCCGACGACGATCGGCGTGTCGGGACGGTCGGCGAGTGGCCCGCCGAGGCGGATCGGCCCGTCGATGAGCGACGTCGCGTTGAGGTCGGTGTCGATCCCGCAGGCCTGCGTGAGCTTGCCCGGGCCCGAGCACAGGTCGGTGAGCAACGGGCGCGCGCGGCGGGCGAACATCGCCTCCACCCCCGCGACCGGCTCGAGCGCGCGGATCAGCACGGCGGCCCCGACGCCGGCCGGCTCGACGACGACGTTCAGCAGCGCGTGGACGCCGTAGGAGCGGTAGACGTAGGAGAGCCCCGGTGCCTCGAACAGCGTCTTCGTGCGCGGGGTCAGCCCGACGAACGCGTGGCAGGCGGGCTCGGAGTCGTGGTAGGCCTCGGTCTCGACGATGACGCCGCTGCAGCCGTCGTGGGCGATCGTGCAGCCGACGAGCGCGCGAGCGGCTTCGACGACGCCCAGCTCGAGCGCGCGCAGGTGGCGGTCCGGATCCGCGCTCACCCTGCGTGCAGCGCGAGCGCTTCGCGGGCGGCCGCGAGCTGGTCGCGCACGCGGGCCAGCGCCGTGCCACCCTCGCTGACCTTCGACTCCAGCCACGAGCTCTGCGCCAGCAGCGCGCGGAACTCGGCCGGGTGCAGCTGATCGGACGCGGCGGCGAGCTCGGCGTCGGTCAGGTCGCCGAGCGAGCGGCCCGAGTCGACTGCGAGGCGCACGAGCCCGGCGACGATGCCGTGGCACTGGCGAAACGGCACGCCGCGCTTGACGAGGTGATCGGCGACGTCGGTCGCCGCGATGAGGTCGTCGGAGGCGGCGGCGGACATCCGTTCGCGGTTGAAGCGCGCGCCGCGGATCATCCCGGCGGCCGAGGCGAGGCACAGCTCGATCGTGTCGACCGTGTCGAAGAGGTGCTCCTTGTCCTCCTGCAGGTCCTTGTTGTAGGTCAGCGGCAGCGCGTGCATGACGCCGTGCAGCGCGCCGAGGTGCCCGACGATGCGCGGCGCCTTCGCCCGCAGCAGCTCCGCGGCGTCGGGGTTCTTCTTCTGCGGCATGATCGAGGAACCACTCGTCCAGGCGTCGGGCAGGGTGACGAAACCGAACTCCTCGCTGGACCACAGCACGAGCTCGGCGCCGAGGCGGCTGAGGTGCGTCGCAGAGGTCGCCGCGGCCGCCAGGTAGTCGAGCACGAAGTCGCGATTGGAGACGGCATCGATCGAGTTCGGGGCGACGCGCTCGAAGCCGAGCTCGGCGGCGACGGCGCCGCGGTCGGTGTCGAAGTTCACGCCGGCGAGCGCGCCCGCACCGAGCGGCAGCGCCGCCGTCTGGGAGACCGTGAAGCGGAAGCGCTCGCGGTCGCGCAGCAGCATCCAGACGTAGGCGAGCAGGTGGTGGGAGAGGTACACGGGCTGCGCGCGCTGCAGGTGCGTGTAGCCCGGCAGCGGCCAGTCGAGGTGCGCCTCGGCGGCGTCGACGAGGGCCAGCGCGAGCGCGTCGATCGCGCGCGTCGCGTGGCCTGCGGCGTCGCGGGTGAAGAGCGCGACGTCGGTTGCGACCTGGTCGTTGCGTGAGCGCGCCGTGTGCAGCTTGCCGCCGGCCGGGCCGGCGAGCGCCGTCACGCGGCGCTCTATCGCCATGTGGATGTCCTCGTCGTTGTCCTCGAATCCGAACGTGCCGGCGGCGAGCTCAACCTCGACGGCGTCCAGCGCCGCCAGCAGCGCATCGCGGTCGTCGTCGCCGATGATCTGCCGCGCGGCGAGCATGCGCGCGTGGGCGCGCGACTGCGCGACATCGTGGTGCCAGAGGCGCTGGTCGAACTGAAGCGACGTGTTCATGCGCCGGAAGATCGGGTCCTGCGGCTCGGAGAAGCGCGACATCGCGGGCGAGTCTATGTCGAGCGGGTCACTACCCTCCGCGCGATGAGTGAGCGCAGCTACCCCCAGCAGGACTACTCGCGCCCGGCCGAGGCCGTCGAGATCCTGCTCGTGCGCCACGGCGCGTCAGCCGACGCGGTCGACGGCGAGGCGTTCGAGCTGCTCGAGGGCCAGGCCGACCCGGCTCTGTCGCCCGACGGCCGTCTGCAGGCGCACGCCGTCGCGATGTTCCTCGCCGACAACCCCGTGCAGGCGCTCTTCATCACGCCGCTGTGCCGGACGGCCCAGACGGCGGCACCGATCAGCGCGATGACGGGCCTCGAGCCGGTCGTCGTGGCGGACCTGCGCGAGGTTCATCTCGGCGACCTCGACGGCGGCGCGTTCCGGATCGCGATCCACAACGGCGATCCGCGGATCGCCGAGGTGTTCGCCCGGGAGCGCTGGGACGTCATCGAAGGCGCCGAGTCGATGGAGGTTCTCGCCGAGCGCACGCGCGCCGGGATCGAGCAGATCGTCGCGAGCGTGCCGGCGGGCGCGACCGTGGCCGCGATCGTCCACGGCGGCGTCATCGGCGAGCTCTGCCGCCAGGCGACGGGCAGCAGCGCGTTCGCCTTCGTGCGCTCGGACAACTGCTCGATCACGCGCCTGATCGTCTTCCCGGACGGCCGCTGGTGGCTGCGCAGCTTCAACGAGGGCGGCCACCTCACCGCCATGATGGGCTGATCAGCGGCCGAGCACGTCTCGCAGCGCCCTCGCGACGCGCTCGACCTGGCCGTCGGACAGCTCCGGGAAGAACGGCAGGGCGACCGAGCGCGCCGCGACGTCCTCGCAGACCGGGAACTCGCCCTCGCGATGGCCGAACGTCTCGCGGTAGTAGGACATGAGGTGGATCGCCGGCAGGTAGGGCTTGGACTGCACGCCGCGCTCGCGCAGCGCGCGGATCGTGGCGTCGCGGTCGCTTCCACGCGGCAGTTGCACGACGAAGACGAACCAGCCGCGGCGTTCGCGGGCGGGCGGGGGCGGATCCTCGCACGGCAGCTCGAGCCCCTCGATGCCGGCCAGCGCCTCGCGGTACAGGGCCGCGGCGCGTGCGCGCCCGGCGAGCATCGCATCCAGACGCCCGATCTGCACGAGCCCGATCGCGCAGGCGATGTCCGACAGGCGGTAGTTGAAGCCGAGGCGGTCGTGGTCGAGCCAGCCCATGTCCGGCGCGCGCCCCTGATTTCGCTCGGAGTCGATGCGCTGCTTGACCGCGAGGTCGCCGGTCGTGACCATCCCGCCCTCGCCGGTGGTCAACTGCTTGTTGGCGTAGAAGCCAAACGACGCCGGATGGCCGCGCGCACCGACCGCGACCCCGTCGGCGTGAACGGCGCCGAGCGCCTCGCAGGCGTCCTCGACGATCGGCAGCCCGAGCGCCTCGAAGGCCGGGATGTCGGCCGGAAAGCCGAAGATGTGGACCGGCAGGATCGCCGTCGTGCGGTCCGTGATCGCGGCCGCGGCGGCCTGCGGGTCGAGGTTCAGCGTGCGCGGATCGATGTCCGCGAAGACCGGCCGCGCGCGCTCGTAGATCGGGGCGTTGGCGCTGGCGACGAATGAGAACGGCGACGTCACGACCTCGTCGCCGTCCTTCACCCCCACGGCGCGCAGCGCGAGGTGCAGCCCGGCGGTGCCGCTCGAGACCGCGCTCGCGTGCCCGGCGCCGATGCGCGCGGCGAACGCCTGCTCGAAGGCGGGCACGCGCGGCCCGAGCGAGAGCTGGCGCGAGCGCAGCACCTCGGCAACGGCCCACTCCTCCTCGTCGCCGAGGACCGGGCGGGCGAGCGGGATCTCCTCCTCGTCGCCGGCAGGGCTCCGAGCTCGGCCCGCCTCTGGCGCGGCGGCCACTACTTCGCCGTGGCGACACCGCGTACGCGGCTGGACTGCTCGGCGTACTCGAGCGAGTCCACGAGCGCCGCCCACGACGCCGCGATGAGGTTCGTCGAGACGCCGATCGAGCCCCACGTCTCGTTGCCGTCCGTCGCGTCGATGAGGACGCGGATCTTCGCGTCCGAGCCCTTCGTCTCGTCGAGGATGCGGACCTTGAAGTTCGACAGCCAGGTGTCCGCGAGATGCGGGTGCGCCTCCGTCAGCACCGCCCGCAGCGCCGCGTCGAGCGCGTGCACCGGCCCGTTGCCGCGCGATGTGCGGATGTAGCGCTCGCCGTCGACGACGATCCGGATCGTAGCCTCGGTCTCGACGCGCCCGTCGGCGTTCTGGTCGACGATGACGCGCCACGACTCGAGCTCGAACAGCGGCTCGTACTCGTCGGCCTCCTTGCGCAGCAGCAGCTCGAACGAGCCGTCGGCGGTCTCGAACTGATAGCCGTCGTGCTCGAGCGCCTTCATCCGCCCGAGCACCCGGGCGGTGACGTCGTCGTCGAGCTCGAGCCCTGCGCTCTCGGCCTTGTCGATGACCGTGCCCTTGCCTGACAGCTCGGACACGAGCAGGTCGCGGCGGTTGCCGACGAGCGCCGGGTCGATGTGCTCGAACGTCGAGGCGTCGGCGCGGATGCCGGCCGCGTGCAGGCCGGCCTTGTGCGCGAACGCGTGCTTGCCGACGTATGGCTGCGAGGCATCCGGCTGGCGGTTGAGCAGCTCGTCGGTGAAATGCGCGGTCTCGGTCAGCAGCCGCAACTGCTCGTCGGAGACGACCCGGTGGCCCATCTTGAGCTGCAGGTTGGCGATGATCGTGATGAGGTTCGCGTTGCCGGTGCGTTCGCCGATGCCGTTCATCGTCCCCTGCACCTGGGTCGCGCCGGCCTCGACGGCCATCAGGCTGTTGGCAACCGCGCAGCCGCCGTCGTCGTGGCAGTGGATGCCGAGCGCGACGCCCGGCAGCGCGCGCACGACATCGGCGACCGCGACCGCGACCTGGCTCGGCAGCGATGGCCCGTTCGTGTCGCACAGCACGAGCCGCTCGGCGCCCGCCTCGGCCGCGGCGCGCAGGCAGGCGATCGCGTAATCGCGGTCGGCGCGCAGGCCGTCGAAGACGTGCTCGGCGTCGAAGATCACGCGCTTGCCCTGCGCGACGAGGAACGCGACGGACTCGGCGATCATCGCGAGGTTCTCCTCGCGGGTCGCGCGCACGACCTTCTCGACGTGCAGCGTCCAGGTCTTGCCGACGATCGTCGTGACCGGCGCGAAGCAGCCCGCCAGCACCTGCAGGCCGGCGTCGTCGGCGGCCTCGATGCCGCGCCGGCGGGTCATCCCGAAAGCGGCGATCGTCGCGTTTGAGAGCTGCTGGTCGGCAAGCCGCGAGAAGAGCTCGGCCTCCTTGGGATTGGAGGACGGAAAGCCCGCCTCGACGAGGTGCGTGCCGAGGTCGTCGAGGCGATGGACGAGGCGGATCTTCTCCTCGGCGGTCAGCGACAGGCCGCCGCCGCCCATCCCGTCGCGCAACGTGGCGTCGTAGAGCTCGATGCTCATGCGGCCTTCGCCGGCACCGGCACCGGGTCCAGCCACTCGCGGTAGCGCTCGCTGCGCCCGTGCAGGGCGTCCTCGAACGTCTTCTGGACCGATTGCGTGATCTCGCCGGGGACGCCGGCGCCGATCGTGTGGTCGTCGACCTCGCGCACCGGCACGAGCTCGGCGGCGGTGCCGGTCATGAAGACCTCGTCGGCAAGGTACAGCTCGGCGCGCGCGATGTTGCGCTCGACGACCTCGATGCCGAGGTCGCGCGCGATCTGGATGACCGACTTGCGCGTGATGCCGTCGAGGATCGAGGCGGCCGGCGGCGGTGTGATCAGGCGCCCCTCCCAGACGACGAAGATGTTCTCGCCCGAGCCCTCGCAGACGTTGTTGTGGTCGTCGAGGAGGATCGCCTCCTCATAGCCGGCCTTCTGGGACTCGATCTTGGCAAGCACGCTGTTGAGGTACTGGCCCGAGGCCTTCGACGCGGGGATCAGCGAGCCGGGGCTGATCCGCCGCCAGCTCGAGACCTTCGTGCGGATACCGTTCTTCTTACCCTCCTCGCCGAGGTAGGAGCCCCACTCCCAGGCGGCGATCGAGACGTCGACCGGCGCGTCGAGCGGGTTCAGGCCCATCTGCCCGTAGCCGCGGTACATGATCGGACGCACGTAGCAGGAGCGCAGCCCGTTGCGGCCGATGAGCTCGTTCGTCGCGGCGCGCAGGGCGTCGACGTCGTAGGGCACCGGCATGTAGTAGAGCTCGGCCGAGCGATGCAGACGCTGGAGGTGCTCGCGATGACGGAACACGGCCGGGCCGCAGGACTCGGTGTCGTAGCAGCGGATCCCCTCGAAGACGCCCGTGCCGTAGTGCAGCCCGTGCGTGAGGACGTGAACCTTCGCGTCCTCCCATGCGACGAACTCACCATTCATCCAGATGAGGTCGGCTTGCTTCACGTCGAGCTCCTAGCGGTTGTCGAGAGCGGCCGCTGCGTCCTGGCCGCCACCGATTCTACGGCGACGGCGTCCAGCGGGCCAGCGCTGGACGAATCTACCCCTTGGCCAGCTCGTCGACGACGGCGCGGGTCGCCTCGACGGTGCTTGCCTCCCCGCCGAGGTCGCGGGTGCGCAGGCCCCCGTCCAGCGCGCGATCGACCGCCGCCTCGATCGCGGCGGCCTCGGACTCCCAGCCGAGGCCGTGGCGCAGCATGAGCGCGGCGGACAGGAACATCGCGAGCGGGTTCGCGGACCCGCTGCCGGCGATGTCCGGTGCCGAGCCGTGGACCGGCTCGAAGAGCCCGGGAGTGCCGGCCTCTCCGAGGCTCGCGCTCGGCAGCATCCCGATCGATCCGGTGATCATCGCGGCCTCGTCGGAGAGGATGTCGCCGAAGAGGTTCTCGGTGACGATGACGTCGAAGTCCGACGGGCGCGCGACGAGCTGCATCGCGGCGTTGTCGACGAGCACGTCGGTCAGCTCGATGTCGTTGTACATCGCCTTGTGGACGATGTGCACGACCTCGCGCCACTGCCGCGACGTCTCGAGCACGTTCGCCTTGTCGACGCTCGCGACCTTCCTGCGCCGCAGCCGCGCGGCATCGAAGGCGACGCGCGCGATGCGGTCGACCTCGTCCACTGTGTAGAAGCAGAGGTCCGAGGCGCTGCGGGCGGTGCGCGTCTTCTCGCCGAAGTAGATCCCGCCGGTCAGCTCGCGCACGACGAGCAGGTCGGTGCCCTCGATGCGCTCGCGCTTCAGCGGGCTCGCGTCGTAGAGCGCCGGCACGGGGCGCACCGGGCGCAGGTTCGCGTACAGGCCCAGGCCCTTGCGCAGCCCGAGCAGGCCCTGCTCGGGACGCGGCGCGTGCGGGTCGGTCGTATCCCACTTCGGGCCGCCGACGGCGGCGAGCAGGACGGCGTCGGCGCCCTCGCAGGCCGCGAGCGTCTCGTCCGTGAGCGCGGTGCCGTGCAGGTCGATCGCGGCGCCGCCGAAGGCGTGCTCCTCGAAGCTGAAATCCTCGCTGATCGTGCGCAGGAGCTCAAGCGTCGGCGCCATGATCTCCGGGCCGATCCCGTCGCCGGGCAGGGTGATGATCTTGGGCATGGACCGGAGGCTATGTCAGTCGTTCAGAAGGCGAAGAAGTCGCCGACGAGCGGTGCCCAACCCGGGACGACGTCCGACAGGTCCAGCGCTTCGTCGGCCATCAGGATGCGCACGTCGTCGCGCGCTCGGTAGACGGTTGCGGTGCGCAGCGGCGGGTCGAGTACGACGACGGCTCGTGTCCCGTGGCGCAGCCAGGCGAGCGCCTTGCCCTCGACCTGCGAGCGGCGGTCGTTGGGGGACACGATCTCGATCGCGAGGTCCGGCGGCCCCTGCCAGTAACCACGGTCCGAGATCGCCGGGGCGTCGCGACGCTTCGCGACGAACGCCACGTCCGGCCCGAGCACGGTGTCGGGATTCCAGGTCAGCTGGAAGCCGGCCTCGCCGAAGGTCATGCCGAGGTCGTGCTCGACGACGTGTGCGTACAACGACGAACCGACGTGCATCGCGACGCGTCCATGACCCTGGCCCGGGGGCTCCATCTCGTAGAGGATCCCGTCGATGAGCTCCTGCTGATATGGCTCGTGGCTGTATTGGAGCAGTTGCTCCGCAGTCATGACACGCATCGGGACCTCCGACTTCACAGCGTCGACTGTAGCGGCCGCTGATACCGATCGAGGGGTGATTCGCGTACCCCCGCGGGGTGACGCTGATCACCCCGCGGGGGGTCGCCGCGCGCGGGGTGGCCGTCGAGCATCACGGCACGCCGATCGATTCCTCGGGCGGCCGTCATCCACACCTCTCGAAGGGGGAGTCCCATGCAGACCGCATCACCATCCACGCGCGCGCGCCGGTTCGGGGGCGTCGCCGCCGCAGCCATCCTGATCGTCTTCGGCATCGCAGCCATCGTGCAGGGCATCGACGGACGCTCGACCGTCCGCGACGCACTCAACCAGGAGGCCATCCGCGGCGAGGCGGGAATGACTCCTACGGTCGTCGCGGGCAAGATCAAGGGCGCTGGACTGACCGCCATCGCCGTTCCGACCTGCTCGGTGCAAGGCAAGGCGATCGACAACGGCGCCGACGCCCGCTGCTTCGCGCAGTACATGCGGATGGACGCGCTGCTCGCCTCCCAGGGCAAGACGTACGCTCAGATGCCGCGTTATGGCACCAAGGACGGCAAGGGCACCGACAACCTCGCCGTCGCCATCAAGTTCCCCAACGGCGTGGGCCTGCCGAACCCCAACCGCAACGTCTGGATCACCGAGACCGCGCTGACGACCGCGCTGAACACGAGCTACATGGCCGAGCAGATCTCGCTCTTCGGGATCGCCGTCGGCGCGGCGTTCCTGCTCGTCGGGCTTGTCCTCGGGCTGTACTCGCTCGGCGGCGTGCGGATGCCGTCGCTGGCGAAGGCCCCGCCGCGGCAGGCGCGCCAGCAGGTGCCGGCCTGATCGTCCTGTCGCGCGGCGGGCTTCTACACCCGCCGCGCGACGATGTTCAGCCGTACGTAGTCGAGCGCGACGCGCTTGCCGAGGCGCGCCATCGCGGCGTCGAGGAAGCGCTCGCGCTCGGCTGCGTCCAGGCGCTCGAGATGCGGGCGCAGGCAGACCGTCTCGAGGTAGGTGCGCGGTTCGTCGGGCTCGACGGGCCACGCCTGTAGCCAGCACTGCACGTCGCCGAAGCCGGCGCCGTGCAGTCGGCGTGCGGTCGCTTGGGGGCCGGCGAAGTTCCACGGGCGCGGCCAGCCCTCGAAGCGGTACGCGAGGCCGGCATCGGTCGCCGCGGCGATCGCCGTCGCATGGACGGCCTCGACGTTGCCCTCTCCCCCGCACTGCGTGCTCAGCCGACCGCCCGACCGCAGTGCCGCGGCGAGGCGCGCGAACAGCGCGTCGTGGTCGGCGATCCAGTGAAACGTCGCGTTCGAGAAGACCGCGTCGACCTGCTCGCCGGCCTGCAGCCGCAGGGCCGCGAGGTCGGCCCGGCGCACGTCGGCGGGCAGGCCGGCGAGCTCCTCGCGGGCTCGCGCGACCATGCCGGCCGAGGCGTCGACGGCGATGACGCGGCCTCGCGGCAAGCGCTCGAGCAGCAGCCTGGTGACGCGGCCCGAGCCGCAACCGGCGTCGAGCACCGTCTCGTCGCCGCTGAGCTCGAGGCGATCGAGGACCGCGGCCGACATCGCGACCTGGGGGTCGGACACCCGGTGATAGGTGTCCGCGTCCCAGTCGCGAACGACCCCGCCGCTCATAGCGCGGTCGTGTTCGGACCAGCCCGCTCGCGCTCGGCCTCGTACGCCGAGATCGCGTCGTCCTGCGCAAGCGTCAGGGCGATGTCGTCGAGGCCGTTGAGCAGGCGGTGCTTGGTCTCGGGATCGATCTCGAACGAGGCGCTGCCGCCGTTCCAGCGGACCTCCTGCGCCTCGAGGTCGACCTCGGCGCTGTCGACCGCCATCAGCGCGCGCACGTCGTCCTCGCCGATCGCGATCGGCAACAGCCCGATCTTCGTGCAGTTGGACTGAAAGATGTCGGCGAACGACGGCGCGACGATGGCCTTGAAGCCGTAGTCCTCCAGCGCCCACGGTGCGTGCTCGCGCGAGGATCCGCAGCCGAAGTTGCGCCCGGTCACGAGGATCGGGTTGCGCGGCAGGCTCCAGTCGGGCTCCTTCGCCCAGTCATAGAAGAGGAACTCGCCGAAGCCCGAGCGCTCGACGCGCTTCAGGAACTGCTTGGGGATGATCTGGTCGGTGTCGACGTCGGCTCGGTCGAGCACCGACACGCCGCCCTCGAACGTCACGATCGGCTCCATTAGCTCCACTCCCTGATGTCGACGAAACGGCCCTCGATGGCGGCCGCGGCGGCCATCTGCGGTGAGACGAGGTGGGTCCTGCCGCCGCGCCCCTGGCGGCCCTCGAAGTTGCGGTTGGAGGTCGACGCGCAGCGCTCGCCGGGCTCGAGCGTGTCGGGGTTCATGCCGAGGCACATCGAGCAGCCCGCGCCGCGCCAGTCGAAGCCGGCGGCGCGGAAGATCTCGTCCAGGCCCTCGCGCTCGGCCTCGAGCTTGACCTGCTGGGAGCCCGGCACGACCATCGCGTGCACGGTCGCGGCGACCGTGCGCCCGCGCACGACCTCGGCCGCCACCCGCAGGTCGCCGATGCGGCTGTTCGTGCACGAGCCGATGAACACGCGGTCCAGCGCGATGTCTTGAATCGGGGTCCCCGCGCGCAGGTCCATGTAGGCGAGCGCGCGCTCATGGCCCTCGGTCGTCGGCTGCGGGACGCTGTCGGCGACGCCGGCGACCATGTCCGGCGCGGTCCCCCACGTCACCTGCGGGCTGATCGCGCTCGCGTCGACGGTGATCTCGCGATCGAACGTGGCACCCTCGACGGTCTTGAGGGCCCGCCACTCGGACGGGATCTCGATGGCGGCCTTCTCGGCGACCCAGGCGAACGTCGTCTCGTCGGGCGCGATCATGCCCGCCCGGCCCCCGCCCTCGATCGTCATGTTGCAGACGGTCATCCGGCCCTCCATGCTGAGCGCCTCGATCGCCGGACCGGCGAACTCGACGACGTGGCCAGCGGCGCCGTCGACGCCCATCTGACCGATCGTCGCGAGGATGAGGTCCTTCGCGGTGACGCCGAAGCCGAGCTCGCCCGTGTAGAGGATCCGCATCGACTTCGGCTTCTTCGAGACGAGGCACTGGGTCGCGAGGACGTGCTCGACCTCGCTCGTGCCGATGCCGAAGGCGAGCGCACCGAACGCGCCGTGTGTCGCGGTGTGGCTGTCGCCGCAGACGATCGTCATGCCCGGCTGCGTGACGCCGAGCTCCGGGCCGATGACGTGGACGATGCCCTGCTTGTCAGAGCCCAGCGAGTAGATCGGCACGCCGAACTGCGCGCAGTTGCGCTCGAGCGTCTGGACCTGCACGCGGCTGAGCTCGTCTTTGATGCGGGCGGCGGTCGGAGTGTCGTCGGTCGGGACGTTGTGGTCGGCCGTCGCGAGCGTGCGGTCGGGGCGGCGGACCTTGCGGTCGGCGAGGCGCAGCCCGTCGAAGGCCTGCGGGCTCGTCACCTCGTGGACGAGGTGAAGGTCGATCCACAGCAGGCCCGGAGCGACCTCGTGGCCGGCCCAGATCTTGTCGAACAGCGTCGTCGGTGCGGTCATGGCGTCAGCTCCTGCGTAGGCCGGCGGAGACGACGGCGAGCAGGACCGCGTCGTCGGAGCCGGGGTTCTCGAAGTGGTGTGGCAGGTCGGCATCGAAGGTCACGCAGTCGCCCGCGGCGAGCTCGTAGCGCTCGCCGTCGCACTGCAGGACGACGCAGCCCTCCTGTACGAGCGCCGTCTCGCGGCTGCCGGGCTCGTGCATCGGGGGATCGCCCGGGCCGCCGGTCTTCGCCTGCGCCTTGAGGACGTGGCGCGAGAGCTCGGCGCGCTGACCGGGCAGCGGCGGCGTCAGGATCTCCGCCTGGTGACCGGAGGCCGCGTCGCTCGTGCCGGGCCGGCGATGATCGGCGCGGACGATCGCGACGGTGGCGCCCTCGTCGAGGCGCAGGAGCTGCGACAGGGTGAGGTCGAGGCCGGACGCGATCCGCGTCGCGACCGCGAGCGTCGGGCTCGTCTCGCCGCGCTCGACCTGGCTGAGCATCGGTGCGCTGACGCCGCAGCGGTCGGCGAGATCGCGCAGGCTGAGCTCCATAGCGTCGCGCAGCGCGCGGATGCGCGGCCCGATAGGGGGCGGGTGTTCGATCGTCGTCGCCATTGGTAGTCAGGGGCGCAGTGCCCGCCGGTGGCGGGTCTGGTTCCCCATTCCCCTTTCAATTCCGTGCGTGCGGTTTTCCCGCACACGGCTTACCGATGATCTTCGTGGCATGGCTTACGCGGTCCC
>JBBSNY010000054.1:0-16376 GCA_038260305.1 Solirubrobacterales bacterium
CTACGGCCTCAGGGCTCCGCGACGACAGCGCGGCACCCACCACGGCGGGGAGAACCAGTGGCCGCCAGTGGGGAGAAAACGTGGCCGCCAGCGGGGAGAACCGATGGCCGGAAATGGGGAGAAACCGATGGCCGTTGACAACGACCCGCGACCCCGCCAACATCGGGGGCAAGCTTGGCGGCGGCATGCTTCCGATTGAAGTCCGTGCGGAAACGAAAACCCTGCAGACCCAGCTCGCGACAAACCAACTGGCGGGAGACCGCCTCTCAGGCCTCGATCGGCTTGTCAGCATCCTCATCAATCGAAACCTCCAGCCCGTCTTCGTCCTGGAGGACACCGAGGCCGCAATCGGCGGCAGCGCCGGGCCTGAGCGAGTTGAGGCGTTCTTTCAGGGGCCCGTCACGGCGTTTCTGCGGGAGGTCGATGCGTCGTTCGTGATCGCTGTCCAAGACCACATTGCTGCCCAAGAGCCCTTTCAGCGGATCGCTCCTAGCCTGCTCCTCGTGGAGCTACCTCAGTTCGACGGAGAGAGCGCAACTGCTGCCATGAGCAGCATCATCTCTCACCGACTCAGTCGCGGCGAGCCGGCGGCTGCAATCGCGGAGGTGTTCACGGACGACGCGGTGAAGACGCTCGGCGCGTCGTATTCCCAGACGCGCAGTGTCCGGCACGTCCTGGCAGCAGCACAGTCAGCCACCGATCATGCCGCAGACGCTGGTGCCCACGTGACAGGCCCCGCGCATGTCGAGCAAGCCGTCATGGAGTGGACCGCCCGAGCACCGGTTGACCCTCAGTGAGCGCCCAGTAGCCGCCTCAGTAGAGGTGGCAGACGAGCGGGGCGATGCCGCTCGCCGCAGCGCCGGAGGCGTGTAGCCAGGGCGGCTCGCAGCCCATCGCCAGGGCTACGAACGACAGGTTGATGACGACCGCGCCGGCGGCCGAAGACCCGGCCCGGCGTCGCTGTCGCGGCGCGCGCGGCCGGCGTCGAGGCTGGCGAGCGGGCTGTGCGGCGCTGTCTCTACGCGTCCAGCAGGCGCGGCAGCAGTTCGTCGCGCACGACTGCGTCGACCGCGTCGCGGCGAAACGGTGCGATCGCGGCGGTGGCGCGAGCGGAGTAGTCCTCGGTCGGCGTGTCGAGCGCGAGGCGCAACGCGGCGCCGAGCGCGCCGGGGTGCTCGGCGACGATCCGCTCGTCGAGCGCACGCGCGAGCGGGAGGGCGGCGTAGGGGCCGGGAGCGGCGGTCGTGACGAGCACGCAGCCGTCGGCGAGCGCTTCGAGCTGGGCGAGGCCGTAGTCCTCGCGCCGCGGCGCGCAGACGAACACCCGCGCGCGCCGCAGCAGCGCGCGGTACTCGGCCGGGTCGAGCATCCCGGCGACGCGCACCCCGGGCGCGTCGATCGGCGCGGCCGAGCCGGCGACGACGAGCTCCTCGTCGCCGCGCCGCGCGCGCGCCCACGCCCTGAGCACGACGTCGAGGCCCTTCTTGTGCGGGTTGGCGGCGTACGTGATCGCGGCGATGTCGCGCTCCGGCGCCGGCGGGCCGGAAGGCTCGACCGGGATCGGGACGATGACCGCGTCGGCGTGCGGGCGCGGCGTCTCGTCCAGCGCGCCCGGATCCTGCGGCACGAGCAGCGACGCGGCGGCCAGCCGGCGGCGCTCTAGCGGGCGCTGCCAGAGGCCGTGTCGGCCGGGACGGTTCGCCGCGGCCGGCGCGTCGAAGCGGATCGCGCCGGGGCGCGGCCACAGCAGCGCGGCGGTGACGGTCGAGTAGACCACGGTCCGTGGGTCGTGCTGGGCGATCCCGGCCTGTGCTGCGGCGCGCGCCGCCCGCGCCCAACCGAGGTCGGTGAGCATGAGCGTGCGAACCTCGGCGGGCGGCTTCGCGGCCACGACCTCGACCGTGGCGCCGGCGCGGCGCAGGGCGCCGGCGAGCTCCGCCTCGGCGGCGCGCAGGCCGGCGGTCGAGCCGAGCGAGACGAGCAGGATGTCTGTGCCGGGCATCGGCCTGGCATCCTCCCGCATCGCGTGACCGCCACCGGACTCGAGCTCTCAGTCCCCTTCAGCGCGCTCGGCGGCATGCCGGTCGGCACGCTCATCAACGTCGCCGCCGTCCTCGCCGGCACGGCGATCGGCGTCGCGGTCGGCGGCCGCTTGGCGCCCGGGCTGCAGCAGCGCGTCCTCGCCGGGCTCGGCCTCGTGACCGCGGTCATCGGCATCGACCTCGCGC
Source organism: Solirubrobacterales bacterium (assembly GCA_038260305.1). GTDB lineage: Bacteria > Actinomycetota > Thermoleophilia > Solirubrobacterales > Solirubrobacteraceae > CADCVQ01. The sequence goes on from JBBSNY010000054.1 coordinate 2,229, forward strand.
TGGCGTGGCGCGCGACGAGCCCGCTCTATGTGCTCGGCGCGGTCCTCGTCGGCGGCCTGATCGGCGAGGCGCTTGACATCGAGGGGCGGCTCGCGCGGCTCGGCGATCGCTTGCAGACTCGGCTGCAGCGTGGCGGCTCGCAGTCGACGATCAGCGAGGCGTTCTTCACCGCGAGCCTGCTGTTCTGCGTCGGCCCGCTGACGGTGATCGGCTCGTTCGAGGACGGCCTGCGCGGCAACCTCGAGCCGCTGGCGACGAAGTCGCTGCTCGACGGCTTCGCCTCGATCGCGCTGGCTTCGACGCTCGGCGTCGGGGTCGCGCTGGCCGCCGGCACCGTGCTCGTCGTGCAGGGTGCGCTGACGCTCGGTGCGGGCCTCTTCGACGGGCTGCTGCGGGGCGAGGCCCTCGACGCGATGACCTCGACCGGGGGCGTCCTCATCATCGGGATCTCGCTCAAGCTGCTCGAGCTCAAGGACGTCAAGGTCGGCAACTTCCTACCGGCGCTCGTGCTCGCGCCGCTGCTCGTGGGGCTCGTCAGCCTGGTGGCTTGAGATCGGCGCTGCGGGGCGCGCCGCCGTGCGTCCATGACGCGACGTTGCCGCGCAGCGCGAGCGACGCCGGCGGGATCTCGGCTAGCGGGCCGCTGTCGAGGTCGCTGCGCGCGCCGCCGGGGGCGAAACCCGCGATCGTGACCGGCCCGGAGGGGCTCGGGGCGCCATCGGGCGCGGGCACGATGGCCGCGACCGCGCGTCCTGCGGGCGTGACGAACACCGCCGAGGCCCTCGTCGACCCGCCGTTCGCGCAGTCGCCGCCGCCGGTCGGCGAGCATAGGCTCGCGATCGTGTACCGGTGGCCCGTGCGCAGATCCCAGACCGACGTGCGCTCGATGTAGGCGTACTGGTTGCCTGCGGCCAGCGACAGCAGCACGAACCGGCCCGCGACGCTGACGACGTGATAGCGGGAGTCGGCCGTGTCGTAGTGCTCACTCGACGCGATCGTGCGCACCCGGCCTGCCGGCAGCACGCAGCCGAGCAGGTCGCTGCCACGGTCGCCGTTGAGGCGTCGCACGAGCTTGACCGACTTCGCGGGCGCCCGGTCCGTGCCCGCCAGGCGCTGGCAGGCCGTGCGGTGCTTCGAGGGTTTGGCGTTCGCCGGGATCGACGACGCCAACAGCAACGCGAGGGCGAGAGCGGCAGCGGCAGCGGCAGCGGGGCGGAGCATGCGACCTCCAACGCCGCGGCGCGGCAAAAGTGTCGGGTCGTGAGCCTCGCGCACTTAGCGCGCGGCTCCGTTGACCGAGACCATGTCGCGCCGGAAGCCGGGGGCGCGGATGAGCTTGATCGGCTTCAGCGGCGAGGTCGGCTCGACGTAGAACGCGACGCCGTCGCGCTCCTCTATCGCCGACACGGCCGCCTCCTGGCGGCGCCAGGCGAGCGCGGCGATGATGGCGAAGCCCGTCGCGATGCCGGGGATCTGCGGCGCGATGAGCCCGAGGCCGAGGGCGAGGATCGTCGACAAGAGCAGCGGCCACATCCGGTTGAGCAGGAGCGCTCCAGGCCGCTGTTCGGGCAGCGACGTCGTCGACTTCGCCGACGCCAGGAGCCGCGCGATCGGGGAGTTCGTCTGCGCCTGCCGACCCATCCAGGCGCCGATGATCGACGCGACGAGCCACCAGCCGGCGATGAAGAGCACGAGCACGTCGCCGGTCGTGCTCGAGCCAGACGCCAGCACCGTCACGGCCGCCAGCGCCGTCGCCGCGCCGCCGCACAGCAGGACGGCCGCGCGAAGGAAATCGACGAAGCGCATCGGGGGGCTACAGGAGCGCCGTCAGCAGCTCGCGAACGCCGACCGGCCCGTCGACGAGCAGGTCGGCCGCCTGTTCGAGCTCGGGAGGCGTCTCGTCGGAGCGCACGCCGACACAGACCGCAGCCGCGAGCTCGCCCTCCTCGACGAGCGCGTGCAGCCCGTCGAAGGCGTCGATGTCGGTGCGGTCGTCGCCGACGTAGAGGCCGGCGGCAAAGTCCATGCCGCCAAGCAGCCGGCGCACCCCGCGGGCCTTGTTCATCTCGACCGGCGGGCGCACCTCGAGAACCTTGCGGCCCCAGTGGATGTAGAGCCCCTCGGACTCGGCGCGATCGGCGATCACCCGCAGGGCGTGCTCGGCGGCGGCCTCGTCGGGCGCGCCGCGCCAGTGGAAGGCCGCGATCGCCCGCTTGTCCTCCTGGCGCACGCGCACACGTTGCAGCTCGGGCGTCCAGACGGCGCGCGCGAAGGCCCGCACGGCCGGCTCGTGAGCGGCGATCTCGGGGTCGATCTCGACCGCTCCGCCGCCGGCGGGCAGCAGCTCGGACCCATGGTTTCCGACGTAGGCGATCGAGCCCAGCGAGACGATCCGGCGGGCGACCTGCGCCTGGCGTCCGCTGATGCAACCGACGAGGCCGTAGCGCTTGGCGACCGCGATGAGCTGCGCGCGCGTCGGCTCCGGGATGTGGGCGTCGTCGGCGTGACGGACGATCGGGGCGAGCGTCCCGTCGATGTCGAGCAGGACGGCCGCGCGGGCCGGATCTGCTCGCATCGGGGCGAGGACCTCGGCAAGCGTGGTAGCGGCGGACATGACTTCTAGTATGCCGCCCATGCCGTCCAGCCGGACCACCACGCTGGCGGCGATCGGAACGATGGCGGGCCTGTTCAGCGGCCTGTTCGGCGTCGGCGGCGGCGTCGTCATCGTTCCGCTGCTCGTCCTGTGGCTCGGTTTCGGCGAGCGCCGGGCGACCGGCACGTCGCTCGCGGCGATCGTGATCATCGCGGCGGTCGCGACGGCCGTGCACGGCGCCTACGGCAACGTCCACCTCGGCGACGGGATCCTCGTCGGCATCCCGGCGGTCGCCGGCGTCGTCGCCGGCACGCAGCTGCAGCGCCACATCTCGACGCGAGCGATCTCGCTGATCTTCGCGGCGCTGCTCGTCGTCGTCGCCGGGGACCTGTTGGCGCGATGATCGAGGCGCTGCTGATCGGCTTCGTCGCGGGCGTCGCCGCCGGCCTGCTCGGCGTCGGCGGCGGCGCGCTGTTCGTGCCGGCGCTAACGCTCGGGCTCGGCCTGACCCAGGTCGACGCCGAGGCGACGTCGCTGCTGGCGATCATCCCGGTCGCGCTCGTCGGTGCTTGGCGCCAGCATCGCCAGGGCAACGTCGACCTGCGCACCGCCGCGCTGCTTGGCGGCCTCGCCGTCGCCGGCGCGGCGCTCGGCGCCGTGATCGCCAATGCCGTCCCGGAGCGCGTCCTCAAGGTCGCCTTCGCGCTCTTGATCCTCTATGTCGCGGCGCAGCTCGTGCGGCGCGCACTGCGCGAGCCGCCCGGCACACCGCCGGCCGAGGATCCCGTTCCTACTTGAGGCCGTGTTCGAGCGCTTCCTTGATCGACGCGTCGAGGGCGTTCAGGCGGTACAGCGCGAGCGCCTCGGCCGAGCCGAACCTGCGGGTGGGTGGGCCCGGGTTCCCGTCCGCGCCGTGATGACACAGGACGCAGTGCGCGAGCGCGATGAAGCGGCTGTTGTCGAGCGCCCCGATCGTCGCCGCGCGGTCGCGCAGCAGCGCGAGGCCGAGCTCGACGTGGCCGAGCAGGCGGCCGGCATCCGTGAGGCCGATCTCCGCGCCGTACGTGAACTCGCGCGTCTTGCCGAGGTCGTGGACGAGCGCCGCCGTGACGAGCAGGTCGGAGTCCAGCCGCGGGTGCAGCTGGCAGGCCTCCATCGCCAGCGTCCCGACCGCGACCGTGTGCTCGAGCAAGCCGCCGAGGTAAGCGTGGTGCCCCGTCCGGGTGCACGGCGCGCGGCGCCACTGCTCGCGCAACGTCGTGTCGTCGAGCAGGCTGCCCAGCAGCGCCTGCAGGCCGGCGTCGTGGACCTCGCGGGCGAGGTGTTCGAGGAAGCCGTCGAGCTCGTCGAGGTCGCGGTAGGCGACCGGCAGGAACGTGGCCGGGTCCGCCTCGCCGGCGGCGGCGCGGCCGATCGTGCGCAGGTCGACCTGGAGCTCGTCGCGGAAGCGCTCGACGCGACCGGCGACGCGCACGAGGTCGCCGCGATCGAAGCGCCCGGCGAGCACGTCCGCGTCGCGGAAGGCCCGCCCCTGGACGGCGCCGGTGCGGTCGCGCAGCTCGACGGCGAGGTACGGCATGCCGCCGCGCGACATGAGCCGATCCTTGCGCGTGCAGGCGAAGACCCCCTCGAGCTCCTGGCCCGCGCGCAGCGTCGCGATCGTCATCGTGTCGAAAAGGTGGCAGACCGCATCTGCCCATGATGTACCTTGAATCGGATGCAGCCTTTGATCTGGGAGAGCCGGCCCGACGGACTCCGAGCCCCCGCGATCATCTGCGCGTTCAGCGGCTGGAACGATGCCGGCGACGCCGCGTCGGCGGCGCTGACGTTCATCGGCGAGTCGCTGAAGGCCGAGCGCTTCGCGCGCATCGACTCCGAGGACTTCTACGACTTCCAGGCGACGCGGCCGCAGATCGGCTTCACCGAGGACCGCAAGCGCGAGATCACGTGGCCCGGGATCGAGATCTACGCCGCTCGCGTCCCGCGCGCCCCGCGCGACCTGATCCTCGTCCAGGGGCCGGAGCCGTCAATGCGCTGGCGCTCCTTCTGCCAGCACATCATCGACCTTGCCGAGGCGCTCGGCACGCAGCTCATCGTGACGATGGGCGCCCTGCTCGCGGACGTCCCGCACTCGCATCCGGTCGCCATCACCGGCCTCGCGTCCGATGCCGCGCTCGTCGAGAAGCTCAGCGTCCCGGAGACGACCTACGAGGGCCCGACGGGGATCGTCGGCGTCCTGCACACGGCCTGCGCCGACGCCGGCCTGCCGTCGGCGAGCCTGTGGGCGAGCGTCCCGCACTACGTCGCCGCCGCGCCGAACCCGAAGGCGGCGTTGGCGCTCGTACGCAAGATCGAGAGCCTCGTCGCAGTGTCCGTCGACGCGACGGAACTCGAGAACGCGACCGGCGACTACGAGCGCCAGGTGTCGCGCGCCGTGCAGTCCGACCCCGAGGTGCAGGCGTTCGTCGAGCGCCTCGAGGAGGCCGCCGGCCAGGACAGCACCCCGCTCGGCCCGGGTGAGCTTCCCTCGGGCGACGCGATCGCCAGCGAGTTCCAGCGCTTCCTGCGCCAGCAGGGCCCCGAGCGCTGAGGCAGTGCCGGGTAGCGCGCCGCTACCCACCGGCTTCGTCGCGGCTGTCAGCGCGAGCGCGTCGCACACGATGAGCATGCCGGCGGCCGACGCCATCACGCTGCTCGCCGGGCTCGGCGTAGAGGGCGACGCGCACCTAGGCGAGACCGTCCAGCACCGCTCGCACGTGCGCCGCGACCCCACGAAGCCGAACCTGCGCCAGGTCCACCTCATCCACGCCGAGCTGCACGAGGAGCTCGCCGCGCAGGGCTTCCCCGGGCTGCGGCCGGGCGAGATGGGCGAGAACGTCATGACGACGGGCATCGACCTGCTCGGCCTGCCCGTCGGGGCGCGCCTGCACCTCGGCGACGAGGCCGTGGTCGAGGTCACCGGCCTGCGCAACCCCTGCGCGCAGCTCGACGGGATCCAGCCCGGTCTCATGAATGCCACGCTCGACCGCGATGCCAACGGCGAGATCGTGCGCAAGTCCGGGATCATGGGCATCGTCCTCGAGAGTGGCGTCGTGCGCCCCGGCGATGCGATCTCCGTGGCGCTGCCGCCCGAGCCGCACCAGCGGCTGCAGAAGGTCTAGCGCTCGGAGAGGTCGGCGACGTGGCTGGCGACGTTGACGACCGTCCCGCTCGGCTCGCGCACGAAGAAGCGCCGGATCCCCCACGGCTCGTCGGTCAAGGGGTACACGATGTCGAGTCCGCGGGCGACGGCATCGGCGTGGGCCGCGTCGACGTCGGCGACCTCGACGGAGATGTTCACGCGCAGCACCTCGGGATCGCTCGCGTCATCGCTCGCCCAGGCGACGATGACCTGCGTCGTCGGGACCGTCGGCGAGACGAGCATGAACATGCCGCCCTGATCCATCGCGACGCGGAAGCCGAGCAGGTCGACGTAGAACGCGCGGGTTCCCTCGGGGTCATCGGTGTGCACGACCGGGATCGCGCGGCGGATGCCGTCCACTACGTGAGCTTTCGGACGGTGACGGCCGTGCCGTAGGCCGCGACCTCGCTCATGATGTCGCCGACCTCCTTGCCGGGCAGGTCATTCAGGGTGGAGATGAGCATGTCGCTTATACGACGAAGCTTGACAGCGCTCAGAACTCGGCCCTCATCCGACGGCCTGCGCCTCATCGCCGCCGCAACCACTCGGCGAACAGCGGATCGAGCAGGTACGGCGCCCCGGAATGCCCGCGATGTACGTGGCGGCCATCAGCTAGCAGCCGCCGGAGCGCGTCCTGGAGCGTGGATCGGGCGACGCGGTGCTCCTTGGCCACGCCCGAACCGGCCGGAGCCCGGCCGTCGGCGAGTGCCACGCAGACGTTGCGCTCGACTCGTGGCAGCGCGTCCCACAGCGCCTGATGTGCGTCGCGCGTTTCGAGCAGGCCACGCTCTATCGCCTCCATCGCCGGATCGTCGAACGGCTGCCCGGCGTCGAGGAGGTCGTAGAGATGGTGGGCGAGGAGCATCGTGCGCTGCGGATGCCCGCCGGTGAACGCGAGCAGCTCGTCGACGGCGCTCCCGGCCGCCGACAGCAGATCGTCAGCGTCCAACAGACGGGCGATGTCGTTGGCCGCCTCGTCCAGCGGCAGGGGTGGGAGCTCCAACGGCCGCGCCTGCCCGTAGAACGGGCGTTCCTGATCGCTGAAGAGGGCACGCATCAGCGACGGCTGGCTACCCGCGAACACATAGGCGGCTGCCTGGCCGTGGTGCTGGATGACGGATCGAACGAGCCCGTCGAGCGCGTCGTCGGCCACGAGCAGATCCTGGAACTCATCGAGGCACACGACCGTCAAGCCGGCGTCGGCCTGAGCGAGAGCGAGCGGTACGTCGAGTAGTTCGAGGAGTGCAGCGCGAGCATCCTCTGAGCCCAGCCGCGGCGGGCGTGGACCGACCTGCACGGTCGCCGGCCCGAGAGTTGCGCTGACCCCGAGCCGGGCCGCCCAGCGGCCCACGCTGCGGCGAGGGTCGGCGGGCAAGACGGCGAACGCGCCCGCGAACCGTGCCGCGGCGTCCCCGACGGTGGCGACCCTCGAGAGGTCGACCCGCACCGCTCGATGGCCCACAGCACGCATCGCGGCGACGTGCGCATCCAGCAGCGTCGTCTTGCCGAACCGCCGTGGTGCCGCCAGCCGGATGGCGGTTCTGTCTGCGGCGGCGTGCTGGAGGGCGTCGAGCTCAGTGCGACGATCGATGAGCCGAGCCGGCCCCACGGGACCCTGGTAGTCAAACGGGTTCATCGTGTCAAATTGTACGGATTGCCCGCACATCGATGTGCGGGTAATCCGCCGCCGACCTACCAGACACAAGTAGGCAGCTCGGTGACGGGCTTGCGATGTTGACGACCGTGCCGCTCGACTCGCGCACGACGCAGCGGTAAATGCTTCGCTACGCGAGCTTCCGCACGGTGACGGCCGTGCCGTATGCCGCCACCTCGCTCATGATGTCGCCGATCTCGTTGCAGTCGAAGCGCATCGCGAGGATTGCGTTGGCGCCCTTCTGGCGGGCCGCCTCGGCGAGCCGCTGCACCGCTTGGTCACGGCTGTCGGACAACAACTTCGTGTAGCCCTTGGCCTCGCCGCCGACGATCGTGCGAAAGCCCGCGCCGATGTTCGAGAACACGTTGCGCGAGCGGACGATGAGCCCGTAGACCTCGCCGTGGACCGCCACGACCTCATAGCCGGGCAGGTCGTTCATGGTGGAGATGAGGATGTCGCTCATGCGACGTAGCATGCCCCGTGCGGCGGATGCACATCGGCGATCTACTCCGGCGGCCTCTCAGCGCTCGGAGGCCGGGCACGCGATCCGGAAGTCGCACATCGAGCACGCGGTGTGCGACGGCGTCGGCTCGAAGTCCTGCGCGAGGATGCCGGCCCCGACCTCGTCGACCGTGTCGGCGATCCAGTCGGCGTCGATGACGTCGCTCGGGACGCGGACCTTCTCGTCGTCGAGCACGTAGAGGTAGGACTGCTCCGAGGCATCCAGCTGCCATGCCTCGCGCGCGCCGACGGCGTACAGCGACAGCTGCACGTCCTCCTTCAAAGCCGCCGCCGAGCGCGGGCGGCCGGTCTTGTAGTCGATGAGCTCGTAGCTGCCCCCCGGCAGTCGGTCGACGCGGTCGACGCGGCCGCGCAGCGTGTGCGCCCCCATCCGAAACGCGAACGCGCGCTCGAACCACACCGGCTCGACGGGCTCGGCGGCGATGCGCTGCTCGTAGCGGCGCAGCGCCAGCGTCGCCTTCGCGCGTAGCTGGCGCTCCTCGTCGGAGTCGCCGAAGCCGTGCCTGGGCCACGCGCCGTCGAGCATCCCGAGCAGGTCGGGTTGCGGCTCGGACGCCTGGTGGAAGCGCTCGAGCACCTGGTGCACGAGGATCCCGAAGCGCTGGTTGATCGTCGGCTCCTGCGGCACCCGCAGCACGCGCGCGAACTTGTAGCGCAGCGGACAGGCGCGGTAGGTCTCGATGTCCGACGCCGACAGCATCAGCCCGTCGCCGCGGCGCGGCAGGAAGGCGATCAACGACGGCTCGGTGCGCGCCGCGAGGGCCGCGGCGCGCGCGCGGTCGTCGCGCTCGGCATCGAGCAGCAGCTCGTCCAGCGACGAGGTCTGGAGGATCTCTCGTTGCATCGGGGACACCGACGCGGAGAGCAGCGCGTTGACGGGCGCGAGCGCCTCCGCCACCGACTGCCCCGCCGGGCGTTCGAGCAGCGCCGCGACCTTGACGAGCTCGAGGTAGCGCGCCACCCCATGGGTGATGTCGAGATCGGTGTCCAGACGCAGGTCGCCGAGCCCCTTGCCGACCCGTGCGACGTCCGACAGCAGCTCGTCGCGTAGCGCCTGGAAGGTTGCGTGCAGCGCCTCGGCCGGTCCGAACAGCTCCTCCTCGAGCAGCTCCCACTCGGCTCCGAGCGCGATCCGCGCCTCCTCCGCAAACGGCGACGGCGGCTGCAGCGCCCCGCTCGCCGCACGCGCCGGGTAGGCCAGCACGACGCCGACGCCGGCGCGGGTCACCGCGACGTGCAGCAGGCGCCGCATCGAGGCGACGTGGGCGGCGCGGTCGTCCGGCCCGAGCGTCTCGCGCAGCAGCGCGTCGGGGATCGGCTCGGCGGCCCGCAGCCGCGCACCCGGCATCCGCGCCGACGTCAGGCCGAGCACGAACACCCAGTCGAGCTCGCGCCCGGCGGCGGCGTCGAGCGCCATGACCTGGACCGCGCCCGCGCGCGGCGACGCGGCGTCCTCGTCGCGCAGCTCGGTCTCGGCGACCGCCGCCGCGTAGCGCGCGAAGTCGCGCGGCGTCGCGTGCGGGGCGCGGCGCGCGTAGGAGGTGGCGAGCTCGCCGAGCCGCGCGAGGTGCACGAGCCGCTCGACGACGTCGGCCTGGGCGCTGAAGACCTGCTGGCGGCGCAGCCCGAGGCGCTCGATCAGCCGATGCACGAAGAGGTCCGGGCGATCTGAGTCCAGCGTGCGCGCCGACTCGCGGTACAGCCGTAGGAAGACCTGGATGCGCTCGCGGGCCTCGGGCGGAAGCTGCGGCGACTCGGTCGCCGCGACGAGCGCCGAGACCATGTCGAGCTTGCGCCGGCGCGCGATCTGCACGCAGCGCGCGAGGTCGACCGAGCGCAGCGAGACCGGTGGCCGGCCGAGCGCGCGCACGACGGCGCCGGCGTCGTTGGGATCGGCGAGCAGCCGCATCCAGGCGAGCACGTCGCGGACCTCCGTCTGGGCGAAGAAGTCCGCCTCGCCGACGGTCCGAAACCCGATCGCCCGCTCCTCGAAGGCGACGCCGACGTCACGCCCCTCGTCACGCAGCGAGCGCACGAGCACGCCGATGCGCTCGGGTGCGACGCCGTCGCGCACGAGGCGCTCGACCTCCGCCGCGACCGCCTGAGCCTGCGCGCGCTCGTCGTCGGCCTGCCAGAAGCGCACCGTGCCGCCCGGCGGGCCACTGACGGCCGACGTGAGCCGGCCGGCGATCGGCTCGACGATCGCGCGCGCGGCCTCGAGCACCTGCTGTGGGCAGCGCTGCGAGACCTCAAGCCGCACGACGGCCGCCGCCGGATGCGCGGCCTCGAAGTCGCGCACGTTCTTGGCGGCCGCCGCCCGCAACCGCCGCGCCGCCTGGTCCTCGTCGGCGGTCACGGTGATCGACCCGTGCTCGGCGGCGAGCAGCTCGACGAGCAACGCCGGCGCGAAGCCGAGATCGGCAAGCTCGTCGACGAGCACGTGGCGGTAGCGCTCGGCGACTCGGGCGCGGACGTGCGGGCGCTCGCGCAGCATCGCGATCGCTCTCAGCACGAGCTCGCCGGCGTCCAGCGCGCCCTCCTCGGCGAGCAGACGGTCGTGGTCGAGGTACAGCCGCGCGAACTCGACCTCGCGCGCGGCGCGATCGCGTAGCGCGTCGTCGTCGGTCGGCAGCGCGTCGGCCCAGGCGGCGTAGTCGACGGCTGACACGAGCTCGTCCTTCAGCCGGTCGATGCGATCGATGACCCCGGCAAGGAGCACCGCCGGGCGCCCGCCGATGTCGTGGCGGCGCAGATGCAGGTCGTCCATGCGGTCAAGCAGCACCGCGAGGCGATCGGCGCGCGTCGCGGGCGCGAAGAACGGATCGACGCCTGCTTCGGCGGTCTCGTCTCGCAGCAGCCGCGCGCAGAGCTCGCGCACGCTGTGGACCGCGAGCTCCTCGTACGGGCGGTCCAGCGCGTCCTCGACGCGGCGGCGCATGGAAGCGGCGGCGGCGCTGGACGGGCTCAGGACGAGGATCGACTCGGGCGCGGCGCCCTGCGCCACGAGCCACTGCAGGCGCGCGACGAGGACCGTCGTCTTGCCCGTGCCTGCCGCTCCGCGCACGAGCAGCGGCCCGCCGCGATGGGTGACCGCGCGGGCCTGCGCCGCGCTGAGCTTCGATGGCAAGGCGAGGCCCGATGACGCAGACACTCGCCTAGTATGCCCCGCGATGACGGAGATCTCGACGGCGCTGCAGGCCGACTGGCTGACGGCCTGCCGCACAGCGGCGCAGGGTCTGCGCGATGTCCTCGTCGAGCACCCGACGAGCCGCGAGCGCGTCATCGAGACCGGTGATCGCGGCGAGGGCGGCGACCGTACGCTCGTCATCGACCAGCTCGCCGAGGACGCCGTCTTCGCCCAGCTCGACGCCCTGCACGCCGCCGGTGCGCGCTTCACCGCGATCAGCGAGGAGCGCGGGATCGTCGAGTACGGCGGTGGCGACGTGCGCGTCGTCATCGACCCGCTCGACGGCTCGCTGAACGCCAAGCGCGGGATGCGCAGCTTTTCGCTGTCGATCGCCGTCGCCGACGGCCCGACGATGGCCGATGTCGTCTTCGGCTACGTCTACGACTTCGGCGTCGACGAGGAATGGTCCGCGCGTCGCGGCGAGGGCACATACCTCAACGGCGTGCCACTGCCCGAACCGCCCCCGGAGCGGCGGATGCGCGACGGCCGCCTCGAGCTCGTCGTCTTCGAATCCGCGTCGCCGGAACGGATGACGCCCTGCATGGCCGGCCTGGAGGCCAACGCGCACCGCGTCCGCGCGCTCGGCTCGATCGCGATCTCGATGTGCCAGCTCGCTCCGGCGCGCTGCGATGGGATGCTGACGCTGTGGCGCACCCGCTCGGTCGACATCGCGGCCGCGCAGCTCATCGCCCGCGAGGCCGGCGCGCAGATCGCGTTCCCGGCCTTCGAGGACCCGCTCGGCGCCCCCCTGGATCTCGAGCCGCACTCGGCGGTCGTCGGCGCACGCAGCGCCGATGGCCTCGCGCGGCTCGTCTCGATCGTCGCCTGAACCCGACCGTCCGCGCCGCGGCGACCACGGCAACCGCGGTCGCCACGGTCGCGCTGACCAACGGGGCCCGACCGGCCGGGATGCGCCGTTCGCCATGATGGGTAGGTGATCGATCGCGCACTGACCCGCCGCATCGCCAACGCCATCGCCCGCGGATCGCGCGACGACGGCGATTCGCCGCCGCCGCTGCCCGGCGACCTCGTCACCATCTGCACCGACGCGAAGCTGCGCGTCGTCACGTACACCGGCCTGACGCCACGGATCGCGCTGCCGGTGCCCGAGGCCGTGCAGCGGCCCGCGTGGATCGCCGCCAACGTCGACTCGATGGGCGCGCTGCTGGACCCGATCGGCGAGCGCCTCGCGAGCACGGGCCCACTCGCCGCGACGGCCGCGAAGGCCGCCGGCGGACTGATCTCGGCCGAGGCCGGCGCGCTCACCGGATATCTCTCCCAGCGCGTGCTCGGCCAGTACGAGTTCGCCTTCGCCGACCCCGACGCGCCTGCGCGCCTGCTGTTCGTCGCGCCGAACATCGCGCGTGCGGCGCAGCGCCTGGAGGCCGATCCGCTGCAGCTGCTGACGTGGATTGCCTTCCATGAGGTCACCCACGCCGTCCAGTTCACGTCCGTGCCGTGGCTGCGGCCCTACCTCGCCGGCCTGCTGCAGGAGCTTCTGGCGGCGCTAGATCTGAAGCTCGACCCGCGCGCGCTGCTGCTGCGGCTGCCGTCGCTCGACGAGCTGCGCGAGCGCGTCGACGCCGCCAAGCAGGACGGCCTCATGGGAGCCTTCGGGGGCGGCGCCCAGCGCGAGCTGCTCGGCCGCATCCAGGGCGTCATGGGCGTCGTCGAAGGGCACGCCGAGCACGTCATGGACGTCGTCGGCGCGCAGGCGCTGCCGTCGCTCGCGCAGCTGCGCGACGCGCTCGATCGCCGCCGCCGCGAGCGCCCGCCGCTGCTTGCGCTGCTCGAGCGGCTGATCGGCCTCGATGCGAAGATGCGCCAGTACGAGGACGGCAAGCGCTTCTGCGACGCGGTCGCCGCGGCCGGCGGGCCGGCGGCGCTGCATCGCGTCTTCGACGGACCCGACATGCTGCCGAGCGTCGCGGAGCTGCACGATCCGGATGCGTGGATGCGACGCACCGACGTGCACGCGCTCGCGTCCTGAACCCGGCGCGGACGCAACCTTCGCGCCGCGCGCCGCGTTGAGCTTCGTGTGAGACACAACCCGCTGCTCGCCCTCGCCCTCCTGGCGCTGCTCGCGGTCGCGCTGCCGGCAAGCGCGAACACCGTGCAGCGGCGCGCGCATGCCACGCACGGCACGGTGCGCAAGCTGTGTGAGCCGGCGCGGGTGCGCAAGTGGCCGCAGGGTCCGAGCGTCGGCCGGGTCGCCGCCGGCAGGGACCTGCGCCGCTACCACTTCGAGGGCGCGTGGGCGCTCGGCGTCACCACCAAGCGCCCGTTCCTGCGCGGGTGGGTGCTCGTGAACGCCTTCTGCCGGCCTTCGGCGCGCGGCAGGCGTGCGGCGCTGGCCGCACGCGAGCTGGCGGCGCACCCGCCCGCCGGACGCCCGGGAACGCCGCTGACCAAGCCCCAGCTCAGGCGCGTCTGCGCGCCGCTCATCTATCTGCGCGACCGCCCGCTGAACCGCGCGATCGGCCTCTTGTACGTCGGCGACACGCTGACCGTCACGCGCCGCGCGCGCAACCCCTGGCTCGGCGGGATGGCGAACGGCCACGTCAAGCGACGCGGCTGGGTGCCGCGCTCGGCGCTCTGCCACGGGCTCGACCGGCGCGCCGCCGGCTACGCCCCCGCGCCCGGCCCCGCCGCCGTGACCGTCCTCGCGCCGCCGGCCGTCGGGGCCTGCGGGGCGCTCGTCTCCGGCCGCCGGATGCTGCAAATCGGCGTGCGAGGAGCGGCGGACGTCGGCGCCGAACTGCACGACGGCGGCGGGCGGCTCGTCTCGAGCGCGCGCTTCACGCACGGCCGACCCGGGCGCTGGCGCTACGCAGCGGCGGGTCCGTATCGCTGTGGTCAGCGCTACTCGGTCACGTACACGTTCGGCGCGGCGCGCACGCGCTTCGCGCTGCTGATCGCGCCGCGCGCGAAGGCGGCGCCGCGCGCGGCGGTGGCGGCGGTCCGCCCAGCCGCCCGGCCCATCGCCGCCCGCGCGGCCGCGGCCGCGGGGA
>JBBSNY010000055.1:0-16309 GCA_038260305.1 Solirubrobacterales bacterium
AGTCCTCTCGATCACCGGCGACAGCTACCGCATGCGCCGCCACCGCGACACCATCGCCGCCCTCCGACCAGCCATCACCGGCCGCCCAGAGGGTGGGGAATTCCCATCGTCACAAGTGGGGAATTCACGTCGTCCTTGACAGCTTCAGCCCCAACCGCTGGACGGGTACGTGGTGCGATCGCCGAAAGGCGGATTCTACGCCGTGCGCAACTTCTACCGGGATGTCTGGACTCCCGCGATGGACGCTGCCGTGAAGAAGTCGGGCATCGTCAGATTCGACTTGTATGACCTCCGACATACGTTCGCGTCCTATCTCCACGCTGTTCCTCCTGCCGACGTCCAAGAATGGATGGGACATACGGATCCCCGCTCGGCTGACAGCTGGCTCAAGAGCCGCGGTGGCTCCGACAGCTTCCCCGACAGCACCACCACGCGCGTGTACACACACGGGACCAACACCGGACTCGAAGCGGCGCTCGCAGTCCTGACCGAGACGATCGAAGTCATCCGCGACGCGGTCGGTCGCCCCAGCCAGCTTCGACTGATCAGCGACGAGGATCTCCACGCGCCATCGGCACCCCGTGTCGGCGAGACAGCCCGCGCGTACGCTGCGAGCCCCGCGAAGGGGATCGCCGCCATCCTCGGAGCGACGCTTCCCCTGCACCTCGCCGAACGTGTACCGATCACGGTCGAGATCGCCGCGGCGCTGACCGCCGACGTGTGGCAGCGCGTCATCGACGCGTATAACCCGCCCGCGGAACTGCGCCGCCAACTCCGCGCCATCGCACCGACCAGTCGCGGCGCGAAGCGGCAGGCTCTTCTCACCGCGGCCGCGCGGTATCAAGCCGAGCACGGCCATCTGCGCCCTCCACGGACATACGTGACCAGTGAAGGACTTGCGCTCGGGAAGTTCATCCAGAACCAACGGCAGGCGCTTCGGAGTACGACGAGTCATCGTCTCACTCCGGACCAACTGCTCGAACTCGATCAGATCGATCCCGGCTGGCGTCACGGGATTCACGTCAAGACTCCGGCCGCGCTTGGTCCCACCGCTGCGGCCCGACCTCCCAAGCTGACGGCCGTCGAGGACCAAAGTGTCGACCGGTCGGCCGGCAGGACGCGCAAGCGGCCGAGCGGATGAGTGGTCTCCTGAGGCGTCACGGCACGTCGACGTGTTCGCGAGTTGCACATGCAGAACGCGCGGCCAGCCGGTTGTTGGGTTGTTGAGCAGCCGGTCATGACGTGCGCGGCCGGTCGCTGACCGTCTCCAGTGTGGGCCGATGGTGGTCGCCCGAGGCGCGAGGAGGACGATCACGTGCCAGCTCGGTCAACGAGAAGACCGGTGGATTGGCGCTCAGAGTGGCGGGCTGCGGGAGATCGGCGAACACCCAACGACCGCTGGGTGATTTGCGCCTCAGATGTCGGCCCGACGTGCCACGACTTCGAGGCTCGTCCCAAGCGCGGCGACGACCTTGAGAAGGTTGGTGACCGCGATGTTGATCTCTCCACGTTCGACGCCAGCGAGATACCTCGGGTTCAGCTTCGCCTTGCCGGCTAGCTCCTCGATCGTGAGCTGCTTCTCCTTACGGATCGTCCGGAGTGCGGTCCCGAGGCGGGCGTGCTCGGCAGACGTTGGTTGGGCCACGCGCCCAACCTGACGACGCGCTCGGAACCTCTCCAGGTTATATATGTCCTGTGATGCCGAGTGCTTGCGGTCCTGCGCGGCCGATGTGTGCCGAGATGCCGTGGGCGCAGATCGGGAGCGTCGCCGCGCCGCGCTGCCACCCCGCCGACGCTGTCGTGGATCACGCGCCTGCCCCGCCCAGGTCAACATCGCGCGGTTGCCAACGCGTGCGGACGACGGCTGGGGCTTCGATCCCGGTGCTTCTTGTCGCACTGCTCGCGTGCTCCGTCGCCGTCGCCGTCGCCGTCGCCGCCGACTGGCGGGTGTCGGGACCGGTGCGGCCCCCGGACGGCGAGACGGTCACCTACGTGCTTCGCGGTCCGCCGGAGCGGTCGTACGACGTGGTCGTCTTCGGAGGGGCACGTGCGTGTCCCGATACCGACCTGCCCGGTGACCCTGCCCAAACCCAGACGAGCAACGGGCTTCTCAACGCCGGAGGCGCCGACGTGCAGCAGTTCTCGTTCTCTCGAGGTCGCTCCACGATCTGCGCCTACAACGATGTCGGACGTTCCGTCGCGGGCAAGGTCATCCGCACGGCCCGCGGACGCGACCGAGTGCGGATCACGTTCACGAGACAGCCGAACTCGCCCGGCGCCGACGCGCTCGTCACTGCGACAGGCTACGTGGGGCGCGCCGGCCAGTCGCCTTTCGCGGACGCCGCCGACCAACACGTCGGCACGGTGATCGTCAAGGCGATTGCACCTCCGGCAAGGTGTCCGCGGAGCCCACCAAGGGAGCACGCCCCGCACTCGAACTTGGAGAGCGTCGGCACGGCCCGCTTCTCCGTGGACATGACGATCACGAATGCGTTCGAGGTGGCCCGAAACCCCTTGCTGTGTGCGTACCTGACCGCTGATCGGCGGGTCCTGAGTACGGTGCGGCCGCGCGTCGTCGCGCACGAGCAGGTTCGTACCGCGTCCGCCAAGGGCCACAAGACGACAGGTGACCGCAGTGCGGACTTGAGCGACACCGAGAAGGCGATCGCGCGCGTCATCGCGTGGATCCTCGTCGGCCTGCTCGCGGCTGGGATCGTCCTGCTGATCCGCCGTGCTCGACGTTCGAACGCCAGCGCGCGTTCAACCGGCAGCGTCGATCCGAGTTCACCGGCGTCTGACACGCCTTCGTCCGACGCACGCGACTCCGTACCCGCCTACGAGTTCGTGCAGCGCCGCCGCGACGAAGAGGTCGGGTTCGCGATCCAGCGCGCCGTTGGCGCGACGGCCGACGTGTACCGCACCCGACTACGGGTCATCCTCGAGCACCAGGACGGACCCGATTGGCTCGACGCTCTCAATCGCCGGCGGGCCAGCGCCATAGTCGCCAGCGGGCGCCGGCCGCCCGAGAAATACGCGGTCTTCGAGCCGAGAGCCGTCATCAACTGCCTCGCATACGACCCCGCCGCGCTACAGCTCGTCGGCCTCGACGCAGTCCATGCAGCACGCAGACTCTCCGGGTTGGCAAATGCAGCGCATCACCCCGACCCCGACAACCCCCTCACCAACGCGGACTACCAACGCGCATGGCGGCTGTATACGGAGATCACGGGTTACGCCGCGCCATTCGATCCGTACGCGCGCTGATCGACGGGCCTGGCCGACGACCGATGGTGTGACAATCTTGGATCCAAGCCAGCACTGGTGCTCGCGGGGCTTGGCTTCTGCTCGTGTCTTCGAAGCCGCAGTGGCGGGCGTCTGCTCCGCCTGACTCGCGCGATCGATTCGGATGGCTCGAAGATGGACGGTCCGGTCTACTGCTTCGCGGCCGGGTACCAGGCTTTCCAGCCCTTGGGGGTGCGAGCGAAGAGGATCACGCGAAACGACAGCGCGATTCCTTGCGCCTCGGGGAAGGTCAGGATCGCTCCCCAAGACCGCGTTGAGACGACTCGGCCGCATAGCCGCCGGGCCGCGCGCTCGTAGTAGCTCGAGAAACTTCTGAGCGTGCTGAGGCCCGGCAGGTCGACGTATGGGTTTGTCAGCGGCCGAATGTCCAGTACACCGGTGTTCTCTGGGGCGAGTTTGCTGTCGTGCCCGTAGGCCGACACTCGGATCAGGCGCGGCACGGCGCTGCGCAGCGCGCGCACGACGCCTTCAGGTGCGTGCGCACCGGGGTCGAGTACGTGGAGTGGGCATGCGCGCTTCTTCCACCCCCGAGCGCTTACAGCGGGCGTGATCACGCTTGTATCGGACGCGGCTCCCGGATTGTCACAAGCGCCCACGTTTTGCTGGCAGAACGCTTCGAACTGGCTCGTTGTGCGCTTCGGACGTTGGCCGCTTTGGCTATCGGCGCCACCACAGCCCGCGAGCGCACCGACCAGCCCGAGCAGCAGCGCCCACCGAACTCGGGACGCGACATCCCGCCGCCTCATCCGGGCGCTGTGAGACCGCATGCAGAGTCAGAATAAGCAAGCACACCCCACGACGTGCGCGGACATCCTTCCCGGTGCGCCAGACGGCTCGACAAGACGTCTCACGACCGCCGCTCGTCGTCCATTGCAGCACCGGCGGCGTACGGTTGTGGTGATGATCGATGAACTTGTCGCTGCGATGCGCGCACGCCATGCATGGGAGTTTCTCGACAAGCCTGCCGCCGAGCTGCCGGCTGGCCTGCCGGACGATCTACGGCGGTTCATTGCCCTGACGGGCGGTATCAGGACGGGTGCCGGACTCGAGGTCGCTGCGCGGGTCATTCCGGCGCAGGAAGCGTTGCTGAGCGAGCATTACGACGACGATCGGTCCGCCACGTGGGTCATCGTCGTCGAAGACGGCCAAGCCGGAACGGCCGCACGAGGCGTTATCGACCTCGCGCCCGAGCGACGCGGCCGCATCTACGACGCGTTTTGGGATCGCTTCGGCGTCGCAGGGTCGATGCCTGTCATCTCAGCGAGCTTCAGCGACTTCCTCACGCGTCTGATCGATCGCGGAGGCACCGCCTTCTGGGTCGACGCCGAGCCTATGCTCGGCGACGCCTACGACTGAACGGTCCGTGCGCCGACTGCCCGTCGTCTCCAAAGGAGCAGCGCCGCCCCAGGCTCGTCGCGCAGGCCTCGGCGCTACATGGGCCGGGTGCGCAGGACGTTGTGGCGGTCGCGGAAGCTCACGCTGCGCGCCCAGGAAGGCAGCGTGAGGGCGACGCCGTTGTCCGTCACCGTTGCGCCTCGGCGGCTGCCGTCAGCAAGCGTGAACGTGACCGTGTCGACACCGTCGGGAAGCAGTCCGGCGATCTGGGTTGTTCCTGGCGGAAGGCCAGCGCCCTGTACGTAGGCCGGCGATGGGCTACCGGCGGTGAACAGGCCCTCCTGCAAGATCTGGACGGGTCGCGCGCACGCGCCGCCGACCGAGTTTTCGAAGTTGCTGTGCACCGAGAGGCAGACCTGCTCGTTGTCCGCCGCGACCCAGACGGCCGCACCCGGCAAGTCCAGGCGACGCGCGCTTGCCGGATCGACGCTGAGCCGTCCCAGGCGAGTCCGTGGTGCTGGGGAGGCGAATGGATTGTCGTCGCTGCCTGCGTCGGCGGGACGGCGAAAGACGGCGAAGTAGTCGCCGAGCAACACGCCGCCGGAGCGCAAGGACGTCGCGCTAGCGTCACGATCACTTCCGACTCCGATGACGATCACCAGCGCCGCCGCAGTGGTCGCGGCGAACACCGCGCCAAGCGCCGGCACGCGCCGTCGAAGCCACGACAGCCTCACGACGGAAGGTTCGCTGCGTTCCTCATCTACGCGTCGCGCGATCGCCCTAAACGGCGGCGGGTGCGGCGCCTCTGACACCGGATTGGCGTCGCGGACCCGCTGGAGTTCGTCAATCGACATTCATCGGCCCTCCTCGACAGCCGCGGCGACGACCAGCGCGCCAGCGTTCTGTTGTGTCAGTTGTGTTGCCAGGCGCCGGCGTGCGCGATACAGCCGCGCTTCGAATGTTCTCGGTCCAATGCCAAGAACCACCGCAGCGCGCGCCGCGTCCAGCTCATCCCATGCAATCAACAAGATCGCTTCTCGGTCTCTCTCACTCAACCGTGAGAGCGCCCGTAATACCGGCCAGTCCTGCTGTGCCGCATCCGTGCCCTCGGCCGTCGGCTCCGTCGCGATGCGCTGCTGTAGCGCAACCTGCCGTGACTGGCTGCGTCGAGTGTTGCTCAACACCCGCCGCGCAGCCGCCAGCAGCCAAGCACGCTCGTCATCGCCGATCGCGTTGCGCCGGCGCCAGGCCACCAAGAACACTTCACCAACGACTTCCTCGGCCGAGGCATGATCGGTCCGTCGCAGCGCGTACGCCATCACGGCGGCGGCGTGGCGCGCATACAGCCGTTCAACGCGCGCCAATTCGTCATCCATACAACCTAAGTGTCCGGCAACCACCCGAGATACTGCACCCAGAGCCTAGAAATACTGCGCCGCACCGGAGCGCTTGCGCTCTGCGCTTGCCGGACGTTCGACGCCGTCCGGTAACGAATGTCAAGCGACCGCCCACGGCACCCAGCCGCTGGTCGTCTGAAGCGGCACTGAGCAGCGGGTTGTGTGTGCGTAGGCTGCGCGCATGAAGTCCCGCGCTCCAGATGTCCTGCGCAAGGGCTGTCTGTTGCGGATTGCCGCGGACGCTCTGCACGCGGGAGCCGAGATCTACGCGTTGGCCTTTCTGGACCTGCGGTTCGAAGACGGGCACGTTGAGCGCTGGTTGGCCGGCGGCTCGGCGCGAAGACTCTCGGCTCCGCCTGAGCCGATGGCATGGGTGATGTCGTGGGCTGGAGATGCGGCCGAGGAATACGCCTTCAGCGTCATGTGCGACGTCGCGCGCAGCTATCGAGTCGATTCACCGCGCTTTGTTGATGAGTTGCCATGCGAGGAGATCGTGGTCGAGTGGAACGCGGAGCCGAGGGGGAGGTGAGTTCCCCTGCTCGTCCGATGCGGCACTGGACGTTGGTGCGTTGGGTCCGTCAGATACGTTGCGCGGATGTCAACGACTGTGCTGGGGTCGCCCGCCGTCCAAATGGTCTTCCGCGTCGGCCCGCCGCAACACTACGTCGCGAGACTCGGGGTGACTGGGTGGTCGGAGGCCTGGGGCTGGACCGAGACCGAGGCCCTAACCGGTCTCGCCCGCGTACTCGTCGGCCAGGCCGTGGAGCAGGTTCCACCCTCGCTGACGCACGATCTGGCGGGCGTTCGCGATTGGCTACGCAGCGGCTATGACGTGCCGGTGCTCGAGGCGTAGGCCGCCGCGCAGCAATGCCGACGAGAGGTCCAGTGATCCCGCCGGAAACCTCAAGCCAGATGCAGCTCGATGATCGCAATGCTCTACAGCGCGAGATGCTCAACGAGTTCGCCGGCGAATATCACCGGCACGGAGTCCTGGCGGACGGGTACGCGCCGGCGCTCGTCGACACCTGTCCCAGTCGCGATGTCTGCTGGGACCGTTGCCGGGATCGAGCCAGCCGTGATGCCAACGTGCATGGCCTGCCCGGCGACGACGGATCGATCTTCTTCCCATGGATCGGAATGAATTACCGGCGCGGTGGAGTCTGCGTCGCCGGCTGGAATCTGAACCACCGCGGGAAAGACTGGTTTCCTCTGACAGTCAAGTCCCGGGACGTGGTGTAGGAGTTCTGTGGTCATCTCGTCGGTGACTGCGGTTGGGGCTCACGCTGCGGCGAGCTCGGCGACCTCCTCTTCAGATCGGAGGGAGAGAGATCGATCGGACCGACTCTCATAGAGAGTCGCCATCGAACCGAGGCTGATGTAGCTGCGCCCGACGAGCCATTCGTCGTTGGCTTCGATCGCGAGCATCGACACCGAGCGGATGAGGGAGGGGTCGTCGGGGAAGATGCCGACGACGTCGGTGCGTCGGCCGATCTCGCGGTTGAAGCGCTCGAGGGGGTTGGTCGATCTGAGCTTGGGCCAGTGTTCGGCTGGGAACGCGTAGAAGGCGAGGACGTCGTCTTCGGCGTCTGAGAGCAGCGCGGCGACCTTCGGCAGTCGCGCCTGCAGCTGGGTGATCGCGTCGGCCAGGCGCCGGCGGCTTCTTCGCCGTCGGCGGCGGTGAACAGCTGGCGGATGACAGCGCCGAGCAGGTCGTGCTGATCCTTGCGCGCGTGCCCGCGAAGATCTCTGAGGAAGTGGACGGTGCAGCGCTGCCACGCCGTGCCGAGCACCCTCGCGATCGCCGCCTTCAGGCCTGGGTGCGCGTCACTGATGGCGAGTTGCACGCCGACCAGGCCACGCGCGACCAAGGACCGAAGAAACTCAGTCCAGAACGCCTCTGTCTCCGCGGCGCCGACGTCCAAGCCGATGATCTCGCGGCGGCCAGTCTCGTGCACGGCGTGGGCGATCACGACGCACTTGCGCTGCACGCGGCCGCCGTCGCGGACCTTCTCGATCTTCGCGTCGACGAACAGGTACGGGTAGCGCCCCTCCAGCGGCCGCTCACGAAACGCCGTGACCTGTTCGTCGAGAAGGCCGGCGATCCGGCTGACCTCACTCTTGCTGATCCGCAGGCCGAGGCTCTCGACGAGCTGGTCGACGCGGCGCGTAGAGACTCCGCAGACGTAGGCCTGCTGCACGACCCAGACGAGCGCCTGCTCTGAGCGCTTCCTGGGCTGCAGGAAGCTCGGGAAGTACGAGCCCTGACGGATCTTGGGGATCTGCAGCTCGTTCTCGCCCACGCGGGTGTCCCAGCGCCGCGGACGGTAGCCGTTGCGATGCGTCGCGCGATCCTCGGTGCGCTCGCCACGCTCGGCGCCGATCAGTTCGGACACCTCGGCCTCCATCAACTCGCGCGCCACCGCGCGCACCGACTCGCGGATCACGTCGCCATGCTCGTCACGCAGCACCTGCCGGACGACCTCCTCGATCGTCATTCTGTCCTGACCGGCCATCGCCGGCCTCCTTTCGTCGAACCCTTGAGAAGTCCGACGATGATGAGCGCCGCGGTGGCCGGACTACTTCAGTCCGTCCGACGCGCTCCTACACCAACTCTAGGGACGTGACCCCTCTGACCGCCGAGCACGTCATCGCCCGAGCGAGCAGAGCAGAGCTCGCTGTCGGCAATCGCAAGGTCTGGGGAAGCCTGTTCGCCTACCGCTCGATGTCGGCCGCGGCCGCGGTTCACGACGCTGTCCGCGGCGCAACCCTCGTGGCCAATCGACGCCCCCAGGACCTGGCAGCCTACTTCGACGACATCGCTCGCGTACAGGTCGTCAAGTGCGCTCCGCTCGGAGATCGCAGCAACCCATCAGACGCAATGAACGTCGCGTGTCCGCCAAGGTTCCTGCTCGCAGAGCTTCAGATCCTCCGGCCGCGGGTGTTGATCGTGTTCGGGGGTGCTGCACGCGAAGGTGTCCTCACCGCGTTGCGGACGATCGACAAGGCCGAGCCCGACTGGTCCCACCCGACACGTAGCGGCTACGGGCGCCGGGAGTCTCAGGTCTCGTGGGGTCCGCTTGACGTGCTCGGCATGTGGCACCCGACATACGCGCGCTGGCCCCACGCACTCACCGCTCTGATCGCCGATCTCACCGCCCGACCCCTCGATCGCACACGCAGGACCTAACTGCGACCGTGCTGGGTTCGGCGACGCCGGTTGGTGCCGCCGGCCAGTGCCGGTCCGACCTCAACGCGGAGGCACCGCCCCCGGCTGCCGGATCTCGTCCAAACCGGCACTCGTGCTCGCGGGCCCTTGGCTTCTGCTCGTGCCTCAAACCAGCAGCGGGCGACCCAATGTGGCGGTCGGCGAGGCTACTGTCGATCGTGGATCGGGTTTGTCGGATGTGTCCACGCCGGCGCGGCGGCGATAGCGCGCGCATTGAAGTCGTCGTCGCCAACCGAGTTGGGATCCTGCATCGGTTGAAATCGTCGCTGGCCGTCTACGCCGTCGAAGACACGTCTGCGACCGATTGGCGAGCGCAACGGGAGCGCAAGGCCGACCGTCACCGCCGCGAGCTTTGACGCCCCGGTCCGAGCGTATAGCGTGACGATCACGTCCCGGGCGGTCTCGTGGACCTCGACGGCCTCGATCGGGAATGTCGGCCCCGCACCGGCTGAGGCGCGCTGAACGGCTACGCGGACCTCGGCTACTTCCGCATCCGGCGCGTCCCATTGCTCCCACTTCACTGGCCACAGAGCTCGTTGTCGTTCGGCCATTCACCAAGACTATGGTCCGCTGGGCTGCTGCACGATACGCCACACGTCCCGCTCCGCTGGACCGCGGCGCTAGTGCTTTGGCCTGGCAGCGGCCGCCGGCGCTGCCGGTCCTCGTTCAAACCGGCACTGGGCGACGCCCTGCGACGCGCGAACTCGCCGGGCGCAGGACCGGTTCGGGTCTAAGAGCGGGACGCCGTGTTCCGGGCTCCTGCGAGCCGTTTGGGTGCGCGACGCGTTGTAGGAGCATGCGAAACTTTGCGCGCCGCCCCGCGGTCACAGTGATTGTGGCGGTGGGGGTCGCAGTGGCGGTCGGGGCCAGCACGTTTGGCGTCGCTGCTGCCAGTGCCGAGCCGCCGCTGGGCGACGTCGCGCCGGCGCCCGCTGACCTTGGAACCGGGCTGATCTCCGACGGGGGGCGCGTGGCGTACATGTCGGCGCCGGGTCACGTACGTGTGATCGACGAGCACCTCGACGAGATCGCGTCAGTGGCCGAGCCCGGGTGCCTGTGGCGCAGCTTCGGTGGCGGCGCGCTGCTGTGGAACTGTCAGCCCGCACCGGCCTATCCGTTCGGGTACTCCGCGATCGACGACCTGGGCGCGAAGCCGCGGATCGTCCTGGGATCCCCGCGGCTTGCTCCAGGTGGGCACGGAGAGACGCCGACCTGGTCGGCAGTCGGACTGCGCTGGATGACCGTCGACTTCGGGGGGCAGTGGCATGCGTACGTCAACCGCGCCACCGCCAAGGTCGTCGAAGCGAACGTTGAGCTGACGCGTGCGTTCAAGCACAGCAGGCTGGTCTCCGATGTCGATCGCGACGACCTTACGCGCGCAGTCTGCGCGCCGCTGCTACCCAAGACCGTCCCGGGGCTTCGCGGGGACTCAGTCGTGGCACCACTTGCCTATCGTCCGCCCTACGGCGCGACGCTCAGCGGGTCGCGACTGCTCATGGGTCGCTGCGGAGCACGTCGGCTCACGGTCCTGTCGCGGTGCCGGCGGGCGTGCTCAGATCCCGTCGTCGGCGATCGGTTCGTCGCGTGGACGGAAGGCACGTCGCAGACCCGTCAAACGGTGTACGTCCGCCTCGCCGACCGCGGCCGTACCTGGCGCTGGCAGATCCAGCCGGCCCCGCAGTTCAACCGTCTCGTGGCGGCTATCGGACGCCGGCTGTTCGTCCTCACCGACGGGATGCTGAAGACCGTCTGGCTGCCCGCAGCCGTCAAGCGGTAGCGCGGTGGGAGCACCCCGACCACGGCAGCTGTTCGTCCCAAGCGGCGCTGCAAGGACCCCCACGTAGGCGCCGCCGAGCTAGTGCTCCAAGCCCCAGAGCAGGTAGCCCGCTGGCTGTCCCGCCGGTCGGACGCGTGAGACGTAGACGGCGCCTTGGGACATGCTGGCGCTGTGAGGTGATGTTGCGAGGTGCAGGTCGACGAGCACGGTCTTGCCAAGCAGCCCGCACTGCGCCGCGTCGGCGGAGCGGGCGGACCCCTTGATCAGCACCCGTGCGTCGGTGCTGTAGGTGCCGCGCAGACGGAGGTGCGGGTAGGCCGTGTGGGACTGTCTGACGGCGGCAAGGCGTGCTAGGTCAAGCGCGTTTGGGCCGAGCGCGATGACGTGCGCGGGGCAGCGTCCGTAGCGGTACTGGCTGTCGGCGAAGGGCTTGTGCTGCGTGTCGAGCGTGTGGATGGCGGCAAACGCCAGGCCTCCGAGGCCAACCAGCGCGAACGGGATCGCCACGAGCGTCCCGCGGCCGCGGCGCAGCCAGCCGCGTCGGGCGCGTTGGCGGTCCAGTCGGTGGGCGGCGGCAGACAGTTCGCGTTTGAGTTGGGGCAGGATGCTCATCGTTGGCCTTCCAATCTGTTGCGCAGTGCGCGTAGACCACGGCTGACGCGTTGACGCACAACGCCCGCTGAGCAGTCCAGTTCGACCGCCAGCTCGTCGTAGCAACGGTCGTCGAGCACGTGCGCTCGGACGGCGTACTGCTGGTCCTCGGGCAGATCGCCGAGCGCGGCGAGCGCGTCGTCGCAGGCGAGCTCGTTGATGGCGGCGATTTGCTGGTCATCGAGCGCGATCGGCGCCATGCCAAGCCGTTGGCGCGTGGCGCACTCGACCTCTCCGGCGCGCAGGCTGTCGCTCAGCACGTGTCGAGCGATGCCGAACAGCCAGGCGCGCGGCAGCCCCGCCGCGGGATCAAACCGCTCGCGTCCCGCCAATGCCCGCGCGAACGTCTCGGCGGTCAGGTCCGCCGCGACGTCGGGCTGGCGCACGCGTCGAGCGAAGAACGCGAGCATGCCGCGTTCGTGGCGGTCGTAGAAGCGCGCGAACGCGCGCGGCCCGCCCACCAGCAGTGCAGCGTCGTCGTCGGGCAAACGGGGGAAGCGTGCCATCACTCGTAGATTCGGAGCAGCCCAGCAAGTGTGACCAAACCCGCACCCAGGAGCGCGACCTTCGCGGCCGACCAGGAACCGCGGTCAGCGTCACGCGGTCTTCCTCCACGAACAGCACGAACCCGAGCTTGGCCTCGACCTACCGGGCCATCGTGGCCTGCCGGTCGTGCCCTCCGGTACAGAGCCGCCAGACCCCTGATGGGATGGTGCTGGCTGGACGGCTTGGGCGTTTAACGGGATCTCGATCCGCTGAGCGGACCTACCTTGCAGACGGGGGCCGTGGCATCAGCAGCCCGTGGACGGGTTCAGGCGCAGCGCTGACCGGCCTCGCCTGGCGCGTCGGTGGCGAGCACCGCAATCGAGCATGAGCGTGACCGACATGGCGCGATTCGCGCTCCTCGTCAGACACGGCGGTGCGCGTCAGGGCACGTCGATCCGGGCCTGCCCGACCAGCAGTCCTGGATAGGCCAGGCTGGAGTACGGCCCGGGGCGAGGCCTGACCGTGCGGTAGCGCACGATGATCCGGTAGGGCCCGTGTCGGCGGTTGTAGAGGCCGACGGTCGTACGGACAAGACTGCCGGCCTCGACGTTGCGTGAGTACGTCTGTGTCATGAATCCGCGACTGCCGACGGGCCGGACCTCGATGTCGTAGCCGCTGCGGCCGTCGATCACGGTCTGGCGGGCGCGGAAGCGCACGCGGATCCCGCGGCCCTCGGGCGCCGCGAACGCTCGGATGGGCGCTCGCACATCGCTGACCTTGGGCTGCGGGATCGGGACGAAGCCTGCCGCGGCGTTGCAGGCGCCGAAGGGCGACATCGTCACATGCACGAGGCACGAGCCGGCTTTGTAGGTGATGCGCTTGACGACCTGTGACGCCGGTGTGAGCGCGATGTACGGCTCGGCCGGGCCGTGCAGGTTGAGCTTCGGGTCGCGATGATGAAAGCCGTATTCGCGCACGATCGGCTTCAGGCGCTTCTGTACCACGAGGTAGGCGCCAACGCCGCCCAATGGCGTGCTCGTGTGATCGCGCCCGCCTGCCCTATAGACGAACCGCGTGGCGTTGGGCCCGAGCAGACCGAAGTCGACGGTGCGGTCCTGCACGTCGCACCGCACGCCCCTGCCGCGCGGACCGCCCAGCCGGCTCTGAAACACGGTCGGGCATGTCTGCGGCTGAGCGCCGTGCCGGGCGTCGGTGTGGATCGCGATGAAGGCGTGACCGCCGCCATCCAGCGCGAAGCAGCCACCAAGCGCACCGCGCGTCACGCCGAGGCGCAACTCATGAAAGACCTTGCCCCCAGTGATCTGGCCGAGCTTGCCGGCGTAGACGCGGCCAACCTGCACGCACCCGTACTTGCGATCTGTCTTCCAGTAGCGCAGGCCCCACGCCGGACCGCCGCCAGGATCGGCGATGTCGTCGGCGAGCAGCCTCACCGTCCCCGGTATGGGAGCGCCTTGAGCGCGGCCGGCGATCGGCGCGCCACGTTCGAACGCCACCGCGGAGCCCGACGACAGCAATGACGTCGCTGCCCACGACGCCCCGCCCGCGCCCGCGCCGACGACCAGGATCGCTACGGCAAGGGTCCGGCCGCGCCACCGTCGGCGCCGAGGAGCAGCCTCCATCGACGTGACCTGGCGGGCGGCCGCTGCTTCAAGCTCGCGGCCCAGCCGCTCGAGCGGCGTCTCATGCGACATCAGCGACCTTCCTCCCTCAGTTGGGTTCTCACGGTGCGCAGCCCGCGGCTGACGCGCTGGCGTACCACGCTCTGCGAACACTCGAGGCGCTTCGCGATCTCCGCGTATGAGTCGCCGTCGACGTGGTGCGCCAGTACGGCCGTTCGCTGGTCGTCGGGCAGGCTTGTGATCGCCTCGAGCGCTGGCGACTCGCAGAGCATCTCCAGCGTCGCCACGTCGCTCTCGTCCAGCGCGATCGGCTGCATCGCCAGCGCACGCCGTGCACGATCCTGCACCTGCCCGCGGCGCAGCGCTTCAAGCAGCGTGTTGCGTGCGATGCCAAACAGCCATGCCCTCGGCGGCCCGGGCTGCGGCTCGTAGCGCGGCAAGGACCGCAACGCGCCAGCGAACGTCTCGGCAGTCAGGTCAAACGCCGTTTCGACATCGAACACCCGCCGCCGAAAGTAGTCCTGAACGGCGTGCATATGTCGGCGATAGAACGCGCCGAACGCCTGCGGCTCACCGCGCGCGAGCACCAGCAACTCGTCGTCGCTCAAGCGGTCAAGGTTCATCCAACCGTTGTATGACGGATCGGCCGCCGCTGTGACAGAACGAACTCGGCGAACGCACAGGGAACTTGGGAGGGAGCGCGCATTGCGTCCAACGAGGGCACTGGCTGAGCACTACCGAAACCGCGATCGGCGCGCCAACTCCGTCGGCGCCGCGATCCGCCCAGCGGCGGCTCGGGGAGTGCCTCCATCCACGCGCCCGAGCTGCTGCCGCTGTTCGTCCAGAGGGGCACTGCCGGCCGGCTGCAGGATCTGCCTCGATGCAGTAGCCGCGTCGCGAGGCCTATGATTTCCTGCAGCTCGACAACGAGCCGGGCCCGAACCCGAAGCCGTCGAGTCTGAGAACAATCGGGTGAACCTCATCTTGACCACCGTCGCTACACGAACGTCCTCCGAGAAGGAGGCATCGCCGGCGCCGAGGCAACCCGCGAAACAGCGCTACGCGGTCTGCTGCAAGCCGCGAGCCGGACGCTGAACCCCCAGACCGACGGCGCCGAGGCCCGAGCGCTGCTCGGTCAGTTCACGCGCGCATTGCCGACAACCGAGGAGATCCTTCGCAGCCCCGCCGTACGTCTGCTGAGCAGGGTCGGCCCCGGTGTCGGCGCGGCGCTCGAGTTCACCAAGAACATCAGGCACCACGGCATCTTTGAGTCGGTGACTCGAACGGCGCTGTCCGTGGGTGGCGGTCTGTTGGGCCGTGGCTTCGCGGCGTTCGCTGCCTGTCCCGAGGAAATCCTCACCGTAGTCGGCATTCCTGCGTGCGGCCTGAGCGTCGGGGTCGGATACGTGGGTGGCAGCAAGGGTGGGGAGAAGCTGGGCGTCATATTCGGCGGCGAGTGATGTCTGCATCTGACATCGCGATCGTCGCGTTCTTCGGCGCGCTCACCATCGTTGCGGGGCGTCGTGTTCCACTGCTGTGGCGCAACCAGACGACGATGTACGACCGCGTCCCCAGCGGCTGGCTGTGGAGCGCGGGCGCGTGGCGCGCTGTCGTGCGAAGTGGCCCGGTCCTGACGTGCGCCATGCCGATCTGGGTCGCGGCCATCATGATCGGCCCCCTCGTGCCCGCACATCACTGGGCGGGGTTCGCACGACCCTGGTGGTACGTCGTCCCCGCGATCGGTGTGCTGTTGGTGGGTCTTGCGCTCTTCGGATCGATCGTGCTCATCAATCGTCCGAAGCTGCTCGTACCGCCGCACCTGCGCGGAGAGCGGGGGGTGCTGCGGTAGCTAGCTTAGCTAGAGCCGCACGAGCGCCACCGTCTGATAGCACGCACCTGTGTTGAGAGGTTCGCGCGCGGCGTCCTCGGCGCGGAACTGGATGTGCCGGGCGAGAAGCTGTCGTAGCCGCCCTTCTGGATCCTCCACGCGGCGATATCTCGGGGTGGTACGCGCTGCGGGTTTCGGCTGACAGCAGTTGCCCCCTACCGGTCGTCGTCCAATGCAGCGCTGTCAACGCCGCGTGATCGTCAATCAGATCGAGGTGCCGGCGAGCCCCAGGCCAGGACCCATGGGATCGCCAGTCCAATCTTGAAGCCGCAACCCGAGCCGCCCTCGTGGGGGCTGCAGGTTCCGCCGTGCACGGCAAGGATGAGCACGCCGGCCAACCGCCATCAACACCGCGCCACACAACAGCAGGACGACGAGAAACGCTCTCACGCCAAGGACGTTACGGCCCTTGAGGAGCATCGGAACGAAAAGTCACGATAAGAGCCTGCGGGCAGCTGCTGGCTGATCGGTCGTACGGTGTCGGGCGGTGCCCGTTGAGTTTCTGAGCGACGAGGAGGCGGCCGCGTACGGGCGGTTTGGTGGGCCGCCGTCGCGGGCGGAGCTGGAGCGCGTGTTCTTCCTTGATGACGCGGACCGGGCATTGAT
>JBBSNY010000056.1:0-14280 GCA_038260305.1 Solirubrobacterales bacterium
GAGGTTGTCCTGATCGTCGTGGAACTTCGAGACGGCGATCCTGTGAATGAATTATCTCAGACGGCCGAAACGGCGACCTCCGGCGCCGGGGTCGAGGAGGTCGTGTGAGCGGTGCTGACGGTGCGCTGGGCGGCGTGTCGTCGTTCGATCGCGATGACGAGCTTGGCGAGGTCGCGGTAGCCGATGATCCGCCGGAACTGCTGCTCGGCTTGGAGCATCCCGGCGGCGGTCCAGCGCTTGCGCATGTCGCCGTCGTGCCAGCGCTTGACGTTGCGTTGGGTGTAGCGCACGATCTCGATCATCGACTCGCACGGATTCGTCGACGCGAGCGTCTTGACGAGCTGACCGGTAATCCCGAGACCCATCAGCGTGAGCGTGTCGTGCATGCCTTCGCGCAGCGACCCGGCGGCGTCGGGCCACGTCTGGTCAAGCTCTGAGGCGAGCAACTCGAGGCGCTGGCTGGCGAGCTCGGCGTCCGTCAACGCCCACGCGCCGCGGATCCTCGCCAAGGCCGCCGGCCGCTCGCGCTCGGGCAGCAGATCGCAGACATTGCGTTCCTTGTGGCGATGGCAGCGATGCACCAGCGCGTGCTCCCCGAAGACGTCCTTGATCGCCCGGCGCAGCGCCTTTCCGCCGTCGATGACAAACAGGATCGCCTGGTCGGGATCCAGGCCGCGGTCGACGAGGTCGGCCAACAGCGTACGGGCCAAGGTGGCGTTCTCAGTCGACCCTTCCCACAGCCCGAGCGGAATCTTCACGCCCTCGGTGCTGATCCCGAGCGCGACGACATGGCAGCGATCGGCGACGTCAAGGCCGTCGAGCATCATCACCGCCAAGCGCACGTCGTCCAGCCGGCGCGACATGAGCTCGCCCAGCGCGGTCCGGGTCCTGGCGATGAACATGTCTGACACCGCCGTCTTTGACGTC
Source organism: Solirubrobacterales bacterium (assembly GCA_038260305.1). GTDB lineage: Bacteria > Actinomycetota > Thermoleophilia > Solirubrobacterales > Solirubrobacteraceae > CADCVQ01. The sequence goes on from JBBSNY010000056.1 coordinate 928, forward strand.
GACGAGGACGCCCGCTCGACCTCGTCGCCGACGGGCTCACCGACCCTGGCGAACTTTCTCGTCGAAACGCCGGCGAGCATCCGGTTCATCACCGCCCTGGTCAGCGGGTCGCGGTCGGCGAAGTACTCATACGTCGCGACCGGCAGCTCACGCTCGTCGTCGGCCGAGCGGATCCGCGGACGGCGAACCGCGACGCGCCGCCCGCCCAACGTCATCGAGCCGTCCTCGTGGCCGTGACGCTTGGCGACCCGGTCGGCGTCGTGCTTGCCCTTCGGTCCGACAACCTCGTCGACCTCGAGTTCCATCAGTTCGTGCACAACGCCCAGGCCGACACCGACGCTCAGCGCCAGCAGGCCCTCCCTCGCCGCGCCGACGAGCTCGCCAAGCGCCGCTTGAATCTGCGCAGGCAGCGGACTCTCGGGCGCCTCCAAGGTCGTGACGACCTTCGGTCCAGGTACGTTCTTCATGGCGGTTCCTCCTGTCCTCTCGGACTTGGTTCGCGCCCCGAACGCTCCCAAGCGGAGCGGACAGGGCGGGAGGACCGCCGCTCAAAGTTCTACGAGACTTCGGACAACCTCCAGGACCGAGCCGTGGCGCTTGCTGTTGGGGAGCACGAGCTGCGAGGCGTAGTGCTGGGCGGCGAACACGACGAGCACGCGGCCGTAGAGCTCCCCGGCGGTCTTCGCGCCGTCGACGAATTACGCCGAGTTCGGCGTAATTCATCATATGCCGAGCCGCGCGTTATGCCGAGTCAACCCAGGATGTCGTGTGCGGCGCTGGGTGTGGGGCCGTCGGTGCCGCGGCATAATCACAGCGCGTCGAGGACCGCCAATACGGCCGGTACCGTACTCCCGGTGATGCGATCAGCTGCTTGGGTCTTGGTGACGCTCGGATTCGTGGGCCTGGCTGCATGCCGACCAGCCCGACGCGCCGTGTCGGAGCAAGGCACTCAGCCGGTGGCAAGGGTCGTCCCGGCGGGCATTTCGACCGGGGCGGTCGAGCGCGCTCTGCTGACTCTGAAGGACTCAAGTGGCCAGAGGCAGACGTCTGCGCGCTGCCGCCCGCAGACGGCGATGGAGCGTGCTCGTCAGCCGTTTGGCCGGTCAACTCGGGTCGTCTCATGCGATGTCGCTGTGACCCTCGGCCGGTTGCGCGCGAGCGGGCGCTACGACGTTCAGGTCCTTCACAACGGCTGCTTTGTGGCTGAACGCCAGCAGCGTCGGCCGCGCCTCGCCCAAGCGATTTACGGCTGCGGCGTCAAGCGCTGAGCCCGCCACTACCACGCCCTCGGGCGTGGCGTGGTTCCGTTGCCAGATCGTGTGATCTGACGAGAGGAGCCGGTGATGGGCAGCCCAGAGCGAGTGCGAATCGGTGGGCCGTTGGCGCCGTTTGCCGACGGGTTCGGCGCGAGGCTGAAGGGGCTGGGCTACAGCCGCTTCACGCGCGAGGCGCAGTTGCAGTTGATGGCGCATGTCAGCGCCTGGCTCGAGGATCGTGGGGTCGGCGCTGATGAGCTGACGACGGCGCGGGGTGAGGAGTATTTGGTCTACCGCCGCGCGTGCGGGCATGGTCAGCGCTGCTCGTCACGGGCGTTGTGTCCGCTGCTGGCCTATCTGCGTGGGCTGGGAGTCGCGCCACCCGAGACGGTGGCGCCGATCGTGACTGCCAGCGATCGGCTGCTGGCCGAGTTCGAGGAATATCTCGTCTGCGATCGCGGGCTCGCTGCGCGAACGGTGGAGGGCTACCGGCGAGTGGCAGGACTGTTTCTGGCGAGCCGCTGCGCGCCCGGCGGCGAGGACCTGCGGCTGCAATGCCTGACGGCCGCGGACGTCAGCGCGTTCATCCTTGAGCAATCCGCGTGTCGCAGCGTGGGTTCGCTTGGCGGCACCGTGTCCGGCCTGCGGGCGCTGCTGCGCTTCTTGTTTCTGCGCCAGCACACGCCGTTGGCTTTGGCGGCCGCGGTGCCCGCTGTGTCCTCGCGTCGCGCGGACGCGTCGCGAACGCTCTCCGACGAGGAGGTGCGGCGACTGTTGGCAAGCTGCGACCGGGCCACCGCGATCGGGCAGCGCGACTACGCGATCTTGACGGTGCTCGTGCGATTGGGGTTGCGCGCCGGTGAGGTCGCAGCGCTGACGCTCCAGGACATCGCGTGGCGGACGGGCGAGCTTGTCGTGGTCGGCAAGGGCGGGCGGCGCGACCGGCTGCCGCTGCCAGTCGACGTCGGGCAAGCGCTTGCTGAGCACCTGCAGCGCGATCGCCTTGCGGGCGGGTGTCGCCACGTGTTCACGCATGCCCGCGCGCCGTATGGCGCGATCGGCCGGTGGACGGTCAGTCATGTCGTGGTGTATGCCTGCCAGCGCGCCGGCGTGCCTGAGGTGCGAGCTCACCGGCTGCGTCACGGCGCCGCGACGCAGATGCATCGCGCGGGAGCCGGGCTCGTCGAGGTCGGCCAGGTGTTGCGCCATAACCGTGTTGAGACGACGGCGATCTACGCCAGGACCGACGCGGACTCGTTGCTTGAGCTCGCCCGGCCGTGGCCCGCAGGAGGTGCGTCATGAGCGACCTGCGCCAAGCACTCGACGACTACCTGACGATCCGGCGCGCGTTGGGGTTTCAGCTGCGCGGCTATGACCGCTTCCTCGGCGACCTCGTCAGCGATATCGAGCACGCGCAGGCGCAAACGCTGACAACCGAACTGGCCGTCGCGTGGGCGACCAAGCCCACGGGCGTGCATCACTTTCGCTACAAGTCACGGCTCTCGATCGCGCGTGGCTTCGCGCGCTATATGCAGACGATCGACGCGGCCACGCAAGTGCCACCGAGCGATCTGCTGGCGTTCCGGCGGCGCGGTCGGCCTGCCCCTTACCTCTACAGCGCCGCCGAGATCGACGCGCTGCTGCAGGCAACCGACACGTTGCGCCCGGTGCTGCGCGCCGCGACCTACCGCACCTTGCTGGGGCTGCTGGCGGTCACCGGCATGCGCGTTGGCGAGGTGATCGCGCTGGACCGCAAGGACATCGACCTGCGCGAACGGCGACTCGCGATCCGCCAGGCCAAGACTGCCACCAGACAGCTGCCGCTGCACCCCTCGACCGCGCAGGAGCTCGACGCCTACGCCCGTCGCCGCAACCAGCTGTGCCGCGCACCAAAGACGCCGAGCTTCTTCGTCTCGACGGCGGGCACCCGGCCGATCTATGAGTGCGTGCGCGAGACGTTCCTGAAGCTGCGGGCCATCGCCGGGCTTGATCGCGACTCTCGTCCGGGTCCGCGCATTCACGACCTCCGTCACACCTTCGCGGTCCAGACGCTGCTTGAGTGGCATCGCGCCGGCGTCGACGTCGCCGCGCGGCTGCCGCTGCTATCGGCATGGCTGGGCCATCGTCACCCAGCGTCGACGTATTACTACCTGCAGGCCGCTCCGGAACTGCTGGCGCTCGCCGCGCAGCGACTGCCCGACCTCGGAGCGCGGTCATGAGCGCCCTCGCTCCGACGATGCAGGCGTTCTTCACCGAGCGCCTGCAGGGCCAGCGTCACGCGAGCCCGCACACGATCGCTGCTTACCGCGACACGTTTCGTCTGCTGCTCGCGTTCGCCGAGCAACAGACCCACAAGACGCCCAGCCAGCTCCACCTCGACGATCTCGACGCCGAGCTGATCAGCGCGTTCCTCGATCACCTGCAGCAGGACCGCGCGAACAGCATCGCGACGCGCAACGCGCGGCTGACGGCGATCCGCTCGCTGTTTCATTACGCCGCGCTCAGACATCCTGAGCACGCCGGCACGATCGCGCGTGTTCTCGCGATCCCCGCCAAACGCGGCCCGCGGCCGATCGTCACGTTCCTGCGCGACAACGAGATCGACGCACTGCTCGGCGCACCCGACCGCGGCCGCTGGACGGGGCGTCGCGACCATGCGCTGCTGCTGACGATGATCCAGACCGGCCTACGCGTCTCGGAGCTGACGGGCCTGACTTGCGCCGACGTCACGCTCACCACAGGGCCGCACCTGCACTGCAAGGGCAAAGGACGCAAGCAACGCGTCACGCCGCTGACGCCGCAGACCGCTCAACTGCTGCGCGTGTGGCAACAAGAACGCACCGGTAACCCTGACGATCCGCTGTTTCCGACCAGCCGCGGACGACGTCTCAGCCGCGACGCGATCGCGTGGCTACTCGCCAAACACGTCGCGACCGCGACGCGCGCCTGCCCGTCACTTCACGCCAAGACGATCACGCCGCACACGTTGCGACACACCGCCGCGATGCGACTGCTCATCGCCGGCGTCGACATCACCGTGATCGCGCTCTGGCTCGGCCACGAGAGCACCCAGACCACGCAGATCTACCTGCACGCCGACCTCGCCCTCAAGGAACGCGCGCTCGCCCGCACCGCCCCGCCGAACACCCCACCCGGACGCTACCGACCCCCCGACCAACTCCTCGCCTTCCTCGAAGCACTCTGATTATGCCGAGCGAATCGAAGCCCCCGAGTGACTCGATGCGACGCCAACGACAGCCTCGGCATAACCCGCGGCTCGGCATACGACGAAGCGCCACATCCACTTGATCGCGGCGTCGGGCTCGCCGTAGGCGACCTTCGTCGTGCCCGGCTTGCCGCTCTTGAGCGTCGGCGTCGTGGTCGTGCGGTGCTCGTCGAGCACCAGGCGCAGCCCGTTGGCGGCGATCGTGCGTGCGACGTGGTCGCCGGTGCCGAGGTAGCTGCTCGTCGCGGGGCCGAGGACCCCGAGCGCGAAGAACCGCGCGATGTCCATATCGTCGGGGTTGACGGCCGCGAGGTCCTTGAGCAGCGCGGCGCCGAGGTCGAGATTGACGCCGTGCGCCTGGCGGGCCAGCTCGCGCAGGCTCGCGCGATGCTCGACGTCGACCTCTTCGCGCGGCGTGCGCTCGCGCTTGGCGGCGCCCGCGCGCTTGCCCTGAGCCCTGGCCGCCGCGCGGACGCGCAGCTCCTCGACGGTGCGCGTCACGGCCTGCTTGGCAAGCTCGCGGTAGACGGCCTTGTCGGTGATGATCGGCTTGTCGCCGCTGCCCGTGAACTCGATCAGGACGCCTGCCGCGCGCGCCTGGTCGACGTCGGCCTGCGTGAAGTTGACCGGCGGCGGACCGTAGGAGTATTGGTCGACCTGGCGGTGCAGCTGCTCGGCCTCGGCCATGAGCGCGTCGTACTTCTTGCCGAGCCGCAGGCTGTCGAGCGAGCGCAGCGTCGCGAGATGTGCGCCGAACGGGGCGCCCTTCGCGCCGAGCGAGCGGCCGATCGACCACGCGGGCATGCTCGCGAACTGGCTGCCGCTGATCTGCTCGGCGGCGATCGCCGCGACTACGGCCTCCATGACGGGCGCTGAGACTTCGCCGACGCGTAGGAGGTTGTCGATCGTGCTGAGCGGCAGCGCGCCGGTCGCGACGAGCTGCTGTCCGGCCGCGCTGAGCTTCAGGATCTTCGTGCGGGCGGCGACGCGCTGCGCGCTCCATCCGAGCGCCTGCGCGGCGCCCTCGGGCGTGTAGCCCTCGTCGAGCATCGCCTGAACGGCGCGAGCTTCCTCAAGCGGTGTGAGCTGCTTCCTGGTGACGTTCTCGGCGGCGCTGTCGGCGGTCGAGCCCTCGCTCTCGCTGAGCAGGACGGCGACGTCGCTGAGGCCGAGCTGACGGCACGCGGCGATGCGGTGGTAGCCCGCGACGAGCTCGTAGGCGTCGTCGACGCGGCGCACGATCAGCGGCGCGAGCAGGCCGCGCAGCTTGATCGACTGCGCGAGCGAGGCGACGTGGTCGGTGTCGAGATCTCGCACGTTCTCGCGCACGCGGATGCTGTCCAGCGGCAACGTCGCGTTGGTGACGACGGCGGTCGGTGTGGCGGCTGTCTGCGTCATGTGTCGGGCGGCGCGCCGGCCCGTCGACGCCGCACTGGACGACGAACGGGTCGACCTGCGACACATATCGGCCTATCGGCTGCCCGCCGCTTACCTTCGACACGCCCGCGCCGAGGTTCGGCCGGCGCTCCTCGTCGTTCCCGCGCCGCCGCGCGCGCTGGGGGACCATCCTTCGGCCATCCATCGGCTCGCTGCTGCTGCGAAACGTGTCGTGTCCGATCGTCGTCGTCCTCCCGGAGCGGGGGTTTGCGCGAAGCGAGAACCCGTGCTCCTGCGGGGTGATCAGGTGGTCATGCGGCCGGGCGATAGGACGAAGGACCGAGAACACACCCACCCCGTTGGCGGCCGGATCCTGTTCCAATCGGGGTTTGGGGGAACATCGGAACGATAAGGATCAACGTCCTTCGCCGGCGCCGAGCTCATCCTTGCGACACCTCGCGTATCTGCCGCGCGAACCGTCAGCGCCCGTGATCGGCGCGGTCAGCGGCGACGAAGCGAGATCGGCTTGGTCTGCGGTGCGGGTGGTTGTCGAGCAGTTCGCTGTCGGCGCGCGCGATCAGCTCATCGGCGCCAACGTCGTCGCTGCGCAGTTCGGAGAAGCCTGTCCGGATTGCGCCGGCGTCAGGTGAGGCTGCGAGTGCTGCGGCGACCTGGCTGAAGCGCTGGCGCACGTCGGCCAGCGTGACGGCGGTCATGACGCAGAGAAACTCGTCGCCGCCGAGACGGATGACCAGGTCATACGTCCGAACGTGCGTACGGATGGTCGCGACGACGCGTTTGAGCAGTTCGTCTCCGGCGGCGTGACCGTCGCTGTCGTTGAGCGCTTTGAGTCCGACGACGTCGACGTAGGCAACCACCAACGAGCTGGTGGTGCGCCGGCAGCGGTCAAGCTCATGGTCGAGGTCCGCCAGGCCTGCTGCGCGAGTCCGCACGCCGGTCAGCGGGTCAGCTTCACTCGCTGCGAGTGCTCGCGCGAACGCCTCGCGGTCTACGAGCGCTCTGCGGCGCTCGCGCGCGGCGGCTTCGCGATCGACCGCTGCGCCCGCGCGGTCCGCCGCGGCGAGCTCGCGCTGCGCAGCGGACTCCGCGCGCTGTTGCGCGGCACGTTTGCGTTGTCCGGCCGCGCGCACCACGACCTCAGCGCCCGTGACAGCACGCGCGCGGTCAAACTGGTCGTAGCTGCCGTCGCGGGCCGCCATCGCGACATCCCGCACCGTTGCGGCCAGGTCGCGTGCGAGCGCTGCGACGTCGCGCGCGTCAGCGCTCGCGTCGCGCTGCTCGGCAGTGTGCATGCGGCCCGCCGACGTCTGTTCGCGCTCGCGGGAGCCGCGTTGACGGATCTCCCGGGTCAGCTTGTGTTCGTGCGCGGCGACGCCGTCGGCGAGGTCACGATCGCTGGCGGCCTGGTCGCGATCTGATGCGAACTGATCGCTGTCGGCGCTGGTCTGATCGCGATCAGACCCCGTCTGATCGGTGTCTGACAGCGTCTGGTCGGCGTCGGCGAGCGTCTGCTCGCTGTCAGCAACCGTCTGCTGATCCGTCAACGCACCGTGGAGCTTGGGTCGCTCGGACTTCCCGTTGCTCGTCCCGACGGGATGATCACCTGACGGTGGGCGGGCCACAGTGGGCCTCCAGACGGCTAGACGCGAGTCTCGGAGATCCCCGGCGCCTATCCATATTGATATCTCGATCATAGCGCTCCGAACTGCTATGTGTCATCGGCAGCGGCCGATCATCGCCAGGCGGCGCCGGGGCTCGCGGCATCCGAGCCACGCGACAGCGCCCTCGTGCGTGCGCGCCGACGCGGAAGCGGTCACGCGATCTCGTCGATCCACATCTGGCGCTTGGACGCATACTCCCCGGGGAGCTCGCCATCGATCGATTCGATGACCGCGATCCATTCCAACGCGGCGGCGTAGTCGCCGCGCGCCGCCGACCCGTCGGCCCATCCCAACGTCCTGGCCACCGCAACCTCATGTCTGGTCGGCTCGGCGGCCGGCGATCGGTCGCGAGCGGCCTCGGGGCGCTCGGGGGCGGGCTGCGCGTTCATGCCGCACGCTCCAGCGGGTGCAGGCCGGGCGCGACCGGCGCGGCGATAAACGGCAGACGCTGTAGCGTCGCGGTCAGCTGCAGCGCGCGCTGCACCCCAAGCGGGCCAGCGATCAGCCCGAGCTCATGTCCGTTGGCCAGCGCGCGCTGGTTGGCGCGCAGCAGCAGATGCACGCCGGTGCTGCCCATAAACGACAGGTCGCGCAGATCGAGGATGATGCGCCGCGCGCCCGTGAGCTCGATCGCTTGGAGGGCGCGCTCGAGCGTGGGCGCCGTCGCAACATCCAGCTCGCCTGAGGGCCTGACGCGGTCTTCGCGGCCGACGCGTTCGCACTGCACGACGAACGGTTCGATGAGCGCAGGGCGTGTGCGGGGCATGAAAACATCCCCCTTCCGCGGCCCCGAAACGGACCACTTGATGAAGCTCCGTGCAAGCGCTCTGATCGTCGCTGCCCGTCACTTCGACACGCCAGACTGTACCCACACGCCAGACCACTGTTGTTACGGACTGCTCATGGCGCACGGATGCTCAAGCGACGCGCCCGCAGCCGCCCCATCCGAGGTCGCGAGACTCGTGGCGGCCACCTCGCTTGCAGATACGCGACGGTCGCCACCAGCGTCGCCACTCGCCGGATGCGCAGGCGAGCCATCGGCGTCCGCTGCATCCCATGCGTAAGACGGTGCCACGCGGCGCCGCTAACCGTGCATGGTCAGATCCGCGCTCCTCACACTGCCGGACCGCCTGATGAACTGCGGGTACACGCCGCTGATCGCCACGCGCACCGTCGCTTCCGATATTGACGCGTTGCAGCGCTACCTCTCCGAAGCCGAGAACCAGTGGCGCCTGGCGGGCAGCTTCGCCGACGTCGTTTCGCTGGCGCCCGCGGGCGCGCGCTGCGACGCCGAACTGCGGCTGGCCTTCGGTGCGCGCTGCCACGCCAGCGCGCATGTGCAGCCACCCCGGTCTGAACACCTGCTCGCGGTGCAGGTTGGGCTCGGTCAGCGAATGGTGGTCTGGGCAACCTGGATCCTCACGCCCGGCCGCGGCACGACCGAGGTCGATCTCGCAGCACAGTTCGAGTCGCGCAGCGTCGTCACCCGCCTCGTGCTGCTGCTCGGTGGCCGACGCTGGATCGCTCACCGGCTGGACGCTGCGCTGGCGGCGCTGGCTATGACCTGCGCGCGTGTCGCCGAGGGCGTCGCCGTCGAGCCCTCGACGTCGCCGGACACAGCACCTCACGAGCACTCCGCGCGCGACGCGCACCAGCGACCGGACTGTTCGCTGGGACATGGCTGGCCCAGCGCCAGGGCTACGTTGACGGTGAGGTCGCGACGCGAGGGCTGATCCTTGGTGTCGCCGCGCTGGGGCTGCTTGTGATCGGCGGCACGCTCGGCGGAGCGCTCGCGTACGTTGAGTTGCCGCCGACGAGCACCCCGACGACCCCACCCAAGCCGGCCGCGTCCCGCGGTGAAGCGCAGCGACCATTGTGATGCCGACCAGCTGTACATCGATCCCGAGGGAGTGCATCGACTGCGACGCGTGCGTGGAAGCGTGCCCGGTTGACGCGATCACGTCCGAGGATCAGACGCCGGTCGAGTGGCGGTCCTACATCAAGCTCAACGCCGACTACTACGAGCCGGCCGCCCGGTAGAGGCGACCCGCGCTGCAGTGCTGATGGCTCGCCGATGCAGCCTCGGAGCCATCGCTATATGACCGTCCATGCGTCGCTCAATTCTGCTAGTTTTCACATCGATATTGGGAAATACCTTAGGAGGCTTCGGTGGCTGACCTCGTAGGCATCGACCGCGACGGGACGCAGCAGGCTGCGCCGCCGACCGCCGACCGCATCTCCGAGCTCCTGTGCGAGCGCGAGCAGGCGAGCAACGTGTTCTTCGACGAGAACGCAGAGCGCGTCGCGCGGTTGTGTCACCGGATGGCCGAGCGGTTCGCGCGCGATGGGCGGCTCGTCGCGTTCGGCGCCGGGCCCGCGGCCCGCTCGGACGCACGCCATGTCGCGGTCGAGTTCGTGCATCCGGTCATCGTCGGCAAGCGCGCCCTGCCGGCGCTGGGCCTGGCGGAGGAGGGGGGACCGCTGGCGGTGCAGGTGGCTCTCGAGGTAGAGGCCGACGACATCGCGATCGCGTTCGGCGACGACCCGGAGACGGTCGCCGCGACCGCCGCTGCCCGCGCCCGGGATTGTCTGACGATCGCGTTCGCGCGCGATTCGGGTGCCGAGTGGGAGTTCGTCCTGCCGCCGCGCACGGACCCGTTCGTGCGCCAGGAGATCGTCGAGACCCTTTATCACGTGCTGTGGGAGCTCGTGCACGTCTTTCTCGACAACCGCGGGCTGCTTGAAGGCCGCGCGGCGCGGCCGGTGCATGACAGCGGTGCGTCGAGCTTCCTGTATCCGTTCCTCGGCGAGCAGGAGCACGACCTCGAGGCGATCGTCGCCGACGTGCAGGAGTCGGTGCTGATGAAGGCGCGCGAGACCTGCGCGCTGCGCAGGCAGACGCTGAGCGACGGGCGTCGCGCCATTCTTGCTGCCGCTGCCGCGCTGCGCGACCGGCTCGACGGCGGCGGTCGGCTGCTGGCCCTCGGCAACGGCGGCTCGGCGACTGATGCGATGGATGTCATCGCCGACTTCCGCGCACCCTGCGCAGGCGGTCCGGCGCGCCGCGCGCTCGATCTCACCGAGGACACGTCGATCATCACCGCGGTCGCCAACGACATCGGCGTGGAGGCGATCTTCTCGCGCCAGCTGATCGCGCAGGGCCGCAGCGGCGACGCGCTGCTGGCCCTGTCGACGAGCGGCAACTCGCTGAGCGTGCTCGCCGGCCTACGCGAGGCGCGCAAGCGCGGCATGCTGACGATCGCGATGGTCGGCTACGACGGCGGGGCGGTCGCCCGCGACGGGCTCGCCGACCACGTCATCGTCGCTCGCTCCGAGCACATCCCGCGCATCCAAGAAGCCCATGCCAGCGCCTACCACGCGCTACGCGAGCTCGTCGAACTGGTTTCCCGTGACGACCTCGCGCCCCCGCTGGCGGCATGACCGACGCCGGATACCGCTAGACGAGGATGTCGAGCGGCCGCGGTGCGATCACGACCGCGGGGCTCGAGGCGTACTGGCGCCCGCGAGACTTCTACCCCCACGCTCGAAGCGGTCGGGGTCGAACGGCGCCTGCGCCAGCTCGCCCTCGCAGGCCCACTGCTTGGGTCCGTGTCCCAGCCCGCAAAGTAGCCCGGCCGACGACCTGGGGCGTCCAGGTTACGGCGCCAAGACGGCGGTCTCAGCAGGCTCGTAGCGTCGCCTGGCGGGCGTTCAGCGGTCGTATGCGCGGCCGCGTGGGAGTACCCGCGTGACAATGACGCGTTGGTCTTGGTAGTCGTAGGCGAACAGCACGCGCCAGTCACCGACGCGGAGGCGCCAGAGGTCCGGTTGCCCGGCGAGGCGCTTGACGTCGGCGGAGGGGTCACGTTCGGCTGTTCGCCGCAGTCCCGCGATCACGCGTTCTCGGACGGGCGGGTCGAGGCGGCGTAGGTCGCGTTCGGCTCGGCGGGCGAGCTGGACGCGCCATGGCCCGTCGCTCAACCGAGTTCTCGGGCGAGCTCGTCGAGATCAACGAGGCGGCCGGCGGCGAGATCCCCGAGAGCTTCGCGGGCGGCGTCGAGGTCCTCAGCGGTCAGCGGTTCGTCATCGGGTGGAGCAGCAGCGAGATACGTAGCCATCGCGTCGTCGCCGGCGTCTGGTAAGGCGATCAGTCTGAGCAGCCCCGCGGCCTCCGGGTCGCTCATGCCGTCGATCACCTGATGCAGTTGCTCTTTGACGGTCATGGCGCTCTCGAGATTACCGCACGGTTCGCGTGTCAAGGGCGGGTTCGCGATGCCCTCGAGGGCGTTGGCTGGGGTCCTCTCCGAACGGCGTCGGAGTGGGGGGACGTTCGCCGGCTTGGATCTGCAGGTGGCGCGTAGGCCTCGACGGTACCCAGCACGTAAGTCAGAGTGCCGCATTGACGATTGGAATCGGCAAAGTGCTCGCATCGTGCGGCTTCGCGCCTGGCGGCCCCTGGCGGGCGCCCGGTGGTTGTGGCATGTTCGGGTTTCGTTGTGCCGTCTCTGTCTGAACCGGGCACTTCGGCCGGCGCCGATCGCCCAATCCCGCGGCTACTTTGCGGGCTGGGGCACGGACCCAAGCACAGGGCCTCGCAGCCGGCACGGGTATCGCCTCGTCAACTCCGGCTCGTGGGTGTGGGACCGCCGCCGGCCCGCCGACGAGAGCCACTGCAGGCGAGCCTCGCCGCCTGAGCGCGGTCCTGCGCGCGACCGGGGTGTGCTTGAGCTGCGGGATTGTTCGACGACCGCGATGAGCGCCAGCTCGACGCGCTCGTAGGTAAGAACGATGGCGGGGGCGTCGCTCACGGCCGCATGGACACGTTCATGAAGACGCACGCTGCGCGCACGGCGGGCGCGGTCGGAAAGAGGGATGACATCAGGCCGGCCGGCGTGGCGAGCGTGAGCGAACTGCACGTCGACGGGCTGCTCGAGCCCCCCGCGCAGGCGGCTCCGAACCGGGCTCAAGCTGAGCGGGCGGTCCGCGACCTGCTGCTCGCGCTGGGGCGCGATGTCGTGGAGGAGGGCCTGCGCGAAACGCCGCGACGCGTGGCAGCCGCGTTCGCGGAGATGCTGACGCACGAGCCGGTGTCGTTGACGACGTTTCCCAACGAGGCTGGCTACGACGAGCTCGTCGTGGTCAAGGCGATCCCGTTTCACTCGCTGTGCATGCATCACCTGCTGCCCTTTCACGGGGTGGCGCATGTCGCCTACCTGCCGGGCGAACGGATCGTCGGGCTCTCCAAGCTCGCGCGCGTGGTGGAGGCGTTCGCACGCGATCTGCAGCTGCAGGAGCGCCTGACGATGCAGATCGCCGACTGCTTGGAGGGCCACCTGAGGCCCAAGGGTGTCGGCGTCGTGCTCGAAGCGGAGCACCTGTGCATGTCGTTGCGCGGGGTGCAGAAGGCGGGCGCGCGAACGACGACCTCGGCGTTGCGGGGCCTGCTGCGCGACGACGCCCGCACCCGCAGCGAGTTCCTGTCGCTCGTGGCCGGGTGAAGAACTCGCGTGCCCCCAGGACTGCGGCAGGCGGCGATCCGGTGCCCACGCTGTGCGAATCGAAGGCCGAGGTAAGAACAGATGCCCGCGGTGACGCTCATCTTGTGATGAGGCCGACGCGCACACAACCGACGGGCCCGCGAGGCGTGGTGGGTGAGTGGCGTCGGCGGCGCCTGATCGCGGCCGGGTTCGACGACGCTCTCGCGGCGCGGCTCGCCGACGGCGGTCCCGGGGTTGATCTGCACGAGCTGCTCGTGCTGATCGACCGCGGTTGTCCGCCCACGCTGGCCGCGCGGATCCTCGCACCACTCGAC
>JBBSNY010000057.1:0-14227 GCA_038260305.1 Solirubrobacterales bacterium
CGCCGCCGCCGCCGCCGCCGCCTCCGCCGCCGCCGCCGCCGCCTCCGCCGCCGCCGCCGCCTCCGCCGCCTCCGCCGCCTCCGCCTCCACCGCCGCCTCCTCCGCCGCCCCCGCCGCCTCCTCCACCACCCGCGCCGCCGCCCAGCGGGTACGCGGCGGCGGTCCTCACCGATTCGCCGGTCGCCTACTGGCGCCTGGGCGAGGCGTCCGGAACCGTGGCCGCGAGCGCCGTCGTCGGCGGCCCTGCCGGACGCTACGTCGGGAGCGTGGGCCTGGGCGAGGCCGGCGCGATCGTCGGCGACGCGAGCACGGCCGTGCTGCTTGGCCCGAAGGCATACATCTCCGTCGTCAACGCGCCGGCGCTCGCGACGGCGGACGCGTTCACGCTCGAGGCGTGGGTCAAGCGTCGCAACATCGGGACCAGCCAGAATCTCTTCAACAAGGGCACCAAGGGCTACCAGCTCTACTTCGACGCGGGCGGGCAGCTCGTGCTGCGCGCGACCGGCGTCGGCGAGATCGTCCGCTCGACGATCGCGCTGACGGACCGCACGACCTTTCATCTCATCGCGCTGGCGAAGAACGGCGCTGCGGTCAAGCTGTACATCGACGGCATCGACCGCACCGGGACGGTCACGAACAAGACGATCGCGAGCACCAGCGACCTGCTCATCATCGGCGACAACGCGGGCGGCTTCGACGGCACGCTCGACGAAGTCGCGATTTACGCGCGGGCCCTCGACGCAACGACGATCGACCGACACCGCGACGCGGCGACCGGGCCGCTTCCGCCGCCGCCACCACCTCCGCCGCCACCACCGCCGCCGCCGCCGCCTCCGCCGCCGCCACCACCGCCGCCGCCACCACCGCCGCCGCCTCCGCCGCCGCCGCCTCCGCCGCCGCCGCCGCCTCCGCCGCCTCCGCCGCCACCTCCGCCTCCACCGCCACCGCCCGTTCCGCCACCGCCACCGGACGGCTACGCCACGCAGGTGCTCGCGACGAGCGGACTGCTGTCCTACTGGCGCCTCGGCGAGACGTCGGGCACGGTCGCGATCGACTCAAAGGGCACGCGCAACGGCGTCTATGCCAACGGCGTTGCGCTCGGCGGCGCCGGCGCGCTGATCAGCGATCCCAACCCCGCGCCGATCTTCGACGGCGTCAACGACGAGGTCACCGTGCCCGCGCTGCCTGCCGTCACGGACTTCACGGTCGAGGGCTTCACGAAGCTCGCGACCGGCGCGGCCACCAACAACGCCCTCTTCGCAGCCGCGTCGACGTTGCGGCTGCTGGCACGCCCGGGCGGCTACTACGCCGAGGTGCACGTCGGTGCGTCGACCTACATCCTGCAGGGCGCGACGGCGACGAACATCGGCGTCTGGGTGCAGTGGGCGTTCGTGCGCTCGGGCGCGAACCTGACGCTCTATCGCAACGGCGTCCAGGTCGCGACGCGCAGCGGGCTGGCCCCGCTGCAGACCGCCTCGATCACCGCCAACATCGGTCGCAGCAGCGCGACCTACCCCCTCAAGGGCAGCATCGACGAGGTCGCCGTCTACAGCACCGCGCTCAGCGCCGCAACGGTGCAGCAGCACTACGACGCACGCTGACCGCCGCGGGCTGGTCGAGCTCGTCCCGGTGCGTGTGAAGGGCGGCGCTCCTCACCCTCGCGCGCCCGCGAGCGCGCCGCCTCCGCGAGCGAGGCGGCGACGATCGCGACGACGAGGAAGACGCCCACCGCGGCCCAGCTCTCGCCCGCCGCGACGGTCAGCCGGCCGGTTGGCGGGATGTGGAAGAAGTTGAACGCGAGCGCGCTCGCCACCGCCGTCGCGATCCCCAGCCAGGCCCCCACGGCTCGACACGGGCGGCACGACGAGCAGGTACAGGACACCGAGCGCGACGACCGGCGCGACGTCGCGCAGCGGATAGAGCGCGAGCGTCGTGAGCGCGATGCCGCCGCCGGCGGCTGCGACGCCGAGCGCGACCGGCGGGGCAGTCGGACCGAGCGGCAGCGGCGGTACGCGGCGCACGACAGCCAGCGTAGACCTCGGCGGAGGAGGGGTGTGTCGTTCTGAGGGCGCATGGGACATCCAGAACGACAGACCCTCGGATGGGCGCCGCGGGGCGAGCCGCCGCTAGTCCACCGCGCGCCGCGCGAAGCCGCGCACTCCGAGCACGCCGAACGTCGCCGTCGCGACCGTGAGCCCGAGCGCGACCCAGCCCGCGCCGAGCGAGGGGGCGCTCGTGAGCGCGCCGCGCAGCCCCTCCGACAGGTACGTCAACGGGTTGACGAGCGTCACGACCTGAAACCAGCGCAGGCTGTCCAGCGCCTGCCAGGGATAGAACGTCGCGCCGGTGAACAACAGCGGCGTCAGCACGACCGCGAACATGACGCTGATCTTCTGCGGCGCGACCGCGGTCCCCAGCAGCAGCCCGACCGCCGAGCCGGCGAACGGGCCGACGAGCAGCAGCACGACGAAGCCGAGCCAGTGCACGTTGGAGAAGTCGACGCCGCTTGGCAGGATGATCGCCGCCAGCGGGATGATCGCGAGCGCCGCGACGATCCCGCGCAGCGATGCCATGACCATCTTCTGCACCGCCAGCGCCCATGCGGCGAGCGGCGCCAGCAGCCGATCCTCGATCTCCTTCGTGAACGAGAAGTCGATGACGAGCGGCAGTGCGGTGTTCTGCAGCGAGGTGAGAAACAGCGTCAGCGCGAGGATGCCGGGCAGCAGTTGGCTGCCGTAGGAGCCCCGCGCGGCGCCGATGTCCGGCAGCACGCGACCGAAGATGAACAGGTAGAAGAGCGGCTGTAGCAGGCTCTGGGCGAGGAACCCCGCGAGGTCGTGACGGACGATGACCGACAGGTCGCGCCAGCACATCGCCCGGAACGCGACGAGCTGCGCGCGCGTGCGGCCGAGCTGCGGCGCGTCGATCGGTGCCGCAGCGCTCATCGCAGGTCGCGCCCCGTGAGGTGGACGAAGACGTCCTCCAGCGTGCCCTCGATGCGGCGCACGCTGACCACGAGCAGGCCGGCCGCGTCGGCCGCCGCGACGAGCGCCGCCAGCGGCGCCTCGGCGTAGACGCGCACGTCCGTCGCCCCGTCCGACGTGCCCGCGACCTCGACGTCTCCGAGCGCCGCGAACGCGACGGCGGGATCGGCGTCGCCGGTGACCGACAACTCCAGGCCGCGCGCGCCCGGCAGCAGCTTGCGCAGCCCGCGCGGGGTGTCGAGCGCGATGACCTCGCCGTGGTCGACGATCGCGATCCGGTCGCAGAGGCGATCGGCCTCGGCCATGTCGTGGGTCGTCAGCAGCAGCGTGACGCCGCGTGCGCGCAGGTCGCCGATGCGATCCCACAGAAACAGCCGCGACTGTGGGTCGAGGCCCGTCGTCGGCTCGTCGAGGAACAGCATTCGCGGGTCGTGCATGAGCGCGCGCGCGATCATCAGCCGCTGCGCCATGCCACCGGAGTACTCGTTGATCTCGTCGTGCTCACGGCCCTCGAGGCCGAGCAGCGCGAGCAGCTCCATGGCCCGCTCGCGCCGACGCCGCCGGCCCCAGCCGAAGTAGGCGGCGTGGAACGTCAGCACCTCGAGCGGGGTCAGCACGCGGTCGAGGTTCGGGCGCTGCGGTACGACGGCGATGCGCTGCTTGACCGCGACCGGGTCCGACACGACATCGTAGCCGTCGATCGTCACCCGCCCGCCCGTCGGCCGCACGCGCGTCGTCATCGCGCCGATCGTCGTCGTCTTGCCGGCCCCGTTGGGGCCCAGTAGGCCGAAGACCTCACCCTCGGCGACCTCGAAGGAGACGCCCTTGACGGCCTCGGGCGCGCCGGGGCGATAGCGCTTGTGCAGATCGTCGACGACGGCGAAGGCCATCGGGTGAGGCTAGGCCACGGGCCGCGTCCCGGCCTTGCGGGCTCGAACCGGGCAGACCTCGCGCCGGCCGCCAAGCCCGACATCCCGTCGAGCCTGGCGCGCCGAAACCTGTACGAGTGCACGGTCGTTGCAGTCATCGATGTACGCAAACTGGTCGATACCTGCTCTATCCCTCCATGAAGAGGACCCGCGCAAGAGGACGAAAGCGATGACCTACTACTGCAACGAATGTGTCATGAACTGGCATCCTTACCAGTGCACCGACGGAGCGTGTCCGGAGTGCGGCTGCGGCACGCGCCGCGGCTACGAGCCCGTCTCGCACGACGCCGACGTCCGTCACCGCGCCGCGCTGGCGCTGCGGATCAAGCGCGAGCGCTACGAGCGCTTCGAGGCCTACTACGCCGAGCGCGACATCGCGGCTTAGGTTCGGCGCGAACCGTGCCGATAACCGACCTGTGGGCGCATCGACCGGACGTTTGTTCGATGCGACCCGCCGGCCGATCGGCCGATCACAGGAGCAAGCAGACCGAATAGGGGAGTCTCCGTTGCCGAGTTCGCGTGTCGCCGGTCCAGCTCCCTCGGAGGCCAAGCAGTCGACCGTTCACGTCCTGTGGCTGTCGGCGGGGCTGTCCTGCGACGGCGACTCGGTCGCCCTGACGGCGGCGACGAACCCGAGCGTCGAGGACCTGCTCGCGGGCGTCATCCCCGGCAGCCCCCAGGTCGTCCTGCACATGCCGATGCTCGCGTTCGAGAACGGCGACGAGTTCATGCAGGCGTGGTACGACGCCGAGGACGATCTCCTCGACCCCTTCATCCTCGTCGTCGAGGGCTCGATCGCCAACGAGGAGCTCAGCGGCAGCGGCCACTGGACCGGCTTCGGCGTCGACCCCTTCGACGGCCAGCCGATCACGGCAAACGAGTGGGTCGACCGCCTGGCGCCGAAGGCGGCCGCGGTGCTGGCCGTCGGCACCTGCGCGACGTACGGCGGGATCCCGGCGATGCGCAACAACCCGACCGGCGCGATGGGGCTGCCCGACTACCTCGGCTGGGACTGGAAGGCCCGCAGCGGCCTGCCGATCGTCTGCCTGCCCGGCTGCCCCGCGCAGCCCGACAACATCAGCGCGACCTTGCTCGAGCTCGTGCTGTTCATCGGCGGCATCGGCCCGGCGCCGGAGCTCGACGACAAGCTGCGCCCGCGTCCGCTCTTCGACCGCACCGCCCGCGAGGGTTGTAGCCGCGCCGGCTTCACGGAGCAGGGGCTGTTCGCTACGACCTACGGCAACGACACGCGCTGCCTCGTCAAGCTCGGCTGCAAGGGCCCGGCGGCGAAGTGCAACGTCCCCCAACGAGGCTGGATCGCGGGCGTCGGCGGCTGCCCGAACGTCGGTGGGATCTGCATCGGCTGCACGATGCCCGGGTTCCCCGACAAGTTCATGCCGTTCATGGATCCCGACCCGTGGGGCAACGCGGCGGCGAACTTCCAGCGCTTCACGTACGGACCGCTGTTTCGGCACTTCCGCAAGCGCAACCTCATGCTGAAGTTCGAGCGCGAGCCGGAATGGCGGCGCCCAGGCTCGGAGCTCGACAGCGGCTACGCGAAGCACTGGTGATCGGTGGTCACGCTCAGTGAGATCCTGCGCTGGATCCTCCACCACCTCCGCACGGCCTACTACCGGCTCGCTCGCTGGCTCATGCGCGGCGACCGGCTGCTCGGCGGCTCGGAACGCAAGTTCCGCGCGTTGCTCGAGTCCGCGCCGGACGCGATGGTGATCGTCAACGGGCACGGCCACATCGCGCTCGTCAACGCCCAGGCCGAGCGCTTGTTCGGCTATCGCCGGCAGGAGATCGTCGGCCTCGGTATCGGCGAGCTGATCCCGAAGCGGCTGCGCCCCCAGCACCGCCATCACATGAAGGGCTACCTGCGCGACGCGACGGCGCGCCCGATGGGCTCGGGCCTGGAGCTCTACGGCCAGCACAAGGATGGCACCGAGTTCCCGATCGAGATCAGCCTCAGCCCGCTGGAGACCGACGAGGGGCTGCTCGTCTCGGCCGCGATTCGCGACGTCACCGAGCGCAAGCGCGCCGTCGCCGAGATCGCTGCGGCCGAGGCGCTGTTCCGGGGAGCGTTCGAGGGCTCGCCGATCGGGATGGCGCTGACCGACGAGGGCGGGCGTATCGTGCGCGCCAACAGTGCCCTCAGCGACCTCACGGGCCGCCGCGTAGGCGACCTCACAGGGTCGCAGTTCGAGGTCCTCGTGCATCCCGAGGAGCCCGGCTATGACCGCAAGGCGATCACCCAGCTCGTCGGCGGGGAGCGCAGCGAGTACAAGGTCGAGACGCGCTTCCTGCACAGCACAGGCGCCCCGATCTGGGTCGCGATCCAGGCGACCGCCATCCGCGACGAGTCCGACGATCCGCGTCGCTTCCTCGTCCAGGTGCAGGACGTCACCCATCGCCGCCGCTACGAGGAGAACCTCCACTACCTCGCAACGCACGATCCGCTGACCGGGCTGCACAATCGCTCGAGCTTCGCGGGCCAGCTCGACACGCACGCGGAGCTCGTGCGCCGCTACGAGAGCGAGGGAGCGCTGCTGCTGCTCGACCTCGACCACTTCAAGTACGTCAACGACACGCTCGGCCACCAAGCCGGCGACCAGGTCATCGCGCGCGTCGCGAAGGTGCTCGGCGCGCGGCTCCGCGAGACCGACGTGCTGGCGCGCCTCGGCGGCGACGAGTTCGCGGTCCTGCTGCCCAAGGCGCATCTCGACGGCGCGCAGCTCGTCGCCAACGACCTGCTCGAGTCGCTGCGTGCCGAGCGGATCGCCGTCCCCGGCACCGGCGACCGCACAGTCACCGCGAGCATCGGCATCGCGATGTTCGAGAGCAAGGAGGGCCTGACCGGCGAGGACGTGCTCGTCAACGCCGACCTCGCGATGTACGACGCCAAGGAAGCGGGCCGAAACCAGGTCGTCCGGCACATTCCCGGCGAGCATGCGCAGGCTCGCATGCAGGGCCGCGTCAACTGGGCGCAGCGGATCCGCGTCGCGATCGACGAGGACCGCTTCGCGCTCGTCGCGCAGCCGATCCTGGACCTCGAGACCGGCATCGTGACGCAGTTCGAGGTGCTCATGCGGATGCTCGACGACCACGGCGACATGATCCCGCCGAGCGCCTTCCTGTCGACCGCCGAGCGGCTCGGGATGGTCCAGGAGATCGACGCGATCGTCGTCGCGCGAGCGATCCGCGCCGTCGCCGCGGCCGGTCCCGCGCTGGCCGACACGCGCGTCGAGATCAATCTCTCCGGAGCCTCGATGGGGGACCCGCAGATGCTGCGCATCATCGAGACCGAGCTGCAGGAGACCGGCCTCGATCCGGCGCGCGTGATCTTCGAGATCACCGAGACAGCGGCGATCGCGAACATCGCCAAGGCGCGCGACTTCTCCGACGAGCTCGCGAAGCTCGGCTGTCGCTTCGCGCTTGACGACTTCGGCGCGGGCTTCGGCTCGTTCTACTACCTCAAGCACGTCCGCTTCGACATCCTGAAGATCGACGGCGAGTTCGTCCGCGACGCGTGCATCACGCGCACCGACCGGCTCGTCATCCAGTCCGTCGTCGCGATCGCTCGCGGCCTCGGCAAGCAGACGGTCGCCGAGCACGTCGGCGACCAGCCGACCGTCGACCTGCTGCGCGACCTCGGCGTCGACTACGGGCAGGGGTTCTTCCTCGGCGAGCCGCAACCGCTCGAGCGCTTCCTCGGGGAGCTCGGGGGCGCCGTCCGCGCCACGCCCGTGACGACCGAGCTGGTCTGACGGCAGCGACGCGGTGGCGACGGTCCGCCCGCGCGGACCGCCACCCTTCCTGCCTGGGCAAGACGTTCGCGTTTGTGCGTTTCTGTCACGTCGTGCCGAGCGGCCAGAGTTTCCCGCTGCACCGTGGATGCAGGGGACGGGCTACCCGCTCACGGGGAATATCTCGCTCGCGCCCGAGGCCGACAACCGCACGGACAACCCCGTGTCATTCCTGGACTTCGTCGCCTGGCTGCTCGGGAACTCCGAGTTCGTCGACGGCCAAGATCACGACGCATTCGTGCTCCAACGGCGTCATGACGAACCAAGGACATCAACGAGCTGCTGCCGAACGACGGATCCACCTGGCTGCCGGCAGGCGCCCGGCATGGCGTGGAACGCGCCCGTGACGTTCGGCTGAGCCGCGGCGCGTGCTGAGCGCTCAGCGCTTGACCTTGACGCGCTTGCCGTTGACGTACTCGCAGTTCGTGAGGATGTCGGAGCGATCCGCGATGACGTGGTCGACATCGGAGCCGCAGTCGACGTGGTCGACGCCGCCGCCACGGACCTTGATCGTGTCCGGGCCACTGCCGCCATTGACGCGGTCGTTGCCGGGGCCTGCGGTGATGACGTCGGCGCCGCCGTTGCCGTCGAGGATGTCGCTGCCGCTGTTGCCCTTGATGATGTCGTCGTCGGCGCCGCCGGAGATGCGGTCGCCGCCGCCGCGCCCGTAGAGCTTGTCGTCGCCGCCGTTGCCGCGGATGACGTCCTTGCCGGCGCCGCCCACGATGAGGTCGTTGCCCGGTCCGCCGGTCATCCCGTCGCCCTTGGAGCCGGCGGTCGTGTACCCGGCCGTCAGCGTGTCGTTGCCGTTGCCGCCATTGAGCGAGTCGGCACCCGCGCCGCCGTCGATCGTGTCGTTGCCGTCACCGCCGTCGATGATGTCGATGCCGTTGTCGCCGTTGAGCTTGTCGTCGCCCGCACCGCCGTCGATCGTGTCGTTGCCGTCGCCGCCGTCCGCAACGTCGGCGTCGTCGCCTGTGTCGATCGCGTCGTCACCCGCGTCGCCCGCCACTCGGTCCCGGCCCGGGCCGCTGCGCAGACGGTCGTTGCCGGCACCGCCGTTGAGCGTGTCGTCGCCCGCGCGGCCGTCCAGCACATCGGCGAACGGCGTGCCTTGCAGCAGGTCGTTGCCGATCGTGCCGATCTTCGTGATTCCGAGCCCGTCGATGACCGTCGACAAGGGATTGCCGGCCTGGGCGGAGGCCGTGACGAGGGCTGGCACGAGCAGCGCGCAGCACAGGAGGACGACGAGACGAGGGCGATTCATGTGGCTCCCTTCGGCGCGTTCGCGCCCGCGCTTGAGCGTCATCGCGCGAACCGGCCGGCAGGGGGAGGTTCCGGCCACTCGTGAGCAGGTTCGAGCGGCGAGCGCGGCTCGAACGTCGCTCCTTTCAGACCGCCGCGGAGACCGCCTGCTCGCACTCGACGACGTAGACGTCGCTGTCGGTCAGGCGCCGGCCGTCGATCTTCGCGATCACCCGCGAGGCGTCCTCGACCTCCCAGCGCTCGGGCACGGCGATGTGGTCGGTGCTGAACATGCCGGCGATGCTGTTCGGCAGTCGCGCCGTCGGCGTCTGCAGCATCAGCTCGGCGACGAGCTCGCGGATCCCGCGGCGGCCGAGGAGGGTGCCGACGTTCTCCTGCTCGAACAGCCCGTGATTCCAGCCGCCACCCCAGATCACGTCGTGTTCGCCGGCGAGCGCGTCGCGGACGCCGCCGATCGCCGCGCGGGTGATGCTGGCGACGCTGTCGCCGTCGTCGTCGCTGAAGGGCGCGGCGTTGCGCCACGGCAGCACGCTGCTGCACACGAGCAGCTCGCCGACCCGCGCGCACGCCACAGCCGGATGAGAGGGCTCGATCGCTTCCAGGCCCGAGGCCGACCAGACCGCCGACCACGATACGTCGTCGCCCTCGCCCCTCGGTTCCGATCGGGCGGTCTCGCCGGTCTCGAGGGCGAAGGCGTCCTGCACGATGCTGAGCAGCCAGATGTCGCACGCACACTGCCGCATGAATGTGGCATGGCCGGCCGACCAGCGTCCTTCGAGGTTCCAGGTTCCGATGCGCATCGGGCGAAGGGTGTCAGCTACGGCGCGCTCACGACGACACGACCCGCGGAGCACCGGGCCAGATCTCGACGACGTGCCCGCGGTTGCGGCGAATCGCGATGCCGGAGGAGGGACTCGAACCCCCGACACGCGGGATTATGATGCTGACGCGCCGCGCCTTCGGCTTTCACACGCCTGGGGCGCTGATCGCGCTCGCGATTCTCAGGCCTCAACGGCCTATGCCCGCCACTGCCGCGGTGAGCCAGGCGCTCACCGACCCACGGGAACAGCAGGAGACCCCCTTTTTCCGCGCCGCGACGGCTTCGCGGCATCACGACCTCCTGCGAGGAGCCATGTCAACCCACGCCCAGCACGCACACTCGATGACCGCGCGCCACGCCGTTGTCCGAGCGCTGCCCGCACCCATGGGACGGCTACGATGAGCGGTATGGCCGTCGCGGCGAAGCGACTTGACATAAGCGTCGGCGATCTCGTCGAGATCGACGGGCGCGCCTATGACGTCGTGTCCGACAAGGCCGGCGGGGTCACGCTCGAGCCGGCGATCACGGTGTTCTCCGCCGAGCTTCACGAGCGCCACAGCACGCTGGCGCTTACCGCGGAGGAGTTCGACGAGCAGTTCGGCGACATCCCCGGCGACGGGGAGGGGTAGCCGTGGCGACATCCGGCCCGCCGCGACCCGGACGCCTACCGGTGAGCTTCGACGCGGATGTCTGGTCGCAGGAGGTCGAGCGGCTGCGCGCTCGAGGGCCGATGCGGGCAGCCGCCGAGCGTGCTCGCGAGGAGATCGCGACGCACGGCGTGCCGCGTGCCGCGCTGCTGGCCTGCAGCGCAGATGGCGAGGACGGCACGAGCTTGGCTCGTTGCCTGAAGGCATACCTGCCGCTGAACGATCGTCCGGCCTCCGAGCGTCCGTACGCGCTTGTGTTCGAGCTGGCGGCGTCCGGCGATGATCGTGTGACGCTGCGTCTGATCGCGTACGGCGAGCGCCACCCGGCTCCCGCCACGCGCAGCGTCTACGAGCGCGCGCATAAGCGCCTTCACGGCCGCTACCCCGACCAGTAGTACCGCCTCGGTCAGGCCGCTGCCGCTCGGGCGGACATACCCCGGCGGCGCGAGGTCCCAGCGCTATGAGGGGCCGACGCGCGGCTGCCAGCGCCCCGACTCCCAGGGCTGACTGAGCGGGGCGGCCGAGTGGCCGCGCACCGCGCATGACCTAACCGCAGTCGAGCACGACGCGATGCGCGACCCGCCGTCGCGGAGAGCGATCGATGAAGGACCCACACCAGAGGCCCGTCCGCGATGTCGCGGGCGGGCCTCTCGTCGTTTCCGCGCCGCGACGGCTTCGCGGCAGCCACGACCCCAGCGAGGGGAGCCATGCCCACCAAGAGCCACGATCCGATGAAGAGCACCACCGCCCGCGGTGAGCAGATCGCCGTCCTGCACCGTGCGCATGCCCACGAGCTGGAGCGACGTGTCGCACGGCGAGGCGGCGGCGACGAGCCGACGATCGAGGATGCCTGCTCGTTCGCCTGGCTGCAGCTACTGACCCACGATGCGATCGAGCTGAGCTGCCCGCAGCGGCTGCTCGCGTGGTTGACGTGCACGGCGACGCGCGAGGCGTGGCGCCTTCAGGCGATCCGCGCAGCTGAGCGGCCGCTCGAGCACCGTCTGCTCGCTGACTGTGACGGACCGTTGGCGTCGAGCTGCCTCGATGTCGACGAGCTCGTCGACCACCGCGCCCGCTTGGAGCTCGTGGCGCAGGTCCCTGAGCGACAGCGGCGGTTCCTGATGCGCATTGCACTCGGGCAGAGCCACCGCGAGATTGCCAGCGCCGAGCGGGCCAGCCTGCGAACCACCAGCCGGCAGATCGTGCGTGCCCGCCAGCGCCTCCGCGCGCTGGAGTCAGCCGCCGACTTCGATCCCCGCCGGGCGCCTTCCGGTGACATCGCCGCGTGCGATCGCGAAGCAGCGCTCACCGCTCTGTAGGCCCAAGGGCAGCACCTCGGCTCGCATTCATGCGGGCCACCCCGACCGCCTCGCGCCAGCCGGTGAAGCCCGGCCTGCGCGACGCCGCGACGCGCATTGAGCCCGCGTCGCGGGCTCGTGCGCGCTGCCGGCACATCCCACTTATCACCGGCCCGAGGGAGGGCTCCCGATGCTCACGAACACCGTCACCGCCATCGCATGCAACGCGAGGGAAAACCCGGCGCTGTCGATTGCGATCGACGCCGCCGAACGTAGGCACCGATCCGCGCTGTGCGACATCGCACGGCTTGCCAGGACCGGTCAGATCAGCCTCGACGAGGCTGCCGATCTCGAGGCCGAGACGCTCGCGCGCTTCAGCGGCGAGGTGCGCGAGCTCGAGCTGTGCGGCGAGGACCCCTTCGCCCGGCTGCTGTGAGTGCTCGCGCGCGTCATGAGCATCCGCAAGGCGATCCCATCTGCGCGCCGGGAACGTCGGCGCGCGCCGCGGCCGCTGACAGCAGCGCTCGCCGAGTTGCTGCGCGCGCAGCGACCACCGATCACCGGCGATGACTGGGCCTGGGTCTGTCTGACCCCGGCGACCGCCGCGGCGATCGCGCGCATTGCGGCGCGCCGCGACGGCTCGCTGCTGCGATACCGCGAGCACCCAGCGCACGCGGCCGTGCGACAGCCGATCCAGGTCTCTGCGGCGACGGCCGGGCAGTGGTGCCTGGACGCGTGGCAGGCGGCCGATGAAGGGTTGATCGACGTCGCGGACGCGCTGGCGTTCGCGGCTCAGATCGACCCGCCGGGGGTCGCCTGACGCGCTCGTCACGACAGCCATCCATGCGACTGGCTGTCGAGGCGCATCGACCACCCGGCACAGACGCCGGCGCCGGCGGCGAGTCACCCCGCCGCAGACGCCGTGCGTCTCCCCAACCCGCGCCGCCGCGAGCGGCGCTCCCAGTCAACCGGTGAAGGGCCCACGCGGCCCCTCGCCAGCACCGTCTCCCATTGAGAGGAGCCACGACACCATGCAGACCAAGACCGACACCACATCACCCACGATCCTGCTCGTCGAGGAACAGGACGAGCTTCGGACGTTCCTCGCAGACCAGCTCACGGCCGATGGCTACGTCGTCCATGAGACCGCCGATCTCGATCGCGCGCTGTGTCTGTGCGCGGCGCGGCGCCCGGACGCGGCGCTGATCGACGTCAACGGCGGCAGCGGCCGCGCCTTCGTCGCCGAGGTGCGGCGAGGCGGAAGACTGGGCGTCGATGCGCGCCTGGCGTTGATCTTGCTGGGCACCTCGCCCGGCGAGCTCGAAGCCGTGCGGGCCTTCGACGCCGGCGCCGACGACTACCTGGTCAAGCCGCTGAGCTACCCGGAGCTGCGGGCCCGGCTGCGGGCATTGCTCAGCCGCGTCGAGAGGCTCACTCGGCGCAGCTCGACGATCAACGTCGGCGAGCTTCACATCGACATGGCCCAGCGCCGCGTCAGCGTCGGCGACCAAGAGGTGCACATCGGCGGCAAGGAGCTGGCGCTGCTGCGCGCGCTGGCGGCGGAGCCGACGCGCGTGTTCAGAAAGGAGGAGCTGCTGCGCAGCGTGTGGGGCTTTCGCTCGCTCGGCTCGACGCGCACGCTGGACTCCCACGCCTGCCGGCTGCGCAAGTCGCTCAACGTCGGCCACGGGCAGTTCGTCATCAACGTCTGGGGCGTGGGCTACCGGCTCATCGACGGCCCGATCGCCGACTGCGAGCCCGCGGTTCTGGCGGCGGCGTCGTGAGACGCTCGAGGATTCGCCGGCGCACGCCGCTTCGCCGGGGCCGACCGCTCGATCGACGCACTCCACTCCAGCGACGGACGCCGCTCAAGCGCGGCGCGTTCGTGCCCGCGTCTCCCGCACAGCGGGCGAAGGTGGCCGACCGTGGGTGTCTGGCGTGCGGCGGCTCAGCACGGATCGATCCAGCGCATCTCGTGCCGAGGAGTCTCGGCGGGTGCGATGACGCGCTGTGCGTCGTCGCGCTCTGCCGAACGTGCCACCGGCGCTATGACAGCGGCGCGCTTGACCTCGTCGCGTACCTCGAGCCCGAGCACCGGGCCGAGGCGGCGCACGCCGTCTGCCATCTCGGGCTCGCGGGCGCCTTGCGGCGCATCAGCGGCAGGCGCAGCTGACGTCCACATGCAAGGACGTCGCACAGCGAGCACGGACAACGGCGCGCCGACCGCGCCAGCGTCGAAGGTCGACGCGGGCGCCGCGACGCGATCGGATGCCGGCGGGCTCCCGACGCGACTGCGGCTGACGGACGGGACGCTCTTCGCCGCCGACCTGACCATCGAGCGCCATCGCCGGGTTCACCTCGGCGTCCTGCACAGCGCAAGCGACGGCTACGTGGAGATCGCCGCCGGGCGACGGCCGCCCGGCGGCAAGCTGCGGATCACGACTCGCAAGGATGCGGGGCACTTCCTGCCCGGC
>JBBSNY010000058.1:0-12436 GCA_038260305.1 Solirubrobacterales bacterium
ACCAGCCCCCCGTATCAAACATCCCTGGCCCGAAAAGCGCTTCGACGCCATCACCCAAGGCAGGAGCCCAGTGCGTTAGACGCGCACGCTGGGATCTGCGCGGGGGGCCGCCCGAGAGGGCGGTCCCTACCGCGATCCTGCCGCGCGGGTCAGCCGTCGTCGTCGGGTGCGTCGGGGTCGCGTAGCGCCCGCCGTGCGCCGCCGAGGTTGGTGGGGGCGAAGGAGTAGTGGCCGTGGAAGTTGATGTGCCGTCGCATATATGGCGACAGACGCGCGAGATCGGCGTCGAGCACGGGATAGCCGGTCGCGCGTAGCTGCTCGATCGCGTGGTCGAGGTAGACGGTGTTCCACAGCGTGATCGTGTTGAGGATCAGGCCGAGCGCGCCGAGCTGGTCTTCCATGCCTTCGCGGTAGCCGTGGCGCAGCTCGCCCTTGCGGCCGTGAAACATCGTGCGGGCGAGGTCGTGGCGGCCCTCTTGCAGGTTGCGCATGCCCTTGATCTCGCGGCGGTAGGGCTCGTCGTCGACGTAGGACAGGACGTGCAGCGTCTTGAAGATCCGCCCGTAGTGCGCGAGCGCGTCACCGAGCTGCGTCGGGGTGCCGCCGGGCGCGAGCACGCGCAGGGTGTCGTATGCGGGGACGGCGCCGGTGTGGATCGACGCGACGACCCGCACGATGTCCGGCCACTGGCGCTCGATGCGCCCGAGGTCGATCTTGCCGCGCGCCGCAGCGTTCAGCGGCCCGTAGTCGGCGCCGATGGCGATGCGCCACAGCTTCGCGTCGGGGAGGTCGGCGAGCTGCGGGCGGTAGTCGAAGCCCAGCAGCGTGATGAGCGCGAAGACGATGTCGCTGTAGGCGCCGGTGTCGGTGATGATCACGTCGGGGCGCTGGCCGGCGTCCTGGCTGTAGATCATGTGCAGCGAGTCGCGCGGGGTGCCCGACAGCACGCGGCCGGCGAGGCCGACGGCTTGGTCGTTGAGCATGTTCAGCCAGGTCGCGCCGCGGCGGCGCCCGAAGTACTTGGGGTCGGCCGCGCGTGAATGCTGCGGACTGGGACGACGAAGCGCATCCCGTCGATGCCTGCGACGAGGCCGCCGCCCCACCGGCGGGCGAGCTCGCTCGCCTCCTGCGCGGCGATCAGGATGCTGTTCGCCGCGGTGTAGTTCTCGGGGCGCAGGTAGTTCTGGTCGACGTGGCTGATGCGACGCCGCGTCAGCGCCGGCACGCCTTCGGAGATCACTGGGACGTAGCCGACGTTCAGCGCGTGTGCCGTCAGCGCCGCGGCGATCGTGACGTGCAGATCGCCCAGGCGGCTGCGGCCGCCGGACACGCCGGCGAACGCCGCGACCAATCCGGGGTGCCAGGCCATGACCTCCAAGATGAGGTCCGGGAGATCGACCCGCGGGAGCATGCTCTCCAGGCGCCGGCGTAGGTCGACGAGGCTCGGCGGGTCGGCGATCGCGTCGATCTTGTCGGCATGCAGCCGCCCGTCGGCGTCGTATGTCGCGTTGGCCGAGCGGCTCGAGGAGCCGCTCCTGACGCTCGACACGCGCCTCGCTGGTGCGTCCGGGATTCGCGCGGAGATCGTCGTCGTCGGCTGACGAGCACCGCGCGTCGTTCCACCCAACCTGCCACCACGCTGCCGCGTACGTCGACGGCGTGGCGTGCGCTGTCACGACGCAGTCGTCGCGGCCCTCCCGCGCGCGGCGTGCGCCGTTCGCGTCAGCCATGGCCCAGCACCGAGCCGCTCGAACGTGTCGCGCGCCTCGCCGAGCAGGATCTGCGCTTCCGCGTCACGCTGCTGGAGCGCGAGCCATTCGGCGTGCTCGAGCTGCGTGACCGCCGCGTGGAAATCGAGCGCAAACTCGCGGCAGATGGCGGTGGCGATGGCGAAGCGGTCGTCCGCCGGGTCGAATTGCCCGCGAGCGGCGTCGAGCCGGGCGCCCAGCCGCAGGCCGGCGGCGTGCAGCAATGGCATGAGCAGCCCTGGGGAGACTGACGCGGGGATCGCGAGCAGCTCCGCGGCGGTCGCGAGGTCGGGGACGGCAAGCGCTGCCTCGATCGCCTCGACCAGAGCGGCCCGGACGTTCATGTCCGTGACCGGCAGCGTCTTGTCATCGAGGTATGCGAGCGCTCCCCGGGCCGCCGCGAGCGCCTCGGCGGGGCGTCCCCGGGCACGGAGCACCCGCGCCGCGACCCAGGCGTACCCCGCCCCGTACTGCGGGCCCAGTGATTCGGCCTGCGGCTCGGCGGCGGCCACGAGCGCGGTCGCCGCGTCGATCTCGCCGCGCTCGGTGTGGACGAGCGCGGCGAAGACCGTCTCGCCTCGCGCGTGCTCGCTTGCCCAGCTCCCTCGGTCCTCGGCTGCGATCGCAAGCGCTTCGTCCCACCGGCCGAGAAAGAACAGCGGGGTGATGCGTCCGGCGTCGAGGACCGACTCATAGCGGCGGTCGCCGCTGCGGCGAGCGACCGGGAGCGCGTTCTCGAGGAGGGCGACCCCGTCGGCGAAACGATCGAGCGACTGGTACACGACGCAGAGGTTGTTCGAGGCTCGCAGCTCGCTCGCGTGAAGCTGCCCGGCGCGCGCAAGCTCGACCGCCTCGCGGTGCACCATGCGAGACTCCTTCAGCCGCCCTTGCCGCCCGAGCAGGCCGGCCTTCGTCGTGAGCGCATCGACGAACACGTCCGTAAGCGCCAGCCACTCGGCGAGGGCGAGCGCGCGTTCGATCACCGGCATCGCCTCCTCGTGGTGCCCAAGCAGGCTGCACAGGCGGCCAAGCGCGGCCAGAGCCGTCGCCAATTCGCCGCTCGCCTCATCCTGCTCGAGCGCGCGGACCGCTTGGGCGAGCCTTGCCTTGCCCTCCGCCATCCGCCCCTGCCCGCGATCGATGTCGGCGAGCGAGGCGCTGGCGCGGGCCGCCGCGTGCTGCTCGCCCGCTTCGGTGTACAGCGCGATCGCCGGCTCCAACCTGTCGCGCCCCTCCGTCCAGTGGTCCGCCAGGACTGCGAAGCCGCCCGCCTTCTCTAACAGCCTCGCCCGTACCAGCGGGCCTTCGGCGAGCGCTGCGGCCTGATCGTAATAGCGCTGGGCCTCCTCGGGTGCCCCGAGCGAGCCGGCCCGTTCGCCGGCGCGTGCGAGCATCGCGCCCGCCTTCGCCCGGATCGCCTCGGCGTCCGCCGCCTCCACGGCGGCATCGTTGGCGGCCAGATAGTGGGCCGCCAGCACCTCGGCGACGTCGTCGCCGTCGCCGAACACCGTCTCGAGATACGCGGCGGCGGCAAGGTGAAGGCGCTTGCGGTCGCGCTTGGACAGCGTCCGGTACGCGACGTGGCGGACGAGATCCTGCAGGAAGCCGTACTGCCCGTGCTCGGGCGAGCGCGGATCGGACTGGACGCCCAACACCTCCTTGCGCACCAAGCCCGCAAGACACGCCTCGACCTCCGCCTCCGGCCGGCCCGAGATCGCCGCGAGCGCGCGCGACGTAAAGGTCTTGCCGAGCACGGCCCCGTCCTGAAGCAGCTGCCGCTCCTCGGGCGCGCAGCCGTCGAGCCGAGCCGCGATGAGCGCGTGCAGCGATTCCGGGACCTCGAGCGTGTCGATCCGCTGCGTCGGTGCGTAGATCAGGCCGTCGCGAGCGAGCAGGCCGCGATCGAGCAGCATCCGGACGGTTTCCATCGCATAGAGCGGGATGCCCTGCGCACGCGCCAAGATCTGCTCTTGCAACGCCTCGGGCAGGCCGGGCGCCAAGCCGTCCAGGACGTCCTCCATAGCCCCGGGCGCAAGCGGCTCGAGGTAGAGCGCGCTGAAGTTGCGCTGCTTCGCTCCCCAGCCGGGCCGCCGCTCGTGCAGCTCGGGCCGCGCGAAGGTGATGACGAACAGCGGATGGTCGCGCGAGGATTCGAGAAGATACTCGACGAAATCGAGCAGCGCGCCGTCGGCCCACTGCACGTCCTCGAAGGCCAGCACGACCGGATTGGAGCTCGCCATCCGCTCGAGGAACAGCCGCCATGCCGCGAACAGCTCCTGGCGCGCGCCGCCGCCCTCCTCGAGGCCGAGCAGCTGGGCGACGCGCGGCTCGACAAACTCCTGCTCGTCCGGGTCGAGCAGATGCTCGGTCAGCGTCGTCGCGAGCTTCGCGCGCGCGGGCCCGGGCTGCTCGTCCTCGGCGATGCGGCAGCGCATCCTGATCATGTCGGCCAGCGCCCGGTAGGTGACGCTCTCCCCGTACGCCAGACAGCGTCCCCGGTGCCACCAGACGCCGTCGACCAGCCCGTCGACGTACTTGTAGAACTCCCAGCCCAAGCGCGACTTGCCGACCCCGGCGATCCCCGCCACCGACACGAGATGCGCGCGCCGCTCGGTGATGCACCCGTGAAACAGCTCCTTGATCAGGCGCAGCTCGTGGTCGCGACCGAAGAAGGGCGACTCCAGGCCGACCGACTTCAGCGAGCCGCCCACACCGGAGACGATGCGCAGCGCGCGCCACAGCGCAACGGGCTCGGCCTTGCCCTTCATCATGTGCTCGCCCGCCGCCTCGTACACGACCGCCTGCTCGCTCGCGCGGCGCGTGGCCTCGCCGACGAACACGGCTCCCGGCTCCGCCGCCGACTGCACGCGCGACGCCGTGTTGACGAGATCGCCGGCCACCATGCCCTGGCCCTGCGCGCCGAGCGTCACCGCCGCCTCACCCGTCAGGACCCCGGCGCGCGCCCGCATCGTCTCGTCGAGGTTCGGCACGGAGCCGACGAGCTCGAGCGCTGCCCGCACCGCGCGCTCGGCGTCGTCCTCAGTCGCCGTCGGCGTTCCCCAGACGGCCATCACCGCGTCGCCGATGAACTTCTCGATGACCCCGCCGTAGCGGTCCACGAGCGTTCGCGCCAGTTCGAAGTAGTGCGAGAGGAGCTCGCGCGTCTCCTCTGCGTCGCGCGCTTCCGACGCCGACGTGAACCCCACGAGATCCACGAACAGCACCGACACGAGCCGGCGCTCGGCCACCGGCGCCGGCGGCGCGGCGACACTCGACCCCCGGTCGCCCGGCGCGGGCGACGCCGCCGCCGGCCGCGCCCCCGACAGCGGCGCACCGCACTCGCCGCAGAACTTCCGCGTCGCCTCGTTCGGGCTCCCGCACGCCGCACAGGGGGACGCGAGCCCCGACCCGCACTCGCCGCAGAACTTCGCGTCAGCGCGGTTTTCGATGCCGCAGCCGGAGCAGATTGCCACGACGACAGCCTAATCGCCCCGACGCGGGCTCGCCACCGGTGCGATGCTACGGCGGCGGCGGCGCCGCAGACGGCTAGAGTCTGTGACTTCCGAAGCTTGGGGCGGCCACGTGAGGCAGAGGGCGATGACACGACGGACCGGCGCGCTACGCCCGCCGCCATCCCTTGCAGTCGCGAGGCGAGCCTGAGCGATGTGTCGCGTGCTCGGCTACCTCGGGAGCCCCGTTTCGCTCGAGGGCATCCTCTACGAGGCCGACAGCGCACTCGTGCGCCAGAGCTACAGCCCGCGCATGATGGACGCCTTCCTGAACCTCGCCGGCTTTGGCATGGTCGCGTGGGACGACCGCGCGGTCCGCGTCGACGAGCCGTTCACCTACCACGTCCCGACGATGCCGAACTTCGACCGCAACCTCCACAACATGTGCCGCAAGCTCGAGCCGACGTGCGTGCTGGCCCACGTGCGCGGCGTCAGCTGGAACACGGGCGAGCTCATCTCCGACCTGAACCTGCACCCGTTCCGCTTCCCCGGCGCGAAGGTCGTCATGGCCCACAACGGGCATCTGCGGGAGTTCGCGACGATGCGCTACGACTTGCTCGAGTACGTCAAGCCGCACCTCGCCAGGCACATCTCCGGGACGACGGACTCCGAGTGGATGTACGCCCTCCTGCTCTCCCAGCTCGACGATCCCGCCGCCACCCCGGACGTCGACGAGCTCGAGCGCGCGACGCTCCGCGTGCTCGAGATCCTGCGCGAGGTTCGCGCGCGCCACGACATCGCGACGTCCTCGCCGGTGAACCTCTTCCTCGCAACGGGCCGGAGCCTCGTCGCGACGCGCTTCGTCCTGGACTACGGCTGGTATCCCGACGACGATCCGATGCTCGAGATCGATGTGCCGTACGTCAGCCTCTGGTACACCGCGGGCAGCTCATATGCCAATCGCGACGGCGACTGGCAGATGCTGTCGAGCGACGGCGCGGCGCAGTCGCTGTTGATCGCGTCCGAGCCGCTCACCGCCGACACGTCGAGCTGGCTGGAGTTGCCCGAATACTCGTTGTTGCGCGTGTCCCGCGAGGAGCACGGGCTCGTGCGAGAGATCGTCGAGCTCGATGTCTGACGCGGGCGCGGTCGCGGCTTTGCCGTCGTCTGGATCGTCGCAGGACGTCGTCTCGCTCCTGGCGGGCGTCTCGCTGTTCGCCGGCATCGCGACGGCGGACCTCGACGAGTTCGCGTCCGCCTGCACGCGGGTCGAGGCCGCGACCGGCGAGATGCTCTGGCGTCAGGGGACCGACGTCGACGGCCTGCACGTGCTCCTGAGTGGCGAGGTTCGCGTGTCTCGGCGCCTGCCGGGCCAGCGCGAGTTCGCGCTCGCGCGATTGGGTCCCGGTGCCGTCATGGGCGAGATCCCGCTGCTCGGCGGCGGGCCGCACTCAGCGACCGTGCACGCCGTCGAGCCGTGCGCCCTGCTGTTCCTCGACCGCGTCGAGTTTCAGGCGCGAATGCGGTCACGACGCCCGAGCGCGTTCGAGCTGCGGCGCCGGATCGTGGCGATCGCGTGCGATCGCCTGCGCGTCGCCCACACGCTGCTGCGCGAGTCTGACGAGCCCGTGCGCGAGGCGGCGAGCGGACCATGGCCCGTCCCCGGCTCCGAGCCGGCGGCGCTGCCGGCGAGGTCGTACATCGCGCGCCTTCCGTTCTTCCGCGACCTGCACGTTGAGGTTGTGGCGGCGCTGCTGCACGCAGGCGAGACGGTGCACGTCGAGCCGCGCCGCGAGATCGTCGGTGAGGGGAGCGCGTCGAGCCGGTGCTTCGTCGTGCTCCAGGGCGCGGTCGAGGAGGTTGTCCCGCGCGGCGGCGCGACCACCCGCGTCGGCTTCGCCGGCCCGGGGAGCGCGTTCGGCTATGTCGGTCTGCTCGACGGCGGGCCGGCATCTGGGACGTGGATCACGCGCGAGCGCTCGACGCTGCTCGCGATCGGCGCGAGCGACTTCGATGCGCTGCTCAAGCGCGGCGACGAGCGTGCACGGGCGTTCGGGGCCGCCGTCGAGCACGATCTCATCAAGAGCATGACCACTGCGGAGCGGGCGAGGTCGCACCTCGCCGCGGTAGGCGCGCTGTGACGCCCCCCGCTTCGGCCGCGGCCGCGCTTGCCGCCGCCGACCTCTTCGCAGGCCTCGACGACGCGGAGCGCGACGAGCTCGCGGTCCACCTGCGCCCGTTCTCGCTCGACGCTCGCGACGTGCTGTTTCGCCAGGGTGCGCCGGCCGACCGCGCGTACCTCGTCGTGTCAGGCCGGGTTGCCGTCCGCCTCGAAGGCGGCGAGGCGATCGTGCCCCTGACCGTGGCCGAGCGCGGCGCCGTCCTCGCCGAGACGGCGCTCGCCGCCGACTCGCGCCATTCGGGCACGGCCATCGCGCTCGAGCCGGCCACGGGCTTCGAGCTCGACGCCACCGACTTCGGCGTGCTGCGCAAGCTCGGTCGCCCGCTCGCGCGCAAGGTCCTCGAGCGTCTCGCGCGCGACCTCTGCGCACAGGTGCGGTCCGTGACCGGTGAGGTTGGCGACGTGCCCGATGTCGCCGGGCCCTCGGCGAGCGCGGTCAGCAACCGCCGGCCGCCGGGCGCCGAGCGGCTCGGCCTGCTGCGCGACTGTTCGTTCTTCCGCGCCTTCGGCGACGACGAGCTGGAGCGCCTGCTCGGGCACATGACCGAGGGCGACGTGCCCGCCGGCGCGCTGCTCTTTGAGGCCGGGTCAGCGGGCGGCCGGCTGTTCGTCGTCGCCGACGGCACGGTCGAGATCGCGGTGGCCCGCGGCGCTCGGCGCCACCGGCTCGCCGTGCTTGGGCCGGGCAAGGTGCTGGGTGAGGTCTCGCTCGTGGATCGCGGCCCGCGGAGCGCGACCTGCACGGCGCTCGAGGACGCCGTCGTGCTCGAGCTGAGCGCGGAGGCGTTCGACGAGCTCGCGGGCCGCGGCTCGGATCTGTCGCTGCGGATGCTCGAGGCGGTCGTCGCGAACCTCGTCGCCGCGCAGGGCCGGCTCGATCAGGCGCGCGCGCGGATCGCTGCGCGAGGTGGCACGCCCGCGGCCGACGCGGAGTCCGCCGATCTGCTGGACCCGTTCGCCGACCTCGCGCCCTCGGAGGCGCAGCGCGACGCACTCGTCGACCTCGTCCGCCGATCGGTCGTCGGCGACGATCTCGTGTTGACGGGGCCGTTCGGCCCCAAGCGCATCGTGTACGCGGACTACACGGCGTCCGGCCGGTCGCTGAGCTTCATCGAGGACTTCATCCGCAACGAGGTGCTGCCGCTGTACGCGAACACCCACACGGAGTCCTCCGCGACGGGCCGCCAGACGATGCGCCTGCGCGACGACGCGCGCCGGATCGTGCACGAGGCGGTCGGCGCGTCCGACGAGGACGTCGTGCTGTTCTGCGGCTCCGGCGCGACGGCCGCGATCGACAAGGTCGTGCGCGCCCTCGGGCTGCGGATCCCCGAGCGCCTCGACGAGCAGCACGGCCTGTCCGCGCTGATCGGAGCCGAGCAGCGGCCGGTCGTCTTCGTCGGCCCGTACGAGCACCACTCCAACGAGCTGCCGTGGCGCGAGTCGATCGCCGAGCTGCGCGTCATCCGCGAGGACGCCGACGGGCGCATCGACCTGGCCCACCTCGCGCAGGAGCTCGAGCGCTACGCCGACCGGCCGCTGCGGATCGGCAGCTTCTCGGCCGCCTCGAACGTCACCGGGATCACGACCGACGTCGACGCCGTGGCGACGCTCCTGCATCGCCACGGAGCGCTGTCGCTGTGGGACTACGCCGCGGCGGGTCCGTACGTCGAGATCGAGATGAACCCCGCCGGCGAAGGCCCCGACGGCCCGCTCGCCTACAAGGACGCGGTCTTCCTCTCGCCGCACAAGTTCATCGGCGGGCCCGGAACGCCGGGCATCCTCGTCGCCAAGCGCGCGCTGCTCGACGGCCGCGTGCCGACGGTCCCCGGCGGCGGGACGGTCGCGTTCGTCACCGTCGACGACCACGCCTACCTCCCTCAGCTCGAGCATCGCGAGGAGGCGGGCACGCCGGCAATCGTCGAGTCGATCCGCGCGGGGCTCGTCTTCCAGCTCAAGCGCGCGGTCGGCGTCCCCGCGATCCGAGCGCGCGAGGATGCTCACGTGCGACGTGCGATCACGTCCTGGGGGGCCAACCCGAACGTCGGCCTCCTCGGCAGCACCCAGCTCGAGCGGCTCGCGATCGTCTCGCTCGGCCTCCGCCATCCGCGCGGCATGCTGCATCCACACTTCGTCGTCTCGGTGCTCAACGACCTGTTCGGCATCCAAGCGCGCGGGGGCTGCTTCTGCGCGGGTCCCTACCTGCAGCGCCTGCACGATCTCGACGAGGCGACGGTTTGCGCGATGGAGCAGGAGGTCCTCACCGGCCACGAGGGCGTCAAGCTCGGCTGGTTTCGCTTGAACTTCAACTACTTCGTCTCGGACGCAGTCGTCGACTACGTCGTCGAGGCCGTGCACCTGCTCGCGAACGAGGGCGCGCGGCTGCTGCCGCTGTACCGCTTCGATCCCTTCACGGGTCTCTGGCACCACCGCGAGGCGCGCAGCAGGCCGCCGATCAGCCTGTTCGACGTGTCGTACGCGGGCGGCGCGATGGAGTTCCGGGCGCAGCGCGCGAGCGCGCCGGAGGAGGTTCTCGGCGAGCAGCTCGAGCAGGCCGCCGCGCTGATCGCAGCGCTCGCCGCCGAGCCGCCCGGCGATGCCATCGAGGATCCCGTCCTGCCGGAGTCATTCGAGCGGCTGCGGTGGTTCCCGCTGCCCGGTGAGGCGCAGCGCGAGTTTGGCGCGCGGCGCTCCGTCGGTGGGACTTGACGTGATGGCTTCATAGACGTATGTTCGCGTCGCGTGTCCACCAACGCGGCCCCTCCGATCGCACCGATCCGGCCGCAGCCGGAGTTCGAAGTGCCGGCGCAGGTCACGCCGTACTCGCAGCTCGGGACGCCGGTCGAACGGCTTCGATGGTGGGCGCCGCTTGGCTGGCTGCTCGTGATCGTGGTGACCGTGCTCACCTACGCCCTCCTCATCCTGCTCGTGCCGCTCATGCTGCTGTCCATCGCGGCCCGCCGGGTGTGGGTGCGGCGGTTGACGTACCGTCGCCGACCCGAGGATCTGCGCGTGGCGATCATCGGCGCGGGGTGGAGCGGTCTGCAGTGCCTCGCGCGCTTCCGCACGCTC
The DNA here is from genome assembly GCA_038260305.1 of Solirubrobacterales bacterium. Lineage (GTDB taxonomy): Bacteria > Actinomycetota > Thermoleophilia > Solirubrobacterales > Solirubrobacteraceae > CADCVQ01. Next base: position 10,449 of record JBBSNY010000058.1, read on the forward strand.
GGGGTCGCGAACGTCGACGTGTTCGAGCGCTACGACGACATCGGCGGGACGTGGAACCCGAACCTGAGCTACCACGGCCTGCAGATCCACGGGAGCATGACGGTGACCTCCTTCGACGGGTTCCCGTACAGCACCGACCCCGACGTGCAAGGCGGGAAGGTCATGGCGGAGGAGGTGGAGCGGTACATCCACCGTTTCGCGGACGACCGCGAGCTCCTCGATCGGTGCCGGTTGCACTCGAATGTCGATGCGCTGAGCTACCGGTCGCAGGACCGCACGGCGACCCTGTCGGTCACCGACACCCGGACCGCAGAGCAGCGGACGGCGGGGCCGTACGACATGGTGATCTGGGCCTCGATGGCGGCGTTCGGCAGCATCCCGAAGCTGAAGGGCTCTGAGGGCTTCGAGGGCAGGCAACTGCACACCGTGCAGTTCAAGACCGCGGACCTCGAGGACATCGTGCGCAACGACCGGCGGGTCGTGGTGATCGGCGGCGGGAAGGCGGCGTGCGACGTCGTATTGGCGTTCCGGCGCGCGGGCTACGAGAACTTCAGCTGGGTGATGCGCAAGCCGTACCTCTTCTACAAGTTCGAGGCCCTGCTGCACAACGCCTCGCCCATGAGCAAGCTCCGGGGCGTCACCTACCTGCCGACCGCCCTCTGGTGCGGCCTCTCCAAGAAGCTGGGCGCGATCCTGCACTGGTCGTCCGGCTATCTCTACACCTACGGCGACGCTCACACCGACTTCAACCACTTCCACGGCGGCGTCCTGTGCCCGACCCAGCGCAAGGAGATCGCCGAGATCCCGTACACGATCGGCGACCCCGTCCGTCTGCAAGCGGATCGGGTGGTCCTGCGGGACGGTCGGGAGCTCGAGGGCGACGTCGTCGTCTGGGCGACCGGGAACCAGAGCGGCATCGACACGCTGAAGCTCGTGAAGGACGGCGAGCCCATGACGCTCAGTCGCACGGCGAAGCTCTACAACCACTTCATCGTCCCGCAGCTGCCGGCCTTCGCTTCGGCGACCGCACTATGGACGACCTTCGGCCCGATGCGCGCCACGAACTCGGCCGATCTCGCCGTGTACCACCTGTGCGTGCGCAAGGAGCGCAGCCAGCAGCAGATGGAGCGTGCGGCACGCCGCCAGATCAGCGACAACAGCATCCTCCACTCGTTCATCTGGGCTCACGACGCGTGCTGGCTGCAGCAGTGGGTGCATTTCCACATCGATCTGGTCATGCAGGGCATCACGCCCATCGAAGCGTTCATCAAGCACGCCATCGAGATCTTCGTGCTGGCGAAGGAGACGCCCCTGCGCTTCAATCTCCTACCGCGTGACGGCGCCCCGGGACCGCCTGTGAGCGCTGCCGTTCCGGCATCACCGGGACCCGGCGGTCCCGCGGATTGAAGACCGTCAGGCGACGACTGCGAGCGCGCCCGGTCGGACTCCGAACACCGCCTCGTCGACGTCACCGATGTGGTCGCCGTCGACTTGCAGCGGGATCTCTCGGCCGTCCGCGGATACGCAGCGCAACCCGTCGACGTCACAGAACGCGTGGATCTGCGGATGCCCGCCGAGCGAGCGCTTCGACAGCAGGACGCGCCGCGCGAGGCCGGGGATGTCGCGCGGCCGCATGCCGCGCAGCACGAGCCCCGCGAGCGTGCCCGCGCTGGCCCGGGCAGCGCGCCGCCGCCTGACGTCTGCCAACCGGCGGGAAGCCGCTCCTCACGACGTAGCGATTCTCGTCCAACCCGGCAGTCATCTGCCGTTCGCCTTCGCGGCTCAGAGCTCGATGGGCCGGTACGCCGTCGCCTACTCGAGGTGGTGGAGGGAAGGCGACCGGCCGAGCGACGCTGGAGGACAAGCTTCTTCAGCGCGCGGTCGCCGAGGTGCTGTCGGCGATCTACGAGTCGGACTTCGTCGGCTTCTCGTACGGGTTTCGGCCCGGGCGCAGCCCGCACAGGGCATTGGACGCGCTCGCGGTCGGC
>JBBSNY010000059.1:0-10637 GCA_038260305.1 Solirubrobacterales bacterium
CTACGGCCTCAGGGCTCCGCGACGACAGCGCGGCACCCACCACGGCGGGGAGAACCAGTGGCCGCCAGTGGGGAGAAAACGTGGCCGCCAGCGGGGAGAACCGATGGCCGGAAATGGGGAGAAACCGATGGCCGTTGACAAGCATCCCCGAACTCGCGGGCTCGACGCTCTCGTCGCGCTGCGGCCGGCCAAGCTGGAGCGGCTCGTCCGATTCAGCGCGGAACGGCGGTGACGATGAGGTTGTCGCGATAGTGGCCGATCGCATGGTCGAACGGTCCGCCACAGGTGACGAGCACGAGCCTGCGCGGGCCGGAGCGCGTGTAGATGCTGCCCGGCAGCGCGGCCTTGGGCACGCGGCGCACGCTCGTGACGCGGTACGTGCGCAGCTTGCCGTCGTCGCTGCTGAGGCTGATCGCGTCGCCGCGCCGAGCGCTCTTGAGCCCGTAGAACGCGCCCGCGCCGCGCTTGGCGCTGTCGACGTGGCCGGCGAGCAGGATCGTTCCACGTGAGGCGCCCGGGACAGCTCCGTCGCGCCACCAGCCGACGCGATCGATGTCCTTCGGGATCGCGAGCGCACCGATCTCCGGTCGCGTATCGATGTCGACGCTGTAGATCCGCGCGTCGATCCCGCGCGAGGCGACCCGCACGCGCGTCGGCCTCGGCCCGATCGGATCGTCGATCGCGGCGCGGGCCGCCGTCGACGAGGCGGTCGCCCGACCCGCGGCGACGGGGTCGCCGCGACCGGTCAGGACGAGCGGTCGCGCGAGCGCGGTCTCCGCCTCCTCCCCGCACGGCGTCTCGGTCGGCGTGATGGTCGTCCTCTCGACGATCCGCTCGCGGTAGGTGTAGAAGCCCGCGCGCGACACCTTCACCCGATCGGACTCGACCGCGCCGTCGCCGTTGACGCCGACCGTGCCCTTCCAGAGCGCCTCGCCGGCGCAGCTCATCGCCGCGCGCGAGGCAAACGGGCCGAAGAGGCGCACCTCGATCTGCGCCGGGGTCCTGCCGAGGCCGGTCACCTTGATGCGGTCGAAGATCGAGGATCCCGGCCGCACGACGGCGTTGGACACGATCGTCGTGACCGCCGGCGCGGCGCGAGTGAACGTCGTCTCGCTCGCCTCGCCGCACGCTGTGCTCGCGGCCCCGTAGGCGTCCGTGGCCGCGATCGACTCCTGGTAGGTGTAGTAGCCGGCGGTCGTCAGCGTCGTCGGCTGCGAGCTGTAGCCGCCGTCGCCGGTGACCGCGATCTGCGAGGTCGCCAGCGGCGGCAGGTCGCAGCGGATCGCGGCAGGCGTGGGGAACGGGCCGTAGAGCGCGACGCTGACGGTGGCGTTCAGGACGCCGAGGCCGCTGACGTTCACGGTGTCGGCGATCGTGCTGCCGGGCGCGGACTGCTGGGCGGAGATCTGCGTCTGGATCCGCGGCGCGCCGTGGACCATCGTCGTCTCCGACGCGGCCGCGCAGGGCGTCTGCACGGTGCGCACGAACTCCGTCGCCGGGATCGACTCGCGGTAGGTGTAGTAGCCGGCAACCGTCAGCGTGACCGGCTCCGTGACGTAGGTGCCGTCGCCCGAGGCGGTGAGGCCGCCCGTCCAGACCGGTGTCCCGGCGCAGGTCATCGCGTCCGACGACGGGTACGGGCCGTACAGCATCGCGGTGACCGGCACCGTCTCGCCGGCGAGCCCGCTCACGAGGACGGAGTCCGTTACGGCGTCGCCGGGCAGCGCTCGCTGGACGTTGACCTGCGTCGCGACCGTAGGTTGCACCTCGACCTTGAAGGACTCGGCGGGCACGCCGCATGGCGTCGTCAGCCCGACGATGTCGGGCGTGCCGGTGATCGTCAGCTGGTAGCCGTACCAACCGGGCGCCGTCGGCGCGATCGCGGGGGTCAGCGACGGTCCCGCCGTGGTCTCGTAACTCGTCGTCGCCGTGGCCGGGCCCTGGCAGGAGATCGCCGCCTGCGAGCGGTAGGGGCCGTAGAGGCGCACCTCGACCGTGCCCCGCCAGCCGTGGAACGCGCCGCCGATCGTGACCTTGTCGCGGTTGGGCTCCCCCGCGAGCTGCGTCGCCGGGGTCGCGCTCGTCGTGAGCGTGAGCTGCGCCGCTCGGACCTCGGCGGAGGCCGAGGCCTGGACCGGCGCCGAGGCCGGCACCGCGAGCCGCTGGCCGTTGCGGCCCGCGTCGGCGCGACGGGGGGCGTAGATCCTCGGCTCGAGCGCAGCGAGCTGGCCGCTGGAGGCGGACACGTCGAAGCCATTCTGGGGGTCGTCTGGAATGAAGGTCGGCTTCGCGACGCCGTCGGAGCCCGTGTCGATCGATGACGCCAGGCCGCTCGCGCCCTTCGCCGTGAGCGCAACGCGCACGTTCGGCACGGCATGACCGGAGATCGACATGACCCGCACCACGAGCGTCGTCCGGTGGCGCACGGACAGCGTGTCGGGCAGCCCGAGATCGATGCGGTACGGACCGGCGTAGCGCGCGGCGTCACGGGCGATCCGCGCGTACGTCCGCCGCACGGCGGATCCGGCGGCCGCGGGATCGACCTCGCCGGGCGCCCCGTCGCCCATCATCCGGTGCACGTAGACCATCACGGCGCCCTGGTTTGAGCGCTTGGAGGTGCGCCCGAAGTTCCAGATCGCATACGACATGCGGCGCAGGCTCTCCGACGAGACGAGGTCGCCCTCGCGGTTTCGCAGATCGGCGGCGGAGCGCTCCTGGAAATCGTACGAGCGTCCCGGATACCAGTAGCGCAGGTCGAGGCAGAACGTCGGGCCGCTGACGTCGCGGATCGCCCCGCGGTAGTCGCCGAACCAGCGCAAGCCGTAGCGGTAGGTCTTGTACTGCCCGACGCCGGTCGTGTGGCAGCTATCGCGCCCGTTGCGCGAGCACGGGTCGTTCTGGTTCGGCGGCTCGGCCGCGAAGGCCGCCGCCGGCGAGATCGCCGCTGCGAGGCTGACGAGAATCAGGAGGCGGCGAAGCACGAGCCGCTTCTACCAGCCCTCCCGGACAGCGCGCTATGTCTGAACGGGCTCCGGCGGATCGAACGAGCGTGCGGGGACCTCGCCCCAGAGCTGCTCGAGGCGGTAGAAGTCGCGCGCCTCCGGCGTGAAGATGTGGACGACGACGTCGAGGTAGTCCATCAGGATCCAAGTCGCCTCGCGCACGCCCTCGACGCGCCGCGGCAGCAGCCCATGCTCGTCCTTCAGGCTCTGGTGGATGCCGTCATGGATGCCCTTCGTCTGGCGGGCGGTGTTGCCCGAGCAGACAAGGAAGAAGTCGGTGTAGCCCAGCACGCCGCGGACGTCGAGCTCGACGACGTCGGCCGCCTTCTTGTCGGCGGCGAGCGCGGCGATCGTCTCGGCAAGCTGTTCGGGGGTCATCGGTAGAGCCTCTTCTGTTCGATGCGCTCGGCCACGCGGTCGGGGACGAGATAGCGGATGCTGCGGCCCGCGGCGACGCGCGCGCGAATGTCCGAGGACGAGATGTCGATCCGCGGCATGTCGAAGAACGCGACGCGCGGCAGGTCGCCAAACGCCTCGCCCAGGCGCGTGCTGATGTCGGCGCTCGTGGCACCCGAGCGCTCGGCCACGGCAAGCGTCGCGAGCTCGAGCACCGCTTCGGGCTCGTTCCAGTTCGGCAGTCCGAGGGCGATGTCGCCCCCCAGGATGAAGGTCAGCTGGTCCTCCGGATCGCGTTCATGCAGCCCCCGCAGGGTATCGACCGTGTACGACGGCCCGCCGCGCGCGATCTCGAGATCGCAGACCTGCAGGCGTTCGTCGCCGGCCACCGCGAGCCGGCAGAGCTCCAGGCGCTCGGCCGCGCCGGGGTCCATGTCGGCCTCCTTGTGCGGCGGCACGGCGACCGGCGTCAGCAGGACTCGGTCCAGACCAAGCTGCGTGGCTGCCTGCGACGCGCACACGAGATGTGCGAGGTGTGGCGGGTTGAACGTCCCGCCGAGGATGCCGACGCGGGCCACGAGGGTTGCGGGCGCTACGGTCGCACGTGGCCGTCGCCGACGACGACGTACTTGAACGTGCACAGCTCGCGCACGCCGATCGGCCCGCGCGCGTGGAGCTTCTGCGTCGAGTTGCCGATCTCGGCTCCCATCCCGAACTCGCCCCCGTCGGTGAAGCGCGTCGAGGCGTTGACGTAGACGCAGGCGGCGTCGACGCCGAGCTCGAACGCGCGCGCCGCGGCCGTGTCGTGGGTGACGATCGCCTCGGAGTGGCCGGAGCCGTGGGCGTTGATGTGCTCGATCGCCTCCTCGACGGAGTCGACGACGCCGACGGCGAGCGTGAGGTTCAGGAACTCCGTGTCCCAGTCCTCGTCGGTCGCGTCGTGCAGCGACGAGGCGAGCTCACCGGCGAGCGCGCGGGCGCGGCCGTCGACGCGCAGCTCGACACCGGCCTTGCTCAGCGCGCGCAGCACACGTGGCAGGAACGCGGGCGCCGCGGCGGCGTGCACGAGCAGCGTCTCGGCGGCGTTGCAGACGCTCGGCTTCTGCACCTTGGCGTTGATGACGATCGCCTCGGCGGCGTCGAGGTCCGCGGAGGCGTCGACGTAGACGTGGCAGTTGCCCGACGCCGCGTAGATGACGGGGACGGTCGCGACGGCCTTGAGCGCGGCCTTCAGGCCTTCGCCCCCGCGCGGGAAGATGAGGTCGACGACGCCGTCCTGCGTGGCGAGCTCGGCGAGCTCCTCGCGCCCGCCACCGGCGACGAGACCGATCGCGCCCGCCGGTACGCCTGCCGTCAGCGCCGCCTCGGAGGCGATCGTCGCGAGCACGGCGTTGGAGTGCGCGGCGGAGGACGAGCCGCGCAGGACGACCGCGTTGCCCGACTTGAGACACAGCGAGGCGGCGTCGATCGTGACGTTGGGCCGCGCCTCGTACACGACCGCGACGACGCCGAACGGCACGCGCAGCCGGCGCACGTCGAGGCCGTTGGGAAGCCGCTTGCCCTCGACGAGCTCGCCGACCGGGTCGGGCAGCGCGGCGATCGCGCGCGTGCCGGCGGCCACGGCGGCGATCCGGGCGGGGTCGAGCGCGAGCCGGTCGAGCAGCGCCTCGCTCAGGCCGTTGCAGCGCCCCTCCTGCATGTCGAGCGCGTTGGCCTCGACGATCTCGTCAGTGCGAGCGATCAGCGCGTCGGCGATCGCCTCCAGCGCGACGTTCTTCGTCGCGGTGTCGAGCGTCGCCAGCGCACGCGCGGCGTCGCGCGCCCGCAGGCAGATCTCGGAGACCGAGCGCGTCACGGTGGCCATGGCGCAAGGGTACGCGACCCGGCGCGGCCGATCGCGCTGGCGCCAGCGCTCAGGCCAGCACGAAGTAGTCCCGGTGGATCGCCTCGTCGGTTGCCCGCGGCATGACCTCGCGTACGGCGGCGGACTTCATGCCCTTGACAAGCAGCAGCTCGTCGGCGGCGTAGTTGCAGATCCCCTTGCCGATGACGATCGCGCCATGCGCGACCTGGACGGCGTCGCCGGCGCCGAACGTCCCGCGCACCTCGGTGATCCCGACCGGCAGCAGCGACGTGCCGCCGTCGCGCAGGGCGCGCGCCGCGCCACCGTCCACGACGATCGTCCCGTGCGACGGCTTGGCGTACTTCAGCCACAGCTTGAACGACGAGTAGCGCTCCGTACGCGGCGGGAAGCGGGTGCCGCTGGGCGCGCCGCCGAGCGCCGCACCCAAGGCGCCCTCGCGCAGACCGCTACAGATGACCGTCTCGATGCCGCCGGCGGTCGCCATCTCGGCGGCGACGACCTTCGAGCGCATCCCGCCTGTCCCCAGTGGCGAGGTCGTATGGCCGATCGTCAACGCATCCAGCGCCTCGAAGTCCGTGACCTCCGCAACGAGCGTGGCCGAAGGATCGATCCGCGGCGACGCCGTGTAGAGCCCCTCGACGTCGGTCAGCAGGACGAGCAGGTCGGCACCGATCAGCACGGCGATCTGCGCCGCGAGGAAGTCGTTGTCGCCGAACGAGATCTCGTCGGTCGTCGTCGTGTCGTTCTCGTTGATGACCGGCAGCACGCGCCACTCGAGCAGCTTGCCGAGCGTCTGCCGCGCGTTGAGGTAGTGCGTCCGCGCGCTGATGTCGAAGAACGTCAGCAGGACCTGGGCGCTCGTGATGCCGCGATCGCGCAGCAGCTCGTCGTAGACGCGATACAGCTTGCCCTGCCCGACCGCGCTCGCCGCCTGCAGCTCCTCGATCGCCCGCGGGCGCACCGCCAGGTCCATGACCTGCATGCCGCGCGCGATCGCCCCGCTCGTGACGAGCACGACGTCATGGCCGTCGGCGTGGCGGCGCGCCGCCTCGGCGCAGATGCGCTCGATGACGTCGGCGCGCAGCTCACCGGAGTCCTCGGCGACGATGCTCGATCCGAGCTTGATGACGTAACGGGCCACGCCGGCTGAGCTTAGATGAGTAGTTCCACGACCCCGCGCCCGCAGCAAACCGTCTCGCGGCGACCGCCGCCACGCGACGGCGCTCATCCACGATCCGGCTCCCTGCGAACACGCGGCCGTGGAACTACTCATCTAGTGGCGCCCGCGGGAAGTTCCGTGGCGTGCCCGGCAGCCAAGCGCGGCGCGCGGTCGCGGCCCGGCGCCGCGGTTGCGCGAACGCCCGCTCGGCCTACCGCGTGGTCGGCAGCGACTGGACGGTGAACGCGGACTTCGCCGGGTCGTAGTAGGCCGCGCAGTACTGGCCGCCCGGTCCCGGGGTGGGGAACGAGGACGAGATGTAGCCCCGGAACGTCGTCGGAACCCCACCGGGTGTCTGCCCGATCCAGCCGGCGGCGGGGTTGCTGCATTGCGACGGCTTGGCATCGACCTTCGGTCGCCAGAAGACCGCCGCATGGTCCTGCGCACCGTTGGGGCGGAAGCGCAGCTGGCCCCAGAAGGCCGTCATGCCCGGCGCCCCGCGATACGTCAGGAACGGGAACGAGTAGGCGAATGCCGCCGGCTTGGCCCGGCCCTTGAGGTTGTAGAGGCCCGACTGGTAGGTGAACCAGTACAGCCGCGAGTTCTTCGGATACTGCTTGAGCGGCGCGGCATCGCGCAGCAGGAACTGCGTCGTCGCCTTCACGCGCGGGTCGTTGTAGGCAAGGAACTCCGCAAGCTGGTTGAACTGCGCCTGGCGCGCGAGCGAGATGCCGTTGCGGACGTCCGGCGGGTTGCTCTCGTAGCCGAACTCCGTCAGCAGGATCGGCATGTTCGCCGGGATCTTGCCGCCCGACTGCGCCGACAGCGTGTCGAGGATCGGGCCCAGCGTGCCGATGTTCGCGATCGTGACCTCGTCGGGGCTCGACGGCTTGATGGTCGGGGCGCCCTTCTTCGTATACGGGTGGTGCGCGTAGGCGAAGGCCTTGAGCGGGCCGTTCTTGACGAAGTCGTCGCAGTGTCGCGCGGTCGCGGCCGGGCCCGTGTACGGCGTCCCGTTGGGGGCGACGCAGACGAGCTCACGCAGGAACGGGACCGGTCGCAGGCCGTTGCGCGGACCGCGCTGCGTCGAGCCGAGCGGCGCCGTCTCGCCGAGCAGGACGACGTCGTTGCCGTGCCCGCTGGCGGCGAGACCCTTTGTGCCGGCCTGGTAGAGCTCGCGATAGAGGTAGGGCGCGGCGGGGACGCCGTGCTCCCACTGCGGCGACAGCCAGCCGGCCTGGTTGGGCTCGTTCCACAGCGACCACAGGCCGACCCGCGGGAGCGCCCGGCGGATGCCGTTCTCGTCGCGGAAGCGCCCGCTGTAGCGCGTGCCGACGGCCTGCACGAACTTCGCGAACTCCGTCGGCTTGGGCTTGTACGTGCCGGCGTTCGCGCGCTGCGCCGGCGGGGCGATCCGATGGGCAAAGCGGGGACCGGGACCGGTGACCGAGAACAGCACCCTCAGGCCGAGGCCCGTCGCGGTCTTGACGAGGTTGTCGTAGCGATCCCAGTTGCGCGTCGGATACGTGTGCGGGTTCGTCGCGACGAAGCGCTTGCGCTGCGCGAGCGCCCGCTTGCGCAGCTTCGGGCTCTTGATCCGCTTGATCTCGGCGTTGGAGAGCTTCGCCCCGTCGGCGACGACCTTCCACAGCACGGTCACGCGGATCGCCTCGGCGCCGAGCGACTGCGCGGTCACGAGCGTCCGCGATGCGGCGCGATCGCCGCGGTACAGAAGCTGGTCGTCGTCCTGGACGAACGACACCTGATCGGACGCCGCCTGAGCCGAGGAGGCGCACAGGCAGCTCAGCAGGAGCATGGCGAGCAGCGGCTTGCGCAAGGTCATCGGCGGGCAACGGTAACCCGTCTTCGCACCCGACGTCGTCGTCGGCGCATGCCGCGTCGTCTTCCCCATGCCACTCGTCATCCGGTCCCCTGACTGCTCGGTTGCCTGCACTCCCGCCATGGCGAGAACACCGTGAGGGCGGCGAAGGTTGCGCTGCGCCGGCCGCTCGCGGGTGCCTGCGCGGTGCTACCCGGGATGCAGCTCGAACAGCACGCCCGCGATCTCGACGTCATCACCAGGCTCGAAGCCGGCCGCCTCGAGGGCATTGATGACGCCCATCCGACGCAGGCGCCCCTCGACGTGCGCGAGCGCCTCGTCGTTGTCGAGATCGTGGCGGGCGAGCAGCCGGACGATGCCGTCGCCCTCGACCCGGAAGACCCCGTCGTCGAGGCGCTGCACGTCGAATCCGCGGCCCGCGGCCGGGCGAAAGACCTTGTGCTCGGCGAGTGGGACGTCGAGCGCCGTGGCCTCGGCGACGGCCGCGACGAGCGGCACGCGATGCAGCAACTCGGCGGCGAGCGCCTCGAGGCCCTCGCCGGTCGCGCTCGAGGTCACGAGCACCGGCACCTGCTCGCCGAGGTGCTCGCGCCACAGCTCGGCGGCGGCCTGCGCATCCTGCGCCGGGACGAGATCGGCCTTCGACAGCGCAAGTAGGCGCGGCAGCGACGCCAGCCGCGGGTCGTGCGCACGCAGCTCGGCCTCGATCGTCGCGTGGTTCTCCAGCGGGTCGCTGCCGTCCGCGGGGTCGAGGTCGAGCACGTGCACGAGCAACCGCGTGCGCTCGACGTGAGCGAGGAAGTCGTGGCCGAGGCCGGCGCCGTCGCTCGCGCCCTCGATGAGCCCCGGGATGTCGGCGATGACGAGCTGGCGCTCGGCGCCCTCGAGCGTGCCGAGCACCGGCTCAAGCGTCGTGAATGGATAGGCGGCGACTTTCGGCGCGGCCCGCGTCATGCGCGCGAGTAGCGACGACTTGCCGGCGTTCGGCACGCCGACGAGCCCGACGTCGGCGAGCAGCTTGAGGCGCAGTTGCACCCACCCCTCCTCGCCGGGTAAACCCCGCTCGGCGAGCCGTGGCGCCTGGCGCGTCGAGGTCGTGAAGCGCTTGTTGCCGCGTCCGCCGGAGCCGCCGCGCGCGACGACGACGCGCTGGCCGGGCATGACGAGATCGTGCGCGCTCGCGTCCCATGACGTCGCCTGCGTGCCGGGCGGGACCGGGATCTCGAGCACCGGTCCACTCGCGCCGTGGCGCAGGTCGCCCTCGCCATGGCCAGCGCGCGTCGCCTTGTAGTGCGCGCGGCGCTTGTAGGTCTGCAGGTCGCGGAAGGAGTCGTCGCAGACGAGCACGACGTCGCCGCCGTGGCCGCCGTCGCCGCCGTCGGGTCCGCCGTGCGGGACGTGCGCCTCGCGGCGGAAGCTCAGGCAGCCGTCGCCGCCGCCGCCGGCTTGCACGAATATGCGGGCCTTGTCGTAGAGCATCGCTCGCACTGAGGGTACGAGGGGCGCCTTCCTAGACTCGACCGAAGCCTTCGATGGCTACCCGACCCGGAGGAGATCTCGTGCCCGACCCCGTCTTTTTGATCACCGGAGCATCCAGCGGGATCGGCGCGGCGACCGCCCGCCGCGCCGCCGCGGACGGCTACCGGCTCGTCCTCGCCGCCCGCTCCGAGGACAAGCTCGACGCGCTCGCGGCCGAGCTCGGCGGCCCCGATCGCGCGCTCGCCGTGTCCTGCGACGTGACGGACTTCGGCCAGCAGGAGGCGATGATCGCCGCGGCGCTCGAAGCCTTCGGCCGCGTCGACGTCGTCTTCGCCAACGCCGGCTTCGGCGCCAAGCGCGGCTTCCTCGAGGAGACGCCGGAGCTGTGGCGCGACATGGTCCTGACGAACGTGCTCGGCGCCGCCTACACGATCCGCGCGTCGATCCCGGTGCTCAAGCAGAGCACCGGCCACCTGCTGCTGACGAGCTCGGTTGCCGGGCGCCGGGCGCTGTCGGGATCGCTCTACAGCGCGACGAAGCACGCGGTGACGGCAATGGCCGAGGCGGCTCGTCAAGACCTCGACGGCAGCGGCATCCGCGTCACGTCGATCGAGCCCGGCATGGTCGACACCCCGTTCTTCGACAACCGCCCGAAGTCCGCGCTCGAGGCCGACGACATCGCTCGCGCCGTCCTCTACGCGGTCTCCCAGCCGCCGCACGTCGACGTCAACGAGATCCTCATCCGGCCAACGGCGCAGCCGCTGTGACGGACGCGGTCGCGGGCCCCCCCCGCAACCCCGCCGGCCGCCGACCCTTGGGGGCGGCGGCCGTCGTTGACGCCTGGATCAGTCGACGCGCTGGGTCAGTCGCCGACGACGTCGACGGTGACCTTCGCGA
>JBBSNY010000060.1:0-8721 GCA_038260305.1 Solirubrobacterales bacterium
CCCGACAACCAGCAGACGCTCAAGCAGCCGGCACTGCCTGGCCGTGAGCAGCCCGGCAAGCGTGTCCCACAGCCGCTGGGCCGCCTCGTCACGCACACGAGCGACCAGCCGCGCGAGCGTCGTCACCCCAGGCAGCAACACATTGCGTTCAAACAGCCAGCCGACCGCATCGTTGAAGATCGCCTTCGGGCCGTCGCCCGTCGTCCACGCCCGCGCGTTGACCCAGTCCTCAAGCTCCCCCGCGACCTCCCCGAAATCCCGCAGCCCACGGGCCCGCTTGATCTCCTCGGCATGCTCAAAGCGCGTCGTGCGACGCTCGACATAGCGCGCCACGCACGACGCATCCTCGATCTCCAACTGGCTCGCGAGGTATTCGAGCACGACGGCCGGCACATCCAACGGATCCGCCAGAAACACGCCCAGCGACCGCACCGTCGTCAACTGCAGCGCGAACCCGAGACGGTTGTGCTCCCCGCGATGGCGCGCGATCAATGCCCGGTCCGCGTCATCAAGGAAGAACACGCGCTCCAGCTCCGCCCGCGACGGCGGCCCACCAAACCGCCCGTACGCGGCCGCCTCCTCGTCGCTTAGAAACTCAACGGGCACCGCCCGACACCGTACGACCGATTAGGCAGCAGCGACCCGTCGGCTCTTATCGTGACTTTTCGTTCCGATGCTCCTCAAGGGCCGCGACGGCCGCATGCTCGCCCTCGCCCAGGCCGATCGCGGCGATCTGCGCTGCGTCGGCGTCGACTGCTCGGAGGCCATGCTCGCGGCGGCACGCGAGCGCTTCGTCGGCGACGACCGGATCGAGCTCGTAGAGCATGACCTCGTCGACCCGCTGCCGGAGCTCGGGCGCTTCGACGTCGTCGTCTCGTCGATGGCGATCCACCATCTCGAGCACAAGCGCAAGCGCTCGCTGTACGCGGAGGTCTTCGAGCTGCTCGAACCGGGCGGGGTGTTCGCGAACTTCGAGCACGTCGCGTCGCCGACGCGGCGCCTGCACCTCGCGTTCTTCGCGGCGATCGAGGAGCCGCTGGAGCACGAGGACCCGTCGGACCGCCTGCTCGACGTCGAGTCCCAGCTCGAGTGGCTGCGCGAGCTGGGCTTCGACGACGTCGACTGCTACTGGAAGTGGCTCGAGATGGCGCTGCTCGTCGCCGTCAAGCCGTCCTGCTACTAGGGCCCGCTGTCCAGGATCGAGCGGTGGCCGCCGAAACGGTTGCTCATATCCACCAGGTCAAGCAGCAGGGCAGGAGGCAACCACATGAGGCTCACAGCCTGAGCTTCACCTTCCGAGTCAGTGTCCTGGCGTTCCCCGCGACGTCTGCGACGGTGATCTTCAGTGTCACAGTAATCGGGCGATGACCGCGTAACGCCCGCCGGATGGCGGCGCGTGCCTTCAACGAGAGCCTCGGGGCGAGCGTGGCCGCGGCGGCCCTCGCGATGTTCCGCTCGGCCGTCGCCAGCGTGTACCGCTTGGACTTCGCCCTGCCGATCTTCGGGACACGGACGGTGCCCCTGGCGCTCGCGAGGCAGGCTTCGTCGGGGCAGTGGACCGTCACGTGGACCGTCGCGCCGACCCGCTGCTTGGTGCTCCCGCCGACCCATCCGGCCGGGGCCGTGGTGTCGATGGGTCGTGGCGGTGGTGGTGGCGGAGGCGGAGGAGGCGGCGGCAGAGGCGGCGGCGGAGGTGGTGGCGGCGGCGGAGGCGGAGGGGGCGGCGGTGGCGGGGGAGGAGGTGGCGGGGGAGGTGGCGGCGGTGGCGGAGGCGGGGTTGCGCTGACGACCTCGACGTAGGTGACCGAGCTCGACGAGCACGCCGAGCGGTTGCCGGCCTGATCGGTCGCCGTCGCCCAGTAGGTGTGGGAGGAGTCGTCGGCCACCGTCACCGCAAGCCCGGGAAACGCGAAGTCGGCGGCGGAACCCGTCGCCGCAACCGCGCTGGCACAGAACGCGTCCGTGTACAGCCGGACCGTCGAGCCCGCGGCGGCCGTGCCCTTGATCTTCGGCGCGTTGTCGTTCGCCGGAGAGTCAGGATCGACGTCGTCGAGCGTCGGCGACGACGGCGCGATGGTGTCGACCGTCCAGGTTCGCGTGGCCGGCGTCGACGCGGTGTTGCCGACCGGGTCGGTGGCGCGCACGTCGAAGGTGTGCGCGCCGTCCGCCAGGCCGCTCAGCGAGCGCGGTGAGGCACACACCGCCCAGTCGCCGGCGTCCAGACGACACTCAAAGCTCGACCCGGCCTCCGAGGAGGACATCGTGAACGTCGCGCCCGTCTGCTGTACCGACCCCGTGGGACCGGAATCGATCGTGGTCTGCGGAGCGGTCGTATCGACCGTCCAGCTGCGCGTCGCCGGCGACGGATCCACGTTGCCCGCCGCGTCACCGCTGCGAACCGAGAAGGTGTGCGACCCGTCGGCGAGCCCGCTCAGCGCCCGCGGCGACGCGCACGCCGCCCATTGCTCCGTGTCGAGTTTGCACTCGAAGAACCCGGCCTCCGTTGCGGAGAACGAGAAGCTTGCATCACCGGAGCCGACGGTCCCCGCTGGCCCCGATGCGATCGACGTGTCCGGCGGCGTCGTATCCACCGTCCAGCTGCGCGTCGCCGGCGACGGATCCACGTTGCCCGCCGCGTCCGTCGCACGGACCGACCACGTGTGCCCTCCGTCGGACAACCCGCTCAGCGCACGAGGCGACGTGCACGCGACCCAGGCACCGAGGTCCAGCCCGCATTCAAAGCTCGAGGCCGTCTCGGTCGCGGCGAACGAGAAGCTCGCCGCACTCGAGCCGACGGTCCCCGACGGGCCCGTCACGATCGACGTGTCGGGCGGCGTCGTGTCAGTCGTCCAGCTCCGCGTCGCGGGCGACGGGTCGACGTTGCCGGCCGCGTCCACCGCACGGACGGACCACGTGTGCGCCCCGTCGGACAGCCCGCTCAGCGCATGAGGCGACGCGCACGCGACCCAGGCCCCCGCTTCCAGGCTGCACTCGAAGGAGCCAGACTCCGTAGAGGAGAACGCGAAGGTGGCGGCGCCGGAGGCGACCGTTCCCGTCGGCCCCGCCGTGATCGACGTGTCAGGGGGCGTCGTGTCCACCGTCCAGGTCCGCGTCGCCGGCGACGGATCGACGTTGCCGATCGCGTCCGTCGCGCGGACCGACCATGTGTGCGGTCCCTCGGCCAGGCCGTTCAGCGCGCGAGGCGAAACGCATGCGAACCACGTGCCCGCGTCGAACTTGCACTCGAACGTCGAGCCCGGCTTCGTCGACGAGAAGCCGATGCTTCCCGATGTCGACGCCACGACGCCGGACGGACCGAACGTGATCGCGGTGTCGGGCAGCGTCGCGGTCGTAAACGACCAGGTATGGCTGAAGGCATGGGCCGCGCCGGTGCCGCCACCGGTCGTGACGCTGGCACTGACGCTTGCCGTGTAGGTCGTACCGGGTAGCAGCGGCGAGCGCGGGATCACCTCCATACCGGTGGGCAGATAGGGCTCCAGGCCGGGAGTGGTGTTGTCCACACGGGCGACGCTGACAGCGCCCTGCGGGCTCGTCAGGGTCGCGCTCGTCGCCGTCGCGACGTCGAACGGCGTCAGCGCGGGACCGTCGAACATGACGTAGAGATACGGGCCGGTCTTCGTGCCGGCCGGAATGCCGACCTGCTGGCCCGGGGTGTACGGGTACTCATTGGCGACCTGCGCCAAGACCCACTCCGTCGCGCCGTCGCCGGGGTAGGAGTAGGTCCGGTCGGCGGGCGGGGCCGGGCGGTTGCGCGACGCCAGGGTGGTCGCGCACCCATAGCCCTGATCCTCCGAGGCTCCCATCCGATCCAGGCGCGGAGCAAGCAGGCCATGAAGATGGATCGGCGCTTGCTCGAACGGGTTGCGGCTCGCCGTCCAGAGCGTGGTCGCTCCTCCGGTCGTGTACAGGACCGAGGTCTTGCCAGCCTGGTCGCCCTCCGGTGTGTAGCCCGGCAGGGACGGATCCTCCCCGTGGGTGACCACGTTGTTGATCCGCCCGTAGGCGTTGTGCTTGGCACAGCCGTCGCTGAGCGCCGCGTCGTGCGCGATCGCCGCCGGAATGCCCTGCGCCGCGCGCTGGGAATTGATGTACCCGACGATCGCAGGCCCGCTGACGTCGGCGCGAGCGGTTGCGGCGCCGACCGACCCCAGCGTGAGCACGATCATCGTCAACGCGCCCGCCCCGCGTCTGATCGCCTGACTAGCCGGTCCGTCCAAGATGACCCTCATCGCCATGCATCGCCTCATTCCTTGCGTCCGATGCGCGGACTGCGACCCCGTTGTACACCGATCGACCGAAGCGTCAATCACCTTGAGCGTACGCCAACGACGCCGCGAAGCCGGACTGGGTTTTGTGAGAATCCACGGCGGGCTGCGACCGTAAATTCCCGCGCGTCGGGGAGCGACTCAGGTGTCGGTGCACACGATCCTGGAGTCGGCCTGAGCCGGGGCGGGTATCGGGTGGGTGCCTAGACTTTGCGCGCCCGATGCCAGCCGCCCGACTCAAGCCCCTGAAAGCCCAGTTCGGCGAACCGCTGCCGGAGGGGCTGTCGGCGCTGTCGGCCGACGACTGCAAGGACCTCGCCGCGGCGCTCGTCGACGCCGAACACGAGCAGACGCGCGAGCTCGATCGCGCGATCGACCACACGCTGCGCTTCCTGCCGTGGCCGCTGAACGGCATCGTCCGAAAGATCCTGATCGGATGACGCTGGAGGGCCACGCCGAGGTCCTGAAGCTCGCGCTGCTGCTCGGCGACGAGCCGGAGCGCTTCGCCTATCTCGAGCAGCTCGACCCCGCCGCCGTACGCGCGCTGCGCGAGCGGGCGACGGTTCGCCTCTACGAGGGCGACCGCCGGCTGCATCGCGTCGCGCTCGCCGCGCGCATCCCGCCGGTGCCGATGACCGCCTGGATCGCGCAGCACCTGTTCGGGCCGCTGCTGTGCGCGCGGGTCGCCGGGCTGCTGGACATCGGGCGCGCGGTCGGGATCGCCAAGCGCCTGCCTCCCGAGTTCATCGCCGACCTCGCGATGGAGCTTGATCCGCGACGCGCGCGCGAGATCATCTTCGCGCTGCCGCCGGCGCTCATCGGCAAGGTCGCGGACATCCTGACGCAGCGCGGCGAGTGGATCGTCATGGGCCGCTTCGTCGGGCACATGACCGACGCGTCGCTGCGGGCGGCGTTCGACGTCATCGACGACGCGGGACTGCTGCGGATCTCCTACTTCGTCGAGGAGAAGGACCAGCTCGACCACGTCGTCAGCCTGCTCGAGTCCGATCGAATCATCGGGGCGATCCGCTCGGCGAGCGAGCAGGATCTCTGGCCGCAGGCGCTCGACCTGCTGACCCGCATCTCGCCGGAGCAGGCGGGCGAGCTCGCCGACCTCGCCGCTGAAGAGGAGGACTACGTGCTTGACGGCATGGTCCACGCGGCGCAGCGCGACGGGCTGTGGGACATCGTCCTGCCGGTGACCCAGCAGATGTCCGAGGAGGGGCTGGCGCGCTTCGCGGGCCTGCCGGCGCTGCACGAACCCGACGTCATCACGGCTGTCGTCGACGCCGCCTCCGCCGCGGACCTGTTGGCCGACCTCCTGCCGCTCGCCGCGCTCATGCCGCCCGAGGCTCGCGACGTCGTCGCGCGGCACGCGCCGAGCCTGCTCGCCGGACAGTGACGCCGCCACCACGCGGTCGCGCTGCGCTGGCTGCGCCCCCGCCCGCCGCATGAACGAGTGACACATCGATGCTCGCCGCGGCGACGGGTGCCGCGTTCTCCATGGAATACGTGAACGATCGACAGCTTGCGGCGGGCGCGAGATCAGGGTGTCGATCGTTCACGCGTGAGGGTGCTCAACGCCGCCGTGGCGGTGGCGGAGGGGGCTGCGAGCGGGCGCAGCTCAGGCACAGCACGACATCGGGCATCGCGTCCAGTCGCGCGGCGGCGATCGGCTCGCCGCAGGCGTCGCAGCGGCCGTAGTTCCCGTCGTCGAGCTTCGCCAGGGCGCGCTCGGTGCGCGCCAGCCCATGCTCGAGCGAGCTGCCGACACCGATCTCGGTCAGGCGGCTGATCGCCTCGGTCGTGCCGTCGCCGATGCGCTTGCCGAAGCCCTGCGCGGCGCCGAGCTCGGGGCGCCTGGCGAGCGCGGCGATGCGCTCGCGGGCGTCGTCGCGGCGCGCTTCGAGCACGCGGCGAAGGGCATCGAGGTCGAGGTCGTCGGCCGAAGCGGGCATGGAGCGGTGATACCCCGGCAGCACTGCCGCCCACGCACCGCGTGACGGGCAGCGCCGCCGCTGGCCCAGCCGACCTGAGCCACGCGAGCCCAGGTGACCATCTTCGGGCCGACTCGCGTAGCGTCCAAGACAGCTCTGCCGTGCAGTCCCACGGCGTGTGATGGACTCAGCACCGTGACTGCGGATCTGCGTCAGCTGCACTGCTTCGTCGCCGGCGGGCCCGGGTCGCCGGGCTACGCGGCGGACCTCGCCGCGCGCGGTCTGCGCGACCGCGAGCGCTGGCTGGCGGCGGCGGCATGAGCAGGCGCCCACGCACGCGCCGCGCCTGGACGATCGCCGGCGACGGGCCGATTGACATCCGGCGCGACGGCGCCGGCGTCCCGTGCGTGCGGGCGCGGTCGGAGGCCGACGTGCTGCGCGGCCTCGGTCACTGCCACGGCGTCGACCGCGCGATGCAGCTCGTCGTCACGCGCATCATCGGTCGCGGCCGGGCCGCCGAGACGCTCGACGGCGGTGAGGAGATGCAGGCGATCGACCGCTTCTTCCGCGCCATCGACCTCGCCGGCGGCGCGGAGGCGCAGATCGACCTGCTGTCGGCGGAACACCGCGCGCTGCTCGATGCCTACGCCGACGGCGTCAACCGCGCGCTCGCCGCGCGGCGACCGTGGGAGCTGCGCCTGTTGCGCCACGCGCCCGAGCCGTGGACGCCCGCCGACTGCGTCCTGATGGGCCGCATTGTCGGCTACGTTGGGCTCGCGCAGACGCAGGGCGAGGTCGAGCGCTGGATCGTGCAGCTCCTGAGCCGGGGCGTGCCCCTCGCGGTCGTCGACGAGCTCTTCGGCGGGCGCCTCGCCGGCTTCGACACGTCGCTATTGGAGGGGCTGCGGATCGAGCAGCCGCTCGTCCCGGCGGAGATCCTGCGCCATCCCGCGATCCCCACCGCCGCGGCGTCGAACAACTGGGCGGTGGCGCCGTCGCGCAGCGCGACGGGCTCGGCGCTGTTCGCCAACGACCCGCACCTCGAGATCAGCCGCCTGCCCGCCGTCTGGTACGAGTCCCAGCTGCAATGGCCCGACGCGTGGATGGCGGGGGCGTCGATGCCCGGCGTTCCGGCGATCCTCGTCGGGCGCAACGACGACGTCTCGTGGGGCGTGACGTACGCCTACGCGGACACGATCGACTCGTGGGTCGAGGACTGCCGCGACGGCTGCTTCCGGCGCATCGTCGACGGCGAGGAGCGCTGGGAGCCGTTCGCCGTGCGCAAGGAGGTCATCGAGCGCAAGGGCGCCGAGCCGCTGCGTGTGCGCCACCACGACAACCTGCACGGGACGCTTGAGGGCGACCCGATGGTCACGGGGCGCTATCTGGCGACGCGCTGGGCGGGTCGCGACTGCGGGGCGGCGTCGCTCGCCGCGGCGCTCGAGCTGCCGCGCGCGCGGACGGCGGGCGCGGCCGGCGATCTGCTCGCGCGGCTGGAATGGGCGTTCAACTGGGTGCTCGCCGATCGCGAAGGCACGATCGCCTACCGGATGTCCGGCCGCGTCCCGCGGCGACGCGCCGGGGCGAGCGGGCTGCTGCCGTTGGCGGGCTGGCTGCCCGCAGACGACTGGCAGGGCTACCTCGATGCGGCCGATCTTCCGCGTCGCAGCGACCCGCCCGAGGGCTGGGTCGCGACCGCGAACGAGGATCTCAACGCGTACGGGATCGCGAGCCCGATCAGCCTGTCCGGCCCGGCCTATCGCGCCGAGCGGATCAACGAGCTGCTCGCGGCGCGCGTGGACTGGACCGTGGAGGCGATCGGAGAGCTGCAGATGGACGTCGTCTCAGCGCAGGCCCGTCGTTTCGTTGCCGCGCTGACGCCGCTGCTGGAGGACGACGAGCGCTTCGCGGTGATCCTCGCGTGGGACGGCTCGTATGAGGACGCGGCGCGCGTCGCCTGGTTTGAGGCCTTCTACGACGACGCCGTGCAGGCCGTGCTGACGTGGGTCTGCGGCGCTGAGGGCGCGCGCCACGCGGTCGACGAGACGGACCTCGTCGCGAACTACTTCTGGCTCGTAGACGATGTCCTGCTCGGCACCGGCACCGCATGGGCGGGGGAGGAGGGGGCCGACGCGGCGTTGCGCCGGCTCGCCGTGGCGGCGCTCGAGCGCGCCCCGCGCCGCGCGCAGCCCGTGATGACGATGCGCCACCTCGTGCTTGGCGCGCGCCTCCCGCGCGCGCTCGGCTTCGATCACGGGCCCGTGCGCCTGCGCGGGGGGCGCGCGACGGTCCACCAGACCCAGCTCGTGCGGATCGGCGGTCGCGACATCGCGGTCGGCCCGTCCGTACGACTCGTGACCGATATGGCGCAGCGCGCGGTCTGGACGGCGCTGCCGGGTGGGCCGTCGGACCGGCGCTGGTCGCCCTGGTACACGAGCGGGGTGGCCGACTGGGCCGCGGGGCGGCTCAGGGCGGTCGAGGCGCCGCGCGACGAACGA
>JBBSNY010000061.1:0-8564 GCA_038260305.1 Solirubrobacterales bacterium
CCGTCGAGCAGGACGTCGCCGCGAGCCGTTCGTCGACGACCCTGCCCGCGACCGCCGAGCCGGCCGCTACGCTCGTCACTGTCTGACCATCAACCGCGGATCGTCACCGCGAAGTTCTACAGCGCACGGGACATGGTCTCGGGATGTGGCTGAGAACGCTCCACTCCGCTCCGACGACGATGCAGAGCGTCCCCGCCTCGTCGACCGTGACCTGCACGTCCTGCGGTTGGCTCTCGCGCCGCGCGTCGCTCGCGATCTGGTCCAGCAACTCGTCGAGCGTGTGTTCATCGACCCACTCGCGGTGAGGCCCGTGTCCCCACTCGACTTCGACCACCTACGTCAGCCTATAGCGATGCTGCTGTTGCCCGACGGGAGCCGCCACGCGCCGCAACCGCTCGTCGTCCATACCGGCACCGCCGCGGCTGCCGGACGTGCCTCGATGCGGAAGCCGCGCCACAGGCGATCTCACCCAATCCAATACCGCCGCGTGGCGATCCCGTCGGGCGTCAAACGGATGTTCTCGAGCACGCCGCCGGCTCGCTCAATGACAGCGGTCGACGCGTCGTTGCCGTCATCGCAGGTCAGGAGCACCGGGCCGACTCCGGCGTTGCGGGCGATCACGAGCGCCTGGCGGAGCATCTCAGTCGCGTATCCGTGTCGACGGTGAGCCGCGAGAAGGCCGAAGCCGATGTGGCCGCCGAAATCGTTGAGGAACGCGTTGAGCTGGTGCCGGATCGAGACGCGACCGACGAGCGCCTCCCCGACTTCGGCGACGAGGAAAGTTGCTGGCACGCGATCCGTCGGAATGTCGCGCCCGCAGCGGAGCGCTTCCAGGCGAAGTAGATACGAGGCCCATGGCTCGTCGGCCCGCAGGTCCAAAAGGAAGGCGAAGCCTTCGAGTGCGAGCTCCTCATGCGCGGCGCGCGCTACCGCCTCGTCGTTGATACGTAGCGGTCGCAGCATCGGCTCGGACACACGCTCAGCGTACGTTCCCGCCGCGCGCCGCAGCCATGAGCGACACCTGCTCCTCGTCCAGAGGGGCACTCGCTCCGATGTAGGAATCGTGATCCGGTGGTGTGTCGGCGGCGCTTCTGAGAGCGGTTCAGACCGTCGCTGCGAAGCCGCCCGCTCGTTCGCAGAGGGATGCCGGCGCGTGCGGGCGGCGGCGCGGCGCCGCGGCACGTAGCATCCCGGATAGCCTGCTGCAGTCGCTATTTCGTCGCGATCCTGGGGATCAGGTCCTCATGACCGCGGTCGCGGAGATACGCGGCGAGATACCCGGCATGGGAGCGCAGGACGGGCTCCTCGACGTAGAGCTCAAGTATCCGCCGCTCGTCCGCCGAGCGACCTCTGGCCCGGAACAGGTCGGCCATGTCGAGAGGACCGGCAGGGTCCATCCCGAGTGCGAGTGGCCCGACTTCCTCGAACGTCGCGATCAACGCCTCCCGGTGTGGAAAGCCGTCCAACCACGGAAGGCCGTGGTCGATCAGTGCGCGTCCGGCGACAGCCGATGCGTCGGCGCTATCGAGTTGCCACCAGAGGTCCATGTCGCCTCGGCCTATGAGTTGCCCAATGGTTCGCCGGAGGTGGCAGTCATAGTCGTTGATCCACTTGCTGCGGGGCGTGTGTGAGCGCGTCATCTCCGGGACGTAGACGCCGAAGTCCAGGCGAAACGATCCGTAACGCCGCTCACGGAGTCCTGGGACCTCGGTCCAGGCCGGCGGCTCCTTCGGTGCTTGCCAGAAGTGAACGACGTGGACGAGCCCATCGTGCGCGGAGCGGTTGAAGCAGTGCCGGCGCTTCCGAAACCCGGCTGTCTTGAGGAGCGTTGCGTGGTCGGCCACGATCTCGGCCATGCGCGTCGCCTCGGGAGTGGTCATTGGGGACAGTTTGTCGGAGCCTCGCGCCTTCTGCCTGAGCTGCGGCCGCTTGTCGTCCGAAGGGGCACTGCGCCCGTCTCGCGTGACAGCCTCGTGCGGCCTCAGGATGCTGGGTGAGGGCCTTAGGCTGCTGGAGGTTGAACGGCGCGAAACGATGTCGCCGTAGCCGGCAATGTCGCCGGTGTGGGTGCGGCTCGGCGGCTGGCTGTGGTAGTCCTGCGCGACCGACGACGGGTCCGATCTGCTCACGCCTGGCCGGTCAGAGCGCGTTTGAGCGCGCGCTGCGTAACGGGGTCATTCTCAAGGTCGGGAATGTGCACGTACAGTTGCTCTTGGTCGTGGATCGCGAGCTCTCGCTCGAGCATGTCGATCGACAGCAGTGCGTCCTCTCGGCGATCGTGATCTGGCCAGGCCCTGAGTACCGTGCGGGCGCGGTCAAATACGGGTCTCCTGCTGTTCCCGTGGGTTGGTGAACGCTCAGTTCATCGCGGAAGTGGCGGGCACAGACCGCTTAGCGAGAGCATCGCGAGCGCGATCAGCGCGTCGGGGCTGTGAAAGCCGAATGCGCGTCTGGTGATCATCCGGATCTGCGTGTTGATCGCTTCGACGCGGGCGTTTGAGAGGCCGTGCTCGATCGCGGCGACGATCCCGGCGCGCTGGCGCGTGATGGTCTTGGCGAGCTTGACGAACGGCGCGAGACGACAGCGCCGCGCCCACGCGATCCACTCGTCGAGCAGTGCGACTGCGGCGTCGGCGGGCAACCGGTAGATCTGGCGGAGTTGCTCCTTGAGCAGGTAGCCGCGGTACAGCGGCTTGTTGGTCTTCTGGATGTCGGCGAGCTTGGATTGCTGGCGGTCGGTGAGGTTCTCGGGGTTCTTCCACAGCGCGTACCTGGCGCCCTTGAGATCCTTCGCCGCGGCGGCCTGGCCCGCGCGGCGGGCTTCGTTCCAGACCTCGCGGCGGATCTCATCCAGCGCGTCGGTCGCCAGCTGAATGACATGAAACGGATCGACGCAACGAACCGCGCCGGGGAGGCGGTCGGCGACCGGTCCGCTGATCCAACCGGCCATGTCGCAGGACACCAAAGTGATCTGTTTGCAGCGCTCTTCACCGAGCGCGTCGAAGAACGCCTCGACGGTCTTGCGGTCGCGACCCGCGGCCGCCCAGATCAGCCGACCGGTGTCGTGATCGACGACGACGGTCAGGTAGCGCTGCCCCTTGCGATGCGATATCTCGTCGATGCCGATCCGGCGCAAGCCGCTGAGCAGATCAACGTCGCGCCGCGCGTCGTCGCAGACGCGTTCGCAGATCGCGCCGACCGTGCGCCACGCGACACGCATCAGCTCCGCGACCGCGCTCTTGGACGTGTTGACCGCAAGCCACGCCGTCTGATCCTCAAACGCCCGCGTGAAGCGCGACCCATGCCGCGCCCACGGCACCGCGCAGACCACCACGCCGTGCCGGCGACACGTCACGCGTGGCGCCTCGGCCTCCAGAAACGCCTTCGTGCTGCCGAGATCCAGCGCGCGCCAGCGTCGACGCCCGTCGCCGAGGTCAAAGCCCGGGCAGCGCCGGCGACACTCGCCGCAGCGATCACGCTCACGCCAGGCCGGCCTGACCGCCACGACGAGCTCTTCCTCATCGCCGATCCAAACGTCTTCGATCACCGCGCGTTGCAAGCCCAGCAGCCGCGCCCATACCCTGGTCTTGCGCACGCCGTTCCGCCTCCCCGTGGTTCAGGTCCTTGAGAAGCCGGAACCCTAGGCGCGGCGCGGCGTGCGCCCCTGATCAGCTCGACACATCACCCACGGGAACAGCAGGAGCGCCTCAAATACGGGGGCGGGATCCTCGATGTAGAGGTCTTGGGGACCGCTTGGAAGGCGCTGGCTACGCAGATCTATCCCGCCCCAGAACTCGACCTCGTTGAAGACCATGGCCGAGAAGTCGTTTCCGCGGAAGTCAACTGACCGCAGGTGCTTGCCCGAGATCGGATCCTCAGCTCTCCCGTTGAACACGCAGTTCTTCGCTCGTCCACTGAACACGCAGTCCACGAAGTCGGCGTTTGAGCGCCACTCGGTCAGCCCTACGTCACGGAAGGAGCAGCTTTCAAATCGAGCCCAGCCCACAACTGGGGCGCGCAGCGACGATCCGTCGAAGGTGCACTCAACGTATTCGGATGGCGTCCTGCCGCTGCCGAACACCGCGTCCTCGACGGTGAGCTTCTGGAAGCTGCAGCGTTCGAAATGTGACCCGATCGACGTCAAGCCCACGAGCTTCCTCGGTCCGTAGACCTCGCCGCTCGCGCGAACGCCCGTCAAGGTCAGAAAGTCTGCGTCGCAAACGGTTGCGCGCCCCACTTCACGAGCGTCGACACGGATCCGTTTCTCGGCCATCACGCCAACGTATAGGGGTCGGCTGCCCGTCGGGTAGCGGTGGCGCCTCTCCACGGTGAAAACGGCGCATCGCTGCGAGAACCGATGCGGCAACATGAAGTGGCGCTGGGCGCCCGAGCCGCGGATGGCCATCCACTGCTCCTGCTGGACGAACGTTGCCTGCGTACCGCGCACGCGATGCGCGGATGTCGACAGCCTCATCGCTCGCAGACGCGCGTGCTGCTCGTCGTCCAAACCGGCACTGGCGGGGCGCTACCGGGATTCACGAACCGATCCAGCCCGGGTTGCGCCGGCATTCAGTAATGGATGCGAAATCCGGCATGGCCGATCTTCGTGTCCTTGCCCGGCGTGCTGTAGAGAACGTCGACGGTGAACCGCGCCGCGCACCAGCCCGATCGGCCGTCCTCGCTCGCGCTGCGCGGGCGGCGCAGCGTGAAGTGAAAGGTCTGCCCGGCCGCAACGTCGCCGGTTGTGGCGTCGTAGCCGCCGGCATCGTGGTCACAACGCGTTCCGGTCGGGCCGTGGAGCTTGAGCTTGTAGAACGCGCCGAGGCGGCTGATCGCGCGGGGAGCGCGAAAGCTCACCGTGACGACCGCGAACCGGCCCGTCGGCGAAACCCGCGCCCGCACCGGGATGTCGCTCGGCAGCGGGGCCTGCGCTCGGCGCTTCGGTGGCGCCCCGAGGCCTGGCAGGTCGGCATGCGCGCGGCCGGGACCAGCGACGCGCAGGGTGCGTCCATCGGCGAATGTCGCGACGACGCGCACGACCGGTAGGCGCACATCCGTCCTCACGACGATGCCCTTCGCTCTCCTCGCCTTCATCGCCGCGCGGAATGCGTCGATGGCCGAGGCGCCGCGGGCCCGCGCCGCCTTGACGATCTGAGCCATCTCGGCCTCGAACCGACGTCCTCGCCGGTTGGCGGCCTCGTAGGGCGCCGTCGGGAGAGCGAGGGCGAACAGGTACGCGCCGCCGAGCCGGGCCCTCGTCGGTGACGACGCGAGCGTCTTGCCCTCGTCGTCGAGCAGGCGCACGCTACGCGCGCCGGGTCCGAGCAGGCCGTAGCGCAGCAGTGTCACGCTGCTGATCGGGCAGTCTCCGTGGGGCCGGTCCGGGCAGCGCTGCCGATCGTCCGGGCCGCCGACGGTGCGGATTCGCTGTAGCCCGCGCACGACCGGAAAGTCATTGCGGACCTGCCCGCTGCAGAGGCTCGAGTCGCCACCCGGCCAGGCGTGCAGCGGCGAGAGCAGGCCGGGCGCCGTGAAGACGCCGAAGTGGCCGCGCACGACCTGACCGACCTGCACGCAGCCCGCGCCGCGCGATGCCTCGAAGACGCGCAGCGTCCACGGCGGCCCGCCGGCGGGGTCGGCGACGCGCAGCGCGAGCGTCTTCGCCGGGCCGGCCCGCACCCCGGCGCCGCGATCGGGTCGTGGTTTCGCGAGCGGGACCTTGTCGTCGTGAAACGGTCCGATCGTGATCGTCCCGGTCGCGGCGAGCGCGCCACCGGTGACGACGAGCGCGGCGACCAGGCCGAGCGCGGGAGCGCGCCAGGATCGGCGGCGGGCGCTCCCGTGGCGGCGGCGCACGACGCCGCGCAGCTCGCGCTCGAGGTGGTCAAAGGGATCCATCGCGGTCCTCCATTCCGGCTCGAAGGCGCGTCAGCGCACGGTGCACGCGCTGGCGAACGACGTGTTCGGAGCACTGCAGCTGCGCCGCGATCTCGGGATAGCCGCGCTCCTCGACGACGCGCGCGAGCAGCGCTTGGCGCGTCGGCTCTGCCAGCCGCGCGAGCGCGGCCTGCAGTTGTTCGTCGCCGGCGTCGGCGCGCTCGTCGATCGCGGCGAGGTCGGCGTCGGTCAGCGCGCTCGGCTGCATCTGTAGGCGGCGCCGGGCGGCGTCCTCGATGCGCCCGCGGCGCAGTGAGCTGCGCAGGAGGTTGCGCGCGATGCCGTACAGCCACGCCGTCGCGGCGCCCTCGCCGCGGTACTCGGCCGGGCGCAGCGCGACGATCGCGAACGTCTCGGCGGCGAGGTCGAACGCCTGCTCGGGCGTGGGAACGCGGCGGCGCATGAACGCCACGACCGCGTCGAGATGGCGCCGGTAGAAGACCGCGAAGGCGTCGTCGTCACCTCGGGCGGCGGCCGCCAGCAGTTGCTCGTCGGTGCGCATCTAGCTGGAACGTTGCACGACGCGCCACCGTTGTGACACCCCAGCGGACGCGTTCGCTAACCGCGAGGGAGTGCGTGCGCTGCGCGGCCGCGATGAGGTCGAGCACGCGCTCGTCCCCGGCACACCAAGCCGAATCGACGCCAGCAGCTTGGAGTCGCGCTGACAGTGGAGTCGCTCCGCAAACTCGGCCCGCGCTGACCGTATCCCGCTCCTGCCTGGTGCAGCAGCTGTCGGGGGCTGCTGCTGCTCGTCCAACCCAGCACTCGTGCTCGCGGCCCCGTGGCGCCTGCTCGTGCCTCAGCGGAGCAGTCTACTAGTCCGGCGAGAAGGCTAGAACGAGCTGGCTTCGGGCACTCGCACCGGCGCCGCTCGCGCACAGCAGATAGGCCGTCCTGGGTGTCGATCGCAGCCACGATAGGACGGCCATAGTGCTGCAATGCGCGACAACCGTCAGTGCCTCGTGGGGACCGTCGGTGCTGCACGGGTGCCCGCCGTCTCGATGAGCACGCCTGCGCGCCGCCGTGGGTGCGGTGAGGCCCCGCCGTCCGCCGCTCGCCGTGCAACTCTGGGTCGCATGGCGAAGCGCGCCAGGAAGGCGACATCGAAGCCGGAACAGGACCTGTTGACGCCTCCGCCGCGGGGCCTCGATCTCGGCCAGTTCGATTCCGTCGAAGACGCGCTGACCAAGATCGAACCGGGCGATCGGTACCTCGAAGTCGGCAAGATCGCGATGCGTGACGGGAAGGACGGCGGAGGTCTACCTCTGACCCTACCAGTGCTGTTCTGGTTTTCGATGATCACGCGCAGCCAGGGTCTTCACGACGCGATTGTGCGCGAGATTGCCCAAGGGAATCCCCACTCGGTGTTCCCGCTGATCCGCGCGTTCGCGGAGTCTGTGGTTCTCGTTTACTACGTGTCAGACCACCCTAAGTACGTGACCGCTTTGATCGACCACCCCCGGAGCTCCGGGAAGGAAGGCCCGCGGCGCAAGACGATCCAGGCGCTCATCGCGTACGCCAAGGACCACGCCCCCGGAATGAAGGATGTCTATGCCCATCTGTCAGAAGCGGCGCACTTCGGCTCGACCGCTATGTGGGCGTCCGTGACGCCGACAGGAGAGGGCTTCACGTGGGCCAGTTCGCCGCGATGGCGAAGTGACGAACAAGCGCTGATCGCGTGCGCCCAAACGCGCGAGCTGGCCGACGCAATGACCGACCTGCTCACCCGCTTCGCAGAGCGCTATGTCCTACCGCGGCCGGACGAGCCAGGGCACTGATCATCGCCGCCCACACGGCGTCGGGGGCGTACGTGGACCACGAACCTACCGTCGAATCTTGCGGCAAGGTCGATCGTCACAGCAACGCGTGCAAGAAGCACCAGACCCCACTAATGCCGGCAAGAACCGCGACATCAATGCGAGACTCGCCGTGCGTCGCGATCTGATCGACAAGCCTGCGGTCGACCCGAGCTCGCACCAGTCCACCATCGGGATGGTCTCCATGGGCACCGGCTCAGACGCCCCGCAGGATCCCACGAATGCTCCCGGACAGGAGTTCGCCTGGCCGATCAGGACTCCACGGGCATCGTCACCGGCTACATCCGCTCGCTACCTCCACGCGCCGCCTACATCGATCCCGCCGGCAGACGATCCCCGCAGTCCCCAAGCACACCTACCGCCTCTGGAACGTCAGCAAACAGTTCGTGGGTGCGATTAGGCCCAACCCACCCTGTCGCAGCAGCTCAGCCTTGAGGGCCGCGCCTGTACAGCACCTACCGCGCTGGGAGGCAGCACCGGGCTCGTCTTTCTGAACGCCGACGGACCCCCTGACGGTCCCGGCGGAGCCGCCGCACCGGTTCTGTCAAGCCCGACGGACCCCAATCCGCCACGCCCAGCGGGCAGCACGGGCACCGAGCGCGAGGGCGACGCAATCACGGTGCGAGGACTGCTACCACGCGCCGCGCTGACCGACGCATTCGCTCGAGAGAGGTTGTCCCGCTCGCCGTGGAACTTGGCGGTGGCGGTCCTGTGATCAGTGAGCGGCTGCGAGCGTAGCGGCCGGCTCGGTCGTGGTGGTCGATGTCGTGTGATCGGTGGGCGGGCTTGTCGGCAGCGTGGTCTGCGCGC
>JBBSNY010000062.1:0-8417 GCA_038260305.1 Solirubrobacterales bacterium
CTGATCGCGGCCGGGTTCGACGACGCTCTCGCGGCGCGGCTCGCCGACGGCGGTCCCGGGGTTGATCTGCACGAGCTGCTCGTGCTGATCGACCGCGGTTGTCCGCCCACGCTGGCCGCGCGGATCCTCGCACCACTCGACCAACCGCGGCCATGACGCCACGTCAGGCCACTGATGCCGCCGGCCGCATGGCACAGGGGCACACGCTGCCGCATCCCGGCGACGCGCCGCCGCACTGCGACGTCGGGGCGCAACGGTCGCCGGGCAATGCGCTGGATGAGGAGTCGCGGCGCTGGCTGCACGATCTCGCGGGTAGCGGGCACGCGCACGACGACGCCGTCCGCCGGCTAGACGAGCTGCTCCTGCGGGCGGCCCGCTTCGAGGTCTCCCGGCGGCGGAACGTCCTCGCGTATCTGCGTGGCGGCGATCACGACAACCTGGCCCGCAATCCGCCGACGACGCGCTCGTCGCGGTGCTGGCCAAGCTCGGGTCCTTTCGCGGCGACAGCCGCTTTACGCCTGGGCGTATGAGTTCGCACTGTATGAGGCGGCGGTGAAGCTGGGCGGCCGCGCCTGGCAGGACCGCGAACTGCCGCTGGAGCCCGACGCCGCGTTCTGGCTGCGCGAGGGACGCGTGATGGCCGGGATGAACGTCAACGTCTAACGCGGTGGAGGTCGGACTGCTCATCGACGTCTACGCCGACACCGGCATCGAGGCGATCGCACAAGCGAGACACTCTCTCCGCGTGGTTTACATAACGCACGTTATCGAGCATTGATGGCGCCGGTACCGAAGAGCGGACGTCAGCAGACGACGAGCTCGACGCTTGGGTCGAGGCGGCGCAGGTCGTCGGGATCGCTGGTGACCGTCACCCCACCGACGACAGCCGCGACGAGGACGACCGACGCGTCGATGACATCCGAGCTGGTCGTCGCAGCGCACAGCTGTCCCGCCGCACGTGCGGTCGCGGCGTCCAGCGAATGGATCTCGATGCCGGTTGCCGACATCACGCGTGCAAGGCGAGCTTGGCGGGCCGGATTTCGCCACGCCTGGGCGAGCGCCCCGGCCCGAGCCGTCGGTCGGCTCGATCGATCGCAATCAGGGCGCCGGCGTCGGGATCAACCCGTACCCGGGTACCTTGGCCCGGGATCCACAGCTCGAGGCAAGATGTCTCAAACCCAAGCTGATCCAGGCGCCGGAGTCGATCCGATTCGTTCTGCAATCACCTGGGATTCGTTTTCGCATCTCACCGTCGAAGGACGTGCACGCCGCTCCCACCCGAGAGGGCCGCGAGCGCGGCGTCGAAGGTCACGAGCGGGACGCGGGCGCGGCGCGCGACGGTGAGCAGCAGCGCGTCAGTTACCTGCCGGTGACCGACGATCTGCGGTACGTCGGCGTCGGTCATGGCGACGTCGTTGATGAGAAAGCGGTGCTCGCCCACCGCACGCAGGTCGCGCAGGACGCTCCGCGCCTCGTCAACTCCGAGCGCGCCCACGATGACCTTGGGGTTGGACGATATCCGCACAAAGCCCGCTTCGGAGATCGGACATGTCGCCCAGGGACCGGTCCGCTCGTCGAACCACGCGGAGATGACCTCATGGTGGACGTGTGTATCCCACGCGAGCGCGATGAGCGCGTTGACATCAAGCAGGGCCATCTGGGTCAGTCCTCGTCGAGCGCTCTACGGACCATCTCCGGCGTAATCGGCGGCGCGCCAAACGGCGAGCGGATGACGGGACGCCCATGCTGGCGCTCGACTCGGGCCGGCATCAATCCGCGGCGCGCGAGGTCGGACACGATTGCGCCGATCGAGGTGCCCTCGTCCCGTGCAAGCTCTCGAGCCGCAGCCATGACATCGTCGTCGATGTCAAGTGTCGTGCGCACGCTGTGATGCTAACGCATCATCGCATCGCGTTACGAGCGCTGTCCTTCGAGGCCCGGTGCTTGGGTCCGCGGCCCAGCCCACAAACTACGAGGCGCAGCGCGGTCACCGTCCGGGCCGCGTCGGCGCTATCTCGCTGGCGGGCCGGGCGAGCAGCAACGGATCCGCGCAGCGCCGGAGGCTGGAAGTGCCCCTTATCGGTGGCTGGTGTCGGCAACTCTGCATCGTGCCGGTTGCCGGCCCGCTACGGGGCCCTGTCCGGGCCGCCGGGGTGCCGCCCTCGTGCGAACCCGGCACTGCCGCCGACTGGCGATCGCTCCCTCCGGCGGCTGCTTTGCGGTTGGGCCGCGGACCGAAGCAGAGGGCCTTGATGCAGGCGACGGGCTTCGTCAACGGCCACGTCGCAGGCTGCGTCGTGCGCGCGGCCGTCGAGGCCGAGCGAGCGGCGGCCGGCCGCTAGCGGCCGGCCGCGGCGTCGTCACGAGCTCAGCTGGTCACCATGATCCAGCCGGAGAGCCTGTCGTTGTTGTTGATGTAATCGTTCTGGTTCGTGCACAGGCCGGCGCGATAGGTGCCGGCGCCGCCCAGCCCCGCGACGCTCCTCGATCCTGACACCGCGTAGGACCCGCGCGGGGCGTAGGCGGACAGGCTCGAGCTCACGTAGATGCCCAGCGATTGCACGGCTCCCCCGTTGGTGGCGGGCTGCACGCTCGAGTCCCCGGCCACCACGCAGATGGCATAGTTCAGCGTGGCTGATGAGCCGCCGGTGTGGGCGAACATGCCGACCAGGCTGGCGGTGACCCGCTGGCTCGAGGCGAGGGTGAGCTGGACCGTCGGACCGACGAACGCCCACGCACCGGGCGCCGATGCCGTCAGATTGGGAATCGGGCCGTTCAGCGACGAAGTCGATACGATCCCCGAACCCGAGGGGCCGGCGGGCCCCGCGGGGCCGATCGGGCCGTCAGCGCCCGTGTCGCCCTTGTCACCCTTCGGGCCCCGGCAGGCGGTGTCGGTGGCCAGGCATGGATCGCCCTTGGGTCCGACGGGGCCGGTCGGGCCGCTGTCGCCCTGGGCGCCTATGGGGCCGCTGTCGCCCGTGTCACCCTTCTCGCCCCTGGGACCCACGGGCCCGCGGCACTCCAGGTCGCTCGAGTGACATGGATCGCCCTTCGCGCCGTCGGCGCCGGTCGCTCCCGTGTCGCCCTTGGGCCCCTGCGGCCCCGTCGGCCCGATCGGGCCGACAACACCCGATTGGCCCTGCTTGTTCCATTCCAGCGCGACCTCGCCCGCCTTGCACTGCTCACCCTGGGCGGGATCGATCACGCTCAAGTGACGACTGGACTTCTGGTAGCAGCCGTGGATGACCCCCGACCCGTCTGGTATCGCCGCAACGGCAGCCCCTCCCCCCGCGACGACGAGCGCGCCGACCGCGACCGCCCACGCCGGTGAGATCCGCTGCCGCATCCTCTTGCGCATAACGTGCCTCCGTCCCAGTTCTGCCGGAGCCTCGTGCGCCCGGCAGGAAGACGCTAACGGGTATCGGCTGCCCCGACAGTCGTGTTAGCACGATTGAGGCGGTTCGGTTGGCCACACTCTCGATGGGCGATCTGTGGGGCTGGCGGTGGCGGCGATTCGCCGCGGATCGCGCGGCTGACGGCGGCCAGCGCGGGCGTCGCGCGAACCCTCTCCGGCGCCGGGTCGCGGTGGACCGTGAGGAAAATCACCCTGGGCGCTGCGCGAATGCGGTAGAGATGTTCCGGTCCATCCAATCCATCGGGGCCCTTGCGGGGGCCTGCAACAGGAGGAGACGGTCATGAGTTCTGAAGGTCGATTCGGGACGGGCGCCGTGATCGCGCTGGTGCTGGGGGCGGGACTGCTGCTGTCGGCGTGCGGGAGCTCCGACAGCAGCTCGTCGGACACGGCGAAGTCGACGGCGGCGCAGCCGCCGGCCGCGACGCCGACGGCGCTGGCGATCACCACCAGCGACGCGGGCAAGAAGCGCTTTTCGATGCAGGCGCCGTCGTCGATCAAGGGCGGCCTGGTGGAGATCCGCTTCACGAACGCCGGCAAGGCGCCGCACGAGGCGCAGCTTGTGCGCATCGACGGCACACACTCGCTGCAGGAGGTGCTGAAGGTCGTCGCCACGAACGGGCCGTCGAAGATCCCCGCGTGGCTTCACGCCGAGGGCGGTGTCGCGACCACGCCTCCCGGGCAGTCGCGAAGCACGACGGAGAACCTGCCGGCCGGGCACTATTTCGTCGCCGATGCCCAGAGCGACAGCGGCCCGCCGCCGTCGGCTCGTGGCGCCGTCGCCGAGCTCGACGTGACACCCGGTGCGGACGGGCCCCTGCCCGCCACCACCGCGACGATCGAGGCAAAGACCGTCCGCAAGGACAAGTACGAGTTCGTGACCTCCGGACTGAAGGCCGGCCCCAACAAGCTGCTGTTCAAGAACGACAGCAAGGGTGAGCTGCACATGGTCGTGGCGTTCCCGATGCGGCCGGGCAAGACCCTGGCCGACGTCAAGAAGGCGCTCTCCACACAAGGCAAGCCGTCCGGACCGCCCCCCGTCGATTTCATGAACGCGACCGGGACCGAGGTGCTCGACGGCAAGCGGGAGCTCGTGAGCACCGTGAACCTGAAGGCCGGCCGCTACGCGCTGGTCTGCTTCCTCAACGACCGCGACGGTGGCAAGCCCCACTTCATGAAGGGCATGCTGAAGGAGGTCGACGTCAAGTAAGGAAACGGGGGCCGGGGGCTTCGGCCGCCGCGGGCTCAGCTCGCGGCGGCCAGCGAGCGTTTTGTCAGATGTCTCTAAGAATCAGCCAAATTGCAGGAGAAACCACTAGAAAGCGCCTGCGCCCGACAACGCCGGTTATATCGTCCGCGCCTGCCCCGGGTTGAGCTACTCGCTGTCCTTGGGCCGCCAGGTCGACGACGACAGGTCGTGTCCGCGGTCAAAGGCGCTGGGGGTGTCCGTGCTCTGGCCCACGTGTGCGGCGGCGAGGGCCTCGCAATACAGCACCTCGCGGCGCTTGCCGAGGCGCTTGGCGACCTGGTTGGCGTGCTGGTACAGCGCCTCGGGGATCTCGACGGCGATCACGGGCGAGGACCGCGGGATGGCGTGGCGGCTGCGCAGCGAGCCCGGGCTTGAGTCCTTGGTCACCTCGATGTAGCGCGCGATGGCCTCGGCGAACAGCTCGCTGAGCGACTTGTCGAGCTGCTGCGCCCGGTCCCCGGCAAGCTGCAGCAGCTGATCGGGGACGGTGACCTTCACGCGAGGCATGCGGCGAAGATATCACCGCTTCTCCGCCGCGCCATCGCGCCGCCAGGAGGGCGTGACGAGACCAATCAGGAATCGAGAAGCGCCGCCCATAGCGCCGCAGTAGCGTGACCGCCAAGTCGCTCATCTGAGGCGATCGGGCCGTCGATTTCCGCACTTCCCGTTCGTCTTGAACCCAGACATCCCGACCAGACCCACGACCTTGAGGAGTCACCATGACCGGCTCGTCCGGCCCGGCCACGAGGACGGACACGCAGTCGCCTGCGCCGTACGTTGCCGACAGCCACGATCTGATCCGCGTGCAGGGCGCGCGCGTGAACAACCTCAAGGACGTCAGCGTCGAGCTTCCGAAGCGTCGGCTGACGGTCTTCACCGGCGTCTCCGGCTCGGGTAAGAGCTCGCTCGTGTTCAGCACGATCGCCGCGGAGTCCCAGCGGATGATCAACGAGACCTACAGCGCCTTCGTGCAGGGCTTCATGCCGACGCTGGCGCGGCCCGACGTCGACGTGCTCGACGGGCTGACGACCGCGATCATCGTCGACCAGGAGCGGATGGGGACCGACCCGCGCTCGACGGTCGGCACCGCCACCGACGCCAACGCGCTGCTGCGGATCCTCTTCAGTCGGCTCGGCAAGCCGCACATCGGCTCGCCTCAGGCGTTCTCCTTCAACGTCGCGTCGATCAGCGGCGCCGGCGCGGTCAGGCGCGAACGCGGTGGCCGCACGACGAAGGAGAAGCGAAGCTTCAGCATCCTCGGCGGCATGTGCCCGCGCTGCGAGGGCCGCGGCTCGGTCAACGACATCGACCTGTCCCAGCTCTACGACGACAGCCTGTCGCTCAACGACGGCGCCCTGACGATCCCCGGCTACAGCATGGAGGGCTGGTACGGGCGGATCTTCACCGGCTGCGGATTCTTCGACCCCGACAAGCCGATCGCGACGTTCACGAAGAAGCAGCTCGACGACCTCCTCTACAAGGCACCGACGAAGATCAAGGTCGACGGCATCAACCTCACCTACGAGGGCCTGATCCCGAAGATCCAGAAGTCGATGCTGTCCAAGGATGTCGACGCGCTGCAGCCGCACATCCGCGCGTTCGTGCAGCGGGCGGTCACCTTCACCACCTGCCCCGAGTGCGACGGCAGCCGCCTCAGCAAGGAGGCGCGCTCCTCGAAGATCAAGGCGGTCAACATCGCCGACGTCTGCGCGATGCAGATCTCAGACCTCGCGGCGTGGGTCGGCGCCCTCGACGAGCCGTCGGTCGGACCGCTGCTCGAGACGCTCGGCGCGACCCTCGACTCGTTCGTGGAGATCGGGCTGGGCTACCTCAGCCTCGATCGGCCGTCGGGCACGCTGTCGGGCGGCGAGGCGCAGCGCACGAAGATGATCCGCCACCTAGGATCGTCGCTCACCGACGTCACCTACGTCTTCGACGAGCCCACCATCGGGCTTCATCCGCACGACATCGAGCGGATGAACGACCTGCTGCTGCGGCTGCGCGACAAGGGCAACACCGTGCTCGTCGTGGAGCACAAGCCCGAGGCGATCGCGATCGCCGACCATGTCGTCGACCTCGGCCCGAAGGCCGGCAGCGAGGGCGGCGAGGTGGTCTTCGAGGGCACCGTCGAGGGGCTCCGCAAGAGCGACACCATCACCGGTCGCCACCTCGACGACCGGGCCTCGCTCAAGGACGAGCTCCGGACGGCGCAGGGCAAGTTCGAGGTCCGCGGCGCCGACACCCACAACCTGCGCGACATCGACGTCGACATCCCGCTCGGAGTGCTCGTCGTCGTCACCGGCGTCGCCGGCTCGGGCAAGAGCTCGCTGATCCGCGGCTCGGTGTCGGACCGCGACGGTGTCGTGTCGGTCGACCAGGGCGCGATCAAGGGCTCGCGACGCAGCAACCCGGCGACGTACACCGGGCTGCTCGACCCGATCCGCAAGGCGTTCGCGAAGCGCCACGGCGTGAAGGCGGCGCTGTTCAGCGCCAACTCCGAGGGCGCCTGTCCGAACTGCAACGGCGCCGGCGTGATCTACAGCGACCTGGCGATGATGGCCGGCGTCGCCACGACCTGCGAGGTCTGCGAAGGCAAGCGCTTCCAGGCCGAGGTCCTGGAGTACGAGCTCGGCGGCAAGGACATCAGCCAAGTCCTCGCGATGTCGGTCGCCGTGGCGGCAGCGTTCTTCGGCGACGGTGAGGCCAAGCTCCCCGCAGCGCACAAGATCCTCGGCCGGCTCGCCGATGTCGGGCTCGGCTACCTCACCCTCGGCCAGCCGCTCACCACGCTGTCCGGTGGCGAGCGCCAGCGAATCAAGCTGGCCACGAGAATGGGTGAGAAGGGCGACGTCTACGTCCTCGACGAGCCGACCACAGGCCTGCACCTCGCCGACGTCGAGAACCTGCTCGGCCTGCTCGACCGGCTCGTCGACGCCGGCAAGTCGGTGATCGTCATCGAGCACCACCAGGCGGTCATGGCGCACGCCGACTGGATCATCGACCTCGGTCCCGGCGCCGGCCACGACGGCGGCCGGATCGTCTTCGAGGGCACGCCAGCCAAGCTCGTCGCCGGCCGCTCCACGATCACCGGCGAACACCTCGCGGCCTACGTCGGCGCCTGAGTCGGGCTCGATCGACAGCCGTATCTGGCACCATCGCGCAGGTGACGAGCGGAGCGGCCGCGGCGCAGCACCTGCGCGAGCTCGCGCTGCTGCGCGGCGTCCGCGACCGCATCGACCGCGAGTATGCGCGGCCGCTGGACGTCGAGGCGCTCGCCCGCGGCGGGCACATGTCGGCCGGCCATCTCAGCCGCCAGTTCCGGCTCGCCTACGGCGAGTCGCCGCACGGCTATCTCGTGACGCGGCGCATCGAGCGCGCGATGGCGCTGCTGCGTCGCGGCGACCTCAGCGTCACGTAGGTCTGCTTCGAGGTCGGCTGCTCGTCGCTTGGCGGCTTCAGCAGTCGCTTCACCGAGCTCGTCGGCGTGCCGCCCAGCG
Organism: Solirubrobacterales bacterium; assembly: GCA_038260305.1. Lineage (GTDB taxonomy): Bacteria > Actinomycetota > Thermoleophilia > Solirubrobacterales > Solirubrobacteraceae > CADCVQ01. The sequence goes on from JBBSNY010000062.1 coordinate 8,159, forward strand.
TCTACCGGCGTGACGCGGCGCGCGCGACGGCGGGCATGCCGTCGTGCGTCGCCAAACAGGTCACGAGACCGGTCAGGAATCGAGAAGCGCCGCTCACGGAGCGCAAGTAGCGTCAGCGACATGTTGCGTCCTGCAAGCTGGATCAGGCCGGCGGGTGCGAGTCCCGTCCCGGTAGGCGCCGGAGCGCCGGGTAGCAGACCCCGGTCTCGGGGAGAGATCCTCGTGGCTGAGCGGGGTGTCGAGAGCCTCTTTGGAGGGA
>JBBSNY010000063.1:0-8283 GCA_038260305.1 Solirubrobacterales bacterium
ATGACGTGAGCGGGCAGCGCGGTGACATCGCGCAGGGCGTGCGCGGCCGCCTCGTGCTGGTCGTGCCACGCCGACAGCGCGGCAATGACGACGCTCGTGTCGGGCGTCAGCGCCGGCCCCGCTCGATCAGGTCACGAACGCGGTCGGCGTCAAGCGGGCCCGCGTCCGCGGCAGCAAACCGCACGCCGTACGGGCCCTGCTCGACACGAACACGCGCAGGAACGGCGGCTTGCAGCCGACCGTCGACAGCCTCGAGCTCAAGCTCTGTGCCGGCCGAGAACCCGAGTTCGTCTCGGAGCCTCTTCGGCACGACGAGCCGGCCTGCCGCATCAATGGTAGTTCGCATGCCATCAGCGTACCATTCAGACCTCGACATCAAGGGCAACGTGCCCGATCGGCTCGCGCAGAACTTCGTCGCATCGGTGCTTGCGGGACACCGCACCCCGAATACCTGTTGAGAAAAGTTCGCCCTACCTGAGGTACGGCGTCCTTCAAGCGCGAAGCTTCTCGCTGAATCGCTCGCGGGCCGCCTGGCGCGACACGCCGAGTGCGATCCCGATCTCGCCCCAGGACCGGCCGCTGGCCCGCGCTAGCGCGACCAGTTCGCGCACGCGCGCCTCGCCCACCCGCACACGGTCAACCGCCTCGGCGACTGCGCGCAGGTCAGCAGTGTCGTCCATCGGGACGTCGGACGGATCGAACTCCTCGGCGAGCTTTGCGGCCCGCTCAATCTCCTCGTCGGTGTGCATGGTCTTTCCTTTGTTCATCGGTGAGGCAGGTATGGGAGACGGCAGGGCATCGCGTGGACGATCACCGGGTCATCGGTGTCGATGCCCAGCACGCCGACCTCGAGCAGGTTGCCGGCGCGAGCCGGGCCAACGCGCATCGTGAAATGGTCATCCAGTCGCCACTGCGCGATGGCGTTGCGGACGGCGTGCAGCACGTCCTCGTCGCCGACTGCGTGCTTGCGAGCCGGCTCCGCGATCCGCACCACTGACAAGATGCCTTGTCGCGCGCGTCTTGTCAAGGACCCTTGTCACAGCCTGGGCCCGGGCCAGGCCGGAAGTAGCCGGATCCCGCCGGGTGACCCACTGTTGCGAGCGACCGGCTCGGCCGCCGGCGCCCAGAGCCTTACTCGTCCGCTCACGATCACGTGCTGATCGATCTGCGCGACCGCTTCGATGTCGTGCTGGAGGCGCTGGAGTCCGAGGGTGATTGGGTGACCAACCGCGTGCGCCCCGGAACGCTGATCCTCGGTCGGCTCGGCGACATCGAAGCCGGTGTGCGCCAGCTGATCCGTGCCCGCCCACTGGAGGCGGTCGAGATCGCGCTTCCGTCGGGACGGACGTTGCGGGCGCCGACCGCCGCCGAGGCGCTGCGCGTCAAGGCGTTTCTGATCGTTCGGCGCAACCAGGTCCGCGACTACCTCGACGTCGCCGCGCTCAGCGATCACTACGGGATGGCGTGGGCGGCGGCGGTCCTGTCCGATATCGACGAGTACTACGCCGATCAGCGCGGCGACGGCCCGGCCGTCGCGACGCAGGTCGCGCGGCAGCTAGCCGATCCGCGGCCGGCCGACGCATCCGTCACCTATCAGCTCGACGCCTACCGCAACCTCGCCGCCCAATGGCACGACTGGGCGCGCGTGCGCGCGGCATGCCGCAAGCTCGCGCGCATGATGGCCGGGGGCTGAGCGCGTGGCACTGGCGTTTCGCAACCTGACGATCACCCCCAGCGCCCCGGTCGCCGAATGGCCCACCGAAGCGCTGCAGGCCGCGATCGAGCGCGGCGATCTACGCGACTGGCGGCGTATCGGCGCCGAGCTGCGCCGCGAACCCTGGGGGCGCACGGCGCGACAGGTCGAGGAGGTGCTCTCTCACAGCCGCCCCTACGGAGCCGCCGAGCTGATCGAGGAGCTCCTCGGGCACGCCCGCCGCCGCGCCGAGGCCGACGAGCGCGAAGCGGTCGCCGCGGAGGTGCGCCGCGCCGTCGCGTGCAGCGGACTCAACAAGGCACAGTTCGCCACACGCATCGGCACATCGCCATCGCGCCTGTCGACGTATCTCAGCGCCAAGGTGACGCCATCGGCGGCGCTGATGATCCGCATGCGCCGGCTCGCCGAGCGGGCCGGCGCCGAGCACGCCCACAGCGCCGGCCAGCAGCCGCGGCGTGCCGGCGTAGCCGCTGAACCGCAGCCGCAGGCCCGGGCGCGAGCGGCCGGGCTCACCGGCGAGCAGGCGGCGGCGCAGATCGCCGCCAAACGCCGCTAGCGGCGGATCTCGCCGGGTGACCCACTGCCCGGAGCGACCGGCTCGCCGCCGGCGTCCAGAGCCTCACAACCACGACGTGCGGCCGGGGTGAAGACTGCAGCTGTGGAGCCTGACTATCCGGGCAGGATGGTGAGGCGCGCGCAGTGTCGCGGTGCGACGACGGAGAAGTCGCGACGGTCGAGCGTCGCGACCTTCGTCTCGGCGAGCGTCTCACACGCGACGATGACGGCCGCGTCGACAAGCCCAAGATCAAGCGATTCGTACGCCTGCTCCAGCTCGGCGGCGCGCTCCAGCTGACGCTCGTCGAGGTGGTGCAGGCGGTAGGCGCCGCGGACGATGTCCTCGACGAACACCCGCCACGTTGTCGCGCCGTAGAGCTTGTGCAGCCAGTAGTCGACTTCGACGAGGACCGGCACCGGGATCACGAGGTCCTCGCCGGCCTCCTCGACGACCTGCACACAGCGCCGATGCTCGGGATCGGACACGTCGAGCAGCGCGACGATCGGGCCCGTATCCAGGACGAGCGCCACCTACGAGCGGCCGGCGCCGCGCGCGGGCGCATGCTCGTCGGCAGCGATCGCCTGGGTCGCGTGACCGTCGCCGGACACGATCCCGAAGCGCGGCATGGCGCCGCCGCGCAGCCTGCCTGCCTCGCGCTTCACCGCCTCGCGCAGGACGTGAGCGAGGGGAACGCCACGACGGCGCGCCTCGCCCTCGAGCACAGCCAGGTCGTCGCTTTCGGCGGAGACGGTCGTTCGCCTCGTGGACACGCATCAGATGCTAGCACTCATCTCCCAACTCGCTTGGGGGTTGGCGGCGAGTGCTTGGAGTGCGGTGGTGACGCGGGCGCGGATCGGTGCGTCCAGGCGGCGCAGGTCGCGGGTCGCGATGCGCGCCGTCTGGTGGGCGATCACGTCGCCGAGGATGTCGTCGAGCGGGCTCGTCGGCGACCAGTCGATTGCCCTGCGGGGATCCACACCGGCCGTTGGGTGCAGGTAGGACATGTTTGGTACCCTGCGAAGTCATGAAGACGATCCATGTCACATCGCGCGGACAGCTCGGAGAGGTCACATCGACGATCGAGCAGATGCTCGACGACGGTAAGACCCTGTCGGTCACCTTCGCCGAGGACGACGAGCTGCTGTCTCCCACGGCCGTCGCCGAAAGGCTCGGCTTCTCGCGCCAGCACGTCAGGCGTCTGCTCGACGCCGGTGAGTTGACAGGCGAGCAGCTGCCGAACTCTCAGTACTGGAAGATTCCGCTGTCCTCGATCCTGGCCTTCGAGCGACGACGCGAGCAGGTCGCGCTACAGGCCGACCGGTTCTCAGCCGAGCTCGAACAGCTCGGCGCACCACCCGAATGAACCCATGGCGGACGGCGATCCCGCGCGCCGTTCTGGACTCCAACGTGATCTTCTCGCGGGTCCTGCACGAGTTCCTGGGTCGTCTCGCACTCGAGGCACGGCTGCTGGACATCGTCTACAGCGACGAGCTGCTGGCCGAGACCAAGCGTGTCCTCATGCGCGACAAGCCGGTGGGCGAGCCGATCGCCGAACGCTGGATCAGTTATCTGCGCGATGCCTTCCCGAACGGCGCCACTTCGATCACGAACATCCCGGCCGCTGTCGATCTGGCGTCGCTTACCAGCGATCCTGACGACGAACACGTCTGCGCCCTCGCGATCGCGGCCGAGGCCAACCTGCTCATCACCTTCGACACCGCCTTCGACCATGAAGCGCTCCTCGCGCACGGCGTTCGCGTCGTCGAACCAGACGCGGTCCTCGCTCCCGCCTACGACGAGCAGCCGGACTTGCTGCTCGCCATCCTCGAACGACAAGCAGCGGCCTGGGGCGGCAGGTCACTGTCTGAGCTGCTCGACGCCCTCGAGCGTGCCGGCGTGCCCGGTTTCGCGCGGAACGTGCGTGCCGCGTCGAGCCCGTGATCGAACGGCCGGCGACCGCGGTCCGGGTTGCGCGGGGCTTGCGAATCGGCGAGCCGGCGCGGAAGCACGGCGTGGCCGATGCTGCCCGACTGGTGTCAGGCGTCAGCGCCGGCCACGCTCCATCAGGTCACGAATGCGATCGGCGTCAAGCGAGGCCGCGTGCGCGTCAGCGAACCGCACGCCGTGCTCTGCGAGCGCGACGCCTGCTCGCGCAGCACAGCCGGCGAACTGGGCGCCGTTAGGGCCAGTCGAGTTGCTCGGCGAGCTCGACCGGCCCGAGGTCGATCAGCCGGCTGCGCTGGACTGGTTCATATTCGCCGACCTGCAGTGCTAGCCACGTGACTGTTCGCTGATCGGGATCGACGAGCAGGACCTCGTCGACGTGGTGCTCGGCGTAGAACGGCAGCTTCTGCCAGCTCTCATCGCCCGGAGAGAGGATCTCGACGACGACCGCGGCCGTCGAGAGCCACACGCCGGCCGCTCCGGGACGGTGCAGGCCTCCGTCGGGCACCCGGAAGTCCTGTTCGGACGCACCGAGATTGAACTCGTGCATCACGGGGATCAGTCCGCCGGCGCGGGCCGGCGGACCAAGGAGCTCGGCGAGTTGATGCGCTACGCGTTCGTGTTCGAAGCTGGGGCCGGGAACCATGTGGCGGATACCCTGCCAGACCTCGTCGAGGCGATCGACGCCCGCGCGCTGGCGGCGCTCAAGCAGCGCCTCGAGCTCTGGTGGCGGCGGGCCGAGCACAACCGTGGTCATGACTCCAAGCCTAGCGGCATCACCGGCACGTCATCACCCGTCCGGGGGCTCGATCAACAGCGGCGACGGCTACCCCGTACACGACGAGCGGACATCGCCCGCCCGTCGCTGCACCTGCGCTCGCGCTCCGCAGTAGTCGCTTCGCTGGTCCGGCGCTGCGCCGTATCCTCCCAGCGCGATCACAGATCGGGGAACAGGATCTCCATCCCCTGCGCCGCCTTGCGCCACTGCGACGGCCGGCTCAGCCCGTCGAAGCGCTTGACCGTGTCGATCGTCATCGGCTCGAGCGGGTTCAGGCGGCGCGCCTCGTGCGCGGCGCCGCGCGGGTCGCGACCGGTAAGCGCGCGCATGCGGGCGAGGCCGTAGTACAGCGTCCAGTTCTGCGGGTCGCGACGCGCGGCGTCGGCCATCTGCCCCACCGCGAGCGTGTCGTCGCCGTCGGCGAGCGCGCAGTAGGCGAGGATCTCGTAGGGCTGCGCCCGGCCGCCGACGGCGCGCAGCGAGTCGTGCGCGGCCGACTGCGCGTCGGCGCAGCGACCCGTCACGAACGCGTCGAGCGCCGACTGCACGCGATCCTGGGAGATCGCGACCCGCACCGGCAGCGCGAGCGCGAGCGCACTGCATGCGCCGGCGATCGCGACCCGCCCCCACGTGGGCGCAGAAGCACGCGGCGAAGCGCGGCGCTCGTCCTCGCCGCGAGCGAGCGCGGCGCCGCCGAGCGCGAAGAACCAGAACGTGACGACCGGCATCTCCCAGTGCCAGTCGATGCCGGCGGCGCCCGCCCATGTCAGCGCGGCCGCGAACAGCGTCGCGTAGAGGATGCGGTCGGTGCCGCGCACGCGCCGCGCGAGCCCGACGAGGATCGTGAGGATCGCCGTCGCGACGAGCGCCAGCCCCACGAGGCCGAGCTCCCCGAGGACCTCGAGGTACAGCGAGTGCCCGTCGCGCACGAAGCCGACGTCGGGGCGATGGCGAGCCCAGGTGAGTTCGAAGGTCCCGGCGCCGCTGCCCTGCAACGGGGTGCGGGCGAACTGGTCGAGCGCGACGCGGTAGTGCGCGAGGCGCCCGTCGTTGCTGGGGTCGCTGAGGCGAGCACGGGGATCGGACGGCAGCTGCTTGACGACCGGATGCCCGCGGTCCAGGAAGCGGTCGTACTGGCGCGGCAGGTCGACGGCGACCGCGCCGGCGACAAGCGTCGCGACCAGAAGCCCGCCACCGGCGATGAGCATCGTGCGCCGCGCGCGCGGCGCGACGGGCCGCCGCAGCATCTCGCCGTCGACGCGCAGCAGCAGCGCCCGGATGACCGCCGCGCCGAGAACACACAGCCCGACCATGAGGGCGACGTTCGTGCCCTGGTCGCGCGCGGCCCGGCTGAGCGGGTCGTCGGAGACGAGCAGGTCGGCGCGGTACGTGCAGACGAGCGCGATCGCGGTCGCCGGCGCGCTCGCCAGCAGCGCGCAGACGAGCGCCCGCGGATGGCCGACGACGATGAAGACGACGAGGCCGAGGACCGCCGCGAGGATCCCTCCGCGTGACAGCGTCAGCAGCATCGTGCTCGCGAGCGCCGGGATCGCGGCCGCGCCGAGGACGCGCACGGCGCGCGACTCGCGCACGTCGGACGTGAGCCCGAAGCAGAGGATGATGCCGAGCGAGGCGAGCAGCCCGAGGCCGTTCCAGTACGTGACGGGGTAGCTCAGGCGCGTCGTGATCGAGGCGTAGTCCAGCGGCCAGACGCCGGGCAGAACGCGGCTGATAAGGCTCGCGAGGCAGACGGCGACGATCGCGAGCGCGACGGCGCGCAGCATCCAGCGCAGGAGCTCGGGCCCGCGACCGAGCGTGCCGAACAGGACGAGCGCGAGGACGTAGAGCAGCGCGCGGTCGCTCTCGACGAGCGCGCGGAAGGGCGCGTGCGACCAGACACCCGACAGCAGCGTCCACAAGGCGAACAGCGCGAGTGCGACCGTCGCGACCGTCAGCGCGCGGCCGAAGCCCGCGGCGGGGTTGGCGGCCGTCATCACGCGTGCGGCGAGGACGATGAGCAGGACGATCGCGGCTGCTGCCGGCGTGCCGGCGAAGTAGCCGCCCTCGTGGAAGGCGAAGTAGACGGTGAACGCACCGGGCAGCAGCGCGGCGAGGATCCACGGCAGCTTCGAGCGAGCGGCCGCCCAAGCGGGTGCTGCCGGGGCGGGCGTCGGCGCCGGCGCGTCGTCGGCCATGTCAGCCACGTGGCGCCTTCCTCGGTGTGCCTCGGTCGGCGGGCTCGTCCTCCGCGAGCTCGCCGTGCAGCGCGCGCAGCCCGCGCTGCAGGCGCTCGTAGACGGTGCTGAGCGGCGTCTGCGTGAGCTTCGCGATGTCCTTCAGGCGCAGGTCGGCTCCGAAGCGCAGCGCCAGGACCTCGCGCTGCTCGGGCTTCAACGTGTCGAGCGCGCGGTGCAGGCGATCGCGGTCGGCGACGCGGGCGATCTCGTCGTCGTCGTCAGCGCCGCGACGGGTGTTGCGCACGACGTCGAGCGCGCGCTGCTCGCTGCCCGAACGCCGCTGCTGGTCGCGCAGGAGGTTCAGCGCGATCGTGTAGATCCAGTTGCGATCACTGCCCTTGAGCGGATCGAAGCGCCGGCGCGTGCTGATCAGACGCTCGAACGTGTCCCCGACGATCTCCTCCGCGAGCGAAGCGTCGCCGGTCCGGTAGACGACGAACGCGTAGAGCGCCTGCGCGTGGTTGGTGAAGAGCCGCTCGATGTCGTTGTCGCGCACCGCGCCCCATGCTGACCTATCCTCAGGATCGCTGCGAGATTCGTCTGTGACGCCTCCTAGCGCCGACGCCTATCTCGCCCAGGCTCCCGGACCAACCTGCGCGATCACCGTCGTCGGACGCCGAGCGGCGATCGGGACGCCAGGCGCATTCAGATCGCGGTGAACGGCACCTGCAGGCGATGGTAGGTCTCCTGCGCGCGCCGGTCGAGTGACAGGAGCACGCGACCGTGCGCTTGGGCTTCGAGGGCCACGAGTCCGTCATAGCTCGCGCCGCCGAAGACCCCTGCGCCCGCGAGCGTCGCGATCAGCAAATCGCGGTCAGGCTCCGGCAGCCGCAGCGGCTCGTCCGGGAAGCGGCGGGCGAGAACGTCCGCCGCCACGGCGGGCGACACGGCGAGCCCCGACGGCAGCCTCGTGAGCACCGAGTAGGACTCGAGCATGACGTGAGCGGGCAGCGCGGTGACATCGCGCAGGGCGTGCGCGGCCGCCTCGTGCTGGTCGTGCCACGCCGACAGCGCGGCAATGACGACGCTCGTGTCGGGCGTCAGCGCCGGCCCC
>JBBSNY010000064.1:0-8151 GCA_038260305.1 Solirubrobacterales bacterium
GCCACCGCGCGGCGCGGGCGCGGGCGCGGCCGCCGAGAGCGCGGACGGCCCGTCTTTGCGGCGCGGCACCGGCAAGCGCGAGGGCGGCTCGGACAGCGCCGGCGGTGGCCTGGGTCGCCGCGCCAAGCCGCTGGCCGCGCTCGCGGTGCTGCTCGTCGGCGCCGTCGTGGCGGCCGTTCTGCTCGGCGGCGGCGGCTCGGCCGGCGACAAGCCGGTCGGCCAAGCCGTCGACGGCAAGCTCGCCGCCGTCCCGACGAACCAGGTCACAGGGAGCGGCGACGCGGTCATGCGCCTGCACGGCAACACGTTGACGGTCTCGATCGACTCGACCGGGCTGCTCGACGGCGCGCCGCACGCGGTCCACATCCATGCGGCCGGCAAGGGCACGTGCCCGGACTCGTCGGCGGCCGTCCAGCACAACGGCCATCTGTCGATCGCGACGCACGCCGGTGTGCCGTTCTACGGGCCGGCCGTGAAGGCGCTGACGACCCGCGGCGACACGAGCGTCAAGAGCATCGTCGCCTTCAACCGCTACCCGAAGACGAGCGACCTGGCGTACCACCGCACGATCACCCTGACACCGATCATCGCGTCCTACATCCGCGACGACAACGCGGTGCTCGTCGTGCACGGGATCGACTACAACCACAACGGCGTCTACGACGGCGTGCTCGAGCGCAGCGACCTCGATCGCAGCCTGACGGGTGAGTCGACGGCACCGGCGTTGTGCGGGCCACTCGTCGCCGACAAGGCGACCGCCGAGGACCGCAAGACGAGTGCGAACGCGTCGGACATCGTCTTGCACGCCTCGCTCACGAAGGCGCCGAGCGACACGTCGCCGTTCTACTGCCCGCTTCACGCGGTGGGGTCGCGCGACGCGTGACCCGCAGCGTCCCTGCCGCGCGCTCAACCTCACGCCTGGCGCTGCCGGCCGCGATCGTGATCGCCGTGATCGGCTTCGTGGTGCTGTCGGCGGTAGCCGGTTCGCCGGGCGACAAGGGCTCCTCGAAGGCTGCGACGGTGCCGACACTCGCGCTGCGCGCGAACAAGCTCGGCCACATCCTCGTCGACGCCCGGGGCCAGACGATGTACCTCTTCAACGAGGACACGACGTCCAAGAGCACGTGCTACGGCGGCTGCGCGCGGGTCTGGCCGCCGGCGCTCGTCGACGGCGAGCCGCACGCCGGCGCGGGGCTCATCGCGCGCAAGCTCAAGACGAGCAAGCGCCGCGACACTCCGCTGGCGCAGATGGTCTACAACGGCCATCCGCTCTACACGGCGGACGCAGACGTCAAGCCGGGCGATACGACCGGTCAGGCCTTCTTCGGCACATGGTTCGTCGTGTCGGGATCGGGCAGGCAGATCGGAAAAGCGGCGAAGGGCTCTGGGGGATACTGACGTCGTGACGCGAGGACCGGGACCCACTCCACGCCAGCAGGGCGGCTCCGCCCGCCGGCCCGACCCCGAGCCGATCATCGCCGCGGCCGGCGCGCTTGTGCTCTTCCACGGCCGCCGGCTGTCGATCACGTCGGCCGGCCTGCAGATCGGGCGGCTGCCGGAGAACGACATCGCGATCGCCGACAACGCCGTCTCGCGCCACCACGCCGAGGTCAAGCCGGTCAAGGGCGGCTACTGGATCGTCGACCTCGACTCGCGCAACGGAACGCAGCTCAACGGCGAGCGCTTCCGCGGCGAGTCGCGCTGGCTGGCCAACGGCGACACGGTGCAGGTCGGCGGCGAGGCGCTGCGCTTTCTGACCGGCCAGGAGACGCGCTTCGAGGGCGCGGCTCGGCCGCAGGCGCTGACGACCCACCTGATCCAGTTCGCCGGCGACGAGCTGACGATCGGCCGCGACGAGTCCAACGACGTCGTCCTCGACGACCCGAACGTGTCGCGCTTCCACGTCGAGGTCGCGCGCGTCGGCGATCGCATCGAGATGCGCGACCTCAGTTCGCGCAACGGCACCCGCCTGGACGGCAAGCGCACGCGCCGCGCGCTGCTCGACACCGGCTCGGAGATCGGGATCGGCCCCTACCGGCTGATCTTCGACGGCACCGCGTTCATCGCCCGTGCCGAGCAGGGCGCGGTCCGCCTCGATGCCGAGGGCCTTGGCATGCGCGTCAAGGACAAGGTGATCCTGCGGCCGACGGCGCTCAGCATCGCGCCGGGCGAGCTCGTCGCGATCATCGGCGAGAGCGGGTCGGGGAAGTCCACGCTGATGAAGGCGCTCGCGGGCGTCTCGAACCCGACCGACGGCAAGGTGACGATCAACGGCGAGCCGCTCGCCAACCGCCTGACGGACATCGGCTACCTGCCGCAGGACGAGGTCGTCCACGGCAAGCTCACCGTCACGGAGGCGCTGAACTACGCGGCGCGCCTGCGGCTGCCCGACGACACGAGCGACGAGGAGTACGCGGCGACCGTCGAGCGGGTGCTCGAGGAGCTCGAGCTCGTCGAGCACCGCGACACCCGGATCGAGCTGTTGTCCGGCGGCCAGCGCAAGCGCACGGGCCTGGCGGCGGAGCTCCTGAGCCGGCCGAGCCTGCTGTTCCTCGACGAGCCGACGACGGGCCTCGATCCGGGTCTCGAGTCGCGGATGATGTCGCTGCTGCGTGGCCTTGCCGATCGCTCGCGCGCCGTCGTCGTCGTGACGCACGCGACGAAGAGCCTGGACGTCTGCAGCCGGATCATCGTCATGGGCCGCGGCGGGCGGCTGTGCTTCGACGGGCCGCCGTCGGAGGCGATGACGTTCTTCGAGGCCGACAGCTTCGACGAGATCTACGCCCAGCTCGACCGCCGCCCCGCGGAGGAGTGGCAGCGCAAGCGCGAGCTCGAGGGTCATCTGGCCGTCGTCGCCGAGCAGGCGCCGGCGCCGGACGAGCCGTCGCGCGTCGGACGCCGCCGCGGGTCGTTGCGCCGCCAGGCGTGGGTGCTGACGCACCGCTACGTGACGCTGTTCACCCGCGACCGGCGCAACCTCATCATCCTGATGGCGCAGGTGCCGATCCTCGCGCTCGCGATCGTCGGGCTCTACAAGAGCGGGATCTTCTCGGGCAAGCGCGACGCCGACGACGCCGTGACCGTGCTGTTCCTCGTCGTGACGATGGTCGTCTGGTTCGGCTCGATCGACGGCGCCCGCGAGATCATCAAGGAGAAGTCCGTCTACGTGCGCGAGGCGGCGGTCGGCGTGCGCACGGGGGCGTACCTGTTCTCCAAGGCGGCGGTGCTGTTCACGCTGGCGATGATCCAGACGCTGATCCTGATGGGGATCTTCTTCCTCTTCCAACCGCTGGACTCGTCGACGTCGACGTACGTGACGGTCATGGTGATGATGGTCCTGACGAGCTTCGCGGCCGTCGGGATGGGCCTCGTCATGTCCGCGGCCGTCAAGACGCAGGACCAGGCGACGAGCTTCATCCCGCTCGTGCTTGTGCCGCAGCTGTTCTTCGGCGGCTCGATCGTGCCGGTCGCGACGATGAGCGGCGGCCTTGCGATCGTGTCCAACGCGGTCGTCGCGAAGTGGTCCTACGCCGGCTTCGGCTCGGCGATCGATCTCAACGAGCGGATCGCCTCCAGCCCGGCGTTCGCGAAGGTCTCGAAGTTCGGTCCGGACTACTTCGCGATCACGCCGGCGACGGTCGACCTCGCGCTGCTCTTGTTCGTGCTCGTGTTCTTTGTCGGGATCTTCGGGCTGCTGCGCCGCGAACAGCCCTGACGGCCTGCGCGCCGCGTTCAGCGCAGGTGGCCTCGCAAGGTCAGCAGGTAGCCGGCGGAGACCGAGCGCGCGCTGATCGCATCGACCGCGACGCGGTCGTCCTCGAAGACCGGGACCGAGACGAGATCGCCGATCCCGAGGTCTCCGTCAGGGCTGAGGACGAGGGCGCCGTCGCCGTCTGCCTCGACGCGTGCGTCGGCGTCGACGTTCTCGCCGAAGGCGTCCGTCGAGCCTGAGACCGTGAGCCCGTGCGCGTCGCTGCCGGTCAGGCGCAGCTTGGCAGGCAGCGCCTGATCGATGTCGCTCTTCAGGAGGGTGACGTTGGCGGTCAGCGCGTCGCCGTCCTTGCGCAGACGGACGTCCTGTACCCGAAGGAGGCGGTCGTTCAGGACACGGACCTGGACGTCGAGTTTCGTCGCGGCCTTCGTCTGCGCGAGCAGGTCGGGCAGGTCGTCGCCCCCGGCCTGCTGTGACGTGTCGTCATCGGTGTGCAATCCGGCGACGGAGATCGTGACCTTGTCGGCGCGGTTGAAGAGCAGCTTGATCGCCGGGAACGCGCTGATCTTGACCTGCACCTCGGAGCCTTGCTTCGAGAGGTCCGAGCGCAGCCGCTTCGCCGCGATGCCCGGCAGGAAGACCTGCGCGAGGATGAGCACGACGACGAGGATCCCGACGATGGCGAGCAGCGCACGGCGCATGGCGCGCACGCTACGCGAATCGATGTGGCGCCGTGCGGTTGGCCGCGCGACCCGCAGCCCACACTGCGCGGCCATCCGCATCGCGAGGAACTCGCCGCGGACGATCGGATGCGTGTCGGTCAGGGCCGAGAACTCGCCATCAGCTGTCGCTCGCCGTCGCGCAGGTCGGTTCGAGCCCGCGTTCAGCAGGTAGTTGAGGTGTACCAGTTCGACGGTGTCGCGCTCGGCAGCGCAAGCCCGAGCAGCCGGTTCATGATCACCCGACGGGCCCAGGAGTCCGGCGCGCATCGAGCAGACGGCTGGCGATCTCGAGGCCGGCGGCGGCTGCGCGCCGGCACGCAACGGCGGCTCCGGCTCGTAGATCGGGCTCAGGCGTGGATTCGCTCGCGTTCAGCCCGCGCTCGTCGTCGCAGCGACCCGCGCAGGCGATCGATGTCGCGCTTCGGTGTCGAGTACGAGGTTGACGTCCCGGGTCGGGTGTGAGAGCGGCGAGGAGTCCTGTCAGGCTGCGGTCGCTGATCGTGCTCCGCGTGCGCGGAGCAGCTGGGCGAGCTCGTTGGCGCCGTCGCGTTGAGCGGCGTCCAGCGGCGAGACGTTCTCCCACGCTGGGATCCAGTTGATGTCCGCGCCGCGCTCGAGGAGATACAAGGCGCAGTCGCTGCGTCCGCCGTGGCACGCGCCCCAGAACGCTCGCGAGAGCTCTCCCGCTTGCGGCGCGGGCAAGTCGTCGATCATGTGCTCGAGTCGATCGCGGAGGCCGAGCGTCGCGGCGTCGACGAGCGTCACGCGGGCGCCGCGCTCGATCAGCCGGGCGGCCGCGGCCCAGTTCTTGAATGCTCGTGCGTCAGCCAGGGGCGGTCCACCCCCGATGACCGCCCCGGACGCGTCGATGTCGGCGCCGCCGTCGAGCAGCGCGTCGAGGACGGCGACGTCATCGGAGCTTGCGGCCCAGTGCAGCGGCGTCTCTTCGTGCCGTCCGCGAAACCGTGCGTTGACGTCCGCACCCGCGTCGATCAGCGCGCTGACGCAGGCTGGCCCGTTGGGGTGGTGGCCTGGCCAATCGGTGACGACGTGCAGCAGCGTTCGTGACATGCCCGCAGGGTCGTCGTCTCCGAGTCGTGCGGTCGCCAGCCAAGGATGGTTCTCGAGCAGGGAGCGAAGCGCGGCCACATCGCCGGCGTGGATTGCGGCGACGCTTGCCACGGCGAGATCAGACTCGGTGCTGATCGTTGCCATCGGCAACGTTCTACCTCAACGCCCCGGCGGTCGAGCCCCCGGCGCGGCTCGTGTGCGGCCACGACCGAGCGGACATGCGTCGTGGCGGTTCGAACGTTGATCGTCCGGTCCGGCGAAGTGCGGATGAGAGGACTCGAACCTCCACGGGGTTGCCCCCACAGCGACCTGAACGCTGCGTGTATACCAATTTCACCACATCCGCTTGCGCCCCCAACCTTAGCAGCGGAGCGCCGTTGGGCCTGCCGTCGGCGGTCGGCGGCCAGCCCCGTCGAACCTCGCAGATCCAGGCGTCCACAGCGCGTCCCGCGCTGCGGCCGGGAGGGCCACCCTGGCGCTCCGGCCCCGGTCGACGAGCGGCCCCTTGGTACCCTGCCTGCGTCGCGTCTCGCCGCTATCGTCTAGGGGACTAGGACGCCGCCCTCTCACGGCGGAAACCGGGGTTCGAATCCCCGTAGCGGTACTGATTGGCCCCGTAAGCGCGGAGCCTTCCGCGTTCTCAGGGGTCGTGCGCGACAGTTGGCCGCGCGCAGCGAACCCGCGCGCTTGGTGGAGACCAGGCAGGCTCAGGCCGATGTAGCGCTCCTGCAGACCCATCTTGCCGGGCTGTTGCTCGCCGTCATCGCAACCATCATCACCCGGTGCATCGGAACCTTCACGCGGCGGCGCGCATCCGCTGTTGCCGCTTCGCGGTGCGCGAGACCGCCGCCGCAGCGCCGGGGGGCTAGAGGTGCAACGGCGACGCCAGATGTGGCGTCGCCATCGATCGAGGACTACGCTCGCTCGCGTGACCGTGGAGAACACCCATCTGCAGCTGCGCCTGGACGGCGGACCCGCCGATGAGCACCGCGTGGCCCTGAACGATCTTTCCACGATCGCGCAGGGCATCCAGACAGCCGTGCGCAACGTCGGCGCCGTCCTAGCCGGTCAGACGACAGGCGGCGGCGGCCGCAAGCTCGGCTGGATCGAGCAGTCGACCGAGCTCTTGCTCGTCCTCCCGCCGGCCAAGGGCAGCGTCGTGCTCGATCTCGAGCTCGCCGGCGAGACGCCCACACTCGACGTCGACGCCGATCTGACGGACCTCGGACCGGAGGCCATCGAGGCATTCGTCGATGGCCTCGATGCACTCACTCGCGACGCACCGCTCCCGAGGGGCTTCGACCGCGGCGTGCTCAAGGCCCTGGCCAGTCTGACGCCCGTGTTCCGCAAGGGCTATCGAAGCCTCGCGGTCACGGTCGGCGCCAACGGCGCTTCTCGGGCACGGTGATAACGCAGGATCGGCTTGCCGTCGTGCGAGAACTCACCGAGCAGCCCCTGATCGCCCCCGCGGCTGTGGACGGAGTGCTGATAGCAGTCGACCTCGCCGGCGATCCGCTCTCGTGCCGTGTCGACCGACCGTTTCTGCCGAGCGTTGCTTGCCTTATACCTCGCGAAATGCGCGAGGTCGTCAAGGATCTGATCGAGCACCTTGTGCATGCCGAGGGCCTCGGCGAGCTTGACCCCGGCGCCGAGGAGCCGAAGCGGCTGCGGGTCAGCTCGCTCGGGAACGCCGTTGATGCCGGGCTGATCGATCGGCTTGCCTGGCGCGACCATCGCCCGTGGCAGGAGCACGCGCTCCAGCAGGGCGCCGAGCAGCTGCACACGGACGACCTCCCGAGCCTGTTCGAAGACGAGGGGGACCTTAACCGCTTCCTTGCCGGCGCGCACGGCCAAATGAGCACGTGAGCGACGCCGGGGCGTCCGGTGGCGCCGTGGTGCTGGACACCGACGCATTCTCGGTCCTGCACAGCGGCAACGAGCGCTCGGAGCGCCTTCGGCCGGTCGTCGAGGGCTGCTTGCCGCTCCTGTCGTTTGTCACCGTTGGCGAACTACTGCGTGGCGCGCTGAACGCCGGGTGGGGCAACACCAGACGCACCCAGTTGCAGGCGCGCATCGATGCGATGACGGTCCTGCCTACGACGAGGTGATGATCCGTGCCTATGCGCAGATCACGGTCGACGCCGTCCGCATCGGCCACCCGCTTGGCCAAGCAGTCCACAGCAACGATGCCTGGATCGCCGCAACGGCGGTTGCTCACGGCGTCCCGCTCGTGTCCCTGAACCGCCGCCACTTCAAAGGCTGCCCAGGACTCGTCCTGCTACCTGAACCGCCGATCGAGGGGGGCTCGCCCTGACAGCGCACACTAGGAAGGTCCGGCCTATGGGCTACGCGCGACACTGGCGCGACACTCGCCTCCAATCGTCAGCGGTTCATAGCCCCCCGCCAGCGGCACGAACACCCGCGGTAGCGCGGAAAACGCCCATTCCACGGGCGTAGGGGCTGATTTCGAATCCCCGTAGTGGTACTCACAAAAGCCCTGGAAATGTGTGTCACGAACGCTGAGGAGGAGTTGATGTAGAAGACATCTTCATAGGCGGTGCTGTGCGAGAGATGGAGGCTTGTTGGCGCTCCAGCGTCGGCCCTGCGGGGGCGGGCGCTAAACCACCCTGTGCTGCGTTGGCTGAA
>JBBSNY010000065.1:0-8002 GCA_038260305.1 Solirubrobacterales bacterium
ACCAGCCCCCCGTATCAAACATCCCTGGCCCGAAAAGCGCTTCGACGCCATCACCCAAGGCAGGAGCCCAGTGCGTTAGACGCGCACGCTGGGATCTGCGCGGGGGGCCGCCCGAGAGGGCGGTCCCTACCGCGATCCTGCGGGCGGCCCCGAGTGCGAGACGGGGCGGCTCGCGAGAGTCGCCCCGTTCAAGCATCGGCTGTCGGCCCCGGCACGGCGGTCAGTCGACGTCGGTGCGCACGAAGCGCGTGACGCTGACGCCGAGCAACGCGACGAGCCACGCGACGGTGACGCCGATCGCCCGCAGGACGTTCGCGTCGGCGTCTTTGATGCCGTTGATCTTGAGACCCGAGATCTGCACCATGAGGTCGGTGACGCCGACCGACAGCGCGTAGTCGCCGACGACCGGGATCGCGCTCAGGGCGCTGTCGATGACGAACGCGAAGACGAGTGCGAGCGCCATGCCGCCGGCCATGCTGCGGGTCACGAGCGCGAGGGCGAACGCGACCGTCGCGTAGATGAGGTTGTTGAACAGCGCCGCGACGCCGTACTGCAGCGAGTCGCCGACGGGCATCGACTCGCCGTGGGCCGTGGCGATCGCCGAGAACAGCGGCGCGGAGACGACCGACAGCACGAGCGTCACGACGGTCACGGCGCCGAGCACGACACCAAGCTTTGCGAGCAGCAGCCGCGCCCGGCTCGGGTCGGCGCTGAGCGCGCGACGGATCGTCTTCTGGCCGTACTCGACGCCCATCATCCAGGCGCCGAGGACGATCGCGCCGACGGTCGTCGAGAGACCGATGCCGAGCTGGACCGGGGCCATGTCGGCGCCCTTGCCGGGGCCGGCGAGCGCCGCGACGAGTGCCGCGATGCCGACGGCTGCGATCGTCGCGATGAGCGTCCAGCGCGGTGTCGGAAGGGCGAGCAGCTTGCGCAGTTCGGCGGTCATGAGATCGTCTCCAGCTGCGGCAGCGCCGCGTCGTCGTCATCGGTCGTGAGCGAGAGGAAGACCTGCTCGAGGTCGGCGCTGTCGGTGCGCAGCTCGGAGACGTAGATGCCGGCCTCGGCGAGCGGCCGGCTGATCTGGCCGCCGTCCGTGACGGGGCCGGTGACCGCGAGGCGCCCCTCGCCGAGCGCCTGGACCGTGAAGCCGTCGTGCTCGAGCAGTCCGGCGGCGCGGGTGCAGTCGACCGCGTCGACGCGCGTGACGAAGCCGGACGTCCCGTAGGTCGCCAGCAGCTCGTCGATCGTCCCTTCGGCGACGAGCCGGCCGCGGCGGATGATCGTCGCGCGGTGGCACATGAGCTCGACCTCGGCCAGCAGGTGCGAGCAGACGAGCACCGACGTGCCGCGCGCGGGAAGCTCCTTGATGAGCTCGCGGATCTCGACGATGCCGGCGGGATCGAGGCCGTTGGTCGGCTCGTCGAGGACGACGAGGCGCGGCCCGCCGAGCAGCGACAGGGCCAGGCCGAGGCGCTGCTTCATGCCGAGCGAGAACGCGCCGCTTCGCGTGTCGGCGCGCGCCGACAGGCCGACGAGCGCGAGCAGCTCGTCGATCTGGCGGTCGGCGTCGCGCAGGCGCAGCGCCGACGCCTCGATGCGCATGTTCTGGCGAGGCGTCGCGCGGGCGTAGATGGCCGGTCCCTCGATCAGGGTGCCGACCTTGCGCACCGCGTCGGCGAAGCCGGGATCGCCGGGGTGTGAGCCGAGCAGCGTGGTCGTTCCGGCGCTCGCCGTGGCGAGCCCGAGCAGGACGCGGATCGCGGTCGTCTTGCCGGCGCCGTTGGGGCCGAGCAGGCCGCAGACGGTCCCCTCAGGGACGGAGAGCGACAGTCCTTCGACGGCGGTCGTGTCGCCGTAGCGCTTGACGAGGCCGTCGAATGTGGCGAGGTGGGTGGAGGGCATGCGTTGCACTCTCACGCCGCTGCGGCCGCCGCACATCGGCACGCCGGCCACTTCGCACCCCTCCGAGGTCTATGACGAAATGGCCGAAAGTCGCTGTTTGGGATTGCGCGGCTGGCGTAGCCTCAATGGTCATGGCCGCCATCGCCACGGGCGGCGCACCCGCACCGAAACCGTCCGCCGGCGCCGCGAGCGAGTCGGGCGCGCCGCCGCCGCACGCAAGCACGCGCGCACGGCTTCGCGGCCTGCTGACCGCGACCGAGCACGAGCGCGACGAATGCGCGCAGCGGCCGTCCGCGCGCAGCCGCCGCGACTGGATCGTCGACGTGTCGTGCTTCGCGCTCGCCATCGCCGGCGCGATCTACGGCCCGGGCGCGCTGCTCGAGAAGGGCGCGGAGCCTTCGCCCGCGGCGGCGGCGCTGATCGTCGCCGCCGGCGTCATCTCATGCCTGGCGATCTGGGGGCGGCGGCGCTGGCCGATCGGCGTCGCGCTGCTGACGGTCGCGCTTGGCAGCGCGTCGCCGGCCGCCGGCGGCGCGGCGCTGATCGCGCTGTTCAGCGTCGCCGTGCACCGCCGCTCGGTCGTCGCAATCGCTCTCGTCACGCTCGCGGTCGCGCTGCTGCCGGTGTACTTCTCTCTGTACCCCGACGAGATCCCGTTCTGGATCAACATCGCGCTCGCGTCCGGCATCCAGGCGGCGGTCGTCGGCTGGGGCATGTTCATCCGCTCCCAGCGCGAGCTCATGCTCGCGCTGCGCGAGCGCACGCGCCAGGCGGAGGCCGAGCGCGACCTGCGCGTCCGCGAGGCGCGCATGCAGGAGCGCACCCGTGTCGCGCGCGAGATGCACGACGTCCTGGCACATCGCCTGTCGCTCATGAGCCTGCACGCGGGCGCGCTGGAGGTCCGTCCCGACGCCGCGCCGGAGGAGATCGCGCGGGCCGCGGGCGTCGTGCGGGCGTGCGCGCACCAGGCGCTCGAGGACCTGCGCGAGGTCATCGACGTCCTGCGCGCCGAGCCGGCCGGGACCGAGGCGCAGCGCCCGCAACCGACGCTGTGCGATGTCGCCGAGCTTGTCGAGGAGTCGCGCGCCGCCGGTACTGCGGTCGAGTTCGAGCAGCGCGTCGATGGCGCCGACGTGCCCACGCTGACGGGCCGCACGATCTACCGCATCGTCCAGGAGGGGCTGACGAACGCGCGCAAGCACGCCAGCGGGGCGGTCGTACAGACGACGATCGCGGGCGAGCCGGGGGGCGGCCTGACGGTCGAGCTCGTCTGCCTGCGGCCCCTCGCACTGCTCGGCCGCGTGGAGATCCCCGGTGCAGGCGCCGGGCTGATCGGGCTCGCCGAGCGCGTCAGCCTCGCCGGCGGGCGCCTCGAGCACGGCCGCACCGCCGCCGGCGACTACCGGCTGTCGGCGTGGTTGCCGTGGCCGGCATGAGCTGCGAGCACCCCCGTGTGTCGTCGCGGTGGTGTCGCGCATGAGCGCGCCGATCCGCGTGCTGATCGTCGACGACGACGCGCTCGTGCGCGCCGGCCTCGCGATGATGCTCGGCGGCGCGGCCGACCTCGAGATCGTCGGCGAGGCGGAGGACGGCACGCAGGTCCTCGCGGCCGTCGACGCGCACCGGCCCGATGTCGTGCTGATGGACATCCGCATGCCGAAGCTCGATGGGCTCGCGGCGACCCGCCTCGTGCGGGAGCGGCCGGGGGCGCCACAGGTCATCGTCCTGACGACATTCGACGTCGACGATCACGTCCTGACGGCGCTGCGCGACGGCGCCGCCGGCTTCCTCGTCAAGGACACGCCGCCGACGGAGATCCTCAGCGCGATCCGCCTCGTCGCCGCGGGCGACGCGATCCTGTCGCCGACGGTGACGCGCAAGCTGCTGGACTTCATGGCCGCCGACCGCGCCCCGGCGGCGGGCGCGCGGGCGCTCGAGCTGCTCGGCGAGCTCACCGAGCGCGAGCGCGAGGTGGCGGTCGCGGTCGGCCACGGCGCCTCGAACGCCGACGTCGCCGCCGAGCTTTACATGAGCGTCGCGACCGTCAAGGCCCACGTCTCGCACGTGCTGATGAAGCTCGACCTCGACAACCGCGTGCAGATCGCGCTGCTCGTGCGCGACGCGGGGCTGTCGGCCGGCGCGCGCTGAGCGCGGCTATGACTCGTCCGCTGCGGCCGGCGACGTCGCCGGGCCCGGGGCGGCGGTCGCCCGCTTCGCCTTCGGCGCGATGTCGAGCTCGAGCGCCGGGTGCAGGCGGGGCGACCGCCAGTCCTCGGGCAGCGTCTTCTCTATCCGCAGCGTTGCCTCGCGGCCGCGCAGGTCGAGCTGGGCGATCTGGTTGTCGAACGCCGGCGGCTGCGCGAAGGCCCAGCGCATCGACACGGGCTTCACGCCGGCTGCGCGGGCCATCCGCCGGGCGAGCGCCGCGACCGGTCGCGTGAACGCGGAGCGCAGCACCCGGCGCTCGTTGCGGCCCAGCGGGTTGCGGATCGGCGAGCACGTCGCCTGCAGGACGCGGCTCTCGATCTCGCGGCCGGGGAACCACGCCTCCGCGACGTAGGCGTGGTGGACGTCGCCGGAGAGCACCACGATCGTCGCCGGGGCCGGGCCGCGGCGCCCCGCCGCGACGTCCTCGAGCAGGACGGCGAGCCGCTTGAAGTCGCGCTGGAAGGCAGCCCAGTGCTCGAGATCGAGCGCCTGGCGGACCTGCTCGCCGGCGCGTGCGGCGAGCCGGCCCCAGGCGCCGTCGCAGACGGCCTCGTTCCAGGCTTCGAGGTGGTGCATCCCGGGCCCGAGCATGAGCGGCAGCGACGTCCCGACGAGGAGGTGGTCGAAGTCGCCGCTGCAGCGGTCCTCGGCCCATTCCCATTCCCGATCGGACAGCATCTGGCGCTTGCCCTCGGCCAGCACGCGGCCGGCGCGGGAGTCGAGCATGACGAGGCGCGTGCGTCCGAAGTCGCGCGTGAAGCTCCAGCGCGTGCCGGCGATCTCGCGTGCGCTGCGGCGGGCGAAGTCGCGCACGAGCTCGTCGCAGTCGCCGTCGGCGTTCTGCACGGCGCAGAAGATCGGGTCGTCGTAGAGGCGCGCGGGCGAGAGGTTGCCGAGGTGCTGGTAGATCCAGTAGGACATGTACGCGCCGACGATGCGCTCCTCCCACCACGGCTTCGCGCGCATCTGGGCGACCCAGGTGTCGGAGATGTTCCAGTCGTCGTGGACGTCGTGGTCGTCGAAGATCATCGCGCTGGAGACCGTCGACAGCAGCCAGCGCAGCGCCGGATCGCTCCAGCTCTCGCGGTACAGCGACGTGTACTCCTCGAAGTCCGCGACCTCGTCGGGCGGCGCGCCGCCGCGGCCGCGGCGCGAGGCGATGAAGCGCTCGGTCTCCGGCGAGACCTCGTCGGCGTAGACCTGGTCGCCGAGCAGCAGGAACGCGTCCGGCCACTGCGAGGTGGGCTCGTTGCGCATCCGCTGAACGAGCGCGAGCAGCGCGTCGACCTCGCGGCCGCGGGGGTCGTCGTCCTTGCTCAAGACGTAGGGCTTGCAGTGCGGCACCGACACGCGGCACGAGCCGAAGGCCAGCCGTAGCCGCCCGTCGTGGTCGTGATCGTGGGTACGGATGACGCACGGCGGATAGGGATCGTCGGGCAACGGCCACACCGGCTCGCCGTCGAGCGTCACGTCGTAGGCGATCGTGCTGCCGGGGTCGAGCCCGTCGAGGACCACGAGCGCGTAGTGGTGGCCGGCGACGGCGAAGGTGCGCGCGGTCCGGCCGAGCACGCCGACCGCGCACGGCGCATCGGTCTCGACCCAGATCGTCGCCTCGGTATCCGAGACGTAGCGCAGCAGCGGGCCGAGGACGAGACGTGCCATCGCCGCTCATCCTGCCCTCCTCGTCGCATCGCCACGCGCTTGCGCGTGCGCAACTGACCCTGCTGCGCGTCAGCCCCAGCGCCAGGTGCTGAGCATCGACAGGAAGTCGCGGTTGCCGGCGCGGAACTCCCGCGGCCCGGATGCCAGCGTGATGACGTAGGACAACGCGCCGTGGAGGGCGACGACCTGGCGCTCGCGCAGCGGCGCGCCGTCGGGGCTTGCGGAGTGGAACGTGTAGGACAGCGCGGGCTTGGTGCCGAGCGCGATCGGGACCGTGCCCGTCATGCCCGTCTTGCCGGCGCGCAGGAGGCCCGCGCGGTACACGACGACGACCCGTTCGAGGCTGAGCTTTGCAGGGTTGGCCTCGCGGATGACGTTCACGTTCGTCGCGCCGCGCGCGCCGTCGCGCGGCTTGGCGATGGCCCGGTCGAGCCCGGCGACGCTCGTGATCTTCCTGGTCTGCGCGGTGACGTCGCTCCACCGGCCCGTGAGGTGCAGCGCATAGCCGGTTCCGGAGAAGACGTCGCCCGTCGCCGCGGGGACGTCAATCGTCGCGGTCGCCGGCGCGCCTTGGCGGAGGGAGCCGCCGTCCTTCTCGTCATCGCCGCCTCCGCAGCCGGCCAGCAGCGCTCCTCCGGCCAGCAGCAGGACGACGGCGTGGCGACGAGTTCGCACGGCGCGGACGCTATCGCCGCCCGCAAGGTCGGCAGCGACGAGACCGAGTCGATGGTGGACTCGGTCGCCTCAGCCCCAGAGCGCTGAGATCGGCGCGGCGACCACCCCGTCAGCGAGCTCGAATACTCGTGGACCCGTGTGCAGGACGACGCCGGCCACGAACCGCTCACCAAGCTCAGCCTTGAGCCAGACGAGGTGCCTGGCGTCGGCGGCGGTCGGAGCGGCAGTGGCCTTGATCTCGATGCCGATGACTCGCTCGCCGCCGAGCTCCGCCACGACGTCGACTTCGTGGCGCCCGGCCTCGGTTCGGAGGTGGTAGAGGCGCGGCTCGCAGTCGGCGACGATCGTCTCGGGCCGCAGTTGCGCGACGACGAACGTGTCGAGGATGCGGCCGAGCAAATCCCCGTCGCGCAGCACTCCCGCCGGGTCGAGGCGCAGCGCCGCGGCGATGAGTGCCGCGTCGACGACGTAGCGCTTGGGTGCGCGAACCAGGCGCTTGAGTCGATTCGACGTCCACGCGGGCATCTGGTCGACGACCAGCAGTCGCATCAGCAGGCGCTCGTAGCTGGCAGCGGTGACCTTCGTCACGCCGGCCGCATCGAAGATCGTCTTGTGTTCGGGAACTCCGGCCGAGTTGAGCGCGTAGGCCTCGAAGTAGCGGCGCAGGCGCTCGCCGTCACGGCGCCTGGTCGTCGGCTCCTCGAGGTCCTCGACGTCGTGTGTCAGGAGGTCCTCGAGGTAGCTCTGCAGCCACATCCGGCGGGGTCGGCCTGACAGCAGCAGCGCGGCGTTCGGAAAGCCGCTCTCCATTGTCAGCTCCACGTACCCGCGCAGGTCCGGGGTGACTGACGGCACGGTCAGCGCGTCGCGGTCGGCGATCTTGTCGAAGAACGACTTCGCGGTGGCATCGCCGACGCGTTCGCGCACCGTCATCGGGTGCATCGCCACGCGCACGAAGCGCCCGGTCCCAGGCCAGACCTCATTGTCGTGTTCGGCCCGCACCGTGCCGGTGAGCAGAAACCGGTTGGGACGCGGATCGACATCGACGGCTCGCCGGGCTGCTCCGAAGACCCCCGGCACCTCCTGCCACTCGTCAAGCAATACGGGCTCCACCAAGCCGCGCAGCACGGCGTCCGGATCGGCGGCGAACGCCGCCGCCTGCGCCTCCGCGTTGAGCTGCACGACCGTGGCCGCGCGACGGGCCGCCGTGGTCGTCTTCCCGCTCGCCCGCGGCCCTGTCACCATCACGGCCGGCACCTGCGTCAAGAGCTCGTCGAGCAGCCCATCGACGATGCGCGGACGGTAGTGTCAACGGCCATCGGTTTCTCCCCATTTCCGGCCATCGGTTCTCCCCGCTGGCGGCCACGTTTTCTCCCCACTGGCGGCCACTGGTTCTCCCCGCCGTGGTGGGTGGCGCGCGTGTCAGGTCAGGGGCCCCACCCCCTTTCCGGCCGTGGCCTGGGCCAGGCGGTAGGAGTCGGCGCCGTCGGTGATGAGGACGTGGGCGTGGTGTAGGAGCCGGTCGACGGTCGCTGTCGCGAGGGTCTTGGGC
>JBBSNY010000066.1:0-7944 GCA_038260305.1 Solirubrobacterales bacterium
CCGACCGGCACTCGCCCTACGGGCTCGCACCGCTCGACGCCGGCGACGCGATCCTCCATCAAGGTCCTGCTCGTGCTGCGTGTGTTCGTGGGCATGAGACTCCAGTTCGCTCATGCCTACACAGTTCCTCGGACACTCCCAGGTGGTCATCGTGGCCCTTCGCCAGCCGATCCAGCGGGCCACCGCAGCAAGCTGGACGGCCACCTTCACCCGGGAAGCAGTCCCCACGAGGGCGTAGGCTCGCTGGACCAAACGACCTCGTCTGGTAGCCATCAACGCGATCGTGAGCAAGCAACGCAATAGGCTCGACGCGGCGCTGTACCGCGAGTACGGGCGCGTGATGAGAGCCGCCCAGACTTTCGAGTACACCGTCCGCGAACTCGTCTTCGTCAACGAACCACCCGACCACGACGATGATCGTTCCGCGGTGGAGATTGATGCGCAGATCGCTCGGTTCTTCAAGCGCCCCTTGGCCAAGCTCGCCCGGCAACTCGACGTAGACGAGGATTTCGCCGATGAGCTTCGCGCCGCGGTGTCGACCCGAAACACGCTTGCCCACGAGTACTTCATGACCACGTTTCTCGAGCTCAACGTCGGGCTCGCAACTCACAAGCAGCTGATCGCAACACTCGTCGACGCGCGCCGCCGCTACGACGCCGTCAACGGACGACTCGACGCGCTCGTCGCCGCACGCCACAAAGCGCTCGGGATCCAGACTACCGGCGTGCTCACAACGCAAGATGAAATGCGTCGAGCGATGCTCGGCGACACCCGCACGGCGACCGACGACGTCGAAGATCGTCAAGCCTGAGACAGACGGTGGCGGCGGTGGTTGCCAGAGTGCCGCTCCTCGCGCGAAGCGAGCGTGCCTTACTCGCGCGTTGCACCGGATGGCTGGTCGATTCGACGCAGCAGGTTCGCCAGAAGAATGATCGCATCGGCGGCGATCCCTGCATCGCGTCGCGTGGGTGTTTCGCGGTGCTTGACCTCCTGCGCCACCTCAATGCTGGCGCGAACGAGCTTGCGCGTCGCGGCACTGTCACTGCCGACAAGGGCAACATCCACGAAGCGCTCGAGCCGCTGCTTGGTCTTCCCAACAGCGGGCAGCTCCTCCCCGTCCCGTAGGTGCTTGGCCGCGTCGTAGACCTCGCGGCTCAGCGCCTCCGTAACCGTCACCGCGTCGTTCCCGACATTCCGATAGTCCTGTGGCGTTCGCGCCAGCTCGAAATGGCGTCGCATCTCCCCCAACTCCTCGTCGACCCTGGCCCACCCCGTACGACCCCGCGGACTGACCGGTTGCGCGAGCGACGACACGCTCGACGCGCTCTCGATCTCAATGAGCTGATCATGGATGGGGTCGAAGATCATGTTGAGAAGGTTCCGCCGAGCCTGCCATGAACCGTAGGCGTCGTTACGAAGCCAATAGCTCTTGAACGTGGCGTAATCGCGGAAAGGGATGGCTAGCTCCCCGACTCCAAGGCGTTTCGCAACAGCCTGTAGAGCCAGGAGAGCGTCGCGTATCTGGGCTTCGCTGAGCTGTTCGCTGCCGTCGGTCCCGAACGCCTCCAGCTCATCGTGAACAAGCCGCGCTAGCGCGACCACGAGTTCTCGGTCCGGTGTTCCCCCCGGCGTGGGACTGCGTCGCAGCGATACCAGCAGGTCGTGATCGAGCGTCCTGGACGTCCCGAATCCAAATGGATGGGCCTCGTCCTTGAAGAAGTCGTCTGGGCGCATTGCCATTTCAAGCTAGCGCTGGACGCGGACAGGGCGGGCCCGGGAGTTCGCTCGGCGCCAGGAGCCATCGGCCCGGCGTGAGGAGCTGCCGGATGGCTGTCGCGGGCCCGCCTCAACACCCCTGGGTTCGCCGTGAAGCGGGGCCGGCCGCGGCGCGTGGTGGCTACGGAACCTGCGCGGAGGCGGTCAGCCCCACGCGGTAGCGCCGACTTCCGCTTTCGCGTGCCAGCACAACGCGGCGATGGCCTGGCTCAGACGGTCAGAGCATCGTTCGCAGGCCGGCGCTGGCGGGGATCATCGGCGCGCGCCGGGCATGAACGGTGTCGATGATCTCGGCGTTGTCGATGCCCTGCAGGTAGACCGACGTGATGCCGAGGTTCGCGTGCCCGAGCTGGCGTTGGATGATGACGAGGGGCACGCCTTCTCGCGCCATCTCGACGGCGTGTGCGTGACGGAGCTGGTGTGGAGCGAACCGTCGCCTCACACCGGCACGCGCGGCGATCCGCCGTACCTGCTCGCGCGCGGCCGGTGCGGACCACGGCCGTCCCTGGGTCGCGCCATGGATGATGCAGAACAGCGCGCCGACGGGAAGCCCGGAGCGCAGTCGCAGCCACGGCGCGAACTGCTCCCACGCCCACGGGTCCATGCCGACCTCGCGACGCTTGCCGCCTTTGCCGCGGCGAACCAGGATCGCGCCGCGCGCGGCGTCAAGATCACTCTCGGCGAGCGCGAGCGCCTCGCTGATCCGCAGGCCGGCCCGCCACAGCACGATGATCAGTCCGCGCATCCGTAGCCCGTCGGGATGATCGCCGGCGCAGCGCATGACCGCGACGATCTCCTCGACCGTCGGTGGATCGGCCGGATAGCGCAGCCCCTTGTTGCGTGGCGAGCGACCGTGGTGATAGCCGGGCAGCGTCGTCGGCGAACGGCGACGACCAGCAGCGTCCAGCAGTACGGGCTCCATGATTCCTCCTCGCAGTGACGATGAGACCACATGGTGCCCCTGCCCCGCCGAAGTTCGGGCCTCGTGCACCCCGGAGCCTCGCGTTCGTCCAAAAGGGGCAGCGGGAGGCATCGTCGGGTGTCGTGCTGCGTTGCGTGGAAACCAGCACTCTCGGCGGTGCCACCGCTCGCTACTCAAGCCAGGCGATTGCGATAGCGCGTGCCTGAAACCCGGTGCGGCTATGCCTCTGCGGCGCGCCGCAGTTCATCCTCGCTGTAGCCGAACGTGTAGTCCTCATCCATGCCGTTCGAAAGCCAGATGTCTGCGGCATCCCAGACGCTTAGCGTCTCCCCGGTTTCCCCGTCCGCATCATCATCGTCATCATCTGCGCCGGAGGAGTAGCGCTCGCACGCTGCCTGGGCGCGTCCCAAGTCATCTTCAGCCTCGGCGAACTCCACCGCGAGCCGCTCGATGTCCTGCTCGGCGATATTCAACCTGCGGCTAATCGCAGCGGCCTGGTCCTCCGTGTCGAACGGCTCATCGGAGATCTGTTCGGCCCGCGCGATCACGGACTCGCGGTCGGTATCCAGCTTCGACATGACATCCTGGACTCGAAGCATCTCGGCGTCGGCCGCTTGCCGCAATTCGTCGCGCGTGCGTCCCATGCGGCCCAGTCTCGCACCTGCCGCCGAGCACCGTCCTCGTGCGGACCAGCTTCTGCATTGAGGCAGATCCAGCAGCGCGGACCAGTGCTGGGTTGGACGAGGACCGGCAGCCCACGCGAGTGCCGTCGAGAGTGCTCCTATTCGCGCAAAGCAGCGAGGACCGGGATCGAGGGCGCGTCCCACAATGCGTGGCGGCACTCGGGATGTTCCGAACCCTCATAGTCTGTGCACATGGCGATCGATAACCGCGATGCCGGGCGCCTCGGCAAGGCTGTCGAGCACCTCGTCGCCGCAACATGCATTCTGACGAGCGGGCTCACTCTCAACGTATCGACGAGCCTCATCGACGATGAAGGCGTCGATCTCGTCTTCGCTCGCCGCGGACAACCCAAGACGCTCGCCGTCCAAGTCAAGAGTCGCCGACTCGCGGGCGTATCCCTGTCGAGCGGCACCTTCCGTGCACAGGTCCGGGACGCGACCTTCTCCGCCCGCGAAGACCTGTTCATGCTCTTCGTCGCCGTCGACCCCGCGGACGGCGTGTTCGACCTCGCGTGGTTTGTTCCGTCGATCGACTTCGCGGCAGTGACGACTGTGAACTCCCAGGGCCTGCGCCGATTCGTCGCGTCCGCGAAGCAGAAGACCAGGGACCAGTGGTCCGGCTACCGCTGCGATCGTCGGAATCTGGCGGGCCAGATCCTGACGGCTATCGACGGGCTGTCCTAACGTGCACAGGTACGCGTGCTTCTTGCGCCGGCGATAGTAGCCTGCTCACCTCATCCGCGCCAGGTCCCCAGCGCAAGGTAGCGTGGGCGCTGTGGAGAGTCCTGAGCATGAGCGGCGCGACATCATCCGCTACTTCGAGATGGAGCACGGGGAGGCAAAGGTAGAGCGCGTCGAGAAGGTGGCCAGCGAGCGAATCTACGGACGCGCCCACGATGTCTGGGACGTCCACTCGACTGACGGGCGCTGGTGGGTGATCACAAACCTCACAAATCTGTACAAGCAGGATGAGGAGTTCGCCAGCCTGGATTACGTCCTGTCGTTCCATGTCGGATTGATGGCTCGAATGGCGGAGCGCCAATCCCGGGGGTCCCCGGGCGGACCCGAAGAGCAGGACCGCATTCGTGCGTCGTGGCGTCGATATGAGCAGGCGGCTGACGCGCTGAACGAGGCGGACGAAGCCGAAGAGTTTCAGGCGGTAGGGATGCGATGTCGTGAGGCACTCCTGACCTTCGTACGCGAGGTGAAGGAGGCCGTCACACGGCCCGACGGGGACGAGGCACCAAAGGAGGGCGACTTCGTGCACTGGGCTGAGGCGATCGCTGACACTGTCGCCTCGGGGAAAAGCCTCTCGCGACTACGCTCGTATCTCAAAGGCACAGCCCGCGATACGTGGCAGCTTGTGGGCTGGCTCACCCACCACCGTAGCGCCACCTACCTAGATGGCGTGGTTGCGGTGGCGGCAACATCGCACATCTTGGACGTGTACTCGATGGCTCTGGTTCGGCACGAGAGAGGAGTGCCGGACAGGTGCCCTGAATGCGGGTCGTATCGATTGGTAAGCGATTACCGACCCGAACTAAGTGGTGACTCGCCGTATGTGACGCTGTGCGCGGTCTGCAAATGGGAGGACCTACGGTCGGTACCGTTCGACCAGCCCTAGAAGATGACGGTGAGTTAGAGTCGCAGACCCGGCAGCACCGCCGCGCTTCTGCTTCTATGCCGACCGCCCGGTTATGCCGACTCTCCGCTCGCTGGCCTAGGTTTCGCCTGCTCAGCGGTGGTTGGCAGGTTGGCGTTGGTGGCGTGGTCGGCATAACCGGCCGCCCGTGGTTGCAGCGCGCACCGCGGGATCAAGGGATTTGATGATGCGCAGCCGTGTCGGAGCGGACACGGAGGCCAGCCTCGCCCCGGCCCGATACCACCCGAGACTCCGCGGTTTCGCCGCGAGTTTGCTCGCACTGGCACGCGCGAGGCCGGTCGTCGTTACCAGCCGCTCGCCGAGAACTCCCCCAGAGCACACGGGTAATGAACGCCGGCGATCGGTGCCCTCCCCATCGTCGGAGCTTACTCCGCTTAGATGGATACCCAGTAATGCGATTATGCGGACGTCTGCATAACCGCTTTCGCGTGGATCCGAGCGTCGCCGGCTCACGCTCGCTTCTCGCGCGATGCGACAGCAGAGCAGGAATCTACGGGTAGACAAAGCCGTTCTCCAGCAGATGCCAGCGTCCGCGGTGATGGGCGATCACGACCCAGACCTCCCAGCCGATCCGCGCGTTGTCCGTGGCGCGCCTGGGCAGCTTGAGGGGCCCGCGCTCGCCAAGCCACAGCTTGCCCGCCTCGATGCGGGTGATCGGCAGTGTGTCTTCCACCCAGTCCTCATCAGCTACGTCATCGACGTCGATCGCTGGCGCGGCCGCGCACAGGTCGCTGAGCGCGTCGGTCAGTCGCGACGCCGCGGGCAGGTCCCGCGCTGCGCCATTGCCGCGCTCGACGGCGTCGCTGGCGTCCTGCTCATTGACATGCCCCTGCGCGTGCAGCCAGCGCACGAGCTTCTTGATGACCGTGCCGGCCGCGCGCAAAAGATCGTCTGAGGCGATCACCTTGCGCACCATGAACCAGTCGAGAAAGCCTCCAAGCTCAGCGACGATCTTCTCGGGCCCGAAGAGCTTGCAGAACGCGGCCTCGTCACCGGCCTCGAACGCGGCTTCCCAGCGTTTGCGCTCGGCGTCTGAGAGCGCCTGATAGCTGTAGTTGTTCAGCGCGTCGCGAAGGAGGCTCACAACGTCGCTGTAGCGCCGGTAGGTCGTGGCAGCCAGCCTCACGCGTTGCGCCTCGAGGAAGTCGTCGAGGGCCTGATCGATCGTGGGTTGATCGCAGTCAGCCGGCAGCACGTCGGAAGCGTCGCACACTGCCTGGCGACAGCGCATGCGCCAAGACGCGAGTGGTGTCGTCGCGACACGGCCGGCCCCGAGTTGGGTTTGCCGATGCCTCAAACCTGCTCCTGCCGAGAGTGTCGCATTCGCGTGCCACCGACACTGCGTGAGACCGGCGCTGCGGTCAGGCTCGCGTACGGCACGATCAGAGCATCGCTCTCAGTCCAGCGCTGGCGGGAATCATCGGAGCGCGGCGGGCGTGGACGGTGTCGATGATCTCGGCGTTGTCGATGCCCTGGAGGTAGACCGACGTGATGCCGAGGTTTGCGTGCCCGAGTTGGCGTTGGATGATGACCAGGGGCACGCCTTCTCGCGCCATCTCGACGGCGTGCGCGTGACGTAGCTGGTGTGGAGCGAATCGTCGGCGCACACCGGCGCGTGCGGCGATCCGTCGTACCTGCTCGTGGGCCGCGGGTGCGGACCACGGCCGTCCCTCGGTCGCGCCGTGGATGATGCAGAACAGCGCGCCGACGGGAAGCGTGGCGCGGATCCGCAGCCATGGCGCGAGTTGCTCCCACGCCCACGGGTCCATGCCGACCTCGCGACGCTTGCCGCCTTTGCCGCAGCGAACGAGGATCGCGCCGCGGGCGGGATCAAGATCGCTTTCGGCGAGCGCGAGCGCTTCGCTGATCCGCAGGCCGGCGCGCCACAGCACGATGATCAGTCCGCGCATCCGTAACCCGTCGGGATGGTCGCCGGCGCAGCGCATGACCGCGACGATCTCTTCGACCGTCGGTGGGTCGGCCGGAAGCGCCGTCCCTTGTTGCGTGGCGGGCGGCCACAGTGATAGCCGGGCAGGGTCGCCGGCGAGCGGCGACGACCAGCAGCGTCCAGCATGACGGGCTCCATGATTCCTCCTCGCAGTGACGATCACAAACCATGGTGCTCGCCGGCGTGCCGAAGGTCACGCGTTGCCCGGCGTCGCGCCGGATCCCGCGTTCGTCCACAGGGTGCACGATGGTCGCCGCGGGTCGAGTGGCTTCCTGCATTGAGATGGCGTCGCCGTCGATCGCGCGCTACCTTGGACCGTGTGAGCGATGCGCTGACGCTGACGGCCGTATTTACCCCAGATGAGGACGGCTGGACGATGGCCCAGCTGGCTGAGTGGCCCGCGGTGGTCACGTGCGGACGGACGGTGGAGGAGGCGCGCGAGATGCTGATCGACGCTGCGCGCGAGATGATCGCCTCCTACCGTGATGAGGGTCGCAAGCCGCCGATCGGTGGCGGCCACGTCGAGCAGGTCACGATCGACGTTGCCGCCGCTTGAAGCGCCGCGAGCTTGAGCAGCATCTCAGCGCTCACGGCTGTGAGGTCCTTCGCGAGGGCGCCAACCATACGATCTGGCGCAACCTGCCCGCAGACGTACGCGCGCCGGTTCCGCGTCACCGCGAGATCCCGATCGGAACGGCCCGCGCGATCTGCCGTCAACTGGCGATCCCCCCGCCCGCCGGAGCGCGCTGAATCCGCTCGCCTATGCGGACCGATCGCCACGCTCGCTCTTCGCGCAACGCGAGAGCGCGGACGTGCGAGCGGGTGGCTCTACGCGAGTGCGCGCTCGGCGTCTCGGAGCAGCTCGGCGACGACGTCCGCCGCCGTCTGCCCTCGCGCCTCTGCGATCCGTTCCAGGCGTTTGGCATCCTCGCCCTGAACGCCGACGAGGACG
>JBBSNY010000067.1:0-7684 GCA_038260305.1 Solirubrobacterales bacterium
CAGGCTGTCGCATAACTCGGGTGTGGTGTTCTGGGTTTCGGGAACTGGTCAGTCTGTGGAGTGCTCGCGGCGGGCTGGTTCTGTCCGGTGATCGTGCTAAAAGTACCTCCTGTGCAGGGCTTTTACGGCTGATTGGAGCAGCCGGGCGCCTGCAGCAGGAGGTTGCTTGTGATGATGACGGATGCGACGGCGGCTGGCTCGACTCGGGCGTATGTGTGCCCGGAGCGCGATCAGCTGTTCTTGTTGCCGGTGTGCATGCGCGACTGGTTGGAGGAGGGGCATCTCGCGTGGTTCGTGCTCGACGTCGTGGCGCGGATGGACACGCGTGCTCTGCACCGCCGGTCGGCTCTCACGCCCGGCCGGCCGCCGTATGAGCCGGAGATGATGTGCGCGCTGCTGCTCTACGGGTACTGCACGGGCGTGCGGTTCTCGCGGCGGATCGAGGCGGCATGCCGGACCGATGCGGCGTTCCGGGTGATCAGCGGCGGCCTGGTGCCCGATCACGCGACGATCGCGCGGTTCGTGGTCGATCACGAGCGGACGCTCCAGGGCCTGTTCGTGGAGGGGCTGCGGCTGTGCGCGGCCGCGGGCCTGGCCGATCTCTCCGTGGTCGCGCTGGACGGCACCAAGATCGCCGCAGACGCTGCGCTTGACCGTAACCGTGGGGCTGAGTGGATCCGCGCAGAGCTCGCCAAGCTGATGGCGCTGACCGCCCGGGACGCGCATGCAGGCGCTGCGGGCGACGGCGCGCCGAGCCTGTCGGGCATCGAGCGGGCCGCCGAGATCTCTACGCCGCGCGGGCGGGAGGCTCGGCTGCGGGCGGCGCTTGAGGTGATCGAGGCACAGGACGCCGCCCGGGCGGCTGAGGCGACGCGCCGAGCACGGGCGGCAGCGGCCGAGGCCGAGCACGGTCGGCTGCTCAACGGCCGCAAGCCCAAGGAGCCGCTCGCGGCGCTCGCGCGGGCGGAGATCGACCTCGGGGTTGCGCAGGAGCGCGTGGCCGGGATGCAGACCGCGCGCGCGGCGAAGCTCGCCGCCGCGCAGCGAGGCGAGAATCTGACAGCACCGCCGCCGTGCCGGATCAGGCGGGCCGCAGACGCGCTTCAGCGGGCCGAGGAGGCGCTCGCGTCCGCCCGCGAGGCGGTCCAGAGCGCCCCACCGGTCGCCGGCGGGGCGAACGTCACCGATCCCGACAGCCGGATCATGAAGACCAAGGACGGCTGGGTGCAGGGCTACAACGCCCAGGCGATCGTCAGCCAGCACCAGATCGTGCTCGCCTGCGACGTCAGCCAGGACGCCGGCGACGTGCAGCTCTATCAGCCGATGATCACCGCCCTGCACGACACGCTCGCCGCCGCCAAGATCCCCGACGAGATCGAGCTCGCGCTCGCCGACGCCGGCTACTGGTCTGAGGCCAACGCCACCGCACCCGGCCCCAGTCGGCTGATCGCCACCCTCAAAGACCACAAGCAGCGCCGCGCCGCCCGCGAGCTCGGACACACCAGCGGCCCGCCCCCCGACAGCACGCCCGCCGCAGAGATGGAACA
Organism: Solirubrobacterales bacterium; assembly: GCA_038260305.1. Lineage (GTDB taxonomy): Bacteria > Actinomycetota > Thermoleophilia > Solirubrobacterales > Solirubrobacteraceae > CADCVQ01. The sequence continues at coordinate 1,548 of JBBSNY010000067.1, forward strand.
CCTCCTGCGCACCCCCCAGGGCGCCGCCGCCTACACACAGCGCTCCCACATGATCGAGCCCGTCTTCGGCGACCGCAAGCACAACCGCTCGATGCGCAGCTTCCGTCGCCGCGGCCTGAGCGCCGCCCGCAGCGAATGGTCGTTCATGCTCCTCGCCGGGAACATGCTCAAGCTCCACCAGCACCACGCCGCGGCAGCCGCCGCAGCCTGACAGCCGACCGACCCCGCCGCGCCCCACCCCAGCCCGGGAGGCGCCCGCGCGGCTGCAGTCGCCCGCCGCCACCCCCAGCCCAGGGTCGCGACCACCCCAAAACGGCCACCCGACACCGCCCGCCCCCAGCCGTCGCCATACCGCCCCGAACAGCCCCCGCCCGAGCAGAGTTTTGCGACAGCCTGCCTGCGGGGAGAAATCTGCCACGCGTCAGGTCAGCCGCGCCGGTAGGCCGAGGAACTCGCCGAAGCGCTCGGCGGCCGCGCGCAGGGCGGCCTCCTGGCGGACGTCGAGGTTCGTCTCCAGCGTCGCCTCGATCGTCACCGCCCGACGGGCGAGCACGCGCCGCCAGGTCCCGACCATGCGCCCGTCGATGACGATCGCCCGCCGCGGGAGGTCGCTGCCCACCCGCCCATCGCCGTCCACGGTGCGCAGATCGCGGTAGGCGACCAGCGTCTCGTCGTAGGTGCCGAGCAGCAGCGCGCCGGAGGACCGCGGCGAAGGGGCGGCGCCGGCAGCCTCGGCCCACAGCCGCCCGTCGTCGTCCTCGGACACCGACAACCGCGTCCCGGCGGCGGCGAGCCCGGCCTTGCCATCGGCGACGGTCAGGCCCGACCACCATGCGAAGTCCCGCACCGTCGCCGGCCCGTGCGAGCGGAAGTAGCGCAGCGCGAGCTCGGCGACGTCGTCCTCACGCGAGCGCGGCGCAGCCGGCGGCACACGTCCCTCGAACGGTACGTACGTGTGCTGCTTGCCCCGCCGCGGACCGCTGACGATCACGCCCTCGAGCTCGGCGTGCAGCAGCATGTGGGCGATCCGCTGGCCGGCCGTGTCGATGCCCGCCGCGCCCAGCGCCGCGTCGAGCTCCCTGCGAATCCGTGGCTCGCCGTCGCTCAGCGTCGCCGCCCACACCTCCTGTGTCCGCGCGAGCGTGCCGGCGTCGAGCCCGAGCTGGCGGTAGCGGCCGGCGTTCTTTGTCTGCACGCGCGGACCCGTCAGCCGCAGCATCCAGCGCAGATCGTCGGCGGCGACGAAGTGCCAGGTCGGGCGCAACACGTGCGTGCGCAGCACCTCGCCGCGGTCGCAGGCCCCCTGCACGTCGGCGGCGGCCGCCCCGCCGACGCGCAGACCCAGCGACCACAGCGCCTCGGCGTGCTCCTGGGCCTGCACGGCGCCGCTGGACGCCACTGCCGCGGCGACATCGGCGAATGGCTCGCCCGCCAGCCGCTGCGCCGCCAGGCGGCGGCGCACGATCGTCAGCGGATCGAGCCGGGCCATCCGGCCGTTACAGCTCGTGCGGGTCTGGCGGTGCGGCGTCGGCCTGCTCGGCGCGCCGCCGCGCGGCGCCCTCCGGGTCGCGCTTGTCGCCGATCAGCGAGGCGGCGATCCCGATCGTGAACGCCGCCGCCACGAGCAGCAGGTTCTGGACCGGGCCGATGTGAACCCATTCCTCGATCAAGAGCTTGACGCCGATGATCCCGAGCACGACGGCGATCGTCTCGTCGAGGTAGCGGAAGCGGCGGATCAGGCCCTCGACGAGGACGAACAGCGCCCGCAGGCCGAGCAGCGCGAAGACGTTGCCCGCCCAGATGATCAGCGGGTCGCGGGTGATCGCGAACGCGGCCGGGATCGAGTCGACGGCGAACGCGATGTCGGCGGCGACGATCGCCGCCAGGCAGAGGAAGATCGGCGTGACGTGACGCTTGCCGTCCTCGTGCGAGAACCATTTCCCGCTGCGAAAGCCGTCGGTAACCGGGAAGACCTTGCGCACGCCGCGCACGACGATGTTGCGGTCGGGATCGACTTCGTCGCCGACGCCCTGGTAGATCCGGTAGGCGAGCACGAGCAGCAGCACGCCGAGGATGTAGAGGACGAAGTGAAACTGCTCGATCAGCGCCGTCCCGCCGAGGATCGCCAGCCCGCGCAGCGCGAGCGCGGCCATGATGCCCCAGAACAGCAGCCGCGGGCGGTGCTCCTGGGGCACCCCGAAGTACGCGAACAGCAGGATGAAGACGAACAGGTTGTCGAGCGACAGCGAGCGCTCGATGAGGTAGACCGTGACGTAGTTGACGCCGTCCTCGCTGCCGTTGAGCGCCACCACGACGCCCGTGACGGCCAGCCCGAGCACGAGCCAGCCGATCGACCAGCGCACGCTCTCGGCGAACGTCGCCTCGCGGCCGCGGGCGAAGAAGTGCAGGTCAAACCACAACAGCGCGAGCAGCACGACGACCAGCCCGCCGAATTCGTAGATCCCCATCTAGATCACTACGCGAAGAAGAAGACGACGCCGAGCACGGCGTACACGGCGAGCAGTTGCAGGCCTTCGTACCACGTCGACTCGCCGTCGTGGGTGACGTGGTTGGCGATCAGGATTGCCAGGAACACCGCGCCGAGCTCGAAGCCGTTGAAGACGAGCGCCATCGGGTTGGGCCCGATGACGAACGACAGCAGGACGAGCGCCGGCGCGACGAACAGCGCGATCTGGGCGCTCGAGCCGATCGCGATGTTCACGGCGAGGTCCATCTTGTCCTTGGCGGCGAAGTAGATCGCCACCCAGTGCTCGGCGGCGTTGCCGACGATCGCCACGACGATCAGGCCGACGAAGAACTCGCTCAGGCCAATCGTCTCCGACGCCTCGGAGATCGAGCCGACGAGGATCTCGGACATGATGCCGACGGCGACGCCCGCCGCCGCGAGCGTGATGACCGAGGTGCGGATAGACCACGGCTCGTCGCGGTGCTCCGGGTCGTCCTCGGCGGTCGGGTTGAACAGCGCCTTGTGCGAGCTCAACGAGAAGACGAGGCCGGCGGCGTAGGAGCCGAGCAGGATGAACGCGACGATCAGCGACATCGTCTCCAGGTCCGAGCCGAAGTCGACGCGCTCCTCGCCGACCTGTGGCAACCCGCCGCCCGCGACGAGTTGGAAGATCGTCGGCATGACGAGCGCGACGGCGGCGAGCAGCAGCATCGAGGATTGCACCGCAGCGGCCGTCGGGTTGAACGTCTGCTTCTTGCGCTTCAGCCCGCCGACGAGCATCGCGGCGCCCATCACGAGCAGGATGTTGCCGAGGATCGAGCCGATGATCGATGCCTTGACGACCTCCTGCAGGCCCGCGTTCAGCGCGAAGAAGGCGATGATCAGCTCCGGTGCGTTGCCGAACGTCACGTTCAGCAGGCCGCCGATGCCGGGTCCGGAACGGTGCGCGAGCTCCTCGGTCGCGCGGCCCATCAGCGCGGCCGTCGGGACGACGCCGGCCGCCGCCGCGCCGAAGATGATCGCCGCCTCGGCGTGGTTGAGCTCGAGCAGGATCGCGATCGGGATGAACGGGATCAGCAGGTAGGGCCAGCCCGAGCCCGAGAGGAGGAACCTGCGGGCGCTGGTCACTGGGCCGCGGCTGCGAGGTGACGAAGGTCGCGGTCGGGCTCGATGCCCCAGCGGCGAGCCAGCGCGTCGAGCTCCGGCGTCAGCGGCCAGCGATCGGGGCGCGCCTCTCCCTCGTGATCGGGGTCGGCGCCCTTCAGCGACATGCTGCCGGCGTTGTCGCCGATCGCGCGGATCGCCGCGACCTCACCGGCGTCGAGCACGACCTCGGCGGGAGTCGAGAGCAGCTCGGCGCGCTTGTCCTCGATCGGCCGTGCGCCGTCGCCGGGCTCCTGGATCAGCGTCGGGATCACGCAGGCGACCGGCTCGTGCGCCAGGCACCACTGCGCGGCGAGCTGCAGCATCGTCAGGCCGTGGCGCTCGGCGATCGGGCGCAGCTGCTCGAGGTTGGCGACACCGGCCTGCACCCACCCCTCGGGACGGAACTTGCGGTGGTCGCGCGGCGCGAACTCGTGACCGGGCTGGACGTCATCCCAGAACAGCCCGCCGTAGTCGACGACGCGCGTCATGAGCTCCACATCGTGCTCAGCGGCGGCGCGCAGGCACAGCTCGGCGGGCCACGGCTCGAGCGGGTTGAGGATGACCATCGCCCAGTCGATCAGCTCGCCGAAGCGCTCCAGGCAGTCGATGATGTCCAGTGTGAAGCCATTCGCCGGGCCGGGCGCAATGCCGAGCCGGGCTGTGAGGCCGTCGTCGCGCACGGCGCGCAGCGCCTCCCAGACGGTCTCGCTCGTGTAGCCCGTACGGTCGGGGTTGTGCAGCAGCAGCAGGTCGAAGGCGTCGACCCCGAGCCGCTGCAGGCTGCGCTCCGTCGCCATCCGCACGTAGTCGGCATAGCCGTCCGGACCGCGCAGGCGCGGGTCGGTGAAGCGCGGGAAGCCCTTCGCGCCCTCGCGCTCGCCCTCGTAGAAGTCATGGCCGATCGCGCCGACGATGCAGACGGCGTCGCGGTCGGTGCCGCGCAGCGCGCGACCGAGCAGGCGGTCGGCCTCGCCGGCCCCGTAGGCGTCGGCGGTCAGCAGCGTGTCGAGGCCGTCGCCGGGCGCCAGCAGCGCCTCGAGTCGCGCTTCGCTGATCGGCACGCCGAAATGCAGGTAGCGACCCCCGCTCCAGGTGCCGATCGCGGTGTGAGAGGGGGCGGGCATGCGCGCAAAGGGTACGTGTCCGCCGGGCGCGGCGATCCCCGGACGCGCGCCGGGCTGGTGTCGTGAGCCCGAAGTTCGTGTCCAGCGTGCGAACTTGTGGCTCACGGCACTAGAGGTCGAGCTTGGAGATGCAGCTCACGAGCGAGGCGGTGCTCAGGCTCGACCCGGTGATGCAGTCCAGGGCCTGGCCGATGAGGCCGTTGTCCTCCTCGCTCGTGAGCGCCGCGGCCACGCCACCCACGAAGTCGCCGATGCTCCCGCCGGTGAGCTCTGACAGCGGCCGCGCTCCCGCCGGAGCGCGGACGTCCACCCGCGTCCGGTTGGGATCGGCGATCGCCAGCGTGATCTTCAGCCGGCCACCGGCGAGGCCCGGGATCGGCGTCAGCCCGCCGTGCTTCTTGAAGGTGAACGCGGCCCCGATGCGCAGCTCGCGCAGCACGTGGTCGCTGGCGCCGCTGAGCACCTCGACGCTCGACGAGTCGACGGCCGCGGCGAACTCGCGCCGCGTCGCCGGCGAGAGGAAGCCACCCGCCGCCGCCGATCCACCCGCCTTCGTCAGCAGGCTGTCCAGGTCCTCGAGCACGCGGGCGAGGCGGATCGTGCCGCTGACCCGGGTCACCGCGACGCCGTCGACCGTCGTGCGGCCGCCGAGCCGCGGCTTGACGATCCAGCGCAGCGGGTCGATTCCGAGCGCGCGCAGGCCCACGCGGCGGCCGGGTGGCGGCTCGCCGAGGCGCTCGCGCAGCTTCGACACGAATGCCTCGCCGATCCGGTAGGGCCGTCCGTCGAGCGAGATGAACGCCTGCCGGCCGGTCGAGCTCAGGCCGCCGGTGAAGCGGTGCGTGGCGAGCGTGGTGGCGAAGCCGACGTCGAAGCGCGGCAGCTCGCCGTCGCGCTGCGCGGCGAACGGGCCACCGACGTTGAGCTTGATCGGCCCGCCGAGCTTGAGCAGCCCCTCCGGGTCCAGGCGGAACGTCAGCCGCATGCGGCCGTTGGAGACCGCGCTCGCGCGGCTGGCGAAGGTCTGCTCCAGCAGGCGCTGGGCTCCGTCGTCGCGCGGCGCGGGCTTGTCGTCGCCGCCGCCGCATGCGCTCAGCAGCAGGGCGCCGAGCACGAGGCAGAGCAGGGTGGGGAGAGCGCGGAGCACGCCAAACAGTCTCCTGCAAGGGCAACTGCAGTGCGCGCAGGGTGTTCGACCTAGCATCGCTCCCGTGCGCCGGACCTCACTCACAGGGCTCGCGCTGGCGCTCGTGCTCACGCTCGCCGCCGTTCCCGCCGCGACCGCCTCCCCGCTGCTGACGCTGCGCGGCGACGGCTCGACGTTCAAGCACAACGACCGCCTCCTGCCGGCCGTCGACGCCCTGACGAGCCTCCGCACAGCGACAGCGACGGCGCCGCGA
>JBBSNY010000068.1:0-6686 GCA_038260305.1 Solirubrobacterales bacterium
CCGGCTGACATGAAGGCGGCCAGCACCGACTGGCTCGTGGGCCGGCTCGGGTACCTCGAGCATGCCCGAGCGCCAGAGCACGGTCACTGGCAAGGGTCAGAGTACGCCCGCTCGCCGGCGGCTGACAGGCTCGTTGAGGACCTGGTCGCTGAGCTCAGAGAGCGGGGATTCTTCAACTAGCGGGCGGGCCGCCTCCTGGCGGCTACGTCGTTGATGGCGGGAGGTGCCCGCCGTAGGCGAGGCGAGCGGCCTCGATCGCCGCTGTCGCCTGGATGCGAGCGACCTCGATTGCGGTGTCGTGCTGTAGGCGCGCGACCTCAAGGTCCGTGAGTGCTGCGATGAGCGCGGCGTCGAAGCGGACCCGGGCCCGCCGCGGTGACCTTGGCTGCGGTCGTGACGGCTCGGTTTTGAGGACGGAGGCGACGATGACGCCGAGGCAGGAGAGCAGTGCGATCACGAGCATGGGAACCTCCGAAGTGAGAGACGGGCGGGCCGACTTGAGCGCTGGCCGCGGTCGGGGGGCTGACCGGTCGGTGTGTTGGCGGGGTGAGCGTTCATGTGGCGCCGATCGGGCGGCGAGTGACGCGTGCGGAACCCCGGAGGGGGCGCCATCGGCGCAGCCCCTTGTGGGCTTGCAGCACGTGGTGCCATCGCCCAGGCTGGCCACTTTGAACAGCGCTCCCCGACCACCGCCCGGGGCTCCAGCCCTCCGCGGACAGCCGTGAAATGTCCCGGCCGATCGATCGCAGAGGTTCCGCGCAGCCGCTTAGAACGCGCTACAGCCTCGCGGTCGGCCGTCAGCGGTGCGTGGCGGCCTGATCGGGCCGCTCAGGGCTGCACGGACGCTGCGGGCGCCCTCTGTGGCGACGTCGCTGATGTCAACCAACGTTGACACGGCATCTAGACGGAGGGGCCGCGCCCTCGCCGGCCGGGGTCAGCCGATCCGCAGCCGATGGAACATCGAGCAGGGGCGCTGCTCGGTCAGACCGAACCCGACGGTCGCCTGCGTCGCGTCAAGCGCTCACGGACGAGCCACCAGCGATCTACCATGTCATTGATCGCGAACATGGCACGGTCACAAAGCGTGGCCAGTGGGATCACGTCCATGGATCCGCAGTAGGTGCAGTGCGGGAGTCCGGGTGAGGCAGGCTGGGTCTGACGGAGACTTCCAAACGAGGATTTCGGTCCTGGAGGGAGGAAGGCACTCGTTATGGCTCGACCGCAGAAGTACCCCGATGAGCTGGTGGCGCGCGGCATGAGGCTGGCGTTGGAGAATGGCCGGCCGATCGCGCATGTCGCGGCTGATCTCCACCGGGCACGCCTCCGATGTAGGCTCGCCGTTGGCAGCGCTCGCGTTTGCAACAGCTTGGGGTTCTTCACACGACCGGGGGTATCAGATGCCAGACGAGCCACTGCGGTTCGCCCATCCGTTCTTCACCGATGTCGCGCCCGCGGAGCGGCCCCAGACACCGCACGGCCGCAGGATGGCCGACTTCGCAGCCGGTCACCTGACGACCGTGCCGGTACCGCGAACCGCGTCATCGCTGCTCGATCTCGTTGACATCATCGGAAAGGATGGCGTCGCCGAGATCGCGGCCTCCGGCCAGACGATCTTGCACGCGGTCGGCGACACGGGCCGGCCGCACGGATCCACGAGTCAGGAAGCGCTCGCCGCCCAGATGGCGGCCGATTACTCGCCGTCAGCGACGGCGCAGAGCCCAGCGTTCTTCCTGCACCTCGGTGACGTCGTGTATGGCCCCAACAAGGACGCTATGTATCGCGACGAGTTCTATCGCGCATACGCACACTATCCGGGCAAGATCGTCGCCATTGCCGGCAACCACGACGGCGAGATCTTCACTGACACCGACCCGGACTCGCTGCGAGCGTTCGTCGCGAACTTCTGCGCCGAACACGCAACGATACCTGCGATAGCGAAGCAGGTGGGGATCTTCCGCGAGGCGATGATCCAGCCGGGCGTGTACTTCCGTCTGAAAGCACCGTTCATCGACGTCATCGGTCTGTACACGAACGTCGTCGAGGGACCGGGGAACCTGCTTGGCTCCGATGGAGACCACCAAGTCACATGGCTGGCGACGACGCTTGGGAACATCGCCGCCGAGCGAGCGGCCGGGCGCAGGGCCGCGCTCGTGGTCGCCACGCACCACCCACCGTTCAGCAATGCCGGACATAGCGGCAGCCCGGCCCTGCTCGAGCAGCTGGACATCGCGTTCGGTGCGGCGAACCTCTGGCCCGACGCCGTGATCTCCGGCCACGCCCACAACTATCAACGTCACACGCGGACAAGCGACGGCCGCGTCTTCGTCGTCGCCGGGTGCGGGGGAAACGGCAAGCAAGCCGCAGTCCGCGCCCCCGGTCCCCCCGACCCCGACCACCACCTCGAGTCGTTCATTGAGGACTACGGCTACCTGCGCATCTCGGTGTCGCAAGCAACGCTACGAATCGATTTCCATGTGCTGGGCGACGACTCCGGGCCCCGCGACAGCGCGACGATCGCGTTGGCCTGAGGACGCCGCGGGTCGGCGGCGGCTCGCACTGCCGGCGGCGCGTCAACGCGGCCCCTTAACGACGAAGAGCCCGACGCGCCAGCGCCTGCTTCCCATCCGTGGCGGGCGGCGAGGCCTGGCGTGTGCCAGGCCTCCCTGGATCGTTACCGTGTCAGTTCAGCGAGAACACAGCCCCGCTTCGCCGAGGAAGCGAGACGCGCCCGCTGTCGGCGAGCCGAATCGCTCGTGGCTCGTCGTGAGCACGAGCCGGTCCTTGGCGCGCGTTACCGCCACATAGAACAGCCGGCGCTCCTCGTCGATCGCCAGCGGGTCCGGGCTGTCGATCGCGTGGCCTGAGGGCAACCGGCGCTCCTCGCAGGCAAGCACGTACACCGCCCGCGCCTCGGTTCCCTTGGCTGCGTGGATCGTCGAGATCGTCAGCCGGTCGTCCTGCTCGGCGGTCAGGCCGTCGAGGCGGTCGGCGCGCGTGCCGTCAAGAAAGCCCGCCAGCGTCGCTGCGGCACCCTGCTCGCGCTCGTAACTGCGCGCTGCGCGACACAGCGACCGCAGATCCTCCAGCACGCGCGTCGTGTCACGCAGCACCGCGACGTCGCCGGCCTGCTCGAGCAGCGCCTGGTACGCGGCGACGGGCCCGTCGGGGAACGTGATCGCCGCCACGACGGCGGTGGCGACCGACCCTCCCCCACGAACCTCGTCACGCACCGCACGCAGCTCGCGTCCAAACAGCGTCAGCGCTGCCCTGGCTGCCGTGCCGCGGATCGCGATCTGCTCGGCGCACGCGCACGCCTCGATCAGATCGAGGCCCATCTCGCGGGCGTACGCGACCACCGTTCGCTGCCCGGCCGCGCCGCAGCCGCGCGACGGTGCCGTGACGCCGGCCGCGCGAAACTGCTCGCGGTCGGTCGGCGAGCCGACGGCGCGACGGAAGGCTCGCGCGTCGTGCGGGTTGGCGACGAGCGCCACGTGCGCGAGGGCGTCCTGGACCTCGACGCGCTCCCACAGCGACCGTGCTCCGATCACACGGTGCGCGATCCCGGCGGCGGTAAGCGCCTGCTGCAGCGGCTGTGTCCAGCGCAGTGAGCGGCTCAGCACGAGGATCTCGCGCGGGTCTGAGCCGGCCGCGATTGACGCCGCGATCCGCTTGGTGGCCCATGCCGCCTCGGCGTGATCGTTGATGAAGCGTGCAATGCGCAGCTCGCCGCCGGCGGCCCGCTCGGCGAGAAGCGCCTTCGGCTCGCGACGCGTGTTGGATGCGATGCAGCACATCGCGGCATGCAGGATCACCGGCCGGCTGCGGAAGTTGCGCCGCAGCATGTGCCGCTGCGCGCACGGGAACGCGCGCTCGAAGCCCAGCAGGTTCTCGACGTCCGCCCCGCGCCAGCCGAACACCGACTGGTCGTCGTCGCCGAAGGCCACCAGCGATCCATGCGGCGCACCACCGGCCGGTCCCGCGAGCGCCGCCAGCAGGGCGAACTGCGCGACATCGGTGTCTTGAAACTCGTCGACGAGGATGTGACGCCAGCGTTGGCGGTAGCCGTTTCGCACCCCAGTGCGCTCGCGCAGCAGCCGTACGCTGTGCGTCACGAGCCCTGGGAAGTCAAACGCGTTGGAGCGATCGAGCTCAGCCTCGGTCTGCTCCCAGGTCGTCGCGATCAACTCGCGATCGGCGGGCTCGTCGCGGCCGCGAATGATCGCTGGGGTCCACAGGCGGCCCTGGGCGAGCGCGATCTGCTCGCTGATGCCCACGGCCAGCTCGGCGGCGTCGTGCTCGCCGCCGTGGTGCTCGGCGAGGACGTCACGGACCAGCCTGATGACGTCCTTCTGGTCATAGATGCTGAACGCGGCGCTGCGGCCAAACGCCCTCGCATGCGAGCGCAGGATCCGTGCGCAGAGGGCGTGAAACGTCGCGACGCTCACGCCGGCGGCCTGGTCGTGGCCGACGAGGTGTACGAGCCGCACGCGCATCTCCTCCGCCGCGCGAACGGTGAACGTCAGCGCAAGGATCTCCTGCGCCCGCGCGCGTCCGCTCACGAGCAGGTCGGCGATGCGGGCGGTCAGCGTCCGCGTCTTGCCTGAGCCAGGTCCGGCGAAGACCAGCAGCGCGCCGCAGCCGTGCGCCACGACGCGCTGCTGCTCGTGCGTCAGCGACCGCGCTCCCGAGAAGGCCAAGAGGGCCTGCGCGCTAGGCGTCGGCGACGTCATGTGCCGTCTCGCTCGGACCACTGCCGTTCGCGCTGCGCGTGCCCTGCCGCGCCTCGCGCTGGGTCAGCAACTCGGTGACCTTGGCGATCAGGCTGACCGGCAGGCACTCCATCGCGCGGTCGAGCTGGCGCGACGCGCGCGCCTCGTCCTTCACCGGCTCGCTGCCCGCCGCGACCACGAGCACGTTGAACAGCTCGGCGTCGCTCAGCTGGGCGTCGGCCGCCAGCCTGCGGATCCGCTGGCGATCCTCCTCACGGGCTCGTGGTTCGTTTGTGCCGCGGGTTCCGTTTCTCGCCGGCGGCGCCCCGTTGACCGCGCGCGGCGCGCCCGTGGGCTCGGGCGTGCGTTTGGCGAGCTCGCCGGTCGCGTAGATCGCCACACCGCGCCCGAGCCCCGGGCAGTAGCGCCGCGCTCCGCGCGTCATGGCGCGAGCGAAGAACATGTCGCTGGGGTACTGGCGGTAGTAGTCGGTGTCGGCGAGCCCCGCGGTCGCGGCGTCGGTCGCGTCGAACTTCGCCAAGCCGAGGCTGCGTTCGTCCTTGAAGAACTCAAGCTCGCAGCGCTCGTCGCAGGATTCGACGATCGCGTAGGCGTAGTGCGGGTGGGCCTCGACGAGCGCGGCGATCAGGTTGGACGACAGCTCCATCTTGGCGTCGTAGATGTCGATCGCGCTCAGCGCCGCGCTGACCGGGATCTGCAGATCGCGGCCGTAGATGAGCTTCATCAGCAGCTGCGCCTTGACCTTCGAGCCGTTTCCGTAGAGGCCGCTGTCGGCAGCAGCCTGAGCGAGGCGCTCGAGGTAGGCGAACTCGGCTTCGGTGATGGTGGTCCCGGTTGGGACCCCAGGTGAATGGGTCATGAGTGTCTCCTTGTCGTCGCACCTCTGGTGCGATCTCGAGATCAGGTGTGTGAGAAGTCGCCGCGCCCTTACGGAGGCGCAAGCGTTCGGCGCCTACGCGTGGCAGACCGTCGCGTGGGTCACCGGCACGGCTCGTGCAACCTGCGCCGTCGGCTCCGCCTGGTCGCAGCGTGAGCGCCAGCGATTGGGTTTAGTGTTGGCTGGGCATCGGTGAAGAGTCCGATACCAAAGGGGAATGTCTGATGGCCGAATTTCTGGATGAGAAGCGCAGTGAGATCGGCGCGCGGCTGACGGAGCTCAAGCCGCTCGTCGACGAGTACCACCGGCTCGAGGCGGCGGCAGCGGCGCTCGCCGGCATCGGCGTTGCCGCATCACCAACACCGCGAAGCCGTGGCACACGGGCAGCGCCGACGCCTGCTCGCCGTCCACGCCGCAGCGCCGAACCGAGCGGTCGAGGGCGGCCCAAGGGCAGCGGCAGGCGCGGCGCGGAAGCGCTGACCCTCGTCACGGCGAGCCCTGGGATCACGATCCCCGAGCTCGCCGAGAAGATGGGCATCAAGCAGAACTACCTCTACCGCGTGCTCCCAGGCCTAGCGGACGACGGCCTCGTCGTCAAGGACGGGCGCGGCTGGCGGCCCAAGGTCGCCGCCTGAGCATCGGCGTCGTAGACCTGGCGGCCTGCCGCGTCACGCGGCAGGCCGTTTGCTGTGTGCGGCGCGGCCTTCCTGAGGCGGTGCTCCGCAGTCCGGTCAGGCGGCGATCTGCAGGATCGTCTCAACGCTGCGGCGATCCAAGGCATCGGCATCGCCGGTCACGGCGCGCAGCATGTTGCGCTCGCTGCGCGCCATGCCACGCACGATGCCCTCGTGGTGGCTGAACGTGTTGACCGCCTGCATGACGCCGAACGCGCTGCCGCGCCACGGGGCGACGCGCGTGTCGTGATCCCACAGGCGCTGCAGGCCCTCGCGCTTGGTCTGTGCGAGCGTGCGTCCCCGGCCATCCTCGGCCGGCAGCGGGGCGAGCTCGTCGAGAAACCGCGCCCAGTCGCCGTCTGAGACGGCGACCGACGTCAGGCGTGCGACCTCGGCGGCGAAGTC
>JBBSNY010000069.1:0-6342 GCA_038260305.1 Solirubrobacterales bacterium
AAGAGCAGGTCTCGCAGCTGGCGTGGGTCGACTCGCTCGGTCAGACCGATGCGTGGCTTGAGGGCGTCGCGCCGAGCAAGATCGCGGACTTCGCCGGTGAGGCCGCCGCAGCCGACGCGGGCGTGATGCGCGACTACGCCGCCGAGGTCGACGACGAGCTCGACGCGGAGGACTGCGGCGACTGAGCACGGCGCTGCGGTGCTGCGAGCGCCTGACCGCTTCAAGGATCGCACCCCCTTCGGGGATGCGGTTGAGCGGCACAGGCCCTCGCAGCCAGCGAGCGCCGAAACACCACGAGGTGATCGTGATGGCCAAGCGAGAGCGCATTGCGCTGACTGACGATGAGCGCGCCGAGCGCCCGCGCCAAGAGCAGGAGCTGACCGAGCGGGCAGTCTCCCAGCTGCGCTGCAGCGCTGGCTGGCAGCGCTGGCTGCAGTGCCGCGCGAAGGTCGGTTTGCGCCGGTATTCGCTGACGAATCAGCTGCTTTGCTGCCTTCAGGACCCGGGAGCGACGCACGTCGCGGGGTTCCGCGCATGGCTTGCGCTCGGGTACTGCGTGCGGCGCGGCGAGACGTCGCACATCCGGATCTGGGCGCCATGCCCGCCGTCAAAGAAGAAGCTGCAGGCGTGGCGCAACGCGGGCGCGATCGCGACCGACAAGCCGCGCACCTACTTTCGCCTCGAGGCCGTCTTCTCGGCAAGCCAGGTCGAGGCGCTGCCGCCGCCGGCCGAGCCGGCGCCGCTTGACCCGCCTATCGCCGAGCTTGAGGGCGACAGCCTCGCGTGGGCGCGCGAGCCGCTTGAGCACCTCGCCGGCGAGCTGGGCTACAGCGTGACCTACCAGGCGCTGGCCAAGGGGCACGGCGGCTCGTGCGCGCCGGCGGCGAAGCTGCTGACGATCAACGACGACCAGGCAGTCAACGCGCAGATCAGCGTTCTCTGTCACGAGCTCGGCCATGCGTTGGTCCACAGCGACCGACGCGAGGACGATCCGAAGCTTGGCTACGCCGAGGAAGAGCTCGTGGCCGAGTCGGTCGCGCACCTGGCGGTCGCGTTCGTCGGGGTCCGAAGCGACGTCTCGTCGGTGCCGTACCTGGCGGCGTGGAGTGAGGACGCCGGCACCGACACGTTCGAGCGAATCGCCGGGCTCGTCGACCGCCTTGCGCGTCGCCTTGAGGAAGCCCTGGGCGCAGAGCAGCGCGAGGAGCGCCAGCCCGCGGCCACGGCGGCTGCCGCGTAGGAAAGGCGAGGGCGCAGGGGCTCAGAAGCTGGGCAATTCGCCGAGGGCGTTGAGGTAGCGCAGGCCGAGCCCGAGAGGGTGCAAACCGCTGCGCCGGGGGTGCTGACCCGAGGACCGTCGCAGGCTGCCCGCGCGACGGTCAATCCGCCACACCAGCTCCATCGGACTTCGTCCGAACGCCCAGGGGCTTGGAGCTGGCGCGTGCGTTCGACCCTCGCGCGGGCTGTCGCCCGACTGTCCTCGAACAGCACCCCCGAAAGGCGACGCGATGAAGCCCACACCCAAGCAGCTGGCCTACCTCAAGAGCCTTGCCGACGCGACGGGAACGACGTTCACGTACCCGAAGAGCAGCGCGCAGGCGAGCGCGGAGATCCGGCGCATCAAGGCGCGGCCGCAGTCAAGCGCCGGTGAGCGCACCCGCGAGCGCCGCGACGTACAGCGCGACCTCGCCGAGCGCCCCCAGGACGCCGCAGCGGTCCGGGTGGGCCGCGACGTTCGCGGCTACGGCTCAAGCGCCCGGTGGGCGCACACCCCCGACGACGCGCCGCGGTCATGACGCCCGCCGGCCAAGTCGTCGAGCTCAAGCGCTACCGCATCCCCGCCGGCGAGCGCGCGATCAAGGCGCAGCGGATCGCCGGGCACGTCGCCGTCATGGACGTGCCGGTCGACCACGCCGATCGCGTCTACCTGATCGAGCGCCACGTTGAGAGCCAGGCCGAGCTGCAGGGCGTCGTCGACGCCTACGCGCAGCACAGCGAGGCCGCGGGCGTCCCGGCGATCCTGGCCACCCTGCGGACCGCCGGCGAGCTCGCCGACGCCTTCGGATGACCCCGGCGATGGCGTCAGTCGCTGCACGCCTCGCAGCGGTCACGGCGATCCGCGACCGACACGACGAGCAACTTCGCCGGCTCCTCGAGCGCCGAGCAAGCACCGACCCCGCGATCATCGACGACGCCTGCGCCAGCGCGTGGGGGGGGCGCAGCTCGTCGACGTCGACGTCGACCTAGGCCCGCCGCGATGGTCCGCCCTGGCATGGGTTACGACCTGCGCGATGAAGCGCGCGTACGAACTCGTCGACGAGCAGGCGCGCGTGACCGAGGCACCGGCTACGCTCACCACGTTTTGACACTTAAGCGTCAAGATCAGCCGGGGACAGCGCAGCTCGTCGCCTCACTCGAGCGCACCTGGCGCACGATTGGCGACACCCACAGGGACCTTCCGCCCGCTGCACTGATCCTCGGCCAGGGGTCCGGGCGCCGCGGCGGCGGCCTCATCCTCGGGCACTTCGCGGCCGAGCGCTGGCAGCTCGCCGGCGCCGCCGACGGCGCCTACGTCCATGAGGTCCTCATCGGCGGCGAAGGCCTGCAGCGCGGCGCGCACGACGTCCTAGCGACGCTGCTGCACGAGGCAGCGCACGCGATCGCCGCGGTGCGCAAGATCGACGACACCAGCCGCCAGGGCCGCTACCACAACACCCGCTTCAGACGGATCGCCGAGGAGGTCGGTCTTGTCGTCCAGCGCGACCCGGTGATCGGCTGGTCAGTGACGAGCTTGCCGGATGCCACGGCCGCCGTATACGCCGCGGTGATCGCCGACCTCCAGGGTGCGATCACCTTGCACCGCCGCAGCGAGCACAGCGACGGGGCAAGCGCTGGCGGCAGCAACCTCATTGCCGCGACATGCGCCTGCCCGCGACGCATCCGCGTCGCCCCCCGCACCCTCGCTCAGGGCCCGATCGTCTGCACGCTGTGCAGCGCCCCGTTCGCGGCAGCAGAGCCGAGCTAGGCGCCTTCGACGCCGCGGGCGCCGAGCCTGATCGGCTCGGCAAGAACAGCAGCCGGTCTGCGGCCGGGGCGCTGCGCGCTGAGCACCTGCGGTGCCAAGGAGCGCCGAGCCTGATCGGCTCGGCAAGAGCAACAGCCGGTCTGCGCCCGGGGCGCTGCGCGCTGAGCACCTGCGGTGCCAAGGAGCGCCGAGCCTGATCGGCTCGGCAAGAACAGCAGCCGGTCTGCGGCCGGGGCGCTGCGCGCTGAGCACCTGCGGTGCCAAGGAGCGCCGAGCCTGATCGGCTCGGCAAGAGCAACAGCCGGTCTGCGCCCAGGCGCTGAGCGCAGCGCCGATCCGCCCATCGCTGGTGTCCGTGCCCGGCCGGCGCGACCGCGCGACGGCTCACTGCCGAGTTACGTTCTGACGCGCTCGCCGCGCCCCGTCCGGGGGTTCCGATCACAAGTCTGCGGAATCCAACAGTTGGCGTTAGTCGCCGTGCCGCTCGTCCACCGCGAGCGCTGGCACCGGCGTCCGGCTGTCTCGTCGGACAGAACGAGATTCAAGTCCGGGTGTTGGGTCGCGCTACAACTGCGCGAGAGGCGTTGCTTGATGCTTGTCGCGTGCGCGGATTGACGACGATCGTTCTCGACATCCGGGCGACAGCGTGGCTACGACAGAATGGACGGCGATGATCGCGGCGCTCGAACTTATCGTGTTGATCGGGCCTGCGATCGGTGTTGTGGGGATCGCCGTCAGCATCTATCTCTGGCGGCGAGGACGGGCTCGACCCGCAATCTCATACCGCCTTACGTCGCCGCCGGTCGTGAATGTTCACCGAGGAGTCGAGGATCGGATCTCAGTGTTCTATGACAAGGAGCGCGTCACCGACGCCCGGCTTTTGGATCTGCGGGTGGAAAACAGCGGAAACGTTGCCATAAGCACAGACGCCTTCGAAGGGCCCATGTCCGTCCCGCTCGGCGAGGTCGCCCGCGTCCTGAATCGGCCGAACGTCGGGAAGACCGTGCCGCCCGAGCTGCGACCGCAGGTCAGCGTCGATGGCCAGGATCTCGTCATCGCGCCGCTCCTTCTCAATGCCGGCGACTCTTTTGAAGTCACCGTGCTTGTCAGCCAGCTGAGCGACGGCAACCGTCTCAGGGCGCGGATCGCCGGTGTACCCAAGCTCATCGACACAGGGACAGAGTCCAGCGAGCGTGAGCAGATGGACGTGACAATCAGGCGCCCGTGGGTCGTCCTCCCGGCTCTCGTCGGAGTTGTCGCCCTGGGCTACAGCCTCGCGTTTCGAGAAGATCCCTTTGCCCACAAACAGTCGCGTGTTGTTCTAACCAGCGGGCCGCCACTTTGCGGTGAGGTCCTGCGCACGGATGACCCCAAGACGATCGTCGTGAAGCTGAAGGACACCGGCACGTTGCACACGGTGCCGTTAGCCCGGACGAAAGCGATCACGGATGACGCCTGCTGACCAGGCTCCATCAAGATGTGATCGGCGACTAATAGCCATTAGTCGCCGCGCCAGACCCGCTGGACGGCGACTAACGCAGCTCGGCGGCGGGGGTGATCGCGTTCCGACCGCGGCGACTAATAGGTGCGCGCCGGGATGGATGGCTGGCGCGACCCGCTGCAGGCACTCCAAACCTACGAACGGCTGCACGCGCTGCGTCCCGTGACCTACACGTCGCGCGCACCTACTGCGACTAACGCGACGGCGACTAACGCATAGCGTTGCCGAACCGGCACTTGGCGTGCTCGCGGCCACCGCGCAGAAGCACCTGGAAACTCGCGCATTCTGAGCCCGTGCTCAGCCGGCGTCGCCGGGGTTCGACGCGGCTCTAGGCGCTGTCGAGCGAGGCGGCGACTAACGCTTCGCGTTGTCCTACGGGGACTTGTGGTCGGAACCCCGTCCGGGGGGGCGCTTGCTCTCCGCGGCCGCGTCGCGCCCGCCGCCGCCGCCGCCCGAGCCCCGCGCGACGGTCCGCGTCGCCGTTCCACTGCTCGATCCACTCGACCTGGGGGTGGGGATACCGGGACTCAGTCGTCGCATCGGTGCATGCGTTGACGAGTGTCAGGTGGCCCCGGACCTGTCGTCTCAGCGTCGCCCTCGCCGTGCGATCCGCCGCGCCAACTGCATCGGACGTCGTCCGAACGCCCACGGGCTTGCAGTTGGCGCGTGCGTTCTCACGATCGAGGGCGCAGCCGACACCATGACCAGCCACCAGACCCCCTCACAGCGCACACCGCCCTCCGACACGCCCGCCAGCGCCCCCGTCGAATGGATCGAGCAGTGGAACGGCGATCGCATCCCCGTCACGCCCTTGCCGCCGGCGGCGTGCAAGTGCTGCGGCATCATCTATCACGGCGAGGACCTGCTCCTCGGACGCTGCGAGAGCTGCGACGACCTCCGACCGTGAGACCAGCTGCTCCGCCTGCGCCGCAGCGTCGGTCGCGCCGCCGGCGCCGGCCAGCGCGCGCCGCCGAGCGCCTCAGCCCCGCTCGGGACCGACCGCATCACGCCCACCGGCCGCTACGCATCGCGCTCCGAGACGCCCTACGACACCGCGGCGAACTACGCGGGGCTCAGCAGAACGCCAGCCGTCGACGCTTAACCCGGTTTTCCGCACGAACACTCCGTAGACCCCAAGCAGCCGCCAAACGTGCGGCCGCATTTCTTGTCGGTCACCACACCAAGACCGCGGCGATCGCGACGTCGACGAGCTCGGAGATCTCCGATGCGTTAGCAGGAACCCACAAAAGGCGGCTCTCACGACGAAGGCCGGCGCGCGCAGCCGTGCTCGGTCGGCAAGGCGGGCCAACCCGCGCGGCCACGCCGAGCAGTCAACGGCCAGGTACTCGCTGACATCCAGCCCGCTTCGCTCACGCACACCCGCACCACACAACCGACAGCGGGTGTGGCCCTCCGTCGGCCAGGGTGAGGTCCTCCGTCGGCCAGGGTGACGTCCTCCGTCGGCCAGGGTGTCGTCCGTCTACGGCCCCCTCGCCGCACCCCGTCAACACCGCTTATCCGACGCAACACCCCGCGAGAATCCGACGCGAGGATCAGGCAGCCATCAACGTCCGCCGGGCGGCGAGCGTCCGATCACCCGCGAGAAAGGCGATTCTCACGGCCGAACGGCGTCTGGTCGTACGTGGTGGGCGAGCCAGGCGGCGCAGATCGTCAGCACCATGATCGCGCGTCTCATCACGCGCGACGCATACGCCGCTTCGGTGACCGGCGGACCGGTTGACCCTTCCGCCATCAACTCGCCAAGCTCCGTCACCACGCGCAAGAACCACTGCTCTCCGGAGAGCTCGCGAGCGGA
>JBBSNY010000070.1:0-6200 GCA_038260305.1 Solirubrobacterales bacterium
CGGCGATCTCATCGTCGGAGATGTCGGCGAGCTCGCGGCCGGCGCCGAGCTCGGCGGCGAGCGTGTCGATCACCCCCGCGTAGGCGCGGCGGGTGTTCGCGTTCTCACATCGCGGCGAGGACAGGAACGCGTCGGCCGCGGCCTGCAGGGTGACGCTCGCGCCACGGATCGCTGTCACCGTCGCAGCGCTCATGACGACCCGTTCCCGCTGATGTACCGGATAACGGGCATGAGTGGCGCAGCGATGCTGTCGATTGATCGCCTGCGAGTGTTGGGTCTCCGGTGGCTGATGTACGTGATAATAGTCTGTTATCACGTACATCAATAGGTCTCGTCGGCACGTCGCGGCCTGACACACGCTCGTCCGATACGAGTCAACGACCAAGCGGAGGTCGGGGCTGGGTGCTGAGTACGACCTGGAAGATGGCGGGACGTCCGTTGGGATCGGGGTTGTTGACGCGGCGCATCGAGACGACCGTGCGTCCCTCGCGATCGTATGCGAGTGGCGTCGGGGCGATGGGAGCGATCCTCGTCCTGTGCCCAGCAAGATTGTCTCGCCGCTCGGTGAAGGGCCCGTCGTCGAGGCCTCGCACGTACCAGACGCCGTCGGGCTGAAGCGATGGTCCGAGGACGCCGGTGTTGTCGTCTGAGCAGCCGCGTTCCAGTCGCCGTGAGCGGTGGTTGGTGAGGTTGACGAGCCACAGCTCGGAGACCGTCGGCGACGTGTCCTCCGTTGGGATGAGCGTCCGGCAGATGCCCAGCGGGAAGTACCAGGAGAACCCGAGGCGGTCGCCGCGCAGGTCCAGGCGCCCGGTCTGGGCGTTCGGGGCTCCGAGGCCCGAGTCGGGCCTGAAGGTGCCGCGCGGGAGCTGGCGGTTGTGGCGGCCGTCGTTGAGGTAGATGCGGTCAACGGGGGCCTCGTCGGCGTCGCGGAATCGGGCATAGGCGACCTTGGAGCGCCAGATGGTGGGATGGCGCTCGGAGTAGCCGGCGCGGCTGACGTGCTTGATGCGGCGCTCGCGGCCGCCGAGGGTGTAGCGGTACAGACGGCAACCCCTCTGCGCAGCGTTTCCCGTAAGCGGCCGGGAACAGCGGGAGTACACCGCGGTCACGCGCCCGCCGGCATCCGGTCCGAGATCGAGGTCGTTCGGGTAGCGGATGGGTGGCACGGGCGCCAGGCGCGTGCGCCCGTGCTCGTAGATCTTCAAGCGGACGGCTCGGTGGCGGGCATCCTGCTCGCTCTGCGTGCTCCACCACGCCGCCACGCCGCGGTAGATCGCGACCGGCGTGGAGTCGGGCTCGGTGGAGATGATCGTCTCGGCGGCCGGACTGGGCGCAGCGCACGCGAGCGCCGCCCCCAGCACGGCAACGGCTGTCACCCGGCGCCTCACGGGGCCGTGGACACCTTCTGCTTGAAGGTGCTGTACATGGCTCGGGGGATCTTGCTGCGCTGGCAGTCCTTCTTCAGATCGGTCCAGAAGCGGCCGACCTGGCGGAACCCCACGGAGGCATCGGCTTCGGCCTGATTGGCCTTGCCGTGATCCTTGTCGAACCTAGTATTGGTCGGCTGGGACGGGTGGTTGGGCTCGTTCCACGACGTGTACAGCGAGACGTAGGGGAACGTGTCGCGGAACGCCCTGACGGCCGCCCGGTACTGCGGCCGGGTGGGCAGGTAGCAGTACGCCGCCGAGTCACGGGTGTGTTCGAAGGAGATGAGCACTTGCTGTCCGGCTGCCTTGGCGGCGGTCATCCAGTCCTTCAGGCGATCCAGGTCGCTCTTCTCGGTGTCCTCGTTGAGCTGCCATCGCCGTTGACGTCCTGCGTCTGGTTGCCGTTGATGGAGACGGCCGTCCCGCTGCGGCAGCTGCCGTAGCCCATGGTCTGAGAACGAGGCGTGGTCCCGCGCGTCGCAACGTCCCAGGGCACCACGCGTCGCACGGTCTTGACGTGCGTCGCGGTGAACAAGGCGTCTACGAACATGTTGGCGTAGCTGTTGGTGCCATCGGTGCGCTGGGTGGACGCCAACGAGTTTTGGTCTGCGATCCCCCACCCGGGGCCATCCTTGGCCAGCGCCGCCGTGCTGCCGCTGGTCGCGGCGGCTCGCGCGTACTCGATCGAGTCCTCGTCGTTGCCAGCGTCGTCGGGGTTGCAGTACGGGCCGTCAGGGCCAGCGTCGGGATCAGTCGGGCAGGCAGTGCTCTGATCGTCGGCCTGATCGAGAACCGCGCCGTCGGTGCCCTGATCGATGAACGCGACCTTGTCGTTCGGCTCTCCGGCGCCGACGTTGATCGTCCACGCCTGCTCCGGGCTGCTGTTCCCCACCTGATCCGTGGCCGAGACCGAGACCGTGTGCTGGCCCGGCGCGTAGTCGAACACGTCAAAGGCGAAGTCCAGGTCGCCGGGGCAGGATGCCTCGGGGCACGTGCAGCTCTGGTCGAGTTGCTGGTTGGAGATGAGGTCGCCGTCGATCTTCACGCTGATGTTCCTAACACCGGAGCGCTGCGAAGTCGCGGTGGCGGGGTCTCCGTCAACGGCGTGCACGTGCAGCATGCCACCCGACTGAAGGTCTTCGCGCTCGCGTTGTCGTAGCGCGGTATTCAGTCGCCGTCATCGTCTTCGGGGGGTACGGCCAAGGTAAGCCGAAAAGCGGCAGTAGACCCGTCTTGAGCCCGCGATCGGCGAGATCACGGGCGTGATTCTGACCGCCTCGGTGGGGCTGGCTGGCGGTGCTCTGTTACGGTCGGCGACCGTCTGAGCGCCGTGGTCGTGCGGGTCGAGGACATGGGAGCCTGGGATGACCTCGATCGAGCGGACGGCGTACCCGTTGCTGCGGCGGCTGCCGTCGGCGCGTGAGCTGCACGTCTTCTACACCCCAACCCCGTCTGAGGCTGGCTGGGCGCGGGAGAAGACCCGGTCGGACGAGCATTTGCTCGCGTTGGTCCTGGCGCTGAAGTGCTTTCAGCGGCTGGCACGATTCCCGCGCTCTGACGAGCTGCCAGACCCGGTTGTCGAGCACGTCCGGCGCTGCCTGGAGCTCGACGCTGAGGTGAGCCCCGCGTATGACGCTGACCGCACGGAGCGTGCGCATCGCGACCTTGTTCGGGCACGGTTGGGCGTGATCCACGCTCCTGATCGGGCGCGCGCGCTGGCTGAGACCGCGATCTGTGGCGCGGCGGCGGTGAAGAACAACCCGCCGGATCTGATCAACGTGGCGCTGGAGGAGCTGATCCGCGCCGGCCTGGAGCTGCCCGCGTTCTCCACGCTCGATGAGATGGCGAGCCGTATCCGCCTGGAGGTCAACCGCGCGATCTTCGATCAGATCCTCGCGCGCATGTCCGCCGGCGACCGCGACCGCCTGACCGCCCTGCTTGACGTCGTGTGGCCCGATCACACCACACGAGCGCGTTCAATCGGCTCAAGAAGCCCGCCAAGCGGGCGACATGGTCGCACTTCAAGGCGCAGATCGCGCATCTGCGGTGGGTCGACGCGCTCGGCGACAGCGACGCGTGGTTTGACGGGATCGCGCCCAGCAAGATCGCGGACTTCGCCGGTGAGGCCAGCGCCGGCGACGCCGCCGTGCTCGGCGACTACGCCCCGGATAAGCGCGTCGCGCTGCTCGCGTGCCTCGTTCACATGGCGCGCGCACGCGCGCGGGACGACGTCGCTGAGATGCTCTGCAAGCGCGTCGCGGGGATGACGAAGCGGGCCAAGGCCAAGCTCGACGCGATCCGCGAACAGCAGCGGTCGATCACCGAGCGGCTGATCGCCAACTACCGCGACGTCCTCGAAGCCCTTGACCCCGACGCGTCACCTACCGATGCCCGCGACGCATTGGCGCTCGCGCGGCGCGCCGTCGAGGCGGCCGGCGGCTTTCCCGGTGAGTTCGCGGATATCGAGGCTGTGGCGGCGCATCACGGCGACAACCACCAACTGCTCGTCGAGCGCTTCTATCGCAAGGACCGCGCCCAGATGTTCGCGGCGACCGCGACGCTGGAGTTAGAAGCGACCAGCGCCGACCGCAGCGTGCTCGACGCGCTCGGGCATGCGGTCGCGCACGCGCACATGGTCCGTGACCTGATCCCCGACCACCTCGACGGCAGCCGGGTGGACCTGTCGTTCGCGTCGGAGAACTGGCGCAACGCGATCCTTTCGCGCAAGCACCCCGGGCGTCTCGTGCGCCGCCATTTCGAGGCGTGCGTGTTCACGTACCTCGCAGAGGAGCTGCGCACCGGCGACATCGCGGTCGCGGGCTCTGACTCTTACGCCAACTGGGCCGAGCACCTCTTGCCGTGGGAGGACTGCGAGCCGCTGCTGGACGGGTTCTGCGCAGAGGTCGGGCTCCCGGCCGGCGCCGCCGCGTTCACCGCCGCTTTGCGCGCCCGGCTCGAGGAGACGGCGGCCGCGACCGACGCAGGGTACCCCGACAACGCCGACCTCGTCATCGATGAGCACGGCGTCCCGACATTGAAGCGCCGCCGTGGCAAGGAGCGCACCGACTCGGCGATCGCGCTTGAGGAGCGGATCAAGCAGCGGATGCCGGAGCGCTCTCTGCTGGGGATCCTCGCGCGGACCGCGCACTGGCTCGAATGGTGGCGACACTTCGGACCCGCGTCAGGCAACGACCCCAAGCTCAGCGATCCGATCACGCGCTACATCCTGACGACGTTCACGTACGCCACGAACCTCGGCCCCTACCAAGCCGCCCGGCACATCAGCGGGGTGTCCGCGCATGAGCTCGGCGCGACGGCGAACCGGCACGTCACGATCGACAAGCTCAACAACGCGACCGTCGACGTCATCAACGCCTACATGCAGCTCGACCTCGTCCGCGCCTGGGGCGACGGGTCGACCGCGGCGGCGGACGGCACGCAGATCGACACATTCATCGAGAACCTCGTCGCCGAGACCTCGATCCGCTACGGCGGCTACGGCGGCATCGCATACCACCACATCGCCGACACCTACATCGCCCTGTTCAGCCACTTCATCCCCTGCGGCGTGTGGGAGGCCATCTACATCATCGAAGGCCTCCTCAAGAATCGCTCCGATGTGCAGCCCGACACGATCCACGCCGACACCCAAGGCCAGTCGTTCCCGGTCTTCGGCCTCGCGCACCTGCTCGGGTTCGAGCTGATGCCGCGGATCCGCAACTGGAAGGACCTCATCTTCCACCGCCCGGGCGAGCACGCCCGCTACACGCACATCGACGCGCTCTTCGGCGACCCCGGCCGCAACGCGATCGACTGGACGCTCATCCAGACGCACTGGACGGACCTGATGCAGGTCGCGCTGTCGATCCGCGAAGGCAAGCTGTCCTCGGTGCTGCTGCTGCGTCGCCTGGGCAGCAACTCGCGCAAGAACAGCATCTACAAGGCCTTCCGCGAGCTCGGCCGCGTCATCCGCACCATCCAGCTGCTGCGCTACATCAGCGACCCGCGGCTCCGGGAGCGCGTCACCGCCGCGACGAACAAGGTCGAGGCCTACAACGGCTACACCGGTTGGCTGCTGTTCGGCAACCAGGGCGTCATCGCCGACAACGACCCCGCAGAGCAAGAGAAGACGATCAAGTTCAACCAGCTGCTCGCCAACTGCGCGATCTTCCACACCACCATCGACATGATGACCGTCATCCGCGACCTCCAAGCTGAAGGCCACGTCGTCACGCTCGACGACCTCGCCACCATCAGCCCGTACATCACCGAGAACATCAAACGCTTCGGCGACTACCCCACCGACGAACTCGCCGTATTCCCAGACGCGTTCGACCCGCACCTCCAACTCCACGACCCCAGCAGCACGCCCCAATGAATCGCCATCGGCGATCGGCAGCATCAGCTCCGGCGGCGTTCCGCACAAGGTGCGCAAGAGAGTTCGTGCGGAAAACCGGGATAGCGGCGACGGCGCGGCGCTATCGGATTGCGTGGAAGGGGGCACTGCACTGCGCTTCCGGCGGCGGTTTGCCGCTCCTGTCAGGGAGGAGCAGCGTCGCGCACGGCTCGGCGATCGCGCAACCGAACGACTGGGCCGCGCTGCTGCTTCGAGGCACGAGGACGAAGGCCACTGGCGTGACCCCGGTGGTTCGGTCCGGTGCTTGTGAGAGTTCTATGCGCCCTGCAAGATGGGCGAGCGAGGACGATCACGATGAAGCGAACCAGGCATACGCCCGAGCAGGTCATCCGCAAGCTGCGCGAGGCCGACAG
>JBBSNY010000071.1:0-5704 GCA_038260305.1 Solirubrobacterales bacterium
CGATGCTGGCGTTGCTGGCCGATCAGATCGGCCTCACCGGCGCGCTGCAAGGCGGCTTGGCGCACACGCGCGAGCGGCGTTGCGCGCACCCGCCGGGCAGGGTGTTCTGTGATCTGGCGGTGATGGTCGCTGATGGCGGGCGCTGCGTCTCGGACCTCGGCGCGCTCGGCGATCAGGTCGCGATGTTCGGTGAGATCGCGTCGGGCTCGACGGCGCGGCGTGTGCTGCTTGAGATCGGTGAGCGCGAACGCGACGCGATCCGTGTTGCGCGGGCGGCGGCTAGGGAGCGGGCGTGGGCCGCGGGCGCCGCGCCGACCCGGGTGATCTTGGACTTCGACGCGACGCTGATCACGGCGCATTCCGATAAGCAGCACGCCGCCGGCAACTACAAGGGCGGCTTCGGCTTTCACCCGCTGCTTGCGACCTGCGGGCGCGAGACGCTGGCCGCGATTCTGCGGCCCGGCAACGCTGGCGCGAACACCGCCTCAGATCACATCGACGTGCTCGAGCTTGCGCTGGAGGCGCTGCCCGCGTCGGCGCTGCAGGGCGACATCCTTGCGCGCGCAGACGGTGCCGGCGCCAGCCATGACTTCGCCGACGCCTGCCGTGAGACGAAGATCTGCTTCTCGCTGGGCTACACGATTCGCGAGAAGGTCCGCGACGCGGTCCTCAAGCTCAACGAGCACGCGTGGAAGCCCGCGCTGAACCAGGACGGTGCGCAACGTGACGGCGCCTGGGTCGCCGAGCTGACCGCGAACGTCGACATGTCCAGCTGGCCCGCGGGCACCAGGTTGATCTGTCGGCGCGAGCGCCCGCACCCCGGCGCGCAACTGTCCTTCACCGACGTCGACGGGCATCGCTTTGGGTGCTTCATCACCGACCAGGCCTCCACGGACATCGCCGCGCTCGAAGTGCTCCATCGCCAGCACGCGTGCGTCGAAGACCGCATCTCAGAGCTCAAGAACACCGGGCTCTCCAAGCTGCCGTTCGCGGAGTTCGAGCCCAACGAGGCGTGGCTTGAGCTCGCGCTGACCGCGCACACCCTGACGGCGTGGACCCAAGCGCTACTGCTCGATGGCGAGCACCAACGCTGCGAGCCCAAACGCCTGCGTTACCGGCTGCTACACGTCGCCGCCAAGCTCACTCGCCACGCCCGCCGCAGCACCCTGCACCTGCCCGCCGACTGGCCCTGGGCCGCCGCGATCATGCGCGCCTTCAAACGCCTCGCCGCGCTGCCCCCCGCCGGCGCCTGACGCGTCGCGCCACCCACGATCACCCGACCCACCGACCGCCGCAGCACCGGCGCGATCACCGCTACCCGCAACCGGACCGCGCGAGCGCCGCGAGCCGCCCACGGCCGACTCCGCGAACCTCACCACACGATTCACAGGCCTACTCACGCCGATCCAGTGACCCAGACCGCCCAAGCAGTCACCCGACGGCACCTACTGACGAATCGAGGCTAACGCGCGTTAGAGGACGCATTGTTGGCCACTTTGACGCCGTTACTCAGATGACCCCCATTTGAGCACCTCGGTCATGCGTGCCGCGTCCATCAGCCGCGAACACGCCACCCAGGCGGCGCAACGTCGCTGGTCCGACGCCCGCGTACTTCCACTAACCGCACGGCCGCAGTTCTGCTCCGATACTAGACGGACCCCTATAGGGAACCGATCAGGTGGGCTGTCGCGGTGGCTTGGGCCCAGAGGCGGCGAGAAGCTTGCGCCCGTCGGGTCGGAGCTCGCCGGTCGGGGAGACGTGTCGGTAGAGGGTTTGGCGCGAGACGCCGAGCTCGGTGCAGAGCTCGCTGATCTTGGTGTCGGGTCGCCCCATGGAGGCGGTGGCCAGACGTAGCTTTGCGGCTGTCATTTTGTAAGGCCGTCCGCCTTTGCGGCCGCGCGCGCGGGCTGAAGCTAGCCCGGCGTACGTGCGCTCGGAGATGAGTTCGCGTTCGAACTCGGCCAGCGCGGCGAAGATTCCGAACACGAGCTTGCCGGCGGGGGTGGTGGTGTCGATCGCTGCGCCCTGCCCGGTAAGGACCTTCAGGCCGACGCCGCGGGCGGTCAGGTCGTGGACGGTGTTGACGAGGTGGTGCAGGTTGCGGCCGAGCCGGTCGAGCTTCCACACGACCAGGGTGTCGCCGTCGCGGAGGGCCTTCAGGCACGCGGCGAGGCCAGGGCGATCATCGCTGCGCCCGGAGGCGTGGTCGTCGTAGAGGTGGGCGGCGTCGATGCCGGCGGCGAGCAGTACGTCGCGTTGCAGCTCGACGGTCTGGGACCCGTCCGCTTTGGAGACGGCCCGTGAGGAACATTGGAACAGGATCCGGCGCTAAGCCCGGACGACGCGTCTCAGAATTGACCCCGGCGGCGTCACCGGGTCGTCCCGGAGCAACCCGTTGCGAACAAGGCCCAGTGCTCGGGTCCGCGTCACCAGTGGAAAGGTAGCGTCGTCTAACCCGTGTCCCCCCGTCGCTTCTCGTGTTGGCTCTTGGACCCACCCGCTGGCCGCTGCGGCTCGGGGAGGCTCGCGGAGCTGCCCTGGCCTGCACGCCCCCGCATATAGCGGGGGCGTCAGGCATGCTCGCTCAGGCGCCGGGATGGCCCGTGACGTAGTGCGCTTGGACTCTTGCGGCGGATAGGACGTTGGCGTAGAGCGCGAACTCGTCGAAGTCCGCGGGGCTGTCGCCGGCCGAGCCGAACAGCAGCGGGGTCGCGGAGTTCGTCGTGACCTGCGCGGGCGAGACGTCGGTCACGCCGACGGGGGTTCCGTCGATGTAGATCTTCACCGTCCCCGAGCCCGACGCGTTCTTCGTGACGACGATGTGGTGATAGGCCGAGTCGGCTGGTACACCGGTCGTGGAGCGCGCGATCGTCGAGACGTTCGGCTTTCTGACCCAGACTTGGCTGCCGTTGGCGGCGCTCATAACGACCACCTGGAAGTCCTTGACCATCATGTTGACGGTCTTGGCAGTGGACGCGCGCTTGATCCAGCCCTCCGAGCTAAACGTGTTGCCCACGCCAAGGCTCGGACTGTCGGGCACGCGGACGTAGTCGTTGATGC
Organism: Solirubrobacterales bacterium; assembly: GCA_038260305.1. GTDB lineage: Bacteria > Actinomycetota > Thermoleophilia > Solirubrobacterales > Solirubrobacteraceae > CADCVQ01. The sequence continues at coordinate 3,061 of JBBSNY010000071.1, forward strand.
CGTCCATGCGCACCGCGGTGTTCGGGTCAGCGGTGAGAGCACCCGGCACGCCGAGCACGGGCCCGTTGAGGTACGTGCCGTCGTTGTGGTTGGCTGTCTCGTCAAACGCCGTGACGCCGGAAGACTCGCCAAAGCGCCAGTAGCCCACGGGAGTGTCGGCGAGCACCGTCTGGCGGTAGTTCGCAGGCGCCGTCACCGCGACGCTCTCATTCGGGTCGTTGCAGGCGCCCGTGACCGCGGCGTTGTTTGCGTCGCCGCTGTAGGCGGCGATCCAGCGATAGGTGCCTGCCTGCGTCGGCGTGAACGCCGACGAGGTCACAGGTCCACCAGCCATCGGGTATGGCGCTGTCGTCGTGAACACCGGCACGCTGGCGCACGTCGCGTCGTTGGGTCCGAAGAGCCTGAACGTGATCGTGGCGGTCGCGTCCGGGTTGGCCCGGCCGCTGACCGTGGCCGTGTCGCTCAGCGTCCCGGCACCCAACGTGATGTCCGCCGACGCGTTCGTCGAGATCGTCGGCGTCGCCCGACTGACGACCGTGTTCTCGTTGGCGTCGTTGCACGAACCGCTCACTGGCGAGTTGTTGGCGTCGCCGCTGTAGGCGGCCTTCCAGCGATAGGTGCCTGCCTGCGTCGGCGTGAACGCCGACGAGGTCACAGGTCCACTGGCCGTCGGGCTTGGCGCTGTCGTCGTGAACACCGGCGCGCTCGTGCATGTCGCGTCATCGGGCCCGTAGAGCGTGAACGTGATCGTCGCACTCGACTGCGGGCTGACGCGGCCGCTGACCGTGGCCGTGTCGCTCAGCGTCCCGGCACCCAGCGTGATGTTCGCCGACGCGTTCGTAGAGATCGTCGGCGTCGCAATAGTTGCCGCGCAGACGCCGGTCACGCTCGAGATAAGGGCACCGAAATAAAAGGTCCCTTCCAGCCCGACCAGGCCCTCGCCGGCCGGACACCTCAGCGGGCCCACCGAGCTGCCATAGCTGTTGCCGAGCCGCGCGCCGTTGGCCGTGGGGCATGCGATGCCGATTGCATAGACGAAGTTGGCGTCCGAACTGCCGTAGATGCCGTCGGCGGTTTCACCCGTCGTGCAGTTCGACTGTCCCAGCGGGAACTGAGGGACACCGATTGCAGGCGCCGTGCTGACCGCATTGAGAGCGTCGCGGCAGCGCGCTGCCACGCTGGAGAGGAGGCCGGCTTCGCCCGAGGCCTCGAAACCGACGACGACCGAACCGGGGTCGCACGCCGACGACAGCACCGGGCCGGTCGGATTGCCGATCGTCTGGGTGTTGGCGGCGAATGCAGGTGTCGCGAGCGCGAACGAGCACCCGAGGGCCACGACCAGCACGCTCACGCGGCGCGAGTGTGTCTGCGGCCTCCCCAAACGGGAACCGAGATTGCCGTGCACGAGAACCCCTCCAACTTTTAAGCCCCGCTCGGGCCGCATTGAACTACGGGGCGAGATGAAGGCCCGAGCGGGCGCAGCATCTCAGAAAAGCGGGGCTCCCGGCATCAATGTGGTCAACGTGAAAGCCAGAAAAGCGATCCTGAGCAGGGCTGGGCGAGCCAGATCGCGGCCTGGCCTTCGATCAGCGGCGTGTTCGCCTGGGCATAGTTCTCGGCGCGCAGGTAGTTGTGGTCGACGTGGCTGATCGGCCCTCGCGTCAGCGCCGGCACGCCGGGGGAGATCACCGGCGTGTAGGGGAGCTTCAGCGCGTGCGCGGTCAACGCGGCCGCGATCGTGACGCCGATGTCCGCCAGACGCGTCTGGCCGCCGCATGCCGCCGTGAACGCCGCCACGAATTCCGGATGCCAGGACATGACCTCGAGGATCAGCTCGCCGACGTCTACGCGGGGGATCATCGCCTCGCCGCGACGCCGCAGATCGATCAGGCTCGCGGGCTCGGCGATCGCGTCGAGCGCCGTCGGAACTCTCTGCGCATGTCCTGCGGCATACCTGTGTGACGAACGTGGTACGGAGCGCCAACGACATCGTGCTCGTCGCGCAGCTCGCTGGGCATCGGCGTTTGGAGACGACCCGCCGCTACAGCCTGCCGTCCGCGGCCGATCGGCAGGCGGCAATAAAGGGGTCTCCTGCTGTTCCCGTGGGTCGGTGAACGCTCGTTTCACCGCGGCAGCGGCGGGCAGAGGCCGTTGAGGCTGAGCATCGCGAGGGCGATGAGGGCTTCGGGGCTGTGAAAGCCGAAGGCGCGTCGGGTGAGCATCCGGATCTGGGTGTTGATCTGTTCGACGCGGGCGTTTGAGAGTCCGTGCTCGATCGCGGCCACGATCCCGGCGCGCTGCTGTGTGATCGTCTTGGCGAGCTTGACGAAGGGTTCCAGGCGGCATCGGCGCGCCCATCCCAGCCAGGCGTCGAGCATGGCCTGCGCGTACTCGGTCGGGACGCGGTAGAACGCGCGCAACTGCTCCTTCAAGAGGTAGCCGCGGTACAGCGGCTCGTTGGTGGTCTTGATGTCGGCGAGCTTGGCGTGCTGAGGGCCGGTCAGGTCGGGTGGCCGGGGGCGTTGCAGCCCCCGGCTCCCTCGGATCCCGGCGTGACAGTCTCCCGTCACCGGGCTCTTCTCACCAGCCGGTCAGCATCAGCGAACCCACCGCCAATGGGCGAACAGGTCGGGCTGCCTTTCGA
>JBBSNY010000072.1:0-4827 GCA_038260305.1 Solirubrobacterales bacterium
GCGCGCAGACCACGCTGCCGACAAGCCCGCCCACCGATCACACGACATCGACCACCACGACCGAGCCGGCCGCTACGCTCGCAGCCGCTCACTGATCACAGGACCGCCACCGCCAAGTTCCACGGCGAGCGGGACAACCTCGATACTCTTCGCCAAAGTACTTGTGGGAGTAGAAGATCAAGTCGGAAGCAGCCGGATGAATCACGCTGTCCTGGAATAGCCGCAGGAGCCGGTCGTCCTCCTCCTCCGTGGCCCCATCGGCGCGTGTGAGCGCCTCCACCAGCTTGATGAGTTCGTCGCGGCGCAAGTCGCCAGGTGCCATCGCCCTGATCTTGCCATGCGGCGCGTCGACCGCGCCTGTTGCAGCCCGCCGCCCGCGCTAGTCCATGTCGTCCATGACGGCACTGCCCGCCGCTCCCGGTTCTGCCTCGAAGCAGCGGCCGGGTGGTCAGCTCCGGCGAGGCGGTGGCAGCCTCCCGTCTCGGTACCCCAACTGGTGCTGCACGTCCTCCCAGGTGTTCGGTCCCATCCACGGACGCGCGCGCTCAAGCACGTCGTCATCGCCCTGCATCACGAGCCCTTCGACAAAGCACACGCCCGCGAGGTTCCAGACTCTGTCGTTCGCAGGTGGCTCGATGTTCGTCGTCATCAGCGGCTCGATCGCCTCGACGAAACGCTTGGCCGGCTCGTCCTCACCTGAGCGCAAGCTCACGAACCACCGCAGGAAGTCGCCCTCGAACGCCACGTACGGGAGCAACTCCTCGTAGAAGGCCACATGGTCGTCCAGAAGCGTGCGCAGCTCTGGCACTTGGTCCACCAGCCATCCGATGGCCTCAGCTTCGCTCGAAGGTCTCTGCACGCGCGCAAGGCAGTTTGCCGAACTGCCGCTCTCGCCTGATGGGAGCGGCCGCCGACGCTGCCCGTCCTCGTCCGGAGCGGCACTCGTGCTCGCGGGCTTTTGGCTTCTGCTCGTGCCTCAGAGCGAGAGTCGCTACTCACCGAAGTCCTCAGCTGCGCGGGACAGGAATTCCTCGAATGAGGAGTAGAGAGTCACCGACGGCCAGTGCGGCGTTTCAGGCTTCTGCGCCCACGTGAGGTGCGCTACCGCTACTCGTTCCTCGCCTACGGCGAACAAGACGTCATCCGTGGCCTCGCGTTTGGCGATCGCGAGGCAATGCTCGTTGTAAAGGACGTGCCCCCGCGCGACCTCGCGCCGTAGCTGCTCGTCAAACGCAGCCGCGAAAGTCTCCGTCTCGTCGGACCCTTCTCCCCATGGCTTCTCGAAGCCTGCCCATCCGGCTGGCCAGTCGCGGGGGTTCCGTAGCACCTGCGCACGCTCAGTGCTAACGCTCGCAGCACCGTGCTGGTCACCACGAGAGCCTCGCCGACGGAACATGTATGCACCTTCCCAGACTTCCCCTTTCGCCTGATGGGAGGGGCCGCCGGCGCTGCCCGTTCTCGTCCAATGCGATGCTTCGTGGAGCTGGTCGGAGCCTCGGCATCGATCTACGCCTCGAGCGCTATCCCGGTTTTCGCACGAACTCTCTATAGACCCGGTCTCAATGCGGTAGCTGCGATTACTCGCGCGTAGCCGTCCGGCAGTAGTCGTCGTACGCGGCTTGCCATTCGCGGTCGCTCAGGCTCCATTCCCCGGAGCGGTCGGACACCGGAACGTGTTCGCGAGGAGCGGCCTCAATCTTCGGCGTGATGGTTCGAGGACCGTCTCCCAACGACTCAATCCGGCGCACGAGACGCTTCCCAAGGCGTGTCGCGTGTACGCGCGACGGCTCAGCGACGACGAGATCGGCGGCTTGAAGCCGTCGCACGACCCGCTCCAGCACCTCACGCGAGGGCACGTCCACATTGATCCAATCGGCGTTGGCGAGAATCGACCGGAGGCTGCCGAGCGTCCCGGCGTTGACGATCGCCTGCAAAATCCACGCATCACGCCACTCCCACATCGAGCACAGGCTACGGACTGCTGCTTCAGCCTGGCACGAGCCGCCGCCGGCGCTGGTGCTGCTCGTCCGGAGGGGCACTGCTCGGCGGTGCCGGATGTGCCTCGAATCGGCATCGACCGCCGGGCGGCGATCGACGCGATTCGCACCGGCGTCGAATCCAGCTCGCCGAGCCCGATGTCCAGACGGCCAGTGGTGTCGGCGGCCGTGGTCCCCCGATCTCGTCGAGGACGCGTGCCATCCGGGCGCTCGCCCCCTGCACGATCGCGGATAACGCGTGCGCGCCGTCGGTGCTCATCCAGTCTTGCCGTAGTAGTCGAGATCGGTGACCGGGCATCCGATGCGGCGGACGCTCGCGCGAGCGCGCGGACTCGCGAGGGCATAGTCGGTGCTGAGCAGACGAGGATTTCGTCGGTAGGCGCGACCGAGCACGCTCGTTCCGTTCGGCTTCGGCGTAACCGGGCGCAGCCTGACAGGCACACGTGCGCCCAGCGATAGCGCGTTCAGCTTGTCGACGAAGTATGTGGCCTCCGCGTCGATGTAGCCGATGAAGCAGTCCGTGATCTCGAGCCGCTCGATCGGGAAGTCAAACGAGAAAGCGACGCTGCCGAAAAGTGAGAAGTTGCCCCGCGGGTCATGCACTACGGCGTAGCCGTCGCGCTGCTTGTACGGGTCGCGGTTCAGCCGGAAGATCAGGGCGTAGCGCAACTCGGGCGTCAAATCTGACGGTGGGAGCTGTGGGGCCCCCGTGACCCTGAAGACCAGCGGACCGCCGACGAGTCTCGTGGGTAGGCTCGCGTCCACGGGGCGGTGCCCGGGTTGCCTTGCGGGGGGCGTGATCGAAGCACTCGTGGCGACGGTCGTCGGCGTCTGCGTCGGCGCCGCCACCGTCCGCGCAGCCGATGGCGCGCCACCATGGCCGCAGCCGGCGAGCCCGACGCTCAGCGCGGCCAGTAGCGCAGCGAGGACTCGTGCACGCACACTGGCCCCAACGTGCCAGACCTCGTGAGGGTGCGCCGAAGTTTCGAGAGTCTTCCCGACGACGCGGCGAAGCGCGTCATTCTGACGCCCCGTGTGGGCGCTCGACGGCGAAAGCGGTGCGGGCGGGCTGGGAAGCGCCGCTTGTCGTCCGAAGCCGCGCTGCGCCTGTCCCAAGATGTCAGCGTCAGATCGTCGGAGCGGCCCGCCTGGGGTTCAGTCATGGTCCCAAATGATCCATCCGCTGTTGGTACGTGCCAGGAACGCGTAGCGGTAGGAGAGCGACACGGCCGGAGCGTCGGAGAACGAGAGGAGCGCCATCCAGGATCGCGACGCGATTGCTGGGCACCTGCGCCGGGCCAGCGTGCCCCAGTACGAGGACGCGCCCTTGAACGTCCGGACACCCGGTAGATCGACGCCGTCGGAACCGAGCGACTGCACGACGTAGATCTCGGTAGTCGAGGGATTCAGTCCCTGGACCTTGCCGTAAGCGATCACCTTGTAGATCCGCGGTATCGCGCGCCGTAGCGCGCGGACCACGCCCTCCGGCGCGTGATCTCCTTCATCGAGGACGCCCGTCGGGCACCGACCGGACGCCGGAGTTGACCGATCGCGCTCAACGTCGGGCTGCAACATGCGCATCTCGTGCGCGCGCCTCACGTCCGCCCGGCAATCTTTCGCGCGGACGGCGGGCTGACCGGTCGGCACGCTGCAGTCGACATGATCGAGGTAGCGCTCTGTCCGAATCTGCCCGTCACCGGGGATCACCACGTGACAGGGATAGCGCGCGACTGGGCCGCGTCGCTCGAACACCAACGGGTCCGCGCACGATGCCGTGACATGTCCGCTCCCGCTGTAGTTGTCGCTGAACGCATCGAGGGCTTCGCGCGCGGCCGCGGCGCGGGAGGCTGGACTCACAACGTCTGCCACACCCACGCGAGACGTACCACAGCCGGCGATCACCAAGGCGGCGAGGATCACCGCTGCGGCATGCAGCGCCCCATTATGGCGCGGGCATGTGCGAGCGACGAGGCGGAACATCCAGTGATCCGAGCATCCCACAATCTGGCCATGAACCTGGCCTATCACGTGTTTCGGTGCTGCTGTTCGTCCATTCGGGCACTCGCAGTAAGCGCCGCGCGCGCATCTGCGCGTGCCTCAAAGCGGTGGCTGGTCGCGGTCGTTGCGCTGCCGGAGCCGGGGGCGACGGCGAGCGGCGAGCGCACCGAAAGAGAGGCCCAAGGCCAAGGCCACGAGACCGATGCTCACGGCGGTTTGGCGCGATACCCCTGCCGCCGGACCGATCGGCGACCGGGATGACTCCGAGACGGGGCCGCCCGTGGCTGCCGAGGATCGTTCGGTGACTTCGAAGTAGTCCCAGGTGTAGTGCGCTCCCGCTTCGCTTCCGTCGTAGATGCTCACGAGATACCGGGCCGGCGCCGCAGCGGGAACACGAAACCGAACGGTGCGCCGCAGCGGGAGATCTGAGTACGTGTACGCCACGCGGAATACAACAGTCGGCGTAACGCCGACCCGATGGTCCTGCCACAGCGACTTGGGGCCGATGCCCAGGTCCGTCCGGTCCGGATTGAACACGACCTTGTAAGCCGCTGACGTCGATACAGCCGTTCCCGGGGGTCCGGACGCCGGGGCGAGGCAGCCGCACGGGCCGTGCGCGTGGGCCCCATCAGGCCCGACAGCCAGCGCGACGAGCACCAGCGCGATGATGCAGCCCAGAGGCGGGTGCGCCACCATTGGTAGTCAGGGGCGCAGTGCCCGCCGGTGGCGGGTCTGGTTCCCCATTCCCCTTTCAATTCCGTGCGTGCGGTTTTCCCGCACACGGCTTACCGATGATCTTCGTGGCATGGCTTACGCGGTCCCTGGGTAGCGA
>JBBSNY010000073.1:0-4670 GCA_038260305.1 Solirubrobacterales bacterium
CTACGGCCTCAGGGCTCCGCGACGACAGCGCGGCACCCACCACGGCGGGGAGAACCAGTGGCCGCCAGTGGGGAGAAAACGTGGCCGCCAGCGGGGAGAACCGATGGCCGGAAATGGGGAGAAACCGATGGCCGTTGACAATCGGCCCCGCATCGGGGCGCGGGGTTGTCGCCGGCGCGATTCTCGCGTCGTCCAGCTCTCATTGGGATGCTTCACGCGATTCTCATCGGCGTGGGTTCTGACGGGCGGATCCGGGAAGTGGCACGCAAACCACGCCATCACGGGCTCGAACGTGGTCGGTCACACGCAGCCAGCGCTGCGCACGCGTCCATCGGGCGCGCCGGTGCTGCTTGTCGCGGACCGCTTGACGTTCGCGGCGCGGTCGGTGAGGCCCAGCCCAACAGGGCAAGCGTGGCGTGGGGGAGAGGCGTGATGAACAGACGCGCCGCCCGCAGCGCCGACACAACCACCTTCGAGGACGGCGGGCACGTTCTTCCACGCGACCAGGACCCCGGTGACGGTCTGGATCGCGGCGGGCTGGCTGCTGGTCAGCCAGAAGTAGGGGGTCTCAGCGACCTCGGGACGAAGGCCTGTAGCTACGAAACTCCTCGCGACCCCTCTAGAGACCTGACGAAGGCGCAACGCCGGCGGATCCGCGAGGCGCTCGCCCGCAAGGGCTCGATCCGCGCGGTGATCTTCGTGCGTGTAATCGGCGACGTCGGTCCGGCGGACGCGACCGAGATCCGTTACGCGGACATTCGCGTCGTGCGCTGAGCGCCGATAGACGTGGGCGCTGTCGAACATGGCCGACAAGCGCTGAAGATCACCACCGACTGGGTGCGGGCCCCTACTTCAGAGAACTAGCATTCTCTGTAGCGACCTCCGGGTCTAGCTTCGGAGAACACGAAACTGCGGGGGCCTCCGGGGGGCGAAACCGCTACAGAGAACACGACGGCGCCTGCCGGGGTTCCTCGTGTCTGGTTGCGAGCCGTCAGATTCGGGCGGACAACGACACGTAGGATCCCGACGTGGCCCGCTTCGTTGATCCCGGCTCCAGCCGGGCCAAGATCGATGCCTTGGTGGAGGTATGGACGGAGCGCTGCCTGATCGAGAGTGGCTCGCTGCTGTTCGACGACCGCTCGCTCTGGACGATCTCGCAGCTGGAGGACTTCCGGCAGCGCTTCTTGGAGAACCCGCTCTACGGCACCGAGGAGAACTTCGGCCAGAAGCTGTCTACGCAACTGGAGACGGCCTCGGAGGATGTCCGTTGGCTGGTCTGCGAGCTCGTCGCGGTGTACTTCCTGTTCGCGCGCGGCGCAATCGGCGGGCCGACCAAGCGCGCGACTCTGGAGGCGATCATCGCGCCGCTCGGCGCGGACAAGCCAACGCATTGGCCGGTGCTGGCCGAGACGATGGATGAGGGGATCGGCAATCCCGGTGTCGGCTACAACATCAACCGGGAAATCCAGATCGGCTACCTGATCGACTTCTGCCAGCGCTTCAAGGCGATCGATGACACCGACGGGCGCCGACGGCTGCTCGCCGATCCCTGGGCGCTGCGTGACTTCGCCGATGCCGCCAGCGACGGGATCTCAGTCCGCGAGATGCGCCACATCCTGCTGCACCTGCTGCGACCGGATGAGTTCGAGCGGATGTCGAGCCGTACGCACAAGCAGAACATCGTCGCCGCGTTCGCGGGCGAACTGCTGACGGGCGCGGACGTGCCGGATGACCTTGACGAGCAGCTGCTGCTGATCCGAGAGAAGCTCGTCGCGCTCGACGCCCAGCCGGGGATGCTCGACTTCTACCGGCCGCCGCTGCACGCCATCTGGGATCCGGGCTCAGACCGTCCCGACGGAGCCAGCGATCTCGATTTGCTGCTCTACAAGAAGCAGATCGTGCTCTACGGGCCGCCCGGCACGGGCAAGACCCACCGCACGCGCGAGCTGGCTGGCCGCCTGATCCGCCGCGTGGCCCTGGAGAAGTGGCGGGCCGCTCGGTTCTTCTCCTCCCAGGCCGAACTCGATACCTACGTCCAGGCCAACATCCACTGGGTGCAGCTGCACCCGGGCTACGGCTACGAGGAGTTCATTCGCGGCCTGCGCCTGTCGGGCGATGGCAGGACGACCTATGTCGACGGGCTGCTGCCGCGCCTTGTCGATCAGATGAGCGCCGTGCCCGAGGACGACCGCCTGCCGGTCGTCCTGGTGCTCGATGAGATCAACCGCACGGATCTCAGCCGGCTGTTCGGCGAAGCCTTCAGCCTGCTGGAGAACCGCGACACCCCGGCGCTGCTGCCGGGATTCGATGCCGGCGACGAGCCGCAGGCGTTGTCGCTGCCCGGCAACCTGTTTGTGATCGGGACGATGAACCTCATCGACCAGTCGGTCGAGGAGCTGGACTTTCGCGCTACGCCGCCGGTTCTTCTGGCGGCCCGCCGGCTTTGATCCGGCGCCGATCGTCACCGTCAACGAACAGCGCTGGGCCACGCACGCCCCGGCCAAATGGGGCTGGCCCCGCGCCGTCGCCGACATGACTCGGCTGGCCGAGCGCGCGGTCCTGCTCAACCAGCAGATCGCGCGCTCGCCGCATCTCGGCCCGCAATACGCACTCGGACACACCTACTTCTTCGACGCCGCGTTCTTCGCCGGCCGCTGGCTGCACGGCATCAAGCAGCTCAACGGCGGCGTGCTCTGGACCGCCTCCGGCCGGCCGCGCTCCTCGATCGAGGATCTCTGGGTCTTCTCACTGGAGCCGCTGCTGGCCCAGTATCTCGGTGGTCTGGACGTCGACACCGCCACGTCCGAACTGGCTCGGCTGCGCACCGTCCTGATGACCGGGAAGGTCGAGTGACCGCTCCGGTCGTCTTTCACGACCTCTCCCCGCGAGCTCCGAAAGACGCCGCCGAGGATCAGTGGCTGGCCCGGCTGGCTGCCCACCTCGAAGACGATAACCACGTCCTGCATCTGACCGGCGGCCACCGCGTCGACGACGAGGACGATCCCGCGCTCTCCCGAGGCCCTGACGGCAGCTGGTGGGCAGGCCGCTTCATCGGCGAGCTGCGCTTCGAGGACCGCGAATTGCGGATCGAGCCGCGGCTCGGCATCGACGTCATCGGCGCCTGGCTGGCCCACGCCCTGAACCTAACGATCGTGCCGAAAGCCGCCACAGCGGGCGGTCAAGGACCGCTCATCGTCCAGCTGATCGACCGGGTCTGGTCGGCCGCGGTCGCTGACGCCGCGCGCCACGGCGGACCGCGGCTGCGTCGGACCTCGCATCACGATCACGTCTTCGTCCGTGGCCGCATCGACGTGCCGGCCACCATCCGTCACCGCGTGGCCCGGCGGCCGCTGGTCGCGACGATCCGTACCGAGCGCGACCTCGACAACCCGGTTGCCCGCGTGCTCGTGCTGGCCGATTGCGCGCTGCGGTCACTGCTGCCGACCCGGCCGGCCTGGCGCCCCACCCTCACCGGGGAGGTGCTCAGCCAGCTACGTGGCACCGTCGGCAGCCAGCCGGACCTGCCGGAGCTGGCCGACCTGCGGCAGGTGCGCTACTCGCCGATCACGCGCCGCTTCGAACCGGTTGCCCTCATGTCGCATGAGATCTCTCGACGCCGCGGACACCTGACGTCAGCGACCAGCGCCGATGTCTCCGGGGTCCTGATCGACGTCGCCGAACTCTGGGAGCTCTTCCTGGTGCACTGCGCGCGCCGAGCGTTCGGGCCCGCACATGTTGAGCACGGCACCGCCGAGCGCGAGGGCGCTCATCTGCTGCGCTCGATGTCCAAGGCACAGGCTCGGCTCGGACGCCTCAAGCCCGACATCCTCGTCCGCGATTCCAGCGGAGCGCTGGTCGCCGTCATCGACGCCAAGTACAAACGACTGCGATCGTGGCGAGGCAGACCCAGCGGAGTCGACCGCGGCGACCTCTACCAACTCACGTCCTACCTCTCGGGCCACGACGTCTCGCTCGGCGTACTGGCCTACCCGCCGCATGACAGCGACGAAGCCACCGCCGATCTCGACGGCCCGTGGCTCACTCGCGTAGGCCAGCAGACCCGGTTCGTTCGCATCCCAGCGACCGCCGGGGAGGCAACGGCTGCGTTTGGGGCGCTGCTTTGACCGGGTTGCCGGATCGGGCGTGGTGTCGCGTGGCCGCGCGAGAGCTGCCCTATACGAATGACAACTTCGGTACCGCCAGGAACAGCCGGCGGCCTCAACGATTTCGATGACGGTCTCCGGAAGACAGCGGTCGAGGTCATCCACGAGGACGGCTACGGCTTGAACGTGCGCGAGAACCGCGGACGCCATGAGCAGGGTGAACTCGTCACGGAACGCGTCGAGGCCGCGGATCTGCTCCTCCTCGCCGTCTCCAGCCACCGGTACCTTGACGAGATCGACGATTCTTGAGCGGCGCTCAACAGACGATGTCGTTGACCGATGGGATCTGGAAGGCCAGTGGTTGTAGAAAACCAGGCGGCTCGGACGGCGACCGGTCAGGCGGGGCCTGGGGGAGAGGCCACCAGGGAGAGGGTGTCAGGTTAACTGTGTAGGCGGTTGATGGTCAGTGTAGTTGTGGCTCTGGCGTGGTCAAGGCGCGGGTGTCAGATTGCGCTGTCGGGGACGCGGTCGCCGAAGTGGATCTTGAAGGCGGCCAGGGCAGCGTTC
>JBBSNY010000074.1:0-4221 GCA_038260305.1 Solirubrobacterales bacterium
CGCCACCAACTCGCCGCCGCACTGGCCTGAACGGGCGCGCGAGCGCACCCTCCGGCGCCCCGCGCGCCCGATCAGCACGCGCCTGGAGGCCGGAGTGTTTCCCGCGTGACGAACTCTCTCGCGAGTTTTGCAACAGCCACCGTGGAATGCGGCACCCTCGCCGGTCGGCGGCTCGACGCTCCTGTCAGGCGAAAGGGGCACTTTCACGGCTGGGAGCTGGGCCTTCCGAGCGGCCCGCGTACGGGCCGTTGGTGCACCGGTCAGCTTGGCGATCCGTAGCCCCGGCGTCGCATCGGCGCTGGCGGTGGGCCGCGACGGTACAGCGCCTCGGTCGTGGCTGCTAGGCGGACCGGCCGTCGCCGAGCAGGCGGATCTGGGTGATGACTTCCTGGGCGGCGTGGAACAGGGGCGAGAGGCTGTGTCGATTGCGGCCGAAGTCCTTCTCGGGCGCAGTGATCGCGTACGGCCCCGCGTAGGTGAGTACCCGGATCGTCGTGGAGTTTGTCGGGGGCAGGTGGTCGTCGCGCGCGGCAGGCATGTCGTCGAGAGTGGCCTCGGCGAGGGCCAGCAGTTGGTGCGTTGCGGCAGCCACGGCTGGGTGCTGGCCAGCCCCAATCGTGCCGCCTCCTGGGCTCACGTACAGGCTCGTGGTTCCGTCGGCGATGGCGACCAGGGTGGCGGCCCCTGCTGGGTAGACGGTGTCCATCACCACGGCGACGGCGCGGGGTAGCTCGTCGGTTGCAGCGAGGCCGACCTCGCTGGGGTTGAGGCCTAGGGCAGTTGCGCGCAGGCGGGTGTAGAGGCCTTCGCCGTCGGCTTCCGGCTGCTCGGAGCGTTTGCACTTTCGTTTCAGATTCCCGAACACCCGAAGAAGCCTACGCCGGGTGGGCGTCGCACTCACCGCAGCGCGACAAGGTCGCGCTGCTGCTTTTTGAGTTTCCCTGTCCGCTTCGCGGACGCGCGCGGGCGCATGAAGAAGAGCGATGATGTTGGCGTCGCCTGGGACGCCGACCTCTTGCCTTGGTGCCTGTGAGCCTGTTTTGAGTCGGACTTTTCCTACCAGGTACGAGCAGGAGCCACACGGGCCCGCGAGCACGAGTACCGCTCCGGAGGCAGGAGGAGGAGCCAAGGGCCCGCGGGCACGAGTGCTGGTTCGGACGAGGACGGGCAGCGCTGGCCCCGCTTCTTCTGATCCTGATAGTGCGGTGTTCAGTCGCCGTCGTCGTCTTCGGGGTTGCGGAGCGCGCGCAAGCCGGCCAGCAGTTCGGGCAGCAAGAACGAGTATTTGCCTAGGACGTTGAGGTGCTGGCGCACGAACGGCGAGAGCCGGGCGATGTCGGTGTCCAGGACTGTGCGGCCTTGGGCGCGCAGCTGGTCCAGGGCGGCGTTCATGTAGCGGGTGTTCCACAGCACGATGCAGTTCAGGACGAGGCCGAGCGCGCCGAGTTGGTCTTCCATGCCCTTGTGGTAGCGCTCGTACAGCTCGCCCTTCTTGCCGTGAAAGACCGTGGCGGCGAGTGAGTGGCGGCCTTCCTGGAGGTTGCGTACGCCCTTGATGTCGCGGCGGTAGGTGTCGTCGTCGATGTAGGCGAGGATGTGCAGGCTCTTGAAGATCCGCCCGTAGGACGCGATCGCCTCACCCAGCGGTGTCGGCCTCGCAGTAGCAACGGACCCAGAACGCACGATAAGGCCCACATGCCCAGTGTTCACCGACTCCGACGGTAGCTCCGGTGGCGTTCGCGGGTGCTCCGGTCGCGGGGGACCGCCGTAGGTCGGACGTCGCAGGGAATGCGTCCGTGAGGACTCGCGAGCACACCGCGGCCGGCCAGCGTCCATGGGCGTTTCGAGGCGCCCAGAGCAGGCGATGTCGCGGGGAATAGCCCGTTCCCCGCGACCCTACGCCCGAGGGCCCCCGGCATCTTCTAGCTCGTTCGCTCGATCCGCGGCTTGGCTGCTGGGCCCCCAGCGTGGATGGGGTTATCACCGACGGCATGTCACCGGCAGCTCGTCGGCGAGGGAGGTGGCGATGAGGACTGTTCGCCGGGCGTTGTTGTGGCCGTGCATCGAGACCTGGTATTCGCGGCCGGCGCAACGCCAGGTCACGACTGCGTGTCCGCCGTAGATGCCGTGGAAGACGCGGAAGGGGGGCATGAGCGAAAGCGTCGCCGAGGTGCGATCGATCCGAATCTGGCGTTGTGTGATCGAGCCGTCGCGCGAGTTGTAGCTGGGTGGGTACAGCAGCGTGCGGAGCGTTTCAGGCTCGCCCTCGGCGAGGGTCCAGTGGCCTGGTTCCGAGCGCGAGGGCTGGACCGAGTGGCTCGTGAAGTTCGCTACGAAGCCCGCTCGAAAGTCACGACTCCTGAGGATGCCGTCGACGCCGTTGAGGAGCGTCCGGCCGGTGGGGACGAGCGGCGGGCAGTAGACGACGGCCTGGCTCTTGGCGGCTGCGGTCGCGCACGCGCGTTTCACCGAGCGCGGCAGCGCACTGGTGAGGTTCAGCGGCGCGCCGCGGCGTCGTAGTGCTTGGGCGGGCTTGCGCGCGATGACGTTCCCGGCGCTCGGCGGAGTGCCGGTCGCCGGCGCGATCGACGTGGTCGAGCGACTCATCGCCTCTGCCGTGTCGATGACCATCTGTGGCCAGCTCGTGATCGGGGCGCGGGGTTGTTCGGTGAAGTGCAGGCTGAGGACGTAACCGTCGCCGCCCTGATTCCAGATCGCCGCAATGTGTCCGCCGTGAACCCCGCCGCTGGGATAGCCGGCCTCTCGCAGCCACAGCGCGCGGTGCCCGGCGATCTCGATGCGCCGAAGGACGCGCGGCCGCACGGGCGTCGGGATGGTGACGCTCGGCTGGCCGGGCCGCAGCGGTTTGGCGCCGATCAGCCCGAGGTCGTCGGCGAGCGCCGAGTCGGCGGGCCAGCGGCCGCTGCGAGTCGTCAGCGGCCATTGACCGCAGCGGCCGCCGGCAAGGCCGTGGAACGGGATGTTCTGCCCGAAGGGACGGGTGTTGAGGTCCAACAGGTAGGCGCAGCGTCCATTTCGCAGCGTCCTGTGACTCACGGCCCAACGCCCCCTGGGTAGGCGCATCGGGCAGAGCACGGCAAGCGCGCGCGAGCGGGCCAGCACGCGGCACGCGGTCGCCACAGGGGCCGGGGCGGCATGCAAAGTCGCCGAGGGCGAGCGTTGGGCGTTGGTGCCGGTCGCCGCCGTTTGCCTGCTGGCGGCGTGACCGCCGCAGCCGGCGACAACGACCGCGACTGCGACGAGCGCGAAGTGACACCGGTTCGCGGACACGATCACAAGTACGCCAGATTGCCCTGCCGCGGTCCAGAAGTCCACCGCCTTCTGCGATGCCGACGCGCCGCAGCAGGCCTTAGCGTGCGTTCCTGCTCCATTGCTACCGGAAGGCCGTGTCGGGTTGCCGTCGCGTTGCAGCATCCTGACGACGTCGTAGGCGCGGACGGTGCCGGTGTAGATCGACGCGACGATGCGCAGGATGTCCTCCCAGTGGCGGCGCACGCGGTCAAGGTCGATCCGGCCGCGCGCGGCGGTGTTCAACGGGCCGTAGTCGGCTGTGGTGTCGATGCGCCATGAGCGCTGGTCGGGCATGTCGGCGAGCTCGGGGCGGTACTCGATGCCGAGCAGCTGCGAGAGGCCGAACACGAGGTCGCTGTAGGTGCCGGTGTCGGCGACGATGATGTCGGGGCGCTGCCCGCCGTCCTGGCTGAAGATCACGTCGATCATGTGCAGCGACTCGCCGGGAGTACCCGAGACGACTTTGGCGGCCAGCCCGGAGCCCTGGTCGTTGACCATGTTCAGCCATGTCACGCCGCGCTTGGAGCCGAAGTACTTGCGGTTGGGGCGTGCGTAGATACTCGGCACGGGGACGATGAAGCGCATCCCGTCGATCCCGGCGACCAGGCCGCCGCCCCACTGCCGGGCGAGCGCGATCGAGGCCTGCGCGGCGATCAGCCACACGTTCGCCGGCGCGTAGGTTTCCGTGGCGAGGTAGTTCTGGTTGACGTGACTGAGGCGGTCACGCTCCAGCGCCGCCACGCCCTTCTTGACGATCGGCGAGTACCCGATGTTCAAGGCGTGCGCGGTCAGGCACGCCGCGATCGTCACATGCAGATCAGCCAGGCGCGTCTGTCCCCCGGACGCCGCGACGAAGGCCGCGACGAACCCGGGCTCCCACGACATGACCTCCAAGATCAACTCCGGCAG
>JBBSNY010000075.1:0-4050 GCA_038260305.1 Solirubrobacterales bacterium
AAACACGAAGCACGCCTGCCTACAGGCCGATCAGGACAAGATCGTGGGGAGATCCGGTGGCCGCCCATGGGGAGATCCGATGACCGCCAGCGGGGAATTCCGATGGCCGTCTACGGGGAGATTCCCATGGCCGCCGTCACGAGTCGTGCGGTGCGTGTCCACGTCGGGATGCAGTACATGGACTTCGCCAAGGCCATGCCGACCATGGCGCGGATCGGGTAGCCCGGACGACCCGTGGAGCGGGTTGCGTCGAGCGCGGAGATGAGAGCCGCAATCTCCGGCGAGTCCAGCAGTCCTGCAAGCTCGAACGCCGCCGAGCGCGGTGCTACTTTAGGAACGTCCACGGAGCCTCAATCTCTGTGGTCCTGGTGCCCGGGGGTTCCAGCCCCGCGGGCACCATCTATTTACGCGGTAGAGGCCAATCTACCAGTCAGATTGGACGGAAAAGCCCCGGAAATGCTGGCCTCTTCGGCAATGTGAAGTACGATCATCGGCCGTGCCGAGAGGTCGCCTCCGGACATATGCGCGGGACGTGGCGACTGAGGGCCTCAGGTCGTTTTGGCGAGTGCTGGCCTTTCTCGGCGGGGTTGGAGGCGTGACGTTGATCGGAAGCGCCACGGGTATCTGGGCGGTCGATCCGTTGCTGCTGTTCCTCGCGCTGACCCTGACCCTGCTCTTGATGCTCGGGACGGGCCAATACCGGGCGTGGAGCAAGCAGTTTGGTCTCGTCCAGGCGCAGGCCACGCGGATCGGGGGGCTTGAAGCAGCCCTCGCGGCCGAGCGCGACGAACGGGCACGCCGCACGCTTGCCGTCTTGCAGACGTGCTCCGAGGAGCTAGACGGTTGGCACAAGCAGCTCCTGCGCGCAATGGCGCGCAGTTACTACCACGCGGGCGACAGCTTCCGCACAGAGGGGCGCACGGGCTACCAGCGGCAAGTCTCTGCAAACCCCGCCTACGTAGAGCTACAGAAGCGGCTGGTTGATGCGTACGGAAGCGCGGACGACGTGAATCAGGGCATCGCGGCGGGACGCGCTACAACCTCGACGGACAAGGTCAACCTGCTTGGCGACGAACCGGTGTTCATTCGGGTGATAGGGGAGGCGCAATCCGCCGTGCAACGAGAAATCGACAGGCTCGTCCGGGAACTGAAGGCATGAGCGAGTTTCGCCAAACCCTCCTAGAAGGGAGATGGCAGGTAGGTCAGCACATCGTGTCCGGCTGCCTTCAAGCTGAGCTTGATGGCGTAGACAACCCCGAACACAACGAGAGGCGCGAGCAGTGGAGCGATCCGGTGAAGATGGGCTGCCCAGCGCGAGAGCCGACTATCGAGCGCCTCGTCATCGTCCGCGGCCCGGAGCATCTCAGGCGGTTCTTTGAAGCCCCACCAAAATTTTGCAACCCATTTTTCGGGTCCGCTTGGCCTAATCAGCCACCGCTCGTAGACGAGGACTAGGACGTTTCCACCGTCCGCGAAAACCTTCGTGTCCGGGAGATCGAGATCTGCCGCCTCTAGGGCTGGATGCCACGCGGCGTCCGTGAATATGCCGCCGCCCGTCATGACCTTAGGCATCTGGGCCGCAAGCCTGCGTGCTTTGCGCCCGGTCCAATAGTCGAACCAGTATCTGGGGGAGAGGCTCATGCGGCGAACGCTAGACACTTGACCGGCGAACGTGGCGCGGAGCACGACCAAGGGGTCTGCGGAGGCTCACGGAGGGTGTGCTTAGGCACCCGGTGCTGCGCTCCGCTTCGAGACACGAGCAAGAGCTGCGGGCCGGCGAGCACGAGTGCCGGTCTGGACGACAGGCAGGAGCCTTCAGGGCAGGTCCGCCCGGCGATGGAACCGCGGCGGCGGAGGGCACCTTCGGGCGTCGGGATCTCGCTATCCATCTCGCGGTCGCGATCAGCACCCAAACGCGGGCGAATAGGCATGTTCCGGATGTTCCAGCTGCTCAGTCCCCTGGAAAGTGACGCCGTTCAGGCGTCCCTCCAAGAGTCAGGGCGGTAGTAGTCCGAACCACGGATCATCGTGACTCGGGCGCCCCAGGCCGCGTTCTCGCGGTCTTTAACTGGACTGGCCTCGCTGAGCCGTTGAACGATCTCATCGATGAGTACGTCGTATTGCGCACGGCGCCACAAATGGAACGCGTGTCGATTCGCCGCGTCCTCAGGGACAAGCCATTGCGCAAGCGCGAGAACGGCAGCGACGAAGCCCCCGATGGCCGCCGGAATGGGCTTGTTTGCCGCGAGGCCCCAGACACCGCCAACGGTGCCGGCAGCAGCCCCGGTAGTTGCCTTAGGCGCCGGCTTGCTGAGGACGCTGATCTGGCGCGTGACTTGAAAGACATGTTCCCAGCGGGAGGCGTGCCGGCGCCATTTTTTCGCTTCCTCGCAAATGTCGCGTGCGCGTTCGTCGCTCACGCGCTGAATGTCTCAGACCGCCGGTGTCGCAGCAATAGCAGCCGCCCGTAGTTCTTCTGCTCAAGACGAGCGAGGGCGCCTCCGCGCCATGAGGCGTGCTGGGAACTCGCGCCGCGCGGCGACTGCCCGGATTCCGTGCACACGCAGACGGCCGGTGTCCTAAGAGGAACCAACCGGGTGCCCCTCCGGACGACAAGCAGCAGCAGCTCAGGCGCGTGGTAAGAACACGCACGATCCGATAGCGCGTGCCGCTGCCTCCGGCGAGTTGCGGCAAGCACGCGATGGACGCAGACATATGCGGCAGCCTGTGCTGACTGGGCCGGAGTTGCTCAATCCAAGCGCCGCGAGAAAACGACCACATCGCGCTCCCGAAGCCGCCGCGCTCGTAGAAGCGGCGAGCAGACGCGTTGTCGCCGCGAACCCTGACGTCGAGCTTCGGTCGCGCGCTGCTGAAGCCACGCCTCAGCGGCCGTCATCAGCGCTCTGCCGACACCCTGTCTTCGTCCTCGGCCACGGCGAGGTAGTAGACCCAGCCGCGGTGGCCGTCGTGCCCGACCATGACGGTTCCGGTCAGACGTCCGTCGGCACGGCGCCCAGGATCGTCGAAGGCGCCCCGGAGAGGAGTCGAACCCGAGCGCATCTACCCGCGGTCTGATTTGGACGTCCCGCACCCGCGATTCTTGATCCCGTAGCGCCGGCCCCAGGCGTAATGTGGGTTGCCGAGATGAACCGACGCCAACACCGACGTCGCGAGCTTCGTCGTCGCGCCCATGACGCGAAGCGCCACTTCGTCGATCATCCGCGGCTTGTCCTTGACCGCACGAGCTATCCCGACGTGAAGTCGGCCCACATTGTCCCGCGGATGTATCAGCGAGCGTTCGCCGTGGACGCCATGGTGGCTGTTCACGTGGACGGCGACTCGAAGTGCGTCGTGATGCCGATTCGCAACGCGGGAACCCGCTCGAGGTACTACCGGCGATGGCGTCCCGACGGCCAGCCGATCGACGACATCGAGGCCTCGCTGGCTTGCGTCGAGGACAAGGCCAGCGTTCCGTTAGCCGAACTGATCGCCGGCGGGTCCATGACCGTGGAGAGGAAGGGCGCGGTCGCGCAACTCCTTGGAGTTCAGATGCTGCGCGGTCCGGCGTTTTTTGAGCAGCGCGAGGATCTGCTTCGCCCTCTTGTGCAAGGTCTCGAAGCGAAGGATCTTCGGGCCGAAGGGCTGGCGATGGTGAGTGGAGATCTTGAGCTGGCTCGAAACAGGGTCTTAGACCTGTATTTCGACCCGACGCGACGGTTCATGACGATGCTGACGATGAGCGTGAAACTGGCGACGCTTCTAGCGCACATGCGCTGGCAAATCCTGCGCTTCGAGGGCTCTCGACTGGCGTATTCCGACCACCCTGTCGTCCTCTGGCCGATGGACGTGACGGAGAGCGTCCCGTTTGACCGCCAGGGCTTAGGACCCTTGACGGCGCTTGAAATCCGCGTCGAGGGTGTCAGGTTAACTGTGTAGGCGGTTGATGGTCAGTGTAGTTGTGGCTCTGGCGTGGTCAAGGCGCGGGTGTCAGATTGCGCTGTCGGGGACGCGGTCGCCGAAGTGGATCTTGAAGGCGGCCAGGGCAGCGTT
>JBBSNY010000076.1:0-4045 GCA_038260305.1 Solirubrobacterales bacterium
GCGGCGCAGGGGCTTGCGGCCGTGGTTGCGCCGCTCGAGGTTGACCAGGCACAGCACCGCGGCCGCGGCGCGCGTGCGGGTGGCCACGGTCGGCTGCAGGGAGCGATCGGCGCACCCGCCGGCGGTGACGCTGGGGCGCCTGGTGGTCTTCTTGCGGCCCTTGACGGTGACGGTGACCGTCTTTGACTTCGATTTGCGGGCCCCGCAGCTCGTGGTGCGCGCGTGGATGAACAGTCCGGAGCACCGGGCGAACATCCTGCATCCCCGGCTGCGGTTCGCCGGCGTCGGGCTGGTGATCGGGATCCCCGACTCGCCACCAACGCCTGGCGTGACGTACACGATGGACTTTGGCGCGACGGTGACCTAAAGGCGCCGCCAGATCTGTCCGCCCCGGCGCAGCGACGGGAGTTTCCCTTCCCACGCGCTTGCACAGAGGCCACCCCCACACCCCCCGGTGCGAGTGGCCATCGCGGGGCGGACAGGCCCGATCAACGGGCAAGCGGCTGGGCCGGCGACGTTGCCGGCTCAGCCGCTTTCGTTTGAGGGGCTCGTCGCGGTGCCGCCGTCGCTCTGACACCCCCGGGCCGCGCTCGGACACGCCGGCAAGGTTGCCGGTTCAGTCCTCTCCGGGACGGTCCTCGCGGCCCTCGCGAATGATCTCCGCGATGTCAGCGTCGACCGGAGCACGGTTCTCGCGGATCCTGTGAGCCAGGCCGGCTCGCTTGAGCTGCTCATCGGTTGGCCTGGGTTGTTCGTCCTCGAGCTGCGCCCGGGCGAGATCCTCCCCAGCCAGCCGCGCGAGCTCGGCAGCGGCCTCGGCGTCCTCGAGCTTGCGTACCCGGCGTGTACGAGCTCGCAGCTCCCGGCGTGTCGCTCGGCGCCGAAGGATGCTCGGGAACGTCGCGTCGTGCGCCCGCGCGTCCTGGCGGGCGGTCTGCTCGTCGCGGGCCGCCAGGTGGACCTGCAGCGCGCGAGCAGCAGCGTCGACCTCCTGCAGCACCTCGATCTCGTTGGGCTGCAGCTCATCGGCAACGAAGACGCGGCCATCGTCGGTGTCCTCGAACGTGGCCTGCTGCACCTCCGCGACAGCCCACAGCAGCCGGCAGACAGCGTTCAGCGCCAGGCCTGCATCGGGATCCTCGCGATCGCGCTCGACGAGCCGCGCAGCGAGCCGGTGCGCGTCTAGGAGCACGTCGAGCTCTTCGGGCTGCTGGTGGCTGTGCGGGTTGAAATAGATGGTGCGCCACCGGCGCGCGCTCTGCAGCCAGAGCAGTGTGTAGCCGCCCGCGCCGGCGGCTGCGCCGCCCACGAGTGGCTCCGGGAAACTCAGCGGGTCGCCGATCTCGTCGACCAGCCGTCGGTAGGCGTCGCGGTTGCCGAACGCGGCGAGTAGGTGCTGCAGCTGGTCGAGGATGCGCGTTCGGTGCCGTGAGCGCTCGATTGAGTGTGGCTCGTCAGGCTGGTGTTGCGCCTGCGCGGCGATCGCGTCCAGTCGCGCGGCCAGCCGCGTCGGAACCCTGCGATAGGTCTGGTGCGTGAAAGGGTGGCGCCAGTCGCCGGTGGGCGGCATCACTCGTCGGGCGTGAGTTGGCTTCCCGCCGGCGTGAGCTGCCAGACGCGGTGTGCGGCGAGCGGATCCTCAAACGCGAGCAGCGCGTCGTCGACGAGCTCGCACAGCGTGCTCAGGGCCCGCTCGCGTGACACGAGCTGCTTGGTCGCGAGCGCGTGGAGGTTGGCGAGGTTCGCGGGGCGCCCCTGCGCCTGCAGGTCGCGCACGGCGCTGAGGAGCGCTCGGCGCAGCTGGTCGGGATCTCGCAGACGTCGCGCTTCGTGCTCGAGCGCGGCCGCGGTCCAGGCCTCGACGAGCGCGCGCACGTGCTCGGCGGCCACCTCGTCCTCGTTTGGGTGGCTGAGCAGTCGATCGACACCCGCCTGACCGTCGTCGGTCAGCACGCGTGCGACGGCCGCCAGCGCGTCGCGCAGCACGCTGGCGACTGGCCAGCGCTCGGCCTGCAGGTCAAGCAGCACGTCGACGAGGTCCGGGGTGGAGTCCGGCCGGTGTGAGTAGGGGATCTCGGCGTCGGCTGGCTGCAGGCTGGCCGCCAGGAGCGCGGCGTGTTGCGGGTCGCCGCGGCGCCCGCTGCTGCGGTACGCCACGATCGCGGCGAGCTCGCCGCGCGCCTTGTCAGCTGCAGCCCGGGCTTGCTGGCGTTGCTCGGTGTCGGTGAGCTCGAGCTGCGCGGCGGTCGCGATCGCCGCGACGAGCTCGCCGCTGGACACGCCCGGGCCCGTCGGGTCGACGGCGGGCGCACCGGCGACGCGCACCCGGTAGGTGCCCTGGGTCTCGTCGGTCAAGCTGATGTCGATCCAGCAGTCGGCGACGCGAACGCGGGTCAGGGCGGGGCGGTCGAGCGCCTCGAGCTCGATGAGGTGTCCGCGGCGCGCCGCGAGCAGCACAGCGCGCGCCGCGGCGCGCAGGCGCTCGGGGCTCTCGCTGAGGTGCGCGAGATACGCGCGCTGCGCCCGGGCCGGCAGCCACAGGGAGGCATCGGGGTCGCTGCTCGCGGTGTCGTGCCAGCTGGCGGCGCGATCACCGAGCTCGTCATAGAGCGCGGAGATCTCCTCGAGCGCGAGGCTCAACCGTTGCGCCGTCCAGAGCAGGTCCTCCGGGGCGATCGGCGCGTCGACAGTCAGCTCAGTGCCGACGTTGAGCACGGCATCGAGCAGAGCGTCCAGCGCGACGTCGAGCGCCGGCATCGGGGGACCAGCGATGTCGGCGCTCGCTGGCGTGGCGACGATCGCCTCCGCTTGGTACGGGAGGTACCGGTCGTCGGCGAGCGCGCCGGCGTCAAACTCAAACAGGAGGCGTAGCTCGCCGGCTCGCTCCGAGACGCTGTTGGCTTGCTGTGTGAGCTCCGCGACGGCCGGTCGCGCGCCCTGAGCGACGACGAGCTCGTGGAGCGCCCTGGCGTGGGAGAACAGCGCGCTGAGCTCGTGCGCGGCCGCGCGCTGCCGATCGTTGATCTCGGTGGCGTCGGCGACGCGAGCGACGACCGCGCTCTGCGCGAGCGCGACGTGAAACTCCGCGGCGGTGATCGCGCCGCGCACGGCACTGACATCGGTCGTTGGGTCAGGCATGGGCACTCCCGCCTCGTGTGAGTTTCAGAGCGTAATTGCGCGCGGTCATGGCGCGATGTGCAGTACGACGTTGGCCAGCAGCGCAGCACGCTGGGGCGCGGGCAGCGAGCGCAGCCGCGCGCGAACGTCGTCGAGGGTGAGCTCGCCGAAGCGCTGCGCGGCGTCGCGCTTGGCGCGCTCTTCGCGCCGGCGCGCCTGGTCACTCGTGTACGCCGCACGATCCTCAGCGACCCAGCCCGGGACCCGCGGATCGTCGCCGGCGTCGACGAACGCGGCGCGGTCGACGCTGGCACGGACCGTTGCGTCGCGGTTGACTCCGACCTCGTAGGTCGCGCCGATCGAGCGATGCCGGCACTTGAAGAGCAACTCGTCGCCGGCGCCGTCGACCCAGACGCCGGCGAGCGCGCCGCCGGTGACGACGCGTCGCCCGGCGTACGTCCAGCGCTCGGGTGTGAGCTCGGACTCAGGCATCGTGTGCCTCCCCGTCGAGCTGCTGCAGGATCCGGTCGGCCTGCTCGTCAAACGCGGGGCGCTCAGCGCGCGGGGTGCGCCGGCGCTGCTCTATCAGCACCGCGCAGAGCCACAGCTGCAGGGCGAGCTGCTCGCTGACAGTGTCGGGCGCGGCGAGCATCGCGTCTGAGAGGGCCTCGGCGTCGGCGATCGCGATCGCGATACGCACGGTTGGGGGCGCGATCGCGGTCATCCCTCTCCCCCACCCTCGTCGTCCTCGTCGTCGGGCTCGGGCTCGGGCTCGGGCTCGGGCTCGAAGGGTCGCGAGCTGTTCCAGACATAGTGCGTGATAGTGAGCATACGTCTGTTCTAGTTGGTATGTTGAGGGGATGAATCTGACCGACTGGGCGAGGTTGCAGGGGATCCACCCGCAGACGGCGTATCGGTGGTTTCGAGA
>JBBSNY010000077.1:0-3830 GCA_038260305.1 Solirubrobacterales bacterium
ACAGCGACGATCCCGCCGCCGGCGGTCGCGATCTGATCGTCTGCAGCGACGTGCCCGGCGCACAGCCCGGGCGGATCACCGCGGCGGGGCGTGTCGCGCCCGCCGATACCGATGCGATGCCGGCCGACACGTTCGTGGTCGACCGCGCGCTGCTGGCGCGCTGCAGCTGCTCACGCTGCTGCTGCGAGGCAGATCGTGGGGCGGCGGCATGAGCCGACACCGACACGACGAGCGTGGTGCTGTGGGGCGTCAGAAGCATCCGCTGCGCCGCTGGTGGGTGTACTGCTTCGTGGCCTGGGCGCTGTGGACTACCACGGTTGGGCACGCGATCCTCGGGCTCACGCTGCTGGTGCTCGGGCAGCCGTGGCTGCGCGAGCTCGTGCTGCTCGCCGTCGCCGCGACGATCGTGTTTCCCGTCGCGCGGGCGCTGTGGCGCACCTCGAGCAACGCGGTGGTCGCGGTCGGCGACATCGCGTACACCGCGCGCTGGCGCATCCGCCATCGCCGCCAACGCCGCGTGTTCGCGAGCACCCGCAACCAGATCCGTCGCCTCCCACAGACCGCCGGCCAGCGCTCACATCCCGACGCGCGCGGACCCCGCACGAACCACCGATAACAAGGAGCTCACGCCTCATGCACTCACTGATCCGCAGAACACTTCCCGCGATCGCGGCTGTCGCGCTCACCGCTTGCGCGGCCGCGCCGTCATCGTCGGCGGCGACCTGGCCGGGCTGCAAGTCCTACTCCGACCAGCCGTCCGCGCAAGCGGCATGGGAGGCGGCCGGCAAGCCCGCCGGCGCCGACGGTGACGGCGACGGCAAGGTCTGCGAGAGCCTGCCCAACGCTGCGAGCTCGCCCTCCGCCGCCGGCGGCGGGCAGACGCCCAGCAGCCCCGGCGCGGCGCTCCCGACACCATCCAACGCGCCGGCACCAGGGAGCGTCAGCAACCGCGTCAGTCCGCTCAGAGACCCGCGCGGCGTGCATCCCGGCCTCACCGCGGTCCCCGCCGCTCAGCGTGGCGCCGCGCGCCGCCTGATCGGGCGTGTCGCGACGGCCCGCGCGGGCTCCACGGCCGGCTACAGCCGCAGCCAGTTCGGGTCGGCCTGGACTGACGATCAGACCACCACCTGGGGTCACGACGGGTGCAAGACGCGTGAGGAAATCCTGCGTCGCGATCTGCGAGCGATCACCTACCGCGCCGCCACCCACGACTGCGTCGTGCTCACCGGGATCCTGCAGGATCCCTACACCGCCAGAACGATCGAGTTCAGCAAGGCGCGCCCGCTCGAGGTGCAGATCGATCACGTCATGCCGCTGGCCTACGACTGGTCTCAAGGTGCCGCACGATGGACGCTGGCCAAGCGCGAGCAGATCGCCAACGACCCGCTGAACCTGCTCGCCGTCGACGGGCCCGCCAACAACCAGAAGTCCGCAAGCGGGCCCGCCGAATGGATGCCCCCCAACACGCGCGTGCGGTGCGCCTACTCGGTCCGGTTCGCGAAGGTCTCGCTCAAGTACCGCCTGCGCGTCCAAGTCCAAGACAAGCGCGCGATGCTCCGCGCGTGCGGTGCGCAATGACCGCGCCCACCGCCGCCACCGCTCAGCACGAGCTGGACGGCGGGGCGTGGACGCTGGTCTACCACGTGCCCCGCTCGCAGGTATGGGAGGGCTCCCGGGGCAGGCAGTCCGGTGCGGTGCACCTGCACGCCGTCAACGAGATCACGGTGACGGCCAAGCACGGGCGCTGCGGCACGCTGACGCGCGCCGCCGGGCGCTCGCTGTGCGGCAAGCACGGCTGGTATGAGCGCCCCGTCGAGCACGACTCAGACCTGCAGCTGCGCTGCGCGGAGTGCGAACGACGCGCTACGCGCTACGGCCTCGACTGGCCCACAGCCGCTGGGCCCACGCGCCTGCAGGGCACCTGCCAGCGCACGCTCGAGATCCGCGCCGACGTCGCCGCGGAGATCGCTGATGAGCCGTCGACGCGCTACGTGCGGATCGTCGGTCAGGGCCCACGCGGCGGTGAGGCGACGCTCGGCCTGTACCTCAGCCCCCGCGTCGAGGACCTGCAGCGCTTCGCCGCCGGCGCGCGGCTCGTCGCGACGCACCATGCGTGGCTATCGGTCATCGCCTACAACGACGGGACGCTACGCATCGAACGTGAGCCCGGCCGCCGCGCGGGCTGGCTGCGCGTGCGGTTTCGCACCACGCAGGGCCGCGTCGCGTGGACCGACCTACTGCCTCCCGACGTCAGCGACGAGCTGCTGCAGGCCCTCGAGAACGCAGCGACATACCTCGCAGGAGCCGCAGCGTGAGCTCGTGGTTTGTGCGCGGCGCCGGGGAGCGCCGCTACAACTGGACCAAGCACCCAACGTTCGTGTGCCCCAACGCCGACCCGGTCAGCTACACGCCGGTCGAGGCCGGTGCGGCGGAGGGCACGTGGTCGCTGACGCGCGATGAGGTCGCGACCGCGGCCGCGGCGATCGGTGCCGACCCCGTGATGCTCGGCCAGTTGCTACGCCAGCGCCACGCCTCCCACGCCGCTGGCCGGCTGCGCGTCGGCGATCGCCTGACCGACTGTTGCGCGATCTGCGGCGCGAAGATGACTCGCAAGGGCTTTCGCGCGTGGATCGACGAGCTCGACGACAACGAGGACGCGAGCTCGCAGCGACGCATCGCCAGCCGGCTCGGGCTCGCCGCGCCGCGCCGCACGCTGCGCACGACCTGGCATCCGACCAAGCGTGAGGCGGAGGCGTGGGCGCGACACGAGCGCAAGCGCGCACAGTCGTGACCCGCGAGCCCGGCAGCACGTGCCGCCTGAGCTATGACTGCGGCGACAGGACCCCCGAGCCCGGCGACTTCGTGCGCACCGTGCCCGGCGGCAGCTGCTACCGCATCGATGGGGTGCGGCAATCGCCACGGATCCATGGCCGGTTCTACCTCGCGTGCACGCGGCTTCCACGCGACGCCGTGCAGCTCGATGCGCCGGGCGTGTGGGATCTGACGTGGTATCGGCGATAACAAAGAAGTCCGGTCGCGAGGGGGGGCGGACTTTGGGTCGCGCTCGCCTAGAGGAGTCATGACCGACGAGTTGACACATACGCGTCAAAACGACGACAACGACGGGATCGCGGGTCCACTGATCGTCGCGTTCGAGCACGCGTGGACTGAGATCCGCCGCGCGCACCCTGAGGTCCCGCCGGCGGTCCTCATCACGGGTTCAGGCTCCGATGCCCGCCGCAACATGCTGCGCCTCGGGCACTTCGCCGCGAGCCGCTGGCAGGGCGGCAGCGAAGGCGGCGAGATCGACGAGATCTTCGTCGGCGGTGAAGGCCTCGAGCGCGGCGCGGGCCCGGTCCTCGCGACGCTGCTTCACGAGGCCGCGCACGCCCTCGCACGCGTCCGCGGGATCCAAGACACAAGCCGCCAGGGCCGCTACCACAACGTCCGTTTCAAGGCGCTCGCCGAAGAGCTCGGGCTGCACATCGACAAGCACCCAACGATCGGCTGGTCCACGACCACGCTGCCCGACGCGACCGCGCAGCGCTACGCGAGCACGATCGAGCAGCTCGAGCACGCCATCACGATCTTTCGTCGCCACGAGGGCGGCGGCAGCGACAAGCCCGCTCGCAAGCCCGGCCCCAAAGCATGCGTCTGCGGTTGCGGGCGCCGGATCCGCGTCGCCCCGAGCGTCCTCGCGCTCGGCGAGATCCTGTGCGGCGTCTGCGACCAACCGTTGCCGGTGAGTGAGCGGTAGTGCTCATCAGACCGGCACCCCATCACGGGGTTGTTCAGCAGGTGTGTGCCTGCGTCCCTTCCGCGCTTCATCG
>JBBSNY010000078.1:0-3335 GCA_038260305.1 Solirubrobacterales bacterium
CCCTCCAAAGAGGCTCTCGACACCCCGCTCAGCCACGAGGATCTCTCCCCGAGACCGGGGTCTGCTACCCGGCGCTCCGGCGCCTACCGGGACGGGACTCGCACCCGCCGGCCTGATCCAGCTTGCAGGACGCAACATGCGCGCACGCTACCGAGCCGGGTGCGAGTCGACCGTCGAGATCAGCTATTCGACAGATCGTCGACCGGCGGGGCGAAGCGGTTGCACAGATCGTCGACCGGCGCATCGCCGACGAACCGCCGTGCGTCAACAACCCCCTCTGCCCAACCAGGGTCGACGGGGTACGCCCGCGGGATGCGCTTCAGCTCGGCCCCGGTACCGGTCCCGCGCGGCTGCGGCATCGCGCTGATCTCGCGTTAAGCGGCGGCTTGCGCCGGCTCGGCCTGCTTCGCGCCGACGAGCTTCGCGGCTTGGCGCTCGGGCGAGATGCGCACGACGGTGTGCACGAGCTTCAGGCGCTCCATGACGTTGATGACCGCGGCCGAGATGTCGATCTCCCACGGCTTGAGACCCTGGACCGCCGAGCGCGGGAACGCGTGGTGGTTGTGGTGCCAGGACTCGCCGAACGTCGGGATCGCGAGCCAGGCGACGTTCGTCGACTTGTCCTCGACGTCGAAGCGGCGCTTGCCGAAGAAGTGGCACACGGAGTTGATCGACCACGTCGCGTGGTGCAGGAAGAACATCCGCACGAAGCCGGCCCACAAGAGCGTCCACAGGCCGCCGGAGACGGAGAAGCCGTGCAGGACGAAGCCGAGCACGAACGGGATCAGCAGGCTGAGCCCGACGAAGGCGAGGAAGTTGCGGCTGATCCAGCGCATGCCCTTGTCCTCGCAGAGGTCCGCCGCGTACTTGCGGAACTCGGCCGAGCCCTGCGTCTTCGTCAGCCAGCCGACATGCGCGAACCACAGGCCCTTGAGGCCCGAGCCCTGGCCGACGTGCGGGCTGTGCGGATCGCCCTCCTCGTCGGTGTGGGCGTGATGCTTGCGGTGGTCGGCGACCCAGGCGATCGCGGGGCCCTGGACGGCCATCGAGCCGAGGATGGCCCAGAAGTACTCGACGGGCTTGCTGGCTTGAAAGGCCTTGTGCGTCAGCATGCGGTGGTAGCCGACCGTGATGCCAAGGCCGGTGATGCAGTACATGAAGGCCATGACCGACAGCTCGATGGCCCCGACGGCGCGGTTCCAGAGCAGCACGATGGCGAGCAACAGGGCAAGGAACGGCACCACGACCGCTCCGAGATTGGCGTAGCGCTGAATCGTTGACATGGCTTTGAGCCTAACGGCTGATGTCTGGCGGTTCTTGTCCGAATGTGGCGATGATTCGGGTTGCGATCTGTAGGTTTGTGAGCAATGGATGGCATCTCCCCCGAGATCGCAGCGGTATTGCGCCCGGTTCTGCCCGAGCTGTCCGCCGAGATGATCCGTGAGATCGGTGCGCAGGTGCCCGATTACTCGCGTCCGCTGGAGGGTCCGTTCGGCGACACGCTGCGCTACGGCGTCGAGCGCGCGCTGCGCCGCTTCGTCGACACGATCGAACATCCCGAGCACGTCAGCGCCCAGGACCGGCGCACCTACATCGAGCTCGGCCGCGGCGAGATGCGCCAGGGCCGCACGCTGAACGCCCTACTCGCGGCCTACCGCGTCGGCGCGCAGGTCGCGTGGCGGCGCTTCGTGCAGGCCGGCGTCCGGGCCGACCTGGATCCGGCGGTCATGTATCGCGTCGGCGAGGCGATCTTCGCCTACATCGACGAGATCTCCGGCGAGTCGATCGAGGGCTACGCGGACGAGCAGTCGGCGCTCGCCGGCGAGGATCAGCAGCGGCGCGCGCAGCTCGTGCGCCTGCTGGCGAGCGACCCGCCGGCGCCGCCCGACGTCCTGCAAGGCGCCGCCGAGCGCGCATCGTGGACGCCACCGTCGTACCTCGCCGCGCTCATCGTCGAGGGGATCGCCGCCGAGCGGCTCGCGGGCCTGCTCGGGCCGGGCTCCGTCGCCGCGGCGCTCGAGCCGGTCGACGGCCTCGTCGCCGCCGAGGACGCCGACGGCGCCGTGCCCGCCGCCGCCGCGCTCGCGTTCGTCCCCGATCCGCTCGGCCCGGGCCGGCGCGCGATGATCGAGAACGCCGTCGACGGGCGGCGGGCTGCGCTCGGCCCCGCCGTCGCGCTGACGGCGAGCTCGCGCAGCGTCGCGCGCGCCCGCCGCACGCTCGAGCTGCGCGACGCCGGCGTGCTGCACGGCGACGGGCTACTCGCAGCCGAGGAGCAGGCGACCGCGCTGCTGCTGCACGCCGACACGCTGCTCGCGCAGGAGCTCGCGAGCGCGCGCCTCGCGCCGCTTCGGGCGCTGCGCCCCGCGGTGCGCGAGCGGCTTGCGCAGACGCTGCGCGAGTGGCTCGACCACCAGGGCCGCATCGACGACACCGCGCGCGCTCTCGGGGTCCATCCGCAGACGGTGCGCTACCGCCTCGCGCAGTTGCGCGAGACGTTCGGCGACACGCTCGACGAGCCGGAGGGGCGCTTCGAGCTCGCGCTGGCACTGCGCGTCAGCAACAGCGACTGATCCCCGACGCGCGCCGCCCGGCGTGCGGCGCCTAGCGGCGCGCGGCGCCCGGCGCCCGGCGCGCGGCGCGCGGCGCGCGGCGCGGTCAGGCTTTCACGACGAAGCGGCGAACGCGGTCGCAGTGCTTCTGGCGATCGGAGACGTCGAGTTGGGCGATGTCCTTGCCGCCGCCGCAGTCGACGCTGTCGTGCGTGGCGTCGGCCGCGCGGATGCGGTCTGCGCCGCTGCCGCCGATGAGGCGATCACTGCCGCCGCCACCGAGCTTGGCCTCGTCGAGCACGTCGTTGCCGCTCCCGCCGTCGACGCGATCCTTGCCGTCGCCGCCGGCGAGTCGATCGTTGCCGCTGCCGCCGTAGAGGTTGTCGGCGCCCGTCCCGCCGAGCAGCAGGTCCCTGCCGCTGTCGCCGTAGATGCGATCGTTGCCGGCGCCCCCGCGGATCGTGTCGTTGCCGCCGCGCGCGCAGATCGTGTCGTTGCCGCCGCGCCCGTCGATCCTGTCGACGCCGTCGCTGCCGACGATGACGTCGGCTCGCGCGGTACCCGTGATGACGTGCCGGCCGGGCACGGCGACGATCGTCGCGGTCTTGCCGAAGCAGGTCGGCCGTGGCGGCGGCAACGGCTCCACGACGACCGGCGGCGGGGGCGGGGGCGGCGGGGGCGGGGGCGCGGGCGGCAGGGGCGCGGGCGGCAGGGGCGAGGGCGGCAGGGGCGAGGGCGGCATGGGCGAGGGCGGCAGGGGCGCGGGCGGCAGGGGCGCGGGCG
>JBBSNY010000079.1:0-2659 GCA_038260305.1 Solirubrobacterales bacterium
CTGTCGGCGCCGTCGTCTACGGTGCTCATGGCGGTTCTCCTCGTCTCGAATGGATGACTTCGCACTCGCCACGCTGCCAGCGGCAGCGGACGAGGCGGGAGAACCGCCACCTCAAGTTCTACGAGCTACGGGACAACCTCGCTCGAGACGCCGTCACGGACGCACAAATCATCGACTACCACTGGACGCCGTGCTCGGCACCCGTCCGGATGAAGCGCATGCGCAAGCCTCCCAAGCCCGCGCCGGGGCAGCCAGTACCCGCTCCAGTCAGTGGACAACAAACCGACCGTCTTCGTCGGCTCATCCGCAGAAGGCATCGAGATCGCGCGCGCTGTCCAGTTTCAGCTTCGAGACGACGCGCTCGTCTCGATCTGGAACGAAGGTGTCTTCGGGCTCGGACAAGGCACGCTGGAATCGCTCGTCGCGATGCTCGACCGATTCGACTTCACCGTCCTCGTCATCACCCCCGACGACGTCGTGTCCAGCCGCGACGTACAGCAGCAAGCGCCGCGCGACACGTACCGCGACCGCCTGCAGAACATCCTCGAGCAGCGCGACGGCGCCGACTGGCTGCACGCCCTCAACCACCGCCGCCACATGTCGATGACCCTCGACGGCAAGAGCGCGCCCCGACCCTACGACTTCCTCGAGCCGCGGGCCGTCCTGAACTGCCTCGCCTACGACCCCGCCGGGCTGCAACTCATCCCCGCGGCTGCGACCACGAAGGCCAGGCAGCTCTCAGGCCTCGTCAACGAAGCACACCACCCCAGGCCATACGCGCCACTCACCGAAGCCGACGGCTACCGCGCCTGGCAGCTCTACACGGACGTAACCGGGCACATCCCCGCCGGAGACCCGTTCGACCGCTGACCGCCTGCCCTGATCCCCGAGCACCTAGGGGACGGCCCGTGGGAGCCACGTCAGCGGACGGCCGGCAGGCTAGCCTTGACGATCTCGCCGCAGATCATCAACGACCTCGTTGACGCGCAGCGAAACCCGTCGGTTCGAGAGTTCGCGATGTCCGAGTGTTCGACGGAGGCTGACTGATGAGCAAGTTTCGATGCGTGTGCGGGGAGATCCTCTCGACGAGCGGCGAGATCCCGAATCCAACTGAGTGGCTCGCGATCGCGGACGTTCAGTTTGACGTGTATGCCGGCGAGATCGCAAGTGAGGAGCTGTATTCGACGTTCACGCACGTCCTCGTGTGCCCTCGCAGCGGTCACCTCTGGGTGTTCAAGGATGGATTCGACAGCGAGCCGAGCGGCTACGAACCCGTGCTGACACGCGCTGCCGACGAGGCCGAGCTTCCGTGAGGTGGCTCACGTCACGCTCGATGCGGCGCCCGGTAGACAATCACGGCCCCCGCGCGCAGGTCTCGCTCACCAGGCGCCCAAGAGCGCAGGCCGCGCCTACGGGGCGCCCCGTCAACTGGTGACTGATACGGGAATCCGGCATCCACGGAGCTACGTTCTCGCCGCCGACCCCGTCGCGCGATATCTGGTCAGCATGCGTGACTGCGCCCGCGCCACGTCGACCTGCGCCTTGGTGAACGGGTGCGTCACTCTCCGGCGCGTACAGGGCGGTGACCGCCACCAGACCGCTAAGAAGCAGCCACACAGCCGTCACCGTCCGGCCCCGTTCGGGCGGGGCAACGGGCCGCTGCGCGGCGGCGCGTGGAACCGTGGATGCCACGCGCGGCACGTGATCACTGGCTTTCCGCCGGCAGCATCACCGAGATCCGGGGAGCGTCCGCCTCCGGGTGACGTCCTTGCGTCGCCACCATCACCAGCTTCGTGAGCCCCGGCCTTGCACTGCCGGCGATCTCGGCGCGCCTTGCGTGATCGGCAGGTGGACGAGCACGTGCGTGCATGCGCGCGGCCTTCCGTGCGGTGCTTGCAGATCTCACACCACGCGACCGTGACCGATCGCCAGCCGCTGCGGGTGCCGAGGCTGTCGAAGGTCTCGCGAGCGATCGTCGCGCGATAAGGCATCCAGCCGTCGGCGCGTGCGCGGGCGATTGCGGCCGGCGTGTTGCCGCACGGCGCTGGCGTGGCCGGGCGCGGCGAGCTGTGGCAGCGCGGGCACTTCGCGGCGCGGGACTTACGCGCCGGACGGAAGACGACGCGGCAGTCCTCGCACACCGCCACCGGGTCGATGGGGCCGTGCTTGGCGCCGAGCTCGAGCAGCAGCCGGTAGGTGCGGTCCTCGTCGAGCGTGAGCGCGAGCCCCCCGCCGCAGGCGCCGGCGCGCTGCTGCAGACCGGCGTCGAGCACGTCGGTGGCTCTCGCGGCGACTCGAGAGGATCCGGTGCCGCGCTCAAGAGCCTCAAGAAGCGGCTGCCACGTTGCGACGTGTCGCGGATGTCGGACATCGCGCGCCCTCCACCGGTCCGGCGTGGCCCAGTACGAGCCGCCCGTCACCCACGCCGCCAGACCGGTCACAACCTCGTCGATGGAGGCGCGCAACGCTTCCTCCGGACATTCGCACAGCGGGTCGCGATCACGCCAATGATGTGCGCACATGTTGCGTCCTGCAAGCTGGATCAGGCCGGCGGGTGCGAGTCCCGTCCCGGTAGGCGCCGGAGCGCCGGGTAGCAGACCCCGGTCTCGGGGAGAGATCCTCGTGGCTGAGCGGGGTGTCGAGAGCCTCTTTGGAGGGA
>JBBSNY010000080.1:0-2368 GCA_038260305.1 Solirubrobacterales bacterium
CTCCGTGCGGTGGTGTAGTTCTCGCCGGTCTGCACCATGCGCGCGCGAACGGCGCGCGTGAATGCCCTGTTCTTGTTGCTCATGTCATACCTCGGTCTGGCTGGATCCCACGCATCACAGCCGGTCGGGCTATGAGGGTCGTGTCCCGGTGCGTCGCACCTTGCTCGTCTGCGTCGCTCGCGCGTGGGGCGTTAGCGGCTCAGAGGACGCGCCTGGGTCGTGGCGCACCCGGCAGCCTAGCGCGCTCACGCCGGCCTGCCAATGGAACGTCCCGAGCCACACCGACGAATCCATCCAACGCGCGCGGTGGCGGCAATGGGAGCCCCGAGCTCATCCTCGCCTGGGGCGTCGCGCACGGACGCCGCACAGGCTGGATCTGCCCTAAAGGGCGCGGCGCGGCCGGCAACCTTGCCGGCCCGCCGCGGCGAGTCATCCCCGCGGCGGCGACCGCAAATCAGCCGCTGCTCGCGCGTCGGCCTCGTGGGCAAGCGCCGTCGCGACCTGCAGCTTGGACAGCGCACGGTGGGCGTCCCTCTCGATGCGGAGCGCCACACGCTCGCTGCGCGCACGGCGCCGATCACTGCCATAGAAGCGCTCCAAGACGTTGTCGCTGTAGAACCGCGGGCCGACCGGGATCCGAACACCGGTCTTGACGCTCGTGTCGGCCAGCCCCGAGATGTGCGCCATCGCCCTCGCCCGCGCCTCGGCGCTCTTCTGATAGCACAGTGGCCCATCGGAAACGACGAGCTCCAGCTCTCCTATCTCGACAAGGCGGGTGACGATGTGATGCACCGTTTCGCGTGCACGCCCGCGGCGGGCAGCGAGAACATCGACCGAGAGAGCACGCCCGGGCTTCGTGTCGGCCAGCACTTCGAGAATCGCCAACTCGCTCACCGCACGCTCGCGCGTCGCGCGAAGAACGGCAAGATCGAAGCGATGGCACAGCCAGCATCGACCAGACGCCAACCCCACATTGGGGAGCTCGAGAAGCCTTCGTGCGACGCCCCGTCGAGAGCCGACATGACCCTCGACGGGATCAGAACGGATGTCTTGGGGGCTGGGCGTCGTCATTCGTGGACGGCGATTCCCGCCCCGCGGTCGCGATCTCGTCCGTCCCCGGAGACCGTTGCGACTCCGCACCCGCCACTCGCCGCCCGCACGGCGCCACATGTCGCGATCTCGTCCGTCCCCGGAGACCGTTGCGACGCCGGCTGTGACGGCGTACAGCCCTCCGCGCCTGTAGAGGTCGCGATCTCGTCCGTCCCCGGAGACCGTTGCGACCAGTACAACTGGGCCAAGCAGCACCCCACGTTCGTCTGTCCGTCGCGATCTCGTCCGTCCCCGGAGACCGTTGCGACGGCTCCGTCACGGGCCGGTTGTGGGCGAGGATGCGTTTCAACGGGCCGCCTCATGGCAGCCCTCCACGCCGGCTCTCGCGCGAGCCGAAGGATGTTGATCGCGGCGTTGTGGTCGCGATCGAGCACAACACCGCAACTGCAGCGGTGGGCGCGTTGTGACAGCGCCTTGGGGCAGTACGCGCCGCACGCTGAGCACGTCTGGCTCGTCCCCGCCGCTGGGAAGACAACGACCTGGCGGCCGGCGTCCGCGGCCTTGCTCTCAAGCAGGAGGAGGAACTGGCGCCAGCCGGCGTCAGCGATCGACCGGTTCAGCCCGGCCTTCGCACGGACATTGCTCCCGGGTTGCTCGAGCGTGCCGCGCGCTGAGCGGACCATGTTGCGGATCCGGAGGTCCTCGACGGCGATGAGGTCAAAGCGGTTCACGAGCTCGCGCGCGGCCTGGTGGGCGTGCGCGCGGCGCACGCGGCGGGCTCGGTCGTGCGCGCGAGCGAGATCTCGGCGGGCGTGGTGGCGCCGGCGGCTGCCGCGGCGCTTGCGCGTGACGTTGCGCTGTGAGCGCAGCAGCGACTTCTCGGCGCGGCGCAGCGCACCGGCGCCGGGGAGCTGCTCACCGGTCGAGAGTGTCGCGAACGTCCGCACGCCCATGTCGACGCCGACCGCGAGTCCGGTCGCGGGCAGCGGCTGGGGGGTGGGGAGCTCGAGGCACAGCACGGCGTACCAGCGGCCGGCGCGACGGTTGACGGTGACCTGCGTCACGCGACTGTCAGCGGGCAGCGGGCGGTGCCAGCGCATCTTGACGTTCCCGACACCCTGCAGGTACAGGCGCTGCCCTTCGCGCCCGCGGCACCCGTTGCCGTGCTGGGCCCAGGTGATCGATCCGCCATAGGGGTCGAAGCGATGAAAGCGCGGAAATCCCGCCGCTTTCTCGCCGGCTTTGACGCGGCGAAAGAACGCCTGCATCGCTTTGTCGAGGCGGCGCAGGACGTCGTGTTGTGCGAGCGCGTTCATCC
>JBBSNY010000081.1:0-2296 GCA_038260305.1 Solirubrobacterales bacterium
CCCTCCAAAGAGGCTCTCGACACCCCGCTCAGCCACGAGGATCTCTCCCCGAGACCGGGGTCTGCTACCCGGCGCTCCGGCGCCTACCGGGACGGGACTCGCACCCGCCGGCCTGATCCAGCTTGCAGGACGCAACATGCCCGGGACGCTATCGGGACTCGCTCGCCGTCAGCGCGCCCGGATCCGGTGCGTATGTCGGCCGCGACGCCTACCCTCCGGCCCCATGACCTACGAACTGTGGACCGACGGCGCGTGCTCAGGCAACCCGGGACCGGGCGGCTGGGCTGCAATCCTCGTCGCGCGCGACGAGCGCGGGGCCGTCGTCAAGGAACGCGAGCTGTCCGGCGGCGACCCAGCGACAACGAACAACCGCATGGAGCTGCAAGCCGTCATCGAGGGCCTGCAGGAGCTGCGCGCCGGTTGCACGGTGACGGTCCACATCGACTCGAGCTACGTCATGGACGCGATCGTCAAGCGCTGGTACGTCGGTTGGCAGGCGCGCGGTTGGAAGACCGCGGCCAAGACACCGGTCAAGAACCAGGAGCTGTGGGAGGCGCTGCTCGCCGCCCTCGAACGCCACACCGTCACGTGGAAGAAGGTCAAGGGCCACAACGGCGTCGAGCTCAACGAGCGCTGCGACGAGCTCGCCGTGGCGGCATGCCGCGTGGCCGCCGGCCGGTCCGTTTGAGTCGGTCACACCGGGCGACTATCTCCGCCGGCAGTCAGCGTCGCTGCGGGAAGCGGCCGTGGAGCTGGCGATGCGCGCGCTCGTACACGCTGCGCACGCCGGGGCGCGGATGGCGGTGCCCGAAGGCCACTATCACCCACTAGTGAAGCGCGCGAGAAGCCCCGCACAGCGTCGAGCCACACCGCTTCACCGAAGGGCACCGCGTGGCGACGCGGAGCCATGCCCGCTCAGCCTTCGCGGTCGGCCGAGCCCATCTCGTCAACGATCGACGCGAAGTCCTCGCGACTCGCCGGCTTGGTGCCCGAGCGGTCATGGACCGAGGCCATTGTGATGGGCGGGCTCACCTCGAGCAGCTGCGACGCGAGACGGCCCATTCGCGCCGCAACACGCTCGGCCTCCCGCGCGTCGAGTGATCGCAGGCTGGATAGCGTCCTCGACGCGCCGTCGAGCTGATCCTCAAGCTGGGCGGACGACTCGTCGGACGATGGGCTCATGCCTATACAACGCTAGCGGTCGGCGAGGACAGTTGTGTCGGCGTAGACGGTGTGCCCGTCGGCGTCGAGGTGCGTCGCGAGGTGCGCGCGCTGGTGGTCGTCGGCGATCGCGATCAGGATCAAGTGCTGGGGCATGAATGGCCTCCGGTCTCGGTGGCCGGCGGGCTGATGACCTTGCTCAGATCACCCTGCCCCCCGGAGTAGGAGAGCGAGGAACGTGCGGCGCACAGGCGTGTCAGGAGCAGTCCGACCTTGCGAGGACCGAGCGCAGCGAAGCCGCGTCAGCGGTGTCTCTTGACGGGGCGAGCACCCGCAACGACGATGTCTCGACATTCCGGGGAGCGCAGTGCGTGCGACGGCCCGGTAGCGAAGCGTCTTGCGTGGTGACCCCGGCGTTGCCGGCATGGCCCTTCGGGGTTCGAGCCGCTACGAGTGCAGGCGGTGGTGAGCTACCGCGTAGACGCTCGCGCGCCGACTGCTGGGCGGGTGGCGCAGCCCGAACGCGAGCACCGCGAGGAACACGCCGTGTTCATCGCGAGCGAGCTGAAACACGATGCCCCAGGGCCCTGCCGGTAGCGGCACGTACAGCTTGACGCACCCCGGCAGACTCGACCCGTCGCGGGCGTTCTCGTCGCACGCGCGCAGCTCATCGAGCGGGGCACCGTGGCGCGACAGTTCATCGCGCGCTCGGGCGGCCGCGTGGGTGGCTTCGCTAGTCGCCGCGGCGAGATCCTCGTCCCAGAGCACGTCGTCGAACACGACCCGTGCTCGGCCGTGGCGCGGCGCTGTCGGCCCGAGCTATCCCTCGCCGTCGGGAGGAAGTACACCGTTCTCGGCGACGAACGCCTCGAACTCGGCTTTGGTTGCGGGCGTCCCACCAAGACGGCGCAGGCTCGCTCGCGCGGCGGTCTCGGGCTCAAGCACGAGCGTGCCATCGGGACGACGCTCGCAGATGACGTACTCACCGGCGACATCGCCGGTGAGCGTCACGTGACCTGTGGCCGACTGCTTCACGGGACCGTAGTCTGGCACGTCAGACCGCCCGACTCGGCGGTGAGCTGGCGATTTCCGTGCTAATCGCCGTGTTTGCGGAGTGGGCGATACTGGGCTCGAA
>JBBSNY010000082.1:0-1955 GCA_038260305.1 Solirubrobacterales bacterium
ACGGGGTCGCAGCAACCGTCTCCGATCGACTCCTTGGCGCTGCCGCTGCGCGTAATCGTCAGCATCCGTCCATGACCCCCCCAGTAACCGGCGAATGTCGCGAGGTGCGCCTTCTGCGTCGTGGTAGCGCGGCTTGGCGGCCGGAACCTGTCAAGTCGAATGAGACGGCGGGTCGAGGTGTTTAGTGGGCGGCCTCCTCGCGTGCGGGCTCTGTGGGCGACGGGTTCTCGGCGGGCTTGTTGATCCATGCCGGGCCGGGAAGGCTGGGCGGGGTCGGGGGCCGGCGGACGAAGCGCTCGGGCGTTGAGGCGTAGGCGGCGTCCAGGACGCCGGCGCGCGCGGCGTGGGTCTGCTCGGCGAGTCCGTGATGGACGGTCGCGGGCGTCATCAGGCCGATCGCGCAGTGGCAGTGGACGTTGTTGTACCAATGCACGAACGCGCGGAGGTGTTCGCGGGCCTGGAGGATGTTGTCAAATCGGGCGGGGAAGCTGGGCCGGTATTTGAGCGTCTTGAACGCGGATTCGGAGTAGGGGTTGTCGGTCGACGTGTAGGGGCGACTGTGCGTCTTGGTGACGCCGAGATCGGCGAGCAGGAACGCGACGGGCTTGCTGGTCATGCTCGTGCCGCGGTCGGCGTGGATGGTCAGTTGGCCGTCGGGGATCTGCTGCTTTTGGATGGTGTCGGCGATCAGTGCTTTGGCCAGCGCGGCGCTCTCGCGGTGCTGAACGGTCCAGCCGACGATGTAGCGGCTGTGGACGTCGAGGATCGCGTAGAGATAGAAGTACGTCCACTTCGCCGGGCCCAGCAGCTTGCTGATGTCCCAGGACCACAACTCGTTGGGCTTCTCGGCAAGGAGCTCGGGCCGCTGATAGGGCGGATGGGTGCGCTGGTCGCGGCGATCACGGTTCTCGCCGCGGGCGGCCAACAGCCGGTACATCGTGCGCTCAGACGCCAGATACGTGCCCTCGTCTAGCAGCGTCGCGTAGACCTCGGCCGGCGACGCGTCGACGAAGCGTGGGCTGTGCAGCTGCGCGAGGACGGCGTCGCGCTCGGCCTCACTGAGCGCACGATCCGGGGTCTGGCGTGGCCGTGGCGCCCGCGCCGGCAGCGGGCACTTGCGGCGGTGACGGCTTGACCGGCACGCGCCCAGCGCGCGGCACGCCGCGAGCTCGCCGACCAACGGCGCGAGGTCATCGACAGCAGCGTCGATCATCGCGTTGCCGGCCGCTCGTCGCTTGCGGTCGCGCTCTTGGCCAGCAACTCGTCCAAGAGCGCACAGACGTTTCCCTGCACCTCGATCACCCGGCGCGCGGTCGCGAGATCCGAGACCGCCCGGTCACGCTCGCGGCGCAGCACCGTGTTGGCCACCTGATCGGCTGTCGGTCCCGCGGGGCCGCGCTTGCGCGGCTCCAGCGCGTGCAGCGCGCCGCTGTCTCGCAACTGGCGCCACTGCGTCAACAACGAGCTGTAGAGGCCCTCGCGGCGTAGCAGCGCGCCGATCTCACCCGGCCGCGTGCAACGCTCGGCCTCAAGCACGACCTTCAGCTTGTACGCCGCGGTGAACTGCCGGCGCTTGGCCTTCTGCACAAGCTCGGGGTCCGGCACCCCCTCCCGCGCCGGCACGCGCGCGCCGCCGATTTCCCGGCGCTCGCCTTCGGCTCGCACCGCAAAACCGGCGGCGGCGTCCAACCCCTGCTCCTTCATCCCGACCAAGTCCTGCGACACAACAACACATCCGTTCTGGCCCTCAAGCTCAGTAATCCATCAGGAGACGCCGTCTACGACGAGCTTGGCAGAGAGGGGGCGCAACCGTAGTGACCGCCACGGCCGTAACGGCCAGCGCTATCTGTCCTGCCCGTATGAACTGACTAGTGTGCATCGCTGGCTCCTCGTTCGTGTTCGCTTCACATCAGTCCGCGAACGGCACCAGCTATCGGACCAGCAAGTTCTTGCGG
>JBBSNY010000083.1:0-1917 GCA_038260305.1 Solirubrobacterales bacterium
ACGACACGCCGCCCAGCGCACCGTCAGCACCGCTCACACGACCTCCTCGACCCCGGCGCCGGAGGTCGCCGTTTCGGCCGTCTGAGATAATTCATTCACAGGATCGCCGTCTCGAAGTTCCACGACGATCAGGACAACCTCCTTTGTTCGTGCCAGCAAGCGAAGGATTTCCAATCGTGAGCGCGCTCTCCCGGTACTCGCTCGCGGTCAAGTCGCTTGAGCCGCACGCTGATCACTTGGCGGTCGTAGGGCCCGCATCGCGAGCGAACGTCGATAAGTCTGAACGCCTCGTCGGCTTGCTATTTCCACCGTCCTATCGGGCATTTCTCTACCAGTTCGGCGCAGGAAGCATCCTCGGCCGCGAGATCTACGGTGTCGTGCCAGATCCTGAAGCATCGGGCACGCCGAACGTCGTGTGGCAAACGCTTGATGCAAGGCGTACCTTCGGGCTCCCGCCCGAGTACTTGAAGCTCGTAGATCTCGATGACTCCTCGGCCATCGCACTCGACGCGAGCGCTTCAACGCACGACGCAGAAATGCCCGTTGTATGGATCTGGCCCGGTGAACTGGGCGCCGACCTTCTTGGCGGCGAATTGGCGCCTGACTTCGGGTCCTTCTTCGCACGGTTCGTCAACGAAAGGCTCGACGCGCTCTATTCTCGCCGCGGCACAGGCCGACGCCCAGGCCCCTGAGCCACTCGGCCGGGCCCCAGGTGAACCGCTGCTTCGGTCCCGCGACGACGCGCCAGTGCCCGTTTGGACGACGAGCAGGAGCGCCGGCTGGGCACTTCGAGGACTGCTCCACGCGCAATCCAGCCCTTGTGAGCTGGGGGGCACGCCTCGCGTGCTGGCGGTGCCCGGAAGTCCGCGGGGGACGGGCTGTTCCATGCGAGGTCGCGGAACGTGAAGGCTGGCCCTGTGGCTGTGTTCAGGGTCCCGGCAGCGCGACGCTCCGAAACGCGAGCGTTTCGGCGAGACGGTCGAAGTGCGCGTCGCGGTGCAGCACGGCCAGGCCCCCGTGCTCGGCGGCCGCCGCAGCGATCAGTGCATCGGTGAGCGGCACGCGGTGATAGCCGTCGTTGTGTGCCGCCAGTTCGGCGAGCGCGCGCATGGCGGCGTCGGTGACCGCACGATCGTTGCGAACGATCCGTAGCGCATCGAGCTCAGCTTCGAGCGCGACGAACTCCACGCTCGTGCGCGCCGAGTACAGGATCTCCATGCGCACGATCGGCGTGATCCAGAACCGGTCATCGCGGACCGCCTCTTGCAGCAGCGCGCCAAGATCGCCCGGGAGCGCAAGCGCGCGCCACCATGTCGACGTGTCGGCGATGAACGGCACGCCTGAGCGCAGCAGGTCGTGTGCTTGCACGCTCGGGTTGGCGCGCTACTCGGCGCCCGGCAGCTGCTCGATGCGCTCGAGCGCCGCGCGATCGAGTCCCGCCGGGCTGCGAAGCCGCTCGGCGAGCGACGCCAACCGCGCGGCACGCTCATCGTCGGTGAGCGCCGTCCGTTCGACGGTCACGATCGTGGGCGGTTCGGAACGCTTCATGCGTCGGAGCGTACCGCGAGATCGAGCCGGCTGGCCTCGGACGACGCGCGCTCCCTCCTTTGCTCCCTGCTGGGGGACAGAACCCGAGCACGGGGCGGTACGCAGGATTCACACCGGCCGCAGTGCCGCAGATGGAACAACAGTGGGAGCGCGCGAACGGCGGCGCGTGTCAGGCGTCAGCGGGAGCGGGATCGCTCGTTACGCGCGATGCGCTGCGATAGCGTGCGGTCATGTTGCGTCCTGCAAGCTGGATCAGGCCGGCGGGTGCGAGTCCCGTCCCGGTAGGCGCCGGAGCGCCGGGTAGCAGACCCCGGTCTCGGGGAGAGATCCTCGTGGCTGAGCGGGGTGTCGAGAGCCTCTTTGGAGGGA
>JBBSNY010000084.1:0-1799 GCA_038260305.1 Solirubrobacterales bacterium
CGAGCGTCACCCTGCAGGCCGCGGCCGACGCGTTCCTGTCCTCGCCGCGATGTGAGAACGCGAACACCCGCCGCGCCTACGCGGGGGTGATCGACAAGCTCGGCGCCGAGCTCGGCGCCGGCCGCGAGCTCGCCGACATCTCCGACGATGAGATCGCCGCGGTCCTCAACGCCCTGAGGGCCACGGCCGCCGAGTCGACATGGAATCGCAACCGTGCCGCGGTCAATGCCTGGCTGACATGGTGTCGCGATCTGCAGCGCTGGCCGGCGCCCGCTGTCCCCGCCAACTGCGAGCGCCGCAGAGAACACGTCGACGCCACGAAGGATCTGCCGAAGGCCGCAATCGAGCGTCAACTCTCTCGCCGCGACCTGCCGCTGCGCGAGAAAACGCTGTGGCGGATGCTCTACGAGAC
Source organism: Solirubrobacterales bacterium (assembly GCA_038260305.1). Taxonomy (GTDB): domain Bacteria; phylum Actinomycetota; class Thermoleophilia; order Solirubrobacterales; family Solirubrobacteraceae; genus CADCVQ01. The sequence continues at coordinate 413 of JBBSNY010000084.1, forward strand.
CGCCGCCCGCGCCAACGAGATCCTCGCGCTCGACGTCGAGCAACTCGACCTCGACAACCGCCGCGCGCCGATCCGCTCCAAGGGCGGCGAAACCGAATGGGTGTATTGGGGAACCGGCACGGCGCACCTGCTTCCACGGCTCCTGCGCCTCCTCGACGGCTCAAGCCGCTCGAGCGGGCCGCTGTTCCTCGCCACTCGCAAGCCCGTGCCGGCGCGTCGCCCCGCGGCGCGCGACATCTGCCCCCACACCGGCCGGCCGCGGCTCGGCTATGACCGCGCCCGCATCCTGCTCAAGCAGCTCACCGGATGGCAACTGCACCAGCTGCGCCACTCCGCAGCCACCCATCTCGGCGACCAGAAGGTCCCGCGGCAGCTGATCATGGCCAAGACCCGACACAAGTCGCCCCGCACCGCGATGCGCTACGTCAACCCCGGCCCCGCAGCCGTCGCCGACATCACCCAGCTGCTCGACCCGCCCCGACGTAGCAACTGACACCTGCCCCGACCCGCGTCAATCGCCGACGCGATCCTTATCGTGACTTTTCGTTCCGATGCTCCTCAAGGGCCGTCGCCGGTGCCGAGATCGAGCATGCGGCGCGCGTCACGCGGGAGCTGCTCGAGCAGCGCCGTCTCGCCCTCCGTGCGGCGCGGACAGCCGTTCGCCCGCTTGAGATATCGAGCGACATGGACGGCGCGCATCCACTCCTCGGCGGGCACGCGATCGATTATGCAGCCCGACGACGATGACGGCGATCACGCCGCGTGGTGGAGCCGTGCCGAGCTTGGGCGCGCCCGGTCAGTCCAGCGCGCCGGCGGGCAGTACGTAGCGCGCGGGGTTGCGCGCTTCGGACGTGCCGCTCGCGTCGACGCGGGCGCCGTGCAGGCCGTGGCGCGATGACGCGCGCGCCTTCGCCACCTCCGGCGTGCCACCGTGGGCGAGGACCCAGGACATGACCGCCGTCGAGTGGGTGCCCTCGGCCATGATCGCCGCGCGCTCGACGACGGTCCCGCCCGAGGGATGCACGCGCGCCAGCCGCGTGACGAGGATCTTGATGTCGTCGTCTTCCACACACCCACCGTAGTACTTTCGATCATCGGGCGCGAGCGGGTGCGCGCTGCCGCGCGCGGATGGCCCGTGCCGCCCGAGGCGGGCGAATATGATCGCCACGAGCCCTCAGAGTCGTGCTCCGGCGCGGCGCCCTGGGTCAAGGGCAGATCTCTCGCATGCATCAGGAGGAGCACCTTCATGGCGTTGTACATCGGTGACACGGCCCCGGACTTCGAGGCCGAGACGACGGAAGGCACGATCAGCTTTCACGACTGGCTGGGCGATTCGTGGGGCGTGCTGTTCTCTCACCCGCGTAACTTCACGCCGGTCTGCACGACC
>JBBSNY010000085.1:0-1776 GCA_038260305.1 Solirubrobacterales bacterium
GCCGAGTGCGCCCGGTGGGCGCAGCATGGCCTTGCGGTCGGGATCGGTGATCCGGAGTGTGTCGACGCCGTCGTCGCTGAGCAGCGTCGCGGTCGACGTGATGTCGCCCTCGAGCACCTTCCAGCCGAACAGCCGCCGGCGAACATCCTCGACGGGGATCGCCAGCGGGTAGTGGTTGGGCTCTGCGGCCTGCTTGCCGGCGCGGTAGTGCCAGGCGTGTCCGCGCTCATCGGTGAATCCGATCAGCGTCATCGTGTTCAGCCAGTTCGCTGTTTCCTGTGACATTGCAGTCTCCTTCGATCCTCCGGGCTCAAATGGAAAGGCCGAAGCGCGCGCCCGGATGTGCACGCTCGGCGACGTTTCTGGGAGCAACGTGGGCCTGCTGAGCCCCGCAACGCGGGCTCGGAGCAGGGCAAGACGGCGTGAGCGCTTGGCCCCGCGCGCGAGAGCCGGCGGGAACTGCTCGCCCACGCGGTCAGGGCACGGTGGGGCGTGGGCGTCCGGTCGCCGGCGTCACCCGGCGGGCCGGGTCATGCGATTCGCCGGTGCCGACGTCATCGCCTCAGCGATGACGTGCGATCCGCCATCGGATACGGCTGCGTGGCCCGCGGTCGCAGGCGCGGCATGCGACCGCGATGGTCGGCACCACCGCTCCGGCCCACGCCGTGACCTACGACGTCGGAGGGCGTTCCGACGCGACGCCGGGCCTCCGACGTCTGTCGGAGGCCCGTGACCCGTCAGACGTCGTCGAACGCGTCTCGCACCCGTGCGCGAGCGCGAAGGAACTGCTCGCCGCGAAGCCAGCGGCCGGTCGGGCCGCCTTCCAGTGCCGAGGCGAGGTCATAGATCGCGCCGGCCGCTCCGCAGCCGTGACAGCACCACCCTTCACCGGCATCCGTGCCGACGTGACAGCTCGGCGTGCGGTCGGCGTGACCTGGGTTCGGACAGGACACGAGACCGTTGCGCGGCACCTCGATCCCTGCAAGCCGCCGGAAGTACTCGACCGGCGCGATGCGCTTGTAGGGGTCCTCGTGACTGACCGCCACCCCGGAACGCCGCCCGCGACGACGTGCCGGCCGTGGCGGCGCCGGCAGATCGCCGATCAGGTCACGTAGCGACCATGCGGGCAGCGCGAAGTCCGCCCACACGATCCGTGCGTGACGACCGGTCTTGCCGTTCACCGTCCCCGCCAGGCGCATCACCCGCGAGCGGTCCTTGCACGCCGGGTCGGCAACGGTCGGCACTGGGCGACCGTCACGCCACTCCCACCCCAGCGCGTAGATGAGCCGCTCGTGCGCGAGCTCGATCAGCTCGCAGGTCGACCTCTGGCCTGGTCGATCGGCGTCGTTGCCCGTCCCCAGCAGGCGCTCAGCGGGCAGCGGGGTCCGTAGCCGCCAGTAGCAGTGCACACCGCCCGAGCCGGCGGACTCGACCACGAGGTGCGCCGGCTTGCAACGCAGGAATGCGCGGACGGCCGGTAGACCGTCGGTTCCGTCGATGTCGATCCACAGCCAGTTGGTGTGCGTCACGCTGGCCTTGGCGGCCGCGCGGTCACCGCGGACGGCGGGACCGACGAACACTTCATCGCCGACGCGAGCGTGCGATCCGGCGAGCTCGACGAGCTCCTGCAGCCAGCCCTCGTCGCCGCTCGCACCGCCGGGCAGGAAGTGCCCCGCATCCTTGCGAGTCGTGATCCGCAGCTTGCCGCCGGGCGGCCGTCGCCCGGCGGCGATCTCCACGTAGCCGTCGCTTGCGCTGTGCAGGACGCCGAGGTGA